>CAVXLO010000028.1:0-119563 GCA_963762555.1 uncultured Verrucomicrobiae bacterium
ACCTGCTTCGACGTATTGCTGGTGGCCGGCCCGCCATTGGAGGCGCTGGCGGGCACGGCCATCAATACCAATGGGCACTCGTAGGGGAGCGCCCCGGGACCGGCGTTCGTGTATGGCAGATTCACCACCGCCAGGGAATTGGTGACAAACTCAGCCGCATTGATGAAGCACAACGGAGCCGAGTTCGTCTCGGAGAGGGCGCCGAACTGGAAGGCCATCGGATTCTCGACCGGCGCCGTCGTCCATTCGAGATGGACGGTCGTGTCGGCCAGGTCGGCATACCCGGCCCGCGAGCCGGTGTTCACGTCGCCGATGTAAAGGTGGTAATCGGCGAAGAGCCGGCCAATGGGCGGTTGGGCGACGGCGTAAGTATTGTGGACCATCGCGCCGCTCCATTTCCAAAGGCGCGGCGAACCGGCGGTGCCGAAGATCGGCTCGTAGGACCCGGTCCGGCCCGAGCCGGAATAGGTCTCGAGGTTGGGAGTGCAGTCGAGCAACTCGATCCAGATGGCCGCGCCGGTGGGCAGCGTGAAGAGGCCCCCGACATTCCAGCCGTATTGCGAGTTATACGCGGCACCATTGAGCACGGCGTAGGGTTGCTGGGGATCGAAGGCGTACCCCGGATCGAGCGCGAGGAGGTTCGGCGTGCCGAAGCTGTCGTCAACGGTCGCCGAGAGCACGTTGGCATAGGCATCATAATAGAGGTCTATGTGCACCATGAAGGCCGACGCCTGGCCGCCGCCCATGAAGGGCGTGACGTAGGTTTGAGCCGCCGCGGTGGAGGCGCCCAGGCACGTGGCCAGCGCTAATGCAGTTCGCGAGTTCATAATGGGGAATGCGGGTGACTCTCTGTTAAGGCGTAGTCGCACGCAGGCGGAAGAAGGCTTGGCCCACCGGCGCCGCCGGGTCGGTCAGCGTTTGGAGGCGGCTGGTCCCGGTCAGCGGCCCGGCGACAGTTTGCCACAGGGCCGACGGCCCGAGGTCCGGGCTGCGTTCGAGGTAAAAGGTCCGGGCTGCCTCGCCGCCGAACAGGAGGGTGGCAGAGGCGCCCTCACGCGAAAGGGAGGCCGCGGTGGTTCCGGCCTGGAGATAAAGCCGGTAGAGCCGCGAGGGCGCGTGGATGGGACCTCCGTCGGGTCCGTTGGTCGAGGTGTCCACCGCCCGGAAACCCAGACAATAAAGCCCCGGGCCGGTTCACGGCGAAGTGCCGTCCCTGGATAAAGCCGTAGGGATCCGCGTCGGGCGCACCGTCTCCCTCGCTCAGCACGAAGCGATTGGTGCCGGCAGCCTCACCCACAGCCAGGCTGAAGGCGGGCTGGTCCTGCCCCGGTTCCCAGAAGCCCAGGCTCGCGCCCGGCGGCCCGCTCAGGGACCCCAACTCCAGCTCCAGGCAGGCGCCCAGGCCGGCGTGATTGATGGCCGGCCCGCCATTGGAGGCGGTGGCGGGCACGGCCATCATAGGCAGACAGCCCTCGTAGCAAAGCGCGCAGGGACCGGCGTTGGTGTAGCGCAGGTTCACCACCGCCAGCGAATTGGTCGCACACTGGTCCGCATTAATGAAACACAACGGCGCCGCAATAGTTGTGTCCACGGCACCGAACTGGCAGAGAGGCGGGACCGGCAGGTCCACCAGCCAGGTTAAGGTCATCTTGGCATCGCCGTAGCTGGAGAACGCCTCCGGCGCCCCGGTCACCGCGTCACCGAAATAGATGCGGTATTGAGCCCAGTAAACCGTGTTGGTCGGATTGAGCACCGCGTAAGAGTTATGCGCCATTTGGCCATACCATTGCCAGCGGGTCGAGGAACCGGCGGTGCCGAAGATCGGCGCGTAGGTCCGCGGCGGGGTGATGGTCTTGTTGCCGGGACCGTCGTAGCACTGCAATCCCGGCGAGGCGCCCAGGCACTCGATCCAGACGGCGGCCCCCGCCGGGGGCGAGAAGATACCGCCGGGATTCCAGGCATACTGGTAGTTGTAGGCCTTGCCGTTGAGCACGTAGTAATTCGAGCGCGAGTCGAAGGTGTAGCCGGCGGGCAAGGCCAGGAGGTTCGGGGTGGCGTCGTGGGGGGCCAGCGTCGCGTTCATCACGTTCGACCCGTAGTCGTAGAAGATGTCCACGTGAATCATCGGAGAAACGGTCAGCCCGCCGCCCCGCGAGGGCGCGACCACGGTCACCGGGTCCACCGTCCAGGTGAGTGTCACCGTGGCATCGCCGTAGCTGGCGTAGTCCTCGGGCGCCCCGGTCACCTCGTCCCCGAAGTAAATGTGGTATTGGGCGGACATGACGGTGTTGGTGGGGTTAAGGACGGCGTAGGAGTTGTGGGCCATCTGGCCATACCATTTCCAGCGAGTCGGGGTGCCGGCGGTGCCGAAGATCGGCGCGTAGGTCCGCGGCGGGGTGATGGTCTTGTTGCCGGGACCGTCGTAGCATTCCAACCCGGGCGTGGCGCTGAGGCATTCGATCCAGACCGCCGCGCCGGCCGGGGGCGAGAAAACGCCGCCGGGATTCCAGGCATACTGGAAGTTGTAGGCTTTGCCGCTGAGCACATAGTAGTTGGATCGCGAATCGAACGCATAGCCCGGAGGCAGGGGCAGGAGCTTGGGGGTGGCGTCGCTCGCGGCGAGCGTCGCGTGCATCTCGTTCGCCCCGTAGTCGTAGAAGATGTCCACGTGGATCATCGGGGAAACGATCAGCCCGCCGCCGCGGGAAGGAGCAACGAGGGTGTCCTGGGCAAGAGCGTTGCCCGTCAGGCCAGCCACCGCTGCCGCCAGGCAGAGGCATCGGAGTTGATTTCGCAAAGTTGGTTTCATATCTGGAACGAGGCTGTTAATTTCTTGGGTTGCTTTGATTGGTAACCGGCGGGCTCACCGGGCGGTAGCGGGATTCCAATTGTCAATGTGGTTGCAGAGACTGAAAGTCACCTCGAACCGCTGTTTGGCGGCGTGCCCGTCACAATAGACGTAGTTTGATTTTTGGTTATGGCGGTTGCGGTCCACCTCCGGTTGGGCGCCTTCGAGCCAGAAATGGGCCATGAGATGGTCGGCCATCGAACTGGAGATCTTCTCGGCATACAGCACCGTCGCGGTGGGGCGCGGTATCTGGCTGAGCCGATTCCAGGTGGGGCCGCCGGTCTCTTCGGCGGACAATTCCGGATAGACGTTCTTGCCGTAGCTCCAATCGGTTTTCCTGCCCATGTCCTTGGGACAATGGTAAAGGGTGGTGAAGAGATTGGTCCAAAGCGAATCGGGCTGCGTGTATTGCTTGCCGAGCACGTAAGGCACGAGCGCGTAACCCCAGGGCAATTGCCCGTAGGCCATCGCCGAGTGGGAACTGCGCGGCAGCGCGCCCTCGTTGTCGTCCGCGTACATGCTGGTGGCCAGACCGATTTGGCGCATCTGGCTCAGGCATTGCACGGCGCCGGCCTCGGATTTGGCCCGCGCCAGCGCCGGCAGCAGCATCGCCGCCAGAAGGGCGATGATCGCTATCACCACCAGCAACTCTATCAGCGTGAAGCCACGGCGTGGCCTCGGAGCAGTCATGTCTCGCATAAGTTTCCCATTCTCTTTCGCTGGACCGTCTGGCCTTTCGGGGCGTGCCTCATCACGCCAGGCCAAAACTGGCATCCAGACCGATTAATGATTGAAGTGAGGACCCGTGCAGGCGGCTCACTCAAGCCGACGCAGGATTATAATGGAAGGGCGTGCCGCCGCTGCGCGTATTTGGCCACGTTGCCAGCGGCGCCGGGTCCGGCGGCCCCGGACGATCGGGGATGCCGGCCCGCAGCACGCGTGCTCAGGCACGGGGTGGAGGGGTGGGTGGCGTTTCGGTGAAATCGGACCAGGAGGCGAGAGCGAAATACGACTTCCACAAGGTGGCCGTGGGCGCCGGAGGAGCGGTCAGGCTGCGCAACTCCCAAGCGGCCTCCGGCAGCCGCTCCGTCTCCACCCACGGCATCTTCTTGGCGTGGTTCTGTTCGTGGTGCACGCCCTGTTGCGCCTTGACGCACCATCGGCAAGGATACTTGCCGCTAAAGGTCTTGGAGAGCGCCGTCCCCAGCGTGGCGTGCTGCGAGAACTGCATCGTCATGCGGGCCCAGGCAATAAGCTGCAGCCCGACCCACTGGCCGCCGCTCATGGCGAGGACGGCCCACAGGCAGGCTGCCAATCCGATTGCTTTGCAGGTCTTATGCACGGCGGCTCGCTGCTTTCACATTTCTCTTGCCCTTACGTCCCGAGCGCCCAAAGGCGCGGATTCTTCTGAAATACTAGACGCGACTCTACGTCCACGATCATTTGGCGTCAATCGGGGGTCTTCCGATTTGGGGTAGGAAAATCTCGTAAGGCAAGCGGCGGCTTGGCCGGTGTTTGAAAGCTGTTGCGTCGCCCGCGGTTTTAACGTAAAAAGACGCCCATGCAGATTTCAAAATCCTTCTTCCTGGTCTGCGCGGCAGCGTATTGCGCGGTCCTGATGCCACTTCGCGCGGCTGACACCGACACGCAGGCCAGGTTGCGCCAGGCGTTAGACCAGAAACTCAACGAACTCCAAAGTCAAACGCCGGCGGCCACGCCAAAGGCGAAACGACTCACGCCCCCGGCCCAATGGGCGCCTCCGCCCGCAAGCCAACCTTTGCCCCCAATCGCCCAACCGGCTCCTGCCGCACAGGCGACCCCGAAACCAGTGCTGGTTGCACCGCCGCCAGTGGACTCGGAAGCTATCGCCAAAGCTCGCGAAGCATTGCGCCAGAAAATGCAGGAACTGGAGACGCAGCCGTCATCGGCAACTGCGGTGCAACCTGCGCCGCCCGCCCCCGCGACCGCAGTCCAACCCCAACCGGCGGTGCAACCGGCGCCCCCTCCAGCCCAACCTATCCAACCTCAACCCGTCGTCGCCCAACCGGCGCCGGCCCCAATGCCCGCCGTCGAGCCCGCACCAGCGGTCGTGCTCAACGCGCCGCAACCGGCCAGCCCGGAAGCACTCGCCAACGCCCGCACGGCCCTGGAGCAAAAGATGAAGGAGTTGGACGCGCAGGCAGCCATGCGGGTTCGCACCGGACCTCCGGCGCCGGGCAACAAACCAAAGTCCGGCAAACCGGCGCTGTCTTTCACACCACTCCAGCCCCCGCCGCCGGCCGTCTCCCTGAACAAGCAGCAGCAACTGAATGAGCTGTTGCGCAAGTATATGGCGGACGAGATCACGCCCGAGCAGTACCACGAGCAGCGCGCCAAGATTCTTGGCGAGCAGTAGTTCGGAGCACTCTCCTGTTGCGCTTTCGAGGCCGGGCTTTACACTCCCGCGCCATGCATGACTTTCATTTCACCGGCAACCAACTTCGCTGCGAAGGCGTGGCAGTTGGCGCGCTGGCGAAGCGCTTTGGCACGCCGCTTTTCGTCTATTCGCAACACACGCTGACCGAGCGCTTCCGGGAGCTGGACCGGGCTCTGGACGGCCTGGAGCACCAGGTCTGCTTCGCGGTCAAATCCAATTCCAACCAGTCAGTGCTGCGCGTGCTGGCCAACCTCGGCGGCGGGTTCGACATCGTCAGCGGAGGCGAGTTGCGCCGGGTGATGGCCGCCGGGGGCGACCCGCGCCAATGCGCCTTCGCCGGTGTGGGCAAGACCGAGAGCGAAATCGAGTTCGCCCTTCGGCAAGGGGTCTATACGTTCAACGCCGAGAGCGAGCCGGAGCTGGAGCGGATCAACCGCGTGGCGGCGCGCCTGAAAAAGACCGCGCCGGTGGCGGTGCGCGTCAACCCGGACGTGGAAGCGCACACGCACAAGAAGATCACGACCGGCACTTACGAGAACAAATTCGGCGTCGCCATGGAGCAGATCGAGGGCGTTTACGCGCGCGCGAGCAAGCTGAAGCACCTGCGGCTGCGCGGGCTGCAAATGCACATCGGCTCGCAGATCACCGAGGTCAGCCCATTCGAGCAGGCCGTGCGCAAGGTGCTGCCGCTGGTGACCCGGCTGACGGAGCGGTATGGACTGGAGTTTCTCAGTCTCGGGGGCGGGCTGGGTGTGGTCTATCAGCCGGCGCTGGCCAGCGGGGCGGCTGCGTGGTGGAAGTCCGCCGCCGGCCGGCGCATCCTCACGCCACAGAAATACGCCGCGCGGCTGCTGCCATTGCTCAAGCCGCTCGGTCTGAGGATTCTCGTCGAGCCGGGGCGGTTTATCTCCGGCAGCGCGGGCATCCTGGTGACGCGGATCGAATACGTGAAACGCACCGGCAGAAAGAACTTCCTGATTGTGGACGCCGCGATGAACGACCTCATCCGGCCCGCCTTCTACGATGCCTACCATGAGATCGTGCCGGTGAGCCGAAAGGGCGGCGCCCTTCTCCGCTCGGATGTGGTGGGGCCGATCTGCGAGTCGGGCGATTACTTCTGCCAGGACCGGCCATTGCCCAAAGTGGCCGCCGGAGATTATCTGGCGCTGATGACCGCCGGGGCGTATGGATTCGTCATGGCCTCAAATTACAACACCCGTTGCCTGGCGGCGGAAGTCATGGTTCATGGCCACCGGGCCGCGCTGGTGCGCGAACGGCAGCCGGTCCAGGAAATCTGGCGCGGCGAGAAGACGGCGCCGTGGTTGGGGTAGTGGGGGATCCCGGCCTTACCTGGGTTACATGGTTACATGGGTTGCATGGTTACATGGTTACAAAGGCCGATGGCGCACGTCGCATATGCAACCCATGCAACAATGTAACGATGTAACCATGTAACCCATGTAACCCATGTAACCCATGTAACTTCGTAACCGCACCCCCATGCCTTCCAACTGCTTCAACCAACTGGTCCTCGGCTCCCCGGCGCGCCTGGCGCTGCCGGTGGCGACTTACCCAGGCCTGGCGCTGACGGGCGCTACCGTGCGCGAGGCGGTCAATAACCCGCAAGTCCAGTTCGAAGCAGTAGCGGCGCTGCACGCGAAATACCCTACGCCGGTCGTGCTGTCGGCCATGGACCTCAGCGCCGAAGCGGAGGCCTTCGGGTGCGCGCTGCATTTATCCGACAATGAAATACCTTCAGTCACCGGGCGGCTGCTGACGAGTGTGGAGCAGGCCAGGAAGCTGCCGCTGCCGCAACCCGGGGACCGCCGCACGTCGGTGTACCTGGAAACGGTGCGGCGGCTGAAGAAACTGCCCTCCCGGCCGCTGGTGCTGGGTGGCTGCATCGGCCCGTTCTCGCTGGCGGCCCGGTTGGTGGGGGTCAGTGAGGCGCTGGAATTGACGCTGACCGAACCGGACTTCATGCAGGTGGTCTTGGAGAAGAGCGCCGCGTTTCTGAGCAGCTACGCCCGCGCCTTCAAAGAGGCCGGGGCCGACGGTTTGATTATGGCCGAGCCCGCGGCCGGGCTCCTGTCGCCACGCGGCGTGTCGGCCCACTCCTCCGGCTACATCAAGGGCATTGCCGCGGCGGTAAGCGACGGGCATTTTGCGCTGATCTTGCACAACTGCGCCGCCCGGTTGCTGCATCTGCCGGCCATCCAGGAAACCGGCCTGACCACTTTCCATTTCGGCGCCCCGATGGACCTGGCCGCCGCGTTGGGCAAGGTCGCTCCAGACGTAGTGCTCTGTGGCAATCTTGATCCCACAGGGGTGATTTGCCAGCTTCCTCCGCCCGAGGTGACGACGCGCGCCACTGATCTGCTGTCACGCACCGCCGCCCATCGCAACTTCGTGCTGTCCTCCGGCTGTGACGTGCCATTTGGCGCACCGTTGGCGAGCCTGGACGCGCTGTTCACGGCTGTCTTTTCTTTTACCCCCAAGAGCGTGGCAACTGGCTCAGGTGTCCCAGATTAAGGCTCTCTGGGAGCGAGCGCGGACACCCCGCGACAGATGTTTCTCTTGGACCGTCCCCGCGTGTGATCCCGCGGCCACGGCGGTGGGCGTGAAGCTTCGGTCGGGTGATTACCGAGCCAGCAACAGACGCATCAATGCGACGGTCCCAAAGGCCAGAATCACAACCCACATGGTCTGCCGCGGACCAAACCGGGGCTCGATCCTTGAATTCACAGGGGCCAACATGGCGGTGATAAAACCTCGTCTGTTTCCGTCAGCTTTGTAGATAACTTTCGGCACAGAAGCCTTCTCAGCATACATCGCGCCAAGCCGCAGCCGAGAGATGCAGTCCCGGAGCTCCGGGCGCATTCGCGAGTGGTTGGTAAGGTAGGGACGCCTCGCCGAGGCGTCGGTGTGGCGCCGGAGCGGACGCCTCGGCGAGGCGTCCCTACCAACCACTCGCGAATGCGCCCCGGAGCTACTCGCGGATGACGCGGTAGTAGCGGGTGTCTGCGGGCGTGTTGGTGTCCTGCAGGGCCATCACTCCGCCAGTGCCGGGCACCGCCGGCGTCAGCGGCGTCCAACTCGGATCGTTGAGGGAATGCTTATATTCGAGCACATAGTTCAGCCCGGCCTGGCTGGGGAACGCGATGGAGACGGCCGAGCCGCCCAGGCTGATACCGGTGATCGCGGGCGGTCCCAGGACAGTCAGCACCGCGTTGGAGCTGAGCACCGCGCCGAAGTCGTTGGTCACGAGGACGTTGTAAGTGCCCTGTTGACTTGCCTGCAGATTCGTCAGGGTCAGGTCGGCACTGACAGCGCCGTCGAGGTTGGTTCCGTTGAACTGCCATTGGTAGCTCAGCGGCGGCGTGCCGGCGGCCTTGACCTGGAAAGTCACACTCGCGCCCTCGCTCACGCTCTGGCTGTCCGGTTGGACGTTGATGCTCGCCGGGAACTGAGTGCAGCACGCAAAGCTGCTGCTGATAATGGACACTGTGTCCACATACCACCCCGTCGCGCTGACGCTGCTGTCGGACCCGCAGCGCCAGCGAAGCTGGATGGATTGGCCCGAGGCGGCTGGAGGCAGGTTGACGACCGTGGTGATGAACCCGCCCGAGTTGCCGGTCCAGGCGGATCGGCCAGCCAGAGGGTTGCTGTACGAACTGCTGAGGGCAGTGATATACCCGCCGCTGACAAAGCTGCCGCCCGCCGCCAGGATGTCCGTCCACCCGCCGCCGCCGATATTGATCTCCAGCACGCCGCCATCGTAGGTGGACTCCAGGTTGTAGTTATGCCGGAAACTCAACTGCGCTTGGCCGGCTGGCAGAACGAAGGCCGGCGAGTCCAACTCGTTGAGGCCGACTTTGTCGGGGTCGGGCGAGAAGACGGAGTTAGGCGCGGTGTCGTGCTCGGCGGTCGTGGTTTTCCAGGCCGACTCGGCGCCGCTGGTCGAAGTCGCCCAACCCGGCGGCACCTCCGGAGGCGCAGCGCCGTCAAAGTTCTCAGCAAAGGCGCTGAGGATGGTGGCTTGGCCCAGCCGGAACGAAAAGGTAATTGTGCCCAAGTCCGCCGCGCCGTCCGACAATTGCAGCGTGGCGGTATTGGTGTCGCCGCAGTTGCCGGTCGCGGTGAAAGTGAACGGCTGCGCGACCGGCGCGCCGTTGGTGCTGAGCACGCCGTAAGCCTGCGGCCCGCTGGGAGCAATGACGCCCCCGCTCGGCAGCAGCGTGGCCACCAGGTTGGTCGTGTCCGCCGTGCCGCGGTTCTTCAAGCCAAAGCTCACAGTGACCGTTTCAGCCGGGTCCACCACTCCGTTGGTGCAGCCTTCGGCGACCAGCGTGAAACTATTGGAAATAATGCTGGGCGTCGGAACGGGCGGCACGGTCAGGGCGTTGATGAGACCGAGCCCTTTGGGTGTGCCCCAGCCGGTGCAGAGGTCATAACCGGCCACGGCGGCGTACTTCGTGGGGCTGCTGCTGCTGAAGTTGTTTCCGGTGGTGGTGTCATGGAAGGCCGCCGCGTAATTGGCCCCTCGACCCAGGCTATAAAGCGCCGGGTTCAGAAAGCCAACCGGAGAGAGCCCTCCCGCCTCGGCTTGCTGATTCAGCAGCGCGGTAAAACCGGCCCACAGCGGCGCCGCGCAACTGGTGCCGCCGAAGGTCGCTGTGCTCCCATTGCCGTAAATCACATACACATTGTCGGCCGTCAAGGCCACATCAGGGACGTTGCGCATGGTCGTCGAGCCCCGGTTGGCGGACATGCTGATGCCCTGCTGGTAGGAAGGGATAGCGAAGTAGGTGCTGACGCCGCCGCTGCTGCCCTCGCCACCGCCCCAGTTCCACACCGTTTCAGAGCTATAGGCCGCGCCGGTGCCCGTGGTCAGCGTGGTGCCTCCGACCTGCGTGATGTTGGGGCTGTCGGATGGGAAGTCTATCGCGCCGGTGAAGGCGTCGGAATCGCCGCTGGCGTTGAAGAAAGACTGCCCTTGAGCGGCCATCTGCTGGAAGATTTGCTCGGACGCCGGATCGGGCGAGCCGCCCCCCCACGAGCAACTGAGCTGTTTGGCCAGGTTGTCATTGGCCATCCGGCTCAGCAGATCCACCCACGGACTCGGGTTCGGCGCCTCATAGACATAGACCCTCGCCAGGCCCGGCGCCATCGAGATCGTCATCTCAATGTCCAGCGAGACCTCGCTGCTGCCGCTGCCGGGGCGGCGGACGCCGCCGTCAACGGCTACTACCGTCAGCGGCACATTCGGCAGCCCGGCCTGGCTCTCGTAGGCGGAAATGTCACTCGCGTAATAGCCGTCAAACTGCAGCAGCCCGACGCTCTGCCCGGCGCCCGTCAGCGAAGTCCCCGGCACGTAGGCAGCGCGGAAGTCGTTTCCCCAATAGCTTCCGCCGGGCGCGGAGCCGGACTTCGGGGTAGCCTTGGCGGATGCGCCTGCCGGCCTCAACTGGGCATTCGGGTGCGGAAGCGAGTAGTTGTTCAGGCCGCTGACGTGCAAAATGGGCACTGCGAAATCCACTGATGGCTCCACATCCGGCGCGTAGAAATCGCGCGTCTCCCGCGGATGCCGGTAAACCCGCAAGGTCAGGTGAAAGGCCTTTTGGATGGCCGTGACCGGCCCTTCCACGTCCAGCACCAGGCGATTGGGATGGGTGACCGTAACGGTCAGGCCATTGGACTTCGCGAAGTCCATGAGCGCCTGGTAATCCGCTTCAGTGGGCCCAAACCGCTCGGTGAACTGCGCCGGGCTCAGGTAGTGCCGGTAATTGGGACTGGCCGGGTCGTAAAGCTGCTGAAGGAGGAGGTCCAGTTCGGCCTGGTTGCGCAGGGGCAGGCTGATGGCCAGGTTCAGATTCTGCGCGCCCGGCAGATTGCCCAACGGCGTGAGGCGCGCCACCGCGGCAGGAAGGTGCTGGTTCTTCAGCCAGTGCCGCCCCGGCGCACCGTCAGCGGGCACCAGATAAACCAGCATCAGCACAACACAACCCGTCAGCAGCGACTTGCGCCAACCGCAGCAGCCCGGCCCAATTAGAGGGTCCGTCATAACTCTGCAGACATCATGCCATACTTTAAGGACTTTCCAAGGTCCTCACTGGATCTCTGCTGCCGAACTCTCAAGCCCGCCGCCCGCCGGCTGTCTCAAATGTTTACGCTTCCACGGCTGGCCGGGATGCCCGCCTGCCCGGCGCCTGACGCTTGGCCGTGTGCGATCGCCCGAGCAGGAACCGTTCGTAGGTCGTGGATATGCCCGGCTCGGGGCCATCCAGCGAAAGAACCAGCTCCAGCTCGGGAATGCGCAGCTTGGACGCAACTTTCATCGCCTTGGAGACGAATCCAAAGTCGTGGGCGTCGTCGCGGTCGAGCGTCCACTTGCCCGGGGACCGGAAATAATGGCCGGTCGCCATGTATCGTAAGAATGTTCTCATAGCATGGGTCAACTATTGCGGAACATCTTTGAAACCGCATAACTTGTGCCAACTCTTCATGCTGGGAATAGGAGCGTCCTGGCGAGCCCCGGGGGGTGCCTGAAAGAATAGTTGGCTGATTTCCAAAGTGATGAATTGCCTAGACTTTTGCGCAATGTATTGTATAGTGCATATACAACATAACTAAACTATGCTCTCACCTTCTCTCCAACAGGAACGCGCCCACCTCCTCGAAGAAATGGCTCATATCGACCGCATGATCCGCGGCCATGTCAGTGAGCAGACCTATCGGGTCCAGCGCGGCGAGCGCACCGTGACTCAAGGCCCTTATCATCTCCTGCAGCGCCGTGAAAACGGCCGGAACAACTGTCAACGGGTGGGAACTGATGAATTGGATTTCATCGTCCAGGCCGTTGAAGGCCACGACCGCTTCCAAACGCTGGCCCAGCGCTACGCCGCCCTGACCGAACAGATGACCTGGGACCAGCAGGGGGCCGAGATTAAAAAAAAGTTCCGGCGCTTCTGGCGGCCTACTTCCCGCAAACGGCCCTCTGCCTGAATCGGCTGGAGACTCAGGGCATCGGCGACTTTGCCGCCCTGGAACGGAACCTGTTGGCGGCCCTCAAGCACGACGGGGCCCGTTGGCTGGAGCAGTTGCTCAACGACCCAACGTTACCTGGCCAGCACCAGCAATGTCTGCCCGATGAGGAGAATTACGGACCGCGCCCCAAAGCGGTGCTGCTGACCCTGGGCTGGATCACCTTGCGCCGCCCCTATCTGTATAGCGCCTCTCGCGGGGAGGGCCGCTTTCCTTTGGACAGCGCTTTGGGATTGGTGGACAGCTACTCGCCAGAGGTCCTGCGCTGGGTCTGTCGTGCTGCCGCTCTGGCGGGCAGTTACCAAGCCGCCAGCCAGGACCTGCTGACCTATGCCGGTTTAGAGATCAATGCTCGCCAAATCCAGCGCTTGGTCAGGCAAGTCGCCCCGGCCATGAATCGCTGGCGAGCGGCTCAAGCGCCGGTCTGCAACCCCATGGCTGGAGACATTATGTGTGTGGGCACCGACGGAACCGGTGCGCCCATGCGTCGGCGCGAGGTCCGGGGGCGCAAAGGCAAGAATGGCGGCCGAGCCCGCACCCGCGAGGTCAAGGTCGGGTACGGTCTTCACGCACCGTAAACCGGACCAGTCTGACCAACGGCCCGAACGGGATTATGCCTCGACCACTTACCTGGCGGCCATCGTTACGGCTGATCAGTTCGGTCCCCTCTTACGCGCCGAAGCCATTCGCCGCGGTATGGCCAAGGCCAAGGTCGTGGTCTTCCTGGGGGACGGCGCTGTTTGGGTGTGGAAGTTGGCACGCCTGAATTTTCCGCAGGCCGTCTGTATCCTGGATTACTATCACGCCTGTGAGCATTTGAACCTCCTGAGCGCCACCCTTTACGGGGAGGGCTCCCCTTTGGCCAAGCGACGCTTTCGCCAGTGGCGCAAAGCGCTGCTGAAGGATAAACTCGCTCAGGTTATCGCTCAGGCTAACGCCGACCTGCCGACCAAAGCCCAAACCCGTAAATCGGCCAAAAAGCAAATCGCTTACTTTGAACGCAACCACTCCAAGATGCTCTATCAGACGTTTCGAGCCGCCGGCTATTTCATCGGCTCGGGCGTGGTGGAGGCTGGCTGCAAAACGGTGGTAGGGCAGCGCCTCAAGCAATCCGGCATGCTCTGGAGCCGTCAAGGCGCCTCTCATCTGCTGGCTGTGCGCTGCGCGCTGCTGAGCGGTTGGTTCGAGGACTTCTGGAAACACTACAACCGGGCCGCTCAAGGACTTGCCTTCGCCGCATGACCAATCCAAACCGTTTTCCCAACGGGTTTGCCCTGCACCCAGCCCCGGGGAACGAGCTAACAAAGACTCGCCTTCCCCACCTGGCAGCCGTATTGTCCCTTCATGTCCTTGGACGTCATGGCGGGCCGGGCATCGAGGCTGTTCGCGCGATGCTTTGGCCACCCGCCGCGATGGGTGGTCGCGGCGCCCGGCCGAGTGAACCTCATCGGCGAGCACACCGATTATAATGACGGCTTCGTGTTGCCCATGGCGATCGAGCGCTATGTCCTCATCGCCGCGGACACCAACCCTGGGCGGCGGGTGACTTTGCACAGCGTGGCCAAGGGGGAGACGGCCACCTTCAACGTGCGCCCCAAAGTCGAGCGCGGCGAGCCGGACTGGTCCAATTACGTCCGGGGCGTCCTTGCCGGCTTCCAAAAGCTGAACAAGACCGTTAGCGCCTTCGACGCGGTGATCGAATCCTCCCTGCCGTTTGGCGGCGGGCTGGCCAGCAGCGCCGCGCTGGAGGTGGCCACGGCGACCCTGCTCGAAGCCATGACCGGCCGGACCCTCGATCCGCTGGACAAGGCGTTGTTGTGCCAGCAGGCGGAACATGATTTTGCCGGTGTGCCTTGCGGCATCATGGACCAGTTCACCTCGATCCTGGGCCAGCAGAACCACGCGCTGCTGCTGGACTGCCGCTCCCGCACCACCACTCCGGTGGCCATGACCCAGCCTGACGTGACCGTCCTGATCATCAACACGAATGTCCGGCATCGGCTGGCTGAAGGCGAATATGCCACGCGGCGCGCGCGCTGCGAGGACGCCGCGCGGGTGCTGGGGGTGTCCGCCCTGCGTGACGCCACCCCCTGCTCGCTCGAGGCGGCACGGCGGAAGATTGAGCCGCTCACCTTCCGGCGCGCCCGCCACGTCGTCAGCGAAAACGAACGCACCCTCCAGACGGCGAAGGCGATTCAGGCTTCCGACTGGCCCAAGGTTGGCGAACTCATGTATGCCAGCCACGCGTCCCTGCGTGAGGACTACGAAGTGAGCTGTCCCGAGCTGGATTCCGTGGTGGACCTCGCTCGGGGAATGGGGACGGACAGCGGCGTGATCGGCTGCCGGATGACGGGCGCCGGCTTCGGCGGGTGTGCTGTCGGGTTGGTGAAAACGGAGGCCGTCCCGCGCATTACTCGTTCGTTGGACGCAGCCTACGAGAAGAAAACCGGCCTGCAGGCGAACATCTTCCCGTCCCGCCCCGCCGCGGGGGCCAAAGTCCTCCAGGCGTAATGCCCCCGGCTGCCTGGACCAACGCGCCGCAGAATTCACGACCAGTCCTTCGCGCGTTCGTCATCTGCGCACCCGCTGAAATGGGCCAAACAGGACACTCGGTTGTGCCGACCTTACTTGCTGACCCGCACGACCGGACGATTTGGTCCGGCACGATGCGACAAACGCGCTCTTGAAGATCAAACCTCAATGAAAGGCCAGTTTCGCGCCAAAAGCATTCGCAAGGAGAACTCCCGTTTTTCGAAGAGGGAACCTGTTGCTCCCACTTGGCCGCCATGGCCCGGAACCGGGAAATGAACCTGCGATAGTCAGTGCCGGAAAAAAGGGGCCCTTTAGCGAGGTCTGAAGGAAGGCCGACAGCAGGCAACCGGATGGAAGCAACGCTGCTCAAGTGCCTACCAATCCAAGACTTGTGCCATCCATAGGCAAAGTTGTGGAGATAGGTTGTTCTGGTAACCCCCGGATGTCCGATGCTGGACCACCCCGGGGTCTGTCTTGCACTGTGACCAGGTAGTGACCAGGTAGTGACCATGTAGTCACCAGGTAGTGACCAGGTAGTCACCAGGTAGTAGCTCTACTACATGGTCACTACCTGGTTACTACCTGGTGACTGCCTGGTCACTACCTGGTCACAGTGGGATAGAGGGGCGCGTGGCGGTCAGGAGCGTCTGGGAAGAAAATGCCCCGAACCCTCTCCAAAAAGCGGGAGACTGCTTGCGATTGCCCCTCCCGATCCCCAACAGACAATGCCGATTAGGGGCGGGTGCCCGCTACCAACCCCTTCTTCCCGCCAGTGGCCAAAGTCCAATTCGCAAGCTGTCGCCCGCTTTTTTTGGGAGAAACCGGCGCACGGGCTTAGCGGTTAGGGTCTGGGGTAGCAACGCCGCTGACCAGACGAATGTCCCGCCCGATTTGACGAACGCAATTGCCGTGGCGGCAGGGCAGTCTCAAAGCCTGGCGCTTCGACAGGATGGAACCGTGGCGGCGTGGGGCGGCAACTCAACGGCCTTAACCAACCTTCCTGCGGGCCTGAATACATCGTGCAGGTAGCCTGCGGGGCAGCCACCGCTCGAGCCAACATCGTGCAGGTAGCCTGCGGGGGCACCCACAGCCTGGCGTTGCGAGCCAATGGCAGCGTCGCCGGTTGGGGCGACAATTACTACCCCGACACCAACAGCCCGACCGGGCAGGCGATGCCGCCCGCGGACCTGACCAACGCCGCAGGCATCGCCGCTGGCTGGGCCCATAGCGTAGCTTCTACCGGGTTGTCCAGGTTCCGTAGGCACTGAGCACCCGCGCGGTCCTTCTCATCGGCTCAATCCCGGAGGCTTTTATCGCTTCCTGTCCAAACGGTAAAGCTCCATCAGGCCGATCCGCCCCCTAACGACGTCCCAAAGTGCCGGAAGATCATCGTAGCCCACTGAACGAAGGAAGCGCCCGATGACCCGAAAGGCATTGCTCCCTCTGCCCGTGGTGCGAAAACGGTGAATGCGAAGCTTGCTGCCGCCTGGCCCGATCACATCGTTCGTCAAGAGGACGGGCTCATCTTAATTGGCTCGAAGCATGAAGCCGATTGAGAGCAGCACGGGCAGAAATGCGATGAGCCCTGCAAAGGCCCACCAACCGTCCGCAGGCAGCGCTTGCTCTGGTTTGAAAGGAGATGCTCATGAAACCTCATCACCCCAAACTCCCATACCGTAGATCTGCCGGTAACTCCACCCAGCGAACGACAAACAGGCCACGACTGATACCAAGACCAGTCCCGCTACCAACGCAATCACGCCGTGTATTGGGCGGACTGTCATTCTGTCCGACGCAAAGCTCACTGGCCGGGAGCAGCCGCCAGGTCCTGCTCACTGCGCCTGTCTCTCGATCTCCTTTCCTAGGGTGGCGACAAGTTGCGTGCGCGACATCTCGCGCAGCGGGTCGCGCTCCCCCACTACAATGCGGACCGGCTTGCCCCCGCCGGTCATCGCCTCAAACCCGAACTCTTCCAAGGTGATATCCCGGTTCATCCAGAAGTTGGTGACCACCACCCCAGGGAGGGAAACAAGTGCGTTGCTCACCCGGTTGAAGTCACCGTAGTAGCCTGACTCGCGCCCGTCGTTCTGTGCAAGGGGGCTGCAAGACACGAACAGAGCGCCCGTGCATAGGCTGAAAGCGATCAACCGCAGTCTGTGTTGAAGCGTCCTCACATCGCGCATGGTATTGCACCCAACGTAAAGGTCAGCGACCGGAGCCAGCCTCCGCTGACGTTCGATTTGTCTCTGAGCGAATCGGCTGGCTCCGGTTCGCTGCACCGCCGGGTTCTGCGTTCGCGTTGTCCAGGCTGTGCAACCGCTCTCGCAGCTGCCGAACCTGCTCTTCTTTCGACGGCTGCCGCTTCAGCCAAGCCTGATATTGCTGGCCATGACGATAGCCCCACACGCTCAGAGCGATACCTGCGGCAACGAAGAACACAGCCGCGATACTATACCTCCTGGCCCGGAGCAGAAAGCCACAAAAGCAGAGGCCCGCGGAGATTGCGAACCAAGCCGTCTCTGCGCCGGGGCGAAATGTGATGACCTGCCCAAGCGCGAACAAGACGCAGCCCGTCCAAAAGGCGAGGATTAAGAATGGCCGGATGCTCTTCATGCTTACGCAGAACGGTTCAGCTCACCGATGGCGGCCCTTCCGTGACGCCCGAGTTGACGATCGGGGCTGCGGGGCCGCCTTTAGGTACAGCGCCTTGTTGGGCGCTCTGGGCAAAGTCCTTGGTATCGAAATGGCGGGATTTAGGAACGTCCGCAAATCGCTTCGTCCAGCAGGCACCAGATACCTCTGGCAGCAAATCGCGGTAGCGATGCCAGTTGAGGACGTGAACTCGCCGAAGGTCCTTCTCCAGTTGTTCTCCCAACTCTCTCTGCACGTTGTCAGCGGGCTGGTTTGCATAGATGAGAAGGCGCTCGGCAAGCTCAATGTGGCGGGACCAAATGTCCAAAGTCGCGGGCCTTGAGATGCCGAAAAGACGCCCGATGTAAACCTCAACATGGCCTGCGTCTGGGTTGTTGCGATACACCAGGTGTTTTAAGGCGCGCTCAGCAAATCTCCCTCCCGTACGACCAATATAAAGTAAGACGCCGCTGCCATAGAGAGGATGTGAACCGTATATCTGGTAAACGCCCAGGTCTGTAGAACCATTGAGTTTCTCGACGGCCTCAAGGCTGTGAGGTCCGTCCCAGTTGATGTGTATGAATGTGTCTTCGGTTTCCATAAAGGGGTGCTTTCGTGATCTTCCAAGGAGCGTGACCTGACGCGCTCAACGCCCAACAGTGATTAAAGACCCGTCTATCTTCCCATTTCGGGATGATAGGCCAACGGCTCCCTGCGGCCGATGAATCCACTCGCGCCATCAAAACCGCTTTTACTCCTTCGGGGTCCGGCTGTAAAGGCCTCGTTTCAGGAAGGCGTGTTTGAGAAATGGCGCGCCTCGTAGCAGCCGACGTAAGGAGGCTCTGGTCCCTTTACGATTTGAGATTTGCGAAGCGTTAGTCAGAGCCTCCTTACGTCGGCTGCTACATCTTCCGAAAAGGCTCTGGCGCTTTGACGCCCCGGACCGCAGCCGGGCTTGATAACCGCAACGGCCTTACTTTTGGTGCAGCACGGTCGCGGGGGAGACGGTGACTTCGCACTCGGGGAAGCGCTCCCGGAGGAACTTGACCAGGGAAAGCTCGATGGAGCCCACAAGCCGTTTCTTCTCTTCTTCCTCGGGCAGGGCCTCCGCGACCTTGAGTTGATAGCCGGCCAGGCGCAGGACGCTGTTGGCCAGGAAACCTTCGATCTCGACGTGGCCGGAGCCGCGAGACTTGCCCGGCGCCAAAACTCCAGAGGCGCACGTGGGGCTTGAGCAGGAGGTGGCGGGCATGGGGTTTCAAAACGCCGTCCGCGGCACAGCGCCTCGAAGTCCTCCACCGACAGGGCGAGGTCTTCGACGGGCGCCAGGGTCGGCTCGGCAATGCCGTAGATGCCGGCGTTGACCGGCGAGACGGATGGGCGCATCATCGGGAAGAAGATCACGTCGTCAATGATCTCCTGCTCGGTGAAGATCATGGCCATGCGCTCGATGCCGGGGCCGATGCCGGTGGTCGGGGGCATGCCGTATTCGAGCGCCTCGACGAAGTCGAAGTCCAGGGTGTGGAACTTGCCGCTGTCGCGCTCCTCCGCACGGTAGGCCTTCTTCCAGGTCTCCAGCAGGTGGGCGGGGTCGTTCTGCTCGGACCAGTTGTCGCCGCATTCCATGCCGGCGATGAAGATTTCGAAGCGCTCGGCGAAGCGCGGGTCGGCGGCCAGCGGCTTGGCGAGGGGCGAGATTTCCACCGGGTGCCCGTGCACGAGCGTCGGCTGGATCAGGTCCGGTTCCACCTGCTCGAACGCCTTGACCATGCGCCTCGCCGATGCTGGGCTGGGGCTCGTTGATTCCCAGCGCGGCAAGGCGGGCGTTGGCCTCGTCCACGGTCTTGATCTCGCGGAAGTCCACGCCGGTCTTCTCCTTGACGGCGTCGGCCATGCTCACGCGGCGCCAGGGCTTGCTGAAGTCGATGGTGTGGCCGCGCACGTTGAACTCGGTGCGCCCGAATGCGGTGGTGGCGACGTGGCGGAACATGTCCTCGATGAGGTTCATGTTGTATTCGTAGTTCTCGTAGGCGGTCATGGTCTCGACCATCGAGAACTCGGGGTGGTGGCTGCGGTCAATGCCCTCATTGCGGAAGTAGCGGCCGATGGTATAGACCTTGTCGAATCCGGCGACGATGAGGCGCTTGAGGTAAAGCTCGTGCGAGATGGCCAGGTACATGTCGCAGCCGAGCGCGTTGACGTGCGTCTTGAACGGCTTGGCGGTGCCCCCGCCGTATTGGGGCTGGATGACCGGCGTGTTGAACTCCAGGAAGCCGCGCCCGTTCAGGAAGGTGCGGATCGAGGACACCATGCGGCTGATGGCGGCGAACCGCTCGTGCGGTTTGCGGTCGAGGATCAGGTCCAGGTAACGCTTGCGCAGCACCAGCTCGCGGTCCTTCAGGCCGGCCCACTGGTCGGGCAAGGGCCGGATGGACTTGGTCAGCAGGCGCAGCTTCTCGACCAGGACCGAGACTTCGCCCCGCTCCGTCTTGACCACCTTGCCGGTGGCCTCGACCACGTCGCCCAGGTCGAGCAGGTTCAACTCGCCGTAACCGAGGATGCCCTCCGCCGCGGCGGTGGGCTGGACGAGCTGGCGGCGCAGGAAGAACTGGATGCGGCCCGTCTGGTCCTGGACATGCCCGAAAGCCAGCGCGCCCTGCTTGCGCCATGACATCAAGCGGCCCGCCACCGTCACCGGCTTGCCGTCGTGGCCGGCGAAGTCGTCGAGGATGGCCTGGGCGTAATGGGTGCGCGCGGCTGCGCGAGGGGTAGGGGTTGAGCCCCAGGTTGCGCAGGGCGGCGGCTTTGCCCAGGCGCACGTTTCGGATGTCGGTTAAGGTATTGGTTGCCACAGCAGGGATTTGTAAACGTGTTCGCGCCGCCGGGCAAGCTTGGCGTGACGCGCATATAGGGTTTGCCCCGGCGCCCGATTCCGCTATAACCACCGCCGCATGTTGAAAGCTATGATTGGGCCGCTGGTGGACTGGTACCAGGGGGCGCTGGCCAGCGGCGGTTACGCGCTGGTGGTGCTGCTGATGGCCATCGAGAGCTCGGTGCTGCCGGTGCCGAGCGAGGCGGTCATCCCGCCGGCGGCGCACTTGGCCTACACGGGGCAGATTTCGTTGAGCCTGCCGGGCATCGTGATTGCGGGAATGATCGGCTCATGGCTGGGGGCAACGATCATGTATTGGGCGGCCCGGTGGGCCGGGCGGCCGCTGACGCTCCGCTACGGGCGTTATGTATTCATCACGCCTGAGAAGATCGAAGGCGCCGAGCGCTGGGCGGCGCACTACGGGTCCATGGGCATTTTCATCTCGCGGCTGCTGCCGGTGGTGCGGCACTTGATTGGCATCCCGGCGGGCATCGTGCGAATGGACTACAAGCTCTTCTCGCTCTACACACTGCTCGGCTCGGGCGTGTGGTGCACGGTCTTATGCTACATCGGGATCAAAATGGGCCAGGACGAGAAGTTGATGAGCGGCGAGATCAAGCATATCTCGCTCTGGCTGGGCGGCGCGATGCTGGTGCTGGGGGGCATGTATTACTTCTTCGTCCACCGCCACATGAAGGCGGAGAAGAAACCGGCGTCCGGCGCGCTGCCGAACGAGCCCTAGCCGAGCGCCGCGATGGGGCTTCAACTCCCTATTCTGCTGAAGCCCGAATGCCGGTCGGAATTGTTCAGGTAGGAGCGCAGCCTTCAGGCTGCAGAAGCCTGGACTACGCGGCGGCGTTGGCAAAATCCAACGTTCCCTTAGGAGTTCTTGGCTTCTGCAGCCTGAAGGCTGCGCTCCTACCTGAACAGTGGCTGCCGATTCTCAGCGAGGCGGTCTTTGCCGCGCCGCGAAGCGGATGGTGGTCCTGCCCTTGAGGGAGGAGATGTCCACGGTGCCGCGTTCGTCCACGCTGAAGGTTTGGTTGCCGACTTTGGCGGAAGTGACGTGCCAGCCGTCGGGGACGCGGAGGCGGAGGAGGGTGTGCTTCGGGGTGTTGCGTTGCGGCAGGTCGAGGTCGGCCACGAGTTCGCCCCGGCTCAGGTAAGATTCCACATGCACTGAGACCGGGCCGAAGGCGGTGGGGGCGCGCTCGACAGTGATGCTCTTGCCGTCTTCGAGCCAGCGTTTGGGGGTGGCGAAGAGCAGGCGCAGTGTCTCGGGCCGGCCATCATCATTGAGATCCCAGTCCTGGACAAGGAGGTTGCGCAGCATGGAGAGGAAGTGGGCGTTGGCGGCGCTGTTGGGCGGGCAATAGAAAAAGCGACCTCGGGAGTCGGCGGCGGAGAGCGAGCAGCCTTCGGCGGAGACAAAGGTGTTCGGCGTGAATCCCTGGGCGAGCATGCCGTAAAAGGAGACGAGGGCGCGCTCGGGATCGTCGCGGCGGAGGGTGTCCAGCGTGTAACGGGTGCCGTAGAGCGGATTGATGCGGGCGGAACTGGTCCAGAAGACATAACCGCCGCCGGCGCGCAACATGCCCATGCAGAGACCGCCGTGCTGCTCCATGTAGTGCGGAATCCACGTCTCCTCAGCGCTGCCGGGCGGGAAGATGCCGCTGCCGATCACGTAACCGATGACGAGGTTCCAGTAATTGCCGATGCGGTTCGCGGTGATGGGGTCGTGAGGCGGTTCATCGGCGCAGAGTGCTACGGGAACGAACGGAGGCGTGGTCCGGCGGTTGACGCTCTTGTCTATGGCAGTGAGAACCGCCTTCTTGAATTGGGCGGCATTAACGCCGTAACGGCTGGCGTCGGCGGAATCGCCCGTCGCCGCGAGGACCGCGCTCAGGTCGCGCAAGGCGCGCCAGCCCTTCGCATTGACGGTCAGGCTATAGACGAGCGTGCTGATGTCCCCGCAGTACTGGCCCTTGGGGCAGAGGCCGTATTCGTTGGTGCGCGAATAGGCGAGCAAGTTGGCTGCTTGTTCCCAGCGCGGGCGCAGTTGGCTCAGAACCGCCGGGTCGCGCGTCTGCCAGTAGTAGCGGCAAAGGTTGTTGAGCTTGAATCCGGCCTGATGATACTCCAGGTCCCGGCCGGGTGAAGTCGAACAGCGGAACCATCAGGCGGCGAAAATCAGCCGCGTAGCCCCAGTCGAGCAGGGCGAGGGCAGCGTCGCTGCCTTCGGAGGAGTAGAGTTTATCGTATTGGTTGCCGGCGCTGTAGTGGATGGAATCGCCGTTGATGAGCTCGAAGTTCTGGCAGATCAGGTGGCGCCAGGCATCGTTCACATAAGGCTCGGGGGTCTGCACGCTCATGCCCCGGGCAAGCAGGTCGCGCCAGCAGCGGGCGCAGGCCTCGCGCTGCTGCGCGTAGGTAGCGGGGCTCAGCACAAGCGGCGTGGAGGCGTCCAGCGGTTCGGTGGGGATGGCCAGCGTGGCAACCTGGCCGGGGGTGAGGCGGGCCAGGGCGCGGTTGGTTTGCCATTCCCAGGAACTGTCAAAGAGCGCCAGCACGCGGCCCTCGTCATTGAGCACGCGGCCATCCTGGAATTTAAGCGGGCTCCCGGCATCCACCTCGACCGCGAGATAGCCATTCGTGCCCTGCGTCAGATCAAACTTCACGAAGACCACACCCTTCCCGGCCAGGGGCGGCGTGGTGGCGGCGAAGGCTTCGAGCCGGTAAATCTCCGGCGGGACTTTGGGGGTGGTTTGGGCCACGGGGATATCGCCGCCTTGCTGGATGGGGGAAGGATGGCGATACCGAATCTCGACGATGGGGAGCCAGCCCTCGGCCAGCGTTGGCTGAGTCACGCGCTCGTCCAGGCCGCCGAAGAGGAACTGGTCCGGCCCGACGCGGAAGCGGACAGGTGTGCCGTTGTCGTGCCAACTGCGGGCGCCCCCGCGGAGGTTGACGCCGCTGCCGTTGGCGATGAGGCGCGCTTTGGTCCTGGCGTTCGGCGCGCTGAGGACGATCGGGTAGCACCGGAAGTCGGCATTGACGTAGCGCAGCGGTGGGAGGATGGGCGCGAAGAAATCATAGCTCGGGCCGTTGGGCTGGCGCATGGCCAACTCGCCCCAGAGGTCGGTGCGGGAGGCCATGGCTTCGTCGAGCGAGGGGAGGGGAGTGGAGGGCGCGATGCGTGACGCGTGATCCGTGATAGGGGATTGGTGGCTCTGGGCGCGGGCGGGGGCGATAGGGGTGCCTAGAAGCAGCAGCACAGTCACGAGGCTGGCGAGAGGAAGGGAGAGTGGATTCTTCATGCTCGACGGGCGCGGTTGCATCGGTGCCAATCGTACGCCGTGCACGAAGAGGCGGCAACTGCGAAGGGGGGCGTATCTCGACGGTACCACCAAACGCCAGGCTCCCAAATCCGAAGTCCGAAACCCGAAGTCCGAAAGAAGTCCGAAACCCGAAGTCCGAAAGAAGTCCGAAACCCGAAGTCCGAAAAGCCTGCTCTGGCCCCTCTGCTAGCGCTGATTGAGCCGCTGCCGGCTGGGTTGCAGGCCCAGCGCTGGGATGGAGCAGGTTCGCCTTTCGGGTTTCGGACTTCGGCCTTCTTTCGGCCTTCGGGTTTCGGGCTTCGGGTTTCCGGCTCGTGGCTGCCCGAAATGGTGGTGCTAACAGGATGCGCCTGCGAAGGGATGGGGATTTAATTTGCGGTAACCCTGTCCGATTACTTAGGGTATGGCCTTAACCACTTGCGAAAAGGCTTTTTGCGGGGATGTTGACTGGCAATTTATGACGAAGAAGGCGCTGACAAGCGAAGAATTGAGGGAATTGACCGTGGGGCTGAACAAGCTGGCCCGGAATCTGTGGTGGACGTGGAACCAGGAAGCGCAGGATATCTTCCAGGAACTGTCGCCGCGAGGCTGGCAGAATCTCTACCACAACGCGGTAGCGGTGCTGCATGAGGTGTCGGATTACGAATTGCGGGTGCGGCTGCAGGACCCGGATTTCGCCGCAGCGAGTGCGGGAAGTGCTGCGAGTTGTTCGAGGCCTACTGAACGACGAGCACACCTGGGCCCATAAACACGCCCCGGCGCTGCGCGAACAGCCCGGTGGCCTATTTCTCGGCCGAGTTCGGCTTCCACGAGACGCTGCCGATTGCGGCGGGCGGCCTGGGCATGTTGGCCGGCGGACCATGCGAAGTCGGCCAGCGACCTGGGAATCGGGTTTGTGGGCATCAGCTTGTTCTACCGCGAAGGCTATTTCCAGCAGGCCATTGACCCGAACAATTGGCAGACCGAATACTACACGCTGCTCAACCCGAAGAACCTGCCGATCGAGCCGGTGCTCGATGAAAAGGGCGAGCCGCTGGTGTGCCGGGTGGAGATCGGGATGAACGAGGTGGCATTCCAGGCCTGGCGGGCGAATGTGGGCCGGGCGACGGTCTATTTGCTGGATGCCAACCGCCCAGAGAACGAGCAGCATTTTCGCGACCTGACGCTAGCGGGTCTATGGCGGCGACAGCACTACGCGGATCATGCAGGAGATGCTGCTGGGCATCGGCGGCGTGCGCTTGCTGCGGGCCTTGGGGATCCAGCCGTCGGTCTTCCACATGAACGAAGGGCACGCGGCCTTTCTGACCCTGGAGCTGATTCGGGAGAAAATGGCGGCGGGAAAGAGCTTCCAGGAGGCGCTGACCCAAACCAAGGCCGAGTGCATCTTCACCACGCACACGCCGGTCGAGGCCGGGCATGACCGCTTCAGCCCGGACCTGATGGACTACGCCATGCACCGGTTCCGCACGCAAATCCCGGCGCCCTTCGAGGAGGTGATGAAGCTGGGCCGGGTGAATCCGCAGAACAACCGCGGAGCCGTTCTGCATGACGGTGCTGGCGCTGAAGCTGTCGCGGGCGGCCAACGCCGTGAGCGAGCTGCACGGCCGGGTCAGCCGGCACATGTGGCATTGCCTGTATCCGGACAAGCCGGTGGAGCAGGTGCCGATCGGCCACATCACCAACGGCATCCACCTGCTGGGCTGGATGAAGGGGACGGTGCGCCGGTTCTGGCAGCGCAGGCTGACCAGCACCTTGTCGAGCGCGGCTCTGCTCGGGTTGCGCCGGCCGGCGGCGGACTGGGCCGCGCAAGTCAACTCGCCCGAATTCTGGGAGCAGCATGGCGGACCCGGAGTTCATCTCCGACGAGGAAATCTGGGCGTTGCGCTACCGGCTGCGCCGGGAACTGATCGAGTTCGCGCGGCGGCGGCTGCTGATCCAGGGCCAGCGCCTCGCGCACGGCGACTTCATCGCCTTCGACCAACTGCTCAACCCCGACGCGCTGACCATCGGTTTCGCCCGCCGCTTCGCGACCTACAAGCGCGCGCCGCTGATCTTCCAGCAGTTGGAGAACATCGTCCGGCTCACGCGCGACAAGGCCCGGCCGATCCAGTTCATCTTCGCCGGCAAGGCCCACCCGCGCGACGACGACGGCAAGCGCTACATCCAGTACATCATCCACCTCAGCAAGTACAGCGACCTCCAGGGACACCTGGTCTTCATCGAGAACTACGACATGCACGTCGCCCGGCAAATGGTCTCCGGCTGCGACGTCTGGCTGAACACCCCCCGCCGGCCGCTCGAAGCCTCCGGCACCAGCGGCATGAAGGCCGGCTGCCACGGCTGCCTCAACCTCAGCATCCTCGACGGCTGGTGGCGCGAAGGCTACGACGGCACCAACGGCTTCGCCATCGGCGAAGATGCCCACGCCGATTCGGTCGAGGAGCAGGACCGCCAGGACAGCGCCAACCTTTACAAGGCGCTGACGGAGGAAGTGATCCCGCTCTTCTACCAGCGCGACGAACAGGGCATTCCCCGGCAGTGGATCAAGCGCATCCGCCGCGCGATGGTCACGCTGGTGCCGCAGTTCACCACGACCCGCATGGTGCGCGAATACACCGAGCGGTATTACCTGCCGAAGTGAAGTGCTGACGGATATAAGATCGCAGACCGCGGAAGAGCTGAAGGCCCGGTTCCAGGCCTGGGGCCAGCCGGCCTACCGGCTCACCCAACTGCTCGAATGGCTCTACGAGCATCGCGTCACGCATTGGGAGGCGATGACCAACCTGCCCAAAGCCCTGCGCGACGAATTGGGCAAGCACTATTCCCTGACCACGCTGGAACTGGTTCGCAAGCAGGGCGCGCGCGACACCACCCAGAAGTTCCTCTGGCGCCTCAGCGACCATGCGCTCATCGAAAGCGTGCTCATCCCCGCCAACCCGCCCTCTACGGCGAGCCCAGCGACCGCCACACGCTCTGCGTCTCCACCCAGGTCGGCTGCGCCTACGGCTGCAAATTCTGCGCCAGCGGGCTCGCTCGGCTGGAAGCGCAACCTGCACGTCGAAGAAATCGTCGAGCAGGTCCTCGCCGTCGAGCGCTGGAACACCGGGCAGTCCAAAGTCCAAAGTCTTGAGTCTAAAGTCTTGAGTCCGGAGTCTGAAGCCGGCCTGGCGCATCGGGCATCAGGCATCGAGCATCGAGCATCCGAACCAGCAGCCAGCCTCCCGCCTGATCACCAACCTCGTCATCATGGGCATGGGCGAGCCGCTGGCCAACTACGACAACCTGCTCAAGGCCCTGAAGATTCTGAACGCGCCCTGGGGCGGGGGCATCGGCGCGCGCAAGATCACCATTTCCACCAGCGGCCTGGCGCCGCAAATCCGCAAGCTCGCGGAGGAACCGCTGCAGTTCCGGCTGGCCCTTTCCCTGCACGGCGCGACCGACGCGACGCGCAACAAGATCATGCCGGTCAACCGCAAGTATCCCCTGCGCGAGCTGACCGCGGCTTGCGAGTATTATCAGCAGAAGAAGGGGCGAATGATCACGTTCGAGTACGTCCTGATTGCCGGGCGTGAACGACGGGCTGGACCAGGTCAAGCCGCTGGCAACCCTGGCGCAGCGGCTCAAGGCTAAGGTGAATCTGATCCCGTACAACCAGGTCGAGGGCCTGCCCTGGGAGCGCCCGGCCCAGGACGCGCAGGAGGCGTTTCTTAAGGCTCTGGAGAAACAGAAGGTCAGCGCGACCTTGCGCCGCGAGAAGGGCGGGGATATTGACGCAGCGTGCGGGCAACTCAGATTAAAGACGGAACGGGAGCTGGCGGATCTCCAGGACGAGACCGCCGAAGCCGGCCAGGGCAAGCCGCCCAAGGGATCAGAAGTTATTCCTTAGCGCCGGATGTCACGACCTTCAGACCCTCGGCTCTTGCGACGCGAGCTTGGCGCTCGTCGGTCGTAAGGAAGACTTCGCTTCCGAGCGCCAGTGCGCTGGCCACATGCAGCAAATCAATCGCCCGCGCCCCGAGGCGTTCGGTGTGGGCAATCCCCAGCTCAGTGGCCCGAACAATGACCACGTCCATGTCCACCGCGACCTCCAGCAAGGCTCGGCGGGCAAGGAGGCGGGCGAGGCGGTCCAGAGCCACGTCTCGCTGGCGCGCAACGTTAGCCCGCTCGCGCGATGGCAGCGAGCGACGTTCATGGAAGACGCGCTGCAAGATAGCATTCCGCACCTCCAAGGCATGCAGGGGAAGGAAGAACAAGGGCGGCAGGCCAATCCGACGATATTCCCCAATGGCGGCCTGTGAGTCGGCTTCCGCCGTGAGCAAGCGGAGGATAAAACTGCTGTCGGCGTAAGCCCTCACCGGCGCGATTCCTCCAGCAGACGAACCGCACTGACTTTGGACGGCTTTTCCCGCAGAACTTCGTCGAGGATTTCGTCGGTGGCACAGCAGCGCTCCCGCTCGTCCGGAGAAGCGTCGGCAGGTTGCAGAATCCACAGCGGCTGGCCGTTATCCGTGACCCGGACAGACTGGCCGGCGCGTGTCCAGCGTTTGATTGTCCTCGGCTCGCGAACCAACGTGCGCAGCGTAATGGTTTTCATACTGTCAGACAATACTGGCTGACACGATTCTTGTCAACGCCCGGCGACAGCCCGCGGATCAGGTTATCTGCCGCTGGCGGCTTTACGGCGCCGGCAAAACGCGGTAGAAGCGGCGCGGATTGGTGGCGGCGTTGAAGCCGGTGTCCAGCCAGAGTTCGACGGGTTGCTGCAAGGTGAGGTTGGTCAAAGTGAGCCACGAGTTGGTTGTGCCGAGATCGGCAGTGGATTGCATCTGGTAGGTGTAGCCGACCACGCCGGTGACATTGATGCCGGCATACGCTCCTGACTTGACGCGGAGTTCCACGTCGGCCGGCTTAACCACCAGTTGGCCGCTGTTGGTGAGGCATTTCAATTCGTTGGTGACCACGACGGAGTAATAACCGGCATCGGCGAGGCCAACCGTCGGCAGGCTGTAGCTGGAGGCGGTGGCTGAAATGAGCGCCACCCCGTCTTTGCACCATTGGTAGCTGATCGGTTCCACTCCGCACGCGGTGACCGAGAGCGCCACACTCCGGCCCCACAGAGCCGCCGCTCCCGTGTAAGGAGTCGTGATCAGGAGCGGTTCGACATTCGGACCGTATGGCGGAATCAGGCTGCCACAGCCGTCCTTCATCTGCGAGGCAGTGATGCTCGCTCCTGCAACAAGAGCGGCAGTGGGCACCGTTAAGCTCCCCGCGGCGAAGCCGGCTAGAGTTGGTGAAGCCGATTGGAGCGCCGTCGGCATAGACCGTGACATTGGTCGCGCCGGCGGCCACGTTCCTGACACAGACACTGGTCTGGCCGGCAGCTAGCGGGCCGGGAACGGCCAGCATGGGAATCTGGGGGCAGCACCAAATTTCATAGAACCGGACGGCATCCATATACCACCGGGCGGTGGAACTAAGTGTCCCACTGGCGTAGGTGAAGGTGATGGTCGGATTGGCGACCTGGTTGCTGAGGTAGCCGACCGGGATCCAGACATTGCTGGGCTGCCCGGCCTGGAACACGTTCAAAGGAATCGAGGTTTGTGGGATGCCATTGTTATCGGCCAAACTGCCGCCCGTCGCGGTTAGGTTTACCACGACATCCGGAGAGGCGTTAAGGGAGTTGTTCTGGGTTACGTAGATTTTATAAACACCCGGCACACGATGCAGCGCCGTGAAGAAGTAAGGGCCGCCACCGCCGGTGGGAAACAGCGGGCCGACGTTGGTGGGCGTGATGCTCCAGGAGCAATCCGGGCCGTAACCATAACGCGCCTTACGGGCGCCGGCGGGGATGATGGGCGGGGGAATGGGGCTCGAAACGGAGATGGAACCTGATGCTGACACGGGTCCTGTGACGCAGGAGGGCGGGCATGGGGTCACGTCCTCCGTGCCAGGCCCGAAGAAGGAGGTCACGAAAACATCTTCGGCCCCGAGCGAAGCAGCAGCCAGCGAGAAGATCGTCATCAACGACAGGAAACCTTTCATGGTAGGGGGGTAGAGTTTCATTCGTTTCATTTGAGTAGGTTCTGGCAAGCGAAGAATGGGCGTCTGCCTTGCCTTACATTATGAGTCCTTCATAGCTTCCTTTCGAAGTGTATTCAGTATTAATTATACGGTCAATCGCACAGTGTGAGCCCGCCGCGGGGGGGGCATCTCACCCTTATTGAGGGCCAACCGGAAACCCTATATAGCCCTCTGCCGACCGTGAGCCCCGTTCCCCCTCACCCCGGCCCTCTCCCTCAGGGAGAGGGAGAACGGCCGGCAGCGTGTCGGCGAATCTGGGCCGTCCGGTGTATTCGAGCGTTGGCGTAGGTGGCTCCCTCTCCCTGAGAGAGAGGGCCGGGGTGAGGGGGAACGGATCTGACACCGAGGGAGGTGCCGTCGCGAAGCAGCCGGCGGTGGACAAACAGTGAGATGCTCCCCTGCGGGGGTGCAGCTTGAAAACCCTACAAGGCCGGAGCGCGTTGCCTTTCGGAGCCTGGTGCCGATGAGAATGTCCGCGCTCCGCCAGCGTCCTCCAGGGAAGCTCTTACTGCCGAATGGCCAGCAAAGGGCTGCGGTTCTCGGTTTTGATGGTGTAGCCCGCCGGAACGGTGACCTGGTAAAGCAGCTTGCCGTCTTGCTTGCGCCAGCGGAGCTCAACCGGGCCGTCCGCGGTTGGGATACGCCCTTCGCACCAGTCCAGGCGCGAATCGGTGAAGCGGAGCTGGACGACCTTGTTGACCGTATCCACTTGCTTGCAGGCCCAGGACATCGCGGTAGAGCACATGCACCCCGCCATGGGAGGCGAAGCCGTGGTCGCAACTGGCGTAAGCGCCATCGTTCTCCCAGAGCGTGCCGGTGCGGTCGGCCATGTAGAGCTGGTAGGCGAGCGATTCATCCAGCAATTGCTGGCAGAGGCCGTAGCGGGAGAGCAGCTCCAGCCGCAGGACGTTGCCGATGAAGGCGTTGGCCGGGTGGACGTCGGGGAAGGCCTTGGTCTGCTTGCGCTGCGGGCCGAAGTCCTTGACCAGCCGGTTCCACAGCTCGGGGTAGGTCTCCGGCTTGGCGACGTCGAAGATAGAAGGCGAAGTATTGGCAGACCTCGGTGCGATTGGTGGTGACCTGCAGCTTGCCGTTCACGCGGACGGCGTTGTCGGAGAAGAAGCCGCCCTCGTAGGACTGCCGGCGGATGGTCTCGCGGATGCGCTCGGCGTCGTCGGTCATGTCCGGACAGGCCATACATCCTGCCGGCGGCGTCGAGCGCCTTGGCGTAGAGCATGTTCGAGGGGTAGTTCACGTCCTGCACGAACGAGTTGGCGGCGGACCACTCGACGAAGACCCAGCTTTCCAGCTTCTCCAGCAGGCCGTCCTCGTTCCGGAACTTCTTGAAGTAGTCGAACAGCTTCAGCACGCGGGGCCGCAGGGCATCGACCATCGCGCGGTCGCCGCTGCGCGCCAGGTATTCCTCCAGCTCGACCACGAACCAGAGCGCCCAGTTCGGGATGAACACGCCGTCGTTGTGGTCGGCGGGGTAGCACATGGGCAACATGCCGTCGGGCAGGTAGGCGAACTTCGGCGGGCAGGAGGAAGTTCTCGAAGAAGTTCTTCTCGATGCGGGTGTCGCCGCAGAGGTCCTTGGCGACGCGCGCAGGTGAAGAAGCTGTCGCACAGCCAGCCGGCCCGCTCGCGCGAGGGGCAGTCCATGAAGATGTCGAGCGCGTTCTGGCGGAAGGTCTCGCGCCCGGCGGCGAACAGGCGGTTGAGGCGCTCGTCGCTGGCGGCGAACTGCGGCCTGCCAGACGCCCGGCGCCGGCGTATTCGCGGAGATAGAGGTTCTGCACCTCGCAGTCGCCCTGCGAGCACGATCAGCTTGAGGTAGCGCAGCGTGTAGGGCTCGAAGGATTCCAGCTCGTAGGTGCCCGGCTGCAATTCGTAGGCGATGATGTTCACGCAGCCCAGGCGCTTGAAGTCCACGTCGTCCTTGGAGAGGATTTCGTCGAAGGTGAGGAACAGCCGGGTCTTGCTGCGGCAGGTGACCTTGGCGCCGATGAAGCCGGTGAGGTTGCGGCCGAAGTCCACAATCTCCCAGTCGTTGGAGTTGAGGACCTGCGACGTCGCCCGGTGTCCAGGGCTGATTGATCGCGTGGTTGGTGGCGTTCGCGATGGTCTGCAATTCGAGCGAGGGGATGGTCTCCAGCTCGTTCTCCGGGATAGCCGCCCAGCTTGGGGCCGATGGCGGTCAGCGAGCGGTCCTTCCACGGGTGGTCCACCTTGAGGCCGGTCCTGACCTGTCCCCGGGAAACGAGCCCGAGGGCTGGCGGACCCGTAATCGGGATAGTCCACCCGCCGCGGCAGCAGCGCCTTGGCCGGCTGGGTCAGAGATCTTCGCCTCGCTCCGGCATCGGCCCGGTGTCCGTGCGCCAACGGTCGCTAGCCCGGCGTGAAGCGATAGACCTCCGAGAACGGGCGCTGGAAACTGTAGCGCTGCACCTTCTGCACCCGCTCCTTGAGAATGGTGGCGATGAACGGTCGCGCCGTGGCCGTCGGTCGAGGCGAGGACCTTGCCGTCCGCGACGACTTCGGCCTGCGAGGAACGAGGGCTGGTCGAGCAGGTAGTAGCTGTTGACGTTGTAGCCCGCCACCTCGAAGGCGACGACGTTCACGCCCGGCTTGCAGCTTGTCGGTGAGGTCCCACTCGTCCACGCGGAAGAAGCCGTGCGGCCCGCGCGCCGGGCCGTGGCCGAGGAAATGGCCGTTAAGGAAGACGCGATAGAGCGTGGCGCCCGTGGCGCGCAGCAGGACCTTTCCCTGCGTCGGCGCCTTGAACGCGGCCCGGAAGCCGACGAAGAGGTTCTTCTCCGTCTCACGGCCTTTGGGCCAGATCGGTTTGGCGGAGACGAAGGTTGGCGCTGAAGCCGCGAGATCCGTGCCGCTGACGGTGAGGACGAACAGGGAGGCGGCCAAAGCCAAGCCGCCACAGAGAAGGAGTCTTCGCAGGTCCATAATCCAGTGATTCGCTGTTATGCATCTGACGCCCCCATTCAAGCTCCAATCCCAGCCAAGCCCAACAAAAATCGGCGGTGAGCAACAGTTCACCCTCTCCGCGTTCATCGCGTTTCTGGGGTGAGATAAAGCTTCCGGGCAGTGGGCGTGTCTTGACAATATCACCGTGCATTGCTGGGCGCTTCCCTCTCCCCTTGCGAGCCGGTCTTCCGTCGAGATGCCGGTTGGACGCATTGAGTTCGGCACCAGGACCACCTTTCCCGATCTCTCCGGAGGAGAGGAGCCATACCGCACTCGCGGTGGCAATGGCGAGAAGCGCTTGCGGGCACTTGCGAGGTGTTTTCGTGGTGACGTGCCGGCCCGCCACTGGTATGCAATCCACGCGGTGTCCGACGCTACGACACAACGACGCTGGCTTGGGATTATCCCCGTCGCGCTGGTCATGTACACGATCTCGTACGTGGACCGGACGAACATCTCCCTCGCCCTGGACCCGACGATCTCGTCCATGATGCAGGACCTGTTCATGGACGACCGGATGAAAGGCGAGGCGGCGGGCATCTTCTTCTTCGGGTATGTGCTGCTCCAGATTCCGGGCGGTTACTGGGCGACGACGTGGAGCGCCCGCAAAGATCATCAGCCTGTTCCTGATCGCCTGGGGCGTCTGTGCCATCGGCTGCGGCCTGGCGCGCAGCTTCAGGCAGTTTGAGGTGATGCGCTTTCTGCTGGGCGTGGCGGAGAGCGGCGTGTTCCCGGCGACGCTGGTGCTGCTGGCGAACTGGTTCCCGCGCGGCGAGCGCGCCCGGGCAAATGCCTATTGGACGCTCTGCCAACCGCTGGCGGTCGCGGCGTCCGCTCCCTTCACCGGTTGGCTGCTGGGCGCCTACGGCTGGCAGCAGATGATGGTGCTGGAGGGGATGCTGCCCTTCCTGTGGCTGCCGGTGTGGTGGTTCTGCATCCGCGATCACCCGCGTGAGGCGAAATGGATTTCTGCCGAGGAGCGGAGCTTCCTGGAAACCACCCTCGCGGCAAGAGGCGGCGGAATTGCAGCCCGCCAGGCCGGTGTCAGTTTGGACGCAATGCTTCGAGCGGCCGGTGCTGGTGCTCATCGCGATGTATTTCCTGCAGAACGGCGCTGCTTACGGCTGCATGACCTTCTTCACCACCAGCCTGAAGGGGATGGGCTTCAGCGGTTTCCAGTATGGCGTGTTCTTCGGCCTCCCTTACGCGGTGACTGCGGTCATCATGGTGCTCAACTCGCGGCATTCGGATAAGACGCGCGAGCGGCGGGGGCACGTGGCCGCTGGTCTATGCCCTGAGCGGCATCAGCCTCGTGCTGAGCGTGGGGCTGAAGGAGCACTTCTGGCTATCCTACGCGTTCCTGTGCCTGGCGATCCCCGGGCCGTTCGCGGCCATGGGCCCGTTCTGGGCCATCCCGAGCGAGAGCCTGCCCCGAGGCGCGGCGGGGCCGGTGATCGGCCTGGTCAACGCCTTCGGCAACCTCGGCGGGTTCGCGGGACCGTATATCACCGGCTGGCTCGCGCAGAAGTATCGAAGCGTGGGCGTTGCTTTCACTGTCCTGGGCGTGGGGCTGCTGATCGGCGCCGCGCTCGCATTCCTGCTGCCAAAGGCGGCGGGGCCGGTTTCGCTGCCTGCCGCTCCCAAGCCAACCTGAGCGACCTGCTTGACCGAACCGGCTCGATGGTCCTTACTGCACACATGTCAAAGGCCTGCGCCGGTGCCCCTCACCTTCTTGCTGATGCGAGCGCGCCGGGCCTGAGGATGCGCTGGACGTGGAGCGTCCCTTGATCGGATGAAAGCCCTGGTTCTCAAGCAATACAAACAGTTCGCCCTCGAAGATGTGCCGGCTCCGCAGCCCGGCCCGGCCGAAGTGCTGGTCGCCGTCAAAGCCTGCGGTATCTGCGGCAGTGACGTGCATGGGATGGACGGCAGCACGGGCCGCCGCCGCCCGCCGGTCATTATGGGCCACGAAGCGGCGGGCGTCATCGCCAGCATCGGCAGCGGCGTGGCCGGCTGGGTGGCGGGTGACCGGGTTACATTCGACTCGACCATCTACTGCGGGCAGTGCGTGTTTTGCCGGCGCGGCCTGATCAACTTGTGCGACAATCGCCGCGTGCTTGGGGGTTTCCTGCGAGGAATATCGGCAGGCCGGCGCTTTTGCCGAGTTCGTCGCGGTGCCGCAACATATTCTCTACCGGCTGCCGGCCAGGCTCTCCTTCGAGCACGCCGCGCTGGTGGAGCCTTTCGCTATCGCGTTGCACGCGATTCGCCGCGCGCCGCCGGCCCTGAATGATACCGTCGTCGTGGTCGGCGCAGGGATGATCGGCCTGGCACTGGTCCAGGCCCTCAGCCGCACTGGCTGCGGGCGGCTCATCGCGGTGGACGTTGCCCCCGACCGCCTTGCCGTGGCGACGGACTGCGGCGCGACGCATGTTGTCAACTCCGTCCACCGAGGATGCCTCCGCGGCGATTCTGCGGCTGACGCAGGGGCTAGGCGCTGACCTGGCGTTCGAGGCAGTGGGCGTGTCGGCTACGGTGGACCTGGCGCTGCGTTGCCTGCGCAAGGGCGGCGCGGCGACGCTCATCGGCAATGTCACGCCAAAGACTGACTTCCCATTGCAGGTGGCGGTGACGCGGGAGTTGACGATCCACGGCTCGTGCGCCTCGCAAGGGGAATATCCGGCGTGCCTCGATATGCTGGCGCGCGGCGACCTGAGGGCGGCCCCGCTGATCAGCGCCACCGCTCCGCTGGCTGAGGGGGCGGCTTGGTTCGACCGGCTGTATCGGAAGGAAGCGGGGTTGCTGAAGGTGGTGCTTGAACCGTGATGCGTGATGCGTGATGCGTGAAACGTGAAACGTGAAGAGTGTGGGAGGGCAAATGAGCGAGAAGGCGTTTGATCTTACGGGCAAGGTGGCCATTGTCACGGGCACTAGCCGGGGGCTGGGGCAATACTTTGGGCGGGCGCTGGCGCGGGCGGGGGCGGACCTGGTGATCACCAGCCGGGAGCCGGCGACGCTCGCGCCGTTCCAGGCGGAGATCCAGGCGCTGGGCCGACAGGCCCTGCCGCTGGCGCTCGACGTGCGCCGCGTCCGAGAGCATCCAGGCGCATGGTCGAGGCCGCCGTCGCGCACTACGGGAAGATCGACGTGCTGGTGAACAACGCCGGCTGCAACGTGCGCAAACCGGCCCTGGATGTCACCTGGGACGACTGGAACCTGGTCCTGGACACCAACCTGCGCGGCACCTTCTTCGTCTCGCAAGCGGTGGCGCGGCAGATGATACCGAGGAAATACGGCCGCATCATCAACATCGGCTCCGTCACCTGCGTCGCCGGCTACGCCGGCCTGGGGCCTTACGGCGCCAGCCGCGGCGGCGTCAAGCAGCTCACCATGAGCCTGGCCGACGATTGGGGCGTCCACGGCATCACCGTGAATTGCCTCGCGCCCGGCTGGTTCAAGACCCAGCAGAACGCGGTCATGTACGAGAACCAGGAATGGGTGGAATACCTCTGCGACCGCATCCCCCTCAAGCGCCCCGGCCAGCCGCAGGACCTGGATGGCGCCGTGGTGTTCCTCGCCTCCGACGCCAGCGCCTACATCACCGGCCAGACCCTGCTGGTGGATGGCGGCATTTCCACCGGGGCGACGCGGGCTTTGCCTAAGAAGGGACGGTAGCGAGTAACTGGGCTGGAAAGGAAAACATCCAACATCCAACATCGAACACCCAACATCCAATGCCGGCCCCGCTCGTGCACATTGGATGTTGGATGTTCGATGTTGGATGTTGGATGTTCCCAGCGTTCATGGGAATGAAGGACGATGCTCACCCCGTCTTTCTCCCATTCCCTCTCGGCTTCACACCAAATGGCGCGCCTGACGTTTAGGCACCCCTGGGCGGAGGCGGCGCGCGGAGGCCGGGGCCGCGTCGGCCGGCAGCAGATCTTTAAGGAAGCCTGGCTTGTCATGCCGGCCGCCGCGCTGGTAATCGCGCCAGAGGACGGCGGCAGTCTGCGCCGGTTCGAGCTTCAGCTCGGCAGTTAGGAACTCGAAGAGCAACTCCATCAAGCGGACCAGCGCGATGCTGTCCGTGCGGCCCGTGCGCGCATGGAGCCATTCGCTCCAGCGCATGAACGCCGCGAACGGCGAGCGCCAGGCCGGGGAGCGTCGCTGCCCCAGATCAGCGGGGTGGTCTCGACGAAGTTGCCGCTGTTGCCGACCAGGTCCCAGTAACGCGCGAAGCGGCGCAGCTTCTGCATCGTGCCGAAGTCAATCAGCCGGTTCTGCAGGATCTCGTAGGGCGGATGCGGGTTATAGACCATCTGCCACTCGGCGTCGTGCCGGACGATCGGCGTGCCGCGCAGGCGCTTGAGAATGCCAACCTGGATTTCATGCGGCCCGAGCGCCGATCAGCCGATCAAAGCCCGCCGCAAAGCTCTCCAGGCTTTCACCCGGCAGACCGGCGATCAAGTCCGCGTGGATATGCACCCCCGTCTGGCCGCGCAGGAAGCGGAGGTTGTCTTCCAGCCGCTCATAATTCTGCCGGCGCGGAATCCGCTCCGCGACCTCGGCATTGAACGTCTGGACCCCCACCTCGAACTGCAGCGCACCCGGCGGGAACCGCACGATGATCTCGCGCAACGCCTCCGGCAGCCGGTCGGGGACCATCTCGAAATGGAAGAAGCGCCCGGGCCGATGCCGTTCGAGCAGGAACTCCAGGATCGCGCGGGTGGTATGCGAGGTTCAGGTTGAACGTCCGGTCCACAAACTTGAACTGCCGCACCCCGCGGTCCAGCAGGCGTTGCAGGTGTTCGAGCAACGCTGGCAGCGGCGCCTGCCGGACGGGAATGTCCAGCGACGAAAGGCAGAACTCGCACGAGAAGGGGCACCCGCGCGACGCCTCGACATAAATGATCCGATGCGCCACGTCCCGCTCGTCGTAGAAATCATACGGCAGCGCCAACTCGGAAGAACTCGGGCAGCGGCGCGGCGATGATCTTGGCCGAGGGGCGCTCGCCCGCCAGCAGTTGCGCGCAGAGCCCGGCGAAGGCCAGGTCCGCCTCCCCGGTGATGACGTAGTCAGCCAACTGCGCGATGGCCTGCGACTCGGTCTCGTAGCTGACCTCCGGGCCGCCCAGGATTACCGTGATGTCCAGGCCGCACGCGTTTGAGGGTCGCCACGACTTCCGTCGCCGGCGCGACGTTCCAGATATAGACGCCCAGCCCAATGATCTTCGGTTGCCGCGCCAGCAGAGCCTCGACGATGTCCACCGGCCGCTGGTTGATATCGAACTCGACGATGGCCGCGCCAGCCTGCAGCGGGCCAAGGTTGGCCAGCAGGTAACGCAGCCCGAACGCGGCGTGAATATACTTCGCGTTAAGCGTTGTCAGAACGATATCGGCCATCGTGAGAGGCAAGTTACCAGTGTGCCGGATGCCCGGCAATGGAGCAGCGGACGGCTGCTCCCGGCCCGTGGGCTTTTCGATGTGCCTCGTTAGACGACTCCGCGCGCGATTACCCAGCAGCGTAACCGAGGCTAGAGTAAGATTGCTGCGCCACGCTGGGCACTGAAGCAGCATCGGTCTAGGACAAGACGGTCAGCCGGCCGGGCTTTCCGTGTCGAGCGCCGCCAGGAGACTCAAGAACTGAGCCACCGCCGGGCTGGGGGTCTTGCCCTGAAGCTTCTGCAGGTGCAGCGGCCGGTGAATGGTGATGTCCTTGACGGGAAGAATAGCCAGCAACCCCAATTGGAGTTCGAGGCCAATGGTCAGGCGCGAAACGATGGCGATGCCCAGTCCCGCGATCACCGCCCGCTTGACGGCTTCGGTGCTGAAGAGGGACAGGACGGGTTTGAGCGACAGGCCGCGCCTGGCCAGGGCCCGCTCGGTCACGGCCCGAGTGCCCGAACCTTGCTCGCGCAGCACGAAGGGTTCCCGGCAGAGTTCGCGCGCGCTGACGCGCCGCTTCTTCACCAGGGGATGGCGCGGCGGGGCTATGGCGACCAGGCTGTCCTGGTGGAAAACCTCGGCGTCCAGGCCGTCCGCTTCGCCAATCCCCTCGGTTAATCCGATCTCAACCGCGCCGCTCCGGAGCAGCTTCTGAATGTCCTGGGTGTTGGCAATCTCAAGCTGCAACTCGATCTGCGGATGCTTTTGGTGAAACTGTCCCAATACCTGGGGCAATAAATACGCGCCAATCGTCGTGCTGGCCCCGATGGCCAGGCGCCCGCGCTTGAGGCCGCGATATTCCTCGATGGCCCGCGCCGCTTCTTGTTCCAACGCGGCCAACCGTTCGGCATAGCCCGCCAGGATGCAGCCGGCCTGGGTCAGACGCGTGCCACGCGGCAGGCGCTCGAGCAGCGGCACCTTCAGGGCCCCTTCCAGTTCCTTGATTTGCTTGGAGACCGCGGGCTGGCTGACCCGCGCCTGTTCCGCCCCCCGGCTGATCCCGCCCGCCCGGGCGACGGCGTGGAACAGGGCCAGATGATTTCGATTCATGGCATACTGTAAAGCTATGGCTCCCATGAAAACAATGTCTTTGTGGCATACATGGGTGCGAGCTTAGGGTGGCCGCGAAATGAAAACCTTGGATGCAACGCAAAGCGTAACTGTTCAGGCGGTGAGACTGGTTGTCTTCGCCCTGGCCGCCGGCGCGCTGGTGGCATGGGCCTCGCCGCCCGTGGCCTTGCTGGTCGGCGTCGTCTTCGCGCTCTCGTTGGGCAACCCGCTGCCCAAACACGGCCACAAGCTGGCCAAGTACCTGTTGCAAGGGTGTGTGGTGATGCTGGGCTTCGCCACGAATCTGCCGACTCTCCTGCGAGCCGGCCTGAGCGGGTCCTTGTTTGCCGCTTTTACAATTGGCTCCACGCTGCTGCTGGGCTACTGGGTGGGCCGCGCTCTGAAGGTTGATCGTAACACCTCGGCCCTGATCTCAGCCGGAACGGCCATCTGCGGTGGATCGGCCATCGCGGCAGTGGGCTGCGTCCTGGCTGTGACGGAGGCCGAGATCGCCGTGGCGATAGGCACGGTGTTCCTGTTGAATGCGGTGGCGCTGTATCTGTTTCCCCTGGCGGGTCACGCCCTCCACCTCAGCGGGCACCAGTTCGGCGTCTGGGCCGGGGTGGCGATTCATGACATTTCATCAGTCGTGGGCGCTTCTCTTGTCTATGGGCGAGGCGCGCTGGAGACCGCGACGGCGGTAAAGCTGTCCCGGTCGCTCTGGATTGTCCCGATCACCCTGGCCATCGCGTTTACGCTGGGGCAGCGCCGGCGCCGGGCTGTGGGGGTTATGGCCGGAGGGACGGTCGAGCCGTCGAAAGAAGGCAGGACGCTCAGCCTCGAGCTGCCGTGGTTCATCGGGCTGTTCCTGCTGGCCTCAGTGGCGCGGAGCTACATCCCGGCGGTCGCGCAGTGGTCGCCTCGGGTATCGTTGGTTGCGCGGGGTGGTCTAACCCTGGTGCTTTGCCTGATCGGGGCCAGCCTCACCCGTCGCACGCTGCGCGCGGTGAGTTGGAAGGCGGCGCTGCAAGGCGTCCTGCTTTGGGGCTTCATCAGCATCGCCTCGCTGAGCGCCATACTCTTCGGCCATATCGGGGGATGAGCCTGCTTGGCGGCGCGGCGAGCCAAGGCCGGGGCGGGTCGGGAACTCGAGACCCCGTGATCCTCTGCGGGAAGCATGTGGAGTCCGGGGACTTTGCTCTGCGTCTTACATAGATCGTCCGGGTAGCTGCGCTGTCTGGATTGGCGAAGTCCGTTCCCCCTCACCCGAGCCCTGTCCCCAAGGGAGAGGGAGATTCGTGGCTTTTTGTGGCTCATATCAACCGCCGGCTTCAACATTGTTCTCGAACACTCAGCCGGAAGCGACATACTGGGGGCACTAACGATGAAGACGCGACCCTCCTGCCGTTTTGCCTTGCTGGTCGGCTCCCTGCTGCTGCTCTCGTCCCTTGCCCTTGTCGCGCGCGCGGCTGGGAAAGCCCCTCTGGTCTTTCTCGAAGCCGAGCAGTTCTCCGACTTCGGCGGCTGGGTGGTGGACCAACAGTTCATGGACCAGATGGGCTCACCCTATCTGCTGGCGCACGGGCTGGGCGAGCCGGTGCGCGACGCGCAGACCACAGTGCGGTTCCCCGTCCCGGGCAAGTATCACGTGTGGGTCCGCACGCGAGACTGGGTGGCGCCCTGGAAAGCGCCCGGTGCGCCGGGCCGGTTCAAGGTGCTGGTGAACGGCAAAACGCTCGGCACCACCTTCGGCACCGAAGGCGCCGCCTGGCATTGGCAGGATGGGGGCAGGGTGAAAGTCAGCCGCGAGGCCAGAGTCGCCCTACATGACTTGACCGGCTTCGAGGGACGCTGCGATGCCATCCTCTTCTGCCGGGACCTGGGCTTCAAGCCACCCAATGAACCGGCGGCGTTGACCAGTTTCCGCCGGCAGGCCCTCGGCTTGCCGCAGGCGCCCGAGGACGGCGGGAGCTTTGACCTGGTGGTCGTCGGCGGTGGCATTGCCGGAACGTGCACCGCTTTGTCCGCCGCTCGCCTCGGCCTCAAGGTAGCGCTGCTGCAGGATCGCCCCGTGCTGGGCGGCAACAATAGCTCCGAGGTGCGAGTCTGGCTCAACGGCGGCATCAACCTGCCGCCCTATCCGCGTGTTGGTGATATTGTCGCCGAGCTGGAACCTAAACAGCGGGCTCACGTCGGCACCGCCAACAGCGCCGACATTTACGAGGACGAGCGCCGCCTGGCGCTGGTGCGCAGCGAACCCAATGTCACCCTGCTCCTCGAACAGCGGGTCAACGCTGTTGAGTCCGCTGACGGCGTCATCCACGCCGTCCTGGCGCAGCATATCCGCACAGCGCGGCGGATACGTCTTTCCGCCCGGTGGTTCGCGGACTGTACGGGAGATGGCGTAGTAGGAGCCTTGGCGGGTGCGGACTTTGACATGACGCGCAAGCGGCACATGGGGCCCAGCAATCTATGGAACGTTGAGAATGCCGGCCAGGCGGAGCCGTTCCCCAAGTGCGAGTGCGAAGATACCAACGCGGTGAACATGGCCTTTGCCACCACCAAAGAGCCCGCGCCCTTCCCGCGTTGCCCGTGGGCGCTGAATCTCAGCGACAAGAACTTCCCCGGCAGGCCGCAACCCACCAGCAAGAAGGCCCAGAATCCGCTCAGCAAACTGGGCGTCTGGTACTGGGAAAGCGGCTTTGACCGCGACCCGATCACCGACGTGGAGTGGATGCGCGACCAGAACTTCCGCGCCATGTATGGCGCGTGGGACACGCTCAAGAACGTGGACAAGCTCTATCCGAACTACAAGCTGAACTGGGCGGCCTACATCGCCGGCAAACGCGAGTCACGGCGCCTGCTCGGCGACGTAGTGCTGACCGTGGACGCCTTCCGCACCAACGAGTTCTTCCCCGACGCCTCTTTCCCCTGCACCTGGACCATTGACCTCCACACCCCCGATCCGGCCTTCGAGAAAGGGCAGGACGGGGCCGAATTCATCTCCAAGGCCACCCACGGCAAGTATCAGACGCCGTATTGGGCGCCCTATCGGTGCCTCTACAGCCGCAACGTGAGCAACCTGTTCATGGCCGGCCGCGACATCAGTGTGACCCACGAAGCGCTGGGTCCAGTGCGGGTGATGCGCACGTGCGGTTGCATGGGGGAAGTCGTCGGCATGGCGGCCTCGCTCTGCAAGAAGCATGGCTGCACCCCGCGCGGTGTCTATGAGCAGCACCTGGACGAGCTCAAACAGCTCATGACGCGAGGAGTAGGCAAGCAGGCCGTCGAGACGGTGCCTTGAGCCGGCCCCGAGGGTTGTCAGCGAAGACGCGTGCAAGACAGGGACGACACGCCCAAACGTCCGCGTTCGCGTGAGGCCGACGTTTCGGCGAGATCAGAGCGTGGTTGGAAAACGGCATGTCCGGTAGCAGCCGACGTGAGGAGGCTCAAAGCTCCTCGGGATTCGGCCATCCTGCGATTATTCAGAGCCTCCTCACGTCGGCTGCCACGCTTTCCAAACAGGCTCTCAAGAAAGCCGCGGCGGTTCCTGGCCGTGCTCAGCAAACCAGTAGCGCAGGAAGACGAGGTCGCCGGCATCCTTCTCGCGATGAGTGACGGCCTTCATGCGCCAGAGCAACCGCGGAGAGGCAAACGGAATCGGCACGCCCTGCACCTCGCGCACTACCACATCCTTCGCCGCCTCCTCGTATTCGATGCCCGCGGCTGAGCGCATAAGGTCCACGAGGATTTCGTCGGCTACGCGGATGACGTTGTATTGCTGGAGTTCGCCCGGCTGCAATTCACGCACCGCGTTGTCCGGCAAGGTGGAGAGGGCGGAGAAGACGCGCGCCTCGTTTTCGCGGTCTCCAGCGACAATCAGGTCCACGTCCATTGTCCGGCGGTTGTATCCTGCCGCCCGCACGGCGAAGCCCCCGATGACGACATAGCAGGCCCGCCGCTGGTTCAACTCGCGGCACAGATCGCGCAAATCCTCGACCGTGGGCTCGCGCGGCTCTAGCTCGGACGTGGACGGGCGATCATCCGCCATAACCACTCGTCTGCCTCTTCGTGTGTGCGAAACCGATAGACCCCCCGTGGCACCCGCACCCCTCCCAGAGATTTGCGCCAGGCAATGGCATCGGCCTTTCGGCTGGTTTCGACCGACAACGCATCCGGGGTCTTCGTTCTCCGCCCCACAAACTTGTCTATCTTTTCCTCGACATTAATGAACGGCTGTTTCACTGCGTAGCAAGCGTAGGCCAACCCTCAGGGGGGTGCAAGCAACGAGATGGGCACTCTCGGCGTATGTCGCGGAGCCAATCAGTTTGCCCTCATGGCCGACCCGGTCGGGGTGAGGAGGAAAGAGACGCCCGCAAGCAAGCAAGGCTTGAGGCGCCGATGCAGCGGACGGACCGAACCCTGCTTTTCACTGGTTCCGGCTACATTTGACTGTCAGCCGGCAAAAGTTGCATGCTTGAGGACAGTCGAATCAATGAAAGACGACGTCATAATCCGCCCGGCGAGTTCAGCCGACCTCACGAGCATCAACGCGATCTTCAACCACTACGTGGCTCACTCGACCTGCGTATGGACAACGACGCCCTATTCGGAAGCCGAGCGTGCAGCGTGGTATGAGGAACATGGCGCGGCCATGCCAGTGCTGGTTGCCGATTCCGGCGGGCGGGTGGTCGGTTGGAGCGCGCTCGGCACGTTCCGCGCCGCTTATACCCTGGCGGGCACCCTGGAAGATTCCATTTATGTGCACCACGCTTTCCACCGTCAGGGCATCGGGAGTCGGCTCCTCAAGGAGCTGATTGGTGCCGCCCGGCGCCTGGGCCATCGTTCCATCCTCGCCAACATCTCCGCAGATCAGACGGCAAGCATTCGGCTGCACGAGAAGCACGGATTCCAGAGAGTTGCCCATCTGCGGCAAGTCGGGCAGAAGTTCGGTCAATGGCTCGACGCGATATATCTCCAACTGCTCCTGAGCACCGCCCAACCGATCGAGTCCGCGGCTGCCCCGACGGGTTTCCGTGCTGATTCGGAAGCCAGGTGAGGCGGCAACCGAGGTTCGGCCTCGCGTTGGGGCTGCGCCGAACCCCGCGCCCATTTCAACGGGCGCACATGCGAGCCGGACAGCCACCTCCGGGTGGGCAGGCGCGGGTCTATTCTTTGGGGTCTTGGTCCACCCGCTGATTACTCAGCCAATGGCGGCGTTGCGTGGCTTCGCTTCCGCATTTCGATTCTGAGCAGGCGCCTGTATGGCATCACAACGCGGAGCGCGGGGCATGAGGGAACCATCGAGAGCCACATTTGCTTTGGCATGTGCACTGCTTACACAAGGACAAGTTTGGCGATCACGCGCAGACTTCTCACGGGCCACAGGACACGCGTGATTCCTAACAATATGGCTAATAGACAATCGGGCAATGTCGTCGTTCCAGCCTTGCTTCTCGCCGCAATAGTTGCTCATGGCGCGAGTGCGGGACCGAACCGGGTGATGCTGTATGCGCACGTGCCCTCAGCGGTGGCGGGGCTCACGCCGCAAGGACGTCTGCCGGCCACCCGGAATCTCCGTCTCGCGATCGGCCTGCCATTGCGAAATCAGGCCATTCTGGATGAGTTGCTTCAGCAGCTCTATGACCCGCAGAGCGCCAATTTCCACAAATTCCTCACCCCGCAGGAATTCACGGCTCGCTTCGGGCCGACGGATCAGGATTATCAGGCGGTCATACGATTCGCCGAAGCGAACGGGCTCACCGTCGTGGGCCAATATCCGAACCGCGTGGTGCTGGATGTGACGGGAGGGGTGTCGAACATCGAGCAGGCGTTTATGGTCACACTGCGGACCTACCGGCATCCGACGGAAGCGCGCGAATGTTTTGCGCCGGACAGGGAGCCTTCGGTGCCGGCGAATCTGCCCGTGGCGGATCTGTGGGGCTTGAGCGATTACGGGCTCCCGAGGCCGCTGGCACGAAAGGTGGATTCGTCGAACATCGCTGCCCTGAACTACAACGGCTCAGGGCCAGGAGGGTCTTACCAGGGCCGCGATTTCCGCAATGCTTACGCGCCCGGAACCAGCCTTTCGGGAGCCGGACAAATAGCGGCGGTGGTGGCCTTCGACGGCTACTACGCGAACGACATCACCAGCTACGAAAGCCAATGTGGCTACAGCAACGTGCCGCTGCAAAACGTACTGGTGGACGGCGTCTCCGGAATCCCCGGCTACAGCGGCGTGGCCAACGCAGTGGCCGAAGTCTCAATGGACATCGAGTTGGTCATCGCCATGGCGCCGGGACTGTCCAAGCTCATTGTCTATGAGGGCAGCTCGCCGTACGATGTCTTCAATCGGATTGTCACCAACAACCTGGCCAAGCAGGTAAGTTGCTCCTGGGCCTGGTATTACGGGCCCACTCATACCTGGGGCCATCCGGGAACAAAGACCCTGGATTCGCAATTGCGACAGATGGCCGCGCAAGGCCAGGCGTTCTTCCAGGCATCCGGGGACTCCGACGCCTACACGGGCAGTCAGGCCCTGAACTCCTCAACGGGCCCCATACCCGTGGACAGCATCTACGTCACGAGCGTAGGCGGCACCACCTTGACCATGAACGGCGTTGGCGTGTCGTGGGCCTCGGAAAAGGTCTGGAATTGGGGCGGCAACATTGGGTCCGGCGGGGGCATCAGCCCTAATTACACGATCCCCTCATGGCAGACGAATGTGAGCATGGCGGCTAACTCGGGTTCCACCGTCTATCGCAACATCCCGGACGTGGCCTTGACTGCGGACGCGGTTCATGTGGTTTACAACAACGGCAGTTCCGGCACCTTTGGCGGCACCAGTTGTGCCGCGCCGCTGTGGTCCGGCTTTTGCGCTCTGGTCAACCAGCAGTCCAGCGCCGCGAATGGAACGAGCGTTGGTTCCTTGAATCCCGCGCTCTACAGCATCGCCGCTGGAGCCGGCTACACGAATTGCTTTCATGACATTACCACCGGGAACAATATTGGCACCAATACGCCGGGTTTATACTACGCCGTCACCAACTACGACCTCGCCACAGGCCTTGGCACGCCGAACGGCACGAATCTGATCAACGCCCTTGCGCCGCCGGCTTTCCCCTATTTCATCGCCCAGCCAGGCGACCAGACCGTCCCCATCGGCGCCAGCCTCACCTTCAGTGCCGCCGTTGGGGGCCAACCGCCATTCAGTTACCAGTGGCTCTTCAACGGCACCGCCCTCCTCGAAGGCGGCAACATCTCCGGCACCACCAGCAACGTGCTGGCTATCACGGCAGCCACAACTGACAACGTCGGAACCTACTCCCTGGTGGTCACCAACAGCTTTGGCGCCACCACCAGCAGCGGGGCGACTCTGACAGTGGTATTTCCGCCGACGATCACCGGTTGGCTGACCAACCAAACTGTCGAGTGCGGCGGTAACGTCACGTTCAACGCCACCGTCTCCGGCACAGCCCCGTTGAGTTATCAGTGGAGCCTTGATGGGACGCCTATCTTCGGCGCAGCCGGCGCCAGTCTTTCGCTGTCCAACGTCCATTTGCCCAACCACACGGTCACCCTCGTCGTTACCAATGCTTACGGCAGTGCCGCGAGCAACGTCGTGCTAAGCGTTCATGACACGCTTGGGCCGGTCATCACCCTCAACGGCGATAACCCGTCCTATGTCGAGCTGGGCAGCCCCTTCAATGACCCCGGCGCGACGGCCAATGACGCTTGCGCGGGGTCCGTTCCCGTTCTCGCCACAGGCACGGTTAATACGAGCGCTGTCGGAACGAACGCGCTCGTGTACACCGCTGACGACGGCAGCGAAAACACAAACCTGGCGGTGCGCACGGTCGTTGTGCGCGACACTACGCCGCCGAGCATCCTGTGGAGCTTTACGAGCCTGGTCCTGACCGCCGACACCAACTGCAGCGCGGTCACGCCGGACCTAACCGGAACCAGCTACATTCATGCGACCGACCTGTCCGGCGCGCTGATGATTTCTCAAAGCCCGCCCGAGGGCGCGGTCTTATTAGTGGGAACCAACCTGGCGGTTATCACGGTCGCGGATGTCTATGGTAACGCCGCGCACTCGACAAACGCCATCGTGGTCCAGGATCAGGCGCCGCCCTTGATTCTGAGCCCGCCGCAAAGCCAGACAAACATTACTGGCAGCGACGCCAGTTTCGAGGTCACCGCCACCGCCTGCACGCCGCTCGCCTATCAATGGCTTTTTGACGGTGCTCCCCTGACCGGCCAGACCAACAGCACACTGAGGCTGGTTTCCGTCACCACCAGTCTGGCGGGAGATTACGCGGTTGTCGTCAGCGCATCGGGCGGCTCCACCACCAGTATCGTTGCCACCCTGACGGTGGACTCGGGTGTGCCGACCCTCTCTACCACTCCGATGATAACCGCAGCGATTGTCAACCCCACCGGCAGTTTCACTCTGCAGCTCGCCGGGGCGGCTGACCATACCTATGTTTTGGAGGCAACGACCAGCCTGATTCCGTTTGGAGACTGGCAGCCTGTCGCTACGAACACCTTCGACGCCAGCGGCGCCTGGCAATACACCGAACGGGCAGGCTACTAACCTCTCGCAACGATTCTACCGGCTCAATCTCGCGCAGTGACGTCGCTGCAAGCCGGGGACGATCTGACTGGAAAGCCGGGGGTTCTGTCTCGTTAACCGTCATATTACTACTTCCCCCCGGCACGAACGTCACATAAACTCGGCCTGTGAAAACATCTCAAGCGTCCGTGACCGGATTCGTCGGGCTCCGACCTCTTGCCACGCTGTCGCGCTGTCGCAGTGAGTCGGATTTGCGCTGCGTCCCGGCCTTCCCTTTCAGGGTCTTGGCCCTCTCCTTGTGCCTCTCAGGCCTCGCGCTCGCGGGCGTCCAGGCAGCTCCATCACGGCCCAACATCCTTTTTATCGCCGTGGACGACCTGCGCCCGGAGTTGGGCTGCTACGGCAACTCGATTATCAAGAGCCCCAACATTGATCGCCTTGCGCGGGCCGGCGTCGTCTTCAACCGCGCCTACTGCCAGCAGGCTGTTTGCTCGCCTTCGCGTTCGAGCCTGCTGACCGGCACACGGCCCGACACAACGAAGGTGTGGGACCTCAGGACCCATTTCCGCAAGGCGCTGCCCGATGTGGTGACGTTGCCCCAGTGCTTCAAGAACAACGGTTACTTCGTCCAGGGTATGGGCAAGATTTACCACGGCGGCTACAATGACCCGCCTTCCTGGTCGGTGCCGTGGACGACGCCGCGGGCCGCCGCCTACGCCTCGCCTGAGAACCTGGCCCTGGTCCGCAAGAAGCGGCAGAAGGCCATTGCCGAAGGCCGAAACGAGGAGGGCATTCAACGGGCTGGAAAGGGACCCGCTTATGAAGGCGCGGACGTGCCGGACAACACCTTCCACGACGGCGCGCTGGCGGATATGGCCATCTCGGCCCTGCGCGACATTAAGCAGAAGAAGCAACCGTTCTTCCTGGCCGTCGGCTTCATCCGGCCCGCACCTGCCATTCGTCTCGCCCAAGAAGTATTGGGACCTCTACGACCCGGCGAAGATTCCCCTCGCGCCGAACCCGTTCCGCCCCAAGGGCGCGCCGGAATATGCTGTTTTGGAGGGCGGCGAACTGCGTAGCTACGAAGACGTTCCCCACGGCCACCTGCCGGACGACCTCGCCCGCCGGCTCAAGCACGGCTATTACGCGGCGGTCAGCTATATGGACGCCCAAGTGGGCCGGGTGCTGGATGAACTGGACCGGCTCGGCTTGCGCGACAACACGATCATCATTCTCTGGGGCGACCACGGCTGGAAGCTGGGCGAGCATGATGCCTGGTGCAAACACAGCAACGTCGAGAACGACACGTGGGCGCCGCTCATCCTCTCCGTGCCCGGCATGAAGAACGCCGGCAAGCACACCGATGCCCTGGTTGAGTTTGTGGACATCTATCCCACGCTGGCCGACCTGGCGCGCCTGCCGCTGCCGGGCCATCTGGAAGGCACGAGCTTTCGGCCGGTGCTGGATGACCTCAACCGCCCGTGGAAGACCGCGGCCTTCAGCCAATACCCGCGCGTCGTGGCTCGCCAACGCCTCATGGGCTACACCATGCGCACGGACCGCTACCGCTTGACGGTCTGGATGCACCGCAACGATCACTCGAAGGTGGAGGCCACCGAGCTTTACGATCACCAGGCCGACCCGCAGGAGAATGTGAACATCGCCAACCAGCCGGAGAATGCCGCGCTGGTGAAGGAACTGACGGCGAAGCTTTACGCGGGGTGGAAGGCGGCCATTCCGTGAAGCACGCGGAACATCCAACATCCAACACCAACTCCAACTCCAGTGATCGGCTGGATGGAGACCATTGGAGGTCTGTTGCCGGATGCTGGACATCCGCGTTCACCCGCCTCGTGCTGGGGCTTGCCTGGTTGCTCTTCCTAATGCCCGCGGTGGGAGCGTCCAAGCCTTGGGTGGTACTTGAACGATGATGGCGGCTGGTGCTGGTTCCAGGACCCGCGCGTAATGGTGGATGGCGGCAAGCTGGTGGCGGGCTCAGTGGCCAACGGCAGCCACGACCCTGACCGACGGGGAGATGTTGAGGTGGTGAGTTACGACCTGGCGGGCGGGGCGCCGATCCGCAGCACCTTGCACAAGAATCTCCAGGCCGACGACCACGCTGCGCCGGGCTTGTTGCTCCGACCGGATGGTCGCTGGCTGGCCGTCTATCCAAACACGGCGCCGAAAACCGGATCTACTACCGTATCTCCGTCCGCCCGCACGATGCGACGGAGTGGCAGGCGGAGAAGGTATTCGTCCCCGGCGCATCCACGCGCGTGACTTACTCGAATCCCGCATTTCCTGAGCCGCGAGAATGTCCCCACGGGCCGCCTCTACAATTTCTTCCGCGGTTACGATAACACCTCGAAACCTTCCTGGATGTTCTCGAACGACCTGGGCGAGACCTGGACCATGGGGGGCCTGCTGATTGATTTCCAGGCGCGGCGCAAGCACCGGCCCTATGTCAAGTACGCCAGTGACGGGCGTGACACTATCCACTTCGCCTTCACCGAGGGCCATCCGATGGAGTTCAACACAGGGATTTATCACGCCTTTTACCGCGCGGGGCAGTTCTATGATAGCGAGGGCCACGCCATTCACGCGCTGACCAACGGCCCGATCGTCCCCTCCGAAGCCACCCGCATCTTCGCCGGCAATTCCAATAACATCGCCTGGATTCACGAGCATCGCCCTGGATACCAGGGCCGCCCGCGACTGGTTTATACGGTGCAGAAGAATGCCGCGGGGGTGCCCAAGGGCAAGGCAGGGCAGGATTTACGCTACCACTTCGCCCGGTGGGATGGCGCGAAGTGGCACGACGCCGAGATCGCTTACGCCGGCTCCTGTCTTTACACCGGCGAGGACGATTATGCCGGTGGGATATGCCTCCACCCTGCCGATCCGATACGGTGTTCATCTCAGCTAATGTCAACCCGGTTACCGGCAAATCCCGAGGGCACTTTGAAATCTATCGCGGCCATACGTCCGACAGGGGCGCAACCTGGACCTGGGTGCCCATCACTCAGGATTCCCAGGTGGACAACCTTCGGCCCATCGTGCCCTATAGCGGGAAGGACCAAACTCTCCTGCTCTGGCTGCGCGGCCACTACCTGAAATACATGCACTATGATCTCCAGGTGGTGCTGGAGCCTCTGCACGACTCCTGACCTGCCACCATACATGACGACAGAAGTGGCGCCGCGTGAGGGCACGCGGCCTACAACCTCCTGTAGGCCGCGCGCCCTCACGCGGCGCAAAGACTTATGACGCTCACTATTTGCAGCCCAGCTTTTCGGCCAGGTCCACGAAGTCGCTGGCCTGCACGTCGAACCGATAGGGCGTCTCATCGAAGGGAAGATCGTAGCGGTTCACGTAGGCGGCGCGATAACCTGACACCCGCGCTCCCACTACATCGAAACTGTGCGCCGATACCATCATCAACTCGCACGGCTCGGCCCGAAGCACCCGCGCCGCATAGCGATAGACCTGCGGCTGAGGCTTGAATACTCCAACCGCCTGCACGGAGATGACCGCGTCGAAGTCGTGCCGGATACGGTTCTTCACCAGGTGGGCCAGAAACTCCTCCTCGCCATTGGACAGGATCACCAGCTTGAACTTGCTCCACAGCCGATCGAAGCCAGGCACCGCATCGGGAAAGGGATTCAACTCCTGCCAGCCTTGCATGATGCGCTGGATGTCCGCGTCGTCGAAGGCCAGCTTGGAGGAACGCAGGGCATAGAGTAGAGCGCGGCGGGCGGAGTCCAGGTAACCGGAGTGGCCCGCGTAGAATTGGTTGTCCTGGTATTGCTCGATGCGCTGGCGGCTGCGCCACCTGGCCCATAACTCGGCAACCGCCATCGGGGAGCCCTTGGACTTCAGGAACGCCTCCAGTCGCGGCGCGTGGCTTCCCTCCAAATCGAGGACCGTTCCCAGGGCATCGAACGTCAGGAGTGTGTACGAGGCTGAGCGGGTTCATGTTGGCACCAACCTAAACGGACACTTGCCCCGGCTCAAGCGGAACTCAGAACCGGCTTCAAACCACCTTATCCACTTCTTTGGACACGAAGCCGACGCACAGGCCGGCGAGCGACCATCGAGCAGCCGCCGAGCAGCACGGCGTTCATCGGGTTGTCGCCCAGGACGGACTTCATCAGCGCGCCCAGACCGAGCGAGGCCAGGATTTGCGGGATGACGATGAAGAAGTTGAAGACGCCCATGTAGAAGCCCATTTTCTGCGGCAGGGATGGCGTTGGAGAGCATGGCGTAGGGCATGGAGAGGATGCTGGCCCAGGCGACACCGACCAGCAGCATCGAGACGAGCAACAGGTATTGCTGGTGACAGGCAAACGCCAGGATGAGCCCACCGCCGCCGCACAGCAGGCAGACGCGGTGGAGGGATCGCGCCGTGAACCAGCGCACCAGCGCCAGCAATGCGCCGGCGAACACGAACCCCATGCCATTATAGACGGCGAAGCACACCCCGCCCCACTCGTTGCCGCGCTGATACTCGGGCGAGCCGGGCGCGCCGTGGAACACCTTCGTGGCCACCGCCGGCACGAAGTAGAGCCACATGCAGAACAGGGCAAACCAGGTGAAGAACTGCACGACGGCGAGCTGCCGCATCGCCCGCGGCATCGGAGCCGATGCCGGAGAAGATTTCCCGGAAGGCGTTCGCCCAACCGGCGGATTCGGCCTTCATCTTTTGGAAGGCGTGCCAGGTCCTCGGGCGGGATATTCCCTGGTGGTCATGATGGTGTAGAGCACGGCCGCAGGAAGAAGACCCCCGATCCGATGTAGAAGGCCAGCTGGACCGCTCGCGGAATGGCGCTGGCTTCGGCATGGCCTCGTTACACGCCGAACCGGTTGGTCAGCATGTAAGGCAGCGCCGAGGACAGCACCGCGCCCAGGCCGATCAGCAGGCTCTGCATGGCGAAACCGCTCTTGCGCTGTTCCGCCGGCAGCAGGTCGCCTACGAAGGCGCGGAAAGGCTCCATGGTGACGTTCACGCTGGCGTCGAGAATCCACAACAGGCCGGCCGCCATCCAAAGCGTGCCGGAGTTGGGCATGGCGATCAGCGCCAGGCTGGCGAGGATCGCGCCGGTCAGGAAGTAAGGCCGCCGGCGGCCCAACCGGCCCCAGGTGCGGTCGCTGAAATAGCCGATGATGGGCTGCACGATCAGGCCGGTGAGCGGCGCGGCGAGCCAGAGCGGCGCGATATCGGCGTCCTTGGCGCCGAGGTACTGGTAGATGGCGCTCATGTTCGCCATCTGCAGGCCCCAGCCGAACTGGATGCCGAAGAAGCCGAAGCTCATGTTCCAGATCTGCCAGAAGCTCAATTGTGGCTTTTGCACGGAGGGCGTTGGGCAGACTGCGCTATCGAGTTCAAGCACGGCGCTACTTCATCATTCAGGGCGCTCGGAATCAAGCCATTTTGCCAGGGGCTGCGCGGGGACGCATGCCAAGTCTGCTTTTTATACGGATTTCCATTGTCTTGAATACTATCTGGATCAGAGAGACCAATTCCCCCTCACCCTACCCTCTCCCCAAGGAGAGGGAGCGCCCTCGCCAGACGATCGCCCAACCGGAAGCGGTCGGACATTTCCAGTACTGCAGTCCGGGTCTCCCTCTCCTTGGGGAGAGGGTAGGGTGAGGGGGAACGGGCTTGGCAATCCACAGAACCCATACCAGAGATACGGAGCAGTGCCAATTTCGGCAGCCCCCAGGCTGGTTCGCCATGGCGCCCACTGATTCGGGCACTGCATCCTCGCCTGGCAATGTCCTCAGAATGGATACCCACAGGCGAGGCTCAAGCGCATCTTAAGCAGGGGGAGAGCAGGGGGAGAGCAAGGGGAGAGCAGGGGGAGACCTTTCCCCCTGCTCTCCCCTTGCTCTCCCCCTGCTCTCCCCCTGCTTAAGATGCGCTTGAGGGTATCTGGCGGGAGGCTAGGGGGTGTTGAGGGTCAGAGACTGAACGGCTTTGCGTGCGCCAGCCGATACCCGCTGGCGCGGCTTGATTGCTTCGGCCTCCATTCTAATTCCACTGGAAATAGCGAAGGACCATTGTGTGATCTGTAAAACACTGATGCTGCACAGGTTAGGGTCCGGTGTGGGGATCTTGTGCTGATCAGCCCGAATTCAATCTGCCCGACGATCTTGGGATACCGCAGCTCAAGGCTGCGAATCGGCTGGCGGTGGGGTGGCGTTTGCCCGGCGGCCTTTCTTGCGCTTCTGCTTTCTTGCGGGAGGATTCTGTTCCGGCACCGGGGGGGCGTTGTTCGTGGGGAGGTAGGCGGCCAGTTTGGCTTTGACCTCGGCGAACTCGGGTTTGGCGGCGACGTTCGTCCACTCGTAAGGGTCGCTGCCCTCCTTGTAGAGTTCCTCGGAGCCGTCGGCGTAACGGATGTAACGCCACTCGGCAGTGCAGAGGGTGTGGTTGCCCCTGAACATGGTGGACAGGGCCGGGCGGGTCCATTGCGCGGTGGGGTTGGCCAGCAAGGGTTTGATGCTCACGCCTTCCGCGTGCTTGGGAACCGGGACGCCCGCCAATTCGCACAGGGTCGGATAAAGGCTCATAAGGTCAACGGCCTGCTTGCATTTCGTGCCCGGCTTGGTCAAGCCCGGGACCACCCAGATGAGCGGGACTCGTGCGGCCTCGTTCCATAAGGTGGTTTTGGCCCAATGCTGTTTCTGGCCCAAATGCCAGCCATTGTCGCCGACGAAGACGACGATGGTGTTGTCGTGCTGGGGGGACTTGTCGAGCGCGTCGAGCAGGCGCCCGATCTGGGCGTCGGCGTAGGATATGGCGGCCAGATAAGCGCGCACACGGTCCGGCCAAAGGCCCAGCCGGAGGATGGTGGCATGGACGCCGTTGGGCTTGGCCATCGCGACTCCGGCGGGAGGCACGTCGTCGAGGTCGTTGGTGAGGACCGTCGGGAGCTTGATGCTGTCCAGCGGATAGAGGTCGAAGTATTTCTTGGGCACGTCCCACGGGGTGTGGGGGCGGTGCAAGCCGCAGGCCATGAAGAACGGCTTCGTTTGCTGGGGAAGGCGCTCGATGCACCACGAGACGCTCCGGGCATCCACCAACGCGCTCTCGGCGCGCTGCTCTTCAAACGGGTTCTGCGGCGGCCCTTCCGTGAACATCCGATAGCCGAAGGGGCCGGGCGACCGTGTCGCCGGATGCATGGGCAAGGTATCATCAGTGAAGAACACCACCTCATCCCAATCCTCGGCGCGGTAGTTGCGGTAGTGATAAATCTTGCCGGCGCCCAGCGAGACGTAGCCGAACTTCCGCAAGTAATCATTGATGCAAAGGCCGCGGCCAATGTGAGGCATCCAGACCTGGTGGTTGTTGTAGATACCCGTGGTGCTGGGCCGCATCCCGCTGAGAAAGGCGGTGCGGGAAGGATTGCATAGGGGGGCGGCACACTGCGCGTTGACGAAGGTGGTGCCATGCGATGCCAGCTTGTCGAGGTTGGGCGTCTTGGCCTGCAGATTGCCGCCGGTCGGCCCGGGCCAGTTGTTCAGGTCATCGGCGATGATGAGCAGGATGTTCGGCTTGGCCGAAAGGGCAGCCGGCGCCGAGGCGGTTGGGCCCAGCAGGACCGCCGCCATGAGGGCCAGGAGCGCACCGGAGGCACGTGTGATTGAATGGGGATTATGCATAGAGTTTGGGAACAGGGTCGGGTTTGTCGGAAGCGGTGCAGCCTGGGCTGGCGCTTTTGTTGTGGCGGGCAGCGGGATCAGGCCCAGGATGGAAGAGCGCGGAGTCGCGGTCGTCATGGCCAGTTAGTCGTCTGCTGCACGAATCATGCAAGATCAGAGCATAGGACCTTATTGGCCTCAATACCCTAAAATTGGGGATGGTTGCCAGCCTCCTGGCCGAGCAAGCCCCCTCCCAGCAAGCCCGTTTCCCGGGACCTGGAGGCGCTGCAGCGCACGGTGGCGACGAGGACGGCGCGGCTCCCTTCCAGCCGCCATCCCGGTTAAGGGGTGTTTCGCAGGAAGATCTCGTTCCAGCCGACGTTATTGTCCTCGTGGATTTCGTCTATCTGGTTAAAGGGATCAATCATCGCGTAAATCTTAATCGAGGTCGCGGACAAGCCGGCGGGGATGGTCCAGGGTAGTTCCACGAGCGCCTTTTCCTGAGCGGGGATGAGATCGGACACCAGCACCTCCGTGCGGCCATCGGTGCCCGTGATCAGTTGGCCTCCGTTTGCGGGATCGCCCAGGTAGAATCGGACGACGAATGAATTGGCGGTGCCGAGCAGGCTGAAATTGGAGACGCGGGCGATCAAAGTGACCGGCTCTCCCGGGCGCGGTTCGGGGGGCAGCGTTACAATGTCCCGCGTGAGCTGCCGCAGAGATGGGTCAGTTAGGGCTTCGCCCTTCTCGGGGTCCCACCGCCAGGGCAAAATGAAGGCAAGGTCGGGCTTGGCCGAGTAATTCTGTCCCCAGAAAGTCGGGACTGCGGGCGTTCCGGCGGGAAGCTGCACACCGTAATCCAAAACCACCGCCCCGCTCCGGTCCCAGTAGGCGTACGGCGTGATCGAATAGGCGGTGCCGGCGATGCTGGCGTCCAGGTTTCCCAGGTGGACCGCCAAGCCTTGCGAGTCCTCAATGGTCGAGGTGGACTCGTGGAGCTTGCTGCTGTCGTAGCTGCCCTCCAATTTCACATTGGGGATAAACGGGACGGGAATATCAAAGCTGGCGGACGTATTGATAGCGAAGTTGAACGCCTGGCTGTCAGTCGTGGTGGTGTTGGTCGTTCGGGTAAGCTGCCAAAGGTAGGACGAAGAGGAATCCACCGTGAAGGTGTCCGCGTTGATGGACCGCACGTACTCGGGCGCCAGAATAAGGCACCGTGGTCGGCCGATAAGAAAGCAGGTTGCCTACCTCGTGGTAGGGCTGGTAGTTCTGGGCGATGATGGATTTGCTGCCGAACCAGTTCTGGGACACGATTCCAGGGTCCAGCACCACGATGTGGCCTACGGTCTGGCCATCCACGAGCACGGGGTACTCCCAGACGTTGTAAGTGATCGCCGCCGCGTAGATACGGTCATCCTCCACGGCGTTGACCTGAACGTCCACATGCGTCGTGACCGTGCTGGAGGTGTAGGAGTCGAGGTCTTGTCCGAATTTGGTTTGCACATCAAGATCAACGCCCCCGCCGATGATGGGTATTGTAAACCCGCCTGAGACCGACACCGAGAGGTCCCAGCTTCGCTTCCAGTCGGTGGCCACGGTAACGCCGTGCGTGGTGTCACCCGCGTAACTGGAGAAAAACGGACAGGTCCCGCTGCCGGCGCAAGAGCCCACCGGAAACAGGTCGTTGACGTCATATTGGGTGCCATTGAGCACATCAAAATGGACCGGCGGCGCGCTGAGAACCACGGTCGGCTTGCCCACCAGGGTTTCGGTGAAGCGTTTGGGCGTGCCCAGTTTGAGGCCGTTGCCGCCGAAGTCCGCCGTGCCGAGCGCGAAATGACGCTGGGAGTTATCGCTGAGGGCATCGCGGATGCTCGCGTCCGGCACTATGCTAAGGTACGTGTTGGTATCGCCGGTGACCTTGAAGGTCTGCACCGCAAGCTCATGCCGGGAGTTGCCGTTGATGAGCAAATCGTTCACGGTCACGATCTCCGGCCGATAGCCGAAGTTGGGGTCGCTCGAGTTGAAGTGGGCCAACCCCACGAAGCGGCGGTCGTCGGAGGTGTCCTCCGTGTTGAGCCCATTCTCCGTATATTCATGGAACGACAGGTTGGTTTGGACATTGAACAGGATGAGCTTCCGCGACCCCAGGACGAGTTCCGGTTGCGGGTCTCCATCGAACTCACCCGTCAAGAGGCACAAGGGGTAGCCGTTGTCGCCGGTGATTTGGTCCACTTGCTGGCCTTGGGGAGGTGACTTGGCAAGCGAGGTGAAATCGGGGGCCGGTTTGAGGATTTGGAGGTACCAGGGGCTTGCCTGGTCGTTATACGCGACTTCGTAGGTGACAGCCAGTTCGTCGCGGCCGTCGCCATCGAAGTCGCCGGCCGTCGCCGCCACGCGGGACATCCAGCGGGTAGTGCGATCCCCGTGCGTGTAGAGCACCGTATCGGAGTGGGGAATGACGTCCGGAATGAACTGCGCCGCTATTAGTATCGTAATCGTAAAAGCGCACATAAAGGTCCCAGTTCTCGATGCCGTTGGGCACGGTGATCGCCTCGGGCACCACCAGCGCGATCTGGTCCAGTCCGTCGCCGTCGAAATCCCCGGCGGCAATGTCGAAGCGTGCTGACCGATCACGCAGGCTCCCGATGCTCACAAATGGCAGCGCGGCGTCCGCGATCTGTGACTTCACCGTTACGGTGCTCAGATTCGAATCGAAGCCCAGCAATGCAATGTGCACAAAGCCATCGTACCCCGTGTAGGCCAGAACCACCTCCGGATTGGGATCACCATCCACGTGTGCGGCGACCAGGCGCAGGACGGGCGGGACAGTGTCAAAGGGCCGCACCAGCAGGTTGGTCAGATGAAAAGTGCTGGCGGCCTGCCACTCGAAATTGGACGACGCGATGTGGGCAAAAGCCATATTGATGTATCCCGCTGGATCGGCCCAAACGAACAACGGATCGTTCTGCCCGTCGCCATTCAAGTCGGTCACCAAACTGTCCTCGGCGCCCGAGCTGTCAATCGGCAAGCTGCTACCGAAATTGAAGGGCGGGCTGTTGGTGGACGGATAGGCCCTCAAGATATTGTTGGAAATAGCGCCTCCCGGCGTAGCCTCAACATTGAAGTATAATTTGGCCGAGACGGTGTTCGTGCTCGCCTGGCTCCAAAGCACCACGATCTCCTCCGGGTTGGGCTGGTCAATGGTTTCGGCAATCGGATCGCTGGGCATGCTCACTGAGCTAAGAACACGATAGAAGCCGTTGCCGCCGCCAAATTTAGGGGCTCTCACAAGGAACTCACCCGGCGAGCCGGTCGGCGTAATCACCGCATCCGGGACGTCCGCCCAGGCGCCATCGAGCGTCCTCAGGAATTGCGCTTGGTAAGAAACCCCAGCGGGCCAGGTGCTGCTGAAAGTGAATTGGATCTCGTCCTGAACATTGGTGGCGGGGCCAATAACAATATATCCATTCACGCCCTCCGCGGGCAGAGCATGCCCGAAAACCAGCAGGAGGGTCATCAACCCAAGAGCCCCGAGCAGGCAGCGGCGACCGAGGATTCGCCTCGTGCGCAAAAGCCTTCCGGGTCCATAGAACACAAATCCCACTGCGTGGTATCGCGACGAAGCATGCATGATTGGATTAGAAACTCGCCTCATTCTGGGCCGGCTTGCAATGGGGTGTACACCCCAGTGCAAGCAGTGATGTCTGTCCAAAGCGGACATCCCCGTTAAGTTCCGACGTTCCGCAATGTTGGGTTGCCACGGAGCAGAACGCTGCTCCTGTTTGGGGTGGTGCCCCTCATTTTAGGGTATTGAGCCCGCACGGGTGCCGTGGTTTGCTTATAGCGCATGAATAGTTTCTCAAGCACAGGGGCGGGGACGACCCGTCCCCACGTTGCCAGGTTGGAGCGGCCAATCTCGGGGACGAGCCGTCCCCACCCCGGTTTTGGCCGCTTCGTGAATTGGGCCTGTGTCCTGGGGTTGGCAGCCGTTCTGGACGTTCCAACGTCTGCGACCTCGGCGGAAAGCCCCGCGCCATCCAAACCCAACCTGCTCATTATCCTGGCCGATGATCTCGGGTATGCGGACGTGGGTTTCAACGGTGGCAGCGTCTTCGCCACGCCCAACATGGATCGCCTGGCCCGGACGGGCATCCGGCTCGGGGATTTTCGGGCCTGCCCGATGTGCTCCCCCACGCGCGCCGGACTGATGACCGGGCGCTGGCCGCTGCGGTTTGGCATGATGCGCGCGGTGGTCCCGCCGTGGTCGCACTACGGGCTGCCGCCAAAGGAAAAGACGATCGCCGATCTGCTGGCCGGAGCGGGCTACGAGCAACGCGGCATCATCGGCAAGTGGCACCTCGGGCACGCTCGCCGCGAATTCCTGCCGCTGAATCACGGGTTCACCAGTTTCTACGGCCACTACAACGGGGCGATAGATTACTTCACCCATGAACGCGAGGGCCAGTGCGACTGGCATCGCGACTGGCAGACGGTGCACGAGGAGGGCTACTCGACCGACCTGCTGGGGGCGCAGGCGGCGCGGTTCATCCGCGAAGCGCCACGCGGCAAGCCCTGGTTTCTTTACCTGCCATTCAACGCGCCACATGCTCCCTTCGAGGCCAAGAAAGAGGACCTGGAGAAGTATCCCCAGCTCAAGCGGCCCAACCGCAGGGCTTACGCGGCCATGGTGGACTGCCTGGATCAGGCGATCGGGCGCGTGCTGGATGCGGTCGAATCCCGCCCGGACGCGGCGAATACTTTGATCCTGTTCTTTAGCGACAACGGCGGGGTCCTGCGCGTCAGCAGCAACAAACCGTGGCGGGGCGGCAAGCTCACCGTGTATGAGGGCGGCACGCGGGTTTGCGCCGCGATCCGCTGGCCTGCGGGAGGCCTGGTCGGGGGCAAGCAGTTTGACGGGCGCATTGGCTACATTGATGTGCTACCTACGTTCCTGGCCGCCGCCGGGGTCAAAGCACCGGCCAACCTGGACGGTATCAACTTCCTCCCGGCGCTGCGCGGCGAGGCGAAGCTGCCCGAGCGAGCCTGGTTCTCGTACATGCACCAGTCGCAAAAGGCGGAGGCGTCGGTCAATGACGGCAAATGGAAACTGATTGCGCGGGGGGATTTCTTTGCGGAGAAGCCGGCCGTCGCACCTCAATTCGAGCTCTACGACCTGCAGGCCGACCCCGCTGAGCGGACGGATCTGGCGGCGCGCACGGAAACAGTCAGCCGCCTATACCAGGAACTGCGTGAATTCGGGAAATTGCAGAAGCCCGGCGTAGGGCCATACGACGAAGGCCGCGCGGACTTTCACGCGCCCAAAGACTGGATAATCTCACAATGAACCGAATGATTGCAGCCACATTGAGGGCCCTGACTCCTTTGACTGTGCTGGCCCTGTTCACCCTGCCGGGAGCAGCCCGCGCAGCCGCCCGCCCAAACATCGTCTTCCTGCTGATTGACGACATGGGCTATGGGGACATGTCGTGTTACGGCGGTAAAGCGGTTAAAACCGTGCAGCTTGACCGGTTGGCCAGCGAGGGGCTGCGGTTTACGCAGTTCTCCGTGGCCTCGCCGATTTGCTCGCCGTCGCGCACGGGCTTTACCACCGGCCAATACCCGGCGCGGTGGCGGGTTACGTCCTATCTGGCCTCGCGCCGCGAGAACGAGCGGCGGGGCATGGCCCAATGGCTCGATCCGGCGGCGCCAACCCTGGCGCGGCTGCTGCACCAAGCGGGTTATGCCACCGGCCACTTCGGCAAGTGGCACATGGGCGGCCAGCGGGATGTGGGCGAGGCGCCGCTGATCACTGAATACGGCTTCGATAAGTCCCTGACCCAATTCGAGGGGCTGGGTGATCGCATCCTGCCGCTGTGCGATGCCTGCGACGGCAGGCCGCCACACAAGTATGCCCTCGGCAGCGATCTGCTTGGCCGTGGCAAGATCACCTGGATGGACCGTTCCAAGGTCACGAGCGCATTCATCGGCCGGGCGTTGCAATTCATGGAGAATGCCCGGAAAGCCGGGAAGCCCTTCTATGTGGATATCTGGCCGGACGACGTCCATTCGCCCTTCTTTCCACCATGCGATCTGCGGGGCGGCGGCAGCAAGCGCCACTTGTATCTGGGTGTCGTCAAGGCCATGGACGCGCAGTTCACTGCACTCTTCGATTATCTGCGCCATGATGAGCAGTTGCGCACGAACACCATCCTCATCGTCGCCAGCGACAACGGACCGGAGCCCGGCGCGGGCAGGGCGGGACCGCTCCGGGGCCACAAGGGGATGCTCTACGAAGGCGGGTTCCGGGAGCCCCTGATTGTATGGGCGCCCGGGTTCCTGGCTCCTTCCGCCACGGGGACAGTCAATGAGCGCAGCGTGATCTCCGGCGTGGACTTCCTGCCGTCGGTGGCGGCGCTGGCCGGGGTTAGCCTCCCCAGGAATGTGGCGTTTGACGGGGAGGATTTCAGCCAGACGCTGCTTGGCCGGGAGGCGAAGCTGCGTTCGCGCCCGCTCTTCTGGGATCGCCCGCCGGATCGGCCCGGCCCGGCCAATCACCCCTGGCCGGACCTCGCGGTCCGCGATGGGGATTGGAAGCTGTTGATGATGCAAGACGGCAGCCGGCCCGAACTCTATAACCTGATCAAGGACCCAGGCGAGACACTCAACCTCGCGGACACCCAACCGGCCCGAGTTGAGAGCTTAAGTCGGGAGTTGGTGGCCTGGCGCAAGACTGTGCCGGCAACCTTCCATCTGCAGCGAACTGAGTCCGCCCGTGACGCCACTCGCAGCGTCGGCCTGTTCGTCAATCCCATCGCCGAGGGGGCCGACCCTTGGGTCGTTCAGCACGACGGCAAATACGTCTTTTGCCTCTCGGAGGCCAACCGCGCGGTCGCTCTGCATATCTCCGACGGTTTAACCCAGTTCGGGCGGAAACAGGTCGTCTGGGACGCCCCACCCGGCACGATGTATTCGCAGGAAGTGTGGGCGCCCGAACTGCACTTCCTGGACAATCGCTGGTATGTCTATTTCGCGGCGGACGACGGGCAGAACCGTAATCATCGCATGTGGGTGCTGCAATCGGCGGGCGACGATCCGCTGGGGCCCTACACCGTGCACGGGCCCCTGTATACCGGCGACGAACCGGCGACCGGTGCCAACAACCGCTGGGCGATTGACGGCACGGTGCTGCAACTTAAGGACCAGCGATACTTCGTCTGGTCCGGGTGGGAGGATACGCGCGACGAGCAGTGGCTCTACATCGCGCCCATGAAGGACCCACTGACCATCGGCGGCAAGCGCGTGCGGTTGTGTCCCAACGACCAGTACTTGTGGGAGCGCGTGGACGAGAAGCCCACTGGCCGGGGCCTGAACGAAGCGCCCGAGGTGCTCCAGCACGACGGCCGCACTTTCATTGTCTATTCGTGCAGTGGCTCCTGGCAACCCAGCTATAAGCTCGGCCTGCTGGAGTTGCGCCGAGGCGGGGACCCGCTCAAGGCGTCCGACTGGATCAAGCAACCGCGTCCCGCCTTTCAAGCGAGCGGCGGCACCTTTGGAGTGGGGCACGCATCGTTCGTGAAATCCCCAGACGGGCAGCAGGATTGGCTCGTCTATCACGCCAAGCTGGACCGCGAAAATGACTGGCGGCGCGCAATCTTCACCCAGCCGTTCCACTGGACGGCGGACGGGCTGCCTGATTTTGGCGCCCCGGTAGCCGCGGCTGTCCCGCTGCCGCTGCCGGCGGGTGAGGTGATCAGGGCCATTGGCGGCGACCGCCGCTGGAGCCTGAATCAGCCCGCCGACCTGACTGATTTTCACTACTTCGGCCACCATCAGTTGATTGAGATTGCCGACGGGCGACTGCACCTGGGGCACCTGCCGCAGGTCGAGGTTAACCTGTATCGCTCAGGCGAGAAGGTGGTGGTGCGGGGCGGGCATTGGCAGGACTTCGAGGCTTCGGTGCGGGTGACCGTAATAGATGGCGGACGCGACGCTGGGTTGCTGTTTCGCTGCACGTTACCCGGCGTGGGGTACGACGCGCAGAACGGCTACTTCGCCGGCATCATCCCGAACACCCGCAAAGTGGTGCTGGGCAGCATGGATGGGCAGGAGTGGCGGGAGCTTGCGCTGGTCAATGCAAATGTCCGCGAGGGTCAGGACTACTTGCTTACTGTGACCGCTCGGGGACCGGAGATCGTGGTGCAGCTTGATGGCAAGGAAATGGTTCGCGTCCGGGACAGCCAGTATGCCTTCGGCAGCGTGGGACTGCGCGTCGTCAACACGCACGCGGCATTCGCCGACCTCCAGGTTCACGAGCTGCGCCCGGAGGTCTCAGGGCGGTAGCAGATGAGTTGGGCTATGCCCTAATACTGCAACTTGCCGTGCGTCACCGTGGCGCGGTGTTGCTCGTAGATCCTGGTCAATTCGGCGACGACCTCGGGGTGGTCGGCGGCAACGTCGAATTGCTCCGCGACGTCCTCGGGGATGTTGAACAGCAGCGGCGGGTTGTGGTTCTCGGGCGCAGCCTTGCTATAGCCGTCGTGGGTGATGAAGTGCGCTTTAAAGGGGCCTTTGCGCACGGCGTAGAGTTGGTCGCCGTAGTAGTAGAAAACTGTGTCATGCAGACTCTTGCCGCCGAACAGGACCGGAGTCATGTCCACACCGTCGTAAGGCCGGTCGGTCGGCACTTCGGCGCCGGCCAGCTTCAGGCAGGTCGGAAACAGGTCCAGGGCGCTGGCGATTTCGTGTGTAATGCCCGGCTTTATCTTTCCCGGCCAGAAGGCAATCCCCGGCACGCGGTAGCCGCCTTCCCAGGTGCCGCCCTTGCCGTCCCGCAGCGGGCCCGAGGAACCGCCGTTCCACTTTCGTATCAGCCAGGGTCCGTTGTCACTGGTGAAGAATACCAGCGTGCGGTGGTCCAACTTCTCCTTGCGCAGCGTCTCGAGGACCTGCCCGACGCTCCAGTCTTCTTCCTCGACCGTGTCGCCATAAAGGCCGCGGAGGCTCTTGCCCAGGAAGTTCTCCGAGGCGAACAGCGGCACGTGCGGGAAGGTGTGGGCGAAATAGAGGAAAAAAGGCTTGCGCTTGTTGGCTTTGATGAAGCGGATCGCTTCGGCGGTGTAGCGCTTGGTCAGCGTGGTCTGGTCAGCGGGGCGCTCAATGACCTGCGTGTCGCGCATCAGCGGCACGTTGAAGGGGTGGAAGTCGGGATGCCGGCTCATCGAATTGACATTGCGAATTCTCGCGCTCGGCGTGTCCATGTCATTGGAATAGGGCAGCCCGAAGAAGGAATCGAAGCCGCGGTGGATGGGAAGAAGTTCCGGCTGGCTGCCCACATGCCATTTGCCGATGGCTTCGGTGGTATAGCCTTTCGCCTTCAGCGCTTGCGCGATGGTGATCTCCTCATTGGGCAAGCCGCCTTTGTCCTTCGGATACAACACATGCCGGCCCGGCCCGCCCGCCATGCCGCTCCGCACGGCCAGGCGGCCGGTCAACAGCGCGGCCCGGCTCGGAGTGCACAGGCTTTGGCCGCAGTAGAAGTCAGTAAAGCGCAAACCCTCGGCCGCCATGCGGTCCAGGTTCGGCGTGTGCATGCTCGGATGCCCATAGCAGCCCAGGTCGCCATAGCCCATATCATCGGCCAGGATGATGATAATGTTCGGTTGTTTGGCGGCCTGGACAGGCGAAGGACCCACCGCCAAGAGCAGGGCGGCGAGGGAGGTCAGGACAAGGTGTTTCGTTGTCATGCAGCGGGTTAATACGGCACGGTCGTGTATTGCGGCAACATGAATTTCAGGGTGTCGGAAGGATCGGTCAGGTAACGGTCGAACATCTGCTGCATGTAAGCCTGGAGCTTCTGGGATTTCGAGGAACTGGCGCTGCCGTCGCAAAAGCTGAGAATGCCCTGGCCCTGGTGGCGGGTGTTGGCCAGCCATCCGCGGCGGATCAACAAGGGGCGGTTGAAGGAATGACGCGAGCCACCCGTAGGGTTGTCAGGCAGGGCCAGGGTCCTGTTCGCCGGGTAATCGGTCGAGAGGTAATTGTCGCCAATGAGGATGGCCTGCGGGCGCGTGGGGAGTGCGTCAATGCAGAACATGTAACTGAGATTGGTGCGGAAATTCCAGACCACATTCAGTTGGGCCCAGGACTGGATGGGAGACCGCTTTCGATCGGAGGGACAGGTCAGCACCCGGGGATTCTTCAGATACGATTCCAGGGCGAACCAGTTCACGCGCAGGGGATCGGGGCCGAGTTTCCCGCGGCCTTCACTCCACGGGTATTTCCCTTCGTTGTTGTCGTCTCCCCACATCATGAAGGAGAGAGAAACCTGCTTGTTGTTGCTGATGCAGTTGGCGATCTGCGCCTTGGCCTTCGCGCGCGCGAGGGCGGGGAGCAGCAGCGCGGCCAAAATGGCGATGATGGCGATAACCACCAGCAGTTCGATTAAAGTAAACGCGTAGCGGAGCATTCGCCTTTCGGATGAAAGTGTTTTTGGACCGTGAGTCATGATGGTATAGCAGGGGGCGCCGGGTGTTCCGGCGCCCCCGGGAACATTGTCACTAAGGAACGAGCAGCCTGAAAAACGCTCTCGGTGATCCGCTCACTGTGTTGGTGGTGAAGGTAAACGAGCCGCCGGGACCAAAGAGGTTGCTCGCGACAGGCAACCAGCTTTCCAGGGGACTTGCCACGTTGGTGGAGGTCACCACGTAATAGGGGTTCCCTTCGATACCGCCCGTGCCACTGAAAACGAAGTCGCCTCCGCTGAGCGAGACCGTTCCAATCGTGGGTGGCGCGATGGTGCCCGTTACAGAAATCGTTCCGTTGACCGCTAGCATACTGGTATCCCATGCCAGGCCGCCCGGCAGGCCGGAGAGGTCCGGCAGGCTGATCGCGGTGAAGGCCGTGCCGCTGCCTTTATTGAACAACTGGTATGAGTCACCGGCTTGAGGCGCGGGGGCGCCGACGCCCAACATCACCTGCAAAACGCCGCCAAAGGCCAGTGTGCCTCCCGCTACCAGCCGATCGCTATTGGGCGAGAGGCTCCGGTTCAATTCCATGCGAGTGGTTCCGGCGAGCGTGACGTTTCCGTTCACCGTCAACGTGCCTACCCCGTCGGAGCCCGGAGCGTTCGTTCCATCGAGCATCACGAGGTTGCCCGCGAGGACGCCGGTGCCTCCGAAGGTGCCATTGGTAACGGTGGTGTCGCCCGTGTAAGTGTTGAGGCCGTTCAGGAGGAGCGTGCCGGGGTCGTTCGCATAGAATCCAATCGAGCCCGCGCCGCTGATCGCGCCGTTGATGATCAGGTGGTCCTGGTTGGCATGAATGCGGCAATCGCCGCTTAGCAGGATCCCGCCATTGAAGACATTCGTGTCGGAGGCTGTGCCGCCCGAGTCAATCATGGCATTGGTCATGGTAATGTGCCGCAGCAGCGGATTCGTGATGCCCAAGTCATAGACATTGAAAGTGGCACCGGGATAGACGGCGAGGGCGGCGTCGGGATTGCCCGGAGTGAGCGACTCCGCAAAAGTTAGCTGGCCTTCCTTAATCAGCACGTCACCCAGGTTCATCTCCCAATAACCGGTGGTGGTGCGCTGATTGGCGATGCTGACGTGGCCGGCGCCAACCTTGGTCAGTTTGAAGCCATTGCCGCGCAGACCGGGGCCGGGCCCGTGCGCACCGTTGGCGCGCAAGTCCCACCGCCCGCTGGCACAGCCGAACGTCGTGTCGCCCGTCATTACCACATCGCGCAGGTTGTATTCCACAGCAGTGGCGGTCGTCGAATCCACGATGGCCCCCTGCCCATTGACGCCGTCGCCTGAGACGATGACCGGTTGAACCGGCTGGTGATCATTCAACTCCAGCGTGCCGCCGTTGGTGATGACGATGGTCGCAGTCGTTGCGCCTAAGGACCGGGTGTCGCCGAGTTTCAGGACGCCCTCTTCAATCACCGTGGTGCCTTCATACGTGTCATTGACCGAACTGACCGTGAGGGTGCCCGCACCTCGTTTGACGAACGTACCGGTGCCGGCGCTGGTGTCCGTCAGCAGGCTGGTAAAGGTCCCGTCATAAGTGTTGCTAAAGACATAAGAGCCAGCGTTCAGCTCGATTTCGGTGATGATGTCTGCCTGTCCTTCCACCCGGGTCAGAGAGCCGGGACCGTTCTTCTTCAGGATCGGCGTCGTGATGGCGCCGCCAGTCCAAACGTAAGGCAGCGTGTCGTTGCTAACGATGATTGCGGAGGGCATTGGGTATGCGCCCAGATTCACGGTGCCGGTCACGGCACCATCGCGGAATTCGGTCGGGAATCCGTCGGAGTAAGTCGAGGGTGAGGCCGTTTGCTGGTTCAGCCAGTTCGCCGTCGAGTAGTCCCAATCGCTACTGATGGCGCCGGTCCAGACCAGGCCGGGAACAGCGGTGATCTTCAAGTCAATCGAGCTATTGGCTGTATTATTGACCAACTCTGCGCTCATCCCGGACGGGACGTTCGCCAGGACAAAAGCGCCGAACCCACCGCCGCCGATTGAGCCCTGATAATCCACCAGCACAATCGAACCGGTGGTGAGAAACAACCCGTTCGCCACATTGACACTGACCACGCCCTTAGCCGTGAGGTTGGTAACGACCATTAACGGTGCGGTCGGGTTGGAGAAGCTCCCGAGATCGAAACTCAAAGTCGCGATACCGCTGCTGCCCAAAGTGAGCGATCCGTTCGTGAGGCTTGTCCCGGGCGTTTGGACCTGCACACCCAGCTCAGCATAGTCTGCCACGTTGATCCGCCCGCTGTAAGTGTGCGCGGTAGGCAACACTAGTTTGCCCGCGCTGACCACCGTGTCCCCGGCATAGGTGTTCGCACCGGTCAGGGTCACAGCACTATATCCGCTGTTGGTCAACCCGCCCGCTCCGATCAGATCCTGAGCGATCACGATGTCGGTTTGAGCATCAATCGTCAGGCCGCCGGATTGGATTTCGGCGCTGTCCAATCCGCTCATGAAGAGGTTGGTGGCGCCGTACAGGGCGCGCAGCACCGCGTTGTCGAAATACATGTAAGACAAAGCCCCGCTGGTGCCTTCAGAAATGCTATAGGTTTCCAGGGTGCCATTCTTGATGGTGTAAGTGCCCTGGCCCGCCCCGCTATCGCTAAAGCTGACCCGGGCACCGGAGACGGTTCCTCCGACCTGGGAGACCTCACTCGTCGCGCCAGCCGCGTAGGGGATACACAAGCGCGCACCGGCTGATGTCAGGGTGCTGTGGTCAATCACCAGGCGGCTGGTGACGGGATTGGCGCTGTCGCCAACTCGGACATTGCCCGAGGAAGCTGTGATGGTGAGGGCGGCGTTATTCGTCAGGACAGTTTGAGCGCCCGCAGCGGCGGTAGCATCTGAGCCAATGCGATAACCGCCCCGCGAGACAAAGCTGCCCCCATCCACGATGTGCTGGCCATCGTTGACGACGAACGGAGGGTTCGCGGTGCCCACCTGTCCGATGTTCATGGCACCTTTCAACCGCAGCGTGCCACCGCCCTCGACGCGGTGATCGCCATTGACCTCCACGGTGGTGGTATTATTCAGCACCAGCTCGCTGCCGGCGGCAATGCTCCAGGTCTTGGCCCCCGTGCTGTCCCAAGCCAGGTCACCGGAAAGGGTATTGGTTCCGGCCAGATTGGTAATCGCGGTGTTATTGGTAAGCGCGTTGCCGTACAGCGTGAACCCGCCATTGTTGAAAGTAACCGATAGCACGCTCAAATCGGGCAGATCGTTGGTGTTGATCTGCCGGGCGGAACCATTGAACACCAATGGGTCTCCACTGACGGGCACGGACCCGTCCCAGTTGTCCGCCGTGGACCAGTTGGCGTCGGCACCTGCGCCCGTCCAGGTGCGCTCCGGCGGCGGTGGTGGCGCGTAGGTTGAGATGATGGAGAAACTGTCATAAAAGACGTTGCCCGAACCGTTGCTGGCCTGATCGAAGATCATGTACCGGCCAGGCCCATCAAACCGCCAACCGTTGGGCAAATCACCGTCGGTGCTGCTGTCGTAAAACCAGGTGGCGCCGTTATCTATCGAGACTTGCACCCGGGAGTTGTAGTTGGTGTCCCCTTCCGCCCCCGCATCGGTCACCCGAATCAGGAAGTTAACCATCGTTCCACCGGTGCCGGCATCCATGGTCAGCATTGCCGCATTGATGTCGGCTACGCCCGATGAACCAGCGTCAATTCGCTTGCGGACCGTGTAAAAATCATCCCCGCTCGTAGCGCGGTACAACTGCACCCCAAAGTCTAATGTGGTGACGTCGCCCTCTGCCGTCGCAAAACCGAAAGAGAACCGCGCAGTGCTCGTGGCGTCGTTCCGCATCCCGATTGCGATGTCATAAGTGGCAGGATTGGCCGGTGTGGCATAAAGCGCCCCCAGAGCAGGAGAAAAATCAAACGGGGTTGAACCGTTGGCCGACAGGGTGAAACGCCCAATCTGCGTCTGCGTGGTAACCCGGATCCGATTGCTGTTGATAGCGTAGTGGGACGGGTCCCGGCTCGTGACGGTCTGGTAATAGCGGAGGTTGGCTACCGCTGTCCCGGTCAATCGTGTATTATCGGGGGGGTTAATGCCGGAATTCACCCCTTCGCCCAGCGCGAACCCGGAGTTGGTGTTGGCCGTGGTGCAATCATCACTGATGATGGTGGTTTGGCCGAAAGCGAAGCCGACCGCGAGGACGGCAACCAGCAAAGTGGCCAGGAAGGTTAGGTTTCTTTTTCTCATCGTATTCTTACGTGGTTGAGGTTCGGAGACTGCAGATCGCTCGGCGAAGTGTTTGCTTCGTCGGCGAGGCATTGCTTTCAGTTTGCACCAAGGCTAAACCCGAAGGGGCACCGGGAAAATACCCGCAAATTAGGGTAGCGAGCCTTTGGCCTGCGTCAGTTTCCGAGCCCGTTGCAGCGCAAACGCGGGTGCGGCCGCATCATTATCTTCTCAGCCGGAGAAATGCGTTGGAATCCGCCGCCGGGATGGTCACCTCCAGCCATTGGATCGAGCCGTGCGGCGTGGTAACGCTCAAGGGAGCGCCCAAAGCATTGGTCACGGGCGACCAGGCGGTCAGGTCGCTGGAAAACTCGGGGTACACCGTGAGTCCCGGCTGGGCGGTCCAATAGAGCCGAGTCTTGGCCTGCTCGGGCGGTTGCTGGACGACCTCAGAGATGCTCAAGATGGGTTTCCGGCAGACCGGTTCGCCGCCCGCTACCGCCCGTAACGGTCAGTTGCAGGTTGTCGTAATAGACCGGGCCTTCGTGGGCGGCCACATCGAAGATAAGATAACGGTCGGTGGCAGAACCGTTGAAGCGAAAGGCACCCGCTATTCACCACCGCACCGTTAACAAGGATTTCATACGAGGAGCTGTAATCGGTCAGGTTCTCGTTGAAGTCCACTACGCGCACCAGGAGGTTGATTGGTGTTCCGATAGGCAAGCCATTGATCAGGCGAGTGTTGATGTCGCTACCGCCGCTGTTGGAGTCGGCATCAATCCGCTTGAAGACACCCAAGCCTCCGTTGCCATCGGTGCCGATTTGCACCCCCAAATCCACTTTATCCACGGAAAGATTGCTGGCATCGGCGAGACTCAACGACATCCGCTGAGCGTAGCTGCTACCCACCACGCTGATGTCCATCTGGACGGACAAGCTCGTAGGACCGCCCGGCAAGGAAGCTGCCGAAGTTGAAGCCGCTCGTTCCGTCCGGGGTGAACTCAAACCGCCCGTTGCCGTTGCGGGGAGCAGCGGTCAGGCGGTTGCCCGTGATGCTGAAGTCGGATGCCTGCCGCGGAGATGTGCCGCCGGTCGCGCCCAACCGGTATCCCACCAGGCTCCCGGACGCAGCGCCGGCAAGGCGCCCGGCAAGCTGGTAATTGACGCCGGCATTCGCCCCGAAACCAGTGCCGGGGGAATTGCCGCCACTGACATTGTAGGTGTCTGCGATCACCAACCCCGTAAAGTTCGAGGTCGCACAGGGGTAGGTTTCGCCCACGTTGCCGAGCACTACCTGGTCGTACCAGGTCATGAGTTGGGCTTCGAGGTTGGTCACCACCGCGGCATACGCTGGCTGGCTCACAAGGTTGGTGGCTTCGGCAAGGTCCTCCGGGATGAGATAAAGCTCACGGCGCGATCCATCGGGATTCCGCATGAACTTGTAATGGCCATCATGGATGGCCAGCTTGGGGGAACCGGGCGAGAGGGCGGACACGGTTCCGTATTCCCAAAACAACGGACGGCCCCTGGCGCGGGTGGAGCCGCGGAAGACGTCGCTCATGTCCTCGCCGGCATAAGGCGCTTTGGGCAGTGGAATGCCGGCGAAGGCGGAATAGGTCGGCAGCAAATCGAATGTGGATACAGCGGTGTTGGAGTTTACGATCCCCGCCGGCACCGTGCCCGGCCAGCGGATGAAGAACGGCTCCCGTATGCCGCCCTCATAGATGTTGCCTTTGCCGCCGCGCAAGCCGCCATTGCGGTTGAGGATGGTTTCAATCGTATCGTTTGGCGCGCCGTTGTCGCCGATCACGACCACCAGCGTGTTGCTGCCGACACCGAGCGCGTCAACCCCGTCCACCAGCCGGCCGATCTGCTTATCCAGATTGTGCAACTCACCCAGGAATAACATCGCATCGGTGTTGGTGGTAATGTGGTCGAAGTCATGCTCCTGTCCGGGCGGCACGTTGTAAGGCGAATGAGTGTCGTTGTAAGGGACGTGGACATAGAAGGGCTTGCCGGCGTGCACGGCGTTGGTGATAAAGGCCAACGCCGCATCGGTATGCTTCCCGGCGGCCTCGTAGAAATGGACGTATTGGAAGCTGCCCACCGAGGCATCCTCGTTCTGCTGGGCGAGCCCGTATTTGGTGCCGTTGTCGTTAAGGTAAAGCAAGCGGTCGCCGTTGCCCTCGAAGGCGACCAGAGATTGATCGAAGCCGTACTCAGCCGGGGTCGGCGCGTTGTTCACGTCCCGTCCGTTGCCCATGTGCCACTTGCCGAACTGGCCGGTGCGGTATCCCGCCTGCTGGAACAGCCGGGGGGCCGACACGACCGCGGGCTGCACCCAATCCGCCATATTGCGCGCGGCATTCAGGGCCTTGTTGTCCAGGTAGCTGTAGAGGGCGACGCGCGCGGGGTCCATACCTGTCAGCACCGCCGTGCGAGATGGCGAGCAGATAGGGTAGGCGACGTAGCCCTGCGTGAACCGGATTCCCTGCGAGGCCAGCCGGTCCATGTTGGGGGTGATGGCTTCTCCCAGCTTATTGGTTACCGGGCTCCCGTAGCAGGAGAGATCACCCCAGCCGCTATCATCAATGAAGACAAAGAGGATATTGGGGCCTGCTGGCTGCGTCGCTGAGGGGAACGCCGAGACCAGCAGAAGCAGCAGCAAGCCGACGCTCGCAGCGACCAATATCCGGATATGAGCCATTGTTTCAGTTTTCAGGGAAGGTGGTTCTTTGCGCCACAATTGTGAATCAGCAGGACACGTGGCACCGGACACCGCTCAACTCCCTGGTGTGCTGTGGCCGCCCAGGACCGGAACAAATCCCGGAAGCGAACAGCATCCGTTTTCCGGGCTCGCCGCACGTAACAACAGTTCAACTGTTGCGACGGAGGCGCAAGAACAAAGCCGCTGCCCCGCCCAGCAGGAATAGCGTCGCAACGGAGGGCTCAGGGATAGCAGGGGTGACAAGTGTCACGGAGAAGTTGTCATACGTGAAGGCTCCAGAGCCGCTGCCGGCTCCGGCCTGGTCCCAACTCAGATACCGGCCCGCACCATCCAACCGGAAGCCATCGGTCAAATCACTATCGGTCTGGGTATCATAAAACCAACTGCTGCCGCCATCCAGCGAGACTTGCACCTGGGAATTATAGGCCGCGCTTTCCGCGCCGGCATCCGTGACTCGGACCAAGAAGTTAAGCTCGTCCCCATACGTGCCGTTGGCGGTCGTGGTGATCGGTTTGTTAAGGTCACCGTCGTACCGCTGCTGTCGGTGGCAAGCGTATATGAAGCTACGTCAATGCGTTTCCCAATTTGGTAAAAGGTCGTCTGTACTGGCCGCACGATAAAGTTGAATGCCAAAATCCCAGAAGTTGGCGTTGTTTTCCTCCGTGGCGAGCGCGAAGGAAAAGCGTGTCGTGCCCGAGATAGTATTGGCCATGCTGATATTGATGTCATAAACCACAGGATTGGCGGGTGTGGCTAAATCAATTCCAAGTGCAGGCGCAAAGTCGAATGCAGTCATGCCGTCCGCAGAAAGGGTGAACCGACCGGAGTTGGCGCTCCGCTCCGTCTGAATCTTGCCCCCTGTGATGCTGTAGGCCGTAGCAGCCTTGCCGGTTGCGGTTTGGATGTACCGAAGGTTCGCGGCCGCGCTGCCCGTCAGCCGGGTTGTGGGTGGGTTGATGTCTGAGTTGACGCCGGCGTCCAGCGCAAAACCGGTGCCAGAACCGGTGGCGTCGGAATTGTCAGCGACAATGGTCTGTCCGTAGGAGGTGGCGGACGCCAGGAGGAGGAGAACCGTGGATGCTATCAGGTTTTTCATAGGTAAACTTCGGGTGCGGACGCGTCCGCATTTTTACTTCAATCTCTCCCCCAGCTTAAGCCCGAATGGCGTGATTTGAGAATACCCTCAAATTAGGGTGTCAGGGGGATGACGCCGGGAAACCCGGTCGCTACTTGGCGGCCTTGGCGATCGCCTGCGTGCGGGAATGCACGTGGAGCTTGCCGTAAATGGTCTTGAGATAACTGCGGACCGTGGCGGAAGTCAGCCCGAGGGCCTCCGCCACTTCCTTGTCGCTGTAGCCGCGCGCGACGTAGCCGAGCACCTCTGATTCGCGCTTCGAGAGCACCTTCGTCGGATCGGGCGGACGCGGGGCTGCTGCTGAAAGGATTGCACCACCTTGCGCGCGATATAAGCCGACATGGGCGCGCCGCCCCGGTGCACGTCCTGGATGGCCTGGAGGATCTCATCGGCCGAGGCCCGCTTGAGAAGGTAGCCGTTGGCGCCCATTTGCAGCGCCTGGAAGATGCGGTCGCTGTCGTCATAGACGGTGAGCATGACGATCTGGACTTCCGGCAGCAGCAACCGAAGCTGGCGGGTGCACTCGACGCCGGACATCCTGGGCAGGTTAATGTCCATCAGCACGACCTGGGGGCGCCGGCGCGGGAGGTCAGCGACGGCGGCCTCGCCCGAGGGATAGCTGCCGACGCACTCCAGGCCTTCGGTCTCGCCGAGCAACAACTCGAGGTTCGAGCGCCAGCGGGGGTCATCTTCCACAATTGCCACTCGCAGTGCCATGACTCAGTTCAGTCTGGACCGGGCGAGAGGCAACGTAAAGTCGAGCCTGGTGCCCCGGCCGGATTGGCTCTCCACCCGCAACGTCCCGCCCAGGCGCTCGATGCGCTCGCGCAGGTTCGCCAGGCCGTCCTGGCCTTCGCCCGCAGGCTGGCCGGCAACCCTCTGCCATCATCGGCGATCGTCAGGCGCAAATGGCCATTCTCACAGGCCAACTCCAGGCGGACTTCCGTGGCCTCGGCGTGGCGCACGACGTTGTTGAAGGATTCCTTGACCAGCAGAAAGAGCTGGTGCCGCGTTTCGGTGGCCAGCGGCTGCGTCCGGCAGATTCGCCGGCAAATCCAGCCGCGTCCGCAACTGGCGTGGGGCGGAAGAAGTCCCGCGTGAACTGGGCGACGTAATTGGCAAAGTGGTCCAGCGAATCGTTTCGGGGGTTGAGCGCCCAGACGATAGCGTCCATGGCCGCGACGCTGGAGCGCGCGGTCTGGGAGATGTGGTCGAGGTCGCGAGCCAGCGCGGCGGGATCGGCCTTATGGCGCGTGCCTATATCGGCCAGCAGGCCGATGCTCGTGAGGTTGGCTCCCAATTCGTCGTGGATATCCTGGGCGATGCGCGCTCGTTCCTGTTGCACCGCATGCTGCTGGCGCAACCGTTCGACGCGCCGCCCCAATCGTCGCACCGTCGCCCGCCGGAAGCTCCAGACACCGCCGCCGGCAAGCGCGGCCGTTACGGCGGCCAGGAACCAGCTCGTCTGCCAGAAATATGGATAGACGGCCAGCGCTACCGTGGCGGACTGGGAGTTCCACACCCCCTCCGGGCTCGACGCCTGAACGCGGAAGATATGATGGCCCGCGGGAATACTGGCGTAGGTGGCCGAGCGGGCCGTCTCCAGCCTCCACCCAGTCCGCATCCACGCCGGTCAATTGGTAGCGGAAGCGAATGCGCTCCGGCGCGGTCAAACAGGGAGCCGTGAACTGGAATTCCAGCCGGCCCGGTCCGGGGCGCAGGCGTTGCAGGGCCTTTGTGGTCACTGGTTTGCCTTCGAACCAGCACCTGTTCCAGCAGCGCCTGGGGCGGCTGGCTTTCACGCAGGTCCTCGGGCTGAAAATGGAGCGCGCCGTTGGCTGTGGCAAACCACAGCTCGCCCCCGCGGTCGTGCGCCAGCAGCGCGGGTCGCACCAGTCTCGCAAACGAGACGTCCGGCAACGCCATCGCTGCGCCCGTAGATAGTGGCGTCAATCCTCGGCTCACTGGCCATCCATCACCGCGTTCAACTGCGGCAACGAAACCCGGAAAAGCCGGTAAGGGGTGCCGCCCCAGAGCCATGCCGCTGCCATCGAGCAGCAATTGCTGCGATACAGGGGTCGGGCAATCCCTGCTCGATCGAGATGCGGGCTGTCTGCCGCCTTTAAGGCGGAGCAGGCCTCCAGCGCTGGTCCCAATCCAGAGCGCGCCATCCAGCGCCACCATGCTCCGCACCGCATCCCGGTGTCCGCTGGGCGGGCGAGCGACCTCCCAGCGCCTGTCTCGCAATCGCGCGATGCCGCCTTCCCAGTCCCCGGCCCAGAGTTCGCCCGCCTCGTCTTCGACGACCCGCCGGATGAGCGGGCTGGGCAGGCCCTCGCCGGTCGCATAGCGGGTCAGATTCGTGCCCTGCCAGGCAGAAAAGCCCGAGTTGTCCGTCACCATCCACAGCCGTCCCCGCCGGTCCTCGAGCAAATCCACCGCCGGTTCCCTGGGAGCCTTCGGCCCCAGTTCGCGCTGGCTGAACTGGCCGTCGAACCAGCGCCACAGCCCGCGCCGGGCGGTGGAAATCCACACGCCCTCCGTCTTTGGCCGGGCAGACGCAGAGCGAGTCGAAGTCCCGCCAACCGTCCGCCGCGCCCAGGCCGTGCCACGCGCCATTCCGCCACCAACCCAGCCTGCCTTCCGCGGCCAACACCCACACCCGCCCCGCCCGGTCCTGCGCTATGCTGCGCACGAACTCATTCCTCAAGCCGCTTTGCAGATCCTGCATAAAGAAGTGCCGCTCGCGCAGCCGCACCAATCCCCCACCGCGAGTGCCGGCCCACAGGTTCTCCTGGCCGTCCTCCAACAGGCAGGAAATGCTGCTGGTCACCGGCACCACCCGTTTGAGCTGGCCGGCGGCGTAGCAGAATAGTCCTTGCGACATCGTTCCAATCCAAAGCCGCCGGTGGCGATCCTCCAGCATGCAGCTCACGCGCGAACGCCCCCGCCAGGGGAAGGTGGCGACTTCGCCGGTTCGAGCCATCAGCCAGAACGAATCGCAGTTTAGCCTCGCGCGCGACCCACAAGCCCCCCTCCCGCCGCGGCGCCGCCACCAGGCTCGCGCGCCCGGGCACAATCACCCCGTGGCCTTTCAACCCTTCGTACAGCCGCAGGTTCCGCCGGTTCACCAGCCAGAGCCGTCCACTAAAATCGCTCACCCACCGTGATGCCGGGGAGGCTACTTCTCCCAGCCGTTCGGCATCTCGGGGCGTCTCGGTCGAAATCCGGCCCAGCCCGCCCTCGGCATCCACCCACAAGATGTGGTTGGTGCCGTCGCTGCACAGGCATTCCGCCCGGGCGCGCAGGACTTCCCTATTGGTCAGCACCTCGACAAACGCCCCGGCCTCGCGGCAGACCAGGCCAACCTCGTCCGGCGCCAGCCAAAGCCGGCCGCGTCCATCAACTTCCATGGGCCCAACCCGCGTTCCGTAACGTGCGCCCGTTGGAGTGCGGAAGAACGTTTCAAAACGCGCCCCATCAAACCGCACCAGCCCGTGGTGGGTCCCGAGCCACAAGTATCCGTCGGGGGTCTCCTTGATCTCCTGAATGTCGTTCACCGGCAACCCCTCACCCGTGCTCCAAAAGCTGATGACGAACTCCGAGGTCGCATCTTTCTGGGTCTGCAACAGCGCTGCCGAAAGTTCCCGCTGCGTGCCGGGCGCAGGGGCACCCGGCAAAGGCAAACTCGCGCCCCCCAGCGCGCCCATCAGCAAAAGCACTGTCTTGTTCAAGCTCACACTCATATCCGGCCCGACGCCGCGCTCGCCTTGTCAGCCGCGGCTTACGCGGGCCATCCTAGCAGAATACTGCCGGGAGTCATCTCTATCCTTCAGCCCCTGCCTTCATCCCTTCCATCCTTGCCCATCCTCCGCCGGTGGGCCATTCTCGGCGTGAAAGGTGCAGACGAATGAAGACTCTAATTGCCGATAAGTTCTCTGAAGCCCACATCGCCCGCCTCAACCAGCTCGGCTGCGAAGTCACCTACCAGCCGACCGCCAAAGCCGAGGAGCTGCCCGCCCTCATCGGCCCCTACAAGATCCTGGTGGTGCGCAGCAAGAAGGTCACGGCCGATACCCTCGAAGCCGCGGAACAACTCGCACTGGTGCTCCGCGCCGGGGCCGGCGTCAACACGATTGACGTCAAGACCGCCAGCGCCCGCGGCGTCTTCGTCAGCAACTGCCCCGGCAAGAACTCCATCGCCGTCGCCGAACTCGTCTTCGCCCTCCTGCTCGCCCTCGACCGCCGCATCCCGGACAACGTCGCCGCCCTGCGCGCCCATAAGTGGAACAAGAAAGAGTTCTCCAAAGCCGACGGCATCTACGGCAAAACCCTCGGCGTGATCGGCACTGGCAGGATCGGGCGCGAGGTCATCACCCGCGCTCATGCTTTCGGTCTGCGGACCATCGCCTGGTCGCGCTCGCTCACGGCCGAGCAGGCGCAGCAGCTCGGCGTCGAACGCTGCGAAACCGTGGACGATGTCTTCCGGCAGGCCGACATCGTGACGCTCCACCTCGCCCTCAAGCCCGACACACGCAAGCTGGTCAGTGCCGCCCGCCTCGCCCTGATGAAACCCAACGCCATCCTCATCAACACCTCCCGCGGTGAGGTGGTTGACCAGTCCGCCCTGCGCGCCGCTCTCCAAGCCGGCAAGCTCCGCGCCGGCCTGGATGTCTTCGATCCCGAGCCCGCCGAGCCCACCGCGGACTTCGCCGACCCCATCCTCGACCTGCCCAACCTCTACGGCACCCACCACATCGGCGCTTCGACCGAACAGGCGCAGGAAGCCATTGCCCAGGAAGCCATTCGCATTATCGAAACCTTCATCACCACCGGTGTCGTCCTGAACTGCGTCAACCTCGCCGCGCGCACCCCGGCGAAGTGGCAGGTCGTCGTCCGCCATTACGACCGCGTCGGCGTCCTGGCTTATGTCCTGGACCAACTCCGCCGCGCCGGCATCAACATCGAGGAAGTCCAAAACCTCATCTTCGACGGTGCCGCCGCCGCCAGTTGCCGCATCCAACTCGATTCCGAGCCTGCCTCAGGCCTCCTCTCCGCCATCAAGGCTGGCAACCCGGACATCATGGGCCTGGATCTCTTGCGTATTGGCGGTTAGAACCCAGCCTCCGGTGGCACACCCGAGGTAGAGGCTAGCTCCGTCCGGCGACGCGGCCATTGCGGTGGTGCTGAGTGGCATTGGCACCAACGCCAACCTGTTCGCGACGTGTCGAGTGTGCCCGGTGAAGCCGCCTGGGCAAACCGGGTCGTGCCCGCACGATTCACATTGCTTTACTCAGCGTGGAACTTGGTGAATCTTCGTGCCATGCGACTGCTCATCTTGCTGCTCGTATTGCTGACCGCGGCGTTATCCGCCGCGACTCTCTGGGCCGGCGGCAGCGGGTTGAATGTCATCGTCGTCGTCAACCAGAACAGCACCAACTCGGTGCAACTGGGCAATGATTACTGCGAGCAAAGAGGGGTTCCGCCCCAGAACTTTTTCCGCATGACGGGCTGGACCAACGGCGCGGTGCAGTGGAGCCGGGCGGACTTCGAGACCTTCCTGCGCAAACCCCTGCTGGCGATGCTCGCCGAGCGCGGCTTGAACAAGGCCGAGTTCGTGGTCCTGTCCATGGACATCCCCTACCGGGTGGCGGACGGCGGCAGCTACAACAGCACCACTTCCGCCCTCTTTTATGGCTTCAAGACCAACACTCCGCCGCCGTTGACCTGTTTGCCAGGCGGGTGTTCTCTGCCGGATGCATCTTCCAACAGTTACGCTTTCAGCGAACTGCCCTTCAGCGAGGCCCCGCCCGACACCGCTCCCACCAACTCGTTCCTGACCATGATGCTCACCTCCAGCAACCTTGCCGGAGCGGAACTAATCCTCAGCCGTGGCGTCGCCAGTGACAGCACCTCTCCCACCCAGACCGTCTATCTTGCCAAAACCACTGACGCAGCCCGCAGTGTCCGCTTTGTGGAGTTCGACAACGCCCTCTTCGACAGCCGCGTCCGGGGCGACTACTCGTTGGTGCGGACCAACACCAACTCCACTTCCTTCACCAACAGCCTGGGGCTGCTGACCGGCCTGGCGAACCTCTCCCTGCCCGTGAACGCGTTCGTCCCCGGCGCCGTGGGCGACAGCCTTACCTCCTATGGCGGCATGATCTTCGAGAACAGCGGACAGACCACGCTGCTGGCCTTTCTCAACGCGGGCGCTGCCGGCAGTTACGGCACGATCACCGAGCCCTGCAACTACCCGCAGAAGTTCCCTGACCCGCGGGATTACTTTTACCAGGAACGCGGCTTCTGCCTCGCCGAAGCCTACTATCAGAGCATCCAAAACCCCTACCAGGGCCTGTTGGTCGGGGAACCCCTCTCCGCCCCGTTTGCCCGCCCGGGCGCAGCCGATTGGACTTCCCTAACGAACGGCACTGTGCTCAGCGGCCAACCCGGCTTGGACCTGACTTTCTCCGCTGCCGCCACAAACCTGCCGCTGGCCCAGGTGGACCTCTTCCTTGACGGCAGTTTCGTCCAGACGGTGACCAACCTTCTGCCATCGGCAGGCAACGTCCTGTCGGTGATGCTGAATGGCGACGCGATCACTTACACCGTTCCGGCCAACGCCACCGTCGCTTCCGTTGCCACCGGCCTGGCCGCCGCATTGAACGCGCAGGCCGGCTCGACCCGGGTGACGGCCTACGCCGTTGGCGACCGCCTGGAACTGCAATCGCTCGACGTGACGCTTCCCGGCAGCAACGTCACCCTCAGCGCCGGCGCCGACATCGGCTCCGCCGCGCAGTTGACCACGCGGCTAACCTCGGCCCGACCGACCTTCCTCGACACCCCGGCGACCGGCTACCTTGGCATTCTGGCCAGCAATGCCCCGGTCGTAGGGGACTGGCTCCAACTCGACTTCACCAAAACGAATGGCACGCAGGTCACGGTCAGCGTGACCAACGACACTTCCGGCACGACCATTGCCACCCTCGTCCAGAACCTGTTTAACCAGGTCAATGTGAATCCGGCGTTACAGTCCGCCGACGGCGTCCTGGCGGCAGACTTCGGCGACGACACCTACTGCGGCATCGTCGCCGCCCAGTTCACGCTTTACGCGCGCTCACCCGGCTGGCCTGCGTCGCAAATACAGGTCACATTCACCGCCTCGACGAATCTGCTCGCCCTGCCTTCCGGGACGAACCTCCTCCAGGACAACCTCACCGACCTGCGGCCCCGCAATCATCTTTACGTCAGCTCGGGCGCGCTATCGCTGCCGATCAGCTTCAGCCTCGACACCACGCGGTTCCCCGACGGCTTCCATCAATTGACGGCTGTTGCGTACGAGGGCGCCAGTGTCCGCACCCAAACCCGCATTTCGCGCAATGTGCGGTTTCAAAACACCGCCCTGTCCGCCACCTTCACGCCGCTGCTGTGCGGCACGAATGCCACGCTCGACATGCCTCTTCAATTCACGGTGGCCCCCGATGCAACCAACATCGCGCGGATCGAACTCTTCAGCACCGGCGGCTCCGTCGGGGTCGTGTCCAACCAACCATCGGCTGCCTTCACAGCTCCCTCGGCCACGCTGGGGCTGGGCTTGCATCCCTTCTACGCCGTGGTGACGGACACCGCCGGCAACCAGTACCAGACTCAAACCGACTGGATCCGCCTCATTCCGTCCTACAGCTTAAGCATCGCGGGCAATCCGCCCACGCTCTCCTGGCCCGCCATCCCCGGTCTGAGCTACGACGTGCTCGCTGCGACGAATCTCCTCGGCACGTTTCAGACAATCACCTCGGTCATCGCCCCATACTCCCTCGCTCAGTGGCCCATCCCAGCCCCGGAAGGGCCCGCGACCTTCTACCGCGTGAGCCTGAGCCCTTGAGCGGTGGCGACATTCAACGTCCAGACCTCCGTAAAAGGCCAGTTTTGCGCCAAGAACATGCGCCAGTGGAACTCCCGCTTTCCCACCTTATGCAGACCCTGACCGCTAAGCCTGTGCCCGGGTTGCCCCCAAAAAGCGGCCGACAGCTTGCGAATTGGACTTTGGCCACTGGCGGGAAGCAGGGCTGGTAGCGGGCACCCGCCCCTAATCGGCCTTTTCTGTTGGGGGATCGGGAGGGGCAATCGCAAGCAGTCTCCCGTTTTTTGAACGGGGTTCGGGGCATTTTCTTCCCAGACGCTCCTGACCGCCACGCGCCACTCTCTTCCACTGTGACCAGGTAGTGACCAGGTAGTGACCAGGTAGTAGTGCGCTACTACCTGGTCACTACCTGGTCACTACCTGGTTGCAGTGCAAGACAGACCCCAGAGTGGTCGAGCATCGGACATCCGGGGGGGTTACCAGAACAACCTATCTCCACAACTTTGCCTTTGGATGGCACAAGTCTGGTATTGGTAGGCACTTGGGCAGCGTTGCTTCCATCCCGCTGCCTGCTGTCGGCCTTCCTTCAGACCTCGCCAAAGGGCCCCATTTTTCGGATATTCCAGGAATTTCGTGGCTGGGTGTGGGTGGAAAGGGAAAGAGCATTTAGAGTGAAGCCATTGGGACGGGCTTGATTTCATGCTGAGGCGTGCTGGTTGGAACTGAAATCCAACCGCTTCGCGCCGGACTTCGCTCCGCTCCGCTGCGCTACGCCGGTCGGGCGCTCTGGGCGAGAGAAGCTTGGCTGGGAGTGATCCTTTTTGCAGGCTGTGCGCCATGAGCATGGATAGCGAACTACAGAAGCATTACGCGTTACTCTTAGGCATTGGCAGTCCGTGGGAGGTGAAAACCGTGGACCTGAACCTCGAAGCAAAGAAGGTGGAGATCGAGTTGGGCTGGCAATGGGGAGCGGCGGCCAAGTGCCCGGAATGCGGACGGGAATGTTCGATTCACGATTGTGCGGCGGAGCGAACCTGGCGGCACTTGGACACGATGCAATTCACCACGTTGATTCGGGCGCGGACACCGCGCGCGGATTGTCCAGAGCACGGGGTCAAGACGATGCAGGTTCCGTGGGCCGCACCGCAGGGACGCTTTACCCTGCTGTTCGAGCGCTTTGCGGTGGAGGTGCTCTTGGCCAGCGCCAGCGTGAGCCAGGCGTGCGCTCTGCTGGGGATTGGCTGGGACACCGCCCAGGAGATCATGCGCCGGGCGGTACAGCGCGGCCTGGAACGGCGGCAATTGGAAAGGCTGAAATACCTGGGGATGGATGAAAAGAGTTTCCGGCGCGGGCAATCTTACGTCACGCTGCTGACGGATTTGGAGGAGTCTCGGGTGCTGGATGTGGTGGAGGAACGGACGGCGGAGGCGGCTGGTCAGTTGTGGGACACGCTCAGCCCCGAGCAAAAGCAGGCCGTCGAGGCAGTCGCCGTGGACATGTGGGAACCGTTTATCCAGACGATTCAAACGCAGCTTCCCGAGGCGGACATCGTGCATGACAAGTTTCACGTCAGTAAATATTTGGGTGAGGCGGTGGACAAGGTCCGGCGGCAGGAACACAAGGAGCTGCTGGCCCAGGGTGATGAGACGCTCAAGGGCACCCGACAACTGTGGTTGTATAACCCACAGAATTTCAGTCCGGAACAAGCGGAGGAGTTTTCCGCGTTGAAGGACTTGCAGTTGAAAGTGGCGCGGGCGTGGGCAGCCAAGGAACTGTTCTCCAAGTTCTGGGAGTATCAGGAGGAGGGCTGGGCACGCCGCTTCTTCAAGGATTGGTTTGGCTGGGTGAGCCGCAGCCGCCTCAAGCCGGTTGTTGACGTGGCACAGATGCTCAAGCGTCATCTGGACAACTTGCTGACTTACCTTAAGCATCATATTACCAACGCGGTGACCGAAGGATTGAACTCGAAGATTCAGAGCCTCAAAGCCGCCGCCCGAGGGTTTCGCAACTTCCGCAACTACCGGATTCGCATCCTGTTCTTCTGCGGAAAGCTCAATCTCTACCCACTATGATCCCCGAAGAAACCGTTTTTGGAACAGCTTAGCCCTGTGGCAGCCGAGAGCTTTCGCCCGGAATCGATCGCAAAAGCAGAATCGCTCTTGCAGGACGTCACCGCCTTCAAGAATCGGCTGGCTAAGTCGATGAAGAATCCAGGCGAGCGCGCCCATATTCAAAGCTCCTGGCGCGATGATGATGAATCAAACGAGGCCTACACCGACTTCGGCCCGGAGCTTGAGCGACTCTTCGATCGCACCAGGACCCTTTTTGAGCTGGCACAGTTTGATGTGGCGTGCAGCACGTATGAGCAGTTGTTCGAAGCGTTATCGCTTCAAGATCACTACGGCTTTGGCATACATCGCCCTGACGGGCTGGACCTGCGAGAGGAACGGGCGCGTTATCTTCGTTCGGTCATCGAGGTCACCCCGGAGAAGCAACGTGCGAAATCACTGCTCCAAACCGCGCACAAACTCCGAAAAGAGCTCTGGTACGCGTCCGATATTTCTCCGATTGAAGCCATCGAAATCACACCTCGCGAGCTTGCGGAAAAGGAGCAGCTATTTGACGAGATGTTAAAATTGCTGGGAAAGGATAACGAACGGGAGTCTGACCGATGGTTGCGCGAGATCACTCGACTCCGGCACGGGACCCCGGGTCTGGAGAAGTTGGCCCGTGCGCATGGAGAGCGCCGACCGCACGCGTGGGTAGATTGGCTGGAATCGGTTGCTGCCGCGGGTGACTCAACAAAGCTGGTTGCCTGCATCAAAGGACGCCTTGGGCGGAATTCCGGACGGTTTGAGTTTGCGTGCAACGGCAGCGGACCATCTATCAAATGCGGCCTTGGCTCTACACGATCATGAAACTGCGATGTTAGGTCGCTGGGAAGGCTTCCGCGCCGATCCATGTCCACGCCGGCTTTTGGCTCTGTGGGAGCTTGCGAACTCCCCTGCCGAGCGGCAGCAGTGGCTGGAACGAGCGGAGAGGTATAGCGAACAAGGCGGAGAGCCCGAGCTGCCGGGACCATTCGTCGGCGGTACCGGGAGAGAAGACGATACGCCCTTTCTCGAAAGTGGGGAGGGATTCAACGATGCCGCTTCGAACGCAACTACCATGTGTGCGCGGCTGTTAGCGGGGGATTGGGAGGGGGCCCTTGAGAAGGCCAAAGGCGAACCGCCGTTGGGCTGGAGTTCGGGCGATAACACTCAAGCTCTTGTCATTCCCGTGTTGATGTCGTGGTTTGCAGGTTGGCCTGATGCCGAGCTTGGACCCCATCTGGCAGAGTTGATGAAGCAAACATTGATTCGGGCTGACGAGTGGGACGAGAAAGAACCCCGCACGAGTGCCCGGCTAAGGGCTGCTTTGGCAGAAGCAATCCGTCTGTGGCGGCCCCCGAGTGACATGTCGAAGCCTGTGGAAGCCGTTGCCAAGATCTGCTTAAACCGGGTCAACGCCATTGTTGAGGCTCAACACCGAGGAGCTTATGACCGCGCCGCGCTGTTGGCGGCTGCCGTTGCGGAGATGCACCGCTCCCGAGGAAGGGCAGCGGAGGCCGAAGCGGTTTTTACCGGGCTGTTAACTCGCCACAACCGGAAGTCGGCATTCAAAAGCGAACTCAACGCTCGGCGGGCAACAGGGGTTAGGGCATGAGCTTCTTTGTTGTTGATGTCGAGGCGGACGGACCTGTTCCGGCAGAATATTCGATGGTGTGCTTTGGAGCGGTCAGGTTCGATGAGACCCTTGAGAAAACCTTCTATGGCCAGACCCGGCCGGTTTCAGACCGGTTTCTCCCGGAAGCTCTGGCCGTGAGCGGTTTCTCGCGAGAACAACACTTGGCTTTCGATGATCCGAAGTCGGTCATGAATGTGTTTGCAGATTGGCTGGACCAGAACTCCAAAGGACGGCCGGTTTTCGTGTCCGACAATCTCGCGTTCGATTGGCAGTTCATAAATTACTACTTTCACCGCTTTCTCGGGCGAAATCCTTTCGGTTTTTCGGGACGCCGAATTGGTGATCTTTACGCCGGCCTGGTGAAAGACGCATACAAAGCGAGCGAATGGAAGAAGTTCCGGCGCACTGCCCACACGCACAATCCAGTCGATGACGCTCGAGGAAACGCGGAAGCCCTGGCAAAGCTCAAGGAATTGGGGCTGAAGATCTAGGCTGGGTATCCACTGCTTGGATTGTGATGAATAAATGAAGCATGGCTTCATCTATTTTCGATATTTTAAACATTTCCAACTTGCCGAGTGCTTGAAAACCCGTAAATAGATGAAGCATGGCTTCATCTAGAGCTCGAATTCTGCTCCGGTTGCAGCAAATGCAGCGCGGAGCTCCGTTGGGCAGCGCCGAGTTAAAAAGCATCGGGGTATCCGCTCCTCTGGCGTATCAATACGTCAAGCGGGGTTGGCTCAACAAGCTGGGTAGAGGCGTGTTCACATTGCCGACGGATGAACTCCAGCGCGATGCGACGTTGAAATTCCTGGCGACCCGAATGCCAGGGCTTCATGTCGGCGGGAAGACTGCGCTCGCTTGGCGCGGCGTGCGTCACAACATCCCGACCAAGGAACGATTATCTCTGTGGGGAGTGAAACCTGGTAAATTGCCCGCTTGGTTTTCGTCTAAGTTTGCCTCGCGCTACGTTTCAAAGAAGCTCTTCCGCAAGAGGCTTCCGGTCGAGTTTGGGTTAAGCCCACTGCCGGAATCGCCCCACGGCCCACTGGTGTCCGAACCGGAACGAGCACTGCTGGAAATGTTAAGTGAGGTCGGACTGCAACAGTCCGTAGAAGAAGCCCGTCAGATCATGGAAGGCGCTCGCTCACTACGGCCGGAGGTTTTGAGGCGAATGCTGCAGGAATGCCTGAGAGTAAAAGTCCTTCGGTTATGCACTAGTTGGGCGGAGGAATTGAATCTCCCATGGTCGGCCGAAGCGCGCAAAGCCTTCGCCAAATCCCACGCAGCCGGTCGTGGCCGCTGGACGGGCCGAATGAAAGATGGGACCACCCTTATCTTGAAGCCTTAAATGGACAAATTCTATGTCGATACGGTCAGGCTACTCCTGGCGACATTACCGGAAGTTTTCGCAATTCCCAAATTCGCGCTGAAAGGCGGCACGGCTCTCAACTTGTTCGTTCAGAACATGCCAAGGTTGTCGGTGGACATTGACGTCGTCTTTACTGACCACCTAAAACCCCGGACAGGGGCTCTGAACGAAATCGCCGCAGGGCTGGCTGACACGCGGAAGCGTCTTAAATCGCGCGGTATTGAATCTGAATTGATCACCGCTGCCAAGGGAGAAGAGACGAAGCTTTTCGTGAACCAGAACCGGTTGCAGGTGAAGGTGGAAGTAAACCACGTCTTTCGGGGCACCCTCTTGCCGGTGAGCACAAAGCGACTAAACAGGAATGCCAGGGACTTGTTTACGACGGAGATTTCAGCTCCGGTGCTGGCGTCCGAGGAAATTTACGGCAGCAAGATTGTGGCCGCATTGGACCGCCAGCATCCAAGGGACTTCTTCGACATTGAGCAGATGTTTGCCGGAGCTGGGCTGACCTCCGCTGTCGCAGACTGCTTCACCTGCTACCTGGCAGGCCACAATCGGCCCATGCATGAGGTGCTTTTCTCGCGAGACCACGATCTGCGGATAATTTTTGAAAATGAGTTCCAAGGAATGACACGCGACCCGGTTTCGCTTGAGCAACTACAGCAGGTGCGAAATCGTTTGCGAAAAGAATTGCTGGAAAGCCTCACTGCGGCACATCGCCGGTTCTTGTTGAGCATTTTGGAGTGTGAGCCGGAATGGGACTTGATCCAATTCGCCCATCTGAAGGACATGCCCGCTCTGCGGTGGAAGATCCAGAATCTCCAAACGCTCAAGAGCTCCAACCCAAAGAAGTTTCAGCAACAGGCTGCAGCCTTGCGCGAGAAGCTCGAGGGAGAATGACCATCCCGGGCTTCTGCTCGGCTGGCGGCGGAGGGTTCGTCTTCTTCGCCCGCCTCTTGTCCCGGACTAATAATTCGTCAGATGAGCGTTCCGCTCAGACCTCATTTCAAACACATTAATAGCGGCAAAAAGTCCGCTGAGCTTAGCGAAACCGTAATTGCGGATTGCATTATGGCAAATAGATGAAGCAAGGCTCAGGGCATTTTAAGCATTTCAGGCTTAGCTGGTACTGCTCTCAATCTGTTAACGCATGTTGAGCCCACGGAACGCTGCCGTGGTTGACGGCTGATGCGCGTGCCTGGCAAGGTGACATCAGCGGAGGTCAATCTTGTATCCGATAATGACACATTATCGGACATGGCGGCTGGCGGCCCAACAGACGGCGTTGCTCTATCACAAGGGGAAATGGCAAAAACCCCACGGTACGACGCCCACAACGCATATTTTAAAAACCCAGATTGGAACGCTGCAGAACGGCATTGACCTCTCCAACAGCGTTGAAAGCGAGTATTACTGCCCTAAACTCATGGCCGCTTTCGGTCTCCCCAGCGCCAGGGCCGAAATAGCGGTATTCGGTAGGACCACGGCACTGGTTGTTGAACGGTTTGAGCGGAAATGGACGGATGAAGGTCGTCTGCTGCGGCTGCCACAGGAAGATTTTTGCCAGGCGCTTTAGAGCCTGTTTGAAAATGCATTTAGGGTCTGCCAAGACGAGCCAGCATGAGGCGAATCATGGAGAGGTAGACCATCGTCTCGCCCGTGGTGGCTTGCCGTTCGTAGTCTCGACTGAGTCGACGATACCGGCCCAGCCAACCGAAGGTCCGCTCCACGACCCAGCGTCGCGGCAATACCTTGAAGGTATGAAGTTCGGAGCGTTTGACGATTTCGACCGTGCAGCGCCATAGCCTGCGCGCGCACTCCAGCAGCCTCCCGGCGTAGCCACCGTCGGCCCAGATATGTTTGACGCGTCGGCAAGTCTTCTGGCCGAAAAAGGCAGCCAGCAGTTGTTTGGCCCCATCCCGGTCTTGAATGTTCGCTGGCAAGACCATCACGAGGAGAACCAAACCGATCGTGTCGACCAGGAGGTGGCGTTTGCGTCCGTTGATCTTCTTGCCCGCATCGTAACCCCGCTCGTCGCTGGTCTCGGTACTCTTGACGCTCTGGCTGTCGATAATGGCAGCGCTGGGCTGAGGCTTTCTTCCCTCGGCCGCGCGGAGATGTTCTCGCAGATGGGTGTGAATCTGCTTCCACAAGCCATTCCGTTTCCAGCAGCGGAAATAGTGATAGACCGTGCGCCATGGAGCGAAGTCTTTGGGCAGATTCCGCCACTGGCAGCCGGTCTTGACCAGGTAGAACATCGCGTTGAGCAACTCCCGAAAAGGATGCTTGCGGCGGCGGCCCTTCTTGCTGGGCTTGGGGAAACAATAGTCGATAAGTTGCCATTCGGCGTCGCTAAGATCAGATGTGTATCGCACCGCAAGCGTATAGCTGATTGCTGTACAAGGTACAAGTTAACGTTAACGTAATGGGTGGAGTATTTTCAAACAGGCTCTTAGTCCCACCCGGACTGGAGTATCAGGGTCTCGGCGGCCCAGGTATAATCGATGGCCTATAGCTACTAAGGGGAAGCCATACCCCGCTCGAGGATCAGAAGGCATTCTTGAAGGAACAGGTCCTGTTTTGGTTGATTGCCGCACGGATGCCAGCACGGTATGGGCATAGAGCGTTACGACCAACTCGTCCAGGAATTCCTGGGAAAGAAACGGCTAGCGATCTGGGGTATTGAGGACGCTAAATCGGATCCCGGGCGTTTGGTGGCGCGCAAGCTCCATCGGCAAGGGATCGAGGTTATCTCCGTCAATCCGAGATTCTCCGACGACCCCACGCAGCGGCGGGCTTCATCGTTGACCAAGATCGAACCGCCAGTGGAGGCAGTTCTCGTATACGTGGACCCGCCGAAAACGATGGAGGCAGTCAATGACTGCGTGGCTGCCAAAATCCCGATGGTCTGGTTGCACGACGCACTGAGCCCGGGTGCTGCAATTCCAGCCGCGATTGAACAGGCTGCGGTCGGCGGGTTGTACCGTGATCCCTGGTCTTTGCCCTATGTTTTATCTTCGCCCGGTCGATCCGGGTCACTTCTGTCTCAAGTGGATCTTGCGATTGGCTGGGAAGGAAAAACGCACACGGCAAATCACGCGCTGACGGTAAACTGTTCATGCAAAACCATCGCGGTGGCTGAAGTCGGCCAACGCGCCGCCAAATTCACCCAAGGCGACCAAAGGAGCCATTTTTGCGGCCTACTTGCTCAGTAAGGAACTCGTGCGCGCATGCACTTGTTCAGGCCATCGCCCACTGCTGGCGCAGGAGCTTCACCATGGTGAGAATCAGCTTCGTTTTCTCTTCCTGCGGGAGCTCCTTCTTGGGGTCCGCCGCGTTCTTGGGCCAGCCGCCCTCGAAGCTGACGGCGCCGCGGTAGCCAATGAGCTTCAGCCCCTTGAACCCGTCCACGTAGTTGTCGGCCTCGGGATGCACGCCGGGGATAACCCGCTCCCTAAGTACTTGTTTTCTTAAATACAATAACGTATTTTAACTGGCCATACCGACTGGATAGTGGTATCTTGTCGCAGCACGGAAATGTGCGGATAATATGCCACGAAATAGCCCATTCTCTATCGTTCTCACCCAAGATGAGGAGCGAGAACTCCGACATAGATCAGCCAAATATACGTTGCCTTACTTTCAGGTGTTCCGCGCCAGAATCGTCCTTCTGGCCGCCCAAAACCTGCCCAACGACCTCATTGCGGCTCGGCTGGACACACGGCGTGAAGTCGTCAGTCAATGGCGCAAACGCTTCTTCTACGAGCGCTTACGCGGACTGGAAGAACTGCCCCGCCCGGGTCGCCCCCGGGCTTTTCCCCCCAGAACTGGTCGTGCAGGTTAAGGCCTTGGCCTGCGAGTTGCCCAGCCAGTTCGGCTTGCCACTCTCCCGCTGGAGCCTCGCCGAGTTGAACGAGCAGGTCTGTCAATCCGGGTTGGTGGCCAAAATCAGCGATAGCACTCTTTGGCGCTGGCTGCATGAAGATGCCATCCGACCTTGGTTTCACCGTTGTTGGATTTTTCCCCGTGACCCGCAGTTCGCTGCCAAAGCCGCACGCTTGCTGGACCTCTACCAGCGCGTCTGGCAGGGCCAACCCTTGCAAGCAGACGAGTTCGTCATTTCGGCCGATGAAAAGACCAGCATCCAAGCCCGTGCTCGCATCCATCCTACCCAGGCACCCCAACCCGGCCAACCGATGAAGGTCGAACACGAGTACGAGCGGCGCGGAGCGCTTACTTACCTGGCCGCCTTGGATGTTCATCGGGCCAAGCTTTTCGGCCACTGCGAACCGCAAAGCGGCATTGTGGCTTTTGATCGCTTGGTCGACCGGGTGATGAATCAGCCTCCCTATGCCCAAGCCCGCCGCGTGTTCTGGATTGTGGACAATGGTTCCTCTCATCGCGGAACGGCCAGTGTCCAACGGTTCCAACAACGTTACCCCCGTCTGCATTTGGTCCATGGACCCGTTCACGGCAGTTGGCTCAATCAGGTCGAAGTTTACTTTTCCATCATCCAGCGAAAAGTGCTCACGCCAAACGATTTCAAATCCCTGGATGAAGTCGCCCACGCCCTTTGGCAATTCGAACGCCATTTCGAAACGATCGGACGGCCCTTCGAGTGGAAGTTTACGCGCGAGGACCTCAATCAACTCCTAACCAAGTTAGCTACCCCAAAACCCACGGAATTAGGGATGGCGGCTTAACAAAAAATACGTGCGCGGACTTATGAATTAGGGTACTAAGCCCCGCGATGTGGACGTGCGAAAGCAGCTTGCCCGCGCAGATGAACGCCCCCATGAAGCTCGTCTCTTCCAAACCCATGTGCCAGAAGTCGCCCATCACGGTCGCGCCGGGGCCGATGTCAGCCGCCATCCGTGCGCCGTCCGCCACTTGGCGCAAAAACGGCGTCTCGTTGCGGCGCAGCGGCTCCAGCACGATCGAGGTGCCATGCTTCGCCGCGTGTTGCGCCAGCCGCTTGCCCGTGTTCTCGACGAAATCCTTGCGCAGTTCCTTCGCGCTCAGGCGCCCGGGCTCGCTCAGCTTGCCGCGCGCGGGGCAGATAATCAGGCCCACCGACTTCATCTTGCCCAGCGCCTCGATGATCGGCAGGAACTTCTGCACCTCGGCCTCACGCTTCTCCTGCTCGGCGTAGGAAAAATCGCTGGGGCCGCACGCCGTCGCGAGGAACAGCTTGCGCCCCTTCATCGCCTCGATCATGGCGTCCCCGTTCTTGATCGGCCAGTCGACAGACGGGATCTCCACGGCACCGAACCCGTGCGCCTCAAGGAAATCGAGCTTTTCTTTCATTTCGCCACCGGGAATGCCCCACCACTGCAGACAGAGATTCAACTCGGCCGGTTTCTCCGGCGGCGTCAGCTTCGGCATGCCGTTGCCTCCACCTGTTTGTCCCTGTGCCGCGGCAAGCTGCGTGCCGCAAACTGTGGCCGCTCCGGCGACTGCCGAAGCCTTCAAACAATCGCGTCGCTTCATATTGTGTCCTCTTGCTTGCATCGCGTGACCACACCCTCGCCCAGCCCCTGACCTAGCATTTGAAATCGCACAGCGAATAACACGGATTGGGGTGCAATGTCGAGGGCGCACTCCAGGGCGAGAGGAGCGCGCGGAGGGGTGCCGCCGGAGTGGGTCCGAGGTGCCGGCCCACAGATGAGCTGGCTGGGAATTTGATCCTAAAACCTGGGCGGAAATTGACGAGGCACTTGGTTGGGGTCCGGATACTGCCACCGGTTCCTTTATCAGATCAGACGGCGAATAGTGCGCAATAAACGCCAGAGTAACAGTTGCAGATGAGCGACGAACAACGAAACTTTCTATCGCTGCCTCGGTATCCCGCCCTGATCTCGTTAACCGAGGCCTGCTGGTTTCTGGGACTTGTCGAGCACCAGGAAAGAATTCTGGTTGGGGGAGGGATGCTCTTGCCAGCCGGTAAACGGCGCCGCCGTAAGGGTAGGCTGTTCGTATCTGCGTATATTTTGGAACTGGCGGCCGATTGAGAGTGGCTCAGCAAAGCCAAGGACACGCTTTCTGCGCATTGGGAACAAACGGCATCACGAAGGAAGGTCAGCTCCACCGCAATTCGTAACCGCTACGCAGCTGAAACCCCGTAAGCAAGTAACAGCGGATCCCGAGACTGTCAGGCGGCGGTCGTTTCAAGAGCGTACCTCTCGGCTCGCATGCCACCGAAAGTGGAGGGCGATTTGTTGTTCGAAACTACGGAATGAGGGCTTGCGTTTTGAGAAGAACAAATGGCTCGAGCGGCTTCGATGGTAGTCCGAAGAACCGAACCGGGGAATTGGAACACGAGAATTCGGCGCATCGTTCAGCAGGTCGGCCCAGCGATGTTCGAGTTTTTGCCTTGCTGTGCTAAGCCTAACCTCGACTGGCTCGGCCACGGTGAGCAAAGGGTCGATATGCCAATGTGGCGTGGCGGTCGATTCCAGGTGGTGACCTAACCGCGCCCGGAGCCCTCCGGCACCAAAGGCACTTCCTACATAGGCGTAAAAACCAGGAACAATATCAACGGCGCCCAAACTTCCAATTTCAAGACGCTTCATCTGCGCCACGGACGCGATCAGGACATAGGTTCCCTTGTCCTCGGGCAGGTCCATGGTTCTCAGCCGAACGTGCTCCCGTTCCAGCCCCAATTGCCGGCGTGCACTTCAGTGAAGTTCAAGTAAACGCGGTCCGGGGAGAACCCAAGGGAATCTTTGAGCAATCCGCAAACCTGCTGCGAGAGCTTCCGATTCACGTCCTCGCCCAACCCGCCGATGCTCCGGATGTCTACGAATGCTGCGTCGCCTGGCTTACCGGACATCAGCATGGCGGCCTGACTGGCGGCAACCATGACGTATTGCTCTGGCTTTCCGATGGTTTCGGCGACTGCTTTCGAGAGGGACGCCAGCAGAGCTTTCCGTTTGTCCTCGGGAAGCGCTGCGCTGGTTTCGAGTCTTAAGAGTGGCATACTAAACACCTACAACCCTGAGGCAATCGGCTCAAGCTCGGTCGAAAATCGAGGCGACACCGCACCAGCTTTGGGCGTAACCTTCGGAAGGAAACGAAATGAAACTCGTCCCGATCCAAGTCGAATGCTACGCCGGAGCAAAGGCGAATGAGACACCGCGGCGATTTACTTTGGAAGAACGGACCGTGGAGGTGGGTGAGGTCCTCGACCGGTGGTACCAGGTGGAAACCAAACCGGAGTGGCCACGAGCCGATTACTTCAAAGTGCTGGGCGCCGACGAAAGGGAGTATCTGCTCAAGCACGACCTGGAGGCAGACGATTGGTTCCTCGGGAAATCGTGGTGAGGAGATTATGTTCCGCAAAGACCTAATTGATTTGCTGCTCGGCAATCCGATGGGCGTCTCCCAAATCGCGAGGGAGGTTAAAGAATCGCCAAGCCAGATCGCGGACGATCTGCAGCACCTGGTGCGCAGCCTCAAGCATACAGATTATCAGGCGGCAATTGAAGCAGCGCATTGTCGCGCTTGCGGCTTCGAATTCTCGAAAGAGAAGCTTACCAAACCATCAAAATGTCCCGAATGCCACAGCACGTGGGTTCTGGAGCCTAAAATCGGGATTCAGCCACGATCATCAAGCAGGCGCACATGATACCAATCCACGAACTCCTGAATCGCATTCGATGGGATGCTGAATTTGCCAAAGGGAATTTTCAGTTGGGATACTACGATCGCGCCGAGGACCGCATTATCCTGGTGTCGTTGCAGGAAATAACTTTCCCTGAGGACAGCCCGCAGACCTTTCAGCTTACCGACTTCGAAGGACAGGCCCATCGAATTCCGTTTCACCGCGTACGAGAGGTTTACAAGGACTCGCAACGCATTTGGCATCGGGGCGAGGCATCGGCATACTCCTAACGTGCCGGTATCTGAGAGCTATCGCGTTTTCGTCCTGGAACAATTGGGGCGGGTGGCCCCTGTCAGTGCTAAATCGATGTTCGGCGGGGTCGGACTTTATGCCGAAGGTTTGTTCTTCGCCTTAATTGCGGAGGATCGGCTGTACTTCAAGGTGGACGATACGACTCGACTTGAGTTTGAACGGCTCGGGATGGAACCGTTCCGGCCGTTCGGTGAGGACAGTGCGATGGGTTACTATGAGGTTCCGGCGGATGTAGTGGAGGATTCGGTGGAATTGGGGCCGTGGATGAGGAAAGCGATCGCTGTTGCCTCCAAAGCGAAGGGTAAGAAGAAAAGCAAAGGAGCGGCGCGTTGAACCGGGCTATTTAATTAGTCACTAAGCCGAAGAACTCACGCGCGGTTTTCGTCGTAGCGACCGCGGCTTCCGTGGGCGTCTTTCCGAGGCAGTTTGCGACCGTCTGCAGCACATGTGACAGAAAAGCTGGTTCATTTCGGCCATCTTTGGGTCGGTTCGGCATTGAGCGCGGGACCAAGAACGGTGCGTCAGTTTCGATCATTAGGCGGTTCAGCGGAATCTTCTCAACCAATTCGCGCAGGTGCGTTCCCCGGCGCTCATCGCAAATCCACCCGGTGATGCCAATGTGCAGACCCATGTTAAGGTAGGTCTCCAAGTCTTCACGCGTGCCAGTGAAACAGTGGAGCACGGCCGGAACCTTCTTACGGGTCGTCGCGAGGATCTGGCAGAATCGCTCCCGGGCATCTCGCTCATGCAAAAACAGTGGCATCCGCAACTCTTCCGCGAGCGCTACCTGAGCCTCGAACCACCTTTCCTGGTCGGGCCTCGGTGAAAAGTCTCGGTTGAAATCCAATCCGCATTCCCCGATCGCCACCACCTCTTTGTGGGTGGCCAGGCGACGCAGTTCAGGGATCGTCTCTTGCGTGCAATGGCGGCTGTCGTGGGGATGGACTCCGGCGGTTGCAAAAATTCGCCTGGGGTATTCGCGAGCGATCCGCACCCCCTCCTCGCTGCCTGCTACGTTGGTGCCCGTAATCACCATAGTCCGCACTCCAGCGGCGAAAGCCCGCTGAATGACTTTATCCCGGTCTGCGTGGAAGGAGCGGTGCGCCAGGTTGACCCCGATATCTACAACTTCTGCAAGTGATTCGTAAGCGTCGTCAGGGATACAGGTCCGAGCAAGATCGAGGCGTCCTGAGCCGGTTATTGGACCGCGGCGCCACGAGCGTGGCGAGCTTTGCGCCACTGGTCCGGGAGAAGTTCTCGGACTTGATTGGAGGTCATCGAGGGCAGGCGTGCCAGAACATCGGTGAGATATTCCTGGGGGTTGATGCCGTGACGGCGGCAGCTTTGGATGAGGGTATAAATGACCGCGCTGCGCCAGCCCGCGTCAGGGTGCCCAATAAAGAGCCATCGGCGCTTGCCGACCGCGGAAGGCCGTACGTCATTTTCGACCAGGTTGGAATCGATTTCAAATCGGCCGTCGCGCAGATACCCGACCAGGGCCGTATACTCATTGAGGAGATAGCGCACGGCTTTGCCCAGGGTGCTCTGGGGCAGGACGCGCGGATCGGCCCGGATCGCCTCTGCCCGCCGCTTCATGGCCAGCCAGATGGCGGGGGCTTTCTGGAGCCGGCCCTTGCGCCGCACTTCTGGACTGGCGTCCTTGAGTTCTCGTTCTAATTGATAGAGTTGGCGCATCTGACCGATGAACCACAAGGCTTCCGAGCACGATTCCAGCAAGGCCTTATAGAGCTTGCGTCGGGCGTGACTGACACATCCAATCCGCTTGAGCCTGGAGGGTTGCTCCTTGCGTAGCGCGTCGTAAAGTTCGTAGCCATCGGTCTGCATAGTCCCGCGAAAACCGCGCAGTCGTTCTCGCGGTCCATCCCGCCCCCGGCTGTGATGAAACTCTAAAAAGACGTATCCGCCTGGCGTCGAGTAAAACCAAAGGAAACCGCGAGCCGCTTTGCCTTTGACCTCAGGATCCAGCACCTTCACCGGAGACTCGTCAATCTGCAGGTAATCGCCGGCTTTAAGCTCTTCCCAGATGAGCCAATAGATTGCCAGGAGTAAGTGCGCCACCTTCTCCACCCACTGCACCATCTGCTGACGGCTGATGACCACGCCAAAACGCTCCCGAAAGTTCCGTTCCAGGGTATAGTAGGCCACGTGGTCATCAAAACGACTGAGCAAGAGATAGACCGCCAATCCCAGCCCCAGTTTGCTTTGCGGCACCAGCCGAGGCGGTAGCGCAGCGATGGTCACTCCCTGGCAGCAGGGCTTTTCACATTGGCCATATTTGCGGCGCACGATCTCGCGAATGATCAATTTGGCCGGCACGTAGTCATACTCGGTGGTGACTTCCTGTCCGATGCAGGGCCTCTCCTGACCGCTGGTGGGACAGAGCTTGTCCTCAGGCTCCAGGATGACTTGCTGCTTTTCCAGTTCCACGGGAGGGAGAGGGCGGCGAGTTCGCTCCTTGGCGCGCTGGCGTTGCTCGGCTCGCTCCTGGGCCAGGGCCTCTTCGAGCACCTCTTGGCTCAGGGGCGGGGTGCGCTGCGCTTGCTCCTGAGTATCGCCCAACAGTTGCCGCAGCTGCTCTTCCTGTTCTTCATTAAGCTTGTCAGACTTGGCGCCAAAGAGCTCTCGTTTCAGGTCGGCAATGATGGCCTGAGCTTCGGCCAATTGCTGCACTTTGAGCGCCAGATCCTGCTGCAACTGCGCGGCATATTCGGCCAACCCGGCCGGATTATCGGCAAATTGGCGCAACAGTTCTTCCGGGGTCTTCACGCTTGGAGCACCTCCCGGAACCTGCGGCACAACGGGTGAACATAAATGTCCTTTACCGCCACCTGGATGCACGTGTGGCGGTCCTGGCGCGTGCGACCGGCCGTTACTCCCACCGATTGCCAGTTGGCCGCTCGATAAACCGTGCCGCGAAAACGCTCCCGTTCAACGAAGGTCTCCAACAACAGAACCGGATGGCCATACTTGGCTTGCCAGTCCCGGGCAATCCACCCAGCGACTTGCCCCAAAATCCAGCTCCCTAACTGTGGCACCTTGACCCACGGCAAAATCAGAAAACGCGAGTTGTTGGCTATCAGGCCCAGGTTGCTCTGCCTCTGCTGTGCCGACCACCCGATGAAGCGGTCCCGGTCCTGACACTTCCAGGCTGCGGCCCCAAAAACCGCACAGGCCACGGGGCGATGTCGCTCATCACGGACCAGGTATTGTACGTTTTGTCCAACCGTCCCACCAAAGCCCAGGTAATGAAATTGAGCCAGTGCCCCTCGAATCCAGGCCCGCTCGGCCGCTTGCCCGCTGACTTCTTCCACGCTCAGGGGCCGCAAATCGGCCAGAGCGCAGACGATGGGTTCAGCCGGTTCAATGATCGCCGGCTGCGCTCCGCACCGCATCCGGTTGGTCGGCACCTGGCGCCGCGCTGGAAGCTCAATCAACCCGCGCTGCTCTAACTTCACCAACAGCGTGCGGGCGGCCATGTCCTTGAGTTGGCCGGCCGCGTTGCGCCATTCCCAACGCGTGGCCAACTCCAGCGACAGTCGCCGGCGACTCCAGCGCGGGTTGGCGCCCACCCACTGGCGCAGCTCTTCGAGCGCCTGGCCGCTTAAACTTCGACCCTGAATCGTCAGATTTTCGCTCACCGGCCCTGAGGGTAAGCTTCAAAAATCTGGAGTCCAGTCGAAAATGTAAAAAGCTTCACACCCGGTGCCACTGCCGCCGGGAGGTGCTTTCAATGCCATGCATCAGCAGCAGCAACTCCTCCGGTCGCAGGCTCAGGCTCTTGCCCTCGCCAGCCATGGGCGCGAAGGTTCCTCGCTCCAATCTTTTTGTGCAAAGGATCAAGCCCGAACCGTCCCAAAAGAGAATTTTTAATCGGTTGCGCGCTCGGTTGACGAAGGCGAACAAAAAGCCTGACGTCGGTTCCTGTCCCAGGGCCTCTTTGACCAGGGTGCTCAGACCGTTGAAGCTCTTTCGTCCGTCGATCGGATCCAACGCCAGGAAAACGCGCGTGGCTGGGGAGAGGCTCAGCATGGCCTTCGCAACGCTTGCACGACCGAGCCGATCCACTCGGCCGTGGCTTTCTGGCTGAACCGGACGGCCAACCCGCCCGGCAGGTTCACCTCGGCGACCCAGCCATCAACAACCGGGAGCATCGTCGCCACCTTGAGTTCCTGGAAGACGGGCTTTGAAACCGAAGCCCGAAGTGACTGGCGGGGTCGGGTCCTGCCTTTTTGGTAAATCCAATAATGCAGTCGGCCAGGCGGTATGCCGTGCTCCTGGGCAAACTGCGCGGCTCCCAGCCCGCTCCGGCGATAGCGCGCTAGGACCTTGGAGATCTCTGTCGGGGAAAACTCTTCACGACAACCTATTCCGTTATTCATCCCGACAGCTTATCGCGTTCTGCCGGATTGAATAGAATGCACCTCCCTTACCGCTTACAGTGATTCCATGGTGCTCATGTTGCCCGGGAGGCACAAGAGGCGTTCGCCGCAATCTGAATAGTCTCGTTCAGAACAGCGAACAATTGTTGGGAAACTCGGTCATAATCCGCCTGGTCGTCGCCTTCGAACCCCATGTCGTTCCACGAACCCATTCCGCCGAACACCCAAGCCGATTGCGCCGCGTCCAGCAAACCTTCTGCCAGGCTGGGAACGACACCATCAACAACCAGATCCTTATGATAACCGTGCCGTTTCACTCCGTCCGAATCGAGCGTCTCCATTGCCCGACTAAAACAGGCTGTGAAACCTCCGCAGCCGTGCTTCTCGGAGAAAGCATGGATTTTTGCTAAGGCGGAACGAAAACGGTTTTGTGCCAACTCCAGGCTGGCATTGCCTGCTGCGCGTGGTGATGCTTCGGACACCCGCCCGTAGTCAACCCTCCAAATGCGGCGTTCTGGCGCGTTTTGGTTCCACACCTGCCAACGGGACGACCAAAAGGCCGACTTTGCTCGCTCCTGAAATGCCTCCATCGCCCAACTACCTCCGCCACCGACAAAGGCGGACGACATCCGATCGGATATGCCCGGATTATTCTGAGGTGCGCAACTGAGGCGAACACCTAGTATTTCAGCGGTCTTGAGGTGCTGAAACCAATCGTTGGGATGGTCAGCCACCGGAGTCTCTCGAGCTTTGCCAAAGATCGTTTTCGAAACTGTTACGAATTTGACCCAGTCGCAGAACTGGCAGGTGGAATTCCCGGGAAAGAATGCGGGGATTGGCAACCTGCGCAAAAAGGCATTTGCATGGCAGGTCAGTGCAACAATCTGGGCGATCGGACCGTTCATTAACTGGACAGGAGTGTGTCAGCTTGGCGTCTCGTCAGCCACTCCCCACTTTTGCACACCAGAGGAGTTCGCTTTCCTGATCGAGGCGAATAGGCACGGGCAGAAATCTTTGGATCACTTCCACGTTCGTGGTCGTGTGCAGGGAAGGTTTGGTCGTCCGGAATGAGCCCCCACCCGCCAAGGCCATTGGGATCAGGAGCTGATCGGCCAGGTGTTCGTCAACTGGGACGCCCGCGTTGAGCCAGACTTTCGCAGCTTCGACAGCGGATTCCGCAACTTCCTCAGCGGGACGGTCGCGCTCGCCAAAGCCCGTGAACACGGTGGTAACCTCCTCTGCTTCGATTGAGAGCACGACGGCGTTTCCTGGGCCCAAGGGATGCGGAACGCTGTCAACGCTGTATTCTTCCGGCCGCCATTTCAACTCCTCTCTCAGGACGGACAGCTCCCTTTCTGCCACATGCTCCGGTAGCTTTGATATGAGCGCTTTGGCATGCCGCGCTCGAATCGCGCCGCGCTCAAGCAAATCCAGCCGTGACAGCTTTTTCGCAGGTTCGATTCGGGCATGGAGCTGTCCGCCACCGGCAGGGTAGAAGCCGGGGCGTCTGAGTTTCAATTCTACCGATGGCCCCATACGATGGATCAGCGGCATGAAAGATTTCTCAAGAAAATCGAAAGGCGGCGCCATCGGGTTATGGGTGCCGCCCTCCAGCGTCAGTGTGCTGAGCCCCGAGGCAGTGAGCAATGCCGGCAAAACCGTCTGCAGCACGAGCGTGGCGCTTCCGGCAGTGCCTACCGCAAAGCGGTAGTTGCCCGGCGTGACGGGTCCAGGGGTAAACTCCAGGGTCTGTGATCCCAGTGCGGCCCTCGTCACCTCGGCACAACCAACCGTTTTGGCGGCCTCAACCGCCGTCAGGTGTTGCTTCAGCAAACCAGGCTTCTGGCGCCTGGCCCGGATCCGCTCCATGCGAAGAGGTTGGCCAGTGACCAGAGACAGCGCCAACGACGTGCGCAGAATCTGGCCACCGCCTTCACCTTGTGATCCGTCTATGGTGATCATCGCGTTAGTCTTCCGCCCGCTCACCATGCGGTGCCATTTTTACGAGCTTGGGATCAAATTGACCCAATATGGTCACGAGGTCCTTCTGGGCCGCCATCACCTCGTGGATGTTCTTGTAGACCATCGGCACCTCGTCCAAACCAGCCGAGATTAGCGTCAAACCCTTCTCACGAAGGAACGCATTCACCTTTTTCCACTCAAAGGTCTTGCTCGCCTGCGTACGGCTCATCACTCGACCCGCGCCATGCGAGGCCGAATTCAACGATTCCGGGTTGCCTTTGCCGCTGACGACAAAGCCGGGCGAAGCCATCGAACCCGGGATGATACCCAACACACCCTGACCGGCTGGGGTGGCACCCTTCCGGTGAACGATGACTTCCTTCTCCACGCCATTGATCACGTGCCGCTCTTTCCAAGCGAAGTTGTGGTGGTTCTCCAGGTCCAGGAGGACCTCGGCACCGAGGTTCGCTGCCACGTGCTCGTGAATCAGCGCATGGTTGGCCGCGGCGTAGCGGCCCATCAACTCCATGGCGGCCCAGTATTCCTGGCCCTCCTCGGAATCCAACGACAACCAGGCCAGACGCTTCAGCTCGCTCGAGAGATCGGGGAACTGGCTGAACGCCAGCTTGCTGTAGTAGTCGCAAACGGCGGCACCGGTTCCGCGGCTGCCGCTGTGCGACAGCAGCGCCAGGTACGTTCCCGCTTCCAACCCATGAATTTGCCCGTGGGAGGTGAAAAATCCGAACTCCACGAAATGGTTACCGCTGCCGCTGGTGCCCAGTTGGGACCAGGCGCGGTCCTTGTTCTGTTTGGTGATCGGGCTAACGTCCCAATCGGCATCCAGCACCTCGTGCTGCCGGCGGTTCTTGAAGCTGGCCCCCACGCCAAAGCGCGTTTCAGCCTCAATGGCCCGGGTGAGGCTTTCGGGATGCCGTTCCAGTTCGCTGACTGGGACATCCAGCACCGTCATCTTCATGCGGCAGGCGATATCAACGCCAACCGCGTACGGGATGACGGTATTATCGGTTGCCAGCACTCCTCCAATCGGCAGGCCATAGCCCACATGAGCGTCAGGCATGAGCGCGCCGGCCACTGCCACCGGCAGCAGGCAGGCTTTCTCCATCTGCATTACCGCTTCGTGCTCCAGTCCTTCGCCCCATTGGCGGTACTTCACCGGCTCGGCCCGCGGCGGGGGCGGAGCGTTCACAATCGCTTTAGCCAGCTCTTTGCGCAGCGGGTCCTCAGCGAATAGAGCCGGGTTGGCCAAGATCGCCTTCAATTCCTCTTCCAAGCGGGTTTTGTCTCCACCGCTGAGGATGAATTGGGAGACGAAGTCGGTGGCCCGCCGGGTGGCTTCACCCAGAGGGATCCCGAGACGAATAAAATCTTTAGTGTTCATAACCAATTTCTTCCCGCTCTCTGCTGCCGACCACGTTCACAAGTTATTTCAAGTGCCAACTGCTGGCGATTAATGTTCCTCTCGAGACAAGAGAGGCGCCCGGTTCCGAGCGCCCCTCGATGTCCTTACTCCCTAAAAGAAGTAGTTCTTGTGGGAACCATCAAAGTCCCCGGAACGCAGGCAACAATTCTTAAAACCGGCGTCCGGAACCGCATGGACACAGGTCCTTGCGGCCGAGTCTTTCTACGAGTTCCTTATTGCCATGCACAGTCCGGTCTCCCTTCCCGACTCGCATTTCGGACGGGAATCCCTTCCGGCGTTTGCTCGTGAGCTCGTAGAAAGGGCGAATCTTCATATCGTTCGATGTTTGCCATACAGCCTCCGGTTTTGGTGGCTTTGTTGTTAAAGGCCGGTGACGTGCTGATCACGCCACCGGCTTGAATGCTTACGTGAGGAACAGCTTCCAGTCCTCAACCTCAGCCGAGTTGCGAATGAGCGCCGAAACCGGCAGCGCTTTCGGTGCACGCGGAACCGAGAGCAGCTTCAGGCCGGCCTCGTGCGGCAGGCGGTCAGCCTTCTTCTGGTTCACTTCCTTGGCCGACCAGACCAGGTTCTCCCACGCGTCCTTGCCTCCACGAGAGCGGGGCAGGACGTGATCCAGGCTACCCTCGTTCGGGTGCAACACACGGCCAGTGTACTGGCAGCGGTTACCGTCGCGCTCGCGGATGGCCTTGGCGCACAGCTTCGGGCGCTTCTTGGGCACCTTGGCGTAGTTCACCGCCACGATGACGGTCGGCACGCGAATCTGACCGCGCACGGTGTGGACTGCCTCGTCCTGATCGCGAATCGGCAGCGTGATCCATTCCTCCCAGGTGACTGGGCGGATGTGGTCCTCGCCTTCGATCTCCAGGCCAGTAGCCACGTTGGTGGCCATCATGCAGAACGCCTCCTGGGGCGTGCGCACGTTGATGGCCTGCCAGTTGCGGTTGAGCACCAGCACGGTCGCTTTCGTCAATATGTTCATAAATCTTCAGATAACCACCGCCCGTGGGCGGTCAGGTGTTTGCTCTTTGTTGAAATCGGCGCAGGATCAAATTGGCTGCCGCTGCTGGTAATGCTCCAGCTCTCCCTGTTTCAAAGACAGGTGTGCAGACTTCCACACTCAGCGGCAAGATGGTCGCCCGGGAAGGTTCTGCCCCTCCGATTTCTGGGTGTAGGCCAGACGTGATGCTATTTCACCACCGAGCGGTCGAAGTTCGACGTCCCAAAAATGGCTGCCGGGGCTGGGTTCGCACCAGCGTAGCCGCCTTCAAAGGGCGGTGTCCTACTAATTAGACGACCCGGCAAAAAGTGGTGGAGCCGGAGGTAGTTGCAACCTCACTGTTCCGAGTCGCGGAAATCGATGAACTAAGCGGATAGCCTGCTTCGCATTGAGGTGGGAGGGGGTGGAAAGATCTCAGTTGGGAGCTTGAGAAGAAGAGCGTGGCTTCGGACCATTTCGGTTGGCTTGTTTTGCTCGGGGGATAACCGTACATCAAGGCGTTTTCAGCGGGGGCCAGATCGGTTATGAAGCTGTCGTGCAAACAATCTTCACCACGTCACTGACCCCCGAACAGTATGCCGAGCAGGACTATCAGCGGCAAGTCCGTCCGCCGGAAACTTGTCCCAATTGTCTGCGGGCGCACAGCCTGGAAGCACTCTGCTATTACCATCGTTATATCACCAGCACGACCGCATTGGTGCTGTGGATTTGGATCCGGCGCTTCTGGTGTCGGCACTGTCACATCAGCGTGAGTTGCCTGCCGCAGTTTGCGCAGCCGTATCGGCCGGTCAACACCCCGACCATTGCCGAGGGGTTTAACGGCCAAGCTACGCCCCAGGTAGCGCGTTGGAGCGAACTCATCCGCGGTTACTGGCGGCGATTGGAGACGCATCTGCCGGGGCTCGTGCGACAGGTCGGCAACGCGTTTGGTCCACTGCCTCTTCGGCCCACGGCCCGAGGTTTGTGGCACCAACTCATCGGGCGTTGCGGCGATCTGGCCACGGCGACGCGCCAACTCATCCATCAGTTCCATACCTGTTTGTTTGGAACTTACCGCTGCCACCAGCGTCGGCAGCTTCAGGCTGCATGAGGTCCGCCCGCGCAGGAGCGCGGCGCCGGTTTACCCCCACACACCTCTATTATCGCGGATTGGGGGACCCGGGCCGAAGCTCCTGAGCGTATGAATTAACCTTCCGATTCCGATGCTTTGGCCCTGGCCCGGCACGCTGCCGCGACCTGGATCCAGGAAGCCTTAAAGCAAAACTTCACACTGGTCCGCGCTACCGCCCTGGCCAGTGAACGGACCTGGGGCGGCAAAAGTTATTCGGCTTCCACTCTGGAGAGCTGGTACTACCTTTTGCGCCACCAGGGGTTTGCGGCGCTCCAGCGTCAGCCCCGTTCCGACAAGGGCACGCGCAAGGCGCTCAGTCCCGAGGCCTGCCAAGCCATCGTGGAACTGCGTCAGCAGTATCCTCAACTCAAGATCAAGGTGGTGGTGCGCCAACTGGTCCAGAAAGGCGTCCTCCAGCCGGGCACCTTCAGCCTGCCCTCGGTGTACCGGTTGTTAGCCGCCCACCAGTTGGACGCCCGTTCCATCAAACGTAACCCTCCCCCGCAAGGCGGCCCCACCAAGGCCTTCGAGTGCGCCTTGGCCAACGAGTTGTGGATGACCGACATGATGTACGGCCCCACCCTCAGGCTGCCCAACGGCAAACTCATCCAGACCCGCCTCTTCGGCACGCTCGACGACTGTTCGCGAGTGGTTCCCCACGCGCAGTATTACGACTCGGAGAAGCTCTGCTGGTTCCTGGATTGTTTCCGCCAGGGGCTGGCCCAGCGCGGCTTTCCCGACAAGCTCTACACCGACCAGGGCAAGATCTTCACCAGCTATCACCTGCAGGTCGTTTGCGCCAATTTGGGCGTAAGGCTCTGCCACGCAAAACCCTATGCGGCGTGGTCGAAGGGCAAGCAAGAGCGCTGGTTTTCCACGCTCCAAATGGATTTCGAAGCCCGCTTGATCATCGATCCGGCCCACACGCTGGAAGAACTCAATGCCCGGCTCTGGCGTTGGATCGAAACCGAGTATCACCAAAGGCCCCACAGCGCGCTGGGCGGTCAAACCCCGGCCGAGCGCTTCGCCCAACGCGCCCTCAACTTGCGCGTCGCCGACGCCCACACCGACTGGGAAGCCCTCTTCCTCTCGCGCGCCGAGCGCCGGGTGCGCCTGGACGCCACTTTCAGTCTGGAGGGCCAACTCTGGGAAGTGCCCCTCCATTTACGCGGCCAGGTCATCCAAGTGCGCTTCAACCCCTTCGATTGGAGCCGGGTTGAGGTCTGGTGGGAGGATAAGCTCGTCGGCCCGGCCCGGCGTTGCGACAAACAACTCAACTCCAAAACCTATACCGACCGCGACTATGACCGCCCCGATAAATCCTCCTGAGTTGGATATTGCCCTCAAAAGCCTCTGGGGCGCCAGAGAGCTGCCCTTCGGGGCGGCCGTCGAAACGCCCTATGCTTCCGATACCTTCAAGCAGACCCGCCACCGCCTCGAACAGTTGGTCTCCGTGCGGGCCTGCGGCCTGCTCCACGGCCCCAACGGCGTGGGCAAAACTCTCCTGGTCCAGCACTTCCTTAAATCCCTGCCCGACAAACGCTACCAGCCGCTGGTGCTCTCCCATTCCTCGGTCACCGGCACCGACCTCTTACGCCTGCTGTGCCTGGAACTGGGGCAGCCCGCCCGCATGCGCCGCAGCGACAACGTCATGCTCATCCGCCAGGGCTGGCAACAACTCGAACGGCTCTGGCCCGTGGTCGTCCTGGACGAGGCGCAGAACCTCAGCGCCACCGCGCTCGAAGAGGTACGCCTGTTGAGTTGCGATCGCCGTGACACCCAGCCGCCCTTTAGTCTGCTGTTGGTGGGCGACGAGCAACTCCTGCCCCGGCTGCAAATGGGCATCAACGCGCCCCTGCTGGCCCGCCTGAGCTTTTGCCTGCGCCTGGAGCCCTGGACGGGAGACGAACTGGCCGGTTATATCCAAGCGCGCCTTGAGGCTGTCGGCATTCACGCCAACCCCTTCGAGGCGGCGGCCTTGCAGTTGCTCCTCCAGGCCGGCAACGGCTTGCCTCGGCTGCTCAATCACCTGGCTCAACGCGCCCTGGAAGAAGCCGCCGCCCAGAACTCCCGCGCCATCACCACCGCTCACGTGCAGCGCGCCTTGGAACTTCTGCCCTGGGTCGCCCAGTTCCCAAAATGAACTCGCCGCTCCCCTTGCTGGTTCAGTTGGAGGAACTCCACCAGACCTATTGCCGTCTCACCGGTCAAACCCTCTCCTGGCGTTTTGACCGGGAGCGGCTCTGGTGGGAGTTCCTCCACGCCGGCTTTACACGGGCTGACCTCAGCCAGGTCATCCGCTACTTGCAAAAGGAAATCCGCCACACCCGCCGCAACGTCGGCGCCCTCAAGCTCTCCAATCTCCTCCAACTGGATCGCTTCGAAGAGGATCTCAACATCAGCCGGGTCCGTCTCGTTCCAGAGCTGCCGCCAAAGCCACCGATCACACTGGCTCCGACGGGTTCTCCGGCCGAACAAGAGCGGGGTCGGCAACGCGCCTTGGAACAACTGCGCCAACTCAAACAAACCCTCCGCTAACCAGCCTATGCCACTGGAGCTTTCCGTCCTCGAAAAACTCGAAATCGCTCACCGCCTGGTCGCCGAAGCCCTGGGCCAAACGCCCCAACTCTACGACTGTCGCCTCGACCAGGCACTGCTGGTCCTGGAGCTATCCATTAAACGCGCTCACCGTTCGCCGCACATGCGTCGGCGTCTGCCCCCGGATCATCGCGAAGAGCAGTTCCTGTTCTGAGTCCCTGGCGAACACGCGCCGGAACTCAGGGCGTGACGGGGCGATTGCCTGCCCGCACCACACCCCGGGCCTCAACCTTCTCGATTATCTCGATACGCCTTGCTCTGGCTCCTTTGATTATCAAGATACTTCTCTCCCAGAAAAGCGTGAACCGGAACACTCACCATACCGGATTAAAAGTCCGGTGCCGGTCTGCTGTGGCTTCAGCTCCAGGAAAGTGGTGCTCGCGGCAGGATTCGCACCTGCACTGGCGACGTTCTCAACGTCGTGTCTCTTCTGTTGGACTACGCGAGCAAAGACAAATGGGGCCTCCCGCCGGTGCTGCCCCGGCGCGACTTTCTTACAAAGGAAGTCTGCGGCTGCCGCAAGGAGGCGAAATGGTCGCAATCCCGAGTGCTGCCCTCAGCGCAGCTGGCTTATGAAACCGGCTTGAGCGCTGGCTCGATTGCGAAATGGATCCCCCACCCGGAGTTGCACCGGGCTAGAACTCGCGTACCTGGCGAGTGCATCGCTGACAATGCTTTGGGGGCTTTGGAAATGGTCGGCGCGAGACGACTTGCACGTCCAAGGCTGCCTGATTCTGAGTCAGGTGGGTCTGCTATTCCCCGTAAACCACGCGCCGCTGAAATTGGCGTCCCTGACCGGCTTCGCTCCGGTGATCTCCTGCATGAGAGGCAGGCATGTTGGCTGGACTACACCAAAGGGACAGAAATGGTGAGGGCAGGAGGATTTGCACCTCCGACCTGATGCATGTGACGCATCCGCTCTGGCTGGCTGAGCTATGCCCTCGGAAATGGTGGAGACGAAGGGTGCTGCCCCCTTTGCCTCTCGCATGTCAAACGAGCGCTCTGCTGATGAGCTACTTCCCCAGAAAATGGAGCGGGTGAACGGAGTCGCACCGTCGTCTCGGCCTTGGCACGGCCGCATTCTGCTGTTGAAATGTTGAGCTCAACATTTCTCCAGTAATGTGAAGCGTTCAGTAATGTTGAGCGGTTCCTCCCAAGCCTCATGGAATGGAGGCCAGAGGCCCAGAACGCTTCACATTACTGTTGAACCACACCCGCTTGAAATGGTGTCCCCAGCCGGACTCTCACCGGCAACCTGGAGTTTAGGACACTCCTGCTCTGTGCTTTGAGCTATAGGGACGGAAAAGGCCCGCGAAACGAATCGGCCGAAATCAGCGGTAGGGTTGGCTGGTTCGTCCTCGATTGCGTCGAGTCCGGAAGAACGTTCCTTCTTGCTGCTTGTAAAGCCAGCGCAGGAACTTCTGGAACCGAGGATCGGACTGGATCTTCTTGACCGTGTTGAACGTGTCTCGCAGTTCGTTATGCGTCCAGGTCTTGTGGATGAAGTCCTCACATGAATGGCAGGTCGGAGCGATGTCCCGACCGCCTTTGCAGCGCGGCACTACGTGGTGCCCTCGCGTGGGCACCTCCCGGTTGCAGAATGCGCAAAATTCGTCCATACCGTCGGTCCGATATTATTCCCGAAACGTATCCATTCGTCTCGTTGGTTGAAAGTTTTCGAACCCCTGGTTGGTCTCTTCCACCAACTCACCCCCGCGCTTTTGAACTAAGACATGACTCCACCACGTCAGAATCCCGGCGCATTGGGGCGTCTAATCAATGCCCGGTTCGTCGCTAGTCCTAAAACAAGCGAGTTAGAAATCGTCATTGGCCCAAAGTCTTTTGGCGCCGGAATCTCAGCGCAGAATCTCCCCACTCGATCGTAAAACGCCTCCCTAGCAACGCTGGTTGACCACCCAGGCTCGTTTTCGGGGCGGCGAAGCATTTTCGAAGCACTTTTTCGCTGGAGCCAGCAACACTGCGTGCGCGCACCCCAGCTTTCAAAAACGCCTTTGGCGCTAGCCTCGATTTCCACGGAAATGGAATCAGCTAACGCTTGAGGCGTTTCGGGCAGTCGGTTTAGGCGAACTGGATGACCAATCGCTTGCCTCCAAACCAGGGCATGGGCGTTGGTTTTTCGGCCAAGCGCGAGGAAACCAGGAAGGGGTTATGGGCTCGCTTATCCAACCTTACGATCACGTCCTGTTCCCCGATGATGACGGTGGCCGACACATCGAGCAAATTGCGGAAGATCTTTTTGGCCTGCGCCCGCTCGTCCTCGCGTCCGATTTGATCGGCCATGAGGCGGTAAAGCGAGCTGGCCATGAGGGTAATTTGGAGATCAAAGTCCACCTTGAGCCCGACCATCGAGGAGAGAGCATCGAGATGAAAGAACTGGACGGCCTCCGAGATGCCATTCTCAATGAGCATGCGGTGGGCGTAACGGGTCACCAGCGCCGGGCAACTCAGTTCCAGTTGGTTGGTCAGCAGGATGGTGGGGTCCTCATGGCCCAACTCCGTAACGGTGACTTGGCGCAGCAGGCCCTTGTAACCTTTGAGTTGGATGCGCTCATCCAAAACCTTGGGCGTGCGGAAGGTGCGGGTCAAAGCCGGCAGCGTGATCCGTTGCCAGGCCGAGGGGGGCTGGCTGAAGATTTGGCCGAGCATCTTTTTGGAGCGGCGGCGCAGGGTGATGAAGCGGATGTCCTGGCGGTTGAGCCGGTCCAACTGCCGATAGGTGGTCAAACGCGAGTCGAAAACCAGTTCGGCGGGCAAGCGACCGGTGCGACGTTTCCAGAACTTAACGAAGCTTAAAATCTCGTCGGGCTGTTGGGCCTTGGTCAGGGCGGCGTTGGCATAGCAAAGCACTCGCTCGGTGGCGTCGCGGGCCAGGAAGACCAGGATGCCCTTTTGACTGCGGCTGCGGCTGGAAACATAGTGCTTTTCCAGGGGTTCGGCCCCGGTGTTGGCCGGCACGGTGTGGAAGTCCAGGTCGAAGGAATCACCCCGGCGCAGTCCCGCTTGGGTGAGGTGTGCAAACCAGGTTGCCATCAGGCGGGTGTTGGTTTGCTGGCCGATGCCCGAGCTATAAGCGGCCAAGTAGGAGCGTTTGGGGATGACATTCAAACCGGCGAACAGGGCCAAGCCCTGATCAAAGACCAAGTCCATGACATGACTCTTGCGTTCTTTGCCGATCAGCTTGAGACCCAGGAGGCTGCGCAAGGCTTGGTGGGCGGGAATCATCTGAGAACCCGGCAAGTGAGCTCGGCGGGCGACCCACTCGAGGTCCAGGCCCCGCATCAAGGGGACGAACAGGAACAAGCCCCCCAAGCGAGTGCGGAAGGAGCGAGGCTCCAGATCCAATTGGCGGACGTTGGCCACAGCGGCCGGTTCCGGTTTGAGGGTGAGGGGCCGTTCGTCGTCCCGGCGGCGGGGCAGGCGGGCGAAGCCCTCTTCGCGCATGAGCACGGCCAGAGCATTGACGCTGATGACCTGGCCGGCCTGGGCCAGTTCGCGCTGGATGTCATAGATGGAGAGGTTCTGCTTGCGCAGGGCCACGGCCAGTTCGCGCACGCGGTCGCGAGACGGGGCGTGGTGGGGGCCGGGCTTAGGGTGTTGGAAAAAGCCGGCGCGTTTGTTAGGATCATGGCGGAACTGGTAGCACAGGACGCGGAAGGCATTGGGGGAGTAACCGAAGCGGCGAGCGGCTTGCGGTCCGGGCAGTTGTTCGACAAAGAAGGCGCGGAGGGCCTCATACTGACGGTGGTGGGCGGATTCCGGGGCGAGGAAGAAGCGGGCATCTGGCGAGACAGTTATCTCATTTCGAGTATTGATAGCCACATATTAATATTGCCACAGTATTTCATTGATGTCAATAGGTAGTGGGCGATGGAGGTGGCAACCACAATCTATTGCGGCACTGAACGCATTAATGAGCGATGTCGAAGGCTCCGGTGTGCTGGCCAGCATAGGGCGTTATTTTGATAATAACACATACACTGTGATATTATAAGTATTCTATATTGCTAACGTCACGCTGCCGCATGGTGCCGGATCTTCTGCGAGTGAGAGCCGTGACGGTAACCAGCCCGAGTCCATGCGGAGCCCCAGGGGCTTGTGCGCTGGCCCAGCGTGGAATCGCAGGGAAATGGCTGGTGGCCTGAGAAACGAACCGCGGCCGAAGGGAGACGCGCGGGGTCGGTCCCCGGTCATCCAGTTCGCCTAAACCGACTGCCCGAAACGCCTCAAGCGTTAGCTGATTCCGATACCGTGGAAATCGAGGCTAGCAGCACTGAACGCAATGATCTCGCAATCAGGCTCGGTTGCAGCGGTAACCAGCGCCATGGCTGCGCTGGCCTCACGCGCCGAGAGGCACGAACCGGCGATCATCGAGCCGTCCATCGAACCGCTGACGTCCAGGGCCAGGAGCACTGGCTTGCCGCACGGTTCAACGTTCTGGAAGGTGGCGTAGAACGCCGAATCCAGGGCATCGACGATCTTCGACACCGGCTTCCAAGTCAGACTGCCCTTCTCACCACGGCCTTGTGCATACACCTTCTGGGCGATTAATACCGCCAGCGGGTGGATGCGAGCACGCTTGAGCAGGGCCGCGTCGCCGAGCTTGCGAACAACGAGGCTGGCGGCCTCGCTGAACGGCTTCATCAGACCGATTGCAGTCATCTTGCCCAGGTTACGAACCAGCGCGGTGATCGGCATGCGCTGCAGCAGGGCGTCCCAAACCTCCAGCTCATTGAGCCACTGGGTCGGGATTGCCTCACGCGGCAAGTCGAAGTCGTTGATCAGACCAACGATCTCGCCCTTGCTCGAAGCCTTCTTGGCCTTCTCGAAGGCTTCGATGATCTCCGGCAGCTTGCCGGCCGGAGCGTAGGTGGCCACTCGGTCTTCACCGTTGACCTTGCGCTTCACTGCGCGCTCACCCAGACCATTGACACCGGCGAGGATCCAGCGGAAGACCGCTTCGTGCTCAGCCGAAGGGGCCTTCGGGTGGGCCAGGCGCAGGAGGTCGCCGTGCGACCAACTGTCGCGCTGCTGGTACTTCACCACCTGGTAAGCCAGTTTGTCGGCTTCCTGCTCCAGGTACCAGCGGCCAACCGCATTACGCAGACCGCGGCCCCAGCCGCGCAGAGCATTCACATACTCAGCGAAGTGGAACAGGTGGGTGCCAATGCGGCAGACCTTGGCCAGGTTCTGGAAGGCCAGAGCCTTGGCTTCCGGCGAGCCGTGAGCGGCCACGAGAGCCAGAGCAAATACAGCCGGGTCGTTCTTCGGAGCCCGACCGCTGTCGCTGATTTCAATGATGCGCTTCACGGCGCGAATACCGTCCAGCTTGATGCAGCGGACAATCGCGTCGTGGTTCTGCTTCACGAGATCGCGTTCGGTGATGTAGTAGGTTCCACCCTCGGCACCGAGGATCAGAAACCGGTCGAGCCGGGTCCAGTCATCGACCTGCCACGAGTAGCCGCCACCCGAGTTGGCCACCTGGGTCGAGCCTGGGATCGGGCGGGACTGGGGGGTGACGCGGCGGTTAAACAGTTTTGCGTAGTTAAGGGCCATGCTGGCCTCCTTTCATCTGAATGTGCCGCCAACCCTCGGCACGATTTGTTTTGTTTAGAACTGCGGACAAGTTGGTGAACGTGGGCTGTTTCGTTTGAAGCGATAACCCATGCTCTTCGGCCCGCAGGAAAGATGATGATGGGCAAGGGATGCCGTGGAATTAACCCCGCATACGACGCGGGGGCTGCTCTACCATTGAGCTAGGCCGGCATATTGAGCCGGCCACTGGAGTCGAACCAATAACATGCGATAACCCACAACTTCGGCCCATCAGAAATGTCGGCGAACGGTCATTAAACGACGCGGGCAAGAAGGCGACTGTGGAATTGCCTGGAGTGCTACCGTTACACCACCGCGGAATGCTCCGCGGGGCGGAATTGAACCGCCACTACCGGGTCCACGAGAACCCACAATCTACGGCCCGCTGAAAGTACCGACGGATAAAGAACGAACTGGGAATTGAACGTGCTCTACCTCTGAGCTACTTCGGCATCTGGAGCCGAAGGCCGGACTCGAACCGGCGACCACGCGCGTATCAAGCGATAACCCAATCCTGCGACCCGTCGAAAACCAATGCGCGGAGGGCAAGCCGAATCCCCAATCGATCCGCGCTTGCTCTCCGCATTTCTTGAAGGGCAAGGCTTGAACAGAGGCGTTTTTAAGAGACGGGACTCGAACCCGCGACCTCCCGGATTGGACTCGGGTGCTCTACCACTGAGCTACGCCTCCATATGGCGGAGGCGGTAACCTGCATTCGCTCGGCCCTTTCAAATAGCGCGACGGACAAGAGGCGAGATGGGATCCCGGCCAGGTTTGCGGCTGGGGCGGGATTTGAACCCGCTCGCGATTTCTCGCTTAACCGATAATCCATACTCAACGGCCCGTCGAAATTGGCACTCCCGATGGGAATCGCCCCCCCTCTCCCGGACTTAAATCCAGGCGTTCTCTCGCAGTTGAACTCGGGGTGATCAGATGGGCAAGTGGCGCCGCAGATATGGGGCTTCGCAAGCGGGACTCGAACCCGCGACACCGGACTTTCGTCCGGCGGCTCTCTCACGGTGAGCAACCACCCCTTCGTTTTGGAGCGATAACCTGCAAACTTCGGCCCATCTAAATTGGGGTGACCAACCGGATTCGCACCGGCACAAACGCCTTCACGGGGCGTGATGCTGCTGTTACATCATGATCACCATCAAAATGGTGCTCTCACGTGGATTTGCACCACGAACTTCCGCCTTCGCAGAGCGGCGTGCAGAACTAATTACACCTTGAGAGCAAATGGCATCCGTGGCCGGACTCGCACCGGCTAGGGTCGGGTTGAAAACCCGGCTGCTCGAGCTGCTTTGCATTCACGGACGAAAATCGGAGCCAGGGAGGCTGAAACCGACAGGGTCGCTGCTCGCGGGCAAGCCTTAACCCTGTGGTCTCGGATCCTCCATGGCGGTAAAGGACGCGTTAGCGCCGAAACGCACGCGTCTTGTAGGTGAGGAGCGGTCGGAATGTCGCGATGACCGAAGCAAGTCCGGCATCGACGAGCTCCTGAACTACGTCCTCGATGTTTTTGTAAGCGGCGGGAGCCTCTTCATAGAGCAAGTCCCGCTCTGCGCAGATGACCCGGCCACCCAAAGGCGTCTGGGTCAACTGATGCATGCCAAAGCGTTCGCGCATGCGCTGGCGGGCTTCGCTCCGGGCCCATTTGCGACCCGCACCGTGAGCCAGCGACCAGGCACGGCTTTCGCCATCACCAAGCGGCTTGACCAGGTAACTGAGAGAACCGCGCGAACCCGGGATGACCACAGCTTCGCTTTCGGCTGCCACAGCTCCCTTGCGGTGCACCCAGACGGTTTCACCTTCGTGCTCACGAGAGGTGATGCTGTTGTGGCAACCGTCCCAGAGCAGGTCAGCCTCGGCCCCGAGCTGTTGCACGAAGCGCTGAGCGAGGAGCCCTCGGTTCACCTTGGCCCAGCGCACCGCCAGGTCGTGGCCTTGCAGGTAAGCCGCGGCGGCGAAGGACTCTGCGTCCGAGCCACTGGCCTGATGCTCCTCCACATAACTGCGCAGGACGGATTCACCCAAACCGCGCGAACCGCTGTGCACCAGCACAACCAGTTGCTGCTTGCCCAGGCCGAAGAGCTTGAACGCCCTTGCATCAAGCACCTCATCAACCATCTGCAACTCCGCAAAGTGGTTGCCACTACCAAGGGTTCCCAAAGCCTGGTCGAACTCCGTGGATTCAAGTTTCGATGTGGCGAGCACTTCTTGCACGTCGCCCTCCCAGGGATGTTCCAGGTCAAAGCGCAGCTCGGTCCAACGGTTGAGCTTGATGTCACGCTGGACCAGGTCGGTCTTGAACAAACCCATACCGCAGCCGATATCGCCGCCGATGACGTAAGGGTAGATGAACCCTTCAGTCATGAAGGCAGCACCAACCGGGCTGCCTTTGCCTGGGTGTAGATCCGGAAAACCGGCCGCCAGGCGCATTCCCTCCAATTTCGCAACAGCGTAGAGCTGACGAAGCGCCTCGCCTTCGATCCAGCTGTTGCTTGAGGCGAAGAGGCGCACATTGCTTTTTGTCAGTGTGTTCATGCTTCCTTTCTCCCCGTCAAAGCGGGATTGGGATTTTTGGTTGGGCGGGTGGCTCCGGAATTCCGCATTCCGCACTCCGCGTATAAATGGTCCCCGAGGTTGGTAGCGCGCCAACGTCTCCTCCTCTTCAGGGAGGCGCTAATCTGCCTCAGCTACTCGGGGAAAATGGTCGTCCCGGCAGGTAATGCTCCTGCGTCGCCCGGTTATCGACCGGGTGCTCTGCTATTGAGCTACAGGACGATGGCGGAAGGCGTGGGTAGCGCGCCCACCTCCGTTGTCACGGACCCTGTTTTCGAGACAGGTGCAGCCAGCTTATATCTGCCTGCCTTCCACAAAATGGCTGCCAGGGTTGGACTCGCACCAACACCGAACGGCTTAACAGGCCGCCGTGCTACTTTGACACTACCTGGCAATGGTTAATTGGCGCTGCCGGCAGGACTTCCACCTGCATCGTTCCGCTTAGAAGGCGGATGCCTGATGTATTCGACCACGGCAGCAAATCGAAGATGGTCGGAACGGCAGGATTTCCACCTGCGACCTCCCGGTCCCAAGCCGGGCGCTCTGAAGACTGAGCTACGCTCCGATAAAATGGCGGATCCGAAGGGGTTCGCACCCTCAGCCTTCCCGCAGACAACGGGTTGCTCCGCTAATTGAGCTACGGATCCAGAAATGGTGGGAGGTGCTGGTAATGCTCCAGTTCGTCGCTTCCGACACATATTTTGTGACGCCCGATTTACAGTCGAGCAGCCGGAACACCTCCCAAAATTGGTAGCGGGGGTGGGAGTCGCGCCCACAGAGGCTGAGCTTATGAGGCTCGCCTGAATCTCATTCTCCCCGCAGTGAAATGGTGGAGTCGATGGGTACCGCCCCCATATGAGCTTGCTTGCAGGGCAAGTGCATTACTTGTCTGCCACGACCCCAGAAAAAGTGGCAGGCTGCCTCGGTGCTGCCCCGAGTAAGCTGAGTTTTGGAGACTCGGCCGCGTGCTGACGCGCAGCCTGTTAAGAATTGGTGCGGCTGCCGGGAGTTGCACCCGGACATCCTCCGTGGCGGGGAGACATTCTGCTGTTAAATCACAACCGCGAAATTAAAAGGGCCGGGAGCAATCACGCTCCCGGCCCATGCCATTTCAACAAAGAACAAACACCTCTTGCTATCTTGCGATACCAACCCACGGTTTCACGGTGGTTCTTTCGGTGTTTTGGGGCACACCTCCTGCGAAGCCCTTAAAATGTAAAAGCGTTTCAAATCGTCTCGGCGCGCGATTTCGCCAGCGATGGACAGAGCCCACCGGTGGAAAGCCTCGGCTTTCCTGCGCCTCAATTCGTTTGGTGCTATCGGACATCATCAAGACGTCATTTTCATTCTGCTCACAGTGCTCTGCCTTTCGTTATCAAGTTCCACTTCTGTTTCAGTTCTGCATGGGTAAACAAAAAACCCTGCTTCCATTCCGGTAAGCAGGGTGTAGAAATCCGTTGTCTGGTTCGTTTACCTGCTCACCTTCAGATCTATCCAAACCGGCTTTGGGCTCCTGCCCGCAATACGACCTGGATAGGCCGAGGTTAAACATATTACCCCGGCTGGTCCGACTATGACGTGTCGCTTCCGCGACCGCCGTCGGCCAAATCGAGACTAATATGTTCATGCAAGTTTTCATCGAACGTGCGCAAACCTTATCACAACATTGCTAATCGTGTCCACTTATATCTTTAGGGGGGGCGTATAGCTTAAATTTAAATATCTGGATAGGTTGATGGAAGGGTGTGTTTACTTGATTGCGTAGAAGCCTGCTTGCATTTGCGAGTACCAGAATATTTCCACAACACCGAATCCTGCTTGAACTAGCGTATCGAGATGTTCCTCAGCGGTGATCGGCAGCAATTCTTTTCCGTAGCGCGCGATCTGTTGATCCGCTTCATGTTCTGTTCGGCCGTTGTCCATCAGGAAATGTTTCCAAGCGGCCAGTCCGAAGCGCATACCTTCTACCGTGCGCGGTGCAATATTTTCGAAGGTCACGAATAACCCTCCAGGTTTAAGCACCTCACGACAGGCGCACAGTGCCTTTATGCGCTCGGGCCGTTGCACGTAATGGTGGCACTGGATTGCCGTGAGAACATCGGCAGTTTCAGCGGCCGCGTGCGACAGGAGTTCAGCGCTTCCTGCTGGCGGTAGAATGTGCAATCGAGTGTTGTCGTTGTTTCCGAATCGTGCTCGCGCCTGTTGCAGCATTGCCTCAGAAGGATCTGCCAGGATGAACTGCGTTGCCGGAAATCTGCCGAGCGCTTGTTCCGCCAAGTGTCCCGTGCCGCAGCCAGTATCCACCCAACATTTCACGTCCGGCTTAACGGTCTGAACGAGGCGGAGGACCTCAGCGTGAATCGTGTCGTAAAACGGAATCGTTTGCCTGACCTTTTGGTCATAGTCGGAGGCTTTATGCGCAGTAAGGTTGTCCATGTTCCGAATCTGTTAACTGTTTCCCGTGTTTGCCAATCATAACCAGCGCCACAATGACCCCGACAAGCCCATTCAGGTAAGTTGCATTGTGGATGTATGCAACACGCACAAAGCTGGGCAGGTCTTCGACACCATACCGTGAGACGAAATGCGTCCAGTTGACGCCGTTCTCGGCCATCACCTCAGTCTTGAGGACCGTGGCATTGTCTACCGTCATGCCCTGGGCAGAAGCTACCAGCTTGACGTTTTGTCCCTCCACCGTCTTGAGCGCCATCGTCGAGAATATAACCCGCTTGTCCCGGCGATACTCCCTAACGCCCGGACAAGCTCGTGACCTTGATCCACGCCACCTCCAGTTGAAATGGGCCATCCTGTTTGTCTGAAATCAGGAAGCCCACCGACGTGACCTTCGCCGGGTCGAGCGGCGGTTCGCCGGCAAGCACGCGGCCCCGGAACGTCGGTATGAACTGCTTGAACGGTAAGCGGTGCTCCTCCCATTCGCCTTTCTTCGTCGTGAAGACGCACTGGTAGATCGCGCTGTCAAAGCTTGGGTCTGTGCGCGCCGTGAACTTGTAGCTTCGGCCGTCTCCACGCACGCGAACGACAAAAACGTCGCTGCCCGCCAGGTCATGGCGTGCCGGGAGTGAGCGCACAGAGGCGAACCCGCCGTTGTTTTCGAGCGACACTTTCCCCTGAAATAGCGCCACGCCGTTGGTCAGGCGGAAACTGCTGGTGGATATGCCGCCCATGACGTCGTCGTTGACGACCTGCCAAGCGGTCGTGTTGGTGGTGTTCTGGAAGTCGTAGACGATCTTGTCAGTAGCGGCGTGGATGTTCATGGCAAAAAGCAAGGAGAGACTGGCTGGAACCAGAAAAGGGCGCGCGGCGCGTCGGACGAGGGTTTTCATGACACTCACTAAACTACTGCTTGTTCGGCGATTCGCCTAATCAGGCCGCTGAAAATAAGGCTGTGAACCGGATACAACGCGTACCAGTAAAGCAGTCCGACCAAACCCTTTGGCTCAAAAAACGCCGTCTGCAAAAGCAAAGTCTGCCCAGTCGCCTCCGGGCGGGCTTCAAACTCGAGCCAGGCGCGGCCGGGGACTCGCATTTCCGCGCGCAGCCGGATCACCCTTCCCGGCTCCACCATTTCCACGCGCCAAAAGTCCAGCGTATCTCCTGCGCGCAAGTCCTCCGGATCACGCCGGCCCCGGCGCATTCCCACACCGCCAAATAGCCGGTCCACTGCCCCCCGCAGTTGCCAGGCCCAATCCATATACAGCCACCCCCGTGCGCCGCCCAGTCCGGCAAAGGACCTGTACACGGACTCAGTCGGAGCGGCCACCCTTCGTTGCCGCCGCTCGAGGATCATGCCCTCGCTGCTGATGAGGGCCACCGGTATCTTGTTACCCTGGCTGGAAGTCAGCGCATCACTCCAAGCCGTCTCCACTCCACGCGCGCTCATCTTTTCCAGCGCCAAGCGGACCGATGCCTCGTAGTCGAGCAGTG
>CAVXLO010000029.1:0-67702 GCA_963762555.1 uncultured Verrucomicrobiae bacterium
TGCGGCGTACAGCAATGCCACGGCACCTATCGCCATCAGGAAGCCCACGTAGAAGGGCGGGACCTCGTGGATGATGCGCGGCTGGAACAGGTAGCGCAGGGTGGGGAACAAGCCAGTGGTGGCAGCCTCCACGACCGGCTTGCTGGGCAACGGCACTACCCACGCAAAGTTCGTCCCCACGCCCGTGAATCGGGTCTCGATTACCAGCCGCTCGGTGCCGTTCGTGAAGTGAATCAGTGCTTGCTGGTCGGGCATGGTGACGTTGGCGGGGAAGGCGGATATCATCTTCCCATCCGCCAGCACCCCAAACGGCAGCAGCAGAAGCAACAAGCCCAAAGCCAAGACCCGGGAGGCCGAGCGTCCTCGCAAGCCCAACCCCGTGAGCCCCCTCAAACCTAGAGGGAAAGGGGGGAAAGGAGGGAAAGGGGACGAACTACAGGTTGGAACTGGAGTTGTGCGCATGGTTCTCCTTTGGTTGGCGTTGGCGGGCGCCGCATCCATTGGTGCAGGAGGGCGCGAGCGCTCTTGGCTCCAGGATACTGCACTAGCCTCGATTTCCACGGAAATGGAATCAGCTAACGCTTGAGGCGTTTCGGGCAGTCGGTTTAGGCGAACTGGATGACCAATCGCTTGCCTCCAAACCAGGGCATGGGCGTTGGTTTTTCGGCCAAGCGCGAGGAAACCAGGAAGGGGTTATGGGCTCGCTTATCCAACCTTACGATCACGTCCTGTTCCCCGATGATGACGGTGGCCGACACATCGAGCAAATTGCGGAAGATCTTTTTGGCCTGCGCCCGCTCGGTACTCGCGTCCGATTTGATCGGCCATGAGGCGGTAAAGCGAGCTGGCCATGAGGGTAATTTGGAGATCAAAGTCCACCTTGAGCCCGACCATCGAGGAGAGAGCATCGAGATGAAAGAACTGGACGGCCTCCGAGATGCCATTCTCAATGAGCATGCGGTGGGCGTAACGGGTCACCAGCGCCGGGCAACTCAGTTCCAGTTGGTTGGTCAGCAGGATGGTGGGGTCCTCATGGCCCAACTCCGTAACGGTGACTTGGCGCAGCAGGCCCTTGTAACCTTTGAGTTGGATGCGCTCATCCAAAACCTTGGGCGTGCGGAAGGTGCGGGTCAAAGCCGGCAGCGTGATCCGTTGCCAGGCCGAGGGGGGCTGGCTGAAGATTTGGCCGAGCATCTTTTTGGAGCGGCGGCGCAGGGTGATGAAGCGGATGTCCTGGCGGTTGAGCCGGTCCAACTGCCGATAGGTGGTCAAACGCGAGTCGAAAACCAGTTCGGCGGGCAAGCGACCGGTGCGACGTTTCCAGAACTTAACGAAGCTTAAAATCTCGTCGGGCTGTTGGGCCTTGGTCAGGGCGGCGTTGGCATAGCAAAGCACTCGCTCGGTGGCGTCGCGGGCCAGGAAGACCAGGATGCCCTTTTGACTGCGGCTGCGGCTGGAAACATAGTGCTTTTCCAGGGGTTCGGCCACGGTGTTGGCCGGCACGGTGTGGAAGTCCAGGTCGAAGGAATCACCCCGGCGCAGTCCCGCTTGGGTGAGGTGTGCAAACCAGGTTTCCATCAGGCGGGTGTTGGTTTGCTGGCCGATGCCCGAGCTATAAGCGGCCAAGTAGGAGCGTTTGGGGATTACATTCAAACCGGCGAACAGGGCCAAGCCCTGATCGAAGACCAAGTCCATGACATGACTCTTGCGTTCTTTGCCGATCAGCTTGAGACCCAGGAGGCTGCGCAAGGCTTGGTGGGCGGGGATCATCTGCGAACCCGGCAGGTGGGCTCGGCGGGCGACCCACTCGAGGTCCAGGGACCGCATCAAGGGGACGAACAGGAACAAGCCCCCCAAGCGAGTGCGGAAGGAGCGAGGCTCCAGATCCAATTGGCGGACGTTGGCCACAGCGGCCGGTTCCGGCTTGAGGGTGAGGGGCCGTTCGTCGTCCCGGCGGCGGGGCAGGCGGGCGAAGCCCTCTTCGCGCATGAGCACGGCCAGAGCATTGACGCTGATGACCTGGCCGGCCTGGGCCAGTTCGCGCTGGATGTCATAGATGGAGAGGTTCTGCTTGCGCAGGGCCACGGCCAGTTCGCGCACGCGGTCGCGAGACGGGGCGTGGTGGGGGCCAGGCTTAGGGTGTTGGAAAAAGCCGGCGCGTTTGTTTGGATCATGGCGGAACTGGTAGCACAGGACGCGGAAGGCATTGGGGGAGTAACCGAAGCGGCGAGCGGCTTGCGGTCCGGGCAGTTGTTCGACAAAGAAGGCGCGGAGGGCCTCATACTGACGGTGGTGGGCGGATTCCGGGGCGAGGAAGAAGCGGGCATCTGGCGAGACAGTTATCTCATTTCGAGTATTGATAGCCACATATTAATATTGCCACAGTATTTCAATGATGTCAATAGGTAGTGGGCGATGGAGGTGGCAACCACAATCTATTGCGGCACTGAACGCATTAATGAGCGATGTCGAAGGCTCCGGTGTGCTGGCCAGCATAGGGCGTTATTTTGATAATAACACATACACTGTGATATTATAAGTATTCTATATTGCTAACGTCACGCTGCCGCATGGTGCCGGATCTTCTGCGAGTGAGAGCCGTGACGGTAACCAGCCCGGGTCCATGCGGAGCCCCAGGGGCTTGTGCGCTGGCCCAGCGTGGAATCGCAGGGAAATGGCTGGTGGCCTGAGAAACGAACCGCGGCCGAAGGGAGACGCGCGGGGTCGGTCCCCGGTCATCCAGTTCGCCTAAACCGACTGCCCGAAACGCCTCAAGCGTTAGCTGATTCCGATACCGTGGAAATCGAGGCTAGCAATGCCCGCAGCATGAGGCAAGACTGGCAAATTCTCTCGAGATGTCAAGCACTGGACTGTGCAGAACTCAGCACTGGACTCTGCGGTGAACCTATCGTTTGACACCTTTCTTCACCTATTCGCTCCCGTCCACCTCCAGGCCGCCCTCAAGCGCCCTCCAAGCGTATTACAAGCCAACCAGTAGGCAACCGCTAGGGAACCACTCCGATGTGGATGCGATCCACATCGGAGTGGTTGCCTAGTGGTTGCCTAGTGGTTGCCTAGTGGTTGCCTAGTGGTTGCCTAGTGGTTGCCTAGTGGTTGCCTAGTGGTTGCCTAGTGGTTGCCTAGTGGTTGCCTAGTGGTTGCCTAGTGGTTGCCTAGTGGTTGCCTAGTGGTTGCCTAGTGGTTGCCTAGTGGTTGCCTAGTGGTTGCCTAGTGGTTGCCTAGTGGTTGCCTAGTGGTTGCCTAGTGGTTGCCTAGTGGTTGCCTAGTGGTTGGCTTGGCCCAGGCTTGTACCGGGCCTGAGGCAGGTTTTCGGGGCGCCTTGGCGCGGCGCTCCGATCGCCGGCGCCAGCGACGGAGGGCCATTTTGCCAGCGGCCCTGCCCGGCGGGCCCGGAGGGCTGTGACTTCTTTTGCCGCCGGAGCGTCTAAAGACACCGGGTGCCGAGTGCCCCGCCTCGCTTCTGCAGCCTGAAGGCTGCGCTCCTGTGGCCTGGTCCTGATCATCTTTTTGGCGCTGCGCAGAGCAGGCGGGCGGCCGCAGTGGCCTGGGTCACTCGGTCTGGTGAAACCTTCAGCCCGTAGGCCTGGCAGATGGAGGTCAGGTCGCGGGCCAGCGCCAAGGTGAGCAAGGCTGCGGTCAACTCGTCGTCAGTATAGCGCGGTCCGGTTCGGCCGAGCTTCCGCTTAACGGTGGCTTCGTGCGCGATCAGGAATTTGAGAAAAGGCTGGCCGCCCTGGGCGTAGCCGTAGAGGTAAAGCCCGGTATTGGGATAGAGGACTTCGCGCCGTTTGATTCCGTTCATCCGGTCCATGAACATCCATTTGGCCAGTTGCTCCGAAAGCTGTTCGCCTCCGGCGGAGCGGGTGGCTTCGACCACGGTTTCTTGCAGCCCGCCATGCGTGAAACCGAAGTTATGCCCCAGCTCGTGAGGGAAGGTGTGGCGAAAGGTGGGCGCACTGGAGAGAAAGATGCCAGAACCGTAGTGGATAATACGGCCTTTATGGTCCGCGCTCGCTCCCCCGCTCCGCGGGGTCACATCGAGCCGCGTCCGTGGCGCCGCGCGTTTCCGGCCAGTAATGGTTTCCATGGCTCGCGAGGTGGCCTCGGCCTGCTGCAGGACATTGCCGGCATGGCGGGCCAGGAGGCGCGGCACCGCCATTTCAAAGGTCGGGCTGCGGACGGTAACTGGCGCTGCGCGCATAAACCTCGTCTGCGACAGGACCCCCTCCAACCCTCTGAATTCCCAAACGGCGTGAGGGTCGAACGGAGCCGGGGCCTCGAACATGTTTACGCCTCCTTCGCCCTCGCCCGCCACGTCGCTCCGCTTGCCCCGCATCTGCCGCGCGGCATAGCGGTGTCCGCCGGCAAGGACCGTTGCCTCGATCCTGGCCGGCGCGCCGCCCGCATCAAAGAGTTCCGCCAAAGGATGCCCGTTGACGTCAACCATGTAGAGCCGAGCGAATACTGTCCGGTCCATGCCGTCCCGCGCCGGGGCCTGGTCCAACTCCGCCGCCAAAGGGCCGTCGAGGGTCAGGCAGAGAGCTTCGCGGCTCTTGAGCAAATAAACCTGGGCTGCGAAGGCGCCGGTCAGGGTGGGAGTGACCGGACGGCGGTAGCCGATGGCGTAGGGGCCCGGAGAAAACCAGGCCGTACCGGTGGGGCCGAGGGCAACGTCGCCTTGGAGACCGATGTTGGGGTTCTGACGCCAGGCCAGGCGGGAGTGGCCGTTAGCGCCGCGGCATTGGATAGTGGCGGGCTCTTGGCGAGGCAGGAGCGCACCGTTCGGGGTGGTCTGATTGACAGTGCCCCAGGACAGGACGAATCCAGGGCAACCGCCAGTCGCATCCCCCTCCGCGCAGAGTTGCATGTTCCCAGCGCTGAACTCGACTGTGAGCGCGGCGTTGGTCTGCGCTATCCGCACCGGGAGCCAGATAGGGAAACGCTCGGGTCTGAGGAAGAGGCATTTGGGTGCCAGGAGGAGGCCGCCGCGGGAACACAACGTCCATTGCCTGGTGATGGCGGGTCGCAAGTAGAGGGTTTTCCCCGGCTCCGCCGTAACGGCCTCAGACCAGGCCGCCACGATGGTTCCGTGATCGGCGGTCTGGCCGGCGGCGAAAAAGCTCCATCTGCCGGGCGGCACGACAACTTTGACCCTGCCATCGTCTCCGGTCCGGCCCAGCTTCCAGGGAATAGTCCCATCGAGGCCTCGATCTCGATCCGGGTCCGTCCGGGGCCACAGCAGATTAAAGCCCCGGCAAAAGCCGCAAACGGAGGCGCCCGGCACGACCCGGCCATCCGCCGCGGTGACCTGCAGGTTGAATTCGCGGTAGGCAAACTCGGGCAGCGCCGTGGCAGCGCTCAACGGTTGGATGGCGCCCGCGCCGAGGAGGATCGCCCCGAGCAGGGACTTGAACAAGTAAGGCAGTCTCATGGCGGCACCTTCGCCTTCCAACCTGACGGCACCAGGATGAACTTGATGCCGATGGACTTGCAGAACTCCTCCAAATGGCGCATCTCCTCCGCCGAATTGAGCAGCGGTTCTCGCCGCAAAGCTGAGCGCAACCCGATCTCTCAAGAATCGGCGTATCTTTGCCATCCCAAATGGCGGTCATCGGGGTTTCCTGACCCGCGCGGCGAAGGGTTTTGACTCCGCGACGCCGCTCCAAAGCCCGAAGCGTTTGGCCCACTCGGGCGAGATGGTGTACCGCACCGTCAATTGCGTATCCGCGGTAACGTCGTCCGGACCGCCGAGCCCATGTGTCTCCTGGACGACAAATGCCTCTTCGTTGGGCTTCAAGGTTACGGGGGCGAAGTCGTAGAGTGAGGGAATGACGGGATGACCATCGTGGGTAATGGCGGGATTGGCATAACCGAGGGTGAACGTCGTTTGCCTGGCGGAACCTTCCACCTCGACGTTCAGATGCCTGGTCAGCACGGTGATGTCGTGATCGCTCGTGTTGATCAGATGCACGGTGAGAAAAACCCGGGCGCCGTTGGTATCAGGCAGGAGTGAAGCCTCCGCGCCGACGGTTAAACCGCCCGAGGCAACCTGGGCCCGCGCTGCCTCAGCAAACCAGAGATATGCGACGGTCGCCGCGATGGTCCATATTGTGCTTCTTTTCATAATCGCAAAGGTTTGGGCTGGGGTCTCAGAACCAGCCACGCTTGTTCTGGATATAGATCCTGACGAAGTCCTCGTCGCTCTTGGTCAGGTAAATGATCCCCTCGATCAGCCCGATGATGCTCCCCACACCGCACGTCAGCACACTCGCAATAATCTGGATGATGCCCTGCTTGGTGTAGCCAAGGATGAATTTATGGATGCCCAGCCATCCTAGAAAGATGCCGCAGAGGCCGGCGGGCAGCTTCTTTTCCGCTCCTGGAGGTTTGTCGCTCATGATTCTTATTCCTGTTAATCTCTCTGGCGCGCTATACGTCAGTTCACCCTCGTATAAAGGGAAGTCGTGCAAAGGTTACAGCCTGAGCTTTTTCCATGCCACCAGCGTGGCCCAATCCGCCACGCCGCTCCTATAGGCAGTCAGGACCTTGACGGCCATCTCAGGCGGGTAGTCGTGCTTTTTTGAAGAGTAGAAGTAGCCCTCCGCGTCAGCGCTCCGCTCACGGTATTCAAAGGCAAAGCCATCCTGTGGCGTCCCGGTGAGCTGGATTTGGCTCCCGCACCCATCCATTCTCAGTAACAGGCGTGGTCCCATTTCGTCGTTGCTCAACGCGGTTACCGCCGCGCGAATATCAACCTCGGTGGGATTAGGCAGGATCTGGTCGTTCTTCCACAGCTTTAAGGTGCAGCTCAGGTCCGTTGAGGCCGTTGTCTCCATCCGCGGCGGCGGTATCACGACAGCGTCCGGTGTATTGCCGAACAATTTGTTCAAGAAGCTCATAAGTATCCCTTCGGGTTGCGCATGGGATGAACCGGCATGTCGAATTGTCTCCTGCAATCACTCGCTTTGCTTCTTCGAGGGATCCTCTGCTTCCGCGGGCGATTGGGCCTCCGGCGAGTGGGTCCTCATCGAGGCGATGAACCTGTGGTCACCCTCGGCCAGGCTTTGCGCCAATTGGTCGGGCTCAGCCTGGCCCCGCCACCAGTGGACCATCTCCGGGTTAAAGGGCGGCTGGCCATGCTGGGAATTCCACCACTTCCCCCAAGCCTGCCAGTCGGACCCGAAGTTCTGCCCGGTCAGCCGGACCAGGGAAATCTGCGCCCACCAGCGGACGTAAGCATTGTTATGATAAAGCAATGAGATCAGGTTGGGGACCGCGGTCTTGTCGCCGATCACTCCCAGCGCGCGGGCCGCCATCCACCGCCGGCGGTTGCTAATCTCCGTTCGCAGCAGCCTCTCCACATGGTCGAAAGCCATGCTCCTCAATTCCGGCAGCGCTGCTGTCGAGCGCATGGCCGCCAGTGTGTTGATGGCTTGGTAGTACTCCGTGCTGCGTCCCTCCCCCCGCATGGTTTTCGGCGTTTTGAGTGCGTCAATCAGGCGCCGTTCCAGGTCGGCGCGCTCGTTCTTGGGCCAGGCGTCGAAGTCGCGTGTGTCATCGTAATCCTTGAACCTGCGTTCCGTCGTCTGCACCACGAGCCGCTGATCCTCGTTCAGCAGCGCCCAAAAGGCGTTCGAGCTGGCGAGAGAGGCGTTGGGGGAGCCGGTCCGCTCGATCCGAACCCTGAAGAAAAAGAGCGCCACAAAGGCCAGAAGCACGAGCAGGCCCACCACTCCTAACACGCCCACGACCAAACCGACATTGACCCCGGTTGACACAGGGCGCTGTGGCGGTAACGCAGCCACCGCCGGCGGTGGCGCTTCCACCACGGGTGGCACCCCGCCGCCGGGGGTCGCGGCGATACTCTCCACGTCCGTCTTCACCTCGCTCGCGTGTTGATATCGGCGTTCCGGTTCCTTCTCCAGTGTGTGCAGCACTACGTCGTCCATGCGGACGTCCACTTGCACCTTCTGTGAGGGCGGCTGGAACTTCCCCAGCGGCAATTCGCCCGTAAGCAGCTCATAGAACACCACCCCCAGGGAAAAGATGTCCGCCCGGTGATCCACGCTCTGCGGATTCTCCATTTGTTCCGGGGCCATGTAAGCCGCGGTCCCCACCACATCCTTGGCGTCAGTCAAAGCAATGTCCTTCGGCGGCTGGTCCAGCACCTTGGCGATGCCGAAATCCGCAATCTTCACCCTGCCCTTCCGGTCCAGCAGTATGTTCTCGGGCTTGATGTCGCGGTGCACGACCCCTTCGTCGTGAGCGAACTGCAACGCCTCGCAAATCTGCATCACGATGGCAAGCGTGTTGCCCGGGGTGAGGTTGTAGGAACGCTCGACCTGCCGCAGCGTCGAGCCCTCGACGTATTCCATCAGGAAATACGGCATGCCGCCGGCCTCGCCGAAGTCATAAACAGCGACAATATTGGGATGGTTAAGCCGGGCCAGGGCGCGCGCCTCGCGGTTGAAGCGTTCGGCAAAGCCAGGGTCGGCGGCGCTCCGGGGCGGGAGAATCTTCAGCGCCACGAGGCGGTCCAGGGCGGGCTGCCGGGCCTTGTACACCGCTCCCATGCCGCCCTGGCCCAGCAACTCAAGGATTTCGAGTTGGGGAAAGAGCTTGGCGATGTCTTCGACCGGCGGTGGCACGAAGCCCCGCTGGCCATTCGCCGGCTCATTTGGGCCGCGCGTCTCGAACCCCGACTTCATCAGGCACTCGGGGCAAAGCCCCTGCGGTGCATCGGGCACTGCCGGCTTTCCGCAAATCGGGCAAATCTTCGCTGCGTTCATAAGACTGCGTCCACCCGCTTTATAAAGCAACCCAGGCAGGAGGTTACAGCGGAATCCACCGCCCCCACCCGCCGCCAGGTCCCCCAAAAGCGCACGCCCGAACCGCAATGAACCCGAGCAGCCAGCGATGGCCGACAGGCGTGCCATGCAACCCGCGCCTCTCCCCTCGCCGCCCTCCCCGAAATAGCCAGCCCCCCTCTGCGTAGCCCCACCGTTGCCTCACGGGAACCTCACCGTAGTACCCTCTAGCCCGGGGCTAGAGGGTACTACGGTGAGGTTCCCGTGAGGCAACGGGGAGGCTACGGAGATATGAGCAGGTCGGGACGCCAACTCACCCATGCCACCAAAACCATTGCAGCACCAAATCCGGGCCACAAGTGCCCGAAGCGCAGTTGGTTATGGAACCAACCTGGGAACTACACCGACGCTCCGCAGCCATGCAACCGGTGGAACCCCGTCGGCACGGGAGGAACGTAGAAGGCGCCGAGGCGGATCGTTGTAGTGTAATTACAGCAACCGCAATAGGTTAAGCGAGCCGCTTCAGCTCACAGGTTGCTCCACAATGCTGGGAGATCCGGCCGCTGTGGCTCACCGGTTGGCCAGCACGGCGAACAAGTGGCGCATTTCCTCCTCAACGTCCTCCCGGTTGGCCACCGTGTTGGCGATTTCCTCCCGGAGCAGTTGACGATAGCGCTGGCGCAGGCGATGGACGGCCACCTTCACCGAGCCCTCAGTCATGCCCAGCTTCGACGCCAGGCTCGCGTAGGGTTGCGCGGTGCGGTCGCCGAGCAGGCAGGGCTTGAGTTCCTGGAACAACTGTGCTTTGTCCTGCCGAGCATAATCGGCACCGAGCCGGCCCATGACCGCATCCAGCAGTGCCACCGCCCAACGCCATTCAAAGATCTGCTCGGGCGTGACGTTATCTGCCGGCTCCCACCGGCAGCGTGCGTCCGCGTCTCCGAATGGCAGCGACAAGACCCGGCCCCCGCCGCGCTTCTGCGCCTGGGTCTTGTCCCATTCATTGGCCAGAAAGCCGTTGAAGGTGGTCAGCAGAAACGAACGGAAACGGCCCCGTTGCTGGTCGGCCTGCTCCAGCCAGTGCCGCTCCAGCAACCAGGCGAAGAAGCCCTGGGTCAGGTCCTTGGCATCGGCTTCCCCATATCCGCGGCGGCGCACGTACGCATAAAGGGGCAGCCAATACGTCTGGCAGAGCTTCTCCAACGATGCCTCGGCCTGGGGAGCATCCCTGCGCCCGGCCGCCAGCACGACTGACCAATGTGTGGTGGCAAAAACCGCCTGGTGCGCGACTTCGCCCCAGGGCGGGGTTGCCGCATCATCCTTCGTGGTCTCGCGAGTGTTCAGGCGCTCTGAGCGTAGCGCGCCGGTTGGCGGGTGCAAGCTCTACGCGAAGGGGCCGGGATTCTTGACCGCCCGTCCCTGGCTGAGCCCCAAGGGGGGAAAAGAATGTTCAATGTCCGCGCGCCGATGCCCGCTTCGGACGAAGCGACGCTGGCCTGCTAGCGTGCAAGACGGCGTGCCTGGCCTGGAATCACGCTTGCGCGCGGAAACGGAGCAGCTTAAGGTTCGGCAGGATGAAAGCAGCAGAAGCTCTCCCGGCACCAGTGCGCGGAGCGGAGGTTTGGCCACTATCGGTCGAAGCTTACCACGCCCTGGGCGAAGCTCGGCTGATTCCAGAGCGCACAGAACTGCTCTATGGCTTCGTCTATCACAAGATGTCTAAGTCCCCCCTTCACACCTTCCTGATGGTCCGGTTGCTGCGACTGCTGCAAGCCGCCCTGCCGCCCGGTCTGCACCTGCGGCCGGAGCAGCCCTTGACTTGTGTGGATTCAGAGCCAGAGCCGGACCTGGCGGTTGTCCCTGGCGCGGAAGAAGATTTCCGTTTGGAGCATCCCCACACTGCCGAGCTGGTGATTGAGGTGTGTGTGAGCAGCGCCGAATATGACCGCTCGAAGCTGCGCGCCTACGCCAGTGCCGGCGTCAAGGAGTGTTGGCTGGTGCTGGGGCGCGAGAAGCAAATCGAGGTGCACCGCCAGCCGGGGGAGGGCCGATTCGCCGAGCGTACGCTGCACCGCCCCGGCGCGCGATTGACCAGCACTGCGATACCAAGCTTCACTGTGGATTTGCGCACGTTGCTGGAGTCATGAACCCATCTTCGTGGGCCCGTGGGCGTGGTATCTCACAATTGCGATCAGAGCTCACCGTGGCAGCAAATCCACCACGAACTCGCCTTGGAGACGGCCCCCTGGCTTGAGCGGCACCTGGCCCAGCGGGCACCGCCAGAGCAGGTGCGCGGCGACGCCGCCGGGAGCAAGCGCGGCGCGGAAATCGGCGTTGCCGTTGGCATGCACGCTGAGACCCGAACCGTCCGAGGCCAGCAGGTCGGCCTCGTAGATGTTGTATTTGATGGAGCGGAAGTCGGCGGTGCCGAGTTCAGTTTCATCCAGCGACCACGGCCAGGCCGGGCGCACGTTCCAGCGGGCCTCGCCCCACTTCTTGTCGCGGTGCGCGCGTGCGGTGCCCTCAGTGCGGCTGATGCTCTCCGGCGGGAACACACCCCACTCGGACCAGCGCCGCCACTTGACCTCGTCGCAGGCACCCTTGAGCAGGAGGCGGATGCCCGCCTCGCGGGTGTCCATCGGCTTGCCGGAATAGGTGTAATCGCACGCGACGACGCCCCTGCCGTTCCTGTCCATCAGCCAGGAGATGGAGCCGGCGAATCCGTCATAGTGGTCGTGAACGAGCAACCTGAGGCCAGCGGCTTCCTCCTTGACTTCGATGCCGTCAAAGTGGCGGGTCTTGGCGTCGGGGAATACGGCGTAAGGGGGCGATTTCGGGCCATTGAGGTCGCCAAAGTCGTAGCGCGTGACGTGGAGTGTGGGGAAGGAAATGACCGCACAGGTATGGCGCGGGTCACTGGGATCGAAGTCGCCTTTCGTCCGGTCAAACACGGCGGCAAAGCCCTTGGCCTGGATGACGATCTTCTGGCCGTCATCGCTCCAGCGTGGGGCGCCTGAGGCCGGCCAAGGCAGCGCGGCGGGTCGTGCCTCGCCCAGTTGGATGACCGATTCGTCTATCACAGTGCCCGAAGCCGAAGTCACCCGCAGGCTAATGTGGTCGCCTTCGGCAGTCCCCGGCGGCACGGGGAACTCGAGTTCGCCCTTTGTCCCAGGCGCAAGGTGGGGGTTGAGCCGGCCCTTGTGCCGGTTGAGGCTCCAGGTGAACGTGAGTTCGCTGAAGTCGGTAAAGGCATAGCGGTTCTCGACGGGCACGCGGACCGTCCCCTGCCCTGGCACGAACGGCACGTGGCGCGTTTCGAGCCACACAGGACTGAAGATATGCCGCGCCAGCCACCACTCGGGTTTGGGCCGCCGCCATGAGTCAATCAGCCCCCAGAAGCCGTGGTGCCAGGCATAGCCGGCGTGGTTGGTGGCGGAGAAATAGAACGCGTCATCGAGCGCAGCCCAGATGGCCCCGCCGATGACGCGATCCGAATGCTCAATGTAGCTCCAGCCGCCCGGTTGGATGCCGGGCTTGAGCGGCGGTTTGTTGTAGTCCAGCGCGCAAGCACGCGCAAAGGCCGAGTCCGGTTCGGCGCTGCCCTGACCCCAAAGCTCCCGCAGGCCGGGATCAATGGCCACGTCCGTTTGCTCGTGGCAGACCGGGAAGAAGTATTCGCCCAGGAACAGCGGGCGCGGGTCTTCCTTGAGCAGATCATCGTAGGGCATCGCCGGATAATGGAGGTTGGCGATGTCGGTGATGCGCGCGAGCGGGGCTGCTGGCGAAGTCGTGGTTAAAGGTCGTAGGCCGGGTCGGGTCCAACTCCTTCACCATGCGGGCGGAGGCGAGGAACTGAAGGTTGAAGTGCGACTCATTGGCAAGCGACCAGACAATCACACTTGGGTGGCTGTGGTCGTAATCCACCATCGCAGAGGTGGGCGTGAGTGTGGCAGAGAGGTTCGTCGGACTGTCGAGCGCGCCGCCAACCCAGCAGAACGGCGCCTCGACCTCCACATACATCCCCAATCGGTCGGCGGCGTCCAGCAACTCGGCATTCGGCGGGTAGTGCGAGGTGCGGATGTAGTTCAGGTTGGCCTCTTTCAGCAGCCGCACATCCATTTCAGCGTGCGGCGCGGTATCGGCGCGACCGGTCAGCGGGTCCATCTCATGATGGCAGGCGCCGGCGAACTTCACGCGCTGGCCATTGATATAGACCTGCCGCCCGCGGATCTCAATATTGCGGAACCCGATGTTCCGCTCGATACGCTCCAAAGTACTGCCCGCCCTCGCCGCAGCTCGACCGTCAGCCGGTACAGGTGCGGCTTCTCCGCGCTCCACTGCAGTGGTTTGCTGACATGGGTGACGAGATCAATCGCCTTCGTGCCGGTGAAGGACCCGATGGGGGCGACAACAAGAGCGTCTTTGACTCCCTTGCCCGCGGGGTCCTGCAGCTTAGAAGGACCGAGAGCGCGCCGGGCGGGCGCAGCACCTTATGCGGATTTCCATTTGTCCAGGCGAGAGAGATCCGTTCCCCCTCACCCCTGCCCTCTCCCCGAGGAGAGGGAGCCCCGGGGTCCGATCCTCGAAACGTGCGAGCGCTTTGGGTCAGGCGACCGACTGGCGGGTGTTCTCCCTCTCCTCGGGGAGAGGGCAGGGGTGAGGGGGAACGGATTCGCCAATCCACAGACTCTCCGCTAGCCCATGAAGGAGCCTGGGCTGGCAAGGAGGCTCCTTCTCCCTCCTCATCTCCGCCCGCCAGCACAAGGTGCAGAGTTACCATTCCATCCCGATAATCCTTATCCAGCACCGCATTGACGCGCATCTCACGCACATACGTCGCGGGCAGGGCAAATAGCCGCACCGAACGGTCAATGCCGCCCAGGTTATGGAAAGCGTAGGCCGAGGAGTAGGAGAGCGCCTCCGAGACGGTGGCCACCTTCATCTCCAGGTCCAGCCGGTTGGTCTGGCCGGGCCGCGCGGCGTCGCGTGATGTCCCACTCGACGGGCGTGAACAGGTTCTCGCTGTAGCCCAGTTCATGCCCATTCAGCCAATAGTGCGTGCCGGCGTGGACGGCGTCGAACCTGAGTATGATGCGGTCCCCTGCCCAGGCTTTAGGAATCACGAATTCCCTGGCCACGGCGACGGGCTTGTCCTGCGGCACATCAAAGCCCTGTTGCAGCCACTGGCCCGGGCACTTTGAATGGCGCCCAATCAGGGCCGTTGAGCGGTTGCGTGCGAGGGCTGTTGGTGGGCGCTGGGATTGATCGCCCAAGTGCCATCGAGGAGCAGGCAGTTCTTGCGCAAGCCACCCGTCTTGACGGGCAGCGGGCGATAATGCACCGGGTCGAAGAACAGGTTAGTCGTGCTCAGGCTCAGGCAGCGGGACTGCCCGTTGTGCTCAGCGGTGAGAATGAGCCGGCCTTTGGCGCCAAAAGGTTCAATCTCCTTGCGGATGAAGGTGAAGATGCCTTCGGCGCCGGTGGTTGTGGCGGGGGCATTCGTTTTGCCGCCAGAATGGACCCTCACCCGCGCACCGACCACCGGGTCATACGCCAGGTCCAATACCTGCCCTTGGATACCGTCCGGCAGGCCCGTGATGGACTCCAGCCGGAGCCCGCTGACGGCCGGCTTGTTGGCCCACAGCTCGATAATGGACACCGTCGCGTTCACCTCACCGTGTATCTTCCAGGACAGCGTCATCTTGCCCTTGCGCGTGACCTCCGGCGGCACCTTCACGATCACGCGCGTCGCCTTGGCCTTGGGCAATGCATACGGCCCGTGCAACACCACTCCGTTGGCCTCAAGGCTCTGCACGCGCTTATACACGTGGTCGCTGGCGTACGTCAGCGCCAGCACATAGGAGGCGTCCGGATCAAGGTGCTCATAGACGGCCTGGATGCCCTTGTAGCTGAACACCGCTGAGCGCTCCTTCAACCCCGCATCCGTGTCGCTGGTGGCGAACGTCCAGAGATAGCAGTCCTTCATCCCCACATGCGGTTGCCGGCCCTCCACACCGCAGTCGTCGTATTCCTGGAGGTGATAGCCGGCGGGAATGGCGGGGAGGAGATGGTTCGTAGTGGAATCGGCGCCCTTGGCCAACGTGGTGACCAGGGTCAATAGGCCGAACAGGAATGGGCCGATGGCCCATGCGCCGGAGGGACAGGTTAAGATGTTCCAAGGCTTAAGGCAGGAAGATTGAAGACAGGAAAATGAATCCCAAGGACATTTTCCTGTCTTCAATCTTCCTGTCTTAAGTGCTGGGCTATTCTCTTTCATCGCTCCGGGATGAGGTCCCCCGACTGCTGACATGGGGCTTGAAGCTGTGCTCATCCTCAGATACGCAGAAACAGCTTCCGCCGATACATCCAGAACAACAGCAGCCACATCACAAAAAGCACCAGCGCGCCGTGGACCAGCGGCAGATACGCCTGGCCAAACATCCTGAACGTGCCTGGGCCAAGATGAGTGTTCAGGCTGCTGCCGATGAACCCATCGAACAGGTGCGCGATGCAATACGCGGCGATGGAGTTCATCCCGATGACCACCAGCGGGAAGGCCCAGCGACGCAGGCCCACAATGTCAATCACCAGGTAGAACACCGCCAGCAGCAGGAAACACCAGCCCCCGCTGTAGAGCACCCAACTCGGCGTCCAGATCCGCTTCACCACCGGGCAGACGCCCAGCCAGCCCAATGCCGCGCCCGCCGTCAGGCCCATGATTCCCGCGGTCGCCAGCCATTTCACCTTGGCCCAAGAGGAGCGTTCGCTGCGCACGACACCGCCGGCGATCAGGCCCAGGATCATCGTGGCCAGTGTCGGAATGAAGCTCAGCGTGCAATAGCCGCCGCCATTGAACGCGAACGGCTTCTCGCGGGGGAACAGGTTGAGGAACCACGTGTCGAAGGCCCAGGCGGGATTGCTGTTCTTGTTCCAGTGCGCCGCGAAGCCGGTCATCAGGTGCGGCCAGGCGGCCGGCACGCCCACTTTGTTGTAGTCGAAGTCCGGCCCCGGAAGTGGGTAGAGCGCAAAGGCCGCCCAGTAACCGACCAGGATCAGCCCCACTGACGCCCACTGCTCGCGCGCGGGCCGGAAGCCGAGCAGGAACAACGCGACATACCCTAGCCCGATCTGGCTGAGCGTGTCCTCGAAGGTCCAATAGGTTTGGTGCTGGCCGATGGACCGCAGGAACACGCCCAGCAGGATCAACACCAGCGCGCGCCACACAGAATGGAGTGTCATACGTGTGCGCGATTGCCCCCGCGCCGCCCGACTCGCGAGCGAGAACGGCAGCGCAACACCCACCAGGAAGGAGAAGGAGGGTTGGATCAGGTCGTGGAGCGAGCAGCCGATCCACGCCGAATGGGTCTGATGATGGGCGAGTAAGTTCCAAAACGCGCTGTTCGGCCTGGCTCTGGCCACTCGCGCGAAGCTGAGCACCTCAGCCATCATGAGGAACATCACCAGGCCCCGATACGCATCGAGCGAGGTCAGGCGCCCGGGTGCCGAGCCGGCCACGGGTGCCGGCGCCACAACCGGGGCAGGTCCCATCTGATTGTTCATCGCCAGTGTGGTCATCGCACTGGGACATAGCTTTACCAGCAAGGGTCTGAAACCGAAACTCAATTCGGCAGCCGCCCCTCCTCCCGCAGGGCGTATTCATGAAGGCGAGAATTCAGGGGCGGGGACGGCCTCGTCCCCGGTGAATTGCCGGGAGTCGCTGAATCCCGGGGACGAAGCCGTCCCCGCCCCTTCATGAATACGCCCTGCGGGAGGAGGGGCGAGAGCACGCTTTTCGGACTTCGGGTTTCGGACTTCGGCCTTCTTTCGGCCTTCGGGTCTCGGGTTTCGGATTTGGGAGCCTGGCGCTTGCTGGTACCGTCGAACTGCGCCCGATGCCCCTCATCCCCTCACTCCCCTGTTGCCACTCGCTCTACCCGCCGCTACCATACTCCGCGATGCTGGCTTCGCTCCTCACAAACCTGTCGAGTTTCGAATACTGGCTCAGAAACCCCTGGTGGGCGCTGGTTTCACTGTTCCAATTCTGGATGCTCTATGACGCGCTGCGCCGCCGGGAATGGATCTGGGCGTTGTTCATCTTTTTCGGCTGGGGTATCTCGGCGGTGCTTTACTACTTCATCGTCTATCGCGCGGCTCCCTCGGCCACGCGCGGCTTCGAGCTGCCCGGCGCCTTTGACCGCCACCGCATCAAACAGCTCGAAGCCCAAATCCATTACCTCGACAAGGCCCACCATTACTCGCAGCTCGGCGACCTTTATTTCCAGCAAGGCAAACTGCAAAAGGCCGAGACTTGCTACCGCTCCGCCATGGAACGCGACGCTGAGGACATTGACACCCGAGCGCACCTCGGCCAATGCCTCCTGCGTCAAAAGCGTCCCGCCGAGGCCCGCCCGCTCCTCGAATGCGTGGTCGCCGAAAACCCCAAGCACGACTACGGCTACTCGCAAATGGCCCTGGCCGAGACGCTGACTGCCTTGGGAGAAACCGACGCCGCCCTGGGTCTATGGAAGCAGGTGACGGAGAATCATTCCTATCCTCGCGCCAAGGTCCAACTGGCCGAGCTCTACGGGGCCCGGAACCAGCCTGATCTGGCCCGAGCAGAAGTGAAGGAGGTCCTGGCAGACGACGCGCACGGACCGGCCTACCAGCGCAGGCGCGACCGCGTCTGGGTCCGCCGTGCGCGGGGCCTGATGCGGAAGCTTGGTTAGTATTCAGCAACCGCCAGTGGTTTAGGGAGCAATCGCCTCGAACTCCAGCGCCGCATGGGCAAAACGCCAGGGGTTGCGTGTGACGATGCGTCTGGCCCCCTTACGCCGGGCAAATGTGGCATGGAGCGAATCGTCATCTCGCCACTCGTGATGTCGGACTCCAAGACGAGCCGTCCCCACCTGCTCCTTACATGGATTCTTGAAACCGCAGGGCTACGGCGTGGCGCGCATCCTGTTCCCCCTCACCCCGGCCCTCTCCCTTGGGAAGAGGGAGCCACGGGGCCTGTCTCCGGCGCATACCTGGCGCTCCCGATTTGGCGCACCTCTGGCGAGCGTTCTCCCTCTCCCCAAGGGAGAGGGCCGGGGTGAGGGGGAACGCACTGACCGCCGGAACAAGCAGCTAACAAGGCCGAGAAAAACCCGTATAAGGTGCAGGTCCCCACCCCTATTCTGGCCCTTTCTTGAAACGGCCCGGAGATGCAGGGCAAGACCACGAGATCGAGTGCGCTCTCGTTAGAGAGCGCCCCCGGCCGCAGTCATCCTGCCGGACTTCGTGGCCCCCACTCCGAAGGCCTTCCAGGGGAAAGAAGTACACGCTGTAAACCACCGCATAGACGAGGAAGGATTCCACCTTCAGGAAGTGGCACGCGGCGAAGAAGAATATCAGCAGGTGCATACGGATTACATTGAGGTAGGGCCGGGCGAACGGGTCTTTGAGGTTTTGGCCCCCGCTACCCTTGCCCGCTGGCATCAACCCCCGCACACCCTTCCCATCGCTCTCCCTGATCGCTCGCCCTTCTTTGACGGACGCGATGAACGAAGCGAACAAGTATTTCCGCTCCGCGATGATCGCGGGGATCAGGAAGCCCGCGTACGCCAACGGCATATAGCGGAAGACCGTCTCCCACAACCGAATCGGGTTCATGAAGGCATCGAAAAAGGCATCCTTCGGCACACCCTCCAGCGGGAAGAAGAGCGAGAGGAAGCCCGCATGCACCGAATGGAACGTACAGAAATGGAACGAGAAGAATGCCAGGAAGAAGAGCATTACCGCAGCCCCAATCAGCGCACCCGGCAAGAGATACTTTTTCGGGAACTCCGGGTGCGTGAGGGCGCAGATGCCCATATACGCGTATCCGCCCATCGTGGAAAGGATGGTCAGATACCCCAGCGTCAGGCTGCTCAACCAGAGGCTCCAGACCAGGTCGGTGGTCTGCCATCGCAGAATCCACGCGGCCCCCAGCCCAAGCGCAAAGGCGAAAAGGTCCGGCAGCACGCTCCGGAACGGCGGCCACTGGGAGGCTCGGCCAATGCGGCTGGCCCCAGGCGTTGGGATAGTGGTGGGGTTCACACGCGTGTTCAGGGTTCACCGGTCTTCCCACCCGGCGGGAGGATTGCCCTTCGGATTGATTGCACCAGCGACCATGGAGGGATTCAAGCAGCCGGCGGGCAAGGCAACAAGTGTTTTCAGCGCCAGGACGGGAGGCGGGGCAGATCTTGACACTGCCACCGCGCATCGCTGGGCATTTCCCTCTTCCCGCCTGCGGGGATCAGGGAGAGGGGCTCGTTTAGGCACTGGAGGTCCGGTAGGTTTGACAGGTTTCGAAAGGTGGGGCCTCCTCACCCCGGCCCTCTCCTCCAAAGGAGGGCCGGGGTGAGGGGGAAGCGGGGGCAGGCGGAGCCAGCCAACTACGCGGAGATCGCAGATGCCGCGATTGCACCCATTTCCCCCTTCCCCTGCGGGCGACCCAAGGCGTAAACTCCCATCCACGATGTAAAGGGAAATCCAAACCAAACAAGCAATCAAACAGGAGCTAATATGAGGAAGACGCATCGGACCCTACCGACGGTCGCGGCTATGCTGGCAGTAAGCGCGGGCTGCGCCCTGGCACAAAATTGGCCTCAATGGCGCGGGGTGAACCGTGACGGCAAGGCTGCCGGCTTCACCGCGCCCAAGACCTGGCCAAAGGAACTGAACCAGAAGTGGAAAGTCACCGTCGGCCTCGGGGACGCTTCCCCGGCAGTCGTCGGCGACGAACTCTACGTCTTCGTGCGCAAGGGCACCGAGGAAGTCATCCGCTGCCTGGAAGCCGCCAACGGCAAGGAGCTTTGGTCCGACAAATACGAGGCCGTGCAAGTCTCCGGCACCGCCTACGCCTCCCCGGTCATTTTGACAGTGGGCGGCACCAGGATGGTCGTCACGCTGACCGCGAAGAACCTTGTCGGCATCGGCGTTACCGACGGGAAACTGCTTTGGGAGGAACCATTCCCGGCTCAAGGTCGCGCCTATAACGCCGCGACCCCCATTGTGGAAGGCCAGACGGTCATCTACACCGGCGCGGGCCGGGGCACCAGGGCGGTCAACATCGAGCAGACCGCTGACGGCTTCAAGGCCACCGAGCTTTGGCGCAATCCCGATAACGGCGTCCAGTTCAACACGCCGGTGCTCAAAGCCGGGCAGATCTACGGCCTCTCCCAGAACGGCCTCCTGTTCTGCCTGGACGCCCGGGACGGCAAGACCCTCTGGACGACGGAGCTGGGCGGACGCGGCTTCGGCTCGATAGTAGATGCCGGCTCGGTCCTGCTCGCGCTCACTCCCAAGGGCGAACTCACCGTCTTCGAGCCCAGCGGCAAGGAATACAAGAAGCTCGCCGCCTACAAAGTAGCCGAGACCGAAACCTATGCCTACCCTGTCCCCGCAGACAAGGGCCTGTTCGTGAAGGAAAAAGACGCCCTCTCGTTCTGGACCACAGACTGACCTGGAAACGGCGTTGGAGTTGCTTGAGGGTAGCCAAAGGGGTACTCGGGATAGCCTCAGGGTACTCAGGGTGGCTTCCGGGTGCCTACCGGTTAGCCACCAGATGGCCTGATGGTGGCCTCGGGGTAGCCTCGGGCACAAAGATCCGACCGGAGGCGAAGTCTTCCATCTTCAATCCCCAATCTGCCAGCCTCTCTGACTGCGGCGCAACTGCTCCGTCCGGTTGCCGGGTAAATCCAGTTTCTCCGTGCATCTTCTGGCGGACCACTGTAAACCATTGTCCAGCAATTCGTTGCAGCAGGACCAAGTGCCGTGAAATCGGAAGACCTAAAACCGAACAAGATTCTCCGGGGCCCGCCGTTTCCCAAGGGTGAGCGCCTATGGAACTGACCGAATCCCAAACGCGTTCAGGAGATTGCCATGGGATCAGGAGGTCTGAGGCTAGAGGCCTGACCCAACCTCGACCGGGTAAGCGCCGCGCACCGAGTTGAGGAGGAGAATGCGCGGGCTTCGGCGCGCTTCGTCCAGGGTGATCCGCCGTTCGGCCAGGTTGCCTTGCTGGAGCAGGTGCGCCCTTAGAGTGCCTGGCAGCAGGCCGCAGGACACGGGCGGGGTGTAGAGCTTGCCGGCGATCTCCACAGCCACATTGGCGATGGTGGATTCGGTGATCTCGCCTTTCTCGTTGAAGAGCAAGACATCTTCGTAGCCGGGGCAGGCGTTGCGGGCGGCTTCATAGACCGCGCGGCTGGTGGTCTTGTGGTAGAGAGAGGAGTCTGACGAATCCACGGGCGCGCGGGCGAGGGCGATGCGTTGGAGTTCGATCGCGGGCACGGGCAAAGCTTTCGCCTCCAGGCTCATCCGGCCGTCCTTTGCGATCAGGAGCCGGATTCTGCGGGCCTTTCGGCCAAGGCTGGCGGAAAATCGCTCCAGTTCGAGACGGAGCGCCGCCAGGTCCAGGCAGAACCCGAAGTAGAGGGCTGAGTCCTGGAGGCGTTCGAGGTGCCGCTCCAGCAGGTAGTAACCGTCTTTCGGCGTCCAGCGCATCGTTTCGAGCAGACTGAAAGGGGGCGCTGGAGGAGCCAGAATCCTGGCCTTGGCGCGGCATTCCTGCCACTCCGCCTCCGGGTCTGAATCCCACGTGATGCCGCTGCCCACGCCGTATTCGGCGCCGCCGGTCTTCCGGTTCACGAGCAGCGTGCGGATGGCCACATTGAATTGGGCGCGCCGCCCCGGGGCAAAGAACCCGACGGTCCCGGTGTACAGGCGCCGCGGAAGCGGCTCCAGTCCGTTGATGATTTGCATTGTGCGCACCTTTGGCGCCCCGGTGACCGAGGCAGCGGGAAAGAGCGCCTGGAAGAGTTCGGTCAAGCCGGCATCGGTTTGCGCCTCGATGGTCGAGGTCATCTGCCAGACGGTGGGGTATTTCTCCAGCTCGAACAGGCGGGGCACCTTCACAGTGCCGGTTTGCGCCACCCGGCCCAACTCATGCCGCACCATGTCCACGATCATCACGTTCTCGGCCCGCTCCTTTTCCGAGGCCAGAAGTGTCTGGGCGTGGGCCAGGTCTGCGGCCTGCGTCTTGCCCCGGGCGGCGGTGCCTTTCATTGGCCGGCAGGTGATGCGCGCGCCGTCCAGCCGGAAGCACAGTTCCGGCGAGGCGCTGCAAACCACCCACTCACCCGTGTCCAGAAACGCCCCGTAGGGCGGGTCCTGGGCGGCCACCAACTGGAGAAAGCAGGGCCAGGTTTTGCCCGTAAACCGCGTCCTCAGCCGGTAGGTGTAGTTCACCTGGTAAGTGTCGCCGCTGCGTATCAGGGCCTTGATACGCGCCAAGTCCCGATGAAACTGCTCCTTCCCAACCGAGGCTTGCCAATCCAACTCGCCGGTAGCCGTGCCGCGCGGCGAGGCGGGCAGGTGAATCTCCTCGACGCCCTCATACAGCCCAAACCACAGCAGCGGGAAATCGGTGTCATGTTTTGCCACCAGTGTGCCGTCGAGCGCGGGGGCCGCTTCGTAAGAGACGAATCCTGCCGCATAAAGACCCTCCCGAGTCGCCGCCTCCTCGACCCGGCGAAGGCCCCCGCCCACCTCCGCCAGTGAGCGGGCCGTCACAAACCGGCGTGGACGCGTGAACCGGAGCCAGCGTCCGCTGGTCGCATCGCGCAATATGACTCGGGCTCTGGGCGTGTCCCACTGGTTCATGGTCGGTTCGGGCACAGTAACCAACACAGACGCCGGCACCAAGCTGAAGCAGCGTAAAGTCAGCCATGCAGTCGGGCGCGCTGTTCCCCCTCGCCCTGGGCCTTTCCATGAATCGAAGGAAAAGATCCAACATCCAACATCCAACATCCAGTGGGAACGGCCCAACTGGCGGTCATTGGATGTTGGATGTTGGATGTTTTCCTTCGGTTCCTGGTGCCAATGCATGCGCCAACGCGAAAGGAGGCTTCCCATGAACCTCCTTACGATGGCAGCGACGCGTCCCTCCCAGGTTCAGGCGGCCAGGCGCCCGAGGCGGCCGTTGTGGTAATCTTCGATGGCCTGGGTGATCTCGGCCTGGCTGTTCATGATGAAGGGGCCGTAGGCGACAACCGGCTCGTCTATCGGCTCGCCGTTGAGCAGCAGCAGGGTTGCATCGTCTCGTGCGTCAATAAGGAACCGCTCGCCCTCGTGCGTCAGCAACGCCAAGTCCATCTCCGCCGCCCGTTCGGCGTCGCCCAGCGCCACTTCGCCGCGCAGGACGAACAGCGCGGTCGTGAATCCCACCGGCAGGGTCAACTCGACGCGGTGATAGGCCTTGAGCCGCAGCTCCCATAGATTGATGGGGGTGAAGGTCTGGGCGGGGCCTTTGGCATCCTCGAACCTGCCCGCAATGACTCGCATCGTGCCAGCGCCGTCCGGCAAGGCGACTGAGGGGATTTGGCGGTTTCGGCAATCCCCTGATACGTCGGCGAACTCATCTTGTATTGCGCCGGCAGGTTGATCCAAAGCTGCACCATTTCCAGCGTGCCTCCGCGCCGGGTGAACTCGCGCGAATGCTTCTCCTCATGCACCACGCCGGAGGCGGCCGTCATCCATTGCACGTCCCCGGGGCCAATCCGGCCGTGATTGCCCGCCGAATCCCGGTGCTCCAGCTCGCCCTGATAGACCAGGGTGACGGTTTCAAAGCCCCGGTGCGGATGTTCGTCCACTCCGCGCGGCTTGTCGGCCGGCCCAAAGTCGGCCGGCCCGGCGTAATCCAGCAGCAGGAACGGGCTGATGCGATATCCCAACGTGTCAAAGGAGAAGACCGTCCGAACCGGGAAACCCGTCCCCGACCCAATGGACCGAGGGCTTGCGTACGATGCTGACAACTTTCTTCATGGCGTATGGTCGCGAGTAATATAGCGCAAGTTTGCAAAAGCGCCTGCGCGACAAATAGCGCCGCGCTTGCCGCGGCGGTCGCTACCTGATATTGCTTGGCACATGGAAATTGGGCGAGATGCTCGGATTTATGTGGCGGGGCACCGCGGCCTGGTGGGCAGCGCGATCTGGCGCGAGCTCCAGCGACGTGGCTGCACCAACCTGATCGGCCGCACCCGCGCCGAACTGGATCTGCTGGACGGGGCGGCGGTCCGCGAATTCTACGTCCGGGAGAAGCCCGAATACGTGGTGGATGCCGCGGCCAAGGTGGGGGGCATCCTGGCCAACGACCAGCAGCCGGCGGAGTTCCTGTTCCAGAACCTGCAAATCCAGAACAACCTGATCCACGGCGCTTACGAGGCTGGGGTGCGCAAACTGCTCTTCCTGGGCAGTTCCTGCATCTATCCGCGACTGGCCCCTCAGCCGCTGAAGGAGGAATACCTGCTCACCGGGCCGTTGGAGCCGACCAACGAGTGGTACGCCGTCGCCAAGATCGCCGGCATCAAGATGTGCCAGGCCTATCGCCGCCAGCACGGCTGCGATTTCATCAGCGCCATGCCGACCAATATGTATGGGCCGAACGACAATTATGACCTCCAGAACTCGCACGTCCTGCCCGCGCTGATCCGCAAGTTCCACGAGGCCAAGGTGGCGCACGCGCCCACCGTCACGTGCTGGGGCACCGGTTCGCCTTTGCGCGAGTTCCTCTACTGCGGATGACCTCGCCCGGGCCTGCGTGTTTCTGCTGGAGCAGTACAGCGAGGAGCAGTTCATCAATGTCGGCTCCGGCAGCGAGGTTTCTGTGCGGCGAACTGACGGAAACTGTCAGGCGGGTCGTGGGGTTCACCGGCGAGATCGTGTGGGACGACGAGCAAGCCGGATGGCACGCCGCGCAAGCTAATGGACAGCTCGCGCCTGTTTGCATTGGGCTGGCGACCGCAGGTTGACCTGGAAGCCGGCATCCGTCTCGCCTACGAGGACTTCTTGAAACGATCGGTCGAGCATCGAGTTCAACTTAACATGTCAGCCAAGCGGGTCATCATCATCGGCGGCGGCATCGTCGGCCTGGCCACAGCCCACAAGCTGATGCGGTGCTGTCCAGCGCGCGCGCGTCACAGTGCTGGAGAAGGAAGACAAGGTGTGCGCCCACCAGAGCGGCCACAACAGCGGCGTGCTGCACTGCCGGGCTCTACTACAAGCCCGGGTCGCTCAAGGCGCGGCTGGCGGTGTCCGGCATCCGGGAGATGGTGGCGTTTTGCCAGGAACACGCTGTGCCACACGAAATCTGCGGCAAGCTCGTCGTCGCGACCGACGAAGCCGAAGTGCCCCGGCTGCGGAGCCTCTACGACCGCGGCACCCAAAACGGGCTGGAGGGATTACGCCTGCTGGACGGCGACCAGATGCGGGAGATCGAGCCGCATGTGGGCGGCGTGGCGGCGCTGCGCGTGCCGCAGGAGGGGATCGTGGACTACGCCAAGGTCTGCGAAGCGCTCCAGAAGGAGATCGAGGCACAAGGGGGCTCGGTCGCTCTGAGGGCCAAAGTTACGGCGCTTCGGCCTCCGGAACGGCGAGTGGCGAGATCGGCACAACCGCCGGAGACCACACCGGCGGATTTCGTCATCAACTGCGGCGGCCTGCATTGCGACCGGTTGAGCATGCTCGCGGGCGAGAAGCGCGAGGTGCGCATCGTGCCGTTCCGCGGCGAATACTATAAGATCAGGTCCGAGCGCCAGCACCTGGTCCGCAACCTGATCTACCCGGTGCCCGACCCGCAGTTCCCGTTTCTGGGCGTGCATTTCACGCGCCTCATCCACGGTGGCATCGAGGCCGGTCCCAACGCCGTGCTGGCCTTGGCCCGCGAGGGCTACCGCAAGACCGATGTGCAAGTTGGCGGACCTTTGGGACGCGCTGAGCGTTCTCCGGCTTGTGGCGGTTTCTGGCGAAGCACAAGCGCATGAGCTGGGAGGAGTTGCGCCGGTCCTTCAGCAAACGGCTGTTCTGCGAATCCCTGCAAAGGCTGGTGCCCGAGATTCAGCGAGGCCGACCTGGCGCCGGGCGGCGCCGGCGTGCGCGCGCAGGCCATGTCGCCCGACGGCAACCTGGTCCAGGACTTCTGCCTGCTGAACCGCCCGCAGGCGCTGCACGTGCTCAATGCGCCCAGCCCGGCGGCCACGGCATCGCTGGCCATCGGCGCGGAAATCGCGAATCTCGTTGCCAGGGAAATCTAACTTCCAGTTACCTTATTGGTCCCTTTAACTATGAAGAGTACTAATCACAGGCGGCGCGGGCTATCTCGGTTCGGTGCTGACCCCCACCCTGCTGGCGCTAGGCCACGAGGTGACGGTGCTGGATAACTTCATGTTCCGGCAGAACAGCCTGGCCGACTGCTGCCCTTACGCGACCTTCCAGGTGGTGCGGGGCGATTGCCGGGACGAGGCCCTGATGAAGAAGCTGGTTGCCGGGGCCGACGTCATCATCCCGCTGGCGGCGCTGGTGGGGGCGCCAATGTGCGACCGGGACCCCGTGGCCGCGCGGACGACCAACCTCGAGGCCGTGACGATGCTTTGCCGCATTGCGTCCAACTCGCAGCGGATCATCATGCCGGTGACCAACAGCGGCTACGGCGTGGGAGAAAAGGGCAAGTACTGCACGGAAGAAACCCCGCTCCGCCCCATCTCGCTCTACGGCGTCACGAAAGTGCAGGCGGAGGAGGCCATCCTCCAGCGCGAGAACAGCATCAGCTTCCGCCTGGCGACGGTCTTCGGCATGTCGCCGCGGATGCGGATTGACCTGCTGGTGAATGACTTCGTCCATCGCGCGGTGACCGACCGGGCGGTGGTGATCTTCGAAGGGCACTTCAAGCGCAACTACATCCACGTGCGCGACGTCGCGCGCGTCTTCGTCCACGGTCTCGATCATTTCGAGACCATGAAGGGCAAGCCTTACAACGTGGGGCTGGACGACGCGAATCTCTCCAAGCTGGAACTCTGCGCGGTGATCAAGAAGCATCTGCCGAAGTTCGTGTTTCTGGAAGCGCCGATCGGCGAGGACCCGGACAAGCGGGACTACATCGTCTCCAACGCGCGCATCGCCGGGACGGGCTTTAAGCCGGAGTGGGGCCTCGACCGCGGCATCCAGGAATTGATCAAGGGCTTCACGATCCTGCGGAACAGCCTCTATTCCAACGTCTGAGCGCGGGGCATGAGTCAGAACCTGAGCCAGGTGGTGGCGGTGGTGCTGGCGGGTGGATTCGGGACCCGGGTGGCGCATCTGCTGACCGGCATTCCCAAGCCCATGGCGCCGGTCGCGGGCAAACCGTTCCTGGAGTGGATTGTGCGCTGGCTGGCACGACAGGGATTCGCGAGGGTCGTTCTCTCCACAGGCCACCTGGCGGAGGTCGTGGAGCAGCATTTCCGGACACAGCCTGTTGCGGGCGTCCCACGAGTTGCGTCGCGGAAACCCGGCCACTGGGAACCGGCGGGCGGCTTTCTCAACGCCGCGCGGCGTTCCGGCGAGAACCCGCGCGGCCTGGCTGGTGCTCAACGGTGATTCTCTCGTCTTTGCCAACCTCGCCCGGGTCTTCGCTGAGTTGAGCAAGCCCGCGGTAGCAGGAGTGGTGGTCGGCTGCGCGATGGAGGATGCCTCGCGGTATGGGACGCTGGCAATTGGCCCGGCCGCCGAGTTGCAGGGCTTTGCCGAGAAGCGCCCCGGCAAGGGAGTTATCAACGCGGGTATTTATCTGCTGCGGACAGCCTGCTCCGCCAGTTCCCGGAGACGCTGCCGCTGAGCTTCGAGCAGGAGGTTTTTCCGCAGTTGGTGGCGCAAGGCAACCTGATCAAAGTGTGCACGCCGTCGAGGCGCCTTTCCTGGACATCGGCACGCCCGAGTCACTGCGGCAGGCCGAGGCGTTCGTCGAACAGAACCGCGCCCGGTTCCGCGATTGAATCGTAGGCCATGAACGAACCCTGATCCCTCATGCTCGCGGCATTCGGGCGCTGGTTGAAGAGAAGATTTCTATAAACCGCCCAGGTGCGCGGCGTTGCTCTTCGCCGCGTTGTGCCAGCTCAGAGCGTAACTCAGGGCGCCGGGATGGCCGCGCCTGCGCCGTAGGGCCGAAGGGCTACTCCGGCCGGCAGGTTGGCTTGGCAGGGGGTGCCGACGGGGTTCGCGACGTAGGTTTCATGCACCGCGTCTTGCAAACCGCCGTACCGGAAATAGTTACTCAACACCGTGAGATCGGGCACTGGCGTGCCGGTTATCTGGTTGTTTTCCATGGCCCACGTATCCTTGGCGGCGTCAAGCTGCCGCAAGTTGCTGTAAATCATGTTCAACCGCGACGTGTCGCGGGCGCGGGCAAAATTGGGCACGGCTATCGTGGTCAATAAGCCAATGATCCCAACGACAATCATCAACTCAACGAGGGTAAATGCGGAACGAATTTGCGGAGGGCGAATAGTTTTCATACAGTACACTATACGGGTGGGCAGCAAGTGGCGGGCCAACCGTTGGGCACCTCACGGGTCTGAACTAAGCGGGCTAAACCGTCCATCCCGCCCTACCGGATTCCGCAGATGTTCGATTTCGGTGCAATCGGAAGGGGGCTGACCCAAAGCAAGACAGTCCGGGAAAGGACGAACGAACCGTGACTACCAGTTTGGTCGGGCCACGATCCAAATGGGAAGGCCCGCCCGGGAACCCCGGAACACGAAGTGTGGAGCCCGGTCAAATCTCCCAGGTTTGCTGGTATTCCGGCACCAAAACCTCCGCCTTGGGCTTCATCCCCCTCAGGGTCTCGGCGAACGTCAGGGACTGCTCCTCCTCACCGTGGACAACGGCAATCTTCTTGATGTCGCCAGTGAGGGCCTCGACATAGGCGCGCAACTCGTTCTTGTCGGCATGACCGGAAAACGAATCGAGCGTGGCAATTCGGGCGCGGACCTCGTGGGGCTCGCCGAAGATGTTGACCGGGTTCTGGCCGGACATGATCTGGGCTCCCAGGGTATGCTCCGCGCAATAGCCGACGAACAGGACCAGGTTCACCGGGTTGCCGATGTGGTTCGCCAAGTGATGGCGGATACGGCCAGCTTCGGCCATGCCCGAAGCGCTGATGATGATCGCCGGGTCTTTCAGGTCGTTGAGCTTCATCGAGTGGGCCACCTCGCGGATATAGGTGAGGTTTTCCATGCCGAAGGGATTCTCCTTCTCGCGCAGGAACTTGTAGATGGCCTCATTGAAGCATTCGGGATGCAGCCGATAAACTTCTGTCGCATTCACGCTCAGCGGGCTGTCCACGAAGATCGGCACGCGGGGCATCTCTCCAGCTAGCGTCAATTGATGGAGGGTATAGACAATCTGCTGCGTCCGGCCAACCGAGAACGAGGGGATGATAACCTTGCCGTTGCGTTCGAGGGTCTCGCGGACGATTTGGCCGACCTGGGCATTGGCGTTGGCCTTCGGGGAATGCACGCGCGCACCATACGTGCTCTCGACTTGCAGGTAATCCACGTTCTCTACGAGCTGCGGGTCGCGCAGGATGTCATCATTGCCGCGCCCGATGTCGCCGCTGAACAGATAACGGTATTTGCGCCCGTTCTCGCGAATGTCGAACACCACCTGCGCTGCGCCCAGAATGTGGCCGGCGTCGCGGAAGGTGACCGTGATGCCGTCGGTCACCGGAAACGGGCGGTCGTAGTTGATGCCCACGAACTGCCGGATCGCCTTATCGGCATCCTGGGCGGTGTAAAGCGGCTCGACGGGCGGGAGGCCGTGCTTGGCGCGCTTTTTGGAGACAAAGGCGGCGTCGTCCCGCTGGATCTCGGCCGAGTCCTCCAGCATGATGCTGGCCAGGTCGCGCGTGGCAAAGGTGCAGTAGATGTTCCCCTCGAAGCCCTGGCGGCACAGGTTGGGCAGGTTGCCGCAGTGATCAATATGCGCGTGGCTGAGGACCACGGCATCAATCCCCTTCGGGTCGAAAGGAAAGTTGCGGTTGCGCTCGATGGACTCGCCGCGGCGGCCTTGAAACAAACCGCACTCCAGCAGCAACCGCTGCCCCTTAAGCTCGAAGAGATAGACCGACCCGGTCGTCGTGCGGGTAGCCCCGAGGAATTGGATTCGCATCGCCTTTAGCTGTGCCGGAAGGTAATCCGGGCCTTGCCCAGGTCGTACGGCGACATCTCCACGTCAACCTTGTCGCCAACGCTGATGCGGATAAAGTTCTTGCGCATTTTGCCCGAAATATGCGCGAGCACTTCGTGGCCGTTCGGCAAAGCCACACGGAACATCGTGCCCGGCAGTACCTGGGTCACAGTGCCGATCAATTCAATTGGTTCTTCCTTCGCCACAGGCCAGGGATCCTGATCTCAAGTCAGTTCGCTTTAATGACTTCGGCTCAAACTAATCGCTCTTAACCGTTTTGGCCGCAGCCGGCCTCAACCCACCCCGGACATTGCAGCTTCTGCCCGTCCCGATCAAGCCAAACTTTTACGGTGAAAAACATATTGGACAACGCTGAGGAAGAGGCTAGAGTTTGCCCCCGTTGATATGAAGAATAATCCATTGATCACGATTCTGCTCGGGGTGCTGACGGTCAGCGCCCTGCTCTCGGTGGGTCTCTGCTGGCGTTACATTTCCAACGCTCGCGAACTGCGCATGCTCCAGGGCCAGGCGACCCTCATTAACAATAATCGCGCGCTGATCAACGCCCTCGCCGCTGACGTGCTGGAATACAGCAAAAAGAATACGGCCATCAATCCGATCCTTGAATCGGTCCACTTGAAACCGACAGCATCAGCACTTCCGACCAATAAACCCGCAAGCCGGTAAGCACTTATGGACAACCTTGATAACAGAACTCCCGTGCAGTCCGGCGAGGGCGACTTGCGCGCCCAGTACCAGTCTTTGCGCCACCTGGTCACCTCGATCCTGGTTCTGCTGGTCGTGATCAGCGGCACGCTCAACATCTACCTGCTGCGGCAGTGGCGGAGCTCAAGCAAGGACCTCGAGGTCGTTCGCCCCCAAGCCGCCCGTATGCTCACCGAGTACCAGAAGGTCAGCGGCCCTTTGATGGAGAATTTCGTCAAGAAACTCGCGGAATACGGGCAAACCCACCCGGATTTCGCTCCAATCATGGCCAAGTATAACCTCAAGCCTGCTGGTCAAACCGGTGCGCCGCCCGCGACGGCCACCCCGCCAAGCGGCGCCAAGCCGAAGAAGTAGGCCGTCGGTCTCAGGCGGAGGTTTGTTCCGGTACTGGGACTCAGGCGGGCACCGCACGCCAAACAGAACTTCGAGTGCGGCGGGCATACCTCACCACAGTGGGAGCAGTCCAGGTGTGCCGCCGCGTGACGCCGGTGAATGACCAGGTTGCGGATGTAAGGAATCCAAGTGAAGGCGTAGGCGAAGATGAAGACCGAATCTCCTCTGTAGAACAGCGCATAGCTAAGCAGCAGGAGGGAACCGACCAGGCTGAGCCACCAGAAAGCGATCGGCACCACAACCCGTTTCAGCCTCTCAGTTGCATACCATTGCACGAAGAAACGGGAGAAGAAGACCGCGTTGCCCAGCCAGCCGATCACCTTCCACACACCCCATTCGATGCCGAGCAGGTGCCCGTTATGCCAAATCAGGTTGGTTAGCCAATCCATAATCGCCCCAGTTTAGATCATTACCGCGAAACGCAAAGCAGGAACCTCCGGAGGCTGGCAAATGGCAAATCGAAGTATCCGCTACGCCCGCACCGTCTCGCCGGTTGCCGAGCGTTCAACAAAAAGCCCGCAGGCACTTGCCGCGGGCGTCGTGAAAAGACCAATGTGGCTAGGCGCCGTCGTCGCCAATAGCTTCAACCGGGCAGCCTTCCTTGGCCTCTTTGCAACGCGACTCTTCCTCTGGCGTCGCGGGTTGCTTGAAAACGTACGAATACCCGCCGTCTTCGTTCCGCTTAAAATTCTCGGGTGCGGTCTCACGGCACAGATCGCAGTCAATGCACTGGTTGTCAACGTAGTACTTGCCCGCAGTGTTCTCGGGATATTTATTTGCAGCGTCAGCCATAGGTTTTTGTATATAAAGGTTCCGCAATATGGCGAGCGCCCCCGCCATTGGCAAGCGGATTTCGGCTTTTTTTCCTCCCGGGTGGACACCTTGTCTTTGGCACAAGACTGTCCGTGGATTCCACAGGAATTTCCTCCTGCCCCGATGCAGAATTCAACGGGACAACTGGAGAGTTCCGCGCAAATCGCAGGGCCTGTTCAAAAAGTGAGATCTTCAACCTCCCGGGCTGCAACCCAGCCGGGCTGGAACTCCCTCGCCCCGAGGCACGCTTCCGGTCTCTAAAACCCCGACGGCGATGTGGATATCATCCACACCGCTCGCGTACCCCAGCGCAGACCGCACACGTCCCCGGCGTTCCCACGCCGAAGCCTGCGCCCTATTGTGCCTGCTGGCGGACTAGGCCGCGACAGCCATCGAGCGGCGGGAAGTTCCGGGCCGGCGTTTGCGGGCCTGGGCTTCCAACCGGTAGCTGAGCGTGCCGTAATAGCGACGTTTGAGGCCGCGCTTCTTGCGCTGGCGCTCTCGCGCTTTGACCAGGTGTTTCAGACACCGCGACCCCTGCACCGCAGGGGCGCCGCACTCCGTGCAGCGATGGTCCCGCTTCATGCGCAACTGGTAATTGCGCTGCCTCGAAACCGGCAGGTAGGTATACTTATCTTTAATTCTTCTTCTCATTTCTTCCGTTTCCGCCCGGCGAAATAATACTTGTCAGATATTCGACCGGCCTATCAACCGTTCCGTTCAATACTTTACCAGATTATTGTCCTACAGTCATGCAAATTCGCAAACAACCGCAGGCCCCCCCTTTTTTTCCCTGGCGTAAGGCCCTCCCATGAGACAACGCGACACCGCGAATTGCCTCAGTACTTCTTGGTAAACTTCTTGCGGTGCTCCTCCTCGCCCGCAGGCGTGCCAGGTGCGGCGGCGGCGGGCTTCGCCTCGGCGGCCGGGCCCGCTCCGGCGGGCGGAGGGGGGGAATCCACGGCTTCCACGAAGGCCATGCGCAACGACATCAGGCTTTGCTTCAGCAAGGCGGATTCTTCCTGATTCAGATTGCCCTGGGTCTTGAATTCAAGCATTTCCAACTGGTCAATGAAGAGTTTGGCCCCTTCCAAGTCCCGGATCGCCTGGCCGCTCTCAGGATGGGGCGTTTTGCCCAGCAGCATCATCGCCAGGCTGGATTGCTGCAAGACCATCTGCGCAAAAAGCGCGGATCTCATCTCCTCCGGGCTCACGCCGGCCGGCGGGGTTTCGACTGCGTTCGGATTGTTCATGAGGGATTACCTTTGCGTTTGGCTCGGATTTCGGCCAGCAAAAAATGGATCAGCCGCCGCAGACGGGTCTCCACGTCCACCGTCTCCAGAATCGCCTGCCGGTCGGTCGCCTCCGGCAACACCGTGCAGGAAACCAGGTCCACAGTCTGCTCCGGGTCGGTAAGGGACTGCAGGTAACGGATCATTTCCTTTGCCGAAAAAGCCGGCTGCCCGGCCTGCTTCTTGGACTTGCCGGACGGCAGCACCGGAAAGGGGAAGGTCAAGCCGAGGCCGTGTCGCTCGACGAGCAACTCACGAACTTTGGCGACCAGCGCGTCCACCGTGACGTTGTCGCACGGCGGCGTTTGCAGCGGGCGGATGCGCTGGATCCGATAAGGTTTGTAGCGGACGGTTTGCTCCAACTCAACGCGCGCCAACCCCTGCAGAATCAGGTGCGACGTGCCGTTCCGATGACCTACCGAAACGCGGATCAGCCCCAGCCCGGCCACCGGCAAGGGCGTCTCTCGACTGGTGCCCGGCTTTTGCATCGCCACCAGGAACATCCGGTGGGAATGGAGCGCGTCGGCCAGCATCTGACGGTAGCGCGGTTCAAAGATATAGAGCGGGAGAAACGCCTGGGGGAACAGCGTGGCATTAGGCAAGGTCATTACGGGGACCTCACGAGGCAATTTCATGCTTACAATGTAAGAGCCAAACCGCTTTATTCAAGGCGCGGATGGGCACTTGCCAAAACCCGGCATATCCAGCATCCTGCCTTGCATTATGAAAAACCGAATAGGGCTTGCCGCATTGGTTCTGGTTTTGATTTGCGTGGGGCTGGGGATTGCGCTAATCGCCATCAAAAAGCAAGCGGCGGTTCAGCAGAGTGACTTCACGACGAAGTACACCGTTCTGTCGAACGACCTGGTCCAACGCACTGAGCAGTTAGAACGGCAAAAGCAGGTTAACGCCGACCTGGAAAGCGACCGGGAGAAGCGCAAGCAGGCGTTCGAGGCGCTAACCAATGCGTATTCGAAGCTCTCAGACAGCTTGTCCGCGGCTACCAACAACCTCGCCCGGACCGAAACCGCCCTGAAAGCCAGCCAGGAAGAAACAGCCCGGCGCGATTCCAGGATCGCGGAGTTGGAGACCCAGAATCAGGTGCTGGATAAGCAAGCCGCCGACCTCAGCACTTCCATCACGAATCTGACGCGGCAGATTGAGGAGACCAGGCACAAACTGGCCACCTCGGAAGGCGAGAAAGGCTTCCTCGAGAAGGAGCTTAAGCGCCTCATGGCTGAGAAAGCCGAATTGGAGCAGCAGTTCAACGACCTGACGGTGCTGCGCGCGCAAGTCTCCAAGTTGAAGGAGGAGCTCTCGGTTGCCCGGCGGCTGCAGTGGATTCGCCAGGGCCTCTTCGCAAACAGCGACGAGAAAGGCGCGCAGAAGCTGATGCAGGGGACCATGACGCCGCGAGTCAAGGCGCCCAAGCCTAACTACGATCTGAACGTGGAAGTCAGCGCCGACGGCTCGGTCAAAGTCATTCCGCCCTTGACCAACCGTCCCGCGGCAACCAATCCGCCGGCCAAATGACCGATGCCCGGCTGCTCATTGATTCGCAGGGACGCGTCCTGCGCGACCTGCGGGTGAGCATAACCGACCGCTGCAATTTCCGCTGCCTTTATTGCCTGCCCGAGACCGAGGCCGCGCAGAATTTCTATCGCGGCCACTGGGCGCACCTGCCTGATTCGGCGCCCATCGTGCAGCAGTGGGTGCCCCGAACGCACATCCTGTCCTTCGAAGAAATCGAGCGCGTCGTCCGCCTCGCCGTCGGCCTTGGCATTCATAAGATCCGGCTCACGGGCGGCGAACCGCTCCTCCGCCACAATGTCGAAGAGTTGGTAGGGCGCGTTGCGGGAATCCCCGGCCTCACCGATCTGGCCATGACCACCAACGGCTCGCTCTTCCCCCAAAAGGCCCGGGCGTTGCGCGCCGCCGGCCTGCACCGCATCAGCTTCAGTTTGGATTCGCTGGACCGGGATAATTTCAGGAAGCTCACCGGGCGCGATGGGCTGGCCGAGGTGCTGGCGAGCATCAGCCTGGCGCAGGAACTCGACCTGCACCCCGTAAAGGTCAATGCCGTGATCATCCGCGGCCTCAATGACCACGAAATCGAGGCGCTGGCCCTCTTCGCGCGTGAGCGCGGCCTGAGCCTGCGCTTTATCGAGTTCATGCCGCTGGATTCGGCGCGTGCCTGGCTCAAGGAAATGGTGGTGCCCGGTCGCGAGGTCCTCGCCCGCCTGCAGTCCCGATTCTCTCTGCGGCCGCTTGCCCCCGACAACCCCTCGACGACCGCCAAGCGCTGGGTCTTTCCCGATGGGCGGGGTGAGATCGGGATCATCGCGCCGGTCAGCGAGCCGTTCTGTGGCCACTGCAATCGTATCCGCCTGACCGCGGACGGGAAGGTGCGGACCTGCTTATTCAGCGTAAAGGAGCATGACCTGCGTTCGCTGCTGCGGGCGGGGGCCTCAGACGAGGAACTGACCGGGTGGCTCAAGGGAGTAGTCACGCAAAAGGAAGCCCGCCATCACATCGGCGAACCGGAGTTCGTGCCGCCGCCGCGCTCGATGAGCTGTATCGGAGGATAGCCAGGCGGTTGCGAGCCGGCTTGACCCGAATCCAGGAGCCGACTATTAACATAGCGAGTATGCCAACCTACGAATACGTCTGCGAGAAGTGCGGCCACCGGTTTGACAAGTTCCAGCCCATTTCCGCGGCGCCGCTGGCCATTTGCCCGAAAGATCTGTGCGCCCGGAAGCACTGGGGCAAGGGCAAGGTCAAACGCGTCATCAGCGCGGGGGGAGGCCTGATTTTCAAAGGCAGCGGGTTTTATGTCACTGACTACCGCAGCGAGAAATACAAAGAAGCAGCCAGGAAAGATGTCGCTCCCGCCAGCCCGGCCACCACGGCCGCCAAGCCCACCTCGGGTGCGGACCATAAAGCCGCGCCAGCCAAGCCGGCCAAGGCGTCGGCGGAGAAGGTCCATAAATGACGGCGAAGCCGCCGCGTGAGGACGGGCGGCCTGAAGGAAGGCGTGGGGCGCGCCCCTCCAAGCGGCGCAGGAAACTATGACGCGCTGTACAGAGCGCCAGGCAGGAAGGATTGCCACAACGCCAGGCAGGCCCCGAGCCGTCTTAATGGTGGCTGCGGCCCTTCTGCTCGGTATCGTGAGGGGTCTGGCTGGCTCTCCGCTCACCCTCTCAGACCGCGTTGTGGCCCACAGCCAGTCGGGCCAGTTTGTTGTCTATGGCAACCGCTACTCCACCGGGCGGGTCCCACCACTGTTCACGCTGGCCACCAACCAGAGCTTCGTCCGGCTGGAGCCGACCCTCGCGGCTGTCTCTTGCGAGCGGATCAAAGAAGCCCTGCTGTCCGAGTTGGGCGCTGCCGCCCCCTGGCGCGGCACGATATACCTGGTGCTACATCCGGCCCGCACCCCCGCCGATACCATCACAGTCACCTCCGAGCGCTTCAAAGACGGGTGGCAATACCGGGTGGACTTTCCCGATATGGTGGAGCGTTCCCGCTACGTGCGCGCGATCGTGCAAGTCTTGCTGCTGGAAATGGCCAACCGCAACGCGAAATCACGTGCCTGCGAGATCCCGCTCTGGCTGGCCGAGGGTTTCTCCGAACTGCTGCTGGCCTCCAGCGAGGTCGAAATCATCCTGCCGCCGCCCCACTCCACCGTCAACGGCCTGAGCGTCACCCTCACCTCGGTCAATAAGCGCAAGAGGTCGCTGCTGGAACAGGCGGAGACCGAACTGCGCGGGCGCCCGCCCTTGACCTTTGAAGGCCTAAGCTGGTCCATTCCGGATGACCTGTCCGGCCCCAACGCCGCCCTCTATCGGGGCAGCACGCAGTTGTTTGTGGGTGAACTCCTCCGCCTGCCGGATGGGCGCGCCTGCTTTCAGGCCATGCTCGCCCAGTTGCCGCAACACTACAACTGGCAGTTTGCCTTCCTGGGCGCCTTTCGTGCCTACTTCCAGCGCCCGCTCGATGTCGAAAAGTGGTGGGCGCTCTCTCTCGTCCAGGTCACCGGGCGCAGCCTGGCCCAGGACTGGCCGCTGGACGAAAGCTGGCAGAAGCTTGACCAGGCGATCCACGCCTCAGTGCAGGTGCGCACGAGCACCAACGAACTGCCGCTCCACGCCGATGTCCCCTTGCAGACCATAATACGCGAGTGGGATTCGTTTCGCCAGGACCAGGCGCTCAACAATACGCTACGCGAATTGGCGCTGCTGCGGCTGCGCATCGCCCAGGAGTTCGTCGGCCTGGTGCAGGACTACTACCAGACCATACAGACGTATCTCCAGGCACGTGATCGCAGTGGCTCCGTGCTCCCCTTCGTGAGGCGGGCGACCCGACGGCGCGCCACCGAGGCGGCGGTCCGGCAATTGGATGCCCTGGATGCCCGGCGCCAGGCACTGCGGCCCTCTTCCAAGCCAGCCACCGAAAGCCCGGCCTCTGCTCAGCCGGCTCCCGCTCCCTAATCATTCTGGGACGCAAATCCGGCGACACATTGTAGTGCGGAGCGGACCTTGCCGGGCACGAAGTGTCGGGATTGGGCGCAATCGCGTGTCCCTGGTGTGGCACGCCTCGCCGAGGCGTGCCTGCCCACCGCTCGCGGATGCGCCCGTCGGGAATCGTTCCGGTTCTGCGGCATTGCCTGGAATCGCGTTCTGCGGCATTGTGGGTGCATGGGCAAACGACGTGAGGCGCGCGAGCGCGCCGTTCAGTTCTTATTCCAGCACGATTTGAACCCGCCGCAGGACTTATCGGCGGCGCTGGAGCATTTCTGGGAATCGCAGCGGGCGGCGGCCATCGCCGAAGACAAAGGCGTGGCCAACTGGGGCCAGCCAGTCGCACTGCCGCCGCCAACGCCGGAAGAACAGGCCATCCGCGAGTTTGCCGACCCGCTCATCCGCGGCACACTGGAGCACCGGGACGAGGCCGATGCGATCATCAAAAAGCACGCCAAGAACTGGGAGCTGCATCGGATTGCGGCGGTGGACCGCAACGTCCTGCGCCTGGCCATCTATGAAATGCTGCATCGCGAGGACATCCCCCCGGTCGTCAGCATCAACGAGGCGGTGGACGTCGCCAAAAAGTTCTCCACGCAGGACAGCGGCAAGTTCGTGAACGGCATTCTCGACAAGGTCAAGAGCGAACTGATGCGGCCCGCGCGGGTCGTCAAATGAGGTTCGCCGATCTCCATCTGCATAGTCGCTTCTCTGACGGCACGTATCTGCCGGAGGAACTGGCGGCCGAAGCCCGGCGACACGAACTGGCGACCATCGCGTTGACTGATCATGACTCGGTGGAGGGCTGCGCCGGAACGGCGCGCGCCTGCGCGGCGGTGGGCGTCGAGTTCATCGCGGGCACGGAACTGACGGCGGAGCAGGACGGAAACGAGCTGCACATCCTGGGCTACTTTATTGACACGTGTAGCCCAAGGCTGCTGACACAGATCGCCAAGTTTCAAGTCGTGCGCCAGAATCGCATCCGGGAGATGGTCGCACGCATCAACCGCATGAATGTGCCGTTGTCAGCCGACTCGGTATTTGCGCTGGCGAACTGCCGGGCGCCTGGCCGGCCGCACGTGGCGCGCGCGCTGGTGGCGGCGGGTCTCTGTACGAACCAAGACGAGGCGTTCGAGCGGTTTCTCAAAAAGAATCGGCCCGCCTGGGTCCCTAAATTCAAGATGAACGGCGAGGAGGCGCTTGATTTGATCCACCAGGCCGGCGGGTTGGCCATCCTGGCGCACCCGGGGCTGAATCGCACCGACGACGTCATCCCGCGGCTGGTCGCTGCCGGCATGGACGGCATCGAATGCTTTCATACCAAGCACTCCAAGCCGACCACGCAGCGTTACCTGGGGCTGGCGGATCGCTTTCATCTGCTGGTGACCGGAGGCTCGGACTGCCACGGCCAGAGCAAGGGCCAACCCGTGATGGGCACTGTCAAGCTTCCCTACCCTTACGTCGAGAAGCTCAACGCCCGAGCGGCGGCATTCAAAGCCGCCCCTCTGCCCCACCCCCATCCCTGAGCCTACCCCCATTCACGTTTCACGTTTCACGCATCACGCATCACGCATCAACCCTCATGGGACTATTCGCGAAATTCAAAGCCGGTCTTCAACGCACGCACAGCAAGCTGACGCACGAGATCAAACGCATCGTCACCCGTTCGCCCACACTGAATGCCGCGGGGATCGAAGAACTGGAGGCCGCGCTCCTGGGCGCCGACCTGGGCGTTGCGATGACCACACAGATCATCGGCGCCGTCAAGAAAGCTTACGAAACGCAAGGCAGCGGCGGGATGGATGTATTCGGGGTTGCTTGCCGCGAAGTGGAAAAGAGCCTGGCGTTGAACCGCCCCGAACTGCGTAAAGCGCCGAAGGGGCTGACCGTAGTTTCAGTTGTCGGCGTCAACGGAACCGGCAAGACGACCACTGCCGCCAAGTTGGCCCGCCTGATCCAGGCGCGAGGGGAGATCGCCCTGCTGGCGGCCTGTGACACGTTCCGCGCGGCAGCCATCGAGCAGATCAAGCACTGGGGCCAGCGGTTAAATGTGCAGGTCGTTGCGGGCGCCTACGGCGCCGATGCCGCGTCAGTGGCGCACGATGCCGTGGCGGCAGCGCAGGCCCGCCAGGCGGATTACCTGTTCGTGGATACCGCCGGCCGGCTCCACACCAAACACAACTTGATGCAAGAGTTGCAGAAGCTGCACCGGGTCATGGCCAAGCAACTGCCGGGCGCCCCGCACGAGGTGTTGCTGGTGTTGGACGCGACGACCGGGATGAACGCCCTGAACCAGGCGCGTGAGTTCAACAAGGCCGCCCCGCTCTCCGGGCTAATCGTCACCAAGCTCGACGGCACCAGCAAAGGCGGCATGGTAGTCGCCATTCAGAAGGAACTGGGTCTGCCCATCAAGTACGTGGGCCTGGGAGAACAGCCGGACGATCTGCAGCCCTTTGACGCGAAGCAGTTCGCCGAGGCGCTGTTTGCGGAATAACCGACCATGACTTCGGCCGCAGCCATGCAGCGTGAGGAAGACTACATGCGCCTGGCGTTGCGCCTCGCCCGTCGAGGCTACGGCGCGACTTCGCCGAACCCTATGGTGGGGGCGGTCTTGGTGAAAGCCGGTAATATCATCGGGCGGGGCTGGCATCACCGCGCGGGCCAACCCCATGCGGAAATCGAGGCAATCCGAGACGCGCGCCGGCACGGGCAACGGGCCCAAGGCGCTACCCTTTACGTGACGCTGGAGCCTTGCTGTACACACGGCCGCACACCCCCCTGCACCGAGGCCATCGTGGCCGCCGGCATCAAGCGAGTGGTCGCCGGCGCGATTGATCCAAACCCGCTGCATAGCGGCAAGGGGATCAGGATTCTGCGTCAGGCGGGAATTACGGTCATGCCCGGCCTGCTGGTGCAGGAATGCGCGCGGCTCAACGAGGCCTTCAACCATTGGGTCGTTCGGCGCACACCGCTGGTCACGGTTAAGGCCGGAATGACGCTCGACGGCAAGATCGCCACCGCAGCGGGCGAGTCCCGATGGATTACGGGCGAAAAGGCCCGCGCCTACGCCATGAGACTGCGCCAGGGGATGGATGCCATCCTCGTGGGGATTAACACCGTGCTCGCAGATAACCCCAGCCTGACCGTGCGAAGAACGAACTCCGACGTCAGCGCTTCCGAGCGGGCCGTCCGGAATCAACGGCTGCGCCGACTGGTCCTCGACGCGAACGCGCGGACGCCGCTGGCGGCGAACATCGTCAGCGATGAATGGGCGGCCTTGACGACGATTGTGGTCGGCAAGTCGGCCTCGAAAAGGCGCGTGGCGGCGCTGGCAAAGCGGGTCAGGGTGCTGGTCGCGCCGAGTGGGGCCGGCAAGGTGGATTTGCGCTGGCTATTGAGGAAGCTCGGAGCCGAGAACGTGACCAGCCTGCTGGTCGAAGGCGGCGGCGAGGTTAACGCCTCGTTCCTGCTGCAAGGCCTGGCCCAGCGCATCGCGTTCTTCTACGCGCCGATGATCCTGGGGGGACGCGACTCACGCCGCTCGGTGGCAGGCGACGGCGCCCGGACATTGGCGCAGAGCCTGCGCCTGACCGATCTGGAGTGGCGGCGCCTGGGATCCGACTGGTTGCTAACCGCGCGAGTCAATCCCCGCGCGAGGCGTCGCTGATACAGTTGCATAGTTGCATCGTTACGTAGGCTCGGACATCGTGACCCCGTGGAAACGAGTTGAGCCCAGTTCCCCCTCACCCTGCCCTCTCCCTTGGGGAGAGGGTGCCCCCACCGACCGTCACGGGATATGCCTGGGCGCCTCAATTTATCGCAGCCCGGCGGAGGGGCCTCCCTCTCCCCAAGGGACAGGGCCGGGGTGAGGAGAAAGCAACCGCCCGATCCGAAAACCGGGTCAGGCACATTCCAGGCCGCTCCAAAACCCTGCAGTGGGTCAGGAACTCTGAGGCTACATCAGCGGCGCGCGCCGTTGGCCTTTGTAACCATGTAACTCATGTAACTCATGCAGCCCGTTTAACCTGCCAGGCCCGTCCCATTCTTTCGCATTTCAGATTCGCGACCGGGGCCTTAGTATGCGGCCATGTTTACGGGAATTGTCGAAGAAACCGGCACGGTCGAACAGATCAAGCCGACTGCGAAATCCATCGAACTGACGGTGCGGGCCAGGCTTTGCGGTCCAGGGCTGAAACTGGGGGCCAGCCTGGCGATTAACGGCTGCTGCCTCACCGTGATCAAGCTGGCTTCCCGCGGCAAAGCCAAGCTCGCGCGATTCGATTTGCTGAAGGAGACCTGGCAGCGCACCAACCTGCAGTTCGCCCGACCCGGCTCGCTGGTGAACCTGGAACGGCCATTGCGCACGGACGGCAATCTCGGCGGGCACTTCGTCACAGGCCACATTGACGGCGTGGGCCGGATTACGCGCTGGGAACGGATGGGCCAGGATCACGTGCTCGACATCGCCGCGCCACCGGAGGTGATGCGCTACGTCGTCTTCAAAGGCTCGATGGCGGTGGATGGAATCAGCCTCACGGTGGCGGGTGTGCAGAAAAAGAGCTTTCGCATCTGGATCATCCCACACACCTACGAAGTCACCGCCCTGCGCGAGCGCAAAGTCGGAGATGCCGTCAACCTCGAGGCGGACCTGATCGGTAAATACGTCGAGAAGTTCGTCACCGCCCGGGGGCCTGTTTAGCGGAGCGTGGACATTGTCCGTGGCAAGATGTCGCTCAGCTCGGCAGGGCGATAGAAAATAGTCCACCGATTCATCGGTGGGGATCAAGTCGCGCGGGCGTTAAGTCCCGTCAGGGACGGCAGAAATCCTTCGTCCCTGACGGGACTTGTGCCTCCACCCGCCTCCGCACCCGCCGATAAATCGGTGGGCTGTTTTCTACCGTCCTGCCGGGCTCAGCGAAAGTGGTCCGGACAGGCCTCAGTGCAGCCAGAGGAAGTACCAATGGCGCTTCCTCGGCGGCGCTCCGGGCATGCCTCGCGGCTTTTCTTCCCGCGCGGCCATTGAGGCGGGCGCCAACTCGCGGACACGGGAGGCGGCCACGAAGTGCTCCTCCCCCTTGGCGTCCTTGAAATAGTAAACCCCTTCCCGGAGCTGCGGCTTGGTGGCGGTGGTAATCTCCCCGCCATGCGAGAGCCTGAGCACATAAGTGTGCGCGCATCCGCTTACCACGATCAGGCCGAGCACCAGGGGCAAAGTTGCTTTCTTCATTCCAAAACAAAACGATCATCCGCCCGCGAAAGGGATTCTTCCGCCGGACCCTAAACCCGAATCAATCTTCCGGTTTCTCTTCTGAGCGGGCGACAAACTCCATATTCCCCTGCTGCGCCACACCTCGCAAGTAGGTTTGAATGGAACTCGAGGTGCCCAGATGGAGCGGATCAAAAAGCGCCAGGAGCACGCTGGGACGGCGGCGCTTTTGTTTAACCCACAGGTCAATCCACCCCTTCACTTCCTCCGGCAAAGTCTCGGAGTGGTGAATGGAGACGATGACCAGGTCGGCGGCGGCGGCTTCCCCGGCCGCGATGGACCGCAACGGCGCGGTCCGCAATTCGGTGAACAGCCACATCTCCTTGCTCACGACACATTTCCGGCCGAGATTCCTGAGGAGCGTCTCGCAAAACTCCTCCGCCCGGTTGCCTGTGGCCAAATCCTCGTGCACCGCCGAGATAGCCAAGCTCTTTGATTTTTGCCAGGCCGGCCACACCTGCAGTCTTGATAGTATGGTTTCCATCAAAAGAGAGTGAGCTTTCGCCCAGAAGCCTCGGCCCGAAGTGAGGCAGGGGTCAAGTGGAATCTCATCAAGGGGCGAATCGGTCTGTTTTCGGGCTAACGGGTCGAATGTCGTCCCCCACCCCCCTCCCATCCCCCCGTAGCCTCACCGTGGCCTCACCGGGACCTCACCGGGACCTCACCGTAGCACCTCTGATAGCCTATCAGAGGTGCTACGGTGAGGTCCCGGTGAGGGTCCCGGGAGGTTCTTGAGATGGCCTAGTGATGGGTTGGAGGAACAGGGAGCCGAAGGTTTGCTCTCTAAGGGCTTGTAAATAAACGACTTGCACTACGGCCCGAGTGGAAAATGCCCCCTGCGGGCCGGCCACGGTGAGCGTGGTCCGGGCCGGTGTGCTTGCTCGGAACTCAATTCACCGAGGGTTCTTTGGCCAGGCGCGCCTCATGGATGTCCAGATAATTGGCCATCGCCTCAATACCACTGAGCTGGGCGCTGACGCCTTTGAGGCCGAACCGCTTGGTGATCCGATAATGGATAAGGCTCTTGCCCAGGCCGACAATTTCGATGTCCGCAGCGTGCGTCTTCCAAATCTGGCCTTTGGCCAACGCCCGCTTTCTCTGGGTCTTGATCTTCATTCGCTATTAGAGACGCTGAAAGGCCCGGTTTTGTTCATTCTTAACTATTCGGCGTCCATGACGCAACGGAACCCGAGGGTTCCCGCCCGGTCCTTGCTCGGCGCCATCAAGAGGAGTTTGCCGTGTTCATCGAGGCGGGCGGAGTTGGGGAAATACCAATGCGAGCCCTGCGGGAAGTAATAGCTGCCGCCGCGGAGGACGGCGGCGCGGGTATGCTCGTCCTGATACTCGTCGGTCCATTGCCAGACGTTGGCGGCCATATCCATCACCCCAAAGGGGCTGGCGCCGGCCGGGAAAGCATCCACATCCGTGGGCGGGCGCGGACTGCGGGTCTTGTCGGGCGGCGGCACGACCGCGTCATTCCATTCGTTGCCCCAGGGGTACAGGCGCCGGTCTGACCCCTGGGCGGCGTATTGCCATTCCCATTCATGGGGCAGGCGTTTGCCGGCCCAGCGGGCATAGGCGCGAGCATCCTCGAGGGAGACCCAAGTGACAGGTTTGTTGCCCCAACCAGCGGGAAAAGTGCCGCCCTGCCAGTCCTTGAGAAAGTTGCCGTCGTCGCGCGGGTGGTAGCCGGTCGCATCCAGGAATTCCTTGAATTTCGCGTTGGTCACGGGGTAACGGTCAATCCAGAATGGCTTTATGGTCAGCCGTTGGCGGTGATGGCGCCGGGGAGAGTCCTCCCAGGGATACTGCACATCCACCCCCGCCTTGTCCCCGCCCTCGACCATAATTCCTGAGACCACGAACTCGAACGGGCCGCCGGGAATGCGGATCATGTCCTGGGGCGGCTCTTTCGCGCGCCGGGTGGTTTTGATCGGCACTTGGTTTTGCGGCAGGAACTTCCATTCGCTGGAAAAGGCCTGGAGCGATTTGCGGGACGACTGCTTCATGCGCTCCAGCAACGACTGCAAATCCTTGTCCGGCGCTCCGTTGTCCCACGCCAGCACGGCCCCGTAACCGCGCCCCCCGATCTCGAAGCTCAGGTTGGCGCTTAGGACTCCCTGGTTTGTCGTGATGACTGGGTCCAACTCCACGCCGTGCCAGAGATCGAAATAGCGCCTTCCGGTTTCGTGGGGCAGGCGCAATTGCGGGCCGGGGATGTCGTATTCGGCGCGGTTCACCAAGGTCCAGAGCGTCTGCCGCACGCCGGGGAACTTGCTGGCAAAGACGTCCTGCTGGAGCGTGTGGTAGTGGGGCACCCAGCCGTAGCTGGTGAGCAGGCCCGCGCAGGCGCGCTCGATGGTGGCGATACGACGCACTGCCTCCGCATCGCGCGGCGTCAGGCCGTTCCAGATTCCCCAGATATTCTCCCAGCTTTCAAAGCCCGTGCCGTTGAAGAAGGCGTGCTGCAAGTCATCGGTGTGATCGCGCGCCCACCGATCGCAGATGTTAACCATGTGGCGGGGTTCAAGCCATTTATAGCGGCTGACCGTCGGGATGTAATTGTAAGTCCAGTAACCCCAGCTCATGGTGTTCCACGGCAATTCCGCCTCGCCGTTCAGCCCAACCTCCGGCTCGAACGCCAGGATGTGGCCGGTCTCATCCGACGCGGCGCGATACTCTTTCGGAATGCCCCGGATGGTATCGCCGTTCACGCCATCAGCGCCCACCTCCTTGAGCGTGCGGGCAATGACCGTCCAAAGCGGCTCGCCCTCGTCGCGTGTCCCCACATCCCACGGCATCACCGGGAACAGCACCTTGACGCCGCGGCGGTGGAAATCCGCCACCATCTGCCGAACCCCGGCCAACCCGCCGGGCAGCGCGCGGAGCATGTCGTGCTGATTCCGCGCATCTATCCCGATATTGCAATAGACCGACCAGACCAGAACGCTGTCTATGCCGCCATAGCGCTTTTCCAGGTCATCCAGGTAGCGATCCACTGTGTATTTGCCGGCTACCGGGTCGTAGAAATAACGGTCTTCGACCATCATCTGCGACTGAATGAAACTGCGCTGCGTCCACTTGAGTTCCGGGCGGTCATACTCGGCCCCGGAGTAATGCATCTTCCCCAGTTGCTGCTCTCGCCAATGGCGCATGGCCGCGAGCCAGGCGGGCGCTTCCTCTTTGGATGGTGGGCCTGCCAGAACCTCGCGCTCCTCTTTTACCATCGGGGTCTGACTCCATAAGGAACCGGCCAGCATCCAGCCCGCCAGTGACAGCCACAAGCAACGTGTTTTCATCTTGGTTGTCCAGTGTAGCAGCCGGTCAGATTTGCGCAACGCCACTCCGGGCAAGGGGGCCAATCTCGTTACTGCCGGCTCGTTACTGCCGGCACACTTGACTTCCGCCGGGCCGAGCGGTGAAACTGCCTCCCAAGACTTCGGACTGCACTCTCAGATTATGAAACGAACTGCCCTCCTTCCGCTGCGTGCCACCGCCTTGGCGTATGCCCTGGGTCTGGCGCTAATCCCCTGTGCCCTCGCCAAGACGGCGGGCAAGCTCGCCTATAGCGACATTGCCCAGCCGGACTTCTTTCCAATTCTTCCCTGGAGTCCCTACCACGGCTGGGCCAAGCCCTTCCTCGAGCACCGGCCTAACGGCCTGGAGAGCATCGCCGCATGCGATTTCAACATGGCCGGATTCGTCTTCCGCAAAGACCTTCGACGCTGTGAGAAACTCGGCTTGGGCGCCATCCTGCTCCCGGTGGATGACGCTGACACCTCGCCTCTCTACCAGCGGGAATGGAAGAGGCTGCCCGACGCGGAGATTGAGCGCCGCATCCAGCGGATCATCCGGGCCTCGGGTAAAAGCCCTGCGATCAAGGGCTACTTCCTCATGGACGAGCCGGGCGTGCAGGATTTTCCCGCCCTGGGGAAAGCAGTCGCAGCGGTGAAAAAGTACGCGCCTGGAAAGCTGGCCTATATCAACCTCTTTCCCGACTACGCCACGTTGGGAGCACCCAACGTGTCCCAGCTTGGCACGTCCAACTACACCGAGTATCTGGAACGGTTCATTGCCGAGGTGAACCCGCAGTTGATCAGCTACGATAATTACATGGTGCAGTATTCGGACGACCTCAAGGACAGCGCCAAAGCGGCGAGTTACTATCACAACCTCCTGGAAGTCCGGCGCGTGGCCAGGGAACATAATCTCCCGTACCTGAACATTGTGAGTGACTGCCAAATCCGCCCGCCGAGCCCAATCCCCTCCCCCGCCAACCTGCAGTTCCAAGCCTACACCACTTTAGCGGCCGGCTATCGCGGTGTCACTTGGTACAATTACTTCGGCCCCGGCTACAAGTACACGCCCATTGACCCGGAAGGTCGCAAAACACTCACCTGGATCTATCTCCGCGACGTCAATTCGCAGGTTGCCGCCCTCGCGCCCACCATGAGCCGACTGACTTCAACCGGCGTGTTCTTCAGCGCGCCCGCACCGGTGGCTGATCTGCCTGCGCTGCCGGGTCACCTGATCCAGGCTGTCTCCTGCTCGGCGCCGGTCATGGTCGGCGAATTCAAGCACAGCAAAGGAGGTGCCTATGTCATGATCGTGAACCTGAGCCTCGAACAGTCCGCCAAATTCACGTTGACAACCGCGCAGCCGTCTGACTCCATCCAGATGGTCTCGCCGGTGGACGGCTCCTTGTCCGCCTTCGATCAAAAGAACGGCCTGTGGCTTACCGCCGGCCAAGGCGCACTGCTGGCGCTGACTCGCTAGACGGCTCGATTATTCAGTAGCGAAACCCTCACGCGAGTGAGATAATTAACCGCACAGGACAGCAACAACCGACTGGAGGATGGTTATGAAATTGAAGGTAAGCCGTACAGATACATGGGCCGCCACCATCGAAGACCGCCCGGGCGGGCTCGCGGATAAACTCGCCGCCCTGGCCGCGGCGGGCGCGAACCTGGAGTTCATCATTGCACGTCGCGCGCCGGAACAGCGAGGCAGCGGGGTGGTGTTCGTCACGCCGCTCAAGGGCGCCAAGCAAATCAAGGCCGCCCAGGCCGCCGGGTTCCAAAAGACCGAGACGCTCCACTCGCTCCGGGTTGAAGGGGCGGACAAGCCCGGGATGGGCGCAAAACTAACCCGGGCGCTGGCCGAAGGCGGCGTGAACCTGCGCGGGCTCTCGGGGGCGGCCCTTGGCAAGAAATACGTCACCCACCTGGCGCTGGATACAGCCCAGGACGCCTCGAAAGCTGCCGCCGTATTGAAGAAGCTGGCTTGAGACAGCGATCCGTCGCCCTTGAAAAAGCCTGCCTGGGAACGGGTTTACAGGTTCTTCTGGCTTGCGCCCCGCTGGTTTGGACGTTAGAACTGGCTTGAATGAAGCCCTTTGCCAGTGGACGCGCCAATGATGTCACGCGGTCCTTGGCCTTGATGCGCTTCGGCGGCCGCTTACGAACCCCTGTGGTGCTCCTCTGTGCCTGGAGCCTGCTGACGCTGGCCATCCCCGCGCGCTCTGAACTTCGTGTCACCGCCTATTATCCCGGCTACAGGCAAGGCTACCTGCCTCCCTCGAACATTGATTTTTCGGCGGTCACGCACGTCATTCACTTCTCCGTCATGCCTAATGCCGACGGCACCCTGAACACCGGGGCCAACGGCCTCACGCCGGCCTATTCGACCGACCTGGTGGCGCGCGCGCACGCGGGTGGTTGCCAGGCGCTGATCTGCGTCGGAGGTGCCGGCAGCCAGGCAGGGTTCCAGGGGGCCACTGCGCCGGCCAATCTCTCGGCCTTTGTCCTCAACCTGACGAACTTCCTCGCCACCTACCATTATGACGGCGTGGACCTTGACTGGGAGCCGCTTGATGCGTCGGACACGGCCCAATTCACCAATCTGGTCTATTCACTGCGCGCGGCTCTCAATAGACTTGAGCCGCGCCCATTGTTGACGGTTGCCACCGCTTCGCAACCGGCTTTGTTCGCCAGTCTTCAGGACTTCTTCGACCAAATCAATCTCATGACTTACGACCTGGCCGGTGCCTGGCCCGGCTGGGTGACCTGGTTCAACTCGCCCATCTACGACGGCGGCTATCGTTTTCCCAGCACCGGCGGCCTGATTCCTTCCGCCGATGGCATGGTCAATGACTTCATCGCTGCCGGCGTCACGCCCGCCAAACTGGCCGTCGGTATTGCCTTCTACGGCACCGTCTGGACTGGCGGAAGCGGCACTTCAACCGGTGGCGCCGCGCTGCCGCGTCAGGCCTGGACCACCGCCCCCGCGACCACCGCCATTGCCTACTTCGACCTCATGTCCACTTATTTCCAGACGAACCTCTACCATTGGGATGAGACAGCGCAGGCAGCGTATCTGAGCCTCGACAACCCGGGTTCAACCAAAGACAAATTCATTTCCTACGACGATGAACACACCTGCCAGGCCAAGGTCAGCTATGCCCGCAATCGAGCACTGGGCGGTGTGATGATCTGGGAACTCGGCCAAGGCTACCGCCCCACGCAGCCCAGCGGCCAGCGCGACCCCTTGCTCCAGGCGGTCAAACAAGCAGTTCTCGCTACACCCAATTTGACGGCTATCATCTGCACGAATCAGCACGTCCAGCTCGACTTTGTCAGCTTGCCGCTGGCCCAGTATCGCGTCGAGTGGACGACCAATCCGGCAGGTGGATCATGGGACACTCTCAGCAACGACATCCCCGGCACCGGCGGCGTTCTGCAGATTACCGACCCGGATGCGCTTGATGGTTCAATGGTACGGTTCTACCGGGTGCTGACCCCTCCCTGAGCCGGTTTGGGCGTGCAGACGCGCACTTACCACGGAGAGCAACACCGGAGCTTGAACGCGGCCCCCGCCTTCCCGACCTGGGGCCTCGAGCCAACCTGAACCGCAAAGCCCCCACCTTGCGAGGTAGGGCGCGCAGTCCTTTGCGCGCCCTACCGAAGTGAACCCTCAAACGTTAAGGTGTGTAGAACAGTTGGAAGAAGCCCGCTTGCGGAGCAGGAGGAACGGGCCAGGGAATGGATTGGGTTTCACTGGTGGAGGTGGCCTGGAACGTGGTCGTGGTCCACTGAGCCAAATCCAGCGACGTCCGTAGTGTGTATGTGGTTCCAGGGATCAAGTCGTCCATGTGGAGCCTGAGCCCATCGGCGTCCCAAGTCACGGCCAGCACCGGCGGAACCGTAATCTCAATATCATCCACGGCAAAGCTGGCGGACATAGGGGTGGAATCAGCCGTTCCTGTCCAGCCTTCCACCAAGACCCGCCATTGCACGAGGTTGCCGGTATCCACAGTTCCGCCGCTCCAGAACTGGCCGAAGCTGGCCTTGAGTTGGGTCCATTCGGAGGAAATCACCGGGGCAGCCGGGGTGGTGAAGTTAATGGCGCCCCCGGCCTGATCGTAGAAGGAGATGTAGAAGACCGTGCCACCGTCAGCGACCGGGGCCAAGGTGGGATCGCCTTTGAGCCAGAGCGTCACCATGGCATTGGTCGGCAGCGAGAACGGAGCCACGATGCCAGAATAGACAGCACCCCACGGATACTGGCCGGGGGCAAAATCAATGGTCGAACTTCAGGGCGTTGGTGCCCTGGGGAGCCGGCGTTTCAATGTCGGCGGTCGGTGACCGTCGCCGCCGGGCTGTTCACGTAATGGTAAAAGCCCAGGATGGCTGTAGAATCCGCGTACTGTTCAAAGTCATCAATCATCGCCCGCATGGGGGACGGCGGCGGGAATTGGATCAACGGCGTGTCACGGACCTGGAGGTCATCAATATAAATGGTGGAGCTGAACGCCGGCCCCGCCGGGTCACCCTGACCGTAGAGGAAGAACTTGAACTGTACGATGTTCGTCAGGTCAGGCAGTCCCGGAGAATCCCAAGGAGCTGCGATGGTGCTGGCCAGGAAGTTGAGGACCTGCCAATTGGTGGTGAGGGTAGGGACGGGCGCGCCCCAGCGACCGAAGTTGCCATTGGCGTCATAGGCATAGACAAACAGCGTCTGATACGTGGAGTTCGTGAACTCAGGGTCGCCGGCCACCTTGAGGGTGACGTATTGGGCGGATCCGATGGCCACGGGAGTCGCGAGCACTGGCCCGGTAATCACTTCGGTGTCCCACGCAGCGGACGCGAAGTAGCGGTCCACCCGCAGGGAATTCGTGCCTTCCGAGCCGGGGGCCACGTAGGGGGAGAGCGTCAAAGAGGCGCTCATGGGATGCCACGCAGCCGTCAAATCATAATCGCTGGGGTATTCTTCGAAGTTCTCGATCATTGTCTGCGCGGTGGCCGTCACAGCCAACAGGCAGCCGCATGCCATACTAATACAGAGGGATTTTCTTGTAGTCTTCATAAGGGCAGAACGCGTTTAGTGTAATACTTACGACGTGGAAATTCTAGCAGGCAGGCATAACCTGTCAAGTTAACCTTCAAAATTTCGTCGCAAGCCTTATCCACTGATTCTAAAGGACTTACAAATATGCCGGGCCGGCTCTGCAAGCTGTTTCTGGCGCGTTTCCTCGCCATCTTGCGGTGAAGGAGCTTTGATTGACCTTGCTTTTGCCGCCTGGCAATTGAACTCTGGCAACGCGTATAAATGAAGCCCTCTAATTCTCCAAGCCGTGCTTTGGCCGCGCTCCGGTTCCGCGGGCGAAACGCCGCGTTACGCATGGCCCTTGCATGGACGGCGGCGATCTTCCTCTTCGGCCCGGGCCACGCCCTCGGCGCCCCGCTCATTATTGACGACTTTGCCTACACCACCACGGCGTCAGCCCGCCAGGCGTGGATTGCCGGCAGCGCGCTGCCGGTGGCGATGGCGACCTCGGGCGATTGGGGAACCGATCAGGTCATGACGCTCACCTGCGATTTTGACGTGCGGGACACCCGCTGCTATTGGGATCGCACGGTGAGTCTGAACCTGGCCGGCTTTCACCGACTTCGCTCTGGAGGTGTTTGCGCCCGACCCGGGGCGATCTCCGGCTTTACGCTCTACTTTCGTTCGGGCGCAGGCTGGTACGGCGCGTCCGCCTCGGTTAGCCAAACGGGCTGGCAAACGCTGCGCTTTGCCAAGACCTCCTTCATCCCCGAGGGCACGCCCGCGGGCTGGGATCACATGGATGGCATACGCCTTTCCCCCTGGAAAGCGGCCTCGCGAAACACCTACCTTGCCGTGCGCCAGTTACGGGCCTTCACGCCGTCAGTGTTGCTGCTGCGCGATGATCAGAGCAGCAATCCGACGATTGTGCAACAAACGATTGACCGCCATGTCGCCTGGCTGGGGCAATACAACATTGATTGCGGCGTCCTGTCGGCGGACGAATGTCGAGGCCGGCCTGCTGGCGCAAAGCCGGCTGGTTATTCTGCCTTACAACGAGAACATCTCCGCCGCCCAGTGGACCGCCCTCGAAAGCTTCGTCGCCGCGGGCGGCAAGCTCCTCGTCTATTATCTCCTGCCCGCGCGGATGGAACCCTTGCTCGGCGTGCACGCGACGGGCTGGTCCCAGGGAGATTTTGCGACCTGGGCTTTCGCCGACCCTTCGATTCCAGACTTGCCGGCGCGGGTGCAACAAGCCTCCTGGAACATCACCTACGCCGTCCCGAACGGCACCCTCAATTCCCGCGTCACCGCCACTTGGGAGGACAGCCACGGCGCGTCCACTGGCCACGCGGCCTGGCTGACCAGCGATCACGGGTATTTCATGTCCCACGTGCTGCTCGGCGACGATGCCGACCACAAATCCTTCGCGCTGCTTTGCCTGGTCGGCTCATTTCGTTCCCGAGGTTTGGCCTCCGCCGCCGCCGGCGCCGATGGATGGACATCGGCCGCGTGGGGCCGTATCGCAATTATGCGGAGGCGGTGGCCGGAATCCGCCGCGATGCCGCGTTAACCCTCCGCGCGCCACTGGCAGAGGCGGAACTCGCCGCGGCGGAGACCAATCGGAATAATGCGATGGCCTTACAGGCGACGAAGGATTACGCCCAGGCAATCCTCACAGCCCAATCGGCGCAAAACCATCTAAAGCAGGCCTACTTCCTGAGCTTGAAGCCGGTCACGCCGGAGTTCCGGGCCTTTTGGGAGCACCATGCCACCGGCCCGTTTCCCGGCAATTGGGCGGCGGCCGTCAATGCCCTGGTGACGAACGGATTCACCGCCGTGTTCCCCAACATGCTGTGGGGCGGCCTGGCGCACTACAACAGCGCCTTCCTGCCCCACTCGTCCGAGTTCAATACCTACGGCGACCAGATCGCCGCCTGCGTCAGCGCCGCCCACGCGCAGGGCTTGCAGGTCCATGTCTGGAAGATCAATTGGAACCTGAGCGGCGCGCCCCAGTCGTTCATTGACAGCCTGCGCGCCGCCAACCGCACCCAGGTTTCCCGGGACGGCCAACCCATAGACTGGCTCTGCCCGTCCGATCCCGACAACTTCGCCCTGGAAACCAATTCCCTGATGGAAGTCGTGCGCAATTACGATGTGGACGGCATCCACTTCGATTACATTCGCTACCCGAGCAGCGATTACTGCTACTGCTCCGGTTGCGCCGCCCGTTTCCAGAGCCAGACCGGGCTGACCGTCACCAATTGGCCGGCGGATGTTCTGGCGCCCGGGGCGTTGCGCAACGCGTTCCTCGATTGGCGCCGCGCCCAGATCACGCGGCTGGTCGCCGCGGTCCACGCGGAGGTAAAGGCCATCAAACCCTGGGTGAAGGTCTCGGCGGCCGTGTTCCCCGACGCCGCCAGCGCCTTTGACGGCGTGGGCCAGGATTGGCGCCAATGGATCACCGACGGGCTCGTGGATTTCCTCTGCCCCATGGATTACACCACCGAGACTGAGTTCCTTCACGAACCTCGTGGCTCAGCAACTGAGCTATGCCGCCGGACGCATCCCGATTTACCCCGGGATCGGCGCTTATGTCCTCGAGCCCGATGCCTTCCTGGCGCAACTCCAGGAGACGCGGGCCGCCCAGACGGGGGGATTCATCGTCTTCGAACTCAGCCCGGACGCGGTGACGAACCTGCTTCCCCCGATCCACGCCGGTGCCACCGCCCCCGATGAGCCGGACGTGGACAACGACCTGCTCCCTGACAGTTGGGAACTGCACTGGTTCACCAACCTCGCGACCGCCGGACTCAACACCGACAGCGATGGCGACGGCTTGACCGACCACCAGGAATACGTGCTGGGCACCGATCCGACGCACCCTAATCCCGGTCTCAGACTGCAAGCGCGTCTGGCGGGTGGCGCGCTCGAAGTATCGTTCCTGGGCCAGGCAGCCGCAGGCCCGGGCTACCAGAACGCGGAGCGCCATTACGGGATCGAGAGCAGCGCGGGTGTTTCCAGCGGAGGTTCCTGGGAGCCCGTCTCTGGCCTCGCCGACCGCACCGTTGCGTCCGGTTCCGAGACTTTGGTCTTCTCCGTCTCGCCCGTCCCGAGCAAGAGCACCTTCTTCCGGGTCCGCACGTGGCTCCAGCAGAAAGAGTAGCTACGGCAATAGCAATATCCGGTAGTAGCGTTGCGAGGCCGACCCAACGGCATCGGTCGCCGAGGCAAAGGGGCCGGAGGCGGTGATGTCTGGCCCAAGGTCAGTCCAACTGGTGGATGCCAGGCTTGACTTGTACTGGACGCGGTAAGTCTGGCCGGTGGTCGCGGTCCAGGTGAGCCAGGCGACGCCGTTCGAGAACCGCGGCGGTTGGAGCACCGGCGCAGGCGGTGGCGCGACCAGCGAGAAGTTGCCGGGTGAAATCGCGAAGAAGATATTGCCAACCGCCTCGACTTTGATGCGTGCGGCTGAGGAGGCCACAGACGGAAGCAGAACCGCGCAGGCGCCGGTGTTCGGAGCGTTGCTCGCAAGCACGATGGAGAAGGAGAGCCCGCCGTTGGTCGAGAGCAGAATTGCGACATTGCCCGCTTTGATCGGCGGGCCGGCGGTGCCCGCCGGGTTCCAGGTGATGGTCTGCGTGCCCGACCAGGTGGCGCCCGCCTGCGGAGAGGTCACTGCAAAAGGGCCGGCATTGGTGGCAACGGTGACCTGCATGTCCGCGAACGCGCTGGCGCCCCCGTCCGCGGAATTGTCGCGGGCCGTGACGCGGAAGTTCATCGTGCGGCTGGTGGTGGGGAGCATCTCCCCGCGCGTGGTGGTGTGGTTGAGAATGTCAGACAACTGCGGGAAGGTCCGCGCGGAATTGGTGGTGGGATCAAACGAGCGGAACAACGGGCTGCTGCCATTGTCCGGCGCGCTCAAAGTGATCGAGGGGCCGAGGTCCCGTTCCTCCCAGCAATACGTCAGTGGTTCGCCATCGGGGTCGCTGCCGGTCGCGGTCAGGGTAAAGGGCGTGCCCATCGGAACCGTGTAATTGGGCCCGGCATCCACAGTCGGCAGCCCGTTGCCGGTGGCGCTGAGGGAAGCCGAGGCGCTGGCCGCGCCGGTGGTGGTGAAGCTGAGGATTTGTTCCAGGCTGGCCGAGTGAAAGTAGGGGCTGCTGTGGGCTTGCACGTTGTCGGTGCCGCAAATTCCGGCGTAGGACATGATCGTCGAGCCGCTGCCTGGTTCGTAGGCGGTGCCGGCGTAGCGATTGCCGTAGCCGCAGGCATTGGCGCTGCTGTTGAAACAGTGCGTGGCGCCGAACTGATGCCCGATCTCGTGGGCGACATAGTCAACATAGAAGGCGTCGCCCACCGGCGGGTAGGTGCCCGTTTCGCCCAGCGCCTTGAGCCCCGAAACGCCGACCACGCCCACACCGGCCAGACCACCCCCCCCCGTGCTGAACACGTGACCGATGTCGTAATTGGAGCTGCCGATGACCGCGTCCAGGTTCGCCTGGTTCTGGGTCAGCAGGGCTGAGGGGTTCCCGTTGCTGTACAGGCTCGGCGCCAGCATTCGTATAGATGAGCTGGTCATTATCAGCGACGAGCACCAGCCGAATCCCTACCTCCGACTCATAGATCCCCGTCACGCGGTTGATGGCGGTGACAATGGCCGCGAGCCCGGCGGGCACCGTCCCGCCGAAATACTGCACGTATTCAGCCGTGGCCGCGCAGGCCAGGCGGTAGGTGCGGAGATTGCCGCCCGTGAGAGCCGCGGGGGTCATGGTGACGGCGGGCTTAGCCACCGTCGTGTTGTCGGCGGTGAGACACTCGAAACCTCGCGCCGCCGGCTGATAATCGCGGCGGGCATAGACCGCATGGAGCTTCGTATTGCCGCGCAAGTAAGGCTCGATATAGACCGCCCCGCGTGGGGAGAGCATTTGTGCGTGAAAACCAGCGGGCGTCAGATCAAACCGGACCGTCGCCGCCGGGTCATCCACGCCCCGCCCGACGTATGTCTTGATCTCAGGGAACTTGGCCGCAAGCTCGGGCGCCATCACCGGTGACTCGACGAAGCGGAACCGCGCCTGCGTTCCATCCGGCATGGGCAGGGTGATGAGAGAGCCGGAAGAGGCCAGCGGCTGCACGGATTCCTTCGGCGCCTTGCCAAGCAGCGGGCGGAGCAGCGAGTCCTGCAGATTGAAGGTGCGGAAAACACTCGGCTGGATCCAGGTTTCCGACGCGAGCAGCTTCGACGAGGCCTGTGCGACGGGCTGCCACAGGTCGGTTTGCGGGGAGGTCTCCGCGCGTGCCGGGCAGCCCACGATCACCGTCCAAATGACGAAGGCCGCCAGCCCGAGAGGTCTTAAAATGTGCGTGCTGTTGTGCTTCAATCCAAATCCGGCGCAGGCCGTCTCTGGACCAATAAGCCGGCGGCCCGACACATGCCGGAGGCCACCAAACTCAACAGAGCGACGTTATTCTTCACACTGTTACTCTCTGCGAGGCGGCTAAAAACCCCAAATAGAACGAATACGGAGGGTGCTTCCCCATCGGCTACGGAAGGTCCCCCGGGGTTGCCCCGGGGCGGGTGATAGGGGCCGGAGTGGTGTGGTTAGCGCCACCCCTACCCTCTATCGCCAGACACCTACACATTTTCTGGAATGCGCCGGGAGGGCCGTCTATCTTCGCGGCTGCGAATGTGACCACATGACAAACCATCACCGCGCCGTGAGCGATTTCGTCCATCTCGAACTGTTGCCGCTGGGCAAGGTGCTGCGAGTGAAGCGTGCCACACCCTTGCAGGACGTGTTGTTCGCGCACGGAGTTGAGTTCCCGTGCGGCGGGCGCGGGCGGTGCAAGGGCTGCAAGATCAAAGTGCTGGCTGGCACCCTGCCGATCACCGAAGAGGACAAGCAGAAGCTCAGCGGAGCGGAGCTGGTCGAGGGCTGGCGGCTCGCCTGCCGGGCGCGGGCCGAGAGTGACCTCAAGATCGAGCTAGCGCAGTGGGAGGCGGCGATTCTCACGGACGATTCGGTGTTTGCTTTCACGCCCCGTGACGGATGGGGCATCGCGGTTGACCTGGGCACGACCACCATCGTGGCCCAGTTGGTTGACCTGCGAACGGGCCACGTACTGGCCGTGCGCACGGCGTTGAATGCGCAGGCGAAATGCGGCGCCGATATCATGAGCCGCGTCGAGGTCGCTGTAGCCAGGCAAGGACAGCTCACGCTGGAGAAGCTGGTCCGCAAGCAGATTGGCGGCCTGATACAGGACTTGCTGGCCGCCGCCGGGGACACCGCGCGCGAGGTGGAGAGCGTGGTGCTCGTGGGCAACACGGTCATGCACCATTTGTTCTGCGGTATCAGCCTGGAGCCGCTGGCGCAGTATCCATTCGAGCCGGTGTCGCCCGGGCTGCACGTGCTCGACAGCGCCGAATTGGGCTGGAGCCTGCCGGGCAAGCCAACCGTCCGCTTTCTGCCTTGCCTCGGGAGCTTTGTTGGCAGCGACATCCTGGCGGGGCTCCTGGCGACAAAGCTGGACGAGAGCGAGAAGCTGGCCGCGCTGATTGACCTGGGGACGAATGGGGAAATCGTTGTCGGCAACCGCGAGCGGATGCTGTGCGCGTCCACGGCGGCGGGCCCGGCATTCGAGGGGGCGCGCATTTCCATGGGCATGAGGGCGGCGACGGGAGCAATCTCCGAAGTGCACGTGCGGGACGGCCAACTTGAATGCCGCGTGCTGGGCAACGCCGCTCCGCGCGGGATTTGCGGAAGCGGGTTGGTGGATGCGGTAGCCGCCGGGCTGGAGCTGGGCTGGATTTCAGCCAAGGGCCGGCTGGCCAATGGCGATTCGCTTGTGCTGGCGGGACCGGTCTCGCTCAACCAGTGGGACATCCGCGAGTTGCAGTTGGCCAAAGGGGCGATTGCTGCCGGCCTGCGGATACTCCTGGAGCAATGGGGTGCGACTGCAGACGACCTCACCCAGGTCTTCCTGGCGGGCGCCTTCGGCAATTACATCAATCACACCAGCGCGCGGCGCATCGGATTGCTCGATTTTGCAGCGGACAAGGTGCGTCCGGCGGGCAACACGGCCTTGCTGGGCGCAAAGCTGGCGTTGTTCAGCTTGCCGCGAGCACGGCGGCGCCTACCCGCAGATTCTCGCCAAGGTGAAGCATGTGCCGCTGAACGAAGACGCGCGGTTTCAAGAAACGTTCGTCGAGGAAATGGTCTTCCCGGGCGGGTAGGCTGCCGGCTGGAGGAGAGACGGGGGGTGGGGCGGGGTATCAATGTGCGGCCAAGCGGGCCTGCCTATTACACTATAAATTGCGAACAACCGGCGACGGGCACGCACCCCGGTCTGCCGCTGTGACCACGTAGTGACCAGGTAGTAGAGGTGTCACGGTGAGGTGACAGGTGGGGTAAACGGATGCTGGTCACTCATGGTGGTATGGTGATGGTGTAGTGGTCGGCGTAGTGAGGAGGAGCGGCGGGGATTGGGCACCGGGGCAGCAGAACAAAGTGTGGCCCAGACGGACCCAAGGGCCTCGGTTCCGGATGTGGGATGGGTGAACGGCTCCGGCGGGCTGGTATGTAAGTGGTGTGGCCGCAGCATGTTAGGGAATAAGCCTTGGGCGAATACAGGGGCTGACAGGGCATGCCGGCCGGGAAAGCAACCCTACTCGGAGAGATTCGGCGTAAATGGGGTATTTGCAACCTGTTATGCGATAAGCCAAGAATAGTCTGCGAAAATCGCGGCTTCGGCTTCTTCGTCTCACGACAATGCGTTCCGGCTCAGTTGACCCATTCCTGGACCAGTTTCCGGACACGGCTTCCTGGCCGGCGGTGGCGTGGTCGAACATGCCAAGGTTCCAGTTATAGACGCAGATGAAGCGGCAGTCGCGGAAGGCGAGTGTCTGCCGAAAGTGGTCCTCCCACTCGGCAGCGGTCGCGCCGCCCCACCACCATTCCGCGGCAGCCCAGCGCGTGCGGCCTGCCGCTTTCATCTCGGCATCCAGGGGGCCGGATTCGCGAGGGCCGAGGTTGTAGAAGCTCCAACCCGGCGATGACCAGCGGTTGAAAGCGGCGTCGAAGGGGAGGTGCTTATCCCACGGCGCATAGGTGCCGCCCTGGTGGGTAAAGATGGCGTCGCGCGACAGGCCAAGCTTGTGCGCCAGACGGCAGAGCTTCTCCAGATAGCGCTGCGTGACCTTGGCGATGTCCTCGCGTGTGAGTTCGCCGTGGTCCTTGATGCCGGCGCTGGTCACGGCGGCGTAGCCTAACTGGCAGAGGCCGCCGCTCAGGCCCTTATTGAGATCCAGGGAGGTGGTTGGATCGTGTGACGAGTCGTGGGGCCATTGCTCATAATAGCGGTTGCCGTCGGGGTAGTAGTAGGCGTTGTAACCGATGCCTGCTTCCCAGCCCAGTTTCACCCCTCCGAACAGCCATTTGCGGGAGGCGGGCAGATGCTGCTCCCATTGAACGATGATCGGCACCAGGGCGCGCAGCCCTTCCAGGTGAGCGGCAACCACTGTCGGGCTGGCGATGTTCGGCGCGGGGACTACCCGGAATTGCGTGCCCCAGTTGCGCCAGCAGACCTTGACGGCCTGGGTGGGGCTCCAGCCCGTCCACTCGACATTGAAGACGTTGCTTGGATTGTAGCCGGGGAGCTTCGGGTCCCACCAGTTCCACAAATCAGGCCGGTGCTGCCACCAATTCTGCCCGTCGAGCGTGACGAGCACCGGCACCCCGGACTGTTCGCTGCTGGCAAGCAAGCGGCGCAGGCTCTGAGCCAGGATGTTGGTCGGCGTCTCCAAGGTGCTGAAAACAAAGGATACACCGATACGCAGACGCGGGTTATCGGGCGCCCTGAGAGTATTCACGACCTCGTCGAACGTGGCGCGGCTGAACGTCTCCGGGCGATTCTGGTTCCACACGGAGCCTGGGGCGATGTTGAAGAAGATGTACTGCGGCAGCTCCATGCCCAGGACGGGCGCGGGGCACAACAACATCAGGGCCAGACAGGTTTCAGCGAAAGATAGCACGCTCCCCGGTTTACAGCCGCCGCGGCTGGAAGCAAGTGAAATCCCCAGCAAACACGCAGCAAACGCGCCCCAGCGGCAGCGGAATTCTGGTACGCTATTAGCTGGCTTTCAGGGCAATGACGAAAGCGTTTGTCGCGATTAATGACCCGGTCCACAGCCTGATCCGGGGCATCACTCGTCAGACTCCGCTTTGCGCCGAGCCTTCTCCGGACCCGCGCCTGCTGGTGCGATACTGCTTTCGGGAACAGGACCTGCCAGAGGCCTATTACTCGCTGGCCCTGTTCCATTCTCTGGGCGGGATGTCCCTGAAATCGCTGCGGCGGACGCGATGGCGCGTGCGCGCCGGCGACAAGGCCGGCCTCCCGGCGCGGGTGAACTATTTCGATGCGGTAAAGCTCGACCGGCGCTGTGCCCGCGACTTGCGTCTGAAGCTCAAGCGGCACGGGCCGGCCTTGCTGGCGGCGGAGTTGTTGTGCTTCGGCACAGGCGTGTTGCGCGCGCGCAATGACGACTCCGTCGAGCGCATACATCAGTATCTTTGGAACCAATACGGCCGCCTGGAGAGCCGCCATGAAACCGTTTACGCCCGCATTCGAGCGCTGCACTGGAACTCACTGCCCCTTATGTACATGCGGCAGAAGGAGTCCTTTGATTCGACCAACCTCATCTATGGCGACGCGTTTGGCGAGTTGGAGCAGCTTTGGGAACGCCGGGCGGACGTGGCGTTCTTAGCGCAGGTGACCGAGGCGTTGCAGCGGATGCACCGGCTGGCCGAGATCGCGGCCTTTCTGCAACCGCCCTTGAACCTGGCCGCGGTGATGGGACTGCACCTCCGCTGTCAAGGCATCTGGAGGAGGCCGCCGGCGACGGCGCGGGCGCTATTACGCCGGCTCGAATACATTCTCGGGAATACGACGATGGAGAATGCTCCCACCACGGTCTTCCGTCGGCAGCAGCCCGAGCAGGAAACCGAACCCAAGTCAGGGGCCAGCGGCAGCCGAGGCTGGAGCACCGATCGGTCAGGCTACGATGGCTGGCTGAGGGGAAGTGGCAGCGAGGCCAGTGGGCCGGCTTGAGGGGAAGCCGAAAGCTGTTCTGAAGTCCTATCGCCTTAAATTGGCTCTTTCAAGAGTGCGATGAACTGCTTGATGGCCGGCGATAGCACCTTGTTCTTCTTGTAGATGACTCCCAGCGGACGGGAGTAGGCGCCGTTCTCGAGTTCCACGGCGGCGAGGGTCTGGTTGGCAATTTCCTGAGTCGATCGGTTTCCTGCGGCACAATCGCCAGCCCGGAATCAATCTCCACCGCCCGCTTGACCGTCTCGATGTTGTCGAACTGCATCACCTGTTCCACCGTCACCCGATGATCCTTGAAGATCTTATCCAGCGCCTTGCGCGTGGGAATGTCCTTCTCGAAGTTGATGAACTTCTGCCCGTTCAGCGCCTTGACCCTGACGGACTTCCGCTTGGCCAACGGATGCTGCGGATGGCAAATGAGGACCAGCGTGTCGGTGCGCAGCGGGACGATCTCCAGCCGGGCATCGCGGGTCGGGTAGGCGACCAGGCCCAGGTCCACGACGTTGCCCAGGACGTTCTCGTACACCTGGTCGTCCCGGCGATACTCGACGTGCACGTTCACCGAGGGGTAGCGCTTCAGGAAGCTGCTTGACGTAGGGCGGCAGCACATGCAGACCGATGCTGTAAATGGTCGCCAGCGCGGATGTTGCCGGAGATGACATTCTCGATCTCCTGCAGCTTGCTGTGGAGCGCGTCGCAGGTCTGCAGAATCCGCTTGCTGTAGTCATAGACCACGTCGCCTTCCGGCGTGAGCCGGAAGTTCTTCTTGCTGCGCTCGATGAGCAGCGATTTAAACCGCCGCTCCAACGCGCTGATGGTCTGGCTGACGGCGGACTGGGTGACGCTGTTAATCTGCGCGGCCTTGGTGAAGCTCTTGGTTTCGGCCAGGTCGCAAAAAACCTTCAGACTTTCGATTTGCATCGGCGCATTAAATGCAATAATCCCTTCTTAGTCAAATATGAAGCAGAACATAAACCGGCGGCAGTTTCTGGGCTGCACGGCGATGGTCGGCGCCGGAATCACCCTTACCGCTTCCCAGGTGGCGCGCGCGCAAAACGCCGGCTCGTTGAGCGCCCTCAACGGCAAACCGGCTCTGCTCGGCGGCCAACCCGTCCGCACCCAGCCGCCTCCTCCATGGCCCGTCTTCGGCGAAGTGGAGGACAGCACGATGCTGGAGACCATTCACAGCGGCAAGTGGTACCGGGGCAGCGGCAAGAATGTGGCCAATTTCGAGCGGGCCTGGGCCAGGGCCGCCGGCGCGAAGAACTGCATCGCCACCAACAGCGGGACCAGCGCGCTCTTCACCTCGCTCGACGCCGTGGGGGTGTCCGCGGGCGACGAGGTCATCGTCGCGCCCTACACCTTCATTGCCACGGTGAATGTCATCCTGCTTCACCACGCGCTGCCCATCTTCGTGGATACTGATCCCGAAACGATGCAGATTGACGCTCGCAAGATTGAGGCGGCGATCACCGACCGCACGACCGCGATCATTCCGGTGCATCTCGGTGGCTCCGCTGCCGATCTCGACACCGTCCTGGCGGTGGCAAAGAAGCATAAGCTGCCGGTGATCGAGGACGCTTGCCAATCGCACCTGGCGGAGTGGCGGGGCCGCAAAGTCGGGACGTGGGGGGATACCGGCTGTTTCAGCTTCCAGGCCAGCAAGAACCTTAACTGCGGCGACGGCGGTTCGATTCTGACCAACAGCGACGAGCTGGCCGACAAGTGCTATTCATTCCACAACCAATGCCGGCCCCGCAGGCCTGCCGGCGCTGATGTGGTGACGAGCAGCCACGGTGGCAACTTCCGCATGACGGAATTCCAAGCGACGATTCTGCTGGCGCAGATGACGCGCCTGGCTGAGCAGATGAAGACCCGTGAGGAGAATGCCGCCTACTTGCGCGGTTTGCTCCAGGAAATCCCCGGCATCCTCCCGGCCCGGATGTACGACGGCTGCACTCGAAACGGCTACCACCTGTTCATGTACCGCTACCAGAAAGAGCAGTTCGCGGGTTTGCCCCGGCAGCGCTTCCTCGAAGCCCTCAAGGCCGAGGGCATCCATTGCAATCCCGGTTACGGCAGGCTGAACAAGGAGGCGTTTATCAAGGAAAGCCTCGCCTCGCGTTCCTGGCAGCGGTTGTTCCCGGCGGAGACCCTGGCGAAATGGGAAGAACGCACCGAATGCTCGGCCAATGACAAGCTGTCCGAAGAGGCCGCCTGGTTCACCCAGAATACCTTGCTCGGCCCGCGCAGCGACATGGATCAGATGGCCGACGCCATCCGCAAGATCCAGAAATACGCCGGTGAGCTGGCAAGAGCGTAGTCGTGGCCCTGCCCGACGCTGTCTCTCTCGTGCAGGATACACATCTTTATGCGTATTGATGGCGGCGGGAGACGCAATAGGGTTAGCGGGTAGGCCATGCCTGCAAGATTAGATCACTCAACCGCTTATGGCATCTGCCGGCATCGCCCCGGGGCCAGGGCGTTCACGTTGATCGAACTGTTGGTTGTCATCGCGATTATCGCCATCCTGGCTGCCTTGTTGCTGCCCGCGCTCACCAAGGCCAAAGCCAAGGCCAACACCGTTAAGTGTGCCTCGAACATGAGGAACTGGAGTTTTGCCGTGCACATGTACGAGGCGGACAACAGCGACTCGATTCCCTATTTCGCTCTCCAGTACAACACGCTCACGACAGACCCTTATATCTTCGAGACCCTGGCTCCATACGTGGCCAAGAAGAGCACGCCTTATGCTACCTCGACCGTCCAGAGATACGAACTCCGCCAATGTCCGGGTGGCAGCTTCTCAGCACCGCCCGCCTGGGGCGGCGCCTGGAATCCAACTAATTGGAACTGCTGGATCGGCGCCAACTTCGGCACCTGCAGCACCAAACTTAACGGCATGTTCTATTACGAGATTGACGGCGGCGGCAATCATCCGGCCTTGAAGTCCACCCGGATCAGAAAGCCCGACGATGCCCTCATGTTCATGGATACCGATTATTTCTACGTGTATTCTCCGATGCTGCGGCCCTTTACGTTTGATTGCGACCACGATGGGGTTGGGGACTCGGACCCGAATTATGTGCCGTACAGTCATGGCCGGCCAACCGTGCACAATAACGGCGCCAACGTTGCCTTGCTCGATGGCCATGTCGAACGGGTCGCTTTCAAGAAGCTCTGGGCCATCACCAACTCACCCACCGCCGGCTCGCCGGCCAATTCATTTTGGCATCTCGACGATTAGTGCGGGTTGGGGGCGCATTCGCGAGTGGGGGGCAAGGTAGGGACGCCTCGCCGAGGCGTCCGCCCCCGCGCGATACGGACGCCTCGGCGAGGCGTCCCTACCAACCAGTCGCGAATGCGCCTCGGGTTGGAGAATACGCCAGAATCAATTTGACTGTGGCTGCTTTGCGGCCAGAATCAGCTACAGTAGTTTTGTAGTTAATCCGCACATAGCATTGGAGCCTTGATATGAAAGAGCAGATCTCACGTCGTCATTTTCTCGAAACAGCATCACTGGCAGGGGCAGGCCTGTCCCTGGCCGTGCCGGGATTGAGTGGGCGCCGCGGCAGCGCCTTCGGCGCGGAAGTCGCCAACGTCAAGCCGGCCAAGCTCGGGGGCAAACCGGTCTGCTCCGGCGGCTGGCCTGGCTGGCCCGTGTACGGTGAGACCGGAGGAGAAAGCCCTGCTGAGCACGCTTCACAGCGGCCACTGGTTTCGTGGCAGCGGCAAGGCCGACCTGCGTTTCGAGGACGCCTACGCCAAGCTCACCGGGCGCCAAGCATTGCCTGGCCACCGCCTGCGGCACCGCCGCCCTCTATACCACGCTCGGCGCGCTGGACGTCGGGCCCGGCGACGAGGTCATCCTTCCGCCCGTACACCTTCGTGGCCACCTACAACGTGGTCGTGCTCAACTACGCACTGCCCGTCTTCGTGGACTCGGACCTGGAAACCTTCCAGATCGACGCCAGGAAGATCGAGGCCGCGATCACCAAGGACACCAAGGTCATCCTGCCGGTGCACATTGGCGGCTACTCCAGCCGACCTGGACAAGATCCTGGAGGTGGCGGGCAAGCACAAGATCCCGGTCATCGAAGACGCCTGCCAGGCGCACCTGGCCGAGTGGCGCGGGCGCAAGGTCGGCACGTGGGGGCTGGCCGGCTGCTTCAGCTTCCAGGCCAGCAAGAACCTCAACTCCGGTGAAGGCGGAGCGGTGCTCACCAACGACGACGAGTTCGCCGAGATATGCTACAACTTCCACAACCAGGGGCGCGCCCGGCAGGTCGACCGGTTACAACTTCACCTACTCCGGAACGCGCGGCTCGAACCTGCGCCTGTGCGAATTCCAGGGCGGCCTGCTGATGGCCCAGATGACCCGCCTCATCGAGCAGTCCAATCGCCGCAACGAAAACGCCCTCTATCTGACCGGGCTGCTAAGCGAGATCCCCGGCATCAAGCCGGCTAAACTCTACGACGGCGCCACCCGCAGCGCGTACCACCTCTACATGTTCCGCTACGACAAAGCGCAGTTCGCCGGGCTCGACCGAGCGAGGTTCCTTGCCGCGCTCAGTGCCGAAGGCGTGCCCTGCTCAGCCGGCTATGGGGTAATGAACAAAGACGACTATGTTTCGGGGTTGGCCAAGAACAAGCACTTCCTCAAGCTCTACGGCGAGAAGCGGCTCGCAGGAGTGGCTCGACCGCAACCAGAGCCTGTCGGAGAACGACAAGCTCTGCGAGCAAGCGGTGTGGTTCACCCAGAACATGCTCCTGGCGGAGCGGAGCAAGATGGACCAGATCGCCGAGGCCATCCGCAAGATCCGGAGCATGCCGTCGAACTGGCGCGAGCTTGATGCATGCGGGGTGCTTATGGGGGTGTCCCCATAAGCTGCACCTTACGCGGATCTGTATCTCGGGCATGCGTCCTGTGGATTGCCAAGCCCGTTCCCCCTCACCCTGCCCTCTCCCCAAGGAGAGGGAGCACCCTCGTCAGACGATCGGCCAGCCTGAAGCGCTCGGACATTTCGAGCGCTGCAGCCCCGGGGCTCCCTCTCCTCGCTTGGAGGAGAGAGAGCCACAGCACTGTCGTGGCGGTATTGGCAAGACACGCGGGAGCATCTCACCTTTTGTATGTAGCCCCCTGCCGACCGTGGGCCCGGTTCCCCCTCACCCCGGCCCTCTCCCTCAGGGAGAGGGGGCCACCTGCGCCAACGCTCGAACATACCGGACGGCTCGGATTCGCCGACACACTGCCGGCCGTTCTCCCTCTCCCTAAGGGAGAGGGCCGGGGTGAGGGGAAACGGATCTGACGCCGAAACAGGCGCCGTCGCGAAGTAGCCTCCGATGTACAGAAAGTGAGATGCTCCAGACCCGCCCATCCGGCAGTTCCGCACTTGACTGCGGCGGACCTCCGCTCAAGACTCCCGCAGCTTGGGCAACGAAGCCACATCCCAATGGACGCGAGCGCTGGCCAGACGCAGCGTGAAGTGCGTCGTCTGCCAGCGCGCGCGCCGACGGCAAGCCGGCCTGGCCTTCTGGGTGGTCAAGACTTTCGAGGGGCTCTGCCCGTTCTGCCGCGCCTACGAAAAGGTCTATGGCCGCAAATCGCATGAACCCGCCTGCCCGCCACGCCACAGATGTCAGACTGAACCTGTAATCAAACCATGAAAGCATCCACTCACTTTGCGCGCTTAACCTTCTTCCTCATCGTCGCCTTGGCCGCTGCTCGCCCCGGCTTACGCGGCGCCGAAGAGGCCGCCCAGCCACTCGTCATCCCCGACGGCAACGCTTACCACGGCAAGAAGATCATCGCCAAGGCCTACAACTCCGGCTTCCCCTGGGCCACGACAGCTACAACGCCATGGGCACCGGCAGCGACGGCAAGATTTACTACGTGCTCAGCTCGGAGAGACATTGACCAGGGCGCCAAGATGTTCTGCTTCGACCCCAAGACCCAGCAGATCAAAGAGCTGGGTGATCTGACCGAGGCCTGCGGCGAGAAGGGCACCAAGTCCATCCCCCAGGGCAAGTGCCACGTCAACTTCATCGAGGTCAAGGGCAAGCTCTATTTCGGCACGCACCTCGGCTACTATAGCAGCGTCGATGGCAAGGAAAGCATGGGCATCCCGCCCGCGGGCTATAAGCCTTACCCCGGCGGCCACTTGCTCTCTTACGACCTCAAGACCGGCAAGTTCGAGGATTCGGCATCGCCCCCGACCGCGAGGGGGTGCTGGCTTTTAACATGGACAAGAAACGCGGACGCATGTTCGCGCTCACCTGGCCCAGCGGCATCTTCTACCGCTACGACCTCGCGACGAGGGACCAGAAGAGCTTCGGCAAAATGTGCGCCCTGGGCGAGGACGGGGTCGGCCCCACTTACCGCACCATCTGCCGCTCCATCGCCGTGGAGTT
>CAVXLO010000030.1:0-62611 GCA_963762555.1 uncultured Verrucomicrobiae bacterium
CCCGCCCGGAAGGAGTCGAAGCTCTTAAAGGGGATATTCCAGGAATTTCGTGGCTGGGTGTGGGTGGAAAGGGAAAGAGCATTTAGAGTGAAGCCATTGGGACGGGCTTGATTTCATGCTGAGGCGTGCTGGTTGGAACTGAAATCCAACCGCTTCGCGCCGGACTTCGCTCCGCTCCGCTGCGCTACGCCGGTCGGGCGCTCTGGGCGAGAGAAGCTTGGCTGGGAGTGATCCTTTTTGCAGGCTGTGCGCCATGAGCATGGATAGCGAACTACAGAAGCATTACGCGTTACTCTTAGGCATTGGCAGTCCGTGGGAGGTGAAAACCGTGGACCTGAACCTCGAAGCAAAGAAGGTGGAGATCGAGTTGGGCTGGCAATGGGGAGCGGCGGCCAAGTGCCCGGAATGCGGACGGGAATGTTCGATTCACGATTGTGCGGCGGAGCGAACCTGGCGGCACTTGGACACGATGCAATTCACCACGTTGATTCGGGCGCGGACACCGCGCGCGGATTGTCCAGAGCACGGGGTCAAGACGATGCAGGTTCCGTGGGCCGCACCGCAGGGACGCTTTACCCTGCTGTTCGAGCGCTTTGCGGTGGAGGTGCTCTTGGCCAGCGCCAGCGTGAGCCAGGCGTGCGCTCTGCTGGGGATTGGCTGGGACACCGCCCAGGAGATCATGCGCCGGGCGGTGCAGCGCGGCCTGGAACGGCGGCAATTGGAAAGGCTGAAATACCTGGGGATGGATGAAAAGAGTTTCCGGCGCGGGCAATCTTACGTCACGCTGCTGACGGATTTGGAGGAGTCTCGGGTGCTGGATGTGGTGGAGGAACGGACGGCGGAGGCGGCTGGTCAGTTGTGGGACACGCTCAGCCCCGAGCAAAAGCAGGCCGTCGAGGCAGTCGCCGTGGACATGTGGGAACCGTTTATCCAGACGATTCAAACGCAGCTTCCCGAGGCGGACATCGTGCATGACAAGTTTCACGTCAGTAAATATTTGGGTGAGGCGGTGGACAAGGTCCGGCGGCAGGAACACAAGGAGCTGCTGGCCCAGGGTGATGAGACGCTCAAGGGCACCCGACAACTGTGGTTGTATAACCCACAGAATTTCAGTCCGGAACAAGCGGAGGAGTTTTCCGCGTTGAAGGACTTGCAGTTGAAAGTGGCGCGGGCGTGGGCAGCCAAGGAACTGTTCTCCAAGTTCTGGGAGTATCAGGAGGAGGGCTGGGCACGCCGCTTCTTCAAGGATTGGTTTGGCTGGGTGAGCCGCAGCCGCCTCAAGCCGGTTGTCGAACGTGGCACAGATGCTCAAGCGTCATCTGGACAACTTGCTGACTTACCTTAAGCATCATATTACCAACGCGGTGACCGAAGGATTGAACTCGAAGATTCAGAGCCTCAAAGCCGCCGCCCGAGGGTTTCGCAACTTCCGCAACTACCGGATTCGCATCCTGTTCTTCTGCGGAAAGCTCAATCTCTACCCACTATGATCCCCGAAGAAACCTTAAAGGAGAAGGGGCCCAGAACGTAACCCATCTGAAGTTTGCTCAATGAGCCTGTTGGCCGGGTCGAAGTCTATCAGATACGTCCGAGGCAGAGAATAGACTGCTCGCTCGCCGGCTCCTCGAAGAGGTGGGGAACACGGGTGCGGTGGACCGCTTGCCCGACTTTCTCGCCAGCGACCGCACGATACCCCACACTAATAGGCGGGGGTTGGCGTGGTTAAAAGCGGTCTTCCCGGCGGGTGCTTTTCCGGGTATATTGCGGCCATGAGCATTGATCAGATTGCGGCCGAGGCGCTCCGGTTGCCGCCTCAGCAACGGGCGATGTTGGCTGAGTCGCTGTGGGAGAGTCTCGTGGATCCGTTCGAGAGGCTCGAAGCCGCGGAGGATGCGGAACTCGCCGCGCTGGCCGTGGAGCGAGACCGGCAAATGGAAGTTGGGGAGGTCCAGCCCGTGTCTCACGAAGAGTTGATGGCCCGGCTGCGGCGATGAGGGTGGAATACCATCCTGCCCTCGAGGCCGAGTTGAAGGAGATTCGGGATCATTACGATGCGCGGTCTCCCGGCTTGGGAGCGCGGTTTATTGACGAGTTTGAGCGCCAGGTATTGGCGGTAGCTGCGGCTCCGCAGAGGTGGATGGTGGTGACCGGAGATATACGACGCTGTCTGATGCGGCGGTTCCCCTATGTGATTTATTTTCGGCAGGTCAATCCAGAGCGGCTCAGAGTCACAATCGTGAAGCACCAGCGACGGCATCCAGATCTGGGACGGGAGCGCCAATGACCCCGGCGGCTGTGCCGGACTATCCGTTAGCCGGCACCAACGAGCATCGGCCTGAACTGCGAAGTAAACGTGGGGCGGAGCTAAGTAACTCCCCGATAATCCCCTTCGTTTGAGCTTGACGCTCCTTCAGGCGCTGGCTAAGAATCGGCCTGCGATGGGCGACTCCCGCCAGGCAGGAAACAGGGTCTCCGGCCCCAGGTTGGGTGGCGGCGTGAGGCCGCGCAGCGGAGTGGCCCTTCTGCCCGAATCTGCCTTTCCACGAGCTGAACTGGGGACCAAAGCCCGCATTATGTGGAGAGAAAGCAGGGTTTCTGCCTTTGTCTTTACGAATATGACTTGGTCCAAAAGATACATATTGGGCGTGAGCGCGTCTACCGAAGGATGAATCTCCACAAGTCACGATGCATCGTTGTTGGATGCTTGTTTGTCGTTGCGGTGCTCTGCGCCTCGTGTGGCCTCTCACCTGGTTACAAATCGTTCCTTCATAAGGAGCCAGAGTTTTATGCCCAGCTTGCTGAGGAATGCGACCGGTTGCTTCCACGTGGCCCCATAACCGAGACCGCGGAGACGCACAAGCTGGCTCGTGAGACGAACTCCTTGCCGCCACTGGTCAAGGCCTTGAACCCAGACGCGGTCCTCATTGATAAGAATTTGGTTCTTCTTCGAATTGGAACTGGTATGGCCTCATTCGGGGTCGTCTGGCGGCAAAGTGATACCAATGCGCATCTCTGGATACTGTCCGCTTACACAGAAGGATCCCGTCGAGAAGTGTACACGAGGAGGAAGGTAATCGAGCATAAGGAGGTTTCCCACTAAAGGCCGAACAAGCACCAGCAGGAAACCACGCGATGACCTCTTTGTTTCATACTGGACGCCAGTGGCGCGGGCTAGCTGAGGTGCTCCGTTGGCCGGGTTGAAGTCTATCAGCTATGTCCGAGGCAGAGAATAAACTGCTCGCTCGCCGGCTCCTCGAAGAGGTGGGGAACACGGGTGCGGTGGATCGCTTGCCCGAGTTTCTCGCCAGCGGTGACCTGAATCGTTCGTCACTCCTTCTATGACATCCCGAATTCCACCGGTTCTGGAGCCGGAGCCTCCCGGGGGATAATCCCGCTCCTGGTTCTGCGGTGCAAGCCGGAGGTCAAAGGGTATTTTGGCAACGCGCGATGAGGCCCGGCCCAACCCGCATTCCTTGCGCTCCAATCAGAATTCCGACAGGGCGCTGCGTGAGGGCACGCGGCCTACAGGGGATTGTTGCCGCTCTAGGCCGCCGTGCCCCCCACGCGGCGCTCTTGGGTGAAATCCCCAAGCCAAATTCGCCGACAACGCCAAACGCCGGGAGGCGGCTGAGGGTCGGTTAACCCCGAGTCGCGGCTGGCGTGCTGGCGCGGAAGTAGCGGGCAGCCCAGGCGAAGCAGGCTAACACCAACAGGCTGGCAGCGAGGATCAGCAGGCGCACGGCCCAGGAGGCGGCTTTGGCGGCGGTGGCTTCGAGGCGAATCCTCAGATCGGCCCAGGTATCAACCACCACGGCGCGCTTGAAGGTCAGCACGCGGCCCTGCTCGGGAATGCTGGCGCGGATGGCGGCGGGGCTGCTCACGGCGGCGTCCTGCTGCTGGATGATTCGCTCGGCCAGGCGCATGTAAGCGGCGTTGTCGTCGGCGGTGTTGCGGTCAATCATGTCCTTGGCGTCTTGCTGGGTGTAAGAGACTTCTTTGCGGCCACGCAGATCACGGAACCTGGCGCCGAGGGCGGCGGTATCGCCGGCCGGCGGCGGCCTGGCGCACGTTCAAGCCGACGAGCGCTTGCTGGAGCTTGATGTTGTGCAACTGGACGCGGGCGTCTTCGTTGAAGGCGGCGTCGTGGGTGGAGAGGCCGTAGGCGGCCTGGAAGGCGCGGCGGGCCATGCTGGGGATCGCCGCGTTCGAGAGCGTTGTTGGCGGCGGCCATGAGGTCCTCGGCTTCCTTGGTCCGCTCGCGTTGCTGGCTGGCTTCGCCTTGGAGATAGGTTTGCAGGTCAATGGTCGTGGCGCTCGGCACGATTTCCTTCTGCTGCAACTGCAGCGAGCCCGTCCAATCCTTGAGCCGCCACTTGTCGCTGAGCGAGACGCGCCAGGTGAGGTTTTCGAGCGGCAGATCGAACTTGGGCGCGGCCAGCTCCAGGTCGAGCGCGCGGCCCGCCGGGGCGCCGACGCGTGAGCTGTAGAAGATCTCCACCGGGATGGCCTTGCTCGCCGCGCGACTGCTGCTCCAGCGGAATCAGGATGCGGTCCTGCTCGCGCCAGGGCCAGACGCCGCTTTGGTTGACGAAGGCGAACCAGAAGCTGGCGTCCTTGGGCAGCGTGAGATTAAGCAGGCGCTTATCGCCGGGAACCATTTCCAAGCGCACCTGGGTCAGCATCTCGCCGTCATCGGAGATCACGGAGGTGAAGGTGATATTGTTGACGCGGGCGGGGAGCAATTTGGCGGCCTCGTGACGTTCGAGTTGCAACGGGAGCTCGAAAGCGGGTTCCACGAGGCGATAGGCGAAGTTGGCGGCGGCAGCGGGCAGGTTCTGCTGGAGCGCGCGCGGGATGCTCTGCCATTCGGTGGGTTGCAGCGCGGCCGGGGGAGCGTCAACGCGAACTTGCAGGCGGCCGCCGGCCTGGATGGTCACGAACCCGCGCTGGAGGTTCACGTCGGCGGCTTGCACGCCGCGCAGGATGGTCTCGGTCGCCTTATCGGGCATCGGGGTCTGGTAGGTGGCCTGCAGAAGATAGCTGCCGATGACTTGGCGGTGCAGCTTGACCTCCCATTCCTGCAGGCCGTTGGTGACCGAGCCCTCAACCGGCAGGAAGTCAGCGACCTGCTCGCCCTGAAAGCGCAGGCTCTCGGCGTTGGTGGGGACAAACACGCGGAACGCCTTCAGCCCGGCGTTCTCGATCTGGTATTGCAGGTTGGCGGCGACCTTCACCAGGGCTTCACTGACCGTGGCGTGCTGCAGGCTGGTGACCTGGATCCACGGGTCCACCTGCTCGATGCCCAGCGCCAGGTTCCAAGGCGTCTGAAGGACGCGGAAGGCCAGCACGCCCTTTTGCCGGATGCCCGACTTCTGCGGGTCCAGTTGCGTGACGCCTTCGCGGGCGGCGACCTGGAGGCGCATGCCCTGCTCCGGCACCAGCAGGAGCGTGCCCTGCTGTTTGCTGGCCTCGCGCAGAACCAACTGCGGGACGGTCCAGGCGTTGGTGGCCTTGACGCCCGGCCCGGCCAGGCTGATGGCGAACTGTTGCTGGCCTTCGGTCTTGCCGTTCAGATGCAGCGTGATGACGCGCCCGGCGTCGCTCTTCAACTCGGTCCAATGGCTCAAGGCCGAGCCGCTGATGGACTCCACATCAAAGCCCGCCGGCATGACGAAGCTCAGGCGGAAGATGCCCGCGCGGGTGATGTCCACCGTGGCGTTGGCCGCAAGCACGGTGCGGTCTTCGCCCAGCGAGAGCGTGTCCTGGGTCTCGACGCGCACGTCGGGCTCGACGGCCGAGGCTTTCAGGGAGGCAACGGCCTTCGTGTCGCCATAGCGGAAGGCGCGGCGCAAGGTCAGCCCGGCGAATCTGCGGTTGGAGCGCCGCGACTGTATTTGCGGGGAAATCCTCAAGGTTGATGGGGGCGAAGGGTTCCGCGCTGACAGTATCGAGCTGGACTTCGTTGCCGGTGGCGATGCCGAGCAGGCCGATTTGGCCGGCCGCGTTGTCCACGCGCCACCAGCCCAACCGAATGCTCGAAGGGCAGGGGCCGGTGGCCACCTGCGAGCGGATGAGCAACGCGAAGGGGCGCGACTGCGGCGGAGTGAGCGTGACGCGGAGCTTGCGGGTATCGGGGTCGAATCGCCACAGCGAGATGAGGGAGGCGCCTGTCGCGGCGTTTCCGGCAGGCTTGGCCGGGTCGAGCACGTCGGTGATGGTCGCTCCGGCGGGCACGTCGAGAACCAACTCGCTCAGTTCGCCCTGCGCGGGCCGGATGGAGACGTAATGCGCGCCTTCGATGACGCCGGCTGCGGGCACGTAGAGCTGGGCGATCTCGGCATAGAAGACCGGCTTCTCGCGTTTGACATCGCGGGTGCGCGGTTTCCAGGCGATCCAGGCGTCGTTGACGGGCGAGAGCACCAGCTTGGCGACGGTGTTGCTGCCCACAGCGTCGCGCTGGATGGAGACCGCTTGCGGCGAGAGCACGTCCACGTCGAGATTGACGACGGTGAGGTTGAGCCGGTTGACGAGGCCGCAAGGGACGGGGAGGGCAACACCGCTCTCGGCGTCCTTTTTGGTCACTTGCAACTGGTATTGCAGGGTGAGGTCGAATGTCCCCTCTTTCCGGGCGAGCAGGCGTTGCCCGGCCCGGGAACCCGCCGGGGCTGGCACGAATTCTAGCTTGTTGGTCGGGTAATCGAGGCGGGTCAGGACTGTCGGCTCGAACAGCAGCGGCAGCACGTCTCCCTTCTCGGCGTGCCAGCGGATATTTGCCGTGCCCAGCGCGAACTGGCCTTCGATGCGGAGGTCCTGGGTCACGGATTCGGCCAGCGGCAGCGCGGATTTGCAATCTGGCGTGTCGCCGATTTGCAGTCGGCTGGGGTTTCGGACTGCGGAGACGGGCTTGGAACGCGCGGGCTCAGCTTGGGCGAGGAGCCAGGGCTTGCGGGTAGAGCGCACGACCTGTTCCCCCTCACCCTTACCCTCTCCCTCAGGGAGAGGGGACAGCGAGGTCCGGCCTGGGTCATTCATGGCGAGCAGGATTCCGTCGCCACCTCCCGGTCTCACGTCAGACAGAAGTGGCGAGCGTGCAAGAGACTCTGCTTTCTCCAAAGACGGCGAGCGGTTCTCCCTCTCCCCTGGGGAGAGGGCAGGGGTGAGGGGGAACGAGCCGTCCGAAGTCCCCAAGGCAAACGCTCTGTTGCTAAAGCCAAACCATAATAACCCTCCCACCAACAAGGCTGCCACCGCAGGCGCGGCACCGCTCTGGGCCGCTGGCGGCGGCGTGGCGGGCAGTGGCCGGCGGGACAGTTGCGCGAGCCGGCGCAATGCGGGAATCACTACCTCCAGGAGCATGAACGCGGCGAGCACAACGAGGAATACCAGGGCACCGTTCGGATATCGCAATGCCGCCCACGCGAGTAGCGTCCAGCCCAGCACCGAGCCGGTGGTCTTCATTCCCCGCCTGTCACTGATCCACCCGAAGCCCCACACGGCGAGGGCGAGCACCGCCGGCCAGGCGTAGCTGACAAAGCCGAGCACGGTCGGCTTGTCGGCGAGGTTAGCCACTTCGACAATCAAGGCGCTGCCGGCTTGTTGCACCGGCGCCAGCAAGGTCACGTCGCGCGGCACGGTGCGTCTTTGCTCCTGCGCCAGGTTGGCCAGGTTGATCAGGGCGCCAGCCGCCAGCGCGACGGCCAGGAGGCCCAGCAGCGTCCCCGCGATATGGCGCGGGCTGAGCCGCCAGGCGCCCTCCCGGATCGCCCAGCGCCACGCCAGCACGGCCAGCGCCAGCAAGGCCAGCGCGGCAAAGAGAGCCGTCAGCGCGCGGCTGCTTGCGTCACCCATGAACATCCGGGCCAGTTCCGCAAAGCCCGAAACGTCCAGTATCCCGCCCGCCGGAGTGAGCGAGCCGCGGCGATAGACCAGGCGCTGGCCGGTGTCGGGCTCCAGTTTCCATTCGGCGAGCATCACGGGCGCGTTGACAATGGGTGCGGCCACCGCAACCAGGTTCGGATTGTTGGTACTGCGCGAGCTTCAGGTCGAGCGTCAGCACGGCGTTCGGGTCGGCGTGCTGGGGCAGCGGGATGAGGTTGGCCTGCGCGTCGGTCACCGGCACCACCGGGGCGCCGTTGACGGCTGCCGTCCACAACTTCGTGCCGGGGGGCAGCGTCAGGCGGAAGTTCGGGTTGCCGCGGTTCTTGACGAAGTAGCGCACGTCGGTGAGCACCTGGCCTTCCTTCGAGATGTGCGTGGTCAGCAACGCGCGGTCCACGACCTGGCTGAGCGAATCGCCCTGGGCCAGCGGGGTCAGCGCAAGCTTGAGGTCGAACGGGCGCGAGGTGTAGCGATAGGCGGCGAGGATGGGGGCGTCGAAGAAGAGGCGGTATTCAGGCGGCACTTCGCCGGTCTCCAGCGGCAGCAGGCCGGGCGACACCTCGGCGGGCTTCACCTGGAACTGGTAGGCGCTGATGATCAGCGTGTAGCCCTGCTCGGATTGCGCGTCGAGCGGGCGCGCCCCGGTGAAGGTGAGCGTCTCGCCCTGCGCCTTGAAGGGCCGCTCGTATGTCGCCAGCAGCGTGTAGGCGCCGGAGACCGGCGTGTGCAGTTGCACCACGTAGCCGCCCTCGCTCTTCTGCCAACTGCGGATGTCCTTGCCGGTGAATTCGACGTTGTAGTACTCGTCGGACAGCTCGACCTTGAAGGCGGATACCGGCGCGCCCGAGACGAGATAATTCATTACGCTGCTGCCGTAGGCAATGCCTTCGCCGATGGAGAACAGGTGCATCACATCCGCCTGAACGGTCTGCGGCAGGCGTTCGACCCGCAGCGCCGCTTGCCACGCGGGGTCGCTCAGGCGAAAGGCTGCCTGGATGCCGGGGACCTTGCGCGGGAAGAAGGCGGTGGCGATTTCGGTCAGACCCTGTGTGCGCTCGGCGGTCAGGCGAAAGCCCGCGTCCGCCGCCACCGCGATGTGGCCGCGGACGGACTTGGCCTTGACGGTCTCGATGCGCGGCAGCACCCACGTGGCCGTGCCCAGCGGTTGGTTGCGTTCGAGGCGAAGCTGGATCACCTGGCGGCCCGACACGGGCTGGCCATAGACCAGCCGAACGGGGCGCAAGTCAGTGTCGGGCTGGTCGTCGGTTTCCAGCGGGTAATAGTCGGTGAGGCCCGAGCCGGTGAGCCGCGCGACGGTGTAGCCTTTGGGCACGCGCAGCAGCAATTCGCGCAGGGGCGCCTCGCGGATGTCCAGCTCGAGCTCGCCGTCAATCGCCAGATCGCTCTCGCCCAGGTGGTAGGCGAGCAATTCCGATACGCTCAGCTCGGGCAGGATTTGGTCGGCCTGGATGCGCAGCGCGAAATCGGCGTCGGAGAAGCGGTAGGCGAAGCGCTGGGTGCCGCTCACCCGCAGAGCGGCCCGGGTGGTGTCGCTCTCGGGGAATTGGTCGGGCGAAATCTGCGACAGACCCCTGGCCTGGACAACCTCGAGCCGCACCGCGCCGTCATTGACGATGCGGAAGTAGCCGGCAAAGCGCGTCGCGCCCTCGGGCCGCAACTGCACGGCGTCCGCCGCCTGCGGGAACACGCCCAGCGGTGTCTGCATTTGCACCTGGAGCGCGAAATGGTCTTTCTGGGGCTGGTTGAGCCGCACGAGAAGCCGGCGGTCGGCGGAGTTGGTGATCGGCTCGATGTTCCACGCGAGGACCTGGTCGCCTTGCACCCGGGTGACTTCGCCGGCGCCGTGCAGCAGCAGGACTATGTGGTTGAGCTCGCCCTGCATCACTTTGAAGTCCATCAGCGCCATCTGGCTCATCAGGCCCGGGCTGACGCTGATTTGCGAGAGCATCTCGGCGGCGTAGAAGAGTTTGCCTTCGCCCTCGGGCCGCGCCTCTTTCCAGGAGAGCTTCACTGCGCCATCCGACGGTAGAAAGCTGGCGAACTCACTGCCTTTGCGCTCGGGCCGGGCCGCGCCGGCAAACTCGAACTTCGTGTCCGGCCCCAGACCGCGCAGCACGATGGGTTGCAGGACGCTGGGGGCGATGCGGAAGTCAACCGCCTTCCACTCATCGTTGTGGCGGACCGCGGCGTCGAACTTGAGCTTGATGGCATACTTGCCGCGGTGCTCGAACACCGCGACGTAGCGGCCCTCCTGGACCTCGATCCGCATCTGCGGTTGCGTCGGCGCGTCGGTGAGCGCGACGGCGCCGCTCAGCAATTCGAGCAACGCGCCCTTGCGATCCTCCACTCGCGCGGTGGCGATCAGGGTGAAGCTGGCCTGGTCACCGCTGAGATCGCCGACCAGTTTGAAGTCGGCCAGAGTCACAGCGGCGACAGGCGGATTGTTCGCCGCGCGGGTGGTGGTTGCCAGGATGAGAACAACGAGGAGCGAGAGAAGATGGTTCATAAGACGGTGGGATGAGGTTCAGGAAGAAGACAGGAAGATTGAAGACAGGAATATCGAGAACAGTTCCTTTCTCCTGTCTTCAGTTTTCCTGTCTTAAGCATTCAAGACTCCACTGTCGGGTTCACTTCCCCGCAATTGCCTTCACCTGGCGGATCATCCATTCGAGCTTCTTGGGCCGGGTGTCGGCGCCATAGACCTCGGGCACGCCGCTGAGGTAGCCCAGCAACTGGTCGAGGCTGACCTCGCCGGCGTACGGGCTGGACGCCAGCCACTCGGAGAACGTGCTCGCCGTCGCCGCCAGGCGCATCGCGGGGCTGGCCTGGTCCAGCGGCAGGGCGTTGCCGGTGTAGGGCACGGGCCACGCGTGCTCGCGGTAATCAGTGGTGCCGGAGACCTTGTAGCGCACGCGGACCGTGGCCAGCGGGCCGGTGCCGCCCGGGTTCACGGCGATCACGTAGAGCGCGTTGCCGGATTCGGCGGCGCCGATCTCGGCGGCGTCCACGGTGTTGTCGCGGAACTGCTCCTTGGTGAGCTGGTGCTTGGCATAGCCGATCTGGCGGTAAGCGGTCACGCGGGCCGGGTTGAACTCGACCTGCACCTTTACGTCGGAAGCCGCGACGTGCAGCGCGCCGGCGAGCTGGCCGGCGAACTCGGTAGCCGCTTCCTCGGGCGCATTGATGAAGCCGTAGCGGCCATCGCCATTGCGGGAGAGGACTTCCAGCAGATCATCGTTGTAACCTTCCCAGCCGATGCCGAAGCAATCGAGCGCGATGCCCTGCTTGCGGTTGGCCTCGACTTTCTGCTTGAGCGCCTCGGGGTCCACGTTGCCGAGGTTGGCGGCGCCGTCGGTGAGCAACACAACGCGGTTGACGCCGTTGGCCAGGTAATGACGCAGGGCGGTCTGGTAGGCGAGATTCATCGCGTCTTCGAGGTTAGTGCCGCCTTGCGGGGTCAGGCCGCTGACTTCCTCGACCACCTGTGCCGCCTGGCTGCCGGGCACGCCGTCCACCCACAGATGGGCGGTGCGCGAGAAGGTGACGACGCTCAACTTGTCCTGCGGCTGGAGTTGGCCGGCCAGCACACGCAGCGCCTCATGGATGATGCGCACGCGGTCGGCGCGCTCCATCGAGCCGGAGTTGTCGAGCAGCAACACCAGGTTCAGCGGGCGTCCCGGCTGCCGGCCCAGCGCGGCGGTCTTGATGGAGAAGCGAAGCAAGTCACGGCTCTGCGCGAATGGGTCCTGCGCCCGCTCCCACGCGAAGGCCACCGGCACCCCCGGCGGCGGCTCCGGGTCGCGGTAATCAAAGGCATTCAGGAACTCCTCGCTGCGCACCGTTGCCGGCTCCGGCATGACGCCCTTCTCCAGGCTCGCCGCCGCCAGCCTGAACGAGACGTCGCTCACGTTGAGGGAGAAGGTCGAGAAGGCGTTGTCAGCGGTCTGGACTTCGGGCTGGGGCACCGGGGCAGCGGTGGCGGGCTTGGCGGGAGTTGCATCCGGGTGAGAGGCATTCTCCGCTCTCTGACGTTGCAGCTCGTCCAGCCGCCGCTTGGCCTCAAACCAAGTCCGTGTCTGGTCGGCTCTGGCAAGGTCATTGCTTCTAGCCAACGCGACTTCCTTTTGCAAGTCGTTGAGGCTGTTGCTGAGCGCGACCACCCCATATCCTAACTGTTCAGCATTCTGTCCCGGGCCTCGGTCTTGAAGGCGGCCCAGTTGGGTTTGCTCTCGGGCCAACTCGGCCTGGCTCTCAATGCGCAGGTTTCCGAGCTTGCGCAGCGTATCGGCGGTCATCAATGGCGATGCTCCCTCCCCACCGGCGAAGCCATCGCTGATTTCCAGTCTCGCCCGCAGCTCATCTGCCTTTTTCTGGGCCTGGGCAACTCTCTGGCTCTGCGCGGCGTATCCTTGGTCGAGCGCTCCGTTATCAGCCAACTCCACGCTCTTGGCTTTCTCGACACCCTCTAATTGCAGGGCCCCGGCGGTTATGCGTTCTTTCGCGCGGTCTTCTCCCTCGGGGAGCGAAGCCTGCGACTGGCTAAGCTGGCCCGCATTATACAAGTATTTGCCCAATGTGGGCGTGTCGCCGAGCACGGGAAGCTGCTGGCCAGCGGAGTTGGGCGTGGCGGGTTGGGCAGTGGCGTCGAGGTTCCATTGGTAGTTCAGGGTTTCACTGCGCCGGGCCGCGACGCCGGAATCCGGCTGGCGGAGGCTTGTTCCGGCGGCTGCGGCTGCGGGCTTGGCTGGCGACAAGGGAAGCCCGAAGTAGGCCCTGGGGGAGGGTTCGGCTGCATCGGCCACCAGACCGGCGACTGGCGGCACTTTCTGCAGCTCCTGACCGTCTGATGGTGAAGTAACAGTCAGCGCTGGAGCGGCAGGTGCGGAGACCGGAGCCGAGGAGGACTGGACGACCACGCCCCGGCCGGCCTCTGCCGGTGGGCTTGCAACAGGTGGCGGAACCTCGAGACGACCCATCGCAGCGGGCTGGCTGAAGAAATCCTGAGCCGGGGCAGCCTCTTTCTGCCGCCCCCCGGCCAGCGAAGAACGGCCACGGGCGCCTGTTTCAAAGCTCCCGAAACCGCCGCCAGTTGTGATGCCAGCACTGCGCCCCGAGGAATCGTCGGAGAGGCCCCGGAGCCCGGCGGAGACAGACCAGCCAGCCTGCCCGGTAGCAGGGGTGGTCTCGTTCGCGCTGGCCGGCTCCGGCGCTTTCGGCAGAACGATCGAAGCGCTCGCTGCTTTGAGTTTGGACTCGGCCTGTCCGCCTAAAGGCAATGTCGGGGCGCCCTCCTTCAGATCCTGGGTTTCGGAAGCGAACCGCTCTCCGAGGCGGTTCGCGCTCGGGATGTGGCTACGCTCGGTCAGGGCTTCCATGCTTTCCGAGGGGGCGCGTCGCGGTATTGACAGTTCTGCAGCGCTTTCACCCGACTCAGGAACCCCGTGGAGGATGCCCAGGGAAAAGGAGCGAGTCTTGGCCGGCTCCAGCATGGGTAACACCAGCGCGCCGAGGATCAGGACCAGCGCGGCAGCAGCCGCCACTGGCGCGAGCCATCGTAGAGGACTCCGCCGTGGGCGGGTGAATTCCTTGGGTGCGATCGTCTTGAAATGCGCCAGCAGCTTCTGGCGGCGATCGTCAGCGAGTTTGAGAGGAACCGGCTGGGCGGCAGTTTCTGGAGCGGGGCTGGCGACGGTTTCGCGGACCAGGCTGATGGTGTGTTTGAGCCGCTCGTAGAGTTTGGCCAACTCGGGGTCCTGGGCCAGCTTCAGGTGCAGGGCGTCCGCCTGTTCGTGCGGCAACTCGCCCAGCAGCAGGGCAGTCAGGCTGGCCTCGATGGGGTCCATGGGAGAGTCCGGTTTCATGGGAGGGGCAAGGCTGCTGTCATCCTGAAAGGATGAGATCGTTCAGCCCAGGGTTGCGAGCCACGAGCTACCCTGGGTCTGCGATAGAAAGTGACGCCAACCCTGAAAGGGTCGCATCGTCGGTCACTCGCACAGTCGTCAATCCAGTAGCTTGGCGGCGAGAACGGCTCGCTCGGGGCGGTGAGGCAACCCTTACAGGGTTGGTGGTCCTTTCGGTGCTCGAACCCAGGGTAGCTCGTGCCTCGCAACCCTGGGCTGAGAGACGCAATCCCTTTGGGATTGCCCAGGGTGTGCAGACTCCAAGGCAGCTTGCGGTTCTGCGCTCCGGCAGGGGCTTGCAGTCGGTCGTGGGCGAAGTCGAGATTCATGGTACAACTCCATTCCTTGCAAGTTCGTCGGCTACGGCCTTCAGCGCGTGGTGCAACAGGTAGCCGACGTGGCCGATCTTGAGGCCGGTGCGGGCGCTGATTTCCTTGTAGGAGAGGTCCTCGTTGAACTTCAGGCGGATCAGTTCGCGACTGCGTTCGTCGAGCCCTTCGAGGCTGAGCCGGACCAGGCCGATGCCTTCCCAACGGGCGATTTGCTCATCCGGCAGCGGCTGGGGGTCCGTGGTGTCGTTGGAAGTCGGCGCGCCCTCGTCGCCGGGCCGTGTGAGCGACACGATCTTGCCGGCCTGCCGCCGATGGTTCAGGGCCAGGTTATGCGTGGTCCGATAGAGCCATCGTCGCGGCTCCCGGACCTCGTCAAATTGCGCGTGCAGTCGCATGAATGCTTCCTGGACTATGTCCTCGGCGACGCCGGGGTCGCCGGCCAGGCGCAGGGCATAATTCAGCAGGGGCGATTCGAGGGCTGCAAAGAGCCCTTCAATCGTTTCCCGCGTAGGCGGTTCCACGCTGGCTTCGTCTGGTGGCGTTAGTGCCATGCTTGGCGAATGGTCTCGCGTTGGCTCAGCTCATAGAACCGTCACCGCGCTTTTGGCGCAAGAGGACATCGTGTCTCGCTGAGTATGACACCGGGCGGCATGGTTTCTTAGACGAAAAGCGGGCAGGGAATGCTCCGCAGGTGGTGTAACCGTGCCGGAGTGCGCCCGTCCTCAGGCGCAGCAATGTGGAATTCAAGCAAGGCCCAGGGACTTTAGGCGCGCTGGGGCGTACGGTTGTTGCTGCGCCCGGGGACGAGCGCACTCCGCTAAACACAGACGAAAACGTCGCCGCCCAGGCAAGGCGACCCAGACTCGTCCGCACCGTCGCCAGCCCCGAACGGATACTACTGCGTGACGACGCGGTAGTAGCGCATCGCGCCTGTACCGGGCTGGGCGTCGTCGAACGAATACTCTCCGTCGCGCTGCGCGTCTTCCAAGGCTGGGCCAAGCGTCGTCCAATCAGCCAGGTTTGTGGAAGACTGGACGAGGTAGGTGCGGGCGTCATCCGCTGAAAACTCCAGGTGACGCACAGCTGCCCTCGGTCCGTGACCGACAAATCCTCGACGGGCTCGGCCGGGTGCGCATAGAGATCCGGAATCCGATGGCAGCGATAAGTCGTGCACGTCCTTGTAGGTCACGTTGGTGTTCGAATACAGGGATATGGCCAGATCGAACACGATTTGAGGCATTGCGTCATGGGTGACTTCGGTGATCCGAACCATGCACGCGGTTGGCCCGTAGGAGCTGGGCGGCACTCCGTTGACGTAGTTCACGGTGGCAAAATCAATCAACACATTTCCGGTCTTGCGGCTCGGGTTCGGCGATGCCTTCACGGTCGGTGTAAAGCCGGTCGGTCAACATTGGTCCTGCCGTAATCCCACACCTGGGAGACTTCCATGGTCTGCTCGTTGATGCTGTATTCGACAGCGCGGCTGTAGTTGCTGGCGTCCGGCAGTTTCGTGGCCGCAAAGGGACTGGCCCGGTAGTTGCCGTTATCGTAAAGCATCAATGTGCCCTGGGGAGTAATGATCGGCGAGTGTTGTCCGTATGACCAGACGAAGGGAGTGCCCACCGGCTTCAGCAGGTAGGGCTGCCAGGCGGCACCCCAGTTTTCAGGCGGGCCGAGGATCCAGCTGAGCTGGCCGGTCGCGCGCGAGAATTTGATCACGGCATTTTGGTGGCGCATGGAGACGATAAGTGAGTCGTCTCGCGGGTCTTCAATCACCGCATTGCAGTGCTCGGAATCCCAGCCACCGTGCGGAATACACGTTAAGATAACTGATCCGCCTCGGGATCGAGCACGTTGATCGGGGACCAGGTGTTAAGCACTGCCGCGTTGGTGGCCGAGATTTCCACCACCCTTTCGATAACTGACGTTCGCGGTGGCTAAGGGGGCGATTGGACTTCGTCATGCTGGTCGGATAATTGCTGACCGACTCCGACCGTATTGTTCAGATAAAGAATCGTGCCATGATCCGTAGGCACGCGCCTCATGAGGATTGATGTTGCAGGTTGGACGGCGCCGCCCAGGATTTGACCGGTTTGGCCAAGCAGGTTCATTTCCACGAACTTGGTCGTGGCCGGCATGAATAGATCGCCGTTATCAAGCTGTCGCACATCCGCATTGGCGGGGGTTGAACCGTACCAAACCACCTCGCCGCGCACTGTTCAGATGATCGCGTAGCAATAGGCGTTCGTTCGTTCATCCCAATGCGCCCCAAGCGTGTAACCCGGCTCCATTCGGTCCGGCTCGCTGTGCAGCAGGGTGATCTTGGGGAAGTTCGCTGGGCAGCGGGGCCGGTGATGAATTGCAACGGCTGGCTGGCCGTGACCTCGTTCCGATGCCGATTGTAAGCCGTGACCGTAATTTCGTTAGTCCGGTTCGGCTTGAACCCAAACAAGCGGCACGGAATGAGTTGTGGTATAGTCATAAAACCGGCGTTCCCAAACGTTGGTCCCCTCGTTCACGGACACGCTGAGGCGCGTGTCGTGGCCGTGGTCAACTGCAAGACCCCCGCGAGCGGGGCGTTCGTTGACTGGCGTAAAGGAGGGTCCGGTTAGAATCGTCACCGCCTGCGCGCAGGTCGAAATGAGCAGCACCGCAAGCGTCAGTGAGCAACAGCCAAGTGGATTGCTTGTCCCGCCTGCGCGGGCGGAACGGGGCGACGGGATTCCGTCACCTTGAGATGGGTGCCATTTGAAGGTGTTCGTTTCATATCATTGGTGTTTGCTGTGGAGGTCAGCTCCGAGCGGAGAGGTTAGAGATCATTGCAGCCGCAGCCGGTAAAACCCTTCAGGCGCTGCCGGTGCGGGGTTGGTCCAGGAGGAACCGGTGACCGGCCCACCGATGGACTGCCATTGGTCGGGTGCGAGCGTTGGACTGAACTCGATATACACTCCGGCGGAGGTGCCGCTCCAATTCAATACCCATGCGCCATCCTGGTTTTGCTGAATGCTGGTGATTTTAGGGACATCTATGTTGAAGGGCATGTCGCTGCTGTCGGAGAGGCCGGATTGGTGGCGCTGCTGATCTTGATGGAATAATCGTTGCCCGGGACGAGGTCCAGACCCACTTGCCACCGATAGGCGCCCGTGCTGGCGTTCGTGGCGAGTGATTCTGCAGGAATACGCCGCCCTTGTAAAGATCAATCACCACATCTTCGGCAATATTGTCCTGCCATTGGATGAAATACTTCCCGCCGCGCTGCCAGGCTTCGCCGCCGTTGGGAACCGTCACCGCGATCATCGGCGCCACCGTTTGAAATGCGCCGTCAGCCCAGTCGCTTGTGCCGCCGTCGTTCGAGGTGCTAACACGATAATAGTAGGCCGTGGCCGGGGCGGCATTGCTCCAGACATAGAAGGCTGCCGTCTGATTCGTCACGTCAATGACGGGATCGGAAAAGTCGGCGTTGGTGGCGATTTGGAGATGATACCCGCCGGCCAGGCCTTGCGGTGACCACGCCAGACAAACCGGCAGCTCCTGGTTCACCAGGTAATTCGTGCCGGGCGAGGCTGGCAATGGACCCACAACCTCGTAAGGCTGAGGCTCCCCGATAGTTCTCGACCGCGGCGAGGATGGGCGGATAGGCCACATCGGCAACGTCCGGATAACAGAAGATAAACTCGCCGAGATCGTAGTAGGGGCTGAACATCGTCATGTCCACTACCAGCGCATGGGTGACGGGATTGTAAGCCGTCGGCTGAGGCAGGAACACACCCTGGCCGGTTTGAGGCCGGTAATACACCGTGAGGTTGGCCGGGTCGGCAAAGCCGAAGCTCACGGCATCAAAATCGAGCTCGGCATCCAGCTCGTAAATGCCCGAGTCAGCGCAGACTCACCCGGACTGGCAGCACGCGTGGCGCCTTGCCCTTGGAACTGTGGGATTTACCGGCGCGTAGGGTTCGCGCGTCACGGTTACTGCGGTGTAGCCGCCACCCCCGTCGTGGACGGTCATGGAGACGCCCGTCGTGGTCAAAGTCATACGTGTTGCCGTTGGCCGGCTCGTACACGGTGCTCGTCGTTGGCTTGCGAGGCAGGGGGATAAACAAACCGGTAGGCGCGGTAGCTGGCCATCTTCGGGTCATTGAATCTCATCTCAAAAACCACGGTGCCATTCGAGCGCGACCTCGGTGCAGGCGGGAATCCATTGGTTGGTGACACCGCCGATGCCGGGCATGATGTTGGCGCCGCCCCAGCCAATGAACGTATTGCCGTTGGGAAGGCGCTGGGCGCTGCCGTAGTGCCAAGCGTAGTAATTCGTCGGGAGGGGCGTAGCTCCACATCAGGGTGGCGACCTTGTTCGCCTCATCCAGCTTGTACTCGTACACCTTCGAGGACCGCGTGGCCTGTTGATCGGCATTGCAGTAGATCAGGATGTCGCCATTATCCAGCCGGCTCAGCGGTATGGCCGGAGAAATGCCCCAGCGCCTGCAGCGGGGTCTCGCCGACAAACGTAAACTGATTCGCCGGCCCGCCCAGGCGCCACATGATCTGGCCCGTCTGCCGGTTGATCTTCCAAACGTCCATCCCGAAATTGGAGACGAGTAGATTCCCATCGGTGTCCATGACCACCGTGTTAAGATGGAAGGCATCAATGACCGGGTTCTTCGCCGCGCTGTTCGTATAGGCGGCAGGGGGGAAATAGGTGGGAATCGTGAAATGATCCCACGACCGCCACTGGAAGACGACGTTTCGGTCTGCGTCGAGCTCCTGAATAATCGCGCCGGCGACGCAGGGCATTGGGATACCCGCCCGCAACATACTTGCTGACGTCCATCTGCGTCAGGTAGTAGCCATCCAGCAGCACATGGCCGTTGGGCAGCAACTGGAAGTCGTGCGCGTCGGCCACATAACCATTGCCGGCTGTGATCGTTTCCTCGGGATTGTAGCTGTCATCGAGAATCTCGTGGGTGCAGTCCCCGCCGCCGGTCCACGAATGGGTGTGATAGAAATCCGCATAGTGCAGGTAGCCATTGGGCAGCACCTTGAAATCGTAATTATGGTTCGTCACGTTCTGGTACCAAACGGGGGAGCCGTTGTTCTCCAGGATCATCACATAGTAACCTCCGTTCGTTGAGGAGTCGGTAACTTCCAGGAAAATGTAGCCCTCGCCGACGGCGTTGGTATTATAAGTTGTGACCGTCAGGCCGGGAAAATCCGGCGGCAGTTGAGCGTTCACGCTGGGGCTGGCCAAACCAAGAAGCGCCACAACAATTACGCAGAACAAGCAAAGTCTTTTCATGCTCACTATCTTAAGGTGATCCTGCCAGGCAATGAAATACTAAGTCCGCATTAAGGCCGGACCCGGATCACGGCACGCGGAGGCGATAGAAGCGGTCGGGGATAATTCGTCGCCGTGTCATCTATGAAGACGGCGCTGCCATTGGTCAGGGGCACCGTCTGCAGGACCTCCCAGTCCAGGAGGTTGGTGGAGCCCATGACCGTGGCTTCGAGAGCGCCCGGGATCGAGAAGCCGAACTGGACGCTCCCATCGGGCAGAGTTGGTCACCGAACCGCCGTCTATGGTCACGGTGGTCAGGTTGGTGATCATGCTGAAGGGCGGGCTGAAGTCGTACAGGTCCGGATTCGTGGTGCTGCGGATTTTCAGGGTGTAATCCGAACCGGTCGGGAAGGCCAGGAATTGACCCACGGTCCAGGTGTAGGAGCCCGTGCTGGGCGTGCTGGCGACGAAGGTCCGGTTCAAGACCCCGCCTTCGTAGATGTCGAGGGCGACATTCTCGGAGATGTTGTCCTCCCAGCGGATGGTGACGACCTGGAAGCGTTGCCAGGTTTCGCCGCCAGCAGGGTAAATCAGGTGGAGCACCGGCGGGACAGTCGTAAATGAAGCCGAGGCCCAATCGCTTATGCCACCCTCGATTGACCGCGCGGACTCGCCAGGAATACTGTGTGCTGGGCAAGGGATTCTCGCAGAGCGTAAGCTGCTGCTGCCCAGGCCATTGGTGTCGAGCACGAGGTTGGCAAAATCAGAGTTGGTGGCCAACTGGAGATCAAACGAGCCCACCAAACCCTGCGGCATCCAGGCCAGGGTGACCGGTGCGGCCTGGTTGACCTCGCTTTGGTCTGCCGGGCTGAGGATTGCCGGCGCGTAAGGCGTCTCGGCGCACGTCGGGGTAGGCGAAGATGAACTCGCCCAACTGGGTGGTCGTCACTCGCAGTTTTTGGGTGCCTGCATCATAGGTGGTGGGCAGCGCGGAGAATACCCCCTGCCCCGGGGTTGGCCGCTGATAAACCACCACTTGGGCCGGGTCATGGATCACGGGCGTATCAAAAGCGTAACTGGTGTCCGGCAGGGCCAAGTCGAGTTGGGCTTGCAGAGCAAGGATATTGGAGCCCGAGAGCACAACATGCTCCATCACCACTTGCGGCGCTCGCGCCGGAGAACGTCGGAAAGCGCACCGCATCCAAATGGCGTTGGACCGTGAGCGTCGTTCGCCGCCGGTGCTATCAGATCATTCACGGTTACCGATACCCCAACGTCGGGAGAATCGTAGGTCTGCCCGGACGGCGATCTCCTGGAAGTTAGTGCGAGCGGATCAAATCCGGGCTGTTCCACAACTGTTTGTCCAAGCCGCTGCCAATCATAAGGGTGCCCCTGCCCGGGGCTGTCCGATGTTGCATCTCGAAGACGACTTCGCCCGCGGGCGAGACCTCCGTGGCGATGGTGCCGCTGGTGGGTATGGCGCAGCCCCAGCCGATGAGCGTATTGCCGTTGGGGAACCGCTTGACCGAGCCGGTGCACGGGGCCGAGATGTCCGGCGTGTGCCGGAATTCCCACACCAGGGTGGCAATCTTGTTGGTCTCGTCCAACGTGGTACTCGACCGCCCGGGAGTAAGTCCGGTCGCTCGGGGTGATTCCGCCCCCCGAAATGTTGCCGTTATCGAAGTAGAGCAGGTCGCCGTTGGGCAGCCGATGGATGTCATGTTGTCCCACCGTGTAGTAGGGGGCGTTCTCCTCGTGCTCGCCGACGAAGGTGAATTCGTTTGCTTTGCCGCCCAGGCGCCACATCACTTCCCCGGTCTGCCGGTTAATCTTCACGATCTCGGAAGTGGTGCGCAGGGAAGCGAGCAGGTTGTTGTCGGTCGGGTCAATGCTCACCGCATTGATGTGCGCATAATCAATGGTCTGCTGGGTGAGGTCGTAAAACGAGTTGGTAATCGGGATATGATCAAACGTGTGCCATTCAAAGACGAGCCGCTTGTTGGCGTCAATCTCCTGGATAACGTCGCCCGTGACCGATGCCGCCGTTTTCCCGCCCGGGACGAGCGCGCTCATGTCAACGGTGCGCACCTCGGTGCCGAAGAGCAGCGCATGGCCGTTGGGCAGGAGCTTCATGTCGTGGGTGTCGAGGGTATAACCCAGGGTCGTGAAGCTATCCACGCATTGGTCAGGGTCTCGTCTTTCAGGTTGAAGACGCCCGCGGCGGCCACGGCATCAAAGCCCTGGGGGGTAACAAACCTGCCAGAGCGTGTTGGTCTTGCTGGCATAGAGGACATTGGTGCCGGTGTTGTCAAGAATGACGTAATAGAGCTTGGTGCCGTCGGCGTTGCGGCCATCAATATTGCCAATCAGGTCGCCCGGAGCCGCGCCGCCGGTATTGGTGACCACAATGTACGGGTAGTCCGAAGGCAGGAAGCTGGCTTCCACCAGATGATAGCCGTCCATCGTGACTTGGGCCGTGTCGCCGGTCGCGACTGTCCACCCCTTGCCAGAAGTCGAACCTGTAACCGGTGTTGGTGAGCGGCGGTTAGTGAGACCAACTGCCCGGCATCGTACCAGGGACCGACGGGATCGTTTGTGATCGTGCCCGCTTCCGACGGGGTGACGGTCGTGTCCAGCAGGTACTGGGTGACAAAAGCTCGCCGTGATGCGTCGTGTCCGAAGCCGGCACGGTGATGGAATGGCTCTGGGCGCCGCCATCACTCCAGTTGGCAAAGCTGGCACGGCTGTGGCCATCGCCCGCCACTTGGGGGCTGGGAGTATCGAGGGTGTGCATGGAATCGGCCGCCCAATCGAAGGTGACCGGCGCCGTGTAGTTGGTGCCGTCCACCGTAACCGCAAGGCCCACGGGCGCCGTGCCAACCGTGAAAGACGCTGCGCTGCCCTGGTTGACCGCGAACGCGGCAAAAGCCGTGGCTATTGTAAGTGCTAGACCGACTCGTTTCATGTCCATCGCTAATACTCGTTTGCTCTTCCGGTTGCTTTCCGCTTCAAACCCGTTGCGCCGAACCAATCGGCCTTGGCCGAGTATTGGCTGACCGGCGTGTTCGCGCCAGCTCAATCGGGTCTATCGGAGCCCCCGGGCGCGCGGATATACAGTTCGAGAGGCTGTGCATAGCTATTAGGACCGTATTCCCGCAGGGTCGGTTACAGAATTCCCTTCTCGTCGCGGGGGACATTGGGCCAGTGTCACCGGGCAGGACAATGACCGCAGGTGGGCGCGAAGAATACTGCGCGCCGGGATGCGGGAGAGAGAGAATCGGGCGGTTTCGCCGATCGCGGCGCACAGGTGACCATACGCCCTGCCGTCGCGATGGCGTGAAAGCGGCACCAACAGGGCGCAGCTTCTCAAGGTTTAATGCCCGATTGCCCGGTCAGGCCCCCAACAACCGAGAAACCCGATTCAGGCTGTGCCTTCCAGCCAATCGGGATTCCGCTCGGCGTGCTCGGCAATCTCGGTCCAAATCGCTTCCAGCGACGTTTGCGGCTTCCAGTCCCACGCCTGCGCAGCTCGGGTTGAATCCAGCACCAGCCAGGGAACATCAAACGCCCGGTCCTTGGCCTCGGCGGCAATCGAGAGAGGACCGAACCGCTGAGCGCACCAGGCGCTCAACTGGCGCAACGAAGCGCTCTGGCCCAGCCCGCCGCTGACATTGAGCACGCGCGGTGCATCGCGACGGGGCTTGGCGATTTGCCGGGCGACCAGTGGCAGCAGGTCGCGGGCATGGAGGCAGTCGCGCACCTGGAAGCCTGTGCCTTTGAAGCCAATGTACTTCAGCGGGCGCCGCCGGCACCAGGAGTGAATCCAGTAGGAAAAGATGCCTTGATCAATCTTGCCAAACTGGCCTGCGCCGGCCAGCACGCCGCAGCGAAGGATGGACACAGGCAAACCAAAACTCTCGGCATATTCGCAGGCCAGGAGTTCCGAGGCACGCTTGGAGCTGCCGTAAAGGGACAGGGGAGGCTCGGTGGAGAAGTCCTCGGTGACGCCGTCCGGGGTGAGCGATCCGTGATGCGTGATGCGTGATGTGTGATGGGCGGCGGGTTCCTGGGGGGGTGCGTCGAGGCGAGGGGCGAATCGGTCGCCCTGGGTTTCCACGGGGATGGCGGCCAGGGCGTGGATCGAATAGACACGGCTGGTGCTGAGTATGGTGAAGCCGCACCGCCAATGCTTCGCCAGCTCCAGCATGTTGATGGTGCCAACCAGGTTGTGCTCGATTAGCTGGCGGCTGCTGGTCTTCCCATCCACACCGGCCAGCACGCTGGGATTTGCGGCTGCCTCGATAATCCAGTCGCTGGAGGGCAGAGTTTCGAGGTCGCTGGGGTTGCGCACGTCGCCGTGGTAAAGCCTGATGCCCTGTTTCCGCAGAGTGCTGCGGTTGGATTCGCTACCCGCCCGAACGAGGCTGTCCAGGCCCGCGATTTCCCAGTCCGGCCAACCTTCGCGCAGGCCGCGCGCCAGCGTGCTGCCGACAAACCCGCAGATGCCTGTAATCAGGATGCGCATTCAATTGCCACGCCCCAGCCGCGTTCGCCAGGACGCGACGATTTCCTCAAAGATCTGTGGCAGGCTGCGCGTCAATTGCCATTTGGGGAAGTGCGCCTTCATTTTGCGCAGATCGCTGTAGTAGCAAATATGGTCGCCGCTGCGGGCCTGGTCCACATAAGTGTGAATTTGCTTCCTGCCCGTGCAGGCCTGGGCCATTTCGAAAGCTTCCAGAATGGAGCAGGAGTTGTCTTTGCCGCCGCCGAGGTTATAGACCTCGCCGACGCGGGGCGCCTGATAGAACTCGAACATGAAGCCCGCCACATCCGCCGAATGGATGTTGTCGCGGACCTGCTTCCCTTTATAGCCATAAACCTTGTACTCCCGGCCTTCGAGGTTGCACTTCACCAGGTAGCTAAGGAAACCGTGCAGCTCCACGCCCGAATGGTTGGGGCCAGTCAGGCACCCGCCGCGCAAACAGCAGGTCGGCAGCCCAAAATAGCGGCCATACTCCTGCACCATCACGTCGGCGGCCACTTTGGAAGCTCCGAACAGCGAGTGCTTGGATTGATCAATGGAGAATGTCTCGGGGATACCGTGCGCAAATGCCGCGTCCGCGTAGTCCCAACGCTGGTCCGGCTCCTTGAGGGCGATGGTGTTGGGCCGGTCGCCATAGACTTTGTTGGTGGACATGTGGATGAAAGGCGATTCGAGGCAATGCCGGCGAGCCGCTTCGAGCAGGTTCAGCGTGCCTCCGGCATTCACGTCAAAATCATCAAAGGGAATGCTGGCCGCCAGGTCATGAGAAGGCTGAGCAGCAGTGTGGATGATGACGGCCGGCTTGACCGTCTTGACCAGTTCCAGAACTGCGGCACGGTCACGAATATCAAGCTCGTGGTGCGTGAATCCGGGCAGCATTTGCCGCAACCGCTCCTGGTTCCAGCGGGTGTTGCCTTGCGCGCCAAAGAACGCCTCGCGCTGGTTGTTGTCCACTCCGTGCACCGTGAAGCCGCGCCCATGAAAGAAAGCCGCGACTTCCGAACCGATCAAACCGGATGAGCCGGTCACTAGACAGTTTTTACTCATGTGGCATCAATCAGAGGAACCACGAAATACCCGAATCACACAAAAAGCGAGCAGAAAAGTGCTGTTCAGCCGGCACGGGGTGCATCTCCTTGCTGCCACCACGACTGTGGTGTCGCCCCCTCTCCTCCTCTGGAGGAGAGGGCCGGGGAGAATAGTCCCCAGCAACATGTCGCTCGGCCCGGCAGGGCGGTAGAAAATAGCCCACCGATCTATCGGTGGGCACGGAGGCGGCTGGAGATCAAGTCCCGTCAGGGACGAAAAGGTTCTGCCGTCCCTGACGGGGCTTATCGCCCGCGCGGCTTGATCCCCACCGATGAATCGGTGGGCTATTTTTTGCCGCCCTGCCGGGCTCGTGCGCCCAGCAGCAATACTGCGACCTCAAAAATGAAGATGCCCACTCCTGCAATTAGAACATACTTCCAGGCTCGGAGGGCCCAAATGGCCCAAAGAGAGAGGCGGCCCACCTCACGCGGCGCTTTGAAGGCAAACCATGCGGTTTTGCTGGCATCGCGCGCCACAATCTTGAACTCGCCCGCAGGCGCTCGGACATAGCACTTCAACCACTTGTTCCCCGCCATGGTCCGGGGCCTCACCGTTGTTTGCTGCCCGGTAGCCAGACCCACGAGGTCCAACGAGAGGCCCTTGTCACCCAGGTCTCCCGCCACGGAAATCTCCAGATAGGGAAGGCGGCTCTTCCGAATCGGCAAACTCTCGAAAACGCCCGTCCCGACCGCACCTTGAGCGGACCATGATCCCCAGGAAACCTCCGTAGGCGGCTCTCGCCGGGCCAACCGGAAGCCCTCTGGCACGAAGCCGTGCGTCTCCTCGGGATTGGAAGTGGTTTTCAGAGGAAGCCGCGCGCAGGCTGGCAGGATTTCCCGCACTATCGGATTACGGAGAAACCCAACAATCAATTCCGCTTCATAGGCCGGCTGGGGCGCAAGCGGATTCCCTTGGTAATAAGGCAGTTCGGGCTTGGGCACGCGGTCGAAGACGTGAATATCGTCCGTCGCCATAAAGGCGCGGGTGTATTTCAATTGGGCCCGGGAGTAGAGTTCGCGCTCCGGAATGTCTATTTGCCAGGCGCGCAGGGTGAGCAAAGCCAACCCGGCAGCGCAAACGAGAGCCCAGAACATGAAAGTGGCGAGCAACAGCGGCCGTGCTGAGCGAGTCAGCCACCACCCCAGCGCCCGCAGCCTCAGAAATCCTGAGCCCGTGGAAACAAGGTGCGACCAGTTCCCCCTCACCCCGGCCCTCTCCCTTGGGGAGAGGGTGCCACCCCGACCGTCGCGGGATATGGCTGGACGCTCCGATTTGTCTCCGCACGGCGGATGGTCCTCCCTCTCCCCAAGGGAGAGGGCCGGGGTGATGGAGAAGCCACCGCCTGCCTTGCCTTTGGACGCGTTGGACGGGGGAAGGAACACACGGCTCAGACGCGCTCGGAGACGATCTCTGCCCAGCCAGCGACTCAGCAGCAGCGCGATGCTGAAGCAATTAGCGACCAGGATAAGGCTGCTGGAATCCATGTAGCGCCAATCAGGCGGTTTCCCCCCAGCACCACGCGCGTAGGCCGCCGCCGCACCCTGCAGCACCGTCCACAAGCCGATCGCCAGCGTCAATTCTTCACCTGGATGGTCGTCGTGCGGGCTTTTGAAATAGCACCAACCCAGCGTGGCCAGCGGCAGCAGGTTGAGAAGGGCAAACGGCGCGACCACGATCCACGGCCAGGCCAGGTTCTCCGCGAAGGACATCACGAAGTCCCCCACGGAGTGCGCCTGCAAGACCTGGTGATGTCTGACGTCCGCCTTCAACAGCAGGCCCGCAACAGTCACGGCAGCGCAAAACGCCAGGGTCGGGACCTGCCGCTTCCACCGGTCCGGGCGGCGCCAGACGCGCAGCACAACTAAAGCGAATACAGCGGACGCGGCCAGGAAGCCCGACGCGACAGTGAACAACGCCATGACCGCCGTGGCGACCCCGCCCCACCATGGCGCCGAGCCGGGGCGATACAAGCCGAGCAGCCACAACGTCAGCAAAGAGAACAGAAGCAGGAAATAGAACTGTGACTGAAATCCCGCTAGTGAGTTTTCCCAGCCAAAAGGAAGGACAAGTACAAGCGCCAGCGGCGTCCAGAGCAGTATCCAGTACTTCTTCTCCAGCCACCGGCACATCACCCACCCGAGCCCCGCCAGGGTGGCGCAGTGGATCACGCCATTGAGGACCATTTGGAGCTGGTTATCCCACTGCCCATTCAGCAGCAGGAGAACCAGGCCATAGAGGCGGGTGAAGAGTATCCGATGCTCGTTGTGGGACGAAAACAGATTTGCCAGCGACAGCTTGCCTTCAAGAAACGGAATATAGACCACCCGGGCGTCCTCCCATTGGTCCCAGAAGGGCATTGGCGTCCCAAACCGATGGACCAGCCAAAGCCGGGCACCCAGCGCGACCAGGAACAGGCTCAGTATCCAGAGCCACGCCTGAGGACGTCTGGGGTTAAGAGCCCCTTTGGGAGAAGAGGTCACAGTTCAGGCGCCACGTGCATCCCGTTTCCCCCACTCTAATATTTTGTTTCCATTCACATGGAAATGAAGAACACTTTATTAGTATGAATCAATCGAAAAGCGGTTCGGGGGTTCAGCCAACGGCTTGGCGCCAGTTTGGCTGGCTCCTGCTCTGCCTCGTGGTGCTGCTGGGCTTTCTGTTCCGGGACGGCTTGCTGCCCAGCCGCACGGTGTTTTCCAACGATGCCCCTCTGGGCGCTCTCAATGCGGCGTCCGCGCGCTCGCCTGGGGTCTTCCTCGGTTACTGGCAGGATTTGAATTGGCTCGGCGCAACCGGCCCCAGCGCCCAACCTGACATCACGCAGGCTTTGGCCATCGTCTCCGGCGTCAGGCAGCTCTTTACCCGGCAGAACTTGGGCCCCGGCTTTGATCCGCTGATCAAATCAAAGATCTACGCCCCCTTCGCCTTGCTCTTTCTGGGCTTCGGCGCCTGGCTCTGCTTCCGGCGGTGGAAGTTCTCAGCGGTCGCCTGCCTGCTGGGCGGCCTGGCCGCCGCCTTGAACTCTGACTTCTTCTCGGCGGCATGCTGGGGTGTGGCGTCCCAGCCGATATGCTTTGGGCTGGACTTCCTGGCCCTGGCAGCGCTCGCGGACCAATCGTCCCGTCGGCGCTGGCTGTCGGTTGTCCTGGCGGGCTTTGCCGTCGGCATGGGCGTCATGGAAGCCTACGACATCGGAGCGATCTTCAGCATCGTGGTCGCGGCGTATGTGCTTTATCAAGCGCTGGCCGGCGAAGGTCTTGCGCCACAGAAGCTGGTGCGGGGCGCGATGCGGCTGGCGGTGGTGGTCGTTTTCGCCGGCTTCATCGCCTGCTCGGCGGTGACCACCCTGATCAGCACGCAGATCAAGGGAGTCGCTGGCATGGGCCAGGACACCGCGAGCAAGGCCCAGCACTGGAGCGAAGCCACGCAATGGAGCCTGCCGAAGGACGAAGTGCTCAGCCTGTTCGTCCCCGGCCTGTTCGGGTTCCGGATGGATACCCCCGACGGTGGGAATTATTGGGGCGCCTGCGGTCGCGCTCCTGCTTTGGACCAGTACCTGGCCGGAGGTCCGCTGGAGGAGGGCGAGGTTCTTCGCATCAGCTTCGAAGGTTTCCCGAACCTCGATACCGCTCAGCAGGTCAGCGCGGCGGGCAACATCACTATACCCGGGGTCGGGGAAGTCAAAGCCGGTGGCAAGACTCCCGAGGAGTTGGAGCAGGACATTACGAAAACCCATCCCCAGTTGGCCTCGCAGGGTATGAAGATTGCGCGCGAGCGGCCACCGGGTTTTATGCGGTACGGCGGCGGCGGCATTTACGCCGGGGTTTTGGTGGTTCTGGTGGCGCTATGGGCGCTATTTCAGTCCTTCCGCAAGGAAAACTCGGTTTTCCTGGCGTCAGAGCGGAAGTTCATCTGGTTTTGGGGCGCCGTCGCGCTGGTCTGCATCCTGGTCGGCTTTGGCCGGTTTGCCCCATTTTACAAGGTTTTCTACGCCCTCCCGTTCGCCTCGATGATGCGCAATCCCTCGAAGTTCTTCCACGTGGTCGCGTGGGCGCTGGTGATCCTCTTTGCCTATGGCGTGCATGGACTGAGCCGGCGATGCTTCGAAGCCCCGGGAGCCGTCTCGCGCGACCTGAACTCCCAACTGCGCACCTGGTGGGCCAAGGCCGCTGCCTTTGACAAGAGGTGGGTGAAAGGCTCCGCAATCGCATTAGTGGTTTGCCTGGCAGGCTGGTTCATCTACTCGTCCTCGCGCGACCACCTGATGGCCTACCTGCAGCGGGTGGATTTCAGTCAGGAAATGGCGGGCGCCATCGCCAGTTTTAGCATTCATCAGGTAGGCTGGTTCCTGCTCCGCTTGGTCCTCGCCCTTGGTTTGCTTGCCCTGGTGATGAGCGGTTATTTCAATGGCCGACGGGCCCGGGCGGGCGCCATCATGTTGGGGCTGCTGCTGGTAGTGGATTTGGGCTTGGCCAACAGGCCCTGGGTCATCACCTGGAACTGGCAGCGCAAATACGCGAGCAACCCGGTCATTAACTTCCTGCGAGAGCAACCCTATGAGCACCGGGTGACCCGCCTGCCCTTCAATGCACCGGGGCAGTACAGTCTCTTCACCCAGCTTTACGACATTGAGTGGTTGCAGCAGATCTTTCAGTATTACAATGTCCAGTCGCTCGACGTAATCATGAATCCGCGGGCCAAGGAGGATTACCTGGCCTTCGAAAACGCGCTGTTCTTCGACCACACGACCAACACCGTGCATCGGTTGACCCGCCGCTGGCAGCTCACCAATACCCGCTATCTGCTCGGGCCGGCACCTTTCCTGGATCTGCTGAATCAGCAGATTGACCCGGTCCAGCGACGGTTCCGCATTGTCGAACGGTTCGACATTGTTCCGAAGCCGGGCATCGTGAACCCGACCGGTCTGGATGAACTGACAGCGGAAGTCGCGCCGGACGGACACTACGCGGTATTCGACTTCACCGGAGCGCTACCGCGGGCGAAGCTCTACACCCACTGGCAGGTCAACACCAACGACCAGGCCACGCTGAAGGACCTCGGCAGTCCGACGTTTGACCCGACGCGGACCGTGCTCGTAGCTGACCAACTCCCGGCTCCGTCTTCAACCACTTCGACCAATCACGATGCCGGCACGGTGGACTTCGCCAGCTACGCCCCCAAAGACCTCGTGCTGAAGGCCAAAGCCGACAGCCCCTCAGTGCTCCTGCTCAACGACCGCTTCGACCCGGACTGGAAGGTCACCGTGGACGGAAAACCCGCGCCACTCCTCCGCTGTAATTACCTTATGCGTGGCGTCTATCTTCAGCCCGGTCCGCATACGGTGCAGTTCCAGTTCAAGCCCGACATTGACACGCTTTACGTGAGTCTCGGGGCAGTGCTTATCGCCCTGTCGGTGCTGGGCTATGTGGCCTTCGCGCGAGAGAAGCAACCTCCCTCGGAGCCGGCTCGCGAGCCATCTCCCGCGAAGCAACCTCGCCCCGCCAGGGAACTAGGACGCGCCGCGACCCGCGACTGACGCACCTCTTATATCTGCTTGGCGCATGGCAGGTTACATCCGTTGCCACATCGCCGGTTTGCCAGCCTTTCCGGGTGTCCTCTTTTTGACGCCCCAGTTACCCAAGCCGAACCGACCGTGGCCACCAAGGAGACTCCCCGCAGGCCCACCAGATGCGCAAGGCCCTGATTTCTTGAAAGAACCTGGACCATACAATTATACCTGCGTGGCTGAGATAGCCCTATGCCTCAGGCTGAAGCTCGGGCCTGCCGGGAGGGGGAAAATGTCAGGGGCGGGCGGAGGAGGATAGTCCAGCCTCTCCGGCCCCTCCGAGGCCCCTGCCTAGCCTGAGGCCTGGGCTCGGCGAGAGCTTGGACGGTTCTGCCGGCAGCAGCCGACGCCAATAGGGACCCCTTTCGCTGGCAACATGGCTGTCCACCGCTCGCGTCGGCGACGACAGTGCCGCACAGCCCGCTGCCGTGACAAACTCCTGCGTAACCCCTTGTAGGAGACGCCGTAAGGAGTCTCTCACTGAATCCAGTCTGGACCTTGCGTAAGCTGTTGCTCAAAGACTCCTTACGTCGTCTCCTACAAGGTTTTGGACCGCACTTTGTCACTCGCCGCGGATGAGGCTATGGCTACGACCGTTCCTCCATTGACATTTGCCGCCGTAATTGATAAGCATCATTGCATGGCACGGCAAATCTCTCGGCGTGGCTTCGTGAAATCCTCCCTCATCGCCTCGGCTGCAGTCCCGCTGGGTCTGAGCGCGCAGGCCGACCCGGCTTCGGCCGTCGCCCCTGCTCCGCGGCAGACAATGCCAATGGGGAAGATTGGCGACCAGGAGTTCAGCCGCCTGTTCCTGGGGGGCAACCTCATCGGCGGCTGGTCTCACTCCCGTGACCTCAACTATGTGGGCACGCTCGCGCGGCGTTACAACACCAACGCCAAAATCCGCGAGACGCTTGAACTGGCGGAGACCCAGGGCATTAACGCCATCAACACGTGGGTCATGCAGGAAAACGCCCAACTCTTCGAGCATTGGAAGAACGGCGGCAAGATGAAGTGGGTCGCCCAGGTCCGCCTCGACGGAGCCGGCGGCTACTCCCAGATCCAAAAGGCCATTGATGAGGGAGCGGCGGGCATCCACTTGACCGGCGATGCCGCCGAGTCGCTGCTCAAACAGGGCAAGTTTGAGAAAGTGGGCGCGACCGTTGAGTTGATCAAGTCGCGCAAAAGACTCGCTGGTGTGGGCGCCCACGACTTGCGCGTCGTCGCCGAATGCGAGAAGGCCAAGCTGGATGTGGATTTTTACCAGAAGACCCTTCACTCGCATGACTACTACACCGCCCCCCGCCCCGACGAGAAAGACGCGCTGGGCGCGCATGACAATTCGTGGTGCAGCGACCCCCAAGCCGTGGTGGACTTCATGGCGAAGGTCAATAAGCCGTGGATTGCGTTCAAGATCCTCGCCGCCGGCGCCATCCCGCCCCGTGCCGGCTTCCCCTATGCATTCAATAGCGGCGCCGACTTTATCCTGGTCGGCATGTTCGATTGGCAGATTGAAGAAGATGCCAAGCTGGCCCGCCGGGTCGTCGCCGCGGTCACCAGCGCCAGTTCCAAGCGCACCCGCCCTTGGTACGGCTGAGCCGAGTGGCGAGCTGCACGGGCCCCGGACTCCAGACTCCAGACTATAGGCTTCCTCGATCCCCTCCCTGCACCGAGCCGGTTTTGTGCTAAGTTTGACGTATGCCGACCGAAACAACAAAGGCCGGGCGCCCGGAGCCGGTGATCCAGTTCTCTGTCTTTACACCCAACCGGCTGGGCCGCCTGCATGATTTGATTGGCTTGCTGGGCGCCGACAACGTCCATGTCCTCGCCCTGATGGTCCTGGACGCTACCGAGAGCGCGATCATCCGCATCGTGGTGGACGATCCCGACCGGGCGCGCCGCCTGCTGGTGCGGGAGAGTTTTCCCTTCAGCGAGTGCCGGCTGGTGGTGGTCGAGGTCAACCCGACCGAGCTGAATCGCCTCATGGCCGCCTTGCTGGAGGCCGAACTCAATGTGAATTACCTCTACTCGTTCATCCCGCACCCGCAGGGCAAGTCCATCCTGGCCTTGAACATGGAGGACAATGACCTCGCCGAGCAAACCCTCCGCCGCCACCAGTTTCGCACCTTGAGGCAAACCGACATTTCCCGCTGAGATCAGGATATCCTTGCCTGCCCCCATTGCTTCGGCTTCCCTGTTCACGCGCAACCGATGAACCGAAAGCTCGTCTGCCTCCTGTTGGTGAACGGCCTCGCATTGGGGACCTGGCGTTTCCCCGTGCGCGGCGCCGACCAGCCGCAGTGGGGCCAGGCCTGGACCCGCAACATGGTCTCGGAAGAGCGCGGCCTGCCCGACTCCTTTGACCCTCAGACAGGCAGGAACATCAAGTGGTCCGCTGAGTTGGGCACGGAAACCCATTCCTCCCCGATAATCGCCGGGGGCCGCGTCTATATCGGCACCAACAACGGCCACCCGCGCGATCCGGCGCAGGAGGGTGACCGCGGCGTCCTGATGTGCTTTGATGAACAGACTGGGCGCTTCCTCTGGCAACTTCTCGTCCCCAAACGGCATGAGGACATTTATTTCGACTGGCCGGAAAGCGGCATCGCCTCGCCCGTCACGGTCGAGGGCGCCCGCATCTATGTTCGTCAACAACCGCGGCGAAGTCCTCTGCCTCGAAGGCCCGCCTGAGGGCGGGAAGTCCGAAGGCCGAAGTCCGAAGTCCGAAGGGGAGCGGGGCTCCAGCCCTCCCGAACCTCGTACCCTCTGGAAGTTCGACCTCCCTACCGGCGCGGGCATCTGGTCGCACGATGCCGCCCATAGCTCGATCCTCATTTACGGTGACTACCTCTACCTCAACACCGGCACCGGGGTGGACAACACCCACCGGCACATCCGCACGCCCGATGCGCCGAGCCTGGTCGTGCTCGACAAGCGCACCGGCCATCTCCTCGCCCGCGAGAACGAGCACATCGCCCCCAACATCTTCCACAGCACCTGGTCGGCGCCGTCACTGGCCACGGTGAATGGCCACCCCCTGCTCTTCTTCGCCGCCGGCAACGGCATCGTGTATGCGTTCAACACCCTTCCGAACGGAGTGATGGAGCATTGGAGTGATGGAATGCCGAGCGGCACCGCTGTTCCCCAACATTCCACCATTCCACCATTCCATTCCCCCGTTTTCCTGAAGAAAGTCTGGCAGTTCGACTTCGACCCCACGGCCCCCAAGACCAACGTTCACCGCTACGCCACCAACCGCCGCGAGAGCCCCAGCAATTTCTACGGCATGCCCGTCTTCCACGACAACCGCCTCTACGTGGCGGGCGGCGGGGACATCTGGTGGGGCAAGAACCAGGCCTGGCTCAAGTGCATTGACGCCACCCGCACCGGCGACATCACCACCAACGGCCTCATCTGGTCGTATCCGCTGCAAAAGCATGTCCTGTCCACGCCCGGCGGTCTGGAATGGCCTCGTCTTCATCGCCGATTGCGGGCACGTGTTCCATTGCGTGGACGCGGCCACCGGCACCGCCTGCTGGACGCACGAACTCAAAGGCGAAGCCTGGGCCTCCCCGTTGGTCGCTGACGGCAAAGTCTATCTCGGCACTCGCAGCGGCGCCTTCTACACATTCGCCGCCAGCAGAGAAAAGAAAGTCCTCAGCACCATCGAGCTAGGCCGCCCCATCAGCTCGACCGCCACCGCCGCGAACGGCGTCCTATACGTGGCCACGATGAACCGCCTCTACGCCGTCCGGCAGGGCGCCGGAACACCATAGCAGCATAAGCGTTCGCAATACTGAGAAAGACGGCTCACCAATCCAATACTGTTCCGCTGCAGGGAAATCACTGAAGTAAGAGGGGGGTTCTCCTCACGCTCCGTCGTGACACCATTGCTCAGATCCGAACCTGAAGTCGCGTAAGTCGTAGGCGTGAAGCCAGTTGCGTTGACCGCTTGGAGGAAACTCCTCAACTTCAGGCTGTTCCAGGATCGTTCGCCATAGTAAAGGGGCATCCGTCGCGATCTTGCAGCGGTCTGAACATCGCGGCTGGTCACTTCTCAAGCAGCCAAACCGCAACGAGTTATGCACGCGCTGGCCCCTCCCGCCGGAGCCCGAAGTAGCCCTGCGCGACCTCCCAGATGCCGTTGCGCCTCATCCCGGCGGCGCACATCAGCGGGAATTGTGGCCCGTCTGACACAGAATCTCGCGCTTGAGAGGGATTCGCCCAAATTGTCACGATAATTCTCTCCCAGATTATCGTGCAGCGGAACACCAATACCCCGGCGTCACACTGGTACTGGTCTGGTACTGCCCTGGACATACCATGGTACCATAGAATAGCTTTCCCGGCGTCCCAAAGCCGGAAACTGACTCCGCATTCCACCATCCTCTCCATAGCAGCATCAACATAGCTAATAACCGTGCTCCAGAATGAAGAAGCGTTGCGCCGGAGGCCCGACTTCCCCCAAGGCCATAATAAGCCTGGTATGACGCTGGCAGAGAATGCCTGGTGAATGAGGTCGTTCGGCACTTCCAGGAGGCCCTCAAGTTGCGGCCCGATTACGCTGAAGCACGCAGCAACCTGGTGGCTGCACAACCCTCGAAAAGCACCCCCGCTCCTCTCCACTGAACTGTGCGTCCTGCATACCCGCAACTCATGAGATTACACATCGTCACCTCCGATTTTGGGGGACCTCTCGGCAGCCTCACCCACGCCTTTTTTGCCATCCTCAAAGCAACATCGGAGGCAAAAAAAAGTGAAATTCCTGTTGACACAGTCCCCCCAGTTGAGCCAGAATCAGCTTTGAAACTGAGGTCACGAGGGTGTGCAGTGCCGCACGTGATGAGAAAACCGAAAAACTAAATCCATGAAAACACAGAAACTCTTGGCGATTGGAGCAGTGACAGGTCCTGGCGTCCGCACAGTGCGCGCTGGCTCAGGTAATATTCTCCGACAATTTCGACGGCTACGCGGACCAGGCCGCCTTCAACGCGGCGTGGAACGTCGGAACCGGTACCGGCGGCGCTGGCATCCTCTCAACGGACCAGGCATTCAGCCCGTCCCAGTCAATTCAGCAGGATCTAACGGCGAGGTCGAGCGGCCATGACATCACGCCGGTCTCCGGCTCAGACGCGCTGCCGCTGGTATGGTCGTTCGAGTTCTTTGACTCAACCCAAGCCGCCAACCTGCGCCAATTCGCGACCATTCGCGACAATGCGCCAGCGCTGACGCAGCTTGTTGCGCTGGGTGCCTACAACGACACGACGTTGACGAAGGACCCCCATACCGGCGCGTCAGTGACGGCGGATGATTTAAACACTTTCTACGCCTGCCGTGTCGCCTTCGCACCGGGGGCGAACTGGTTCATCCTGAACGGGCCGGGTGCGCCGACCCGCAGCACGGGTTGGCACGAGTTAAGTGCCGTGTTCACGGACACTGCCATCGAGTTCTACGTGGATGGCGTGAACGCACTGAGCGACGTCGCCATGTCGTACGCCAGCGCGGCCGGAGCGATCTCGTTCGACCGCGTCACGGTCGGGTCGGGCCTGAGTTCTGCGAACGGTGTCGGGTATTATGACAACGTGAGGGTAGAGGTGATCCCCGAGCCCTCCACCATCGGGTTGAGCGTGCTCGGCGGCCTGAGTTTGCTGGCATGGATCAGCCGGCGCCGGATGGCGTAATCGCGCTAGGCTTTTCCGAGTCAACAAGGGCCGCCCGCAATGGCGGCCCTTGTGCTTTTCGGGGAAGCCAAGCGTGCCCTCTCATTGTCGGAAAATCCTTGAGAAGCTGGGGCTCCCAGGGATGGACGTTCGCCCTCCCGAGTGCTGCCTCACCACGCTTTCCCTTCCCGCCTCGGCCTTGTGATGCACGCCGGCGCGCGAGACGGAGAAGACGGCCCGATTGCACTCCTGCCACAGAGGTTCAGTCCACGGACGCATTACAGCGACAGGCAACGCAAGGTCATTCGTGAGGCGACCAACCAACGGCATTTCATGCGCCACCCTTCCTTGAAGGCTGTCTGTCTGAACGGGAGCCACGACTTAGTGTTTCCGAACGTAAGCACCGTGCCGTATGAGGGGACTCAAATTCCTATAGCGCGAAGCGTTTGGAGCGCGGGGTATTTCCTCGCTTTTTTGTCCTGCTCGAAGGCGGGGGGGATGCCCCGCACTCCTAACGCTTCGCGCCAAAATGCATTCGCCCCCAATGAGAATACGTCATCGCATTTATGACCTGGAGTACTTAGCCACAAACCAGCCCACCATTCCCCCCTCACATCATTATGTGACGTCCTGATCTGATATTCTTCTTGCGCCTCAAGCTGGCTTTGGTCAGTCTGAAGAAAGTAAAACAAAAGCAACTTGGGGCAAAGCGGTTCGGGCTGGCGTTTTGGCTGGAAACCTCGGCCTCCAAGTACAAGCAACACGAACACTAACACACCTATGAAGAAAAGAACCCTCCTCACGATGGCGGCGACTCTGGCCCTTTGCGCTTCTCCGCTGTTCGCCCAAACTCCTGACTGGATTATCGAAAGCCGCTCCGGTGGGCTGAATTATGCGAACTACGCTGATGCGGGCTTTGCAAACAGTTCTGGCAATGTCACCGCCCCTGGTTGCACGGCGACCATTGGATCAAGATACAGTGGCACGACTGTCTTTTTCGGTCCGTCGCGTTACGCGGAATTCAGCTACACGCCTACTGTGTCGGGATCTTACCAAATTGACCTCGCTTGGCCCTCGACTGCCGGTCAAAACAGCACAGCGGTAAACCTTTACACCGGGGCCGCCACCGGCAACCCGGATCCGGATGTTTGGGGCAATACCGGTGGTCCGCAGGGGGTCATTGACTTCGGTACGATGGACATGTATTACACGGGCGTTGGTGTATGGAATACGTTCACCACTGCCGAATTGACCAGTGGGACCACCTACCACGTTGGCATATACGGTGGCTATGCGAACCCCTATACCGGTGGCGTGACCCCGGACGACACCTTGGGTAACCGAGTTGCTGCGGGCGCAGTGGGGTTCACCCTGGTTCCCGTTCCCGAGCCCTCGACGGCTCTGTTGGGCCTGCTGGGCGGGCTGGGCATGATGCGGCTCATCCGGCGCCGCACCGCTTGATCAGCCGCACTCTTCTGATTCGACAGGGGCCGCCAGTGATGGCGGCCTTTGTGCTTTCCAGCGACAAGATTTGACTTTTAGCGCGCGGCGTCTTGCGGCAAGCTGGCGCGCGCAATGCAAAAGGAAACAGCGCTTGGGCTGTTGCGGCGGATGCTGGGGGTGGATGCCCGGTTCCGCGAGGGGCAATGGGAGGCGATTGACCTGGCGGCCAATCGGAGGCAGCGATTGCTCGTCGTGCAGCGCACCGGGTGGGGTAAGAGTGTCGTCTATTTCCTGGCCGCCAAAATCCTCCGCGACGCCGGATCGGGGCCGGCGCTGCTTATCAGCCCGCTGCTCTCGCTCATGCGCAACCAGATTCTCGCCGCCGAGAGGCTGGGCATCCGCGCGGCAACCATCCACAGCCAGAACCTCGACGACTGGGAGCAGGTCGAAGCGGCGCTCCAGGTGAACGAGGTGGATCTGCTCATGGTTTCACCCGAGCGCCTCGGCAACACGGCCTTCCTGAAGAAGCTGCTGCCGCTGATTCAGGGCAGCATCGGCATGTTCGTGGTGGACGAAGCGCACTGCATCTCGGATTGGGGCCATGATTTCCGCCCCGACTATCGGCGCATCGTGCGCATCCTGCGCCTGCTGCCGCCGAAGGTGCCGGTGCTCTGCACAACCGCCACTGCCAACGACCGTGTTGTGCAGGACATCGAGACACAGATTCCCAACCTACACGTCCGGCGCGGCCCGCTGGTGCGCCCCTCGCTCAAGCTGTTCAATATCAAGCTGGACGACCAGGCGGACCGCCTGGCGTGGCTGGCCCATTTCCTGCCGCAACTGCCGGGCAGCGGCATCGTCTATACGCTGACCGTGCAGGACGCGCGGCGTGTCGCTCAATGGCTCCAGCAACGCGGCCTGGACGCGCGGCCCTATCATGCGGACCTGGAGGCCCAGGAGCGTATCGCGGCCGAGCAACAGCTTTTGGGCAATGGGGTCAAGGCACTGGTGGCCACTGTGGCCCTGGGCATGGGCTTCGATAAGCCGGACCTCGGGTTCGTCATCCACTTCCAGCGGCCCGGCTCGGTGGTCGCGTATTATCAACAGGTGGGCCGCGCGGGGCGCGCGGTGGACTCCGCGTTCGGGATTCTGCTGAGTGGACGCGAGGACGACGAGATCCAGGAATACTTCATCAACAGCGCCTTTCCGCCATTGGAAGTCATGTCGGGCGTGCTCGAGGTGCTGGGCAAGGCCGGGGCGCTGACGATTGAGCAGATTGGGGCAGAGTTGAATCATAGCCGCGGCGCGCTGGAGAAGGCCCTCAAACTGCTGGAAGTGGATGGCGCGGTCGAACACGACCAGGCCGGTTACAGCCGCACGGCCAATCCCTGGCGCCCGGACGAGGCCCGCTTCGAGCAGGTCACTCGCCGTCGCCGCGAGGAATTGCAGGAGATCAAGCATTACGTCGAGCACCCCGGCTGCCTGATGGAGTTTCTGGCCCGCGCGCTGGATGATCCGGCGGCGGCGCCGTGCGGCAAGTGCATGAACTGCTCGGGCCACACGCAGCGGCGCCTGGCGCCGCCGGCCTTGGTCCAGGCAGCGGTGGATTTCCTGCGGCATGACGCGCTGGTGTTGCAGCCGCGACGCTTCTGGCCGAAGCCGCTCTTGGCGGAGTTGTATAAGGTGCTGCCTGAGGCGATCGAGCGCTACGAACATGGCCGGCCCAAGATGATCATCCCGGAGCGTCTGCGCGCCCAACCCGGACGCGTGCTTTGTATCTACGGCGACGCGGGCTGGGGCCGGGAAGTCGCGCGCGGCAAGTATGACACTGGCCGTTTCAGTGATGCCCTGCTGGAGGCGGCGGTGGAGCAGATTCAACGCAGTTGGCACCTCGATCCCCCGCCCCAATGGGTGACCGCTGTGCCGTCACGGCACCATGCGGAACTGGTGCGGGACTTCGCGCAACGGCTGGCGGCGAAGCTGGGGCTGCCCTTCGTGCCCGCTTTGCGCCAGCGGCACGAAACCCGGCCACAGAAAGAGATGCGGAATAGCGCCCAGCAATTGCGCAACCTGCTCGGAGCCTTTCAAGTGGCGGAGGCACCCGCCTTGGTCGCGACTGAGGCCCCGGCCGCCGTCCCAGGATTGAGCGGGATGTTTCAGCAACTGGCCCGGCAGGTGGCTTCATCCTTTGGCGCCGCGCCCGAGTTGCCGCCGGTCCCGGTCCTGTTGGTGGATGACATGGTGGATTCAGGATGGACGCTGACGCTGGCGGCGGTATTGTTGCACCTCCACGGCGGCGGGCCAGTGTATCCGTTTGCCTTGGCTAAGGCCTCGCCTCGAGGCGGGTGAATGGGTTGCATGGGTTGCTTGCGGCGAAATGAATGTTAGCGATTATCTGAGTGACGATGGGTTGGTGCTGTTGGCGCTGTGCTCGGCCTTTGCCTTGCCCGAAGACGCGGCGCCGGGCGTCCTGGGGCCGTTCACCCTGTCCGCATGGAATAAACTGGCGCGCCAGATTCATGATTCGCCGCTGAAACAACCGGCGGCGTTACACGGCCGCACCGCCGGCGAATTGGCGAAAGAGTTGGGCGTTCTGCCGGAGGATGCCGAGCGCATCGTCCGTCTCCTCGACCGCTCCGGCCGGCTCGCGCTGGAACTCGAAGGGCTTTTCTCGCGCGGGATGTGGGCGGTCGCACGCGTGGATGAACGGTATCCGAAGAAGCTGCGGGAAACGCTCAGGCACCAGGCTCCCACGGTGCTGTTCGGCGCGGGTGATCTCCAATTGCTGGGCCGCGGGGGCGTTGCGGTTATCGGCTCGCGGAACATTGATGAGGCCGGCACGGCGTTCGCCCAGGAAGTCGGACGCAAAGCCGCTGCCGCCCGGTCCCCGGTGGTCTCGGGCGGCGCGCGCGGGACTGACCGCCTGGCGATGGGTGCCGCCCTGGACGCCGGTGGCGTCTCGTTCGGCGTGCTGGCCGACAGCCTGGAGCGCACCGTGCGGCAACCTGACTTGCGCCAGATGTTGCTGGACGGCCAGTTGGTACTGCTGACGCCCTACGCGCCTACGGCCGGCTTTTCGGTCGGCGCGGCGATGGGCCGCAATAAGGTAATCTACGGGCTGGCGGATTTCGCCGTGGTGGTGAGCAGCGACTTCCAGACCGGCGGCACATGGGCCGGGGCCTCCGAAGCGCTCAAAGCCGGCTGGTGCCCGGTGTTCGCGCGCGACGGCGCCGAAGTGCCCAGGGGAAACCGGGAACTGCTGAAGCTCGGCGCGGCACCCCTGACGCGGGAGGAACTCGCAGCCACCAGCAATCTGGTCGAATGGATGCAGGAGCACGGCAAGCGAAAGCCGGTCGAGGGAGAGCTGTTCGGCTAGGCCGCAGCCGGCGGTGGAGGCTAGGCCCCCGCTCCCGCCGCGTTAGCACAAACACTCCGGGCGGCAGCCAAGTCTTCCTTGCGCTGGCGGAGGCTCTTGAAGAACTCGTAGCCCTCACGGCAGCGACGGATGCAAACGTCTTTGTCCTCGAGCATGGTTTTGATGATGCGCAGGATCGGCTTGGGGCGCAGGTAGTAGGCGCGGTAGAAGCGGTCCACGGCCTCGAAGATGGCGTCCTTGCTCAGGCCGGGATATTCGAGGGCGCTTTGCTGGAAGCCGTCGCCCTCGACCAGGTCGGTCTTGTCCTTCCTGGTGAACCAACCGTTCTGGCGGGCCATCTCGTAAAGCTCGGTGCCCGGATAGGGCGCAGCGAGGCTGACCTGCATCGAGAAGACGTCCAGTTCCTGCGCAAAGCGGATGGTTTGCTCGATGGTCTCCTCCGTCTCGACCGGCAGGCCGAGGATGAAGGTGCCGTGAACAACCACGCCGGCCCGGTGGCAGGCTTTGGTGAAGCGGCGCATCTCGTCCAGCGTGACGCCCTTCTTGATGTTCTTGAGAATCTGCTCGTTGCCGCTCTCGTAGCCGACCAGGAACAGGCGCAGGCCGGAATCCTTGAAGGACTTGATGGTGTCATAGTCCAGGTTGGCGCGGCTGTTGCAACTCCAGTTCAGGCCGAGCGGGGCGAGCTTCCTGGCGATCTCGCGGGCGCGCGGGAGGTTGGCGGTGAAGGTGTCGTCGTCGAAGAAGAACTCGCGCACCTGGGGGAAGAGCTTCTTCATGTAAGCCATTTCGTCGGCGACGTTCTGCGGGGAGCGGACGCGGTATTTGTGGCCGCCGATGGTTTGTGGCCAGAGGCAGAAGGTGCATTGCGCGGGGCAGCCGCGGCCGGTGTAGAGACTCACATAGGGATGGAGCAGGTAGCCGATGAAATACTTCTCGATCTGCAGGTCGCGCTTATAGACATCGGCCACCCAGGGCAGTGAGTCCATGTTGGTGATCATGTCGCGCTCCGGGTTGTGCTTGATCTTGCCTTCCTGGTCGCGATAGCTAAGACCCACAACCGTCTCCAGCGGACGGCCCTCGGCAACTTCTTTGCACGTGAAATCGAACTCCTTGCGCCCGACCCAATCAATAGCCCAGGACGCCTTCAACGTTTCGGACGGCAGCACGGCGGCGTGCGCGCCGACGAAGCCGATCCTGGTCTCGGGCCGGTTCTGCTTGATGGCCTCGGCGACCTTGCAGTCGTTTTTCAGCGAGGGCGTGCTGGTATGGATAATGACGTGGTCGTAGCCCTTCGCTTCTTCAAGGCACTCCCTGATCTGAATATCGTGTGGGGGGCAATCCAGCAGCTTTGCGTTTGGGACAAGCGCGGCGGGTTGCGCGAGCCACGTGGGGTACCAGAAGCTGGTGACCTCGCGCCGCGCCTGGTAGCGCGAGCCGGCGCCGCCGTCAAAGCCGTCGAAGCTTGGGGGAGAAAGGAAAAGTGTCTTCATTCAGTTCAAATTACCTGAGTGCGCGGAGCCTCGAACCCACGCTGCTTGCCCTACGCCTTCTTCGCCGCGCGAACCTTGGCCAGCAGATCATCCCGTTGCGAGGTGTCTCCACTGCCGCAAGCGCCGCCCCCATGATCTCCGTTGCCGCCGTTTCCCGTGTTCTGGAACACGGATTTCGCTCCAGCCAGGCCGGTATTGATGGCGGCCTTGGCTTCGGCGAGGTGGCCTTTACCGATCGAGACGCCGTTGAAGGCTTTGACCTCGCGGCCGGCGTAATAGGGCTTGGGATGCGGCGCGAAATTGTAACGGATATTCTTCCACGTGTCGCCCGGCTGATAGTTCGTGCCGAGGGCGCCGCTGGGATCGTAGCCGCAGTGGACCATACAGTTCTCGCAGCGCGGGTCACGGGCGACACCCTCCACCACGCCGTATTTGTTCCAGTCCACCTGGTCGAGCATTTCCTGGTAATGCGCGTAATGGCCGTCGGTCATCAGGTAGCAGGGGGCTTTCCAGCCTTTGATGTTGCGCGTGGGGATGGCCCAGGCAGTGCAGGTGAGCTCGCGTTTCCCCGCCAGGAATTCCTGATAAACCGGCGTGCCGAAAATGGTGAAGCGCTCAGCCCATTCCTGGATCTTGGCGAACTTCTTGATGGTCATGGCACGCGTGAGGAAGAAGTCTTCCGGCTTCTTGTCCAGGCGCTTAATCATGTCCCGCTTCGCGGCGTCGTAATCGTAGCCGGGGGAGATCGTGTGGCCGTCCACTTCGAGCGAGGAGAAGAATTCGAACATCTGCTCGATCTCCTTGATGTCGGTCTCCTTGTACACCGTGGTGTTTGTCGCCACCTGGTAACCGAGCAACTTGGCCATGCGAACCGCCTGGACGCACTCCTTGAACACGCCTTCGCGCTCGACGATCAGGTCGTGCGTGTACTCCAGACCGTCCACATGGACATTCCAGTAGAGCCACTTGCTCGGCTTGATGGTGGGACGGTCGTCGTGTTTGCCCTTGCGGATGGTTTCGGCGTCCTTGTCGGAAATAAGGTTCTCGGCCTGCAACCGGTCCAGCGTGGGCTCCAGCGCCGGCGAATAACTGGCGGCCAGGTAGTCCTTGAGCTTCTTCCGCATGAACATGGCGTTCGTGCAGATATAGACGATGCGGCGCTGGGCGAGCAAACCGGCGACCAGTTCCTCGATCTTCGGATAGATCAATGGTTCGCCGCCGCAGATGGAAACCATCGGGGCGCCGCATTCCTCCGCCGAAGCCAGGCAGTCCTCGAGGGTCATCATATCCTTGAGGCTGGTGGAATACTCGCGGATGCGGCCGCAGCCGGTGCAGGTGAGGTTGCAGGTATGCAGGGGCTCAAGTTGCAGCACCAGGGCAAAGCGCGGTGTGCGTAGCACCTTATGTTTGATAATGTGACGGGCGATCTTGACCGTCAGGGCAAGAGGGAAGCGCATAAAGCCAGTCTCAAGATTGGGCGAGCTTGGTTGGGGGCACGATTGCGGGCACGGGCATGCCCGGTTGCGCGGCTGGCGGATCGGCCTGTAGCAGCCCCGGCATCAGGAAATCAATGGGGGAGACGCTCGGTGAGGCGTTGATGCCACTGCACCCGACGCCCAGCAATACGAGGCTTCCCCACATTGACCACCGCACAATTTTCCAGTTCAATCTCACTTACCAATGACTATAAACTGGTTCATGGCCTTAGCAACCCCTAATTCATGGGCAGCGATCTGGCTCGCGAGCAGTTTGAGTTTGCTCGCGGGGGCAAATCCAGCCCTGGCCGGTCCTTCCCCCACCGAAGCGGAGTTCGCCGCCTACGCTCAAAAGAGCTTCCAGGAAGCGCAAGCGCGCTATCAGAAGGCGCCAGGCGAGACAAATGCGGCGTGGCAATTCGGCCGCGCTTGTTTTGACCTGGCAGAGTTTGCCACCAATAATAGCGAGCGCGCCGCGCTGGCGGAACAGGGCATCGCCGCCTGCCGGAGCGCGATCGAGCGCGACTCCAACTCCGCACCGGCTCATTACTACCTCGGCATGGATCTTGGGCAACTGGCAAGAACCCGGCGGCTGAGCGCGCTCGGAATTGTCAGCGAGATGCAGCGCGAGTTCGCGCGGGCGCACGCTCTGGACGAGCGGCTTGACTGGGCCGGACCGGACCGCAACCTGGGGCTGCTTTACCGCGACGCGCCCCGCATTCTCAGCGTCGGGAGCCGCGTCAAGGCGCGGAAGCATTTGGTGCGGGCTGCAGAGCTGGCCCCCGCGTATCCTGAAAACCGGTTGAATCTCATCGAGTCTTACCTGGAATGGGGCGAGCCCAATAACGCCCGACGCCAGTTGACGGCGCTCGAAGAACTGTTGCCCAGCGCACGCACCAATTTCGTCGGCAAGACGTGGGCCGCCAGTTGGGCGGATTGGGAGCAGCGGCTCAAAGCCTGCCAGAAGAAGCTCGGCCAATCTGCGAAGGCGCTGGGAGCCCCGCGCACGAAAGATTGAGCGCCCTCGCGGGCAGCGCCGCAACGGTCCTAGGCAGGCACCACGGCCACCCAATTCCCTCCGCCGAATTTGGCTTTGAATCTCTCGGCCAGTTTCGCAGCCGCGTCGAAACCGTGGACGACGGCAAACGTGGTCGAACCGCTGCCGGACATTAACGTGGCTGCGGCGCCGTTGGCACGAAGGAATTCCTGAAACAACACCAGCAACGGGTGCTTTGCCAAAGCTGGCGCTTCGAGCGAGTTGTAGAACTCCACACCTGCCGCGGCGAGGTCAGGGCTTTGCAGCAGGGCAATGAGCTTTTGCGCCCGTCCGGGGGTTCCATTCAACGCCTGCGGGTAACGCGCCAATTGCTGATAGGCCCACGAGGTGGCGATACCGAAGCCGGGATGAATGAGCACAAATACCGCACCGCGCAAGGCGGGGAATGGTTCGAGCGGCTCAATCCGCTCGCCTCGGCCGGTCGCCAGCGCCGGCTGGTTTTGGAGGAAGAACGGCACGTCGGAACCGAGAGCTGCGGCAATACTCCGCAACTGGTCCGCTGCGAGCGGGCCGCCGAACAGCTCATTCAAGCCCAGCAGGGTGGTCGCCGCATTACCGCTACCGCCACCCAAACCCGCCGCCAGCGGGATGTTCTTCTCAAGCTCGAGCCGGACGCCTTCCTTGATGCTCGCCACCTCCAGGAACCTCGCCGCCGCGCGATAGACCAGGTTCCGCGAATCCGTCGGCAGCCCGGGAGCCGTGCAGAACAACCCTATCCCCTGCCCCGTCCGGCTGAAGCTTAGGCGATCAAAGACCCGGACCGGCTGCAGCACCGTTTCCAGCTCGTGAAAGCCATCCGGGCGCCGGCCCAGAATGTTGAGCAGGAGGTTGACTTTGCACGGCGATAATCTTTCAAGCGACACGGTAACCGGTGTGCCATAAAGCCGAGGGAAAAGACATCAAAAGTTCACCGCCGTTGTGCCGCCACCGTGCTGGCGAGGACAGCGCCACTGCAAAAAGAAAGCGCCAGCAGGGAAATGCTGGCGCGCTTCGGAGCAATGGCCGGGAGGAACCTTACTGTGTATCAAAAACCTTAAAGCGGCTTCCCGGAATGTAGGGCGCTATGTCACCGCCGCTGAAGCCCATGTTCACATCGGTCGCGAAGAGCGAGTCGTCTATGAGATCGGGCTTATAGTTGTCCGGATACACGGGGTTGGGTGAGAGGTAATCGGTGAACACCGGATCGTAGGGCGGGAAGGGAGCGGTGACAACCTCATATACCCCCACGCCGGTCCGGGCAAAGCTCTTGGTCAGCCCCTTGACCAGGCCCGTGGCGTAATGCCCGCCGGGCTGTTCGAATAAGGCGGTTTGCTCAACGGAGCGGCGCACTTCTCCGAGACGTGCGAACTCTGTCATGTTGCTCATGCCGCGCCCGAGCTTCTTTTCGGCGCTGGCACAACCGGAAGCGAGCACCCCGGCGATTACCGTGGTGGCGAGAAAGGGAAGTATGTTACGCATAAATTGTCGTTGCTGAGAGGCACTTTAGCCAAACCTGGAAGCTTGTAAAGGGGGGAAATGGAAAAATGATGCGTGATGCGTGATGCGTGAAACGTGAAACGCCAGGGCTGGCATGCCTCTGAATCCTCACTCCCATTACCGACCATCCGGCACCATTCACGGATCACGGATCACGCATCACGCATCACGCATCACGCATCACGTTTCACGCCTCACGTCCTCCCCCCGCCGCCTCCGCCGCGGCTTCTGCCGCCTCGCGTTTCTTGTCCCGCCGCTCCCAGTACCAGGCGACCCAGACACAGACCTCGTACAGCACATACAGCGGGACGGCCATCAGGATTTGCGTAATGACTTCCGGCGTAGTCAGGATGGCTCCCAGCAGGGCACTAACCACGATCACATAAGGGCGGCCCTTCGCAAGCATCCGGTAGTCCAGAACACCGATCTTCACCAATGTCAGCACCACGACGGGCAATTCGAAGCCCAGGCCCATGCCCAGCATGAACTTGCACACGAAGGCCACGTAGTCTTCCGCCCGCCATTGGTTGGCAGTGAAGCCGAGCCATTCTGCGTACTGCACGGACGCCATGAGCGCGAGGGGCATGAGGACGAAATAGCAAAAGCAAACTCCGAGCGTGAAGAGCCCGGCTCCGAAGGCCAGGCCGCGATAGACGTATTTCTTCTCCCGCATCTTCAGCGCCGGGAAGACGAATTGCGCGATGAAATAGAAGATGAATGGAGAAGCCACCAACAGCCCGCCATAGAAAGCCGCCTTGGTCGCCACAATGAACGAGCCAGCCGGACTCAGGTTGATGATCTCGACCGGCAGACGCTTTTCTGCAGCGCTTTCCGTTTCGGCCAGCGTCCTCCAGGTCAACACCCGGTTGGTGCCCTCGATCCCGGGCACGAGCTCGAGCCGGACAAAAGCGGTTGGTCCCCACCAGTGCGGCAAGCGGGTCGTTGGTGGTGATGTGCAGCACGCTCAGTTCGTTCGTGCCGAACACCACTCGCACGGTCTGCGGTGCTTTGGAATGCCTGACGGGCGCCCGCTTGAGCGGCCATTCCAGGACCCGGATGACATAATTGCCACCCAGCAGGCAGATCAGAATAGCCACGCCCGCAGCCGCGGCGCTCTTGATCAGGACCCACCGAAGGTCTTCAAGATGCTCGAGGAAGGACTTGACCGGCCCACCCTCGTCGTCCTCTGGCTGTTCGTCCAGGTGTTCCGCTTCGGGTTCGTCGGGCATGCCAGGAACCGCTTAGCGAATCAGGACTTGTTGCCAGAACTAGATTGCGGGACAGTCTGCTGCGCCTCGGGCTGCGTGCTGTTGGGAGGCAAGGATTTGGGCGGCGGCGGGGGCGGATCTTCCATAGCGGAGTGAAGCTCATCCGTAACGTCGCGCGTCGCCTTCTTGAATTCCTTGATGCCCGTGCCAAGACCCTTGGCCAACTCCGGCAGCTTCTTCGCCCCGAACAAAATCAATACCAAGGCGAGAATCAGGATGATTTCCCCGCCGCCAAGGTTGAACAAACCAAATAATACATTCATATGTTAGCAACTACTGCTTACATAGCGTAGGCCCCCCGCCAAGAATAGTAAAGCGGCAAAAGAACAATCTTCGGCCCCGGGGCGCGTTTTGTTAGTACCACCATTTCCGGCAACCAGAGGTTGGAAACCCGAAGCCCGAAATCCGAAGGCCGAAAGAAGGCCGAAGTCCGAAACCCGAAAGGCGAACCTGCGCCATCCCCGCGCCTGGGCCTGCGACCCAGCCGGCAGCAGCTCAATCAGTGCTAGCCGAGGGACGAGAGCAGGCTTTTCGGACTTCGGGTTTCGGACTTCGGCCTTCTTTCGGCCTTCGGGTTTCGGATTTCGGATTTGGGGGCCTGGCACTTGGCGGTACTGTCGGGAGCGCCCTCGGCCCTGCGCCGCAACCCACGTTTTGCGCCATTGTCGTCCTCGACACGCCTGGCTTTCCTTCGACCCGGGCATAGGCGACGCCGGCAACCGGGCTGCGCCGGAGGTGGCCAGCGCAACCTCGGCAGAACCGTTCCGGTCGCCACCGACCCAGACCACCGCCCCACTGCGGTTGAATTAAGCGGTTTCTCGCGCGCTGTGGCGTCTTCTCCCTCTCCTCCTCAGGAGGAGAGAGTTGGGGCGAGGAGGCCCTTTGCCCGCGGTCCGCTTAATTCAACGGCAGCGGACCACCGCCCTCAGGCCCTGCGGAACGTAGCCGGCTTGTAGCCAGTCTCGCGCGGACCCCACCGGGACCACACCGTAGCACCTCTGATCGGCGATCAGAGGTGCTACGGTGTGGTCCCGGTGGGGTCCGCGCGAGGGTGTCGAGTAGTTGGCGAGGGCTGCAGGGGCTGCCCGGTTCGGGTCATCTGGCAGCATCCTAACAGAGTTTTCAGTGCAACCCATTGGCAAATAGGCACTTACGGAGCCGCCGACGCTCTGCGCCGCGCTCGCGCCGAAAGGTCTCTGGGGGTCGAAACCGCTATTATGGGTTCAGAAGGGGTCTGCTGACGGCGGTGCAAGGCGATTCTGGGCGAGGTTCCAAGCTGCCCATGCAGCTCAGAACCATCGTCTCCACGTGGAAGAACCGATTCGCACCTTCGATCCTGGTTCAGGCCCTGAATGCGGGCGCAGGGTCAGCACTCGCAATACTGTGAAACGCGGCTCGCGCCCTGCGGGCGGGCTCCAAAAACGCGCCCGTTTGGGCCGTCGGCCGGACTACTTGGGCGGCGAGAGGACGACGAAGTCGTCGCGGCGGTTCTTCCTCCAGGCGGCTTCGTCGTGGCCGGGGTCCACCGGGCGGTCTTTGCCGTAGCTGATGGTGTCCACGCGGCTGGGGTCAACGCCCAGGCGGACGAGTTCCTCGCGCACCGCGAGTGCCCGGCGCTCGCCGAGGGCACGGTTGTATTCTTCAGTGCCGCGCTCGTCGCAATTGCCTTCGACCCGCACGGCCTTGCCCGGGTTGGCCTTCAGATAGTCGGCGACCGCCGCCACCTTGGGCTTCTCGCTGGCACTGCACAGCCGAGCTATCAAGGCGAAATAGACTGTCTCGGCTTTGAGGGCTTGCGGCGTCCTCGATCCAGCCTTGATGCAATCCGTTGTGCGAATTGACCGGGATGCCGGTCGGAGTGCCAGTGAGACCAGGCTCCGGTTGTCAGCGGCGGGGCGGGCTGGATCGCGCCGGCGGCGCCGATATCTCTTGGGTTGGCCGTCGTAGGCTCCCGGGAGCTCCGTCACGCCGACGGGCTTCTTCCTGCAGCCGGAGGCTGCGAGGGTCAGGATCAATCCGATCACCAACAGGTTAGCAAACTTGTTCAGTTTCATTTTCTTATCTTTCGTGGACGGGCCTATTTGGCCCAACTGGGTTGCGACTGCGAGCTAATTCCCGAAATCCGGGAAACATCTTTGTGTTGTTTCGTCGTCACGTCAAGCAGAGAGAGCACATAGCGCCCGCCCTGCCGGCGACAGAAGGCCAGCGTCCGGGAATTCGGCGCCCAGGACGGGTCTTCGCCCTCGACCAGCGCCACCGCCGTGCCGCCCTCGGCGGGCACGACGCAGATCTGGAACCCGGCCCGGTACTGCGCCGTGAAGGCGATCCATTCGCCGTCCGGCGACCAATCCGGCTCCGTGGGACTGGGCATGCCGCCGGTCGCGATGACTTGCATCGCTCCGCCCGAAGCGGGCACTTTGCACAGCGTCCGGCGCTCTCTTTGCTTGGCCGCGAAACAAATCCATTTCCCATCCGGCGACCAGCAGGGCGAGGACTCGTCCTGCGGCGACTTGGTCAGCCGCTTGAGGCCGGTGCCGTCGGCGTCGCAGACATAGAGGTCCGTCCAGCCGTCCTTGCTCAGGATCATCGCCACCTTGCGGCCGTCGGGCGAGACCGCCGGGCTCATGTTCGAGCCGCCGTACCGGGCAAAAGCCCGGCGCGCTCCGGTCGAGAGGTCGTGATAGAAGATGTCCGCGTGGTTGAGCTTGTAGGAAACGTAATACAGCGCCAGGTGGCCCGGGCACCCAGCAAGGGGCGGCCACGAGGCTGTTGTCGCGGGTCACCGCCTGGGCGTTGTGGCCGTCGAAATCGGCGACGTAAATCTCGCTGTTGCGGCCGTTCTCGCCTTTGAAGGCAATCTTGGTTTGGGCGATGCCCGTGCGGCCAAGCGCCTGGACGAAATCATCAGCGAACGCATGCACCTGCCGACGCAGCGGTGCGCCGGAGTAAGCCTTGGATACGAGCGTGCTGCTGGTTATGGGGATCGGTGGCCCGGGCCTGGAGGTTGCCGTTGTTGCTGCCGGTGATCAGGTATTGCGCCGCCTCGGCATTCGTGAACGCGAAGCCCTGCACATAGAGGTCGAACTGCAACGTGGAGAGCCGCCTCGCCGGTCAGGCCGCTCATGCAGACGAGGACCGGCTTGGTCTGCCCGGGGATTTCCTGCTCCTTATGGATGGTGATTTCCGGCTGGGCCATCAGGCCGTTGGCGGCGGTCAAGTAAGCGGCGAAGCTAAGTATGGGGAGAATTGAGTGTGTCTTTTTCATCCGGATAAACGTTTGGCTTTGAGGTTGAAATTGATCTTGTAAGTGCGCTCTTTTTCTTTGGCGCCTTCAGGGAAAGGGCGCGATATAAGTCACCTTCTCCAGCGTTTGCTGGACGGACCGGTCCACGCTGGCATCGCCTGAGCCTGTGGTGATGCGCGCGGAGAGCACCGTGCCATCGCTGGCGATGGTCACCGTGGCTTTGACCACCGCTTCGTCACTGCTGGTGTCGTCAGGCGGTATCCACGCATGCCAATAGACGCTCTTAACGCACCTGATCGTAGCTGGCATAAACCTCCCCGCCGCCCCCGGGGCCGAGGGCTTCGAGGCTCGTGCCCGGAGCAATGTCCCTGCGCAGGACGCTGGCGGTCTGGCCAATCAAGGCGGCGATTCGCCGGTTCCTGTCGGCGATACGACGCGCCTCCCGCTCGGCGGCTGCGGTGGTGTTTGACGGTTTGGTGGTCCTGCGGACATCCGGCCTGCGTGTCACCGCCTTCGTGGTGACGTCCGGCAGCCGCCGCTTTCGGTCTTTGGCAGTCTCCAGCGAATTACGGTCGGGCTTGGCCGGCTTGACCTCTTTGACTTCCTCCTTAACCGGCTCTGGTTCGCGCGATGGTTTGGGTTCCGGCGGTGGTGCGGGCTGCGCGGCAGGCGGCTGAGGACGCTCAATGGGCGCGGGCGGTGGGGGTGTCCCGTGGGGATTGCCGCCGCCGGAGAACGCGGCGTCAATCAGCTTGCTGGGGACAACGTCGAGGATCGGCATGTCATCCACCTTGCTCTTGGAGGCCAGGAACGCCGGGCCGACCAGCAGAATCAGCAGCAGCAGCAGGTGGAACCCCGCCTGAGGCAACAGCGCATTTCTTGTGCAGCCGGTTCATCGGCGTTTGGGCGGCTCGGTGCGGGGCGAGAGGCGCGTGATGCCGTTGCGCTGGCAGCGGTCAATCACCGCCTCGACGTCCTTCCAGCGGCTGTTTTCATCGGCGCGGATATAGACCACCAGGTTCGGGTTCGCGTGGAAATCCTGCACCAGCGCCGCCTCGATCTGGTCCAGCGGGATGCGGCGGCGTTCGAGCATAAACACGCCCTGCGGGGTGATCTCGACCGTGCGCACGTCTCTCCGCTCGATGGGCCTGTCGGGCTGTGCCCCCGCTGGGGAGCTTCAGACTGCAGGCCCTGCTCCAGCAGCGGCGTGGTGATGACGAAGATGATCAGCAGCACGAACGCCAGGTCCAGCAGCGGCGTGATGTTGATCTCACTCAGCGTCACCAGCGAACTGCGTTGTGAAAAGCGGCGCATGGTCCGGCGGACTCTACTCTTCCTCAAGGTATTCAGTCTCCATCTTCGACACCAGTTCCTGCGCGAAGTTGTCCAGCTCCACGGTCAGGACGCGCAGGTTGTGCACCAGCCAGTTGTAGGCGAACATGGAGGGGATGGCCACCAGCAGGCCGGCGACCGTGGTGATGAGCGCCGCGGCGACGCCGGGCGCCATGGCGGCCATGGTCGCGGCGCCCTGCTGCGCGATGTGGCCGAACGTGCTCATCACGCCCCACACCGTCCCCAGCAATCCCAGGAACGGCGCGCCGCTGACGGCAATCGCCAGCAGGATCAGGCCCGGACTCCAGCTTGAGCGATTCCTGCGCCACGGAGTTCTCCAGGGTCCGTTTCACGTGCTCCATGCCCTTGAGCGAGACGAAGCGCTTGCGCCCGTCGCCCTCGGGATTCTTGAGGCGGGCGTCCAGCTCCGTTGCTGCCGGCGCTGATACACCATGAACAGCGGGCAGCCTTCCGCCTGCACGCGGCGGTCAAAGAGGTCCAGGACGTTCTTCTGGGTCCGGTATTCCGTGTTGAAGTAGAAGTTGAGCTTCTTGGCCCGGCGCATCTGCAGGGCCTTGGCGATCATGACCGACCACGCGACGATGGAGAGGATGAGCAGACAGAAGATAACGCCTTTGCCTTCGGGCGTGGCTTGGCGCCACACGTAAAGCAATTCCATCTCATTGGCCTTGCCGGCGGCTGCCGCTAAGAAAATGGGTACGTTCATTCCGACACGATCTCACTATGACTCCGCGAACTTGGTCGTGAGGAATAGAAGCGCCCAAGCGGAACTCGTTCAAAAAACAACCAACCTGACCCTGAAAATCTGCCCAACGGCGATACTTTTAACAGCGTATTCAATAAATGCAAATACAAAATTGAAGAATATTTAGGGCAGCCCCTGCCCTTGTCCAGACCCCAATAGGCTAATACCCGATAGCCGATGGCCGATGGCCAATGGGTGATGGCAAATCGCTTTGAGCCGGGCTTGGGGCGGCTTGCCGGTGGCCTGCCAGAAGGCCTTCGATTCAAGGGGCCTCGGTCAGGTAAATCAGCCAGCCACGCTTGGGCTCGACGGTGATCGGCTCGTCCGGGCGCCAGGATTTGGCCGGTTGGAAGTCCTTCACCTCCGGCGCCACGAGCCGGGCTTTGCTCGCGCTCCAGGCCGAGCGCCTTCCAGTCAATCTGCAGGCGCACAGCGGTCGTGGCCGGCGCCCAACTGGCCAGCGCGACCAGAGTCTTGCCCGGCTTCACGTAAGCCGTCGCCAGCACGTCCTCACGGCCCGTGCGAACCGGGCAGTCCTTTTCCCACCAGCCGCGCATCCGGGCCTTGCCGATGCCGAACTCGTCCCACACCTTCCAGACCGGGCGCGGGTCGGCACTGGGCCACGGCAGCCGGGCGGTCATGCCGAAGAGCATCCCGCGCCAGCGGTTGCCGCCGTCTTGCAGCATGTCGCCCATCAGCCCGAACGGGAATGCCGCTGCACTCGACGAGCCATTGCTCGGGAGACATGGCGTCGTAGTTGAAGCCCTCGCCGAACCAGAGCCGGTTCACGTAAGGGAAGAACTCGGTGTATTGATTGGCCGGCCCTTTCGAGAATGAGCGTGTTGGAGTGCAGGTCAATCAGGCAGCCGGGCCGCGCGCGGTCGAGCACCTTGCGCACGCGCTTGAGGATCGTCCGGTCGTAGGCGACGTCATCGAGGTAAAGGCCGTCAATGGGGATGTTGCGCACGAGCCAGTTGATGCCCTCGACGTAGAAGTTATACCAGCGCGACGCGCCGCTGGTGAGAATGGCGGCGTCCACCCGGTCTGCCTTCTACCGACGTGTACCAGGCCGTCGTGTAGCCGCTGCCCAGGTGCTCGCGCAGCCACGGGATATCCGCCGCCCGGGCCGTCCGCCAGCACCTCGTCCCCCAGGCTGCGCAACGCCCACAGCTCGGGCAGGCGCGTGCGTCAACTCGCGGACGGTGTAGTAAATCTTCACCTTCCTGCCCGCCGCCTGGTTGGTGTGGCAGAATCTCGCGCAGCTTGTCCACCGCCAGGAACGGGTAATTGATGAACGGATTCGGCGCCGTGGCATGGTGGACATTGATGACATTGACGTCCGGGGGGATGTCGTGCGTGCTGTGCCAGTAGCGCTCGCGGAAATGCGTCGCGGGGTCAAGCGGCTTGACCGGCGTGACGAGCAGGGAGAAGTCAAACGTGCGCTCCTCGCCCGCCTTCAACTCAAATGGGCCGGTGAATACCTGGACCAGGACCTCGCCCTTCGGCCCGTTGGTGATGGTGACTCCGCCCTTGCCGTTGTTGAACCAACTGGGCGGCGGCTTCGGATGGTAAAGGTTTTGCATCGGCCCCTCGTAGCTGCTGCCGAGCAGCTTCACGTGCAGGCCGGCGTGCGCGTTGCCGATCCAGAAGCTGTTGTAAGGCCCGGTCCAGTGCCAGGTGTAGTTCGTCGGCGTGCGGCAGGCGGGCAGGCCGAGGCCCATGAAGTAGGTGGCGACCTCGGGGCGGAGGGGGATCTCAAGCCGCAAATCCTGGTAAGCCTCCGTTGCCGAGACCGAACTCGACGCAAACCGCCAACGACCATACCCGTTCGCTTCGGCGGTGGCTTCGGAATGGGTGGCAAGCCCAGTAGAGCCATCTGCGAACCGAAAGGCTGTGTCTCCAATCCAGCGAAGCCCTTCTCGACCATTCACCGTCGCGGACAGCAAGGTGTCCAGAACATTGGTGTCTGATATTGTTGGGGCCGCCGTTGGATCCCGAACGGCGACCAGACGCATGGGGCGGGAGAGCAGCTCCTGCTGAGCCGCACGGATGCTGACCGGAAATAACTCGTCGTCCCTCACCCCAAAAGCATCACTGGCGGTGTGGACGCCCCTGTCCTCATTGGGTCGCGGCTTCCACGGATACTCGTCATCTGGGGGCCACACGGTGGCTGCCAGCGTCGAATCCAGCCACCGCAGTCGCGAGAGCCGCGAGGGATCGCTATCCCCACGGTCAGCCAGCTCGGCAGGCAACACCTTGAGCGTAAGCTCGACATCGCCGGGCGGCGCATTAGCCGGGCGGATGGTCACCTTGCCTTGGTGTTCGCCCGGCTTGGCATCTCGCGGAACATTCACCCCAAACCAGAGCGCTTGCACCTTGCCCTGAGGGACGTTGATCGTCTTGTGGAAAGCCTGGCCGTCCCAATTTGTGCCGCCGGTGTTGAAGCAGTTCAGCCACGTGCAGATGTCGCCCGTGAACTCGACGTCCAGCGCTGTGATATTGGTCCGCGCCGCCCAGACGCCGATCTGGAAGACGTAAAACTCATTCCGCAGCGCCTCGCCTCGGAACTCCTGGCTGGGGCCGGATTTCACCCAGCGCAGCGGCAGGCCGTCCGTCATGCGGATGGGGAAGCGGCGGTCTTCGGGGAACAACAGGTAAGGCGGGAGGCCCGGAGGACGGACTTCAGACAACACAGCCCCGTAAACCCCCGAGTGTTTCAGCGTGAACGCTGCGCTCCGATCCAGCATCGCTTGCGTTTCCTCGGGCGTGGCGACGACTTCCATCGGGTAGAAGCTGTCGAACTCTGTCCGTGCTTCAAGGCGCACGACCGAGGCGCGCGGGCAGCGCATCCGTGTTTTGCGGGCAGGCGTGACTTCCACTCGGGGGCGGCGGTTTCCTGCTGGCGGCAGGTAATCGTGCGTGTAACTGCCATAGCCCGGCTGGGGCGTGAAGGGAAGGTAATAGACGAAGTAATCCCCCGGCGCAGTCTGCGGCTGGAACGCCAGCACGCCCTCAAACCGGTCAAGGTGCAGCCGCGCGACGTTGGTAATGCGCAGGCCGCTGGCGGCATCCACGAGGAGAATCTGCTTGCGCTCCGGATCATGGTCGCGCCGCCGCCAGGGAATCTTCACCAGCACGGCGTCCGCCTTCTGCTCGGCGTGGACCACCGCGCGATGGTTGCCCAGGCCCTCGGGCCAGGGCTCGTTCGCCACAGCGTAAGCGGCTTCGTCCAGGGCTAACACAGGGGCTGCGAGGAGGAAAGCGGCGGCGATCAGCCCGAACACCTCGAACGCGCGCAATGCCCGCGCTGCCGATCGGGAAAACATCCAACATCCAATGCCTGCCCGAGCCGAGGCCATTGGATGTTGGAAGTTGGAGGTTGGATGTTGGATGTTCCCGAACTTCATATCCCAGTCCCCTCTGCTTACGGCGCTAATTGCCCGTCAGTTCCGCCAAATCCGCCGCAAACGCATCCACGTCTTCCGGCGTGGTGTCCCAACTCGTCATCAGCCGGGCGCTGTCCGGCCCGACGTGGGTGTAGAATTTCCACCCGCGCTTGAACATGCCCTGGATGATCTCGTCCGGGAGGCGGGCGAATACCGAATTGGTCTGGACCGGGTAAGCGATCTGGACCCGCGGCAGAGGGCGAATGGCCGCCTCGAGCCGCCGGGCCATGGCGTTGCTGTGCTTGGCGTACCGCAGCCACGCGCCGTCCTGCAGCATCCCCACCCACGGCGCGGACAGGAAGCGCATCTTCGAGGCGAGCTGCCCGCCCTGCTTGCAGCGATAATCAAACTCACGCGCCAGTTCGGGATTGAAAAAGACCACCGCTTCACCCAGCGCGATGCCGTTCTTCGAGCCGCCGAAGCAAAGCACATCCACGCCCACTTCCCAGGTGAGTTCCTTGGGCGTCACCCCGAGCGCCACGACGGCGTTGGCGAACCGCGCGCCGTCCATCTGAACACGCAGATGGCAACGCCGGGCGACATCGGTGACCTCCCGCAGTTCGCCGAGCGAATAGACCGTGCCCAGCTCCGTCGCCTGGGTCAGGCTGAGCACGTGCGGTTTGGGAAAATGAATGTCCGTGCGCTGCTTCACGGCGTGCTCGATGGCCTTGGGGTCAACTTTGCCGTCTGCGCCCGGCAGCAGCAAGACCTTGGTGCCATTGGCGAAGAACTCGGGCGCGCCGCACTCGGAGGTTTCGACGTGCGCCTGCTCGTGGCACAGAATGCTGTGATACGACTGGCAGAGGGAGGCCAGCGAGAGCGAGTTGGCCGAGGTGCCGTTGAAGACGAAGAACACCTCGCAGTTGGTCTCGAAGACATCGCGAATCAGGTTGGCGGCCTTGGCAGTCCAGGAATCGTCGCCATAGCTGACCTCGTGGCCCTGGTTGGCCTCGGCCATGGCGGCGAAAGCTTCCGGGCAAATCCCGGCGTAGTTGTCACTGGCAAATTGGCGGCGGGCGGGGACTTGAGCATTCATGCAGGGATGGTAGCGTGGCGGAGACAGGAAAGAAACAGGGAAGTGGCGCGGCGGGGTTAAGTCCGAAGTCCGAAGTCCGAAGGCCGAAGTCCGAAGGCCGAAAGAAGGCCGAAACCCGAATCCCGAAGTCCGAACTCAGCCCCGTATTCGGCCTTCGGATTTCGGGTTTCGGCCTTCTTTCGGCCTTCGGACTTCGGACTTCGGACTTAGAAGAGCCCCCGTTCACCACTGCGCTCAAATTGCGCGCTCCGATTCTGCTTGCTTTCCCGTCGCGGGTGAAATTTGCTTTGCGCGATGTCAGCCGCCAACCCAATTCCGCGGAACGCCCTGCGATGTTGACGACCGGACTTTTCCGCCGCAAATCCCTCGACCAGTTGGTCAGCGAAACCGCCGACCCCAAACACCAACTGCGCCGCGTGCTTGGGCCGTTGCAGCTCACCATGCTCGGCGTGGGCGCCATCGTCGGCGCGGGCATCTTCTCGACACCGGGCACGGCCGCCGCCGGCGGCGGGGAGCACATCGGCGCGGGACCGGCGCTGGTCATATCCTTCCTCATCGTGGCGGTGGCGTGCGGGTTTGCGGCTTTGTGCTACTCCGAATTTGCGGCCATGGTGCCGGTATCCGGTTCGGCCTACACGTACGCTTATGCCACGCTGGGCGAGTTGGCCGCGTGGCTCATCGGGTGGGACCTGATCCTCGAATACGCCATCAGCAACGCCGCTGTAGCGGTTTCCTGGTCGGGCTATTTCCAGGTCTTGCTTGATGGCCTCCATATCCATCTGCCGGCGTGGCTGGGGACCGATTTCCGCTCGGCGATGCAGGCCGCCGCGCAGGCCGCGCAGGCGCACGCCACGAAGCTCGACGCCACAGTGTTGCACGACGCGCTGGCCTGGCAGACGGCGCCCCAGTTGGCCGGCCTGCGGCTCATCTTCAACCTGCCCGCCTTCGCCATCGTGCTGCTGGTGACATGGATTGTGCTCATCGGCATTCGCGAGACGGCGCGTTTCAATACGTCGCTGGTCATCGGGAAGCTGGCGATTGTGCTGTTCTTCCTTGTGCTTGGAGCTTGCTACATCCAGCCCGAAAACTGGGTCCCCTTTGCGCCGAACGGAGTGAAAGGCATTTCGAGCGCGGCGGCGATTATCTTCTTTGCCTATATCGGCTTCGACGCCGTCTCCACCGCCGCGGAGGAGACGCGCAATCCGCAGCGCGCCATGCCGATTGGGATCCTGGCCAGCCTGGCCATTTGCACCGTGCTGTACGTGGCTGTGGCGATCGTGCTGACCGGCATGGTCAAATGGAACACGCTCGGCAATGCGGAGCCGCTCGCGTACGCCTTCTCCACCCGCGGGATGAAATGGACCGCCGGCATCATCGCCCTGGGCGCGATCGTGGCCACGACCTCGGCGCTCGTGCCCTACCAGGCCGGGCAGGCGCGCATCTTCTTCGCGATGGGCCGGGACGGTCTGCTCCCCGCGTGGGCGGCCAAGGTGCATCCGCGCTTCCGCACCCCGCACGTCACCACCATCCTCACGGGCGTCTTCGTCGCCGGCTGTTCCTCCGTCGCCAACATTAACGAACTGGTGGAATTGACCAACATCGGCACCCTCTTCGCCTTCGCGCTGGTGGCCGCCGGCATCATCGTCCTGCGCTGGACGGAACCCAACCGCCCGCGGCCCTTCCGCACGCCACTCGTGCCTTGGGTGCCGCTGGCAGCCATTGCCTGCTGCGGCTATTTGATGTTCGAGCTGCCGCGCGTCACCTGGATTCGCTTCTTCGGGTGGATGGTGACCGGCTTGGTCCTGTATTACCTCTACGGCTTCCGCCGGAGCCGAATAGGCGCCGCACAGCAGGGCCGATAGGTTGCTTTAGCCCGGCACAATCTTCCCCAGCACGACTGCCCGCCGCGCCCCGGTCGCGCTCGGAACATTGGCTGGCCGGCCGAGCAAGGTTTCATGCGCGAGTATGGCGAAGGCCAGCGCCTCCTTAGCGCCGTTGGCAATGCCGAAATCCTCATGCGTCAACAACTCACCCGCACCAATCCTCTCGGTTAACATGCGCCGCAGCGTCGGGTTCTTGGCCCCGCCGCCGCCCAGGATGATTTGCAGGCCGCGCTGTTCGCTGGGCCGGAGCTTGGGGAAGACGAAACGCCGGTAGGCATCAGCGATGCTTTCTGCCGTGAACGCGGTCGCCGTGGCAACTGTATCCTCCGCGCGCAGGCGCATCCGGCGTGCGGATGCGAGCAGCCGGCTAACAAACATCTCGCCGAACTCCTCACGGCCCGTGGTCTTAGGCGGGCTGCGCCGCAGGAACGAATGGGCCATCACTTCCGCCAGCAGCTTCTCTGACACCCGGCCCCGCGCCGCCAGACGGCCATCACGGTCAAAGCCTTGCCGCCCTCGCGTCAGCGCCGTGACCACGGCGTCTATCACCATGTTTCCGGGCCCGGTGTCAAACGCAACCACGTCGCCCAGTTCCGCCCGGGCTGGCAGGAAGGTGAGGTTGCCGATGCCGCCGATGTTCTGCACGATGCGCGGCCGCCTCGGGTCGGTGAACAGCGCCCAATCCGCATACGGCACCAGCGGCGCCCCCTGCCCCCCCGCCGCCAGGTTACGCACGCGGAAATCAGCCACGGTAGTAATCCCCGTGCGCTCGGCGATGACTGCCGGCTCGCCGATCTGCAAAGTCGAAGGGGGCCGCGCATTGGGCAAGTGATGGATCGTCTGCCCGTGCGAGCCGATGGCGGCGATTTGCCCGGGCTTGAGTTTGGCCGCGCGGATGGCGGCCAGGGCCGCGTGCGCAAAAAGCTCGCCCAACACGAAGTTCAGTTCGCTGATCTCCCCTACCCTCCCGTGGAGGCACACATGCAGAATGTGCCGCCGCAAGCTCGGCTGGAATGGCTGGTGCGCATGGGCCAGCACGCAGGCGCGCATCCGGCGTCCGCTGCCCGCGATCTGCGCCACTACCGCGTCAATTCCGTCCGCGGAGGTGCCCGACATGAGACCGACGATGAGGCGGGAGGCACGTTTTGATTGGCGTGGGGCCGGCATGGGCTGAGGCTAGAAAAGCCGGCGCGGGCGAACAAGAATTACCTGGACAATCATTTGCATTTTCGCTGCGGGTATGGTGTATTGGGAGGCTGCCACGTTCAATGGCCAAGCGCCCGTGGCAGCGATAACAGCAGATTATTTGAGTATGGCACCAACAATTGAAGAGACTTCGATTACACAGAAGACCCGTGAACTCTGCCAGGCGATTTTGGATGAGCCGAGCATGAAGGCTCTGCGCCAAAGCATTGACAGCTTCATGGCCGACGAGCAAACCCGTGCTCAATACGACGGCCTGGTCGCGAAAGGCCAGGCGCTGCAACAGAAACAGCAGATGTTGGTCGCCCTGACGGGGGAAGAAATCTCGGACTTCGAGCAGCAGCGTGACTCGCTGTTGAAGAACCCCGTCGCCCGCGGCTTCCTCGATGCCCAACAGGAGTTACATGACGTGCGGGAATCCATCCACCGCCACGTCAACAAGACGCTCGAGCTGGGCCGCCTGCCCTCGGAAGAAGAATTGAGCGAAGGCTGCTGCGGCGCCCACGGTGACCACGGTGACCACGGCGGGTGCGGTTGCGGACACTAAATACCCTAATTCATAAGTCCGCGCACGTATTTTTTGTTAAGCCGCCATCCCTAATTCCGTGGGTTTTGGGGTAGCTAACTTGGTTAGGAGTTGATTGAGGTCCTCGCGCGTAAACTTCCACTTGAAGGGCCGTCCGATCGTTTCGAAATGGCGTTCGAATTGCCAAAGGGCGTGGGCGACTTCATCCAGGGATTTGAAATCGTTTGGCGTGAGCACTTTTCGCTGGATGATGGAAAAGTAAACTTCGACCTGATTGAGCCAACTGCCGTGAACGGGTCCATGGACCAAATGCAGACGGGGGTAACGTTGTTGGAACCGTTGGACACTGGCCGTTCCGCGATGAGAGGAACCATTGTCCACAATCCAGAACACGCGGCGGGCTTGGGCATAGGGAGGCTGATTCATCACCCGGTTGACCAAGCGATCAAAAGCCACAATGCCGCTTTGCGGTTCGCAGTGGCCGAAAAGCTTGGCCCGATGAACATCCAAGGCGGCCAGGTAAGTAAGCGCTCCGCGCCGCTCGTACTCGTGTTCGACCTTCATCGGTTGGCCGGGTTGGGGTGCCTGGGTAGGATGGATGCGAGCACGGGCTTGGATGCTGGTCTTTTCATCGGCCGAAATGACGAACTCGTCTGCTTGCAAGGGTTGGCCCTGCCAGACGCGCTGGTAGAGGTCCAGCAAGCGTGCGGCTTTGGCAGCGAACTGCGGGTCACGGGGAAAAATCCAACAACGGTGAAACCAAGGTCGGATGGCATCTTCATGCAGCCAGCGCCAAAGAGTGCTATCGCTGATTTTGGCCACCAACCCGGATTGACAGACCTGCTCGTTCAACTCGGCGAGGCTCCAGCGGGAGAGTGGCAAGCCGAACTGGCTGGGCAACTCGCAGGCCAAGGCCTTAACCTGCACGACCAGTTCTGGGGGGAAAAGCCCGGGGGCGACCCGGGCGGGGCAGTTCTTCCAGTCCGCGTAAGCGCTCGTAGAAGAAGCGTTTGCGCCATTGACTGACGACTTCACGCCGTGTGTCCAGCCGAGCCGCAATGAGGTCGTTGGGCAGGTTTTGGGCGGCCAGAAGGACGATTCTGGCGCGGAACACCTGAAAGTAAGGCAACGTATATTTGGCTGATCTATGTCGGAGTTCTCGCTCCTCATCTTGGGTGAGAACGATAGAGAATGGGCTATTTAGTGGCATATTATCCGCACATTTCCGTGCTGCGACAAGATACCACTATCCAGTTGGTATGGCCAGTTAAAATACGTTATTGTATTTAAGAAAACAAGTACTTAGCCGAAGTCGCCTGCGTTGGC
>CAVXLO010000031.1:0-93241 GCA_963762555.1 uncultured Verrucomicrobiae bacterium
TTACTTGCGGCTCGGCTGGACACACGGCGTGAAGTCGTCAGTCAATGGCGCAAACGCTTCTTCTACGAGCGCTTACGCGGACTGGAAGAACTGCCCCGCCCGGGTCGCCCCCGGGCTTTTCCCCCCAGAACTGGTCGTGCAGGTTAAGGCCTTGGCCTGTGAGTTGCCCAGCCAGTTCGGCTTGCCACTCTCCCGCTGGAGCCTCGCCGAGTTGAACGAGCAGGTCTGTCAATCCGGGTTGGTGGCCAAAATCAGCGATAGCACTCTTTGGCGCTGGCTGCATGAAGATGCCATCCGACCTTGGTTTCACCGTTGTTGGATTTTTCCCCGTGACCCGCAGTTCGCTGCCAAAGCCGCACGCTTGCTGGACCTCTACCAGCGCGTCTGGCAGGGCCAACCCTTGCAAGCAGACGAGTTCGTCATTTCGGCCGATGAAAAGACCAGCATCCAAGCCCGTGCTCGCATCCATCCTACCCAGGCACCCCAACCCGGCCAACCGATGAAGGTCGAACACGAGTACGAGCGGCGCGGAGCGCTTACTTACCTGGCCGCCTTGGATGTTCATCGGGCCAAGCTTTTCGGCCACTGCGAACCGCAAAGCGGCATTGTGGCTTTTGATCGCTTGGTCAACCGGGTGATGAATCAGCCTCCCTATGCCCAAGCCCGCCGCGTGTTCTGGATTGTGGACAATGGTTCCTCTCATCGCGGAACGGCCAGTGTCCAACGGCTCCAACAACGTTACCCCCGTCTGCATTTGGTCCATGGACCCGTTCACGGCAGTTGGCTCAATCAGGTCGAAGTTTACTTTTCCATCATCCAGCGAAAAGTGCTCACGCCAAACGATTTCAAATCTCTGGATGAAGTCGCCCACGCCCTTTGGCAATTCGAACGCCATTTCGAAACGATCGGACGGCCCTTCGAGTGGAAGTTTACGCGCGAGGACCTCAATCAACTCCTAACCAAGTTAGCTACCCCAAAACCCACGGAATTAGGGATGGCGGCTTAACACAAAATACGTGCGCGGACTTATGAATTAGGGTACTTAGGGAGAGGGCCGGGGTGAGGGGGAACGGGGCTCACGGTCGGCAGAGGGCTACATAGGGTTTCCCGTTGGTGTTCACAAAGAGTGAGATGCTCCCTGTCCGCGGCCATAACACAACAGGGGCTTGACAGCATGGCTCCGGGTGGGCAGAATCGGGCTGTGTGGGATGGAACCAAACACTGTTTGTCCATGTCCGCCTGTTCCTGATTATATGCGGGGCGCAGAGGATGAGATTCTTATGGTTCGTTCGCAAGCGCAGGCCGGCCTGCAAGGAGGTGAACTATGAAATGTAAACTAAGTCATGCGGCTGTATTCGCTGGTCTGATCACGGCGCTCGGGGGGAGTTCGGCCCTCGGGGCGGATGAGGTTGTGGTCGGATTTCGCAAGACGGGTGCCCAAGCGGAGGTAACTGGCACGCAAATCTTCAGTTGCCGGTCAGCGCGACGTACCCGGCTTACACAGTCCTGCGGAGCCTGGACGCGCGCACCTGGGAACCCGTTGCCGGTCCCGATCAACGGCAGTGTTGGCGTTTCCGATGAATTGCTCCGCATTGTGGCGCCGCTGGGGGGAGACCACGCGTTCTACCGCGTTGTCGCCGACATCCGGCCTGCTGACGAGGGTGACTATGGTGACGCGGTTTTTGGTTACGGCACGCGGTTCAGCCAGGAACTCCAGCGCCTCGGCCAGCTCCCACTCGCGGACTTCGTGGCGCTCTATGGCCCGACGAATCAATACTTGCCGGCGATCGGCTTCGATCCGACTACCGCGGAGTTCTGGGACCAGTTCAACCTTGATCCCGCCGTGCATAACGCGACCAACCCAACGGACCCACGGCTGACCGATTTCCGCTTGAACACGGACGAATTCGCCGTGTTCCAGACCAACGGCTTCGTCGTGAGCCAGCGGATGGGCAGCTACAGCTTCGCGGATGCCTTCTACAGTATTTACTCCGATGACCTGCCGGTGTTTGTCTCGACGGACGCCGTGTTGCAGGCGTGGCATCGCTCTTACATCGCCATGCTGGAGGAAATCGAGGAAACATAGCTTGGCCCGTGGCTCCAGAGCATCGTGGAGGGCATGGCCGGCCGAGTCTCCCTTTTGTGGGCGCAAGGGCAGGGAACCGCGCTGGCCGATGGGATTCGCGACGCCGATTACTTCCTGGCGGTCGCTCGGTCGCTCGTGACGGGAACGAACAACTACGGTCAACTGGGGCAGAGCGCGCAGAGTTACGGCCGCTCTGACCGCAATCGCCAATCTGCAACCCGTCATGTTCGACCTTTTCGGAACTAACCGCGCGGTGGACTTTTCCCAGTTCCAGGTTCGCGGCCACTATGAAACGTCGCAGCGGCTTCAGCGCTATTTCCGCGCGATGATGTGGTGCGGGCTGATGGACTTCCGCTTCACCGGCTCCACGAATGACAACTCCCTTCGCGAACTCGCCGGCGCCGTGGCGATGAGCCAGTTGATGAGCCTCTCGGGCCAGTTTGCGAACTGGCAGCAGTTCGACAGCGTCGTGCAAAGCTTCGTCGGGGTGCCGGACTCGCTGAACTTCGCGCAGCTTAGCGATCTGCTGGCGGCGGCGGGCATCACGTCGCCGGCGAACCTTCCCAACACCGCCGCGTTGCAGGCCTTGCAGAACCAGATCATGTGCGGCCAGATCGGCGTGCAGAATATCCGCAGCGGCTACTTCTACTCGCCGCTTTCACGCGCGCAGATCAAGCTGCCCCGTTCCTTTACGGTCATGGGCCAGCGATTCGTGCTCGACGGTTGGGTCGCACAGCAAAGTGGTTTTCGACAGCATCATCTGGGACGAGGACGGCATTCCGGGCTTCGAGGACAAAGTCATGCGGCGCGTGCCCAGCGCGCTGGATGTGGCTTTCTCGGTGTTCGGCAACAACCAGGTCGTGCCCGACCTGGCCGCGCGGATCTCGCGCACGAACCTCACGCTGGCCGACGGTCGCGCCTACTGGCGCGACGGTTGGAAGTACCAGCACAACCTGGCGGCGGCTGCGCAATGTGGTGGACAGCCAGGGCCCGGAAGCCTGGACCAACAACATCTATTCAAGCTGGCTCGCCTGTTTGCGCGAACTCTCCCCGCCCACCACGGACCCGCAGTATCCCGAAGCAATGCGCACACATGCCTGGGCCATGAAAACGCTCAACACGCAACTTGCCTCGTGGACGGAGCTGCGCCATGACACGGTGCTTTACGCCAAGCAGCCCTATACGGGTTTAATCCTATGCGAATACCCGGACGGCTACGTCGAGCCGCGTCCCGCCTTCTGGCGGAAGATGCGGGAAATGGCGCTGCGGACGAAGGACCTGGTCAGCACCCTGTCGCAGGATGGGCGAGTTCGTGTTTGAGCCGAATGATCCTAACGACTCGTATGACACGCCTTTCACCAACTCGCTCGCTGTCATCTGGGCGAACCGCGTCCAGCACCTGAGCAACTTCGCCAGCGCAATGGCGACACTTCAGAGCATCTCGGATAAGGAGTTGGCCCACACGCCGCTGGCCTCGAATGAGGTGTTGTTTCTCCAGGGGATCGTCGAAGACCCGGGGATTCTCTATACTGGCGCGAGGACCTACAGCGGCTGGTACCCGGGTTTGTTCTACCAGAATTCGCGCGCCTTGCACTCGGCGGATTATTCGAGCGACCGCTGGGATCCGCTGGTTACCGATGTCCACACCGACCCCCCCGAACCGCTCGTCAACGACACCGGCAGTGTGCTTCATGAAGGCGTCGGCAATGTGCAATTGTTGATGATCGCCGTGGATTGCGGGGCCGGCAGGCGCCGCTGTTTACGCCGGCCCCGTGCTGAGCCACTACGAGTTCGAGCTCGGGCCTGGAGTGCGCGAAACGGATTCGCAGTGGAGGTCGGACGCCCGCGCCAGCAACCTGCCGGCGCAGCCGGATTGGACGCGCGGCTACCTGGTGCCCGGCCCCTACTCGGTTCCTTTTAACCTGTATTGAGGGAAAGCGCCGCGCGTCAGAACGTCAGGTTTTTGCGAACGACCCGAGAGGGGGCCTGAACCATGGCGCGCTCTGTAGCAGCCGACGTAAGGAGGCTCTGATCAATGGCGGAATGGCTGATTTCCGAAGAAATCTGAGCCTCCTTACGTCGGCTGCTACATCTCCCAGAGCGGCGCTGAAGCCATTTTTCACCAAATTAGCCTTTCCGCTGTCTAATCTCTGACAGCACTTATGGCTAAAAACGGAAAATCTCGTTGGGGAAAGCGGCTAATAGTTACGGCGCTGCTGCTGGCTGCGGCTGGCGGCGCGTTCTGGTATTTCAAAGGTCACGATGACAAAGGGCCGAGCTACATGACCGAACAGGTCGGGCGCGGCGATTTGACGCAGACGGTGACGGCCACGGGCACGCTCAATCCGGTGGTGGACGTAACGGTAGGCAGCCAGGTTTCAGGCCGCATCTGCAAGCTGTATGTGGATTTCAATTCGACGGTGAAGTCAAACGAAGTGATCGCGGAGATTGATCCCACGACCTATCAGGCCGCGCTCGAACAGGCCAAGGCCGACCTGGCCCAGGCCAAGGCGAATGAGGAATTGCAGCAGGTCCAGGCCGACCGCAGTTCCGCACTCTTCAAGGACAGTTTGATCTCCAGATCCGATTATGACACCGCCCTCGCCACGTTGCACGAAGCCGAGGCGACGGTGCAGATCAAGGAGGCCTCGCTCCACACCGCCGAGGCGAACCTGGGCTACTGCAAGATTGTTTCGCCGGTGGACGGCACCGTGATTTCCCGGGCGGTGGAGTTGGGCCAGACGGTCGCCTCGAGTTTTAGCACGCCAACCCTGTTTCAAATCGCGAACGATCTCACCAAGATGCAGATTGACACCGCCGTGGACGAAGCGGACATCGGCGGCGTCAAGAAAGGTGAACCCGCGGATTTTACCGTGGGCGCCTACCCCAATCGCACCTTTCACGGGATCATCAGCCAGGTCCGCAATGCGCCCACCACGGTCAACAACGTGGTGACGTACGATACGGTTATCAGCGTGACCAACTCCGATTACAGCCTGAAGCCCGGCATGACCGCGAGCGTTTCCATCGTCGTTGCCCGGGACAACCATGTTTTGGAAATCTCCAACTCAGCGCTGCGTTTTCAGCCGCTGGACACGGCGATGGTCGAAACCAACACGCCCGCCGCCGGCGCGCAGGCGGCCAATAACCAGCCCCGTGAAAAGCCGGACAACCCTGCGGGCAGGCACGGCGGACGACGCGGGCGCGGCCAGACCGCCCAGCCTACAGTTCACACGGTCTATGTGTTGAGCGAAGATGCCACCGGCAAGGACCCCAAACTCAAAGCCGTGCAAGTCGTAACCGGTGTCACCGACAATATCCACACCGAAGTGCTGTCGGGATTGAAGGAAGGAGACGAGGTTGTCACCGGTTTGGCAATTCCCGGACTCACCCAGGAGCAGGGCATACGCAATCCTTTCGGGTTCAGGCATCATTTCTAAGCCTGCGCGCCTGCCAATTCTGCGATGGACGCTTAAATTGACCGCATGAGAACCTTCACCACTCTCCGGATTGCGTTGCGCGCGTTGCGCCGAAACAAGATGCGCACCGCGCTGACCATGCTGGGCATGGTGATTGGTGTCGGCGCCGTCATCGCCTCCGTCAGCATCACCAGCGGCGCCCGCCAACAAGTGGAGCAGCAGATTGCCAGCCTGGGCGAAAACATGTTGCTCATCTTCCCCGGTTCTTACAGCTCCAGCGGCGCGCGGCTGGGCTGGGGCAACTGGCACAGCCTGAAACTCGAAGACGCGTTGGCGATTCAGACGCAACTTCAGGGCGTGGCAGCCGTCAGCCCCGAAAACAGCACGCACACCCAGGTCATCGCCGGCAACCAAAACTGGAACACCCGCATCCAGGGCGAATCCCCCCAGTACCTCCAGATTCGCCAATGGCCCCTGGCCGAGGGCGAGATGTTTGGCGACCAGCAGGTCCAAACCGCCGCCAAGGTCTGTGTGGTCGGCAAAACGGTGGCCCAGCAGTTGTTTCCCAACGAAGACCCGCTCGGCAAAATGATCCGCATCCGCAATGTTCCCTGCCAGATCATCGGCGTGCTCCAGCCCAAAGGGCTCTCTCCCATGGGCTCCGACCAGGATGACACCGTCATCGTGCCCTACACGACGGAGTTAACGCGCATCAACCGGGAAACCTGGCTCGATGTGGTGCTCGTCCAGGCGGTCTCCCAACCCGCCCTGCCGATCGTGCAGCAGGAAATCACCTCCCTGCTCTTGCAGCGCCACCACGTCAAGCCGGGCGGCGAGCGGGATTTTGTCGTGCGCAGCCAGGAAGACATCGCCCAGGCCGCCACCTCTACCGCGCGCGTAATGGGCCTTTTGCTGGCCGGCATTGCGGCGGTCTCTTTGGTCGTCGGCGGCATCGGCATTATGAACATCATGCTCGTCAGCGTGACCGAACGCACCCGCGAGATTGGCATCCGCGTGGCGGTGGGCGCGCGCGGAGGCGACATCTTGCTGCAGTTTCTCATTGAAGCCGTCACCCTGAGCCTGATTGGTGGAGCGATGGGGATCGCTTCCGGCATGACCATTTCACACTTCGTTGCCTCTCTCACGCAATGGCCCACGCTGACGCCGGCGCTTTGGATCGGTATCGCCTCGCTCTCCAGCGCGATCATCGGCATCGTTTCCGGCTTTTACCCCGCCTGGAAGGCCTCGAAACTCGACCCCATTGACGCGCTGCGCTACGAGTAGGGTCCGAGTAACTTCAGCCATTAGCCTTGAGAGTTTATCGCACCAGCGGTCGCCACGGAATCAGGGGCAGCTCCAGACCAAACCGTGTGACCCTGTTCCCCGGTTTCGCGCCCGGGGGTCAATTGCCTGCGGGCTGGGAAGGCGGTGCCATCAACGTGCTCGCCGCCCCCTGCCGCGCGTGAATAATGTGGAGCGCCGCCACAAAGCCGATGGAGAACCCCATCTCGATCTTGATCGCCTGAGGCAAATAGGCCACCAACCCCGGCCCGGGTTTGAACTGCTTGCGGCCAATGACATCGGGCAGTCGTCCCTTGCGGTCGAATTGCCACCCCAGCGCCTTGAGGTACTTCGCGATGGCCCGCCAGTCGGTCGGCTGGGTTTTCATCAGCGCATCCAAAGTCTGGTACACGCCGTTGGGATCATTAATCGGGTCTGGAGCAGGAATCGGCTTAGACATGCGGCGCAGGTTAGCGCCTGCCAGCCCCCCGCGCCAGCCCGAGAATTCCCGCCGCCCAGGCCCAACCGCCAGGCATTGCCCTCTCCCCGCTTGCGGGCAGAGGGACAGGGAGAGGGGCTCGTGACGCTCGAAAACCAGAAGAGTGTGCCGAGTTCAAGGGACTGGGCCTCCTCCCCCCGTCCGGTTTCTGCTTTCCCAATTTCTCCTTTCCCCCCTCGTCTCGTAGTCCCTTTTCGCCTTCTTGCCGCGCCGAGCCACGCGCAGGCGGGGCAGCATTTCAGGATTTCAGCGTTTCAGCTTTTCAGGGAAGCAGTGCTAGCTCCAGGCCAAACTGTGTGCCCGTTTTACGTTTGCTGTCGTCTAAGGCTCCCGTTGTGAGCTTCAGCTTAGTCTTCGTGCGTCGTCCAAGTCCTTCAAGCGACCGCTTTTGAGCTTGTTCTTGATCAGATCGGCGAGGCCGATGATTGTCACAGGAATGCCATCCAACGACGCCTCGACCCTCTGGCTGTAGCATGCGGCGAACTCGCACCCGGAGATTTCCGTCAGCAGCTCAATCCGCACGGGCTCAACGCCCATCCGGACAATCCGCCCCTTTTCCAGGAATAACGCTTCGCAAAGTTCCGGCACATCAAACCCGAACTCGCGAATGAGCGAGACCAGTTTCGCAGCGTTGTCGCTGTGGACAGCCACCCACAAGTCCATGTCCCCCGTGGTACGATAGTAGCCGTGGTAGCACACCGCGTATCCCCCAACCAGCAGGTACTCAACGCGGTGGGAATTCAGCAACTTCAAAAAATCGCGAAAGTCCGCGGGCAGTCGGATCGTAGCCATAAGCGATTTGCCGGCTCAGCTCCAGCGCTGCGAGGCGTTCGTCGGGAGTGCAGGAACGCCAATACTTCCAGTCCGCCTCCTCCGCCTCGGCGAAGGACGTCACCTCAAATGCCCGGCGGTCAACGCGCGCCTCATCTAACAACTGCTTCGGCATAAGCGTATTCTACCAGCGGCCCGGACCAGTGCAACGCTCAATCGATTTCTGCTTTCCACCCTCCGCAGTGCTGTCCACCCTCCGCAGTGCCGCTACGGAGGACGGGCTACGGAGGACGGGTCTGCTTTCCCCATTTCTGCTTTTGAGCAAACCGTGGTAGCTCCAGACCAACTACGGTTTCTGTGGACTTTAGATTCGTCCCACTCCAATCCGAGACGAGCTGGCCCTGCAAGGTTCATGGAGCGCGAATTCGGTAAAACCGCCGGCTGAAGCGGGTCCAGGCCGGGTCGCTTACATAATAACAATCCCCGGGCATGGTGTTCGTCGAAATGGGAATCCACGCCCCGCTCGCCAGGTTCGAGCACGCTTCGACGACAATACCCTGCCCGCTCGCCCAGACCACGTTGAATCCAAACACATTACTCCGAATGCCGAAGCCCGGATCGCGGGCCTCAACCACGGGAAGCCAGAGCGCCGTGCGGATGCCTCCGAAGTTCGTCCCCCATCCCGACTTTCCGGGCAAATACCAGGCGACTGCGTTGCGTGAGCCGGAAAACGCTGTTGCTACAACGCTCGGCGCGTTGCCGTAAAAGAAGAGAGATCTCAGCTTGGGACAATTCTCAAAGGCGTAAATGCCAATGCTGGAAACGGTGCTCGGGAGCACCACCGTCGTCAGGTTGGAACACCACGCAATGGCGTCGTACGCCAGGGTGCTCACGCCGCTGGACAGCACGATGTTGGTGACGCCGGAGCTCAGGGCCAGCGCGCTGGTGGTGAGGGTGGTTACGCTCCCCGGGATGGTCAGGCTGGAGAGGCTGGAGCAGTACCCAAACGCATCGGTGCCAATCCGCGTGACCGTATTGGGGATCAGCACGTTGTTGAGGCTGCCACATTGATAGAACATTTTATCGCCAATCACCGTGGCGCCCGACGAAAACGTTGCCTGCCGCAGGCGGCTGCAGCGTCCAAAGACGCTGGCCCCGGCGTAGGTAAGGTTCCCAGGGATCGTGACCTCGGCCAGGTTCGTGCAGAAGTAGAAGGCGGAGTCATCAATCCAGCGGACATGGCCAAGGCTAATGTTTGTGAGCGCGAGGCAACCATCAAACGCATACTTTCCAATTTCCCATACCGTGTCCGGGAGGCTGAGGCTGTTGAGCCCGGAGCCCGAAAAAGCATTTTGTCCGATGACTGATACTCCGTCGGAAATCGTTACGGAGGTTAGATTGGTGCAGGAGTAAAACACGCTGTCTGAAATCGTCGGCACACCCGGAATGGCGATCGCCGGAAGGCTGTCGCAAAAGGCAAATGCGGCCGTGCCCAGCGTCGTGAGCGTCCCCGGCAACTCCACGCTGCTTAGATTCGGACAGCTTGCGAAGGCATAGTTGGAGATCGTCGTCAGGCCGTTGGTCATGATGACATTGGTCAGGCTTTGACAGTATTGGAAGGCATAGGGCCCGACGGTTTTGACGGTCCCAGGAATCATAATGCTGGTCAGGCTCCCGCAGGAAGAGAACATATGGTCGCCGATGTTCGTCACCCCGGCCGGAAAGCTGATGTTCGTCAGGCTTTGGCACTCGCTGAACGCATAGCCGCTCGTCCTTGCTCGCGGCACAGCGAGGCTCGTCAGCCCGGCACCTTCGAACGCAAAACCCCCGAGGACCTGAACGCTATCTGGAATCGTAACCGCGGCAAGGGCCACGCACCAGTAGAACGCGAAGTCCCCGATGTTGGTGACGCTGTTCGGAAGGGACACGTTGGTTAGTCCGCAAAAGCTGAAGGCGAACGTGTCAATGCTGGTAACGCCCACCGGAAGCGTGAGGCTGGTGAGCTTAAGGCAGGACGAAAAAGCGCCGAAACCAATCTTCGTCACACCGGCGGGGACGGTGTAGCTTGGGCCCCTGCCTTTCGGAAACAGGGCCAAGGTAGTGTGGTTGCTGTCAAACAAAACCCCATCCACGCTGCTGAAATACGCGCTTTGCGGATCGGCTTCGATGTTTGTGAGGCTCGCGCAGGAGTCGAAAGCGCCCGCTCCAAGGCTGCTCAGGGCGGCCGGAATTGTCACCGTCGGGAGCAAGACGCAGGAATCAAACGCATGCTGCCCAAGGCTCTGGAGGCCAGGCGGCAAGGTCAGGCTCCTCAATGCCCGGCAGTTCTCGAAAGCGTCATCGCCGATCGTTGAAACCCCGGCCCCCAACGTTAGCTCGCTCAAGCTCACGCAATCAGCAAAACTGTCTTTCCCAATGCTGCCGACGCTGTCCGGGATCGTGACCGCAGGCAGGGCGCTGCAATTGTAAAACGCGAAATCGCTGATGGTGAAGACCGAGGGCGGAATCGTCACGTTCGTCAGGCTGGTGCAATTGCGGAAGGTGTAATTCGTAATGACGCTCACGCTCCACGGGATAGCGACGCTCGTCAGGCTACTGCACCCGTCGAAGGCGTGGAAGCCGATGTAACCGAGTGTGTCGGGCAACGTGACGCCCACCAGGTTCGTGCAATTGTAGAAGGCCATATTCCCAAGGTACGACACCCCGCTCGAAATGGTCACGTTGGTCAGGACATAGCTATACTGGAAGGCATTGTCCCCGATGCTGACCACCGGCAGGTCATTGATGGTGTCGGGGACGGTGACGTTTCCATTAGTGCCCGTGTAAGCAATGATCGTGATCGTGAAGTTGTTCGTCCGCCACCGGAATTGGGCGTGGGCCACCTCCGCGCCCGCTACGAGAAGCCACCCGATGAGCCCGATAATCCCCGGGCTCATAAACCGCCCCCATTTGCCTCTGGTAATTCGTTTGACGCCTTTAACTTCGGCTGCTGCTTCTGTGCACCCTGCACCACCGAGGGCTGCGCGTGTGAGACAGAATTGCCTTCCGGGCTCACCAGTCATGCCGCGACCTTAGCCAATGCGGCCGATCCCGTCAAGCACCGTGAAATCCGTGCGCGCACCCCCACGGCCAGTGACAAACTCCTGCGTAACCCCTTGTAGGAGACGACGTAAGGAGTCTCTCACTAAATCCAGTCTGGTCCTTGCGTAAGCTGTTGCTCAGAGACTCCTTACGTCGTCTCCTACAACGTTTTGGGCCGCACTTTGTCACTGGCCGTGCCACCCCCGCTCCACGTCATCGAGCGCGGGGAAACCGACCGCATTTGGCGCATGGTTTACGAACTGGAATCCGGCGTGCCCGCCTGACCAGGCCGCCCTCTGCCCCCCAATTTCAGCTTTCAGCTTTTCCGCCTTCGTGCCGTAGTCCGCGGTCCGCTTTTCTGCTTTCCACCCTCCGCAGTAACGCTACGGAGGACGGGTCTGCTTTCCCAATTCCTGCTTTCCCTCAGGCCGCTCTCAGCCCCACTTTGTGCCAAATCGCGGACCTCTGTCCTTGAAATCACCCCCGTGTTACAGTAAGACCAGCACATGAACTATCAGTCCGTCATCACGATCGACCCCGGCAAGCGCGGCGGTCGCCCCTGCATCCGCCGCATGCGCATCGCGGTGGCCGACGTGCTGGGCTGGCTTGCCGCTGGCATGACCCATCAAGCGATCATCGCCGACTACCCCGAACTCACCGAGGACGACATCCTCGCTTGCCTCGCCTATGCCGCCGACCGTGAGCGCCGCCTTCTGACCGCCGCATGAAGTTGTTGTTCGACCAGAACCTCAGCTTCAAACTCTGTCAAGCCCTCGCTGACCTCTTTCCCGGCTCCAGTCAGGTTCGCTTGCTTGGCTTGGCCGAGGCCGATGACGGCGTCCTGTGGCAGCACGCCAAAGCCAACGCTTTCGTCCTGGTGACGCAGGATTCCGACTTTGCAGACATGGTCGCTCTGTATGGCCCGCCCCCCAAAGTCATCTGGCTTCGCTGCGGCAACCAGCCCACCCGGGTCATCGAGAAGCTCCTCCGCGACCACGCCAAAGCCATCGCGGCTTTTGAGCAGGATACCACCGCCACCTGCCTGGAAATCCTCTGACCCCGGCTGCCCCACTGGCTGGTTTCAGCTTTCAGCCCTTCAGCATTTCAGCGTTTGCCCCTCCAATTTCTGCTTTCCACCCTCCTCAGTGCTGCTACGCAGGACGGGTCTGCTTTCCCAATTTCTGCTTTTCCCGGCTCCCCACTTTAAACTCCAGACTTCAGCCATTGCACCGCTCACATCCGGCGGCGGGGAAGCTGGCCAGGCGGCACGCCGCCCCCAGCGAGTGTAGAAAGTGACGACCGACACCGGCTCGAGGCGACTAAACCAAGCTATGGTCGAACCACTTTTGCGGGCGACAAGGCCCAAGTCACCCAAGCGCCCAAATCTTACCAAGCACGGCCAGCCGGCGGCCATGAAAAGATGCTCACAATTTTGTAATCGCGGGTGTCATTCTTTGTCACCCCCCCTGTGGTAAGCTGCACCAAAGACAATAGATAACGGTGCCAAAGCGCGGCCAACCAGCAATTGACGAAATCACAACAATTTCGCACCATGCGGCGACGCATTCAGCGCGCCCTGAGGCACAAATGATAAGCTCACGCCAACGCCGTAAGATATTGGCCCGCCGACGGTTCCCGACCGCCCGCTGGGCCGCGCTACCCACGTCGCCCCAACCGCACTAGATCCCCATGGCCAACAAGAACATCCTGCTCATCGAGCCCGGCTACAAGAACAAGTACCCACCGCTGGGCCTGATGAAAATCGCCCAGTACCACGGACCGAACGGCAAGCGGGACAATGTTAAGTTCATCAAAGGCCTCGACAAGAGCGTGCTCGGCACCTGTTGGGACAGAATCTACGTCACCACCCTGTTTTCGTTCGAGTGGAAGAAGATCTCGGAGGCCATTGATTTTGCCATCACAGCCGCCAACGGCCACTCTAACAACGTCTTCGTCGGCGGTATAGCCGCGTCGCTCATGCACGACGCCTTCCTCCAAGAAAAGCGCTGGGCAGGTGTCCGCTTCATCAAAGGCCTGCTCAAACAGGCTCCGGCAACATCGCTCCAACTCGACTCGTTTCAGGAGGAACTGTACTCAGAAGACACCACTGGAAACCCCATCGAAGACCAAATCCCCGACTACAGTATCCTTGCCCAAGCACCCTACAAGTACGCCGTCCACGACGCCTACCTCGCATACGCCACGCGCGGCTGTGTCCGAACGTGCGGCTTCTGCGGCGTCCCAAAGCTGGAGGGCGCCCAGTACGACACACCATCCCTTACCAGCATCGTCCAAGGAATCGAAAGGCTCTACGGCCCGAAGAAGGACTTGGTGCTGATGGACAACAACATCGTCGCCTCGAATCGCTTCAAGGAAATCATCGCCGAAATCCGCGGCCTCGGATTCACACCGGGAGCCAAATTGAAGCGCGGGCGTACCCCGGTCCTGCGGCGCGTCAACTTCAACCAGGGTGTGGATGCCCGAATTCTTTGCACGGACCCCATGTACCTGCGCAAACTCGCATCCATTTGCACCGACCCGCTCCGCATCGCATTTGACCACCTTCACTATAAGAAGGAGTACGACACGTCCGTGCGTTACGCTCACCAGGCCGGCTTGAGAAGCCTGTCCAACTACCTCCTCTACAATTTCGCCGACGACCCCGACGACCTCCACCAGCGCATGTGGCTTAACATCCAGCTAAACGAGGAGCTCAACATCCGCATCTTCTCCTTCCCAATGCGCTACCAGCCGACGAACAAGCCAGATCGCTCCCACGTCGGCAAGAAGTGGAACAAGTACTACCTCAGGTCGATGCAACTAATATTGCACGCAACCCATGGCATCGTGAGCGGCGCGCCGACGTTTTTCCGCCGCGCCTTCGGCGCAACTCCCGACGAGTTCAAGAATCTCCTGATCAAGCCCCACAAGTACATCTTCAATCGGGACTGGTTCGAGGAGCTCGAAGGTCGCCCAGAACTCGACGCTTACCAGGCCGAATTTCGACGCCTATCCCCAGCCGATCGTGCCGACCTCCTCCAGGCCCTATCCGGCTTTGACACGTGCGGCAAGTACCAAACCGCCAGAGCGGCCATTTCGAACACCAAAGTCGCCAGCATATTTCGGTTTTACCAGCCCCTTGATGACGAGGAGGAGGCCGACATCTGGCGCCGGCAGAAGGAGCTACGTGCCGCAGCATTACCGAAACCCGTCGAGGTGCCCGACGATCAGCGCGTTGAGGACGCCGGTCTGGACCTCGAACCCATTCTCGAAAAGAAGTGACCTATGGCGGAGCAAACCAATCCACAATCACGCGCCCGGTTCAATCAACCGGTTGTGGTGGGCAAAGACATCCTGGAGTTGCTCAGTAGCGCCATGTATGTCAATCCCCTCTCCATCTTCCGCGAGTACGTCCAAAACGCAGCCGATTCCCTGGACGAGGCCACCGAGCTCTCGCTGTACAAGAAGGGCTCCAAACCCGCCATTAAAATCACCCTCAACCAGTCGCTCCGGACCGCCACCATTCGCGATAACGGCGCAGGCATCCCAAAGCAGCAGTTCGCTCGCATACTGACAGCCATAGGGGGCAGCCGGAAGCGCGGCACGATGGCCCGCGGGTTCCGCGGTGTAGGCCGGCTCGCAGGTCTCGGCTACTGCCAGCACCTTGTAATGCGGTCCAAGGCACCAGACGACACGCACGTCTCATGCATGTACTGGGATTGCAAGCGCCTCAAAGAACTCCTTCGCGACCCCGCCGACCTTACACTCGATGCAATTCTCCATCAAATCGTGGAGACGGAGACACTGGCACCGGACGGTCATCCCCCTCACTTCTTCGAAGTCGAGATGCGCAACGTCATCCGCCACAAGAACGACCTCCTCCTGAACGAACTCGCGCTGGAAAGCTACCTTAGCCAGACGGCCCCAGTCCCGTTCGACCCTTCCTTTAGCTTCGGGAAAGAGATCGAAGAACACCTCGCTAAGTACAACGCCGCAAAGACCTACACCCTCACGCTTAACGGAAATCCCGTCCACCGTCCCCACCGCAACACCTACGAGGCCCGCCCGAAGGTCAACGGAACATTTGCAAAACTCGACTTCTTTGAGATCCCGGGCGTTTCATCCGGAACCAACGCCGTCGGCTGGATCCTTCACAGCGACTACCTTGGCGCCATTCCCGACCGCCACGGCATCAAGGGCCTGCGCCTCCGCTCCGGCAACATCCAGATAGGCGACCCCCGCCTCCTGGACACCGCCTTTCCCGAAGCCCGCTTCAACGCATGGACCGTCGGGGAATGCCACATCCTCTCATCGAAACTCGTGCCCAACGCCCGCCGTGACGATTTTGAGCAGAACAACCATTACGCCAACCTCCTCACTCATATCGCACCCAAGGGGAAAGAAATCGCCAAGGCTTGCCGCGACAGCTCCGCCGAGCGCACCCGGCAGCGCCAGCAAGCCGCCGCCGCCAAGAACGTCAACGGGCACTACGTCGATTGGATGAAAGCCAAGAATTTCCTCTCCAAGAACGCCACCAAGCGCCTGACGCCGACCCACAAGGCCACCATCCAGAAGATGCTCAAGAAAGGGCCTGCCACCTACGCCCAGGTGATGCGGCTGCTCGTCGGCCAGCAGGAACCTACACCCACCGCAAAAGCCTGATCCACCGGCAATGGCCACCACCCCCACAACAACAATGTCAGCCGCCAACCACACCGCACCAGCGGCGGCCACCAGCGAACCACCCTCAGCGCCTCAACTGCCGGTCTCGGACCGGCCACCGCCTAACAACTTATGCAACAAGGAACACACAAACTGGTCCCCGTAGACAGCATCATACTCGACAAATCCAACCCCCGAATCGCCCTCTGGCTCGAAATGTACGAAGGAGAGCCGACGCCAGAGCAAATCCATCAGGCGCTTGGTGCAGGGGTTGACGACAAGGACGGTCAGGGAGGCACCAAGTTCAGCACCCTCAAGAACTCAATCCAAACCAACGGCGGGATTATCCAGCCCGTCATCCTGAACACTCAGCCAAGCGGCAAGCTGGTCTGCATCGAGGGCAACACGCGCGTCTGCCTTTACAAATCCTTCCGTGACCAGAAGGTCAAAGGGTCATGGGACAAGATCCCGGCCATCGTTTACAAGAACCTCGACGACGAAGCCGTCGATGCAATCCGCCTGCAGGCCCACCTTGTTGGCCCGCGCCAGTGGGATCCCTACTCAAAGGCCAAGTACCTCACCTACCTCCGCAACAAGGAAAAGATGCCCTTTTCCAGGCTGGTCAACTACTGCGGCGGAAGTCAAAAAGTCGTGATGGAGAGCATCGACGCTTTCGCTGACATGGAGGCTTACTACCGCCCGCTGTGCGACTCCGAGGGCGATTTCGACCCACAGCGCTTCAGCGGCTTCGTCGAGCTCCAGAAAAACAACGTTAAGACGGCGATCAGCCAGGCCGGCTATGCGGTCTCAGATTTCGCCAAGTGGATATACGACAAGAAAGTATATCCCCTGGCCACCGTCCGCTGGCTCCCAAAGATTCTCAAGGACAAGAAGGCCACCACCGTCTTCCTCAAGAAGGGCGCCGTGGAGGCGATCAAGGTGCTCGACCGCCCGGACCTCAGCAAAGCACTTCTGGAAGCCACACTCGCCCAGCTCGCACAGGCACTGGCCGAGGCAATTAACAAAGTCCCCTTCTCCCAGGCGAAAGAGCTCGAAAACGACCCGACCTCCGACACCAACCAGGCGCTTCTCGAAGCTCAGGACGCCCTCAACGCATTCATCGCCAGCATCCAGCCCAGTGAGTGAGACCTTAGCTCATACACGCCTGGTTGGCGTCATCGTCAGGTGGCTAAAAACCGAATACCCGGCCACACCCGGGCTCTGCCTCTTCTGCGACTGCCCACCGGTCCTTGAAACTGAGAAACCGGCCCCCATCGAAGGCTTCTTTCCTGACGTGTGTGCAATGTGCACTCCGCCTGCCGTCACCCTGATCGGCGAGGCAAAGACAGCGCCCGACCTCGAATCACCCCGCTCCTACAGGCAATTCCTGGCATTTCTCCGCTTCCTCGCAGCTCGGCCTAAACCCACACTGGTCGTCGCGACGCCCTGGCAAGCCACCGCAACGGCGAAGAACATCATCAAACAGGCACAGCGCGAGTCCCGGACTAAGAGAGTCAAAGTCCGCTTCCTCACCGACCAGGAGGAGTCATGCTGAGGGTAAAGAAAGAGGCCTCACTCGCCAGCAAGCTCCAGGCCTTCCCATATCAGGTCAACACGGTCGAGGCCATAAAGTCCCTGGACTACGCCGCGATTTTCCACGAACAGGGGCTCGGCAAGACCAAAATCGCCATTGACCTGGCCCTGACATGGATCGGCGAGAAGTCCCTCGACTCTGTCATAATCATCACCAAGAAAGGCCTCGTTCGGAACTGGGAACAGGAAATCGCCACCCACTCCTATTTCAAAGCGAAGACGCTGGACCACGATTCCAAAACGCTCTTCTACGCTTTCAACACCCCGGCCCGCCTCTACCTCACGCATTACGAGACATGCAAAACGGCGCAGAAAGCCTTCGCCCTCTTCCTTAAGACCCGGCGCGTTGGCGCCATCTGCGACGAATCCCAGAAGATCAAGAACCCCGACTCGGCCATCGCACACGCGCTCCACGCCCTCGCCAAAGGCTTCTGTCGGCGCGTCATTATGACCGGCACCCCAATTGCCAACCGCCCCTACGACATCTGGTCGCAGATTTGGTTCCTAGACCAGGGTGATGCACTCGGAAACGACTTCAAATCCTTCCGCGAAAACCTTGATCTCCCGCACGAGTCGGCCGGCCAGCTCGGGCGCTCCCTGTTCTCCGAGGCGCTGGCAGACATTTACGTCAAAATAAAGCCCTTCACCGTTAGGGAGACAAAGTCATCCTCCGGCATAGTCCTTCCCACCAAAGAGATCAAAAACATCCTCCTGGAGTTCGAGCCCGCGCAGGAAAAGCTGTACACACGCTTCAGGAACGAGCTCCGCGCCGAGGTGGTCAGAGATGCCAAGCGCGTCACGGATGATGCGGAAGCCATCCTAAAGCGCCTACTCCGCCTCGTCCAAGTCGCCTCCAACCCCGCCCTGGTTGACGAGTCGTATCGCGGGACGCCGGCCAAATTCCCCAAGCTTCGGTCCATCCTGAACTCCGCCATCGCTGGCGGCTCCAAAGCCATCGTCTGGACCGCGTTCACCGACAACGCTGATTGGCTCGCCCGCGAGCTCAAGGACCTCGGCGCCGTCAAGGTCCACGGTAAAATGGCGATTGAGGAAAGGAATGCGTCCATCGCCAAGTTCAAAGAGGACAGTGAGTGCAAAGTCTTCGTCGCCACCCCCGGCGCCGCGAAGGAAGGGCTCACGCTCACAGTTGCGAACCACGCCATATTCTACGACCGCAGCTTCAGCCTCGACGACTACCTTCAGGCCCAGGACCGCATCCACCGAATCTCACAGACAGCCACCTGCTACATCCACAATCTCCTGATCAGGGATTCCATTGACGAGTGGGTGGACGAGCTGCTCTCAGCCAAGCACGTCGCGGCCCAGTTCGGCCAGGGCGACATCAGCAAGAAGCAATTCAAATCGGAAATGTCCTACGCTTTCTCGGCCATGCTCGCCGACGTTTTGAGCTTGAAGTTAACGGAAGACAGTCACAAACACCTACCATTATGAGCGAATCCAAGAAGAACAAGTCAGGCGCCGAGTCCACCGTCGTCATCCCCATCAAGGGGAAGCACTACACGGTAAGCATCAGCTATCTGCGCCACGAAACGCTCAAATTCTACCCCGAAAATCCACGTATCTACTCCGTGCTCCACGATGGCGCGGGCGAATCTCCATCGCAGGAGGACATTCAAGCATGCCTCCAGGCCATGGACCACGTCCGAGAGCTGAAAGAAGAGATAAAGGACAACGACGGCCTTATCGAACCGCTATTTGTCAAAGAAGAAACCCTGGAGGTGGTCGAAGGCAACCGCCGCCTCGCAGCCCACCGCCTGCTCGCGGAAGAGAACGCGGTCCAATGGGAAAAAGTGAAGTGCGCTGTACTCCCCAAAGAAGTTGACGATAGCGCCATCGCCTCCCTGTTGGGCCAACTCCACCTCAAAGGCAAAAAGGACTGGCGCCCGTATGAGCAGGCATCATTTCTCCACCGCCGCCACTACAAAGACAAGATCAGCATCTCCAACCTGGCGAAGGAAGTGCCCCTCAAGAAACGCGGCATAGAGCACCGAATCGCCGTGATCGACTGCATGATCAAACACGACGACAACAACCAGGCCCGCTGGAGCTACTACGACGTCCTCCTCAAGAACCACTCGGCCCTCAAGGACCACGCCGGGTTCGAAGAGGCAGCTGTAAAAACGATAAAGTCCGGAAAAATAAAAGCGCTCGCGTTCCGTAACAAACTGCAAGTGGTGGTCCGCACCAAGTCAGAGAAACCCATGCAGCAGTTCATCGACGGAGCCCCCCTCGAGGACGCTGTCAAAACCGCCAAGTCCCTGGGCGGCGACCACAAGGCCCTTCATAAGATAAAGAAATTCCGCCAGTTTTTGGTGGAAGCCGAAACAAAAGCCGAAATCAAGAGCGCCCCTGAGAAAGTCCGGCAGGAAGTCTGTTGGGAGTTAAAGAAAATCAAAACCCAGGTCACCACCCTTCTCAAGGTAGCCAAATAGGCCCATGTTTACCGACGCCCAGATGAAAACGTTGTTCACCGGTGTCATGGACCTCATGGTTCAGGCCCGGTGGCTTCAGAGCTACATGCTCACCGACGGCAAAGGCTACCACCTCACCTGGACCGAGCCCGGTACCCAAAGAGCCCTGCTCCTGAAGAAAATCGCCGAGTCCCACCGCCTGAACACCGACGGCAGAGCCCCGCTCGCGTTCGACGCGGTCGCCCACGGCACGCCCCTCCCGCCGGCGGTCGCCTTCAAAGGCGAGATGGACAAGGACGTTGCAGCCTTCTGGCGCGAGTGCATCGCCCAGCTTCAACTCACCCGAGACGAAGATAATCTGCTCGCCCTGGTCCAGATCGTGATCGGCTGGGCACCCGATTCGGATACCCCCGTCCGCTTCGGCCCCTGAGCCAAGAAAGCAACTGGACGTGTCCAGTTGCTTCTAGAGTGAATCCCCGCGCCTGGCGTCCGGGTTCCCGTCCAAGCTCCCGGCCCTCTCAGCCGGCCTGCTTTTTTCCCGCCAAAACGTTCACCGAGTCAACAAGCGCCTTGTTGAAGTCCTTACAAGGACTGGGGCCTACTGGGGTGTAGCGCGTGCTGTAGGCGGCCCAGTACGCCATCCAGGCGACGTTGTTGTACGCATCACCTCGCAGAGCTTGCGTCCTGAAGAACCGCGTTTTGCACCCGACTTCCGTATTCGGCGCGCCAAATCTCCCCCGATCAAGTGCATCGCCATCCTTCAATATCTGCAAAGCAAGGTCCATACTTGGACACCCCTCATCCGGCACAGCATGGTAGCGAATCGCATTCAGGCACGAAGCCGCCGTCCCGGGGGAGGTCAGGAAGCCCTCCACCCTCGCCCGATGCGCCTCCGCAGCACGCTGGCCGTGCAATTCGTCTTCGTCCCCACTCTCCCGGCATGTGTCATGCAGGGCCGCTGCGGTGAGCACTATAGGAGTCACCGCATTCCTTGTTTCCCCATTGACGTGCTGGATAAGAAATGCACACCAAAACATCACCCGTGCCGCGTGCAGAGACCCGTGATAACCGTCAGCCAGTTCCGCGCGCAGAAATCTCTCACCTGACGGGCACAGCTCCGGGTGGGCCGTTTCGAACTCTCTAATCGTCCTGAAAGCAGCGTTCAGCTTCGTCAAAACGGAACCATCGCTCTTCTTGCGGTAATGCAAGCTTGTCACAAAACCATTCTCTGCCTTCCGCAGGTCCTCCTGCGGGATGAAGATCGTCACCTCCCCAGCCTTGGAGAGCCTCGTAACCGCCTTGCCCGCTCGACTCAAGAAATCCGTCTGGTCTTGCGTCAGAGCCCGAACTTCGGCAGCCGGCACGATGATCCGGTCCACCAAATTAAATGGCACAGGGCTCGAGCTGACAACATCGGTCGGGTTGTCCAGGGAGACGATCAGCTCCGCCGACCTTTTCCTGTTTAGCGATCGCTCGTTGGTCGGCTCCGTGGAAAAAATCCTCTCCCAGTCGAAACTCGGCGTGCCGTCGTCCCTCTTGACTGCTCCCGTGAAATAGTCACTCGTGAAATTCGCAAAGTTGGAACCCGCCAAATTCTGCGGTGCAACGGTCCAGCCGCAACCGGTTCCCACCAGCAACCTCTCCAGGTCAATTTCCAGAATGCAAACCACCGCATCATCGGGGTTTTTCGACGAGGCCTCGCGCCGCAAACCGATGCTCTGAAAAGCACTGAGCGTCCAGTTGAGCGGGTTCCAAAAGAAGTTGACGCATTGGTGCACGCCCGCGTGCATTCCACTGGACAGAAGCAGCGGCTCATTCCTGATGGCCTGGACGCTTTGCCCAGATAGGTCAGTTCGCTTCTGCGGCGCCGCATCGCGAGGCAATATTCCATGTTCCGCAATTCCTCGCAGGTTCGCTAACGGGCAAACGTAATAGACACACGGCCGGTCCGAGGATGCCTGCACCGCCGCCTTCAACCCAGCCCGCCAAGCTGCCATCCCTTGCAGTGTCTGGACCAGCAGATGCGCGCTCATGGCCTGATATCAAAGCAGGGCCGCTGGGTCCAGGCTACCTGCTCATGCCGGCGACTGCCGCCAATCAGGAAGGCATACAGATTCTCAATCGTCTTCTTGCCCAGGCCCTCCAGTGAGCATACCTCGGCCAGGCTCTTCACCTGCTGACGCCTCACAGCGGACAGAATCATCGCCGCCGCCGATGCCGTAAGGTCGGCGTCGTTCCGCAGGTCTTCGGCGGTCCTGTGCTTAGACTCAGACAAAAGCTTCTCAAAAAGCGGATCACTCGCATGCGGGTCAAACTCAACCAACTCAATCTCGATATTTGGGAGGTTGCTCAAGTACGACCGAATCAGCGAGTGAACCTGGTCCCACTCTAAACGCCCATTCATCGCGCCGAGCCAGGGCATGGCGACACTCTGAATCCCAAGCTTCTCATAGCTCGCCGCGAACTTACTGAGGCAACTTTCCACCCACTCCATCCGCGATGGGTGTTTCCAGTCATCCTTGACCGCAAAGTTCAAAACCCATGGTTGCTCCCTCCGATAAGGCCAAATCTGGCCGGGCCGGAGTGCTGCCTTTTCGCAGACCTGCCGGTACTCCTCGAACATGCGCGGAAAGCGCCGCCGAAACTCGAGGGCAACCCCTTTGCCCATCACCCCAACGCAATTCACCGTGTTCACCAGGCACTGAACACGTGCCGCGAAGAGATTGCCTTTGTATTCCCGGTATGGCATTTGCGCTGTTTTCAAGGCCCATTTCTTCTGCAATGGGCACGTGGAAATCTCTGCCAGAGAAACAATTTTTACAAGCCAAATACCTCCTCAGAACCCATCGAAATGTGGTCGCCCATCCACCTCGCCGCTCTTTTTTCTGAACCGGTGGTCAAAAACCGCCCCGTGCTCAGTAGGAACTAATGAACACGGCCCGCACCGAAACGAGGTGCAGCGGCGGCTCCGGGTGGCGCCGCCGAAAGGCCCAACATCAACGACCTATTCCGAAAGGTTACAAATATGGGCAAAGGATCGGGCGGTCAGAAACGGGGTCAGACCGGAGACTGGAACTGGTCCTGTGCGCGTTGTGGGGGCTACAACGAAAAGCTGAAACGCAGAAATCGTGACCGTTAACCGCGAATTGCGCTAATTGACGCGAATTCTCTCCTGCCGGAGCCGCGGGAGCGGGCTTCGATTATCCTGGGGTGCCTCCTTTCACGGATGATCTCGAGTTCAAGGTGGCGGAGAACCGCTTATGGGCGCTAATGAACGCCAGGGAAAAGCGTCTCGGCTGAATGCCGCTGGTTGGGCTGCGGCAGTTAGCGGCGCTCCGCTGACGCGCCGCTGCGGGCAGGGCGGCGTTTGATGCGGTAAGTTACGGCAACCAGCGCAGCCGATAAAACGCCCGCGGCGGTTTGCCCGAGAGGTCGGCAAAACTGTCCCAAACGTAGATCGAGCCATCCGCCCAGGCCTGGAGGGGCCAGGTCTGCAGCGTGCCGGTGAAGGCCGCGTTCGTAGCGCGCTGACACTCGTAGAAATACCACGGCACGCCGGTGAAGCTGGCGGTCACTCCGCCGGGCACGCTCAAGTCCAGCGCATTCACCTGGCTCGTCGGGCTGCTGATGATGGAAATCGTCGCCGTGCCGGTGGCGGTGACGCCGAGGTTGTCGGCGATGGTGTAGCTGAAACCGTCGGCCAGTGAGTTCGCGGGCACCAGAATCTGCGTGGCCTGGGTCGTGAGCGCGAGGCCGTTGGAAGTCGTGGCGCTGACGCCGACAAAGTACACTGGTTCGCCATCGGGGTCATAATCGCTCCACATCAGGTCGGCGATGTTGAGGGTGAGCGGGCGTCCGGCAAGCTGGTAGAAAGCGCTGCCGAAGGCCAGCGGAGGCGCGTGCGGCGCCGCCGGCGCGGCCAGTTGGACGACTATATTGTCCACGAAGAAGAGATAGCTCGGCACGGGAGTTTGCGACGGCACTTCAATTTTCACGTTCGTGAACGGCGTCGCCGAGCCGAACGACAGCACGCCCTCGGGATACGCGCCGGAAACCCACGCGCCCCGCGCCGATCCGCTCGCGACGGGATTGGTCATTGCGGAATTGGCGTAGGCCGTGACGGATACGAGCGCGGGAGTGTCGTAATCGCTGGACAGCTCGCCAGTGAAGAACGACATCGTGAAGTTGGTGACAGGCTGGCTGAACCCCACGGCCATCGTGCTGCCCAAGGTGCTCGGATAAAGAAAATTGCCGGAGAACACTCTCGGCACCCAGTAAAGGAAGGTGTTCTGGACCGACCATCCGCCCGCCAGCGTGCTGAACGTCGCCGTGACGCCGTTCTTGGTTTGCGTCCCCGGCATCCCCTGGCCCGGGCCAACCGCCGGCGTGCCGGTGTCAAAGTCGAACGTCGCGCTGACGCCCGTGGGCGCGAAGTTTGCCACGAGGTCGCGGTCGGCCGTGAGATTGAAGCTGTAATTGGCCGACGTGCTGACCAGCGTGCCCAGCTCGGTCCAGCCTACGAACTTGAAACCAACCATCGGCGTCGCCGTGATCAGGACGACCGAATTGCTGTTAAACGTGCCGCCGCCGGACGCCGTTCCGCCGTAACTGGGCGAGAGGCCGGTGGTGACGGTGTAGGCGGGAACGAAATTCGCGACGAGCGTGCGATCGCTCTGGACCGTGAACGTGTAGTTGGCGGAGGTGCTGACCCGCGCGCCGTTCTCGGTCCACTTCTGGAAACCCCAGCCGGGATTGGCCGACGCCATGACCGTGCAGGTGGAGTTGCTCGGATAACTTCCCCCGCCGCCGGCGGTGCCCGCGCCGGCCGGCGAAACGCTGGTGGCTATGGTGAAACTGGGCGCGGGCGGCACCGGCGGGTTGGTGTCAATCAAGGTGAGCGCCGTCAGCGCGAAATCGCCCCACATGTGAATCTGGTAAGTGTCGTAGCCGGCCAATGCGGTCGTGTAGGGGAAACTCATGCCAGCGTAGCCACTGCAGTCATACTGCAGCGGGTTGTTGAAGGCGTCATTGCCGTTCAACTGCGGCATGATCTCGAACGCGGCGCCGGCGCCGGCGGTGTTGAGCAGGATCTTCCCGGTGAACGCCTGCATATCAAAGAGCTTCCCGTCCGCGCGCTTGAGCGTGATGTTCGCGCCTGTGCCGAGCCCCGGCCCGGCGGTGATGGCCTGCGCCTGCACACCGGCCGGCCAGAAGATGCTGAAGAATCGGCCCGTCGGCGCTCCGCCGCCCGCCGACCAGTAGCCATCCGCCGAGTAAGTGAACAGGTAGTCCCCGCTGCTGATGGTGACGGCGTTGATGTTCGAGACGACGAGTGTCGCGGTTTGGGAGGCGTCGAAAAAGACCTTGGTGGCGGCCTGGGTCGCCGGCGACCCAAGCAAGCAGGCGCACGCAGCGCCCAACACGACGAACCGCTTGATCGTCTTCATAAGATCTCAGGTTTGGGCTGAATTTGGATGAGTGAGCATAAACTTACTTGTGAACGACACCCGATTCTATCACCGGGGACATGCTTTGTGAATCGCGCGGATTGGCTTTCGATTCGCAATTTTTGGCCAGTGGCGCCGCCTTGACTGGCAGGGGGTGAATTCTCCTCCTTCATTGCGAACATTCAACATCCAACATCGAACATCCAACGCCGAACCTTGGACCTGAACCCTGAACCTCGAACCTCCCGTCCTCGGTAGCCCGTCCTCGGTAGCCCGTCTTCCGTAGCCCGCCCTCCGTAGCACCACTGCGGAGGGTGGACACCACTGCGGAGGGTGGATGAACCTCGAACAGGAACCCGGTTACGGCCACCCCGAGGCCACCCTGAGGCTAACTGGTGGCTAACCGGTAGGCACCCCGAAGCCACCCTGAGGCTACCTTTAGGCTCCACCTAGGCTACCCCGGGGCTCGCCAGGCTGACACCGCGCTCCGTCCGGGGCGGCCAGGGCGTGAGATTCCGGGTTCAGCGGTTTATCTGTTCCCGAGAACCGCTGAATGAAGCGGTTAAGAGCCGCACCTGCATTTCCAAGCCCGCGGGAGCGGGGTCCTCATGAGAGCGCGTCCCCGTGCGCACAGGAAATGAAATGCTCCCCGCCGGAAGGACCGTCGTGCCTCGGCTTGGATTCAAGGGTTGCTGAGAGTATTACAATCTCATCCAGGGGCCTGTCTCTCATTTTAGCCTTTGCTGAATATCCCGGCAGATTCACAGTCAGATTATAGATGATCGTTCGCATGCTCCTCGGATTGTTGGTTGGATGGTTCGCAACCGTAACTCTGGCCGCCCCGGCGCCGCCAGCGGCAAGCCCCGCCAGGGACGCCTTTTATCCGTTATGGCGTGGCACTCCGCCGAACACCAGCGATATGGTTTTGATCTACCAAGGCGGCCGGCAGCGTTCGGCTTGGACATCTGAAGAATTTGCCCCTTACGTGTCTTGCCGCGACCCGCGTGACGGCAAGGAAAAGTGGCTCTTCGACGGCTTCCTGTTCATTGAATATGTTAACGCAAAGCGGCACGTCTTTGAGGAGGGCACGAAAATGCAACCCGCCGACAAAGCGGATTGGCAGGACCTGCTCGCCCGGAACTTCGAGCCCGGCCACGGCCTGGCCGCTTTGGAGCAAACCTGCGCCCAGGCCGAGCAGCGTGCGGGCCGCCCCCTGCGCCCCCGCCAGGTGGTGCTCACCGTGCCCGAACCCATTGAAGGCGCCACCAATTGGGGCAAACTGGACGGGCGCAGGCTGGATTTCTCCTTGCCGGCCGATCGCCTGGCGGCTTGCGAATGGCATATAGAAAACGCGCTCCGCCAATGGCGTGAACTGGCCCCGAAGCACCTGAGCCTCGCGGGATTTTATTTCGTGCCGGAACGAGCGATTAAGTCCAACCCGCAGTTCCTGCCCTTGGTCGCGCAAAAGATCCATCAGCGCGGGCTGTGCTTCTTCTGGATTCCCTATTGGGGGGCGCGTGGGGCCGGTGATTGGAAGACGTACGGGTTCGATGTCGCCTGGCAGCAACCCAACTACTTCTTCCACGCGGACCTGCCCTATTCGCGCCTGGAACAGGCCTGCCAGTTTGCCCGGCTGCACGGTATGGGCATGGAGTTCGAGATGGATGGGCGCTTGATCAGCGAGCCCCAGACCTATGCCCCGCGCTTCGACGCCTATCTCAAGGCCTTCGCGCAAGCCGGCGCCGAAACTTCCGCGTCCATCACCTACTACGAAGGCGGCGGCGCGCTGCGCCAACTGGCCCAATCGGAGAAGCCGCAATTCCGAGCCCAGTATGATCGCCTGGCCCGGTGGGTCCTGGACCGCCAGGGCCTCGCCGATGAACAGGCGCGCGCGGCCGGCCCGCGCTAAGTCGTGCGGGCGGTTCGGATGGCATCACCTTTGTCTAGCTCGGACGGCGGGGCCCAGCAATCTCAAGGCTTTCAGGGTATCGCCCTCGTCCTTGATCCATAGCTCAGGCTCGGAAGTCCTTCCCAGGATGCTCTCTGTCACAGGATTGTGGCGGACTTCGCATCGGATACCCGCCTCGAAGAGTTTCCGCTTGGCTTGTTCGGCCTCCTCTCGGTCGGTTATGGAAAGTAACATCTTCATAAGCTGCACCTGCCGCAAGCTTCCCCCGCCCGGTGTGGCCGCGCAATTAAGCAGAGTACGGATTAGGACGCCCGGGGGTTCCCCGGGACCAACTCCTTGTGGCGGCTCCGACCGACCGCGCTGTCGGCGCGCCAGAACTAACCTCAGACTTGACTAAGCCGGCGCAGTTCGCCACAATTAGCGGCGGTTTTCGGAAGGCATTGATTCATGGACACAAAGCCATTTTCCCTGAGCGCTGTATCGCTCGGAACGCTGGTGCCCTGCCGCCTAAGCGCTATCAGCCCGACAGTCCGGTGGCCTTTCGGGGGCGGCACTTTGCTGCCGCTGGTGCTTCTGCTCTTGATGCCGCTCGCGGCTGGGCGGGCCGAGGACTTCACCTGCATCACCAACAACGGCACGATTACCCTCAAGGCCTACACCGGCCCCGGCGGAGAGGTGACCATCCCCAGCACGATCAATGGTTTGCCCGTTACGAGCATTGGTGACTGGGCATTCTACGCCTGCCCGAGCCTGAGTTTGAACAGTGTTACGATCCCCAACAGTGTCACCAATATCGGAGCCAATGCATTTTGGGACTGCCTCCTGACCAACGTCACTATCGGCAACAGTGTCGCGAGCATCGGAAGATATGCGTTTTACGAGTGCGACCGCCTGGCCGGCGTCGCGCTCCCCGACAGCGTCGCCGATCTCGGAAGCAACGCGTTCTATCGTTGTGTCAGCCTGGCCAGCGTCAGGCTGGGCTCCGACCTCAGCAGCATCGAAGAGAATACCTTCTATGGCTGCACGAGCCTGAGCAGCATCACAATCCCGAACAGCGTCACCCACATCGGGGCTCGGGCGTTCTACTCCTGCACGAACTTGAGCAGCATCACGATTCCCGACAGCGTCACCGAGCTTGGGATCCTGGCGTTCTATGGCTGCACTCGCCTGGCCAGCGTCCAGATCGGCCACGGGGTCGTGGACATCGGCTATGATGCGTTTGCTGGCTGCGTCGAGTTGACGAGTGTCACCCTCCCGAACAGCGTCACCAACATTGGGCCCCGGGTGTTCTACTCCTGCACGAGCCTGAGCAGCATCACGATCCCCGACAGCGTCACGACGATAGGAACCAACGCATTCACTTTGTGCGCCAGCCTGACTAATCTGTTGCTCCCCAGCAGCGTCACCAGCATCCGAGATTACGCGTTCTCGGGCTGCACCAACCTGGCGGGGGTCTATTTCACCGGCAATGCCCCCGTTACAAGTTCCTCTGTGTTCAACGGCGATACTAATGCCACCGTCTATTACGCACCGGACACTGCGGGCTGGGGCAAGACCTTTGCCGGTCGTCCGACCGCGCTATGGTACCCGCCAGTGCCCTACACCTGCATCACGAATAACGCAACGATCACCATCACGGAATACACCGGACCCGGCGGGGCGGTGACCATCCCGGGCAAGATCACCGGCCTGCCGGTCACTGATATCGGGGACTATGCCTTTGTGTTTTGCGCCAGCCTGACCAGCGTCACAATCCCCAACAGTGTGAGCTGCCTTGGGACCGGCGCGTTCTACTCCTGTGCCAATCTGACCAACATCACCCTGCCCGGGAACCTCGCCAATATCGGGGACTTTGCCTTCGCCAACTGCGCCGGCCTGACCAACATCAGTCTGCCCGACGGCGTCACGAGCATCGGCCAGGGAGCATTCGACAACTGCACGGGTCTGAGCAACGTCTTGATCCCCGACGGTGTCACCCGCCTCGAGAATGGACTCTTCTATCAATGTCCCGGCCTTGCCACGGTCGCCGTCGGAAGCGGCGTGGCCAGCCTCGGCGACCACGCGTTCTATGGATGCTCTAGTCTCACGAAAGTCTGCTTCCGGGGTAATGCTCCCAGCCTTGGTTCGGAGGTGTTTTCGGGCGATGACGATGCGACCGTCTATTACCTGCCAGGGTCCACCGGTTGGGGTCCGTCGTTTGGCGATCTTCCTGCCGTGCTGTGGAACCCGCCGACGCCATACAATTACACAACCAACGACGGCACAATCGTTATCACTGGATACATGGGTTCCGGCGGCGCGCTCGCCATACCGGACACCATCAACTTCCTCCCGGTTGTCAACATTGATGGCTGGGCGTTTGCCTACTCGACGAACCTGACCAGCGTGACGATCCCCAGCAGCGTCACGAACATCGGCAGCGCGGCGTTTTATCACTGCCCCAACCTGGCCAGCATTGTGATCTCCAACGGCGTCACGACCATCGGGGACAACGCGTTCAACGGGTGCACGAGCCTCGCCAGCGTGGTGATCCCCAACAGCGTCACTGGCATCGGAAGCAGCGCATTTTATAGCTGCACCAACCTGACCGCCGTGACAATCCCCGCCAATGTCACCAACATCTCCCCCTGGACATTCGGATCTTGCCCAGGCCTCGCTAGCATCCATTTCCAAGGTAACGCTCCTGCTTTCGGTTCCTATGCCTTCTATGGTGATGACAGCCTGACTGTCTATTATCTGCCTGGGACCACTAACTGGGGCACGTCGTTCGCCGGTTATCCAGCCATGCTTTGGCTCCCCCAGGTGCAGGCCGGTGCCACCGGCTTCGGCCTGCGGACGAACCGGTTTGGATTTGATATTGCCTGGGCCTGCGGCCGGAGTGTCGTGATCGAAGCCTGCACGAACTCGACCAATCCCATTTGGTCTCCGGTAGGCACCAACAGCCTGACCAACGGCTCGGCCCATTTCAGCGATCCGCAATGGACCAATTACCCCGTGCGCCTTTACCGTCTGCGCTGGCCATGAGGCACAGGAGAAAACTAACTCGCCCAAGCAGGGTTTCCCGGAAGGCAACATGAAGATTATAACAGTCCTGGTTGTTCAAGCGCTGACTGTAGCTGCGGCGTCGGCTCAGTCTGCGGCCTTTTATCGAATCGCTTCCACCAACCAGACGCGCATCATTGCTTGCGATCCGCGGAACGCGCTCCTCATGTGGACCAATGCCGCGCCGGGCGGTTGCTGCGCCGTCGAGCGGGCGGGGAGACTGGGCGGCCCGTGGAGTTCTGACTTCCCCCACACGGTGGTGGCCAATGCGGGCTGCGGCGGGGCGGCAGTTGTCTCGCTGGGAGGAGGCGTCCTATGGGACACGTTGGATCGCGGCCCGGTGCTGACGCTCGTCACGAATGCCATCCGGATCGGGACGAAGGACTACCGGATTGAGGCGTTTCTTTGGCTCGACATGTTCCCCCCGGTTGATCCGCGACGGGGCATTATTGCCACGGTCAGTCTTATTGAAACGAACGGATTCCCAATACCGGATTCGATGACGATCCCCCGATTCCGGGTGTTCAATGGGGCGCAACAATGGAACGTCTATGCCCCCTCGCGAATGTCGGGGACTCCGCCTTCGGTCTTGGCGGTGAGGGGCGGGGACGGGCCTGTTTGGGCGTATGGCACACGAGTGGACGTGGTGGTTGAGGTTGCCAGCGGGAACGTCCGTTACTTGCTCAAGGCTGCCGATCAGGCGATAACCGCCGCCTGGTGAGGAAGCGGCTTCGCGAGAACGGGCTTTCACCCTCGGCAGCCTCGAACAAGCCTTCCGCGGATTGGCTGCCGCGGAGGGGAGCATCTCCCCTTTTGTGAGGGTCAACGGAAGGCCCTGTATAACCCTCGACCGAAGCTGCCTGCGGTGTGCGAAAAGCAAGAAGCGCCCGCATGTCCTCCCAGCGGTCCCCACGACCTCCCTCACCCACAGCCGCCGGGCGGCCAGAGTTCGACGGAGCCAGGGTGCAGCCAGTATCCCCAAACTGCCGGGAACAGGAAGGACGGCGGCTGTGGGCTGCGGGGAGCGGTTTAGTCTGCACCTCAGAAGTACTCATAGACGCTATTCGTGACCGCTCGATAGGTGCAGTATGGCCCTCCCCCAACGTATGAAGGGACAGGTCCCGGCTTGTACGGCGTTGAGCCCTGCCCCAGTACCACAACAACCCCCAGAAGCGGCGTCGAGTGGCCTCCGGTAGAGTGGAGACCAAACAACTTGATCTGAACGGTCGCTACGTCCGGAAACCCGAACGATGCGCCTCGACCAAAAGTGACAACCATCGGTCTTAGCGCGGCGATTGCCGGTGGTAAACTATTGGTCCTGGCCCGGGTCCAGAAAAAGGAACCCTCCTCCTTATACTGCTGGCCAAGACGCTCGCAGTCTCGTACCAGCGCCGACCACCCACCAGCAGACTGTACGCGCTCGGCCAGCAGGCGACGCTCAGCACGGCGCTCCATGAACGCAGGCGGCCACGCTGCGAAGCGCTGAACCATCGTTGGGAAAAGCAAGAACCCGAACAACAGAGCGACGCCTATCCACACCAATGTGATAGTTCGGCTCGCACGTTCCTTTGATGAATTTGGCATGGGCGCCAGCGCAGCACTAACGCAGAGTCACCACTTCAGCACTCGATAAAATCGCTGCGGGGCTGTGGCTGTGGGATCAGTCAGGGTTTGAATTTGACCGCTGCCCGCCGCGAGCGGCAGGAGTGTCCAATTGTTATCTGTGAGTCGGTTCTTGAACTGGAGCGCATAGACTCGCTCGCACCGGCTGTCCACGGCTCCCTGAAAGTGACCATACCTCCATGACGCATTGGCCAGCGGCACACCGCAGGCAAGCGCGGGTGATTCGATGGAGGTTATGGCCAGACTGAAGAAGTGTCCGCGAGCAATCGCCGTCACATTGCTCAAACCGGCCACATTCCAGAGCACAGTCCCGTCGTTGAATAGAACCTCCCGACCGGCGTCCCATCCACCCGCGACCGCTACTACATTGCTCAAACCGATCGGTACGTTGGTTGCGTCCATTCCCCAACCCACCACGGTTCCGTCTGCCCGTAAGGCGTAACTCTGACTCCATCCAGCCGCGATGCCAACCACATTTGTCAGGTTGGTTGGAACCTCGGTGGCGCCGAAGGTGTTGTCACCCCAGGCAGCCACGGAGCCATCTCCGCACAAGGCGAGGCTGTGATCCAACCCGGCGGCGACGGCCAGAACGTTGGTCAACCCAGCCGGCACGTTGGTCTGACCCGAACCATTGTAACCCCAAGCGACAACCGTCCGATCCTGCTTTAGAGCCAGACAGAATTGATGGCCGCCCGCAGCGAGGGCAACCACATTGCTTAATTCAGTCGGTGCGCCGGTCAGAGCACAGCCCCAAGTCACTACGGTACCGTCCCCTCGGAGGGCGGCGTGGAAGAGCCAGCCGCTGCTGATGGAAACCACGTTCGTCACTTCCGGAGGCACGTTGGTGATGCCAAAATCGTTCGCTCCCCAGGCGGTCACAGTGCCATTGTCCCGCAAAGCGAGAGCGTCGTTCAGACCTGCAGCCACAGCCACGGCGTTGGTCAATCCCATTGGAACATTCGTTACGCCACCGCCACTGCTCCAGGCGGCATACACGACCACGGTGCCCCCCGCTCCTTGGACCCAAGAGCAAGACGAGCACACGAACACAAAGGTAAAGAGGATCGTCTTCATGCGGCCAACAGAATTAGTTCACCATAACCCGCCATGGAAACCCCAGCCCCGTTGCACTCTTCATGGTCGTCACACTACCTGCCGAGCTTAAAGCCGACAAGGATTATTTGCCAGCGTTCCCGGCCTTGCCTTCCGGCATGAGAAAGACTCATGGAGGTAGGCTTTGCCGGCATGCTTACAGCGGATCCAACAGGCTGCGGGATCGGGCGTGGCGGCACTCCCGATGCTTCAAGATGGACACACCGTTCCCGATTGGCGACCTCGACCCTGCGGCCCGGGAGGCATTGCGGCTTCGGCGGCAGGCCCCTGACGGGGGAATGACGCTGACTTAAGGCGTAACACATTGAGCCGCAGCAGCTTGTCCGTGACCGCCCTGGGGCAGCTTCGTCCGACCCAGCAACCCCACGCCCGGCCTGCAGCCTCTCCGGCTCCTCCGGCGCCCATGCCCAGCCTGGGGCGTGGCGTCGGCGAGAGCTTGGACGGTTCTGCTGGCAGCAGCCTACGCCAAGAGGGACCCCTTTCGCTGGCAAAATGGCAATGTCCGCCCGCTGGCCTCAGCGACGGCAGTGCCGCACAGCCCCGCTGCCGGTCTGGCTCAGGTCAGGCAAAAGCCTGGGCGTGGCCAAGAGGTAGGCAACTGGTAGGCAACTGGTAGGCAACCGGTTAGCCACTAACAAGCCTGGAGGGAGCTTGAGGGGGGCTTCTGGAGGTAGTTGGGAGCGAGCTTGGCTCAGGCTCGGGAATTGGGGCGTACCAGCACAGTGGCTGGGAAGCTACGAAGGCGTCCTCGCACCTGTCCCCAGCGGCCGTTGAAAAGCCCGTGCTCTTGCTGAAACTTAAGTAAGCGCCATTCGGGGCTGGGCCCACTTTGAAGCTATGGCAAATGCTGATACTGTCTGCCTCTCACCGGCCTCAGGACGCCTGCGGGTATTGCAGGCGTTCCTGCACCTCCCGCAGGCCGCGGGTCATGAGCAGTTGCCGGTCATCCTGGAGGACGATCACCGATTCGCCTCCCGCGTTGGTCTGCACCCCTTTGACGCGCTCAAGGTTGACGATGGTCGAGCGGCTGATCCGCAGGAACAACCGTGGCGGCAACTCGGCCTCCAAGTGGGTCAAGGTCTCGCGCAGCACGTGGTTTTCCCCGTGCGTGTGGACCACGGCATAGTTGGCCGCGGATTCGATGTAGTCAATGTCCTCGACTTTGATGAACAAGGTCTGGTTGCCGGTCTTCACGGCGATCCGGCTCAGATACACCGGCTTGGGCGCGGTGGACTTGAGCCAACCGGCCAGTTGTTCGTTGAGCCGGGCCCGGTCGCGCATCTCGAGGTGCTGGCGGGCGCGTTGGACGGCGGCCAGGAGCCGGGCCTGGGTGAAGGGCTTGAGCAGATAGTCCAGCGCATGGACTTCAAAGGCCGCGATAGCGTGCTGGTCGTGCGCAGTGACGAAGATGACCGCCGGCCAGGTCTCCGGCGGCAAGGCCCGCAAGACGTCAAAGCCGCTGACTTCCGGCATTTGCACATCCAGGAATACCAGGTCGGGCCGCTGTTGGCCGATCAGCGTGATCGCTTCCAGCCCATTGCGGGCCTCGCCCACGATCTCCAGGTCAGATCGCCCGGCCAGCAGCTTCCGGATGCGCTCACGCGCCAGCGCCTCATCATCAACAATCAAAGCGCGGAATTTCATAAGGCCGGTCGCAGGGGCTGAAGTTCGCGGGCGTTCAAGGCGGTGCGCCAGGGAAGCTGGATTTGAACCGTCAGGCCGCCCTCCTGGCCGGGGCGCAGCTCCAGCAAGCCCTGTTGACCATAAAGCTCGTTCAAGCGCGACCGCGTGTTGCTCAACCCAACGCCCTCTTTGAGCTTCGCTCCTGTGGCGGCGCCAAGGCCGGGGCCGTTGTCAGTCACCCTCAGCCGCAAGGCGTCGCCGACGCGCTCGACCTCAATCTGGATGAGGCCGGGGGCGATTTGGGCTTCGACGCCGTGCTTGAAGGCATTCTCCACTACCGGCTGCAGGATAAGAATCGGCACGATTGTATCCAGGGCGGCGGGCTCGATCCGCTTCTCGACCTGGAGCCTGTCCCCGTAGCGGGTTTGTTCGATCAGCAGGTAACGATCCAGGAAATGCAGCTCTTCGCGGAGCGAGACCTCTTGCTTGTCCGACGCGCTGAGCGTCAGCCGCAGCAGGTCGCTCAACGCCTCGATCATCGCCTCCGCCTTGGGGAGTTCGTGGACGAGCGAGGCGATGGAGTTGAGCGTGTTGAACAGGAAGTGGGGATTAAGCTGCGTGCGCAAGGCCTGCAAGCGCGCCTGGGCCAGCCTCGCTTCCAATTCCGCCTCGCGCCGCTCCCGGGCTTTGGTCCGTTCGTAAAACTGGAGCGCATGGGCCACGCCCACCAGGCCCCAGAAGATGGGCAGTTGAAAGGTGATGCGCCGCAGCACCACGAATGCCGTCGTGCGCGGTTCCCGGTTTGGGCGGCCCAGCTCGGTCAGGCCCCGCCGCGTCGTCGGAGGCAGGGACGGACTGAAGTAGGCAAAAACACCTACGATCCCGGAGCTCAGCACGCACATCGCCAGGTGTACCCAGAGGGAGCGCTTCCAAGTCGAGCGTTCCAGCGTATAGACCGAGGACACCCACACAATCAACGGCGTGAGGAAAATCCACGGCACCAGGCGGATCACGGCGACCAGCAGTGCCCGCCCAATACTGGCGGACTGGAGCAGCGACGTTTCCAGCGCCGACGCCACGGCGACGAACAGCCAGAAAGCAGTCACCAGCCACCAGAAGCTGGGAAAGCGCCAGCCTCGTCCGTGAGGCGCCTTCGCCGCCTCGGCTGCTGCCGGCGGTGCTGCGATGTCTTTGGCCATGCTTCCGTTCAAAAACGGCTGGAACCAGCCGGTCTCAGCCATCGTGGCTAAGATTACGCGATGGGAGCCTGTGAGTCACGTGCCGGCCTCAGTTCTCATCCCGCTTTTGCCCCCCTTCATCCTGACTGCCCGGCGGTTCATCACATTCGGGGAAACTAGCCCCCCTTTGCGGAGTCATCTTCTGCAAGTGCTTGAAACAGGCAAATATGACCAAGTGTATGACAGTTCGAGTTGAGAGAAAGCCGGGCGCGCCAGTCAGTGATTGGGCTCTTGCCGGCGCTCCGGTCGGACCGGGCTCCATCGTGGCGGAGCCAAAAGGTTTGCTGGCTGCAAGGCAGGCTTTGCTGTTGGGCGTTTTTGGCAGGACCGAAGGCATCTCGCTGACCGAGGTCCTGCTTCGACTGTTCATGGCGGCAGTGGGACTTGTGCGTGCCCCGCGCGGGCCTTCGCCGTGCCGAAGTGGAGACCCCAACGGACCAGGGCATGTCGGCGGAAGCTGGGGCTCACCAGCGGCAAGAGCAGGCTCCGGCCACGCGGGCGGGCCCGTCGTTAAACCCCACAGAACACTTCCTGCCAGTGACGCAACTGTTCAGATAGGAGCGCAGCCTTCAGGCTGCAGAAGCCAGGAGGTTCCAAGGGAGCGTTGGAATTTGCCGACGCCGCAGCGTAGTCCAGACTTCTGCAGCCTGAAGGCTGCCCTCCTACCTGAACACTTGCCGAGCGGCCACTCCGCGGCCAAGAGCACGCTCACCGTTGTCCGAATCCCCCGCAAAGCCGCCAGCGTGCAGAGTGCGCGAAACGGCAACATGACTTTCCGACGCCTCTGGACCGAACGTGCGTCCGGCGAGCGGTTTGAACGAAGGCGGCTGATGCGAATGAATCATCGCCCCGCTGGCACGAGATAAACCACTATGAGACTGAAACACTCCCTGGCAACCATCGGCTTGACGGCAGGCATCGCCCTGCGGTTGATGTGCCTGGACGGCGCGGCCCAAACCACCGCTGCCCCCGCGCTTCCTCCCGCCGTCCAGGACGTCGTGAAGCTGGTCAACGCCGGCCTGAGTGAAGAGGTAGTCCTGGCCCAGATCAAAAACAACCAGGCCTCGTATAAGCTTTCGGCGGACCAGATCATCTATCTCCATAACCAAAAGGTAACCCCAGCCGAGATTGCGGCATTGCTCGGGCCGGGCAGTTCGGCCACCCCCGAAGACGCCGCGTCGGCCCCGGCTGTGTCTGCTCCGCCGCCCGCGACCTCTGCTCCCGCTCCGGCAGCACCCGCCCCGCTGGCTGGCAACCCGGCTCCGGCTCCGGCACCAGTCTCCGCTCCGGCTCCTGCCCCAGTGCCCGTATATGCTCCGGCGCCGGCAGTGCCCTCGGCTCCCATGATGCCGGCTGCTTCCGCTGCGCCGTCCCCGAGTCTTGCTGCCTACCAGGCACAGCTCAGTCCTTACGGCACGTGGATGGACGTGCCCGGCTACGGCCTTTGCTGGCGCCCGGCAGTCGCCGTAACCGATCCCTATTGGCGCCCCTATTGCGACTCGGGTCACTGGGTTTACACCGCTGACGGCTGGTACTGGCAGTCGGATTATTCCTGGGGCGATATCGCCTTCCACTACGGCCGCTGGTACCGGGACTCCCTGGGCTGGGTATGGGTGCCGGGCTATGATTGGGCTCCGGCCTGGGTCTGCTGGCGACAGGCCGACGGCTATTGCGGCTGGGCGCCCTTGCCGCCCGGCGCAATCTTCAAGCCCGGAATCGGCCTGTGGTACAATGGGCGCCTGGCGGTGGATGTTGATTTCGGCCTGGGCGTTGATGCCTATACCTTCGTCCCCTACGACCACTTCTGGGATCATAGCCTCCATGCCTGGCTCCTGCCGCATGATCGGGTTGTGGTGGTCTTTCACGGCAGCGTCATCCGCAACAGCTACCGCTTTGATCATGGCCGCTTCTTTGTCGGCGGCATCGGCCATGACCGCATGGTTGTCCTCACCCACCACGAGATCCGCATCGGCGAGCCCGTCCACCACGAGGGCTTTTGGGGGCATGAAGAGGTGGGCCGACATGGGTTTCATGACGATCACCGGGACCGGCATGGCTGGTAGGAAGTGCGCCGGCAGAGAGATGAATTATGGACTCAGCCGCGGATGCCAGCGCCCTCATTGACCTGAAGAATGCCGGGGTCAGCCAGAGGGTGATCGCATACATGATCAACACCCGCACTACGGTCGTTGCCCAGGCACCGCCGGTCCCACCAGCCGAAACAGTCGTCGTGGCGCCCGGCCCCGATTATGTCTGGGTTGAGCGCCAATGGACGTGGAGCGGAAGAAGCTGGGTCTGGATTGGCGGCCACTGCGTGCTGCCGCCTCGCCCTGATGCCGTCTAGGTCAGCGTCCACTGGGAACACGGGCGCCACGGCTGGTATCGCGTGGGCGGCTATTGGCGCTGAACCTGTGAAGGAACCGAGACCCTGCCGCCCAGGCAAGCCTCGGGGTAGTCCCGATGAAATGGCGTTCTCCTCAGTGAATGGCTGGGACCGTGGGTTCGAGGCTGTCCTAAAAGTGCATCCATGCCCTGCAAAACCTGGATTTCCGTCTCTCGGCTGGTTGCGGATGGAGGGGGAAGGGGACCAAATCCGCTGCGGCTCACAGGTGCCTATTGCCAAGTGGTTTACGCCTTATCCAAGTGCCATTCCCTTCTGACCCCGGTCCAAAACGCGCTAAGGCCTGTCGCGTGCAGTCCTGGACTTCGGGACGCGTGTTCCAGGCAATTTGCCTTTTGACCCGAGAACGATGACCCAGGTGGCCACCACGATTTCCGCAAGGATCGCCAGTGTGCGCAGGAATAAGCCGACCGCATCGGGGAAGGCGTTCAGCATGCCGTCAGGCGGTTTCGTGATCCTGAGGGCGGAAAGCAGCAGGTCGAGCAAAAGCTCGTTCAACGCATAACACAGGAAGAGCCCCACAAGGGTCCATCCGACGATGCTGCAAGCTCTTTTCATTAGAGGAAGCTGCCTCCACAACCAGCTTCCTGCAAATCTGCAGAGGTCTGGTGCGGGCTTACTGCGTGCTTAAATCCGCGCTTGTGGCTGCCAGCAGGTTGTTTAGCGTAGGTATGATGAAACCTGCATCATTTTGTGGGAAGGGGACTGGGATACCCCTGCCGGATAGACGCTCGCCAACCTTTGACGGCCTGTCACGACGGCAGTTCTTGAAACGCGCCGCGGGCTTGGGCGTGGCCGCGATGGGCTTTCCCGCGCTGGCGTCAGCCGCCGTCCTGGGCCGGGGGAAGAACGTGCCGCCCAGCGAACGAATCGGCATGGGCTGCATTGGCCTCGGCGGTCAGGGCACGCGCGGCATGGGGGGTGGCATCTGGGTGCAGGGCGCGGGCGGGTTTCTGGGCCGCAAGGAGATTCAGGTGCGCGCGGTTTGTGACGTCAACAAGCAACACCGCGACAACGCGCGTGACATCGTCAACAAGCGTTACGGCAATCAGGACTGTGCCACCTACGACCACTTTGAAGACCTGCTGGCGCGGCCCGACATTGACGCGGTGCTCATCGCGACCGGCGAAAGGTGGCACCCGTTGATCTCAATCGCGGCGGCGAAAGCGGGCAAGGACATTTACTGCGAGAAACCGATGTCCCTGACCATTACCGAGGCCTTGGTGCTGCGGTCCGTGATCCGGCGTTGCGGGGTGATCTACCAGAGCGGCACCCAGCAGCGGTCCAGCCACGCGTTTCGCTTCGCCTGTGAACTGGTCCGCAACGGCTACATCGGCCAGGTCAAAGAAGTGGTCGTGGGCGTCGGCGGGCCGGTGGCGGAAAAGGAATGCGACCTGCCGGAGCAACCGGTCCCGGACTACCTGGATTATGATCGCTGGCTGGGCCAGATCCCCTGGCGTCCATACAACGCCGACTTTGTCGGCGCCTGGATGCGCTACCGCGATTGCTCGGGCGGGGAAATGACCAACTGGGGCGCCCACCATTTCGACTGCGCGCAATGGGGCCTTGGAATGGACGACAGCGGGCCGATGGCGATCATCCCGCCGGATGGCAAGGACTACAAGCTTCTGACTTATCAATACGCGAACGGCGTGACGATGACCCGGGACCCCGACCGGCTTCAACGCGAGTCCGGGCAGGGCAATGGCCTGATGTTCGTGGGCACCGAAGGCAAGGTGGCCGTTTGGCGTTATCGCCTGCAAACCTGGCCCGACCGCCTGGCCCGCGAGCAAATTCGCCCCGGACAGATTCACCTCCACAAGTCGGAAGACCATCACGATGATTTCATTCACTCCATCCTCACCCGTGTCCGCCCGGGCGCGGATGTCGCGGTCGGTGCGCGTTCCATTACCGTCTGTCACCTGGGCAACCTGGCGTATGAGCTGGGCCGCCCCCTGCGCTGGAATCCGGAGACCGAACACTTCGTGAACGACCCCGAGGCGGAGCGCCTCATGTCACGCCACATGCGCAGCCCCTGGCACCTGTAACCTCACCGACCAAGGCCATGATATTTGCTATGAAAAAGACCCGCATTGTTCCTTATGCCTGGCTGATCGCTTTATCCCTCGGGCTAGTTTGTGCCGCATCCGCTCGCGCGGACACCCTGGGGGATGAACTGCAACAGCTTAAATCTTATGAGTTCGGGCAGGACCAGGATGCCATGAAAGCTGTGGAGGCGGAGGTTGACTCTGCGCGCGGCAATCCGGCGCAGCGCCAGGAGATCGCCCACCGGCTGGCTGAGTTCCTTACTACCGACGCCACCTACGCCGCCAAGCAGTTTGTCTGCCGCCAACTGGTCTTGATCGCGGATGAACGGGAGGTTCCGATCCTGGAAACGCTTTTGGCCGACGACCACCTTTCGCACATGGCGCTCTACGCGCTGATGCCGATTCCCGGCACGGCGGCGAGCCGGGCATTGTGCGAAGCTCTCACGCGCACCTCCGGCCTCGACCGGATCGGAGTCATCACGGCCCTGGGTGAGCGCCACGATCCGGAGGCGGTGGTTCCGCTCGGCGCGTTACTGGCCGCAGACGATGCGGCTACGGCGGAGTCGGCGGCGGCCGCCTTGAGCCGCATCGGCACCGTCCCGGCCGCCAAGGCCCTGGTTGCCGCGTGGCATCGAGCCCGCGAGCCTCGAAAGACCGTCTTCGCCAGGGACTGTCTGGCGTGCGCAGACCATTTGCGGGCAGCGGACAACCGGAAGGAGGCCGAGAAGCTTTACAAGGCTTTGTACAAAAAGAAAGGTGACCCCGTTGTCCGTTCCGGGGCGCTTCGCGGGCTGGCCTTGATTCGCGGAGATCGGGGCTGGTCGTTGGCCCTGGACGCGCTCGATCGTGGTGACCGTCCCGCACAACGCACGGCGGCGGCGCTGTTGCTGGAGTTGCCCGGGCCGGTCCCCATTTCGCTGCTGGAGCGGCGCGCGTCGCGCATCAGTCCGCAGGGGCAGATTTACTTGTTGAGTGTGCTGACGGAGCGCGGCGCCAAGAGTGCCTTGGGGGTGGCCAATAAGTTGGTTGCCGCGAAGGACACCGGGGTTCGCCTGGCTGCTTTGCGGGCGCTTGGTCCGTTGGGTGATGTTTCGAGCCTGGGGGTGCTGGAGCACTACGCTGTAACCGGCACTCGGGACGAGCAGGACGCGGCGCGCGCCAGCCTTCGCCGAGTCTCCGGGCCAGGGGTTGACGAGACAATGATTCGGGCACTGGACACTGCGCCTGCGGCGGAGCGGCTGGAGTTGGTTCAAGCCCTGGGTGATCGCGGCACGCGCGAGGCAGTCAATACCATGCTGTCCATCGCGCGGAGCGGAGAGCCCGCGGTTTCCAAGGCCGCGTGGGAGGCGCTCCAGAAACTGAGCGAGCCCGCGCAATTGCCGCGGTTGGTGGACCTGATGTTGGCGCTGGATCCCAACCAACGCGATGCCGCCGTGCAGACCGTGGCCGCCGTGGCGCGTGAGGCGGCAACCGAGACGGAGCAAACCAGCTTCGTGGTGGCACGCCTGCGTCAGGCGACCCGGTTGGAGGACCGCATCTCATTGTTGCAGGTGTTAGGGGGGATCGGTGGGTCGGAGGCACTCACCACCCTGCGCCAGGCCATGGCTGGGGGACCGGCGGAGATCGAGTTGACCGCGGTGCGCATCCTGGCGGGCTGGCCGAACGACGCGCCGATGCAGGATTTGCTGCAGAAAGCTCGACACGCAGATGATGCCCGAGTGCGGACTATCGCCTTGCGCGGCTTTCTCAACCAACTGGGTCTGGCGACTTCCTTGACACCGGACCAACTGACGGGCTTTTACCAGGAAGCAATGGGACTGGCCACGGATGACGCCGGGAGGAGAGCGGTTCTTTCCGGGCTGGGCAACGTCCGCACCACAGCCGCCCTGGAACTGGCCGCTTCGAAGCTGGATGATGCCGGCGTGCGGCGCGAAGCCGCGACCGCGGTCGTGCAGTTAGGGCGCAGTTTGTGCGGCGCCTATCCCGACTCAATTCGAGCGCGCCTGCAGCAGGTCATCACCTTGTTGCCGAGCGACGATGTGGCCGACCAGGCCCGGGAGGTTCTCAAACAGATGGACCGGTTCGGTGATTACCTGGTCGCTTGGGAGTTCTCCCCCGCTTATACCAAATCCGGCGCCGGCGCGAAGCGGCTATTCGGCATCGTCTTTGCGCCTGAGAAACCGGGCAGCCCCGGAGTTCCCTGGCAGGTCCTGCCCGCCAGCACGGACGCCAAACAGCCTTGGCTCCTGGACCTGGGCTCCGCTCTGGGCGGTGATGACCGCGTAGCTTACCTGCGCACCCGGCTTCACTCGGACCGCGACCAGACGCTGATGTTGGAGTTGGGCAGCGATGATGGTGTGAAGGCCTGGCTAAACGGCAAGGTCATCAAGGCCGATAACGCCGTGCGGGGCATCGAGCCCGCCCAGGACAAGGTGCAGGTGCACCTGCGGGAGGGTTGGAACCAACTGCTGCTCAAGATCACCCAACAGAACGCGGGCTGGGGCGCGTGCGCGCGTCTGACAAATCCGGACGGCTCCGCCGCCCAAGGCGTGCGTGCGGCGGTCGAGGAAAACTGAGCCCGGGGTCGGCTACGCACGCGGCAGACGTGGCGGACCTGACAGCCAGGCTTCGCACGGGGACAGAAGTAACCCCGCGTGAAGGCGCGCGGCCGGCAACCCGCTGAAGGCCCCGTGTCCTCACGCGACGCCATGATTTATGACGCTCAGCGTAGCGCCATTGTGACCACTCGGGTGCGTTGCCGTTCCCGCCCCACTCGTCAAGGGGGCAGTTAACGAGATTATCATATTCTCGGGAGGCATTCGCCGCGTTCAATTGGAGCCCGGACTGAGAAGGGTGGAAAACCTTACGATCTTCGTAACTGGCCTCGTATGGGGTGAACACCCCATAGCGGCCTGCCTTAACGCGGCTATAACTGACCCTAATTTATGGTGGGTCTTGCGCAGCCGAGAGGAACAGAAATGAATACGCGGGCAGTCGAGTTACCAGGTGGGCGCCATCATCCACACCTTCGGGACCAACCCGCGGGAGGCAGAGAACTGGGGACTTCTTGGACCGGAGTGCCTGGTCGCTGGGCACGGCTTGTCCCGAGGTTCATCTCACGCCTTTGGGCGTTCCGCCCGGCGCCGATCGTCGCAGCTTTGCTGATCGTCGCGCTTAACGGTGTGGCAGGCACTTGGACGACCGTGCACGATGCCGCGCCTGACGACATCGGACTCATGCTCCTGCTTTCCGACGGCACGGTCATCGCCCGGCAATCGGGCACGAACAGCGGCGCCTGGTATCGGCTGACTCCGGACCTTCATGGCAGCTATATCAATGGCAAGTGGTCCACGCTGGCGCCGATGAGTTTTACGCGGGAGTACTTCTCTTCGGCAGTTCTTCAGGATGGCCGGGTCTTTGTCGCGGGCGGCGAGTATGGCACTGGCGGGAGCACTGCCGAGATCTACGATCCCACGTCGAATTCGTGGACGACCATACCCGTGCCCACGGGTCTGCTCTGCACGAATTGCGGCTCGCCGGGTTTCAGCGACTCGGGCTGCGTCGTGTTGTCAAACGGCAACCTGTTAATTGCGCCCGTGTCCTTGACGCCCGCGGGACCCACCGTCATTTATAGTCCCACCTCGAATACGTTCTCGGCGGGGCCTGCGCCGCTGGGCAACCAGAACGAAGCGACTTGGGTCAAATTACCCGACGACAGCATTCTCACGATCAACGCGACCACGAACGCCACGCTTTTGAACACGTCGGAGCGCTTTATTCCCTCGCTGAACAACGGCCAAGGGGGATGGATTGCGGATCAGTCACTGCCGGTGCCGATGTACAATTCTGCAACCGAAACCGGCGCTGGAGTTCTGCTTCCGGACGGGCGCGTTTTTTTCATCGGTGGCAACGGTCAGACGGCCTACTACACGCCTAGCCTCGATTTCCACGGAAATGGAATCAGCTAACGCTTGAGGCGTTTCGGGCAGTCGGTTTAGGCGAACTGGATGACCAATCGCTTGCCTCCAAACCAGGGCATGGGCGTTGGTTTTTCGGCCAAGCGCGAGGAAACCAGGAAGGGGTTATGGGCTCGCTTATCCAACCTTACGATCACGTCCTGTTCCCCGATGATGACGGTGGCCGACACATCGAGCAAATTGCGGAAGATCTTTTTGGCCTGCGCCCGCTCGTACTCGCGTCCGATTTGATCGGCCATGAGGCGGTAAAGCGAGCTGGCCATGAGGGTAATTTGGAGATCAAAGTCCACCTTGAGCCCGACCATCGAGGAGAGAGCATCGAGATGAAAGAACTGGACGGCCTCCGAGATGCCATTCTCAATGAGCATGCGGTGGGCGTAACGGGTCACCAGCGCCGGGCAACTCAGTTCCAGTTGGTTGGTCAGCAGGATGGTGGGGTCCTCATGGCCCAACTCCGTAACGGTGACTTGGCGCAGCAGGCCCTTGTAACCTTTGAGTTGGATGCGCTCATCCAAAACCTTGGGCGTGCGGAAGGTGCGGGTCAAAGCCGGCAGCGTGATCCGTTGCCAGGCCGAGGGGGGCTGGCTGAAGATTTGGCCGAGCATCTTTTTGGAGCGGCGGCGCAGGGTGATGAAGCGGATGTCCTGGCGGTTGAGCCGGTCCAACTGCCGATAGGTGGTCAAACGCGAGTCGAAAACCAGTTCGGCGGGCAAGCGACCGGTGCGACGTTTCCAGAACTTAACGAAGCTTAAAATCTCGTCGGGCTGTTGGGCCTTGGTCAGGGCGGCGTTGGCATAGCAAAGCACTCGCTCGGTGGCGTCGCGGGCCAGGAAGACCAGGATGCCCTTTTGACTGCGGCTGCGGCTGGAAACATAGTGCTTTTCCAGGGGTTCGGCCCCGGTGTTGGCCGGCACGGTGTGGAAGTCCAGGTCGAAGGAATCACCCCGGCGCAGTCCCGCTTGGGTGAGGTGTGCAAACCAGGTTGCCATCAGGCGGGTGTTGGTTTGCTGGCCGATGCCCGAGCTATAAGCGGCCAAGTAGGAGCGTTTGGGGATGACATTCAAACCGGCGAACAGGGCCAAGCCCTGATCAAAGACCAAGTCCATGACATGACTCTTGCGTTCTTTGCCGATCAGCTTGAGACCCAGGAGGCTGCGCAAGGCTTGGTGGGCGGGAATCATCTGAGAACCCGGCAAGTGAGCTCGGCGGGCGACCCACTCGAGGTCCAGGCCTCGCATCAAGGGGACGAACAGGAACAAGCCCCCCAAGCGAGTGCGGAAGGAGCGAGGCTCCAGATCCAATTGGCGGACGTTGGCCACAGCGGCCGGTTCCGGTTTGAGGGTGAGGGGCCGTTCGTCGTCCCGGCGGCGGGGCAGGCGGGCGAAGCCCTCTTCGCGCATGAGCACGGCCAGAGCATTGACGCTGATGACCTGGCTGGCCTGGGCCAGTTCGCGCTGGATGTCATAGATGGAGAGGTTCTGCTTGCGCAGGGCCACGGCCAGTTCGCGCACGCGGTCGCGAGACGGGGCGTGGTGGGGGCCGGGCTTAGGGTGTTGGAAAAAGCCGGCGCGTTTGTTAGGATCATGGCGGAACTGGTAGCACAGGACGCGGAAGGCATTGGGGGAGTAACCGAAGCGGCGAGCGGCTTGCGGTCCGGGCAGTTGTTCGACAAAGAAGGCGCGGAGGGCCTCATACTGACGGTGGTGGGCGGATTCCGGGGCGAGGAAGAAGCGGGCATCTGGCGAGACAGTTATCTCATTTCGAGTATTGATAGCCACATATTAATATTGCCACAGTATTTCATTGATGTCAATAGGTAGTGGGCGATGGAGGTGGCAACCACAATCTATTGCGGCACTGAACGCATTAATGAGCGATGTCGAAGGCTCCGGTGTGCTGGCCAGCATAGGGCGTTATTTTGATAATAACACATACACTGTGATATTATAAGTATTCTATATTGCTAACGTCACGCTGCCGCATGGTGCCGGATCTTCTGCGAGTGAGAGCCGTGACGGTAACCAGCCCGGGTCCATGCGGAGCCCCAGGGGCTTGTGCGCTGGCCCAGCGTGGAATCGCAGGGAAATGGCTGGTGGCCTGAGAAACGAACCGCGGCCGAAGGGAGACGCGCGGGGTCGGTCCCCGGTCATCCAGTTCGCCTAAACCGACTGCCCGAAACGCCTCAAGCGTTAGCTGATTCCGATACCGTGGAAATCGAGGCTAGCGGCAATACCAACCAGGGCAATTGGACAGTTGGCCCCACGCTGGTAAGTCCCGGCGTGGGATGGGACGAGCCTGCGGCGATGATGGTGGACGGAAAGGTGCTGTTCCAGACCGTCCTTGGGCCGCCTCAGAACCCTCAACCGAGGGGATTCTATGAAATGGATCCGACCAGCAATTACCCGGTCGGGACCATCACTGAGACACCCGAGTGGGGTGACACGTCCGGCACTTCACATATTATGCTCAATCTGCCCGACGGAAACGTGCTGGTCAGTTATGGGAGCAAGACCGTGCGCGTTTACCAGCCCGACGGGGTGCCGGTCGCCGCCGGAAAGCCAACCGTCGCGAGCATCAGTCTGAACGCCGATGGTTCCTTTCACCTGACGGGCATTCAGTTGAACGGCATTTCCCAGGGTTCCTCCTTTGGCGACGACGCCCAGATGGACAGCAACTATCCCCTGGTACGAATGATCGCCCAGTCCGGGGAAGTGACGTATGCACGTACGTTCAACTGGAGCAGCACCGGGGTGCAGACCGCAAACAGGGTCGTGAGCACCGAGTTCGTGCTCCCCGCGGTTCTCGCCGGAACCGGACCATTTTCGCTTGAAGTGGTGGCCAACGGCATTGCGTCTGATCCCAAGACTCTCCCACTAGTTCTTCCCGGTGAGACCCAGACGTTCAGCGGCAATTCCTCTATGGGGACGAACGACTATGAAATCCGGGGAGGGATCACCACGTTCCAGGATGACGGGAGCGCCTCGGGCATCCTCCTCCGCGGCCCCGGCGGAACGATCCAGTTGCTCGACTCGGCCACGGCTGATACCGCAACCATCAGCGTTGACGGCGGCATGGGCAACGGCGGCATTCCGGCGTACCTGCGGTTCATGAACAACTCCACGGCGGCCGCCGCCACGATCTTGAACCGCGGTCCAGTCCTCGGTCCCAATTTCAAGAACGTGGGGCCCAATCCCGATAACGGTTGGGGTGGAACCACCGAGTTCAACGACAATGCCGCCGCCGGCACGGCGCATATCCTAAACCAGGGCGAAGACCACGCCAACGCGAGCAACGGCGCGACAGGCGGGATCACGAGATTCTCGGGCAGCGCGTCCGCCGAGCACGCCACCCTCGAGGCGTGGGGCAGCCCGGTGAATGGCACGGGCGGCTACATCGAGTTTAGCGGCAGTTCCACGGCCAGCCGTGCCACGTTCCTCAACCTTAACGGCAGCACCGGGGCGACCAACTCCTGCGGGCACACCGCCTTCTTTGACACCGCCACCGCCGGCTATGCCTCGTTCACCAATATCGGCGGTGCTGGCGGCTTCCTCGAGGCGGGGGGAATCACCGACTTCCGCGGCAACTCGACCGCCGACCACGCCACGTTCACCAGTTACGGCGGTACAGGAGGGAACTTCCCCGGCCCCGGCGTCACGCGATTCTTCGACTACACGACGGCGTCCAACGCCACGTTCATCAACAGACCGGGCTATGGCAGCGGCGGCAACGTGATCTTCTACGGACATTCGACTGCCGCCACAGGCACGTTCATCAACGACAGCACGGGCACAGTGGTCGGCGGCGCTGGCGGCAACGTCTATTTCAAGGAGGACTCTACCGCCGGACAGGGGAGTTTCACGACGACCGGATACAACGGCGGGTATGTCTGGTTTCGCGATCGCACCCGCGCGGACTACGGCACGTTTCTGATTGACTCGAACGTGTACGATGGACGCATCGAGTTCTATGAGACGGCGTCGGCGGATCATGGAATGTTCGAGATTGGCGGCGGCGGCTACATCCAGTTCTACGGATCCTCCACGGCCAGCAACGCCACAATTGTGCTTCACGCAAATGGAACCGCGGGAAAATCCAGCTACGGCACCTTCAGCGACAACGCCACGCCGGGCAACGCGGCCATCACCGTCATGGGCACCGAGGTGCCCGGCATGTATGGCGCCGGCTTGAGTTTCCAAGGACCCGCGACCGCCGGCAATGCCACCATCACAGTGAACGGCGCGAGCGTGACGACCTTTGGCGCGAGCGGTGGCTACGTTGGCTTCTTTTACGGCGCCGGCCTCGGCACGGCGAGGATCATCGCCAACGGCGGCACGAACGGCGGTGCGGGCGCGAGCATTCGCTGCAACGGCGCTCCAGCCGACCAGGCGCAGATCATCCTCAACGCGGGGGCTACGCTGGATGTAGCCGGCGCCGCCGACACTCACGTCGGATCGCTCGAGGGCGCGGGAGACATTTGGATTGACCACTCGCTGCTGGCGATCGGCGCACTCAACACTGATACGATGTTCTCCGGCGTGATTTCCGGCCGGACCACTCCGCCCCTGGGTGCATTCACGAAGGAAGGCATCGGCGCTCTCACGCTCGCCGGGACCAACACCTTCAAGGGCCTCACCACCGTCGCAGCGGGCACACTCGTGGTCAATGGCAGCCTCGCCAGTGACGTGCAGGTCAACGGCGGTGCGACACTAAGAGGGGCCAACAATATTAGCGGCAACGTGACCGTTCTGCCCGGGGGCATTGTCGCGCCAGGCAATGGCCCCGGGACACTAACCATCGGAGGGGACTATTCGCAGCAGGCGGGAGGCATGTTGGAAATCGAAGTGGCAGGGCCGAGTCCGCAGAACCAGGACCATTTGATCGTCAAAGGCAACGTCAATCTGAGCGGCAGGCTGCTCTTGGTTCTTTCAGGCTATGCGCCATCAGCAGCCGACAGCTTCACCCTCGTCGAAGCGGGTGGGGCCCTTAATGTGAGCAACCTCGAAATCGTGGTCCTCGGACTCAAGCCCGGCTACCAACCCACTTACCAGGTGAGTGACGGCAAGCTAACCCTCACGGCAACAATGAACGGCCAACTCAGAGGCGCCACCGATCCCATGCAGGCTTTAGCACCATCGTTTACCCCGCAACCAGGCTTCGTCATCCCTGTATTCGCCATTGCAGGCGCAACCTACCGGTTTGACACTTCCACCAACTTGAAGACCTGGACGCTGCTTTACGAGATTCCAGGTGCCAACGCTCTGGTCGAGTTTCGCAATATTCCAGCCGCCGGGGAATCCCGTCGCTTTTACCGGGTGGTGCAGAAAAGCGGAACTCCGTAATCATCGTTCAGCCGTGCAGGGCTCACTACAGCCAAACGCGCACAAGAGCGAAGTCTTATCATCAGTTCCCCGGAGTTTCTCCGGTACAGACTCATGCGCGCCCGGTTGGAAGGCAACAGCTTCTCGGATACGATGCGCTCTAAATCGGTGGAGCGTATGTTGAATCACTCACAAAGCTTGCGCAGTCTCTCGGCGATTGCCTCTCGGCAATTGGCTGTGCTCCGAGGGGGCTGCGTAACGCCAACCACTCAGTCGCTTTCAGGATCACCTCGGTGGCCCGCGAGGGAAGTAATCTGCGCCTGAACTGGGCTTGTGCTCCGGGACGCAGCTATGTGGTGCGGACCAACAACGTTCCCACCGGCGCATTCGCCGACTTCTCCCCCATCATCACCGTCCCGGCCGATTTCGCGGCGCCGATGACCAACTATCTCCATCGCGATGCACTCTCAGACGCCGGCGCCTCGTACTACCGCGTCAGAATGTTGCCGGAAGAACTGTGACTCCCTGAAATGGGACAGCCACAGTTTGGAATTCGATTCGTGGGCAAGCAGTCCGAGACGGCGCTAACGTGGCAAGTCGAGCCGCCCGGGATGCCCATTCCGGCACGCCGTCTTGCCGTGTGGCCCGATCCGCCACCCAGACCGCCTCCGCGCTGCCTGCCGCGGTTCTCGCCTGTCGGCCAGGAAGGAGATTTCGGCGGCCTTGTCGGCATTTGGAAATCAGCATGGCCGCGGCACACTACCTGTAGCGTCACCCGTCCCTGTGTGAGCACCAGGTATAGCGGCATTCTCGGCGTTTCGGGCTTAAAGGGCTTGGGATTGCAACGGTTGGGCTCACGGATGGTTCGGGACAGGGATGCGAATGGCGCGGAGAAGAGGTCAGAGGCTGGGCGAAGTCCAGTTCCCCTCGTACCGAAATAACCCGCAGGATGTGTTATAATGGGAGCCGATGTCCGCCGCTCAAAAGCCTCATTCCGAGCACCAGTTCGGTCCGCAACGCGACTTCTGGTGGAACCCCGATTTCGTTGGACTGATGGCCCGACGGTGGCGGTTATCGGAGGCTGCGTCGCTCGCCGACATCGGATGCGGTCTGTGTCATTGGTCGCGATTGCTGTATGGGTACCTGAAGCAACCTGCCCGCCTGGCTGGTATTGACCGCGAGGCGCGCTGGGTTTCTGAAGCGCCGGCGCGGTTCCGCGCTGCCTTCCCCAATGTCGCGCCGGACCTGCTCACCTTTGCGCAGGGGGATGCCACCCGCATCCCCCTGCCAGATGGCGCGTTCGACGTGGTCACGTGCCAAACCCTCCTGATGCATCTCGGCCGCCCGATCGAGGCTTTGCGGGAGATGATCCGCATCCTGCGTCCTGGCGGTCTCCTGATCTGCGCCGAGCCCAACAATCTCTGGAACATCATGAATTTCACCTCGCTGACCGCGACGGAGCCCCTCGAGGAGATTCTACGCCGGTTCGAGTTCTGGCTCCGTTACCACCGGGGCAAAGCGGCCGCGGGGGAAGGAGATCATACGATTGGAGACCTGCTGCCGGGTTGGTTTGCCCAACTCCGGCTCACCGATTTGGCCGTTTATCAAACCGACCGGGCCATCGCGTATTATCCTCCTTACCACACGACCGCGCAGCAGGCCATGATTGAACAGGAGCGCCAATGGCGCAAGACCGGCACGGGACCTTGGGACCGTGAAGAGCTCAGGCGCAACGTCCTGCGCGGTGGCGGGAGCAGCGAGATGTTCGAGCGGGTCTTCCTGGAAATGGAGCGCAGGTTCGACCAGGAACAGCAGGCGATCGCCGCGGGTGAATTCCACGCCGGCTTTGCGGGCAGGACATACCTGGTCTCTGGGCGCAAACATCTGAGCCCGTGAGAACACTCGTTGGGTTCGGATCTAACACGTACGTGGGCAAGCTTAAGGAATGCGCGCTTGAGGATGCTAATCGCCTCCACAGCGTTGACGCGGAACGAAGCTCGTGGCAGCCTCTGCTCATGCCGACCGATGTCGCAAGACCGCAGGTTACACCGACGCAAATGCCGGCGCTTTCTTCCCCCGGGTTCATGCAAGAGGTTGGCTTTAGCCAAGCAGCGTATGCCTGAGCGCCTCGATGCCCGGACACGGCGCTTCCTGGCGGTCACGGTCCTCCTGTTATTCTGGCCCTTTCAAATCCCAGCACAGGCTGTGCCCCCGGTCCAGGCAAGCGCAGCCGGTTCAAACCGGCTTTTGGTTGTCGCACCGAGGGTGTTCCTTCCCGCGCTCAAGGCCTTCATAGCTTACAAACAGAAACTGATGCCCACCGAACTGCGCTCGCTGGAAGGCATTTTGGCCGGGAGCACCGGCGCGGATGATCCGGAGAAGCTCAAACGGTTTCTTTACCGGGAATGGCATGCGCATGGTCTCGGCTACGTGCTGTTGGTCGGCGACGTGGACGTCATGCCGGTCCGATACATGGTCCTGGACCGGGTGACACCGGCGGCCTATGACTACGCTTTCTATCCGAGCGACCTCTACTACGCGGACCTGGCCAAGCCGGATGGCGCGTTCGACGATTGGAATGCGCGCAAGGATTCCTTCCACGCCGGCTATTATGGGGAGGTCCGGGGGGAAAAGAACAAGCAGGGCCCAATCAACTTCGACGATGTGGACTATCGCCCCGAGATCGCCGTGGGCCGCTGGCCGGTCAGCACACCGGAGGAAGTGAGCCGGGTGGCGGCGAAGACGGTGGCCTACGAACAGCAGGTGCTGACCAACCACAGTGCGGAGCTGCGCCGGGCGGCGTTTATTGCGGTCGGCGGATGGGTGGACAGCCGCAGCCTGCTGGACAAACTGGCTTCCGAGCTCACCAACTCCTGGCAGGTCGAGAAGCGCGTTCTATTCCGACCGAAACCATGATTGGCACACCTTGCCGCCGGACCACGAACAGGTGCGAAACCTGCTGAATCGCGGGGTCAGCCTGGTAGTCCATGCCGGTCACGGCCAGCCGGATGCCTGGGAAAGGTGCTTTTCCCTGCGCGACCTTGACCAGATCACCAATGCGGCGACGCTGCCCGTCTTCCTTTCGGCCGGCTGCAGCACGGCTTACTTTGCGCCTTTGGCGCCCTATGACGGCTATGTGGATGTGGACGGGAAGGCTCACAAAGGCACTTACCACCAGGAAGTCTTCACCGCGCCTCCACCGCCGCCGTCGCCTTATCAACGCGGGCGCTTCAATCCGACCGGCTTGGGCGAACAAATCCTCAAGCGCAGTCCGAACGGCGGAGTGGCTTACTTCGGCTGCAACACCGGCAGCCAACCGTGCGGCTTGACGCTGATCGAAGGCTTCGTCGAAGCGTTGGCCAAGGCCAAACAGCCGCGCCTGGGGGATTGCTGGACTCAAGCGATCCGCCATTACTATGAAGCGGAACACCTGGCCACCTTGAAGCCCGACAAGGGCTGGTACCCGCCCAGCATTTTCTTCCAGGGCATGAAGTTCATGCTCTTCGGTGACCCCAGTTTGCCTTTGCCTGCGTCTTGAGTCGGCACCCACGCGTCTTGAACAAGAATATGAATGCGCCAATCGGAAAGGGGGCCAAGCCGCGCCATACTACCTGTAGCGTCAGCCGTCCCCACCCCTATTCCTGAATCCACCCTGGGCTCTATCCAAGGTGGTTGACAAAGCAGTGCAGATTAGAAATCCGCGCTACGGCTTGGCGCCCACCGGCCGCACGCGCACCAGCACTACCCCATGCCGGGGCACCGAGGCCTTGAACTCGCCCGTGTAGGTCCCCAAATCCTTCTGCCGCCACAAGTCTCGCACGACCTGCTGGCCCTTCACACCGAGATCGGCCCATTTGGCCGTCACCGTGGGTGCTTCCTCGCCGCGGTTGAACAGGCCGACGGCTTTCGTCCCGTCCTCCATATCCTTGACCCACACTTCGAGATCGTCGTGAACGGCCACCCGGCGGCCCGGCTTGCCGAGCGGGTCCTGGTCCACGTCAATCACCTCATCATTGGCAGAGCAGACCCAGCGTGAAGTCATCCAGGCGCGTGATGTCACCGCTGAAGAATCAGCGGCGCGGCCTGCCAGGCACCAGAGAGAGACATGCGTGTATTGCTCGTTCGGCGTGAGCGGTGTCGGCGCGGTCTGGCCTTTCCAGTTGCTCAGGTAGCCGAGCAACAGGTAATCGGGATCATTCCAGCCGCCGGGGCCGCCATACTTGTAAAGCTCGTTGCGGGTATAGGCATCAAAGCCGTCGCGGAACAGCGCGCCCGGGATGCCATAGAACGAGCCGCCCAGGTCGCCCGCCGTGCGCCAACTGTGGCCGCCGACTTCTTTGCCCCATTTCCATACGTCGCCCATGCCGTATTGGCACAGGTTCAGGATGAAATCCCGGTCCTGCCGCCGCAGGATATCGCCCATGAGCCGGTAGGGCTTCTGCAGCGCGGCGAGGTCGGGTTTCGGTGCAATCTTGCCGTAGGAGCACCAGTCGTATTTGAGGAAATCAAAGCCCCACTCGGCGAAGCGCCGCGCGTCCAGCTCCTCGTGTTGATACGCCCCGACATGACCGGCACAAGTGAGCGGGCCCGGCGAAGTGTAAATGCCCGCCTTGAGTCCCTTCGAGTGGATGTAGTCGGTGAGGGCCTTCATGTCCGGGAACCGCTGGTTCGCGTTGACCATGCCCTGCGCGTCGCGCGGTTCCCCGCCCAGGGTCGGGTCCGTGGTGCCCGGTTTCACCGCCCAGCAATCGTCAATGTTCACGTATTGGTAGCCGTGATTGATCATGCCGCTGCTGACCATCGCGTCGGCGGCGGCGCGCATGATGGCCTCCGTCACGTGACCCTCCCACACATACCAACTGTTCCAGCCCATGTGCGGCGTGAGCGCCAGCGTCTCCCCGCAAACGATCTTGAACTCCCGCTTCGCCTCGCCCAGTTGATTGGCAGCGTGGAAGGTCACTGCGTATTCGCCCGGCTTTTCAATCCGACCCTGAATTTGGCCGGTCTGCGCATCCACGCTCAGCCCCTGCGGCAGATCGTCCACGGCGAAGGTCATCGGGCGGTCGCCCGTCGCCGGAATGGTGAACAGGAACGGATGCCCCGGATGCACGCCAAAAATGCGCGCGCCATTGATGCGAGGCGTGTGGGGCGGTTTGGGCGTGAGGATGACCGCCTCTTCGTGCGGTGCGCCGACGATGACCGGTCGCGCCCCGGTAACGAGCAATTTGGCCTCCGCCCAATCGGCGTGGGCAAACGAAATGTCGCCGCGCGCATCCGCGGTGAGCAGCAGCATTTTGATGCCTTTGACGTTCACATCAACCTTCTTGGCGGCCTGGCCAAGTTTCATCGGGCCGCTCCGCCAGAGCCGCTTCCCGTCGCCGATTACTGTGAACGTGATGCGAGCGTGGTCATTGCCGGCGGCATCATCCACGCCGACGAGTGCGGAGAACCGCTCCGCTCCTCCCTTGAGCTGGAGCCGCACAAGGCTGTCGGCGTGCGTGCCCAGGCCGCGCTCGAATTTCTGGCCGCCAATGGAAAGCGGCTTGCCGGTGACGGCCTTGTCGGCCTGAGGCTGGCCCCAGCCCTGCACGACGTGGGAAAGGTCCAGCGAGGAGAGCCAGACGGTCTCGGGTTCGGCAGCGAGAGTCGGGCTAGTGAGCGCAATCAACGCGAGGGTGGCGACAGCAAAGAGCGGGTTAAGCTTCATGGCCACGGATATTCCTGCAAAAGCTGCCAGACTTCCAGCCCAAAGTGGCGGCCCATTACCGACTGGGTGCAGGGCAAACCCGTTGGGAAAACGGTTTGGATTGGTCATGCGGCGAAGGCAAGTCCTTGAGCGGCCCGGTTGTAGTGTTTCCAGAAGTCCTCGAACCAACCGCTCAGCAGCGCGCAGCGCACAGCCAGCAGATGAGAGGCGCCTTGACGGCTCCAGAGCATGCCGGATTGCTTGAGGCGCTGCCCTACCACCGTTTTGCAGCCAGCCTCCACCACGCCCGAGCCGATGAAATAGCCGGCGGCTCGAAACGTCTGATAGAGCATCTTGGAGTGGTTGCGTTCAAAGTAAGCGATTTGCTTTTTGGCCGATTTACGGGTTTGGGCTTTGGTCGGCAGGTCGGCGTTAGCCTGAGCGATAACCTGAGCGAGTTTATCCTTCAGCAGCGCTTTGCGCCACTGGCGAAAGCGTCGCTTGGCCAAAGGGGAGCCCTCCCCGTAAAGGGTGGCGCTCAGGAGGTTCAAATGCTCACAGGCGTGATAGTAATCCAGGATACAGACGGCCTGCGGAAAATTCAGGCGTGCCAACTTCCACACCCAAACAGCGCCGTCCCCCAGGAAGACCACGACCTTGGCCTTGGCCATACCGCGGCGAATGGCTTCGGCGCGTAAGAGGGGACCGAACTGATCAGCCGTAACGATGGCCGCCAGGTAAGTGGTCGAGGCATAATCCCGTTCGGGCCGTTGGTCAGACTGGTCCGGTTTACGGTGCGTGAAGACCGTACCGACCTTGACCTCGCGGGTGCGGGCTCGGCCGCCATTCTTGCCTTTGCGCCCCCGGACCTCGCGCCGACGCATGGGCGCACCGGTTCCGTCGGTGCCCACACACATAATGTCTCCAGCCATGGGGTTGCAGACCGGCGCTTGAGCCGCTCGCCAGCGATTCATGGCCGGGGCGACTTGCCTGACCAAGCGCTGGATTTGGCGAGCATCAATCTCTAAACCGGCATAGGTCAGCAGGTCCTGGCTGGCGGCTTGGTAACTGCCCGCCAGAGCGGCAGCACGACAGACCCAGCGCAGGACCTCTGGCGAGTAGCTGTCCACCAATCCCAAAGCGCTGTCCAAAGGAAAGCGGCCCTCCCCGCGAGAGGCGCTATACAGATAGGGGCGGCGCAAGGTGATCCAGCCCAGGGTCAGCAGCACCGCTTTGGGGCGCGGTCCGTAATTCTCCTCATCGGGCAGACATTGCTGGTGCTGGCCAGGTAACGTTGGGTCGTTGAGCAACTGCTCCAGCCAACGGGCCCCGTCGTGCTTGAGGGCCGCCAACAGGTTCCGTTCCAGGGCGGCAAAGTCGCCGATGCCCTGAGTCTCCAGCCGATTCAGGCAGAGGGCCGTTTGCGGGAAGTAGGCCGCCAGAAGCGCCGGAACTTTTTTTTAATCTCGGCCCCCTGCTGGTCCCAGGTCATCTGTTCGGTCAGGGCGGCGTAGCGCTGGGCCAGCGTTTGGAAGCGGTCGTGGCCTTCAACGGCCTGGACGATGAAATCCAATTCATCAGTTCCCACCCGTTGACAGTTGTTCCGGCCGTTTTCACGGCGCTGCAGGAGATGATAAGGGCCTTGAGTCACGGTGCGCTCGCCGCGCTGGACCCGATAGGTCTGCTCACTGACATGGCCGCGGATCATGCGGTCAATATGAGCCATTTCTTCGAGGAGGTGGGCGCGTTCCTGTTGGAGAGAAGGTGAGAGCATAGTTTAGTTATGTTGTATATGCACTATACAATACATTGCGCAAAAGTCTAGGCAATTCATCACTTTGGAAATCAGCCAACTATTCTTTCAGGCACCCTTACCGACTCGCCCCTACGGGCTTGGACGGTTTACTTGCTGTCGGTATCCAAGGACGCGTCTCAGTTTCGGACGGGCGATGGCTGGGGACAACCTTTTGCCGTAGCACGCCTCCGATTGAATTCAGGCTGATGGAGAGCCCGTTCCCCCTCACCCTACCCTCTCCCCAAGGAGAGGGTGCCCCGCCGCCCATCGCTGAAAAAGGCTCGAATCCTTCGCCTTGGCCAAGCGGGGCCGAGGTTTCTCCCTCTCCTTGGGGAGAGGGTAGGGTGAGGGGGAACGGGGTGCACGAATGGAGAACCAGCCTGGTGTGTCCAGAAATTGAGATGCGCCCGGTATCCGACCGCGGCTTGGCTTGCGCTTACCTTGGCCACAGGCCGGGCTTACATGCATCCAGGATGAAACCTCCCGCCGATACAGCCAACACGCTTACGGCAGATTGGAGTGGGCGTAGGCGCAGAGGGCGCGCAGGTTCTCGGGAGGCGTGTCGCGGGGGACTTCGCAGCCGGCGCCGACGATGAAGCGCGGGCCAGCCTGGCGGTGGCATTCCGCAATGGCCGCGGTCACGCCTGCGGGATTGCCGTCGCGCAGCACCGTTACGGGGTTGAGGTTGCCCGAGCAGGACCGCGTTGGGGCCCATCTTCTGCCGGGCTTCGGAGATGGGTGCCAGCGAGTCCAGGTCCACAATCTCGCAGCCGAGCTTGCCCATGCCTCCGAGGATGCGGCGGGTGTTGCCGCAGATGTGCAGGCGGACTTTGCCGCCGAGGGCGTGGATGCCGTCCACCAGCTTCTTCTCGTAGGGCCAGACGAACTCGTCGTAGATCTGCGGCCCCACGAGCGAGGCGGCGGCATCGCCGACGCCGATGATGTCCGCGCCCGCCTTGAGCTGCTCGCGGGCGAACCGCAGTTCCAGCTCGATCACGAAGGCAAAGAGGTCGCGCACGAAGGCCGGGTCGTCGAAGAAATCCATCATCAGGGTGTTGATGCCCCGCAGGTCGGCGGCTTCGGCGATGGGGCCTTCGATCCAGCCTTCGACGATCTTGTCCTTGCCGACGCGCTCCTTGTAAAGCCCCAGCGCCTTGATGCCGTTGTGCATGCGGCCGCCGCCAAGCGGGTCGGGGATCTTGAGCGAAGCCAGCTTCGTCTTGTCGCGCCAGCAACGCCTGGTCCTCGACAAGCGCAACGGGCTGCTGATCGAAATACTCAACCACCGCGCCGCAATCCGCCGCCTCCCGGGCGGGGTCGGACATGGTGTTGACGTAATCGAAGCCGAAGGTTTCCGCCGTGCGAATCTGGCCCTCGACCAGCACGCGGTAATCGGTGCAGTAATCGCGGTAGCGCGCGCCGATTTGCGCGGCAGGCGAACATCATGGTGATCGGCATCAGCGGCAGCCGATCCACCGGGCGGCCCGCCAAATGAGCCAGGACTCGCTCGCGACTGGTCATGGGGAGAGGGGGAAATGGAATGATGGAACAATGGAATGATGGGGAAACGGAACGATGGAGATAGCGGAGTAACAGGTCGCGTGGGCGCTGCTCGGAGCTGGTCAGTCCACTACCCCGTTCGGCAACAATCCAGCAATCCACTCATTCCATCATTCCCCATTTCATTACTCATCGCTCCATCACCGCGTTTTGCCGTCGTGTAGAACACGGCTGATGGCGGCGATGAAATCGGGTCGCAGTGCCGCAGCAGCCGCCGATAAAGCTCGCGCCGGCTTGGATCAGGCCGGGAATGTAACCGCTGAACTCCTCGGGTGTCGTGGTGTATTTCGGCGCGGCCATCTACCATGGTTGGCAAGCCGGCATTGGCCTTGATCCAGACCGGCCGGTCGGTCGCCCCGTGGAGCCGCCGACAGATCGCGAGAAAGCCGGCGATGCCCTGACCGCAGTTGGCGCCGATAACGTCGGCCCCGGCCTCGGTCAGCGCCCGTGCCGCTTGCTCGGGAGTGGTGCCCATCATCGTCCGGTCCTTGTCTTTCCCGCTGTCAAAGACCATGCACGCGACCACGGGCAGGCCGGTTTCACGGGCGGCGCTCACGGCCAGGCTCGCCTCTTCGAGGTCGGACATGGTTTCGATGACGAGGGCGTCGGGATGCGCCTGGGCGAGGGCGCGCGCCTGTTCGGTAAAGGCGGCGCGGAGTTCGTCTGCGGTCACCTCCCCGCTCATCAGCAGCTTGCCGGTCGGCCCGATGGAAGCGAAGACGCGCGCGCGGCTGCCGGCGGCCTTGCGGGAAATCTCGACGCCCCGTGCGTTGACTTCGGCAACACGGTCCGCGGCGGCGTGCTCGGCCAGGCGGATACGGGTTGCGCCGAAGGTATTGGTCAGGATGACCTGGCTGCCGGCCTCCACGTACGCCTGCGCAACCTCTCCCACCCGCTCGGGGTGGGTCAGGTTCCAGAGATCCGGGAACTCGCCCAGCTCCAAGCCGCGCGCCTGCAGTTCCGTTCCCCAGGCGCCGTCCGTGATCACCGGCCCTTGGGAGACCAGTTGTTGAATGAGCGGATGCATCGCCGCTGGGGCGGTCGGCCCGCGCCGGTTAGGCGGGCCGGCTACGGCCTTCTTCGCCAGCGCCACGGCGCCGACGGCATTTTCGCTGTAACCATCCGCGCCGATCTCGTCAGCGTATTTCTGGGTGATGGGCGCGCCGCCGATCAGGACCTTGACCTTGTCGCGCACGCCGGCCTGCTTGAGGGCTTCAATGGTGGTCTTCATCGAGGGCATGGTGGTCGTCAGCAAGGCGGACATGGCGACGATATTGGCCTGCTTCTCGTTGACCGTGGCGATGAACTTCTCCGGCGTCACGTTGACACCTAGGTCAATCACCTCGAAGCCGCCGCCTTCGAGCAGCGAGGCGACCAGGTTCTTGCCGATGTCATGCAAGTCGCCCTTGACGGTGCCGATGGCGACGCGGCCCACCGGCTTGTCGCCGCGGGCGGTGAGGAGCGGGCGGATGAGTTCGAGCGCGGCCTTCATGGCGCGGGCGGAGATGAGCAGTTCGGGCACGAAATACTCATTGGCCTCGAAGCGGCGCCCCACCTCGTCCATGGCGGGCACCATGTAGTCGTTGACGAGCTTCAGCGGGTCGACCCCCTCGGCGAGGGCTTGTTGAGTGAGTGCCTGAGTGGTCTTGGCGTCGCCGCTTACCACCGAGTCATAGAGCTTCTTCAGATCCGGCATACGAGTCCTTTCAGTAACATTTGCGAACGTTGGCGGCAAGACTAGAAGCGGCTGTGCACCCAAGTCAACCGCGAATTGCGGAGTAGTTGGAGATGAAGCCAGAGCGTCATCTGAACCGGGCGAGGAACCGGGCGGGTGGAAGAATCTCAATGCCGAAGGGTTTGCCCAGGACCAACAGGTCTTTATCTTTGGAAACAATAATTCGGGCGCCAGCGGCCAAAGCGCAGGACTGGAAGGGGTCATCGTCCGGGTCGCGGGCTCTTCGTTTCCCGAGCGGGACGGGTTCATAAACCTTCGCCTTCTGCTCAATCCAGTCCAGCCAAGGTTCGGGATTCACTTCCGGCACCTTGTGGCCCAGACGGTGGGCGATTTCACAGTATTCCTCGAAAATGGCGGTCGAGAGCGCGAGGTCGAACTTCCGCCTGGCCCAAAGCACCAGGCAGTCCCTCGACTCGCCGGGCCAGAAGATCGCGGAAACAATAACGTTCGTATCAAGAACGATGTTCATCCTTTGCGGAGCCGCCAATCCTTTCGATACTCCGCAATAACCTGTCCCACCAGCTCTTCCTCCGCCCGGCTCTGCCGCCGCCGGAGTGAGCCGGCGCGCGTTATGACTGCCTTCAACTCCTGTTCGGTAGGTTCAGGAATCGGGGTGACGTAAAGGCCGTCGCCGACTTCGGTCACTCGTAAGGTCGTGCCCGCGCTGATCTTCTTCCGTTCGCAGAACCGCTTCGGCAGAACAACCTGGCGCTTTGTGCTGACACTAATGGTCGTAGTCATACCGTAAGCTTATCTTACACCGCCGAGAGGGTCAATCCTCTGCTGCCCGTTACGCCAGGTTACGTTTCGTTGCTTTGGCTCGACCGCGAGCCCCAGCTTCGCTCAATTTCCTCGAGGGACCGGCCCTTGGTCTCCGGGACCAGCCGCCAGAGCACCAGAATCAGCACCAGGCAGAACGCCGCGTAGATGTAAAACGGGAAGGCGTGGTTGAAGTGCTTCACGAACCACGAGCCCTTGCGTCCATGATCGGGAATGTCTGCGTGACCCCATAGTCGGCCATCCACAGGAAGAAGGTGGCCAGCCCCAGCGCGCGTCCGCGAACGGCGGTGGGATAGATCTCGGACAGGATCACCCAGGTCACCGGGCCGACGGACAGGCCGAAGCAGACCACATAGACGATGATGAACAGCAGCATCCAGCCGCTGACGGTGCTCGGGTCGGCGATGCTCTGAGCCATGATGCCCATAGCCAACAGGCTGATGCCCATGCCGCCGGCCCCGAGGAACATCAGCGGCTTGCGCCCCCATTTATCCACGCTGGCGATGGCCACGACCGTGGACAGGGCGCTGGCTCCGCCGATGACGATCTGTTGCAGCATGCCCGCATCCACGCCGGTCGAGGCGCTCATGTTCTTGAAGATGGTCGTGCCGAAATAGAGGAAGACGTTGATGCCGGTGACCTGCTGCAGCACCGCCAGCAGAATTCCCACGATCAGCGGCAGCCGCAGAGCGCGCGGAAAACAGCTCGGCCCAATTGCCCCGTTCCGCCGACAGCGCCTGCATGGATACTGGCCAGTTCGGTCCGGGCGAAATCCTCGCCCGCCACTTTGGTCAGGATGGTCTTGGCCTCCTCGCCGCGGCCCATCTCGACCAGCCAGCGCGGGCTTTCCGGAATGGCGAAGAGCAGCAGCAGCAAACGCCACCGAGGGCAGGACGCCGCTGGCAAACATCCAGCGCCAGCCAACGGTCTCGTTCCACGCCTGGTCCCCATAGCGCGCGATGAAGTAGTTGACGAAATAGACGACCACGATGCCGCCCACGATGGCGATCTGGTTCACGGACACCAGCCGCCCGCGCAGGTGCGCCGGGGCGATCTCGGCGATATACATCGGCGTGGACATGGAGGCGATGCCGATGCCGATGCCGCCCAGCCAGCGGAACAGGATGAAGGTCCAGATGTCCCGCGGCAGAGCCGTGCCGATGGCAGAGGCGAGGAAGAGCACCGCTGCCAGGAGCAACGCCTTCTTGCGCCCAAACCGGTCTGAGATCGGACCAACCATCAGCACGCCCGTCGCGCAGCCAATCAGCACGCAGCCCGAGGCCCAGCCTTTCATCACGACGTCCAGGCCGAACCGCGCCGTCAGGAACTCAATGGCCCCGGAGATCACCCCCGTGTCGTAGCCGAAGAGCAACCCGCCCAGCGTGGCCACGAGGCAGATCGGGACGAGGTAGGAGAGATTCGTGCGAACTGTCGCGGACGAGCGGTCGGCGGGCGCAGCGGCAACTGGCATGGGCCGCACTTTCTCAGGCCGAATCAGGCCCGTCAATGGCGTTGGCACCCCCCTCTTTTTTCTTTAAGGAAACCCTTGACGGGTTAGCCGCTTTTTGTAAGTATCCGCGTGTTCGGGTGATAGAACGTTTCTTCAGCGGGGTTCCCCACCCCCACCTCCTTGGCGTCTGTCACCCGGACATTATTGACACGCCTCGCTGATCTCATCACCCTCTGTGCATGTGCTACGATCAGAGACCGTGCTCCATTTCCACCAAAGCGTGGTTCCGCAATCACCAGAGCCGGGGGCTTGCCTTCCTCACGGCGACGCTGTTGTCCTTGAGCGCGCTGATGGCCCGGGCGGATTGGCCGGAGTTCCGCGGGCCGTGGGGTGACGGCCATGCCTCGGCGCCGGGCGACACCGCAACTCGGTCGGTCTCCCGCTGCACTGGAGCGAGACCAACAACGTCCACTGGAAAACCGAGATTCCCTATCGCGGCTGGTCCACGCCGGTGGTGATGGGCGGCCAGGTGTGGTTGACCACCGCCAAGGTTGACGGCCACGACTTCTACGCCGTCTGCGTGGACGCCGAGACCGGCGCCATTCGCTTCGACGAGAAGCTCTTCCACAGCGACAACCCCGAGCCCCTCGGCAACGGCGCCTCGATGAACTGCTACGCCACGCCTTCGCCGGTGATCGAACCCGGGCGCGTCTATGTCCACTTCGGCTGTTTCGGCACGGCCTGCCTCGACACGAGCACGGGCAAGGTGCTCTGGAAACGGGACGACCTGCCGTGCCGCAGTTACCGCGGCCCGTCTTCCTCGCTCGATCTCCTTCGAGAACCTGCATCATCCTCACCATGGACGGCGCCGACCTGCAATACCACGTTGCCCTCGACAAGAAGACCGGCAAGACCGTCTGGAAGACCAACCGCTCCGTCGCCTGGAACGACGAGAATATCCCCGGCCAGATGGCCCGCGACGGGGACCGGCGCAAAGCTCACAACACGCCGTTGATCGTGACCGTGAACGGGAAGCCCCTGATGCTCAGCGCCGGCGCCAAGGCGGCCTACGGCTACGATCCCCGCACCGGGAAAGAGCTCTGGCGGGTCCAATACGACGATTACTCCACCGCTCCCCGGCCCCTCTTCGAAAACGGCCTGGCCTTCTTCGTCACCGGCCTCTCCATGCGCGAACTCTGGGCGGTGAAGACCGACGGCCAGGGCGACATCACCGACACCGGCATCGTGTGGAAGTTCAAGACCCACGTCGGCAAATACTCCTCGCCGCTGCTGGTGGATGGCCTCATCTACGACGCGGCCGAGGAGAACTACGTCACCTGCCTCGAAGCGGCCACCGGCAAGCTCGTCTATTCCGAGCGGATCGGCGGCAAATACTGCGCCTCACCGGTCTATGCCGATGGGCGGCTCTACTTCTTCAACCAGGAGGGCAAGACCACCGTCGTCAAGCCCGGCCGCACCTTCGAGGTCCTGGCCACCAACACCCTCGACGACGGCTTCATGGCTTCGCCAGCGGTCTCCGGCAAAGCGTTCTACCTGCGGACCAAGACCCACCTCTACCGCATTGAATCGCCCGCCTCCAACTGACGAACTCAAGCTCTCCGTTTACCGCCCAGCCTCCCGGCGATCAAGCCATCCAGCGACCACCTGCCGCCGCCGCAGAACAGGACAATGAGCGCCAGGCCAATGGCCAGCAGGTGGTATTCGATTCCCTCCCCCTTTTGGTGCCCCGTCCAGTTCATGAAGAAACCGTTGGCGGCGTGGACCTTGACGATGGCCACAACCATGTTCACGCCGATGCCGAGCGCGGAGATGCGGCTGAGCAGCCCGGTGATGAGCCCCAGCGAGCCGGCAAACTCAGCCAGGATCGCCAGGAAGGCGAACACGACGGGAATGTGCATCATCGTCGTGAAGACATGCATCGTCGCGCTGAACCCGTGGCCGCCGAACCAGCCGAGCATCTTCTGCGCGCCATGCGGGAACATGACGACCCCCAGCGCCACGCGCGCAATCAGTGGCGCGAAGGACTGGTTGGTTTGGAATAGACATGCTTTTATAGAGCTCACAGCCCATTCTCGCACTCCTCGACCTTCTTGTCATAGAAACCGTCGGTGAGCAGCCCTTCTTCATAAAGCAGTTTGAGTTGGCGCAAGCGATAGGCCACCTGCTTCTTGCTGAACTTGGGCTTCTGGGCGGTGGAACCGGTCGCCGCCACTGTGGCGTTCGTCTTGGCGGCAGCGGGCGGGCGAGCCGGCGGGACACGTTTGGGTTCGGGCTTGGCGGCCGGGTTATAGACCAATGCCTTCAACTCGGTTGCGGGAACCAAGTGCCGCCACAAGAACGCCTGCATGCGGTCCTCGGCCGGAACCGCGTCATGGGACACTTCCTGCCCGTCAATCTTCGCGGTGCCGGCGATGGTCAGATTCACCGGTTCCGGGGTCTCGGTCAGGGTCGTTTTCACTGTCAACCTCGCCACGGCCTGTGTGCCAATAAGCGAAACTGTGTTGGCCGAGAAGCCCGCTGGCGCATGCTTCAAGCTCAGCTTGATCGGGCCGGTGAAACCGTCCTTCCGAATGACATAAACGCTAAGCGGGGCGGAAGACTTGCGGCGCAGGCTGATGCTGGAGGGCACGGCTCGCAACGCGAAGTCCGGTTGCGCCTTGCTGATGCGCAGGCGGTAGGAGTAATCCGGGCCGGCATTGCACGCGGTGTCGCCCAGATGGATATAGTAGGCCTCGTTCGCAGGCAGCTTGAACGTCAGATACGAATCCGCGTGGTCGGTGACCAGCCCGGAACCGGGGTCCTCGTGATCGTCGTTCCACGCCAGCAACTTGCCGGTTGCATCCGTCAGCTTGACCACTGAATCGAGCGGTGAATCCAGCCGCCGCGCATAGACTTCGGCCGCAATCGTCTCGCCGGCCCGGCCCTCGAACTTGAACACGTCCCAGTCATCCGGATGATCCATGCGACCGTTGATGATGATGGGCAGGCTCACCTGTTGTGCGCGTTTGAGGGTGTCATTCGGCTCGTCTTCCTGGCATTCAGGCAGCGCGTCCAGCGCGAAGGGTACCCGGTTGGACACCAGCCCCTTGCTGCGCGCGGCCAGCCGATAGATGCCCGGCTCGGCGTCCGAAGCGGGCGGTGTCATCTCGTCCGATTCGAGGTTCCAGCCTTTCGCCTTGATCGTCACCGGCGCGCCCGCGCGCGCACCGAGAGGAAAGATGCTGGTCACGAAGGGCGCCTCGCCCATGGTAATCCGATAGACAAAGTCCTCGCGCCCCCGGTAGATGCTATCGTAGATGCTCAGCACGTACTCGCCGTCCCCGGGAATCTCGCAAAGGATCGTGGGATCGGGCTTGAACCGGTAGTCATCATCGTATGCGACTTCCTTGCCCGCCGCATCGTGCAGCACCAGCACCGGCTGGAACCAACCGGGCACGGCGTCGGCGATGTAGGGGATCAACTGCCGCGCCTGGGTGGTGATGACGAGATGTTGGCCCTTGCGCGCGATGAAGCGGTAGCGGTTGACCTCACCGGGGGCGACCTGGCCATTGAGCACGCATGGCAACGTCACCCGGTCCTCGACCTCGTCCGCCGGGCGCTTGCGCAAGGCCAGCGCTTCCTTGCCCAACACCTCGTAGGGGCTGGTCGCCATCGGTTTCCGGCTGTATTCGGGCAATTGGCCGATGTGGAAGACCATCGGATTCGAGACCCCGGTCGGCGTCCGGAGCCGTAGCTCGCGCTGGCCCGGCTCGGCGTCCGGGGCGACGGTGACCTCGATAAAGACCAGACCCCGCCAAGGCGGCGCTCGCGGGCCGATTGCAGTATTCGGCTATCCGCCTCTGAATCCGCGCAACGAGATTGCTTGTGCCCTCGCCCTTGCTCGCGGCGGCTGCTGCCTTTGCCGGGGTTGCCTCCGACGACATCATCGAGTTCTCGGAGGACATCATGGCGGTTTCCGAGCCCATCATCATCGCGGTTCCTTCTGCTGGTTTTGCCCGCTTGAGTTCCTTGATTTGCTCGTTCAACAGGGTCATGTCCTGGGGGTTCAATCGCCGGAAGCATTCGACCACCCGCGCGGAAACTCCCGTGCCGGTGACCAGCACCTCACTCGCCTCCTCCAGCCCCTGCCCGCCCACCTTCACCGCGAAGGTCGTCCCCTGCTGGCCCCCCGCCGGATAAACGAAGCCAATATATGGCCGCGGCTGGGCAGAGGCGGGCCACGTGATGGCCAGCAGGAATAGAAGCGCCAATAACCCGCGCAGATGCGGTCTGCGCCCAGAAGGCAAACCAAGCGGCCTCTCTGCTTTGGTGGCCATCCACGCGAAGCGTTTAGAGCGCGCCCAGTTTGCTGGCACTTTCAAACGGTGCGGCTCGCCCGAAGGAGGCGGCAAGCTCCTGCACCCTGCAAAGGCCCCGGCGCAGGGAGGCTCTGCTGTTCCTGTTTGGGAGGCCCGTTCCCCCTCACCCCTGCCCTTTCCCTTAGGGAGCGGGAGCCACTTAGCCCGTCTTCCGAACATAGCTTGCGCGTCACCTTCCCCGACAGACAGACGGCGGTTCTCCCTCTCCCTAAGGGAGAGGGCAGGGATGAGGGGGAACGGGATTTCCCTGCCACCTGAACCACCCTTCTCGCGAGATACCTGCAAGCTGTAGAACAACCTCCGCCCACCCCAAACGTCTTGCCGAGTGAAGTCTCCACTCTGCTCCCCGGTGTTCATCGCGTCTCTGCGGTCAATCATGATCATGTTCTCCAAACTCCCTTTCCTACATGATCTCGGTTAGCAACCCGCCGGACTTCACCTTTTCCGCGATGGGGGGCAATACATGCGCATCCTCGCCCATCGGATGGGGCAGTTTGGCCTGCCCGTCAATGCCGCCCAACTGGTAAATGCTCCCCAGCAGGTCCACCGGATACACCGGACGCTCCTTGACCTCCTCCGCTTTCGCAGTCGAGGAGCCGACCAGGTGGCCGCCCCGGAATCCGCCACCCGCCACCAGCACGCTGAAGACATTCCCGTAATGGTTGCGCCCGCCGTTCCACGGCGGCTGCCAATCAATCTTGGGCGTCCGCCCAAACTCGCCGCAGCACCAGACCAGTGTGCTCTCCAACAAACCCCTGTCCTTGAGGTCCTGCAACAGCATCGCCAGGCCCTGGTCCAGTTGCGGGCACTGGCGGTTCATGGTTGAGAAGTGATCCTTGTGGGTGTCCCAGCCGCCCGGGTAATTGATAACGATATAAGGGACCCCGGCCTCAACCATCCGCCGCGCGGCCAGGCAATCCTGCCCGAAGGTGTGCCGGCCATAGCTGTCCCGCAGTTCGGTTTTCTCGCGCGACAAGTCGAACACCGCCCGGCCCTGGCCGAGGATCAATTCATACGCCTGGTCCCGGGCTTCGTCGGAAGCCTTCAATTGCGGGCTGGCCGCCATCGCGGTGTCCATCGTGTCCAGCTTCACCAGCAGGTCGCGCCGCTCCTTTTGCCGGGCGTCGGTGATGCCGCGAGCCACTACGCCTTCCACCTCGAATCGGCTGCCATTGGGATCGCCGCCCGTCGCAAACGGTTTAAACCGCGGCCCGAGAAAGCCTTCCTCGGAAAACCGGCCTTGCGGCTGGGTCAGCACCACATACGGCGGAATCAGGCCCTTGTAAGCCTTGCTCTTGAAATACACGAACACCGCGCCAATGCTCGGATACGCCAGCCGTTCCCCGGGCAGGTGCGACGTCTGCATCAGGTAGGCGGCCGTCTCGTGCCCGTTGTTGCGGTGCGTCATGCTGTGGATGAACGAATACTTGTCGGCCTGCTTCGACAGCTTGGGGAACCAGCCGGTAACCATCATGCCCTCCACGTTGCAGGGCAGGAAGGTGGTCATCGGGCCGTTGTAGTCGTAGCCGGCATCCGGTTTGGGATCCCAGGTGTCATTGTGCGACATGCCGCCCCAGAGGAAGATTTGGATGACGGACTTGGCCTTGATGGCGCCTGACGTTGCCGGGGCCGGCTTAGCGCCCTCGGCCGGCGCTGCGGCCGCGGCGCCGAACACCCGGCTCTGCTGCATCAACAGCCCGGTCAGGCTGAATAACCCGACGCGCATAGCCTCCCGCCGCGACAGCGGCAGACTCAGGTTCATGCCCAGGAACATCGGCTCCAAGGGACTTCCACTTCTCAGACGGGATCTGGCTCATAATGTTGCTTCATTTTCCTTGCTTCTGCTCGCCGCCGCGGGCGGCGCGAGGCAGAGAATCCGTAAGGCCCAGCGGTCTTGAAGGACAGATGGCCCGTTCCCCCTCACCCCAGCCCTCTCCCTCAGGGAGAGGGAGAATCATCGCCAGTGGGTTTGCGAGACTGGCGCGCCAGGAATTCCCCACAGACTGGCGTGGGTGCCCCCTCTCCCTAAGGGAGAGGGCCGGGGTGAGGGGGAACAGGACTCCCGACCTTTTACCGCTGCCCGTATTTGGAAAGGCCGTGGCCAACATACTAATGCCGGTACAGAAACTCCGTGCTGTTGATCAACGCCCACGAAATATCTACCCAGTCCTCGCGCCGCTTCGCCGTCTTGCGGCGGTTGGAGCTGCCGTAAGCCTCCGCGACCTTCACCTCCTCCGGCGTCGGGAGACGCGACAGGATCGTCAGGTAGAGTTCCTCGATCGTGTCCGCCGGTTTGCGGCGCGCATCGAAGATCGCCCTCAACTTGGCCCCCTGCTCGATCTTGCGTTGGATGTGGCTGGAGTTGAGCAGGTGCAGCCACTGGGCCGAGAGCATCTTGTTGGACCGCTCGTTCTCCATGCCGGTCGCGCGCGCCGAGCGGCCAAACAACGCCAGGAACGGACTGGTAATGCTGCCATCGGCCAACTCGATCGCCGTCTGATCTTCCGGGATATAAGTGAACGGCTCGGGAATCGCGCTGGTGTAAAGGTCTGATGTGCCGGTGATCTGGTTGATCGCGTCAATCAGCACCTCGGCCTCCAGCCGGCGCACGGTGTAGATGCCGAAATTGGCCTCGGCCTTGGCGACCTCACCCCGCGGCACAGAGGAAAACTGGTAGGTCTGCGAGTTCAGGATCAGCCGGTAGAGGTGCTTCAAATCGTAGTGGCTCGCGATCAGTTCCTTCTCCAGGTATTTCAGCAGGGCCGGGTTGCTCGGCGGATTGTCCGGGCGGATGTCGTCCGCCTCCTGGATGATCCCGCGCCCCAGCAGCCAGCACCAAACGCGGTTGGCGATGTTGCGGGTAAACCAGGGATTCTCCGGCCGGATCAGCCAATCGGCAAAGACCGCCCGCGGGTCACGGTCCGGCGAGAGCTTGACGCGCTTCCCATCGGGAAAGACGGCGACCCGGGGCGCGGAGTTGGTCGGCGGGCAGGCCAGGGTGTCGGGGGCGCTGTTGGTCGCTTGGGCGCAGGCGGCCAGCGGGTTCCAATACACGATTTCCTCCTTCCACTCGCGCGTGGGCTTGTAGCCGACTTGCGAGAAGCACGCCGCCATTCCGGCCAGCTTGTTGGCGGGCCACTTCTCGGCCCGCGTCCCCATGAAGGTCAGCGCGACGGCGGTGGCGATGCCCTCGGGGGTGCGGTCCTGGATGGCGCGGTAGAAGTTGACCGGCCCGACGCGGAAGTTGCTGCCGCTGGAGGTGAGCAGTTCCCGCACGAATTGGTCATAAGGCTTGTCCTCCGCGATGGAGGCCTCGACCCAGCGGCTATAGGCCTGGGCCGCGTTGGGCCAGAGATTAACCGGGAACTCCGCCTTGATGCGCAGCAGGTCGCCCCATTTCATCGCCCAGTATTCGGCGAATTCATCCCGCTCCAGCAACTGGTCAATCAGGCGGCTGCGTTTGTCCTTCGCATCCGAGTCCTGGAGGAAGTCGCGGACCTCCTTCGCGGTTGGCAAGGTGCCGATGACGTCGAGATAAACCCGCCGCACAAACACCGCATCGGAGCAGAGCGCGGGCTGGATGCCCAGCTTGGGCAAGCGCGCCATGACGAGCCTGTCAATCTTGCCTGCGGGCGCCGGAGGGACCGGGCTTTCGAACACGCTCGGAGGCGTTTCCGTGGCTGCGGCGCCCGCTATCACCGCCAAAGAAGCCACCATCGCGGTCAACGTTCTTCTCATGGGCACTTCAAATCTGGGCTAACAGCAGCCGAGAGTAGCGGCCAAGCCGCCCAGTGCCAAGCAAAGTCTTTCCCAACCCCGTGCTAGGGTTGGATCTTGTGCTTGCCATCTCATGACGCGGGAGCATCGCCACGCCATAGGAGCGCAGCCTTCAGGCTGCAGAAGCTCGGAATACGTTGCGGCGCCGGAAGATTCCAACGCTGCCTCAGAACTCCGACGCTTCTGCAGCCTGAAGGCTGCGCTCCTATGGCGTGGCAGCCAATTCACCCTTGCGCATCTGCGTCAAAAGCGCAAAGTGCTGGCCGCTAAAACTTATGATCAGGCAAGAACCCCTCCTTTCTGTCGGCATCTATGAACGCGAGGCCGAGACCCGCGGCGTCCTCAACGGCCGGTTCACCTTGCCGGACAAGACCCCATTGAGCGGCGAGTTCTCAGCCCGCCGGGAGGACGGCAACCTGGTATTGGCCGGCAAAGACGGGCGCAAAGTCGCGCGCGCGCCTGAAATCCGGTTGCTGCCGGAAGGCAACGCCACTTTCACCCTGCGCGACGTGACCATCGGCATCAACTTCCACTGGGAACGCAAGGAGGACCAGACGTTCGAGGGCGGACTGCGGCTGTTGCCCAATGCCGACGGCACAATCACCGCTATCAACGACGCCGGTGTAGAACAGTATCTCAAAAGCGTTATCTCGTCCGAGATGAGCGCCCAGGCCCCGCTGGAGCTCTTGCGCGCCCACGCCATCACCTCCCGCAGTTGGCTGGTAGCCATGCTTGAACGGCAGAAGCGGTTCAAGAACGTCGGCGGCCCCGCCCGGCGCGGGCGGGAGAGCGAGGAGGAGATCGTGCGGTGGTACGATCGGGAGGATCACAAGCTGTATGACGTTTGCGCGGACGACCATTGCCAGCGGTACCAGGGCATCACCAAGATCATTTCGCCGGCGGCGGAGCAGGCGGTACGGGACACTCGCGGCGTTTTCCTCGTGCACGACGGCGAGATTTGCGACGCCCGCTATTCCAAATCCTGCGGCGGCCGCAGTGAGCTGTTCGCTACCGCCTGGGAGGATGTTGCCGTGCCCTATCTCCCGACGGTTTCAGACGCCGCCGTGGAGCATCCGCTGATCAACACAGAGGAGGCCGCCGAACAGTGGGTGTGCTCCTCGCCGGAGGCCTACTGCAACACCACGGATGGGAATATCCTCCGCCAGGTGCTCCCCTCGTTCGATCAGGAGACGACGGACTTCTATCGCTGGACGGTGAGCTATACCCAGGAAGAGCTGGCCGCGCTGCTGCATAAGCGGTCGGGCATTGATTTCGGCCGGATACACAGCCTCGAACCCCTCCAGCGAGGTCCCTCGGGCCGCCTCGTGCGGTTACGCATCGTTGGCTCGCGCCGGACCATCATGGTCGGCAAAGAGCTCGAAATCCGGCGCTGGCTCAGCAACTCCCACCTCTACAGCAGTGCCTTCGTCGTCCGTACCGAAGGAACCGTGCAAGATGTGCCCGCGAAGTTCACGCTGCGTGGCGCCGGCTGGGGCCACGGCGTCGGCTTCTGTCAGATTGGCGCCGCCGTCATGGCCGCCAAGGGATTCCAGGCGGAGACCATCGTGAAGCACTATTTCCGCGGCTCCGGGTTGAAGAAACTGTATTAGTTTGGCGTTCTGGGAACAGGTGGACAACACATGAACGCGAAGAAGCGAAGAAAATAGAGCCAGAATGAGCCATTGCTGAGGCCATTTTGGTGTTCGGTAACGTTAATGTATGTGCTGTGGCCAAGATTCCATCATTCGAGGCGAGATCGGCGGCGTCCATTGGAGCCTGCCAGCCATGCATCACATTCCCCCTCACCCCTGCCCTCTCCCCCGGGGAGAGGGAGCCACTTCGGCCGTCGCTGGAAATACTGGCGCGCCCGGTGTCTTCGCCGCGCGACCGATGGCTCTCCCTCTCCCTGGGGAGAGGGCAGGGGTGAGGGGGAATGGCGCCTACCATCAGCGAGCGCTTAACCCGCTACCCGCAAGCGCAAACCTTCGACGGCAACCACCACCTCCTGAGGAAATGGGCTGCGCCCGGCGCGGGAAAGAAGCATTCTTTGCCGTTGACGCTGGTGACAGCAACACCCTACCTTATGGCCAATAGCTGGCGCGGGGCATGAAGCACTGCGGCAGCAAATCACTATGCCCGAAGGATACTGCGTCAAGTGCAAGGCGAAGAAGGAAATTATGGGTGCGGTCGAGGAAACCATGAAGAACGGGCGCAAGGCCATCAAAGGCAAGTGCCCGACCTGCGGTACCGTAATGTTTAAGATTTTGGGTGGGAAGGCTACGCCGCCAGCGGCGGCGCCTGCTCCTGCCATGCCAACGCCACCCCCACCCGCGGCGGCCAAGTAACCTATGCCCCAACAACTTGCTTACGTAATCATCACCCCGTATTCGCTGCACAAATCGCGTACGGGAGGTATCTTGAGCCGCTTAATCACGCGGACAGGATGCGAGTTGGTCGCCGCGCGGATGTTCGCCCCCAGCCCGGAACTGGTAAAGGAGTACGCCGACCAAATCATTTCCGCCAATGACCCCCAGGACCGGCGCATCCAGGAGATGATTCACCAATACATCGTGCGCAATTTGTCCCCGGACCCGAAATCAGGGCGGCGACGGCGCGTCATGATGCTCCTGTTCCAGGGCGAAGACGCCGTGCGCAAGACGCGCTCGGTAGTGGGCAATATCAGCCCGGATCGCCGGGTGGGCGAGACCATCCGGGATACCTACGGCGACCTGATCATGGACGACGATGATCAGTTGCGCTATTTCGAGCCGGCGGTGCTGGCCGCTCCGACCCCGGACGAAGCGGAGTCCAAGCTCAAGCTTTGGGCGCGTTATTCGGACAGCGACGGGGGCGTGCTGCAGGACGTCATCGCTTATCAGCCCGGTGAGAAGCCCGAGCGGACGCTGGTCTTGATCAAGCCCGAGAACTTCCGCTTCCCGACCGGGCGGCCGGGCAACATGATTGATTTCTTCTCCCGCACCGGCCTGTATATCGTCGGCGTCAAGATCCACCGCATGAGTGTGGCTCAGGCGGTCGAGTTCTACGGGCCCGTCCGCGAGACCTTGCGCACCAAGCTCAAGGACGTGGTCGCCTCCAAGGCCAAGGCGGCGATTGAGAAAGAGCTTGGGTTCGCGCTCGACCGCGACCAGGAGCAGCAGCTTGGCAATATTCTCGGCCCCACCTTCGGCGACAACCAATTCGAGAACATCGTCCGGTTCATGTCGGGCCGCGCCCCGTCCGAATGCCCCCCGGGCGAGCAGGATAAACCCGGCTCCGAGAAGTGCATTGCGCTGGTCTATGAGGGCGTTAGCGCCGTGGGCAAAATCCGGGATGTGCTCGGTCCGACGGACCCCTCCAAGGCCCCTCCGGGCTCGATTCGCCGCGAATTCGGCCAGACGATTATGGTCAACGCCGCCCACGCCAGCGACTCGACCGACAACTCGCGCCGCGAAATGGGCATCGTGAACGTCGGCGAGAACAACTTCCGCAGGGTGGTCGAGCAGTTCTACGGCAAGGTGTAGGTCCTTCGATGAATCGGGGAACATCCAACATCCAACATCCAACAGCCAACATCCAATCTGAGCAGCCCGACTGGAGTTCATTGGATGTTGGATGTTGGATGTTGGATGTTGAATGTTTTCCTTCGGTTCATAGTCCCGATGCGCGGCAAGCGGGCCGTGGAGGCTCTCCGTGAACCGCGCCTTTAGGGCGGGTGAGGCTGGATCGGCGGACTCACCTAGGTTCTTCCGGTCAGGGTGGCTGAGCCTGGCCTGCCTCGGCCTGGTCCTCTTGCTGACCGGTTGCGCCACGACCCGCGTGGATTGGAAAGCACGCGTCGGGCACTACACTTATGACCAGGCCGTGCTGGACCTGGGGCCGGCAGACAAATACGCCAAGCTCGCGGACGGCACGATTGTCGCCGAGTGGCTCATGTACCGCGGCACGACCTATGCCTACGGCGCCCCCTTCTACGGACCTGGGTTTGCCGGATACCTCAACACCTACACCACACCCAGCAGATTCCTCCGGCTCACCTTCGCCCCCAACGGCGAACTCACCGCCTGGAAGTACTTCTATAAATGACGCTCAATGCTCTGAAGCCGCTGCTCGCTGAACTCCAAGACCTGAAGATCGCCACCTACGGCAAAGATTTCCTGCTGACCTGGGAGAAGACTGACGACGAGATCCGCGCCCTGACGCTCATCACGGAGTGCTTTTACGAAATGCACAAGGCGCGCAGGCCGTTCCGCGTGTTCGATACCGGGCTCGCGGTCTCCATCTTTCGGGACAAGTCCACCCGCACGCGCTTCAGCTTCGCCTCCGCCGTCAACGCCCTCGGGCCTGGGCCTTTCCGAACTGGACGAGGAGAAGTCGCAGATCGCCCACGGCGAAACCGTGCGCGAGACGGCGAACATGATCTCGTTCATGACCGAGGCCATCGGCATCCGCGACGACATGTACCTGGGGGAGGGGAACACCTACATGCGCGAGGTCGGGCAGGCCGTGCAGGAAGGCTTCGACAAGGGGGTGCTGCACCAGCGGCCCAGCGTCATCAACCTTCAGTGCGACGTGGACCACCCCACCCAGGCCCTGGCCGACCTGATGCAGATAAAGACGCCACTTCGGCTCGCTGGAAAAGCTGCGGGGCAAGAAGATCGCCATGACCTGGGCCTACTCGCCCAGCTACGGCAAGCCGCTGTCGGTCCCGCAGGGGATCATCGGCCTCATGACCCGCTTCGGCATGCGCGTATCGCTGGCTTACCCGGAGGGCTACGGCCTGATCCCCGAAGTGGTCGAACTGGCCAAGCAGAACAGCCGCAAGAGCGGCGGCAGCTTCGAGGTGGTGTCCAGCATGGAAGAGGCCTTCAAGGGCGCGGATGTCGTCTATCCAAAGTCGTGGGCCCCCTACCACGTGATGCAGCGGCGAACGCCCCTGCTGCACAAAGGCGACAAGGAAGGGCTCAAGCAACTGGAGAAGGAATGCCTCGCCAACAACGCGAAGCACAAGGATTGGGAATGCGACGAAGAGAAGATGAAGCTGACCAAAGGCGGCGAAGCGCTCTACATGCACTGCCTGCCGGCGGACATCTCCGGCGTCAGTTGCGCCCAGGGCGAGGTGTCGAAGAGTGTCTTCGAGAAGTGCCGCCTCGCCACCTACCAGGAGGCCAGCTACAAGCCCTTCATCATCGCCGCGATGATCGTCATGGCGCGGTTGCCGGACCCGCTCGCCGTGCTGAAGAAGCTCATGGCATGACCACAGATGGACACAGATGAACACAGATAAAGAGCCCGTCCGGCCACTATGCCCGCTGGATCTGTGTCCATCCGTGTTCATCTGTGGTTTTGCCCAATCCCATGTCTAAAATCATCAAACGCCTCTACCCGGAAGTCATCAAGAAGACCGCCGCGCGCTGCCGGCAGCGCGGACTGCGCATCCCCACCTTCAAGGAACTCCGCCATCCCGAGCTCATCCCGCCTGCGGTCACCTCCCGGCTCAAAGGCGTCGGGCTTTGGGACGTCAACCCGGTCAACCTGTATCCGCATCACCTGGAAGAACGACGTCAACACCGGCCTGTTCGGCGGAGTGAACTACCTGGAAATCCCGCCCGCCATCACCGGCGTGAAGGCCCGCATCATCGGCCTGACCGGCAAGTTCTTTCCCACAGGCGCGCACAAGGTTGGCGCGGCCTTTGGCTGCCTCGTCCCGCGCCTGGTCAGCGGGGAGTTCGACCCGGACATCCATAAAGCCGTCTGGCCGTCCACGGGGAATTATTGCCGCGGCGGCGCGTTTGATTGCGCGCTGCTGGATTGCACCGCCATTGCCATCCTGCCCGAGGAGATGTCCCGCGAACGCTTTGAATGGCTTAAACAGATCGGCGCCCAGGTCATCGCCACCCCTGGCTGCGAATCTAACGTTAAGGAGATTTACGACAAGTGCTGGGAGCTGCGGAAGGACCCGCTCAACGTCATCTTCAACCAGTTTGACGAGTTCGGGAACCCGATCTTCCACTACAACGTGACCGGCCCCGCGTTCGAGGAGGTGTTGAGCGACCTGGGCGACCCGCAGTTGCGCCCGGCCGCCTACGTCTCGGCCACCGGTTCGGCAGGCACCATCGCCGCAGGCGACTTACCTCAAGACGCGGTTTCCGGGTCTGAAGATCGTGGCCACCGAGGCACTGCAATGCCCGACTCTGCTGATGAACGGCTTCGGCGGCCACCGCATCGAGGGGATCGGCGACAAGCATGTCCCCTGGGTCCACAACGTGCGCAACACGGACGTGGTCGCCGCCATCGACGACGAGGATTGCCTGCGGATTCTGCGCCTGTTCAACGAGCCCGCCGGCTGGGACCACCTGGCCTCCCTCGGCGCCGACGAGCGATTGGTCAAGAAGCTCGCCTGGCTGGGCATCTCCAGCATCTGCAACCTCGTCGCCGCCATCAAGACCGCCAAATACTTCGAGTTGGGCGAGCAGCGACGTGATCTTGACCGTCTTCACCGACTCGATGGACCTATACAAGTCCCGCGTGGAAGAATTGCGCGAAGAACGCGGCGCCTACCGGACCAAAGACGCCGCCGCCGACTATGCCGGCCCGCTGGCGCACCAGGGCGTGGATTACTTCAAGGAACTGACCTACCCGGAGCGCAAGGCGATCCACAACCTCAAATACTACACCTGGGTCGAGCAGCAGGGCAAAACCGCCCAGGAACTGACCGAGCAATGGGACCCGGAGTATTGGCGCGCCCTGTTCGAAGACGAGGTGCCTTACTTCGACCAGTTGATCGAGGAGTTCAATCGGCAGGCTGAAACCAAGGCCTGAGGTTGGGTGAGCGATTTCCGACACCTGAGTCAGAACGGTGGGGAAGGCTAAACCCCTGCTTTAGGGATACCCGCATAGCCCAAGGCCCCCTCAACCTCATCGCCGCTGATCTCCGAATGTGCTAGCTGGATGCTCGGACGACCGGCATGCTGGAAGCTGGGAGTCGGGCAAAACCGATGACAGCAACGCAGCGGCCTCGGCACCGTTTTCACCAATCTGGTTTAGAATCGTCGTCTGGCCCTTGGAAATAATTGTAAACATCGCGACCTCTGCTCACGCCGAACGCTCGTGCTGAGGCGCGGCGGGCCAAGCGCGTCGAGCATGAAACAGAACGCTCATCCCGCCGTCGCCTCCGGCACGTTGTTAGCTGCCCTCCGGAACCAGAGCACACCAAGGCCAGCACCCAGTAGAAATGCCAGCACCACGTTCCAAGTCACCGCATACAGCCACCAGACATTGAACTGAATGTCTGCCATCGTAAGCATGTCAAGGCCAGAGAAACCCATGACGATCAACAGTACCAGCAGCTCCGTGCTGCCCAAGCACAAAAGCGCCAAACGGACCGAGCGCAGGATGTAACGCCCCAGCACGAAAGAGGCAATCACGACGGCGACCGAGCTCCCCGTCTTTGCCGCGAGCGACTCGCTACCACCCACGATGGCCGACTGCGGACAGATCACCTCGCCTACGTACCCGCCGAGCGCCCACGCTGCGAATAGCAACAGGACTCCCAAAAGGACTCGGCCGGCTTTAGCAGCAGCGGGAGGCATATCGCAGCTAACAAGGGATTAGACAGACCTGTCTATCTTCCCATTTTGGGATGATAGGCCAACGGTTTCCTGCGCCCGCTGATGAATCCACTCGCCTCATCACGGCTATTTCTAGCCCGCCCGGCTTCGGTCGTAAAGGTTTGGTTTCAGGAGTTTTCAGCTTGCCGCCTTCCACGCCGCCGTACCGGCCCGGCAGTTCCTGCCGTACTTCTTCCCGGGGGTCCTCCGTTTGCGCTTCACGTTTCACGTTCCACGCCTCACCCCCTGCCACGATGTGCCGAAGATCCCATTCGCCCGCCTCGCCCCGCGCCTTAAGCCGGCCTTGGTCGTGCTGCTGATCCTGGCCCGTCGCCGTCCCGACGGTCTGCGGGATCGCGATGGCGAGCCGACGCCAAGGAAGACTGTGAAGCCCACCCCCTTTACGAAGATCAATTGCCCCCGCCCCAAGAACCTCCGGCGGGCCTCACTGCCGTTGATTAAGCGGACCGCGGGCAAAGGGCCTCCTCTCCCCAACCCTCAGCAAAAAGCCAGTTTCGCACCAAAAACATGCGCAAGTAGAACTCCCGCTTTTTGAACGGGGTTCGGGGCAATCTCTTCCCGGCCGCCCCTGACCGGCACGCGCCCCTCTATTCCACTGTGACCAGGTAGTGACCATGTAGTCACCAGGTAGTGACCAGGTAGTGACCAGGTAGTAGCTCTACTACCTGGTCACTACCTGGTCACTACCTGGTCACTACCTGGTCACTACGTGGTCGCAGTGCAAGGCAGACCCCAGAGGGGTCGAGCATCGGACATCCGGGGGTTACCAGAACAAACTATCTCCACAACTTTCCCTCTGGATTGCACAAGTCTATGATTGGTCGGCACTTGGGCAGCGTTGCTTCCCTCCCGTTGCCTGCTGCTGGCCTTCCTTCAGACCTCGCTAAAGGGCCCCTTTTTTCCGGCACTGACTATCGCAGGTTCATTTCCCGGTTCCGGGCCATGGTGGCCAACTGGGAGCAACAGCTTCCCTCTTCAAAAAGCGGGAGTTCTCCTGGCGAATGATTTTGGCGCGAAACTGGCCTTTCACTGAGGTCTGAACTGAAGCACGCGCAGCATCGTGGGTTCCGGCAGGGGCGGTTGGCGCGGTCGGTCGCGGTTGGCGGGAAGGGTTTCCCACGTGAGGACATAATGCGTGCCCGCCGCGCCATGCCCCTTATCGGAGGCGATGCGCTCCTGCATGCCGGGGAACTTGGATTGCACTTTTGCCAGGGCGTGCGGCACCTGCGGTAACCGGGGTGGAGCAGTGGCCCCGGGAATCGGGCGCAGGGTGGCCTCGTCCAGCACCCAGACGCCGGCGCCGCGGGGAAAGCGATAGGGCAGGGCTAGCCGTCCCTGGCCGAGCGGACGAACGGCGCCGACTGTTACCTCAACCACAATGCTGCCACCGCCGCCAAAGTTCCAGCGGTAGCCCTTCCAATCGCTCACCTGAACGATCTTCCATCCATTGGCTTCGTGGCGGGCGACATACACCTGCAAGTCGCCGTGGGCATCGTACTTGTGGTAGGTCACCACCGGCCGGCCCGCGTTGTCAAAGCCCAGCTTAAAGTTGACGTTGATAAGTCCGCCGCCCGGCGGCACTGGATCTATGACCTCGCCGGTCTGGAGCGTGAGCGGCAGGGTCAACGGTCGCCCTGCGGAATCTGTCCAGTGCACCAGGTCATCGCTGCGGGCGTAACTGAGGTCGTGGGTCGTGGCGCAGTCGGGCGTATTGCGCCACACCCATACCATGTGGAAGCGGCCATCGGGCCCGAGGGCCGGCACGGAACAGTAGGCGTTCATCCGGCCGCCGCCGCTCGTCAAGGGCGTCTCAAGCAGCGGATGCCACGTGTGGCTGGCCTCATCATAGTAGTTATAAAGGTCATCGCCGTTGCCGCTGCGCCCGTCGCGATAGCGGAAAATCAGCCGGCCCGCCCGGTCGTGCAGAAACACCGGGTAGGTGACGCGGCTCTCGTGCTGGCCGGTCATTGCCTTCACTCGATGGAGCGAGGACGCATCGAGGGGCCGGTCGCTGCGGAAATAGACCAGCGGCGCGCAATGCATGTTCCCGGCCAGGTGGAGTATGCCGTCCCGGTCAAGCGCCAGGGTCACAGAGTTGTGCGAGTCCCAGCCGAGAGTGGAAGGCAGTTTGGTGATTGTCCAGTGGGTGGAATCAAGCGGGCGCTGCGCCACGCTCATCCGGCGTTGGGCGTCGTAATAGGCAACAAACTGATCGGGCGCATGGGTCAGGAGACAGAAACCTACCGGGTGGCCGGCCCACACTGGCTCGACGGGGATCACTTCCGGGGCCGGTGCGCTCACCGGCCCGCCGGCCTGCGCCCGGAGCGCGACCGTTGCTGCCACTATTGCCCACAGCATTGGCTGGTATCTCTTATTTGGATGCATTTGTCTTGGTGGAGCCGCGTTCGACCTCCCGGCAGATTTCTTCGAGGGACCGATTCTTGCCTTCAATGCCCTTGAAGCACCAGATGAGCGCCGCCACCGGGCCGGGCAAAGTCATCACCATCAGCGTGAGCAAGGAGAGGCTCGGTTTATGGGTCAGCGTGAGAATGGTGGAGAGCAAAATGGGGGCGATGAACGCGCCCACCCGGCCGCAGGCCACGGCGATGCCCAATCCGGTGGCGCGGATGCGGACGGGCAGGATTTCCGAAGTGACCACGTAGGCGGAGTTGGAGGCCCACATGACACTGAATTCCAGGAGCGAATAGCCGAACAGCACGGTTCCCGGAGTTCGGGCATGATAGAGATAGAAGGCCGAGGCGGTGGTCATGACGTAGCCCAGAAACACCGTTCCCTTGCGCCCCCAGGAATCCACCAAAAACACCGCCAGGAGGCCCCCAGCCAGGCCGCCGGCGTTGCCAATGAAATAGAAGGACGGATTTCGCGCAATGGAGACATGGATGCTGTTCAGGATCAGGGCCAGGAGCGCCATGATCCCATAAACGACGGAGGCCTGGGCGAAGTTGAGCGAGCAGGCCAGCGCCAGGCGGGCCCGGTAGTGCGAAAAGAGTTCCTTCAGCCGCCGACCGAAACTGGGCCGTTCGATGCCCAAATCGGTGGTGGCGATCACCGGTTCGAGCACGATGCCTTTTTCCCGGACAATGGCTTGCTCGACCTGGCTGACGATCTGTTCGGCCTCCTCTTCCCGGCCGTGGGCCGCCAGCCAGCGCGGGGATTCGGGGATGGCAAAACGCGCCCACAATCCCAGAACGGCCAGGGCCGCCCCCACCAGAAAATCCATCCGCCAGCCGAGATTGGGCGGGAGGTGCTTCAAAGCGAAGATGGCCGCCAGCGAGGCCAGCATGGCGCCGACGGGAAAGCCCGCCAGGATCAAATTGGTGACTTTGCCCCGGTGCCTGCTGGGGATGAATTCCGCCGTGGTCGGGCTGACCACCGCGTATTCGCCGCCAATGGCCAGCGCGGTCAGGAACCGCAGCGTCAGCAGCGAGTAGAAGTTCCAGCACAAGGCGGTGACCATGCTCAACACCGCATGGGCCAGGATGGTGATAATGAAGGTCTTCTTGCGGCCCTGGTGATCGGAGTAGTAGCCGAAGAACATCGCCCCGACAAAGACCCCCAGAACCCACGCGCTGACGAGATATGATTCCTGGAGCGGAGACAGTTTCCAGAGGGCCGCGACCTGCCCCAGGATGTTGCCGATGATGTTGGTTTGGAAGGCCGCCAGCGTCCAGCCCACGCCCAGGGCAACGGTGATTACGGTATGAAAGCGCCCCCACGGCAGCCGGTCCAGGCGCGCCGTCAGGTTGGTCTTTAACTTTGTCCCCGACACCGGGGCGTTGGCCTTTCTGTCACCGACATCCGAACTCACGTAGTGGCAGGTTGTCCAAACCTGCCGGGCCGGTCAATAGCTGATAGGAGCCGGATCAGTCTCCCGTTCAAACAGACTTGCGCTGGAAGCGCCGCCAGCACAGGAAGCCCAGGCCCAGGGCGCCAAGCGCAAAGGCCGAAGGCTCCGGCACCACGGGGGTCACGTCCGCCCAGGTGAGGCCGACCCGCAGATCATCAAGCAGGCCCGTAGGCCCATCGGCAGGTTGCTCAAGCACAATACTGGCGATCCGCGCCAGGGCGGTGTTGTTGCCGCCGGAGAGGAGGGTTTCGGCTGGAGCTGACGCCGCGCCAAAATCCGAAGCGGACGGGTTGATCCAAAGCAGCCCGTCACCATTGGCAAAGCTGTTCGCCGCGTCAGTAAAGTTGTAGGCGCCCACCAGGAAGAGCGTGTCCCCTGCGCTGTAGCTTGTCGAATCCCACGCGAGGGTGGCCGCCGTGGTCCCCTTGCCGCCTCCGTCCAGACCGATATTGAATCCGGTTCCCCCATCGCTGCGAATCATCACCACATCCGCCCAGGAGGGCGGGTTATTGCCATTAAGGCCCTGGAGTTGGGTGCCGCCGGTAATGCCGACGCCAGTGGTGCTCAAACCGGTGAGGTCCGTCAGCTTCAAGCTATAGGAGTAATAAACCGTGTTGGCTATGGTCGGGGTTATTCCGCCGCTAGCCGTTTCCAGGTTCATCAACGCGGTATCACCATTCGGCCCAAACAATGCGCTCCCGCCGCCCCCGTTGGCCAAACCGGCGTAGGTCAGGTTTTCGCTGGAAATCGTCGGCTGGGTTCCGCCCGAGCCCGGACCGGTTCGCAGCCACCATTGCTGTGCTCCCGGACTGTAAACCGCGTAGCCGGCGCTGGTCTGGCCGGCAAGATTGTCGCCCGCAGTGTAACTGGTGCCTCCCGAGGAGGTCGCATCCGCGAACGGATCATAAGTGGGATGGCCCACCGCAAGCTGGCCCAGTGCCGGCAGGGTCGCCAGACAACTCGCACACAGGATAATCAGTCTTTTCATAGGAGTATTTTGGTCTTTTGAGTGCTCTGGTTTTGATTCCAATTGATTGAGCCGATGCTGCCATCTCCATTTCTCGCGCGGGCGGTCTCAGGCGCCGCGCGTCGCACGCGTCTGAGCGCGCCAGAACGGACTCGCACCAACCGCACCGCCCTTCTTACCTGTGCCTCTCCGCCTGTTAACGCATCCCATACTCTGGATTGCATCGAACTCAATCGTTTGCGCAGTTTTACCCTTCCAGCCTCTTTTGTCAACAAAGAATTTAACTGAACCGCTGCGGTCGTCCTTGAACTGCGCAACGCATTGTGGTCGGGTCAGGGGTAATTCAACTCTTTCAGGAACGGTTCCAGGCCGGACATATAGGGTTCAAGGTATTTCTCGTAGTTCCGCCAGCGGCCGACTGCCGTTCGATAAAGTGGCTTTTTTACCTCCGCTTGGGACGGAGAGTTTACGCGCTTGGTGCGCGCGTGCTCGTAAAACTTCAGGACGCCATCTTCAAACCCCACGCCCAGAAACTCCAGCACTGACCGGGCCACGGTTGGCAGGTCGTCCACCATCTCCTCGTAGCGGACCCGCTTCGCTTGATCTCCCAGGCGCGGGAGCATCGCCAGCCAGAAATTCATCACATTGGCGTATTGGTTCACGGTCCCTCCCAGGGTCAGAGTAGGCGGAACTGGTCGGCGTGAGCGTCAGACCCTGCATAAAGCAACTCATCACAACGTCCCGCGGGTCGCGCAACGCAACCAGGAATTTCGTCTCGGGGAAAACTCGCACGAGAACGGGGACCATGACATTCAACCCAGGATTCTTATCCAGCAGCAGGCGACTGCCGATGGGTTGGCGCAGGAACAGTTCAGCGCAGTGGAAATAGTTTTCGCGCAACTGACGGAGCACGCTGGGCGGGGCCGAGTCGAGCATCTGGAAAATGCCGGCGCCAGGCGGGAAATCCCGCGCCATGAGGCCGGTAGATCTCGTCGTGGATCAGAGTCGTCTCTTCCAGACTGATGATGTCGCTGTGCGCATCGAGCACCTGTTCGAGCAGGGTGGTGCCGGCGCGCGGATGGCCGGCGAGCAGCGCGATGCGCCGGGAGGGCTGAAGCTTGGCGGCGTCAGCACGCCAGCGGTCCAGAATGGCGGGGGTGATGCATTGCGCCATTTCCTGGTTCAGCTTTTGCATCTGCTGGAGCGGAGCGACAAACGGCGCCGCTTGGGTGCGTTGGATCGCCTTCCCTTCCAACAACGCGGTCATGGCCTCGTCGTACTGGCCCGCGCCATCCAAAATGCCAGCCAGGGCGTAGGCCGCGCGGATGCGAGTCAAAGCGTCCGCCGCGGAGTTGGCCAGGAGTTCGCGGAATTGGGATTCCGCCTCGTTGATTTGGCCGCGCTGTTGCTTGAGCACCGCCTCTTTGAGCAGCACCCGCGGGTCTTTTCGATCAATCTGTGCCGCGCGCTCGACCACTTCAGCCGCCTCGTCCATCCGGTTGTCAATCACGTAGATGTCCGCCAGCGAGATCAGCGCGCCGATCGAAACCCCCTTCTTCTGGCTGGCGCGCTCAAGGTAACCCAGCATCATATCGAGATTCTTGTAAGTCGAACAAATCCCCGCCGCTTCCTCGAGGATTTGAATGCTGCCTTGCGAAACTTGCAGCGCTTTCTCGATGCGGCGTTCGACGGCGGAATAGTCGTAACGGAGCCCGTGCGCGCGCGCGAGGTTGAGATGGAGACTCGGGTTGGACGGTTCTTTTTGGACCGCCTGTTCGAGCAAGCTGATGCTTTTCTGGTAATCCTGCCGCCTCCAGGCCTCGCTGGCTTCCCCGCAAAGTCGCTCGATGGCCTTGTTAGGTTTGTTTGGGTGCGGCTGGCTCATGTAAAACGGCTTTTGATTTTGAGGATGGAGCCAGGAATGTCCATCAGATTCTGATTGTTGAAACGCACTGAAGCAGTAGAAAGCAGAAAGGCCGCCATTGCTGGCGGCCTTTGCGTTCATAAAATGGCCATCAGGATTTCCGACGGCGGAAGAACAGCATGCCCAGACTGCCCAGCGCGCCCAAGGCGAGCGTCGAGGGCTCAGGCACAATCGAAGCACCAAGGCTGACGGACGGATTGTAAATATCTCCCTTGAAACCGACCAGGTAACCGAAGGTGGCACCCAGTTGGCCGACGCCAATTGGGCGAGTTAAACCGTCACCGTAGGTACCCTTGGTCGCCAGCGCCTGGATGGGAGTGGCCCCGTTAACCTGCATGAACGCCAGTCCGGTCACATCGCTGCCAACCATCGAAGTGGCGTCGAAGGAAAACGTCACGTCATACCAGATGTTTGGTGAGATGGTCGTGGAGATCACGGGTGCCGCGCTCCCGGCGGTGTCGCCCTGAAACTGCATTTGAAGCGACGCCGAACCTGCGCCTGCGGGGACCAACAACTGCAAGGATTCGGTGCCCGCGTAATCAATAATCTTCTCAACGCCACCGAAGGAACCGGATGTATCCGTTCCATCCCACATAAACGAGACATGGTATGTGAAGCCGCCGTTGGCGAAGACCGTCGAATTATTCAGCAAAGAGTTTGCACTGGTCAAGATGCCGCCGGCGCTCGTGTTGATTGATTGGGCGCCGCCCGGTGCTCCCGAGGGAACAGCCGCAGACAACGCCAGAGTTCCGACGGTAACGCCGTTGTTACCCGCTGTGCTCTGGTCCGTTACCGCTGTGCCGGTCCCATTCCACGACGCGGGGAAGTCGTACTGAAACACAGGAGTTTGAGCATTCGCGACCGACGCTGCCAGCCCAAACACGGCGGCAACCGCCGATACGGGTGTGAAGGTTTTCATGATAGGCTTTTTCATCGCAATAGTATAACAGTATCCGTGAGTTGTTAGTGCTATGCTCTCTTTTTTACCATCGGGCAAACGAAATGCAAGGATTAATTGTAGGAATTTTTAGTTGCATTCGATCTCCCTCGCGACCATCAGACACGATTCTTGCAAATGCTCATCAACTTTAACCAGTTGCCTCCGCGCCCCGAGGCGTGGAATTGATGCGACTCTTTCGGAGCTGGTCCCTGGGCCGGCTGGTTACCCAGGGCAGCTCGTTCCTCGGAACCCCGGGCTGGATGATGGAATCCCTTTTTCTACCTGGTATTCCGCGCTCCGCATTGGAGACAGCGGGTGCCGGGCCGGGCCTTCAGCTACGGCGTATAGTAGAGCCGGAAAAAGCCCCTTCTTTGCTCTGGAAGAACGGGCCAGGTCTCGCTGGGGGAATTTGCCGGAAAGGTGTACGTCACCGGACGCGCGAAATTCGTCGTCAGCTCGAGCGTGTAATAAGTTCCGGGCATGAGGTTGTTCATGAGGAGCTGCAGGTTGGTTCCCTGGTGAACCACAGACAGCGTCGGCGGAAAGGCGCCCCGGATGTCGTCAACGTAGAACGCGCCCGAGAGCGGCGTGGAGTCGGGCGTTCCCCTCCAGCCCTCCACCAGTAACTGCCATTGCATCAGGTTGCCGGTATCAACGACTGAGCTGCTCCAGAATTGGTCGAAGGGGGCCTCCACCTTGGTCCACTCGGAAGAGGTCACCGGGGCGGAGGTGGTGAAATGAATGGCGTTCCCGCCCTGATCATAGAAGGAGAGGCGCAAAACCGTGCCATCATCCGCAACCGGGGCCAAGGCTGGGTCGCCTTTGAACCAGAACGAGACCACGGTATTGGTCGGCAAGGAAAACGGAGCCACGTACCCGGAGCAAACGCTGCCGCATGGCCATTGGCCGGCGCCGAAGTCAATCGCCAGCTTCAGGGCCTTGGCGCCTTGTGGGGCGGGCGTGCCAAGCGACGCGGTGGTGACTGTTGTGGGCGCGCCATTCACGTAATGGTAAAAGCCAAGGAGCGCCGTGGAATTCGCATACCCCTCAAAATCGTCAATCTTCGCCCGTATCGTGGACGGCGGCGAAAACTCGGTCAACGGCGTGTCGCGGACCTGCAACTCATCAAGATAGATGTTCGCACTATACGCAGCGCCCGCAGGGTCGCCTTGACCGTAGAGATAGAGCTTAAACTGCACGATGTTGGTCAAGTCAGGGAGCCCGGGAGAGTCCGAAGGCGCTGTAATGGCGCTCGCCGGGAAGTTGAAAATCTGCCAACTGGCGATGGTGGTTGTGGGAACGGGTGCGCCCCAGCGGCCAAAGTTGCCCTTCCCATCCCAGGCGTAGATAAAGAGCTGCTGATAAGTGGCGTTGGTGAATCGCGGGTCGCCGGCAATCCTGAGCGTGATGTATTGTGTGGGCGCGAGGGACATTGGAGCCGGGAGCGCCGGTCCGGTGATGACCGTCGTCTGCCAGGCAACGGCCGGCATGGATACCGCCACGCGCATCGCATTTGAACCCGCGGAATGATAAGCCACGTAGGACGAGAGCGTCAGCGTGGCGTTCATGTCAGGGTGCCACACAGCCTGCAAAGCGGCATCACTGGAGTATCGCTCGAAGTTTTCGATCATGGTCTGCGCGCCGGTTGTTGCGACCATCAGACCGCCGCAGAGCATGCTAAGATAGAGAGATTTGCTTGTAGCATTCATAAGGAAGTGAGGTTCATTATTATACCACCAACCGCCTGATTCTAATGATCCGTCACACCCTGTCAAGCCTCCATCCAACTCTTTGGGGTTGGAGCCCTTTAAGCCAGAAACGCCAAAAATAACACCATATCTTGTGCTCGCACTGGGACGGCTGGCGCTACAGGTAGTATGCCTCAGCGCGGCTCATTTCCTATTGCCGGCAAGGCCCCCGAAATCACCTTCCTGGCCGACACGCGAGAACCGCGGCAGGTCGTGCGGGGGCGCTTTGGGCGGTGGATCGTGCCAGTGGGGTTCAAAACGACTCCCGCTCGGCCTGACCTGTCGTGCCTCCCCCGAGCCCTTCGTCGCGCGCCCTCAATCCCGAAAGGATTGCGTCCTCCAGCCCAGGGTTGCGAGCCGCGAGCTACCCTGGGAAGACGCAGCCGCAATGGTCAACCCCAACGATTGTGCCATTTGGCAACGTCAATCCTGTTTGTCTGATTTCTTTTCATCTCGTTGTTTCTCCTCTTCTATAAGTTTGATGTATTGACGGACGACCTGTTTGGCGATGTTAGTGCATTGGTGAATGAACACCGGATCGGGGTTAATTGCGTGGAGGGTTTTAACCCGGTGGTAATCGCGCAAGTAGCGGTCAACCGAGGATTGGGAGTGATTGATTTCACGGGCGACGGCGGCGGGGTCCTTACGTTCGAAGATAGCTTTGCGCACGGCTTGGGTCTTGTGGGAGACGGTGGAGCCGACGTCCTGGAGGCTGCCGGGATGAGGCAGGATGCAATCGTGCTGGGTTTCATAGCGTTGGCGGAAGCGGGAGATGTGCCCTTGGTTCCGGTGCAAGAATAAGGCGGCGTCGCGCACGGAGAGCAATCCGCCTTGGGCATGAGCTTCCCGGAACAACCGGGCCAGGACTTGCTGGAAGTTATCGGGCAGGGTGGTGCCCTGCGCCAAGCGCTGGGCATCTTCGGGGCTAGCGAGGGTGAGGATTACTGGAACGAGGGGGCGATGGCGCGAGCGGGGACTGGTATTGCTGTCGGGGACGGTCCAGAGGAGTTGGCCTGGTTGGAGGTGCTCGGCGGCGGGGCAGAAGGCTTCGAAGAGGCCGATGACTTCGGCGGCCAGGCGCCCGGCGAGCATGGGGCCCAAGCGGGTCAACTCGCGCTGGAACAGGGCGCTGAGGATGGGGTGCAGGAAGCGTTTGAGCGCGGGCCGGTAGTGTTTTTGGTTATAAGAGGGAGCGATCACGGCAGGTCCTGGGATAGGGGCGGCAGGTTTTTTTTAATGGGCGAATGCAGTTCGGCTTTTCGGTGTTGGATGGCCTTTTTGTCCTTGAGGAGGGTGAGATATTGTTGGGCCAACGGCTGGGAAAGGCGGGCCAGGAAGGCGACGGATTGGAGGTCGAAGCCCTCGGCTTGGAGCAGGGCGACGCGTTTGAACTTTTCCACGTAATTGCGCACCGAGGAGATGCAATGGAAGGCGGTTTTGGCGATTTGGGAGTATTCCTGTCCGTCGAGCCATAATTCGATGACGCGCCGGCGATGGGAGAGAGTGCGTCCGATGTCTTGGATGGTGGAGCGCAGGGGCGGGGAGATGTCGGCTTGGCGCAAGGCATGCAGATCGCGGCAGAGCGTGCGTTGGCCGCAATTAAAGAGGCGATAGGCGAGGTCCTCCAGGGTGAGGAGCCCGCCCTGCTGGAAGGCTTCGTGGCAGACGCGCACGAGGCGATGGCGGCGCAAGGCGGCGACGCCGCCCTTTGTGCGGGCGACTAGATCAGTGGCTGGGTCTTCCCAGGTAAGGGTGACCAGGATCTGAGGGCAGCGGGTCAGGCGCGGGCCTGGCGGCGCCTCGATCGAGACTACCTGGAGAGAAAGTTGGCCGGGCTGTAAACCCGGAGCGCACTGGAAGAAAGCGGCGTAGGTGTCGTGGACGTTTTGGAGGATGGCTTCGGCTTCAAAGGGAGAACAGTTAAGGCCGTCGGTGATGCGTTGCTTAAACATTTGATCGAGCTGTTTGGCGGCGAGCCGTTCCCAGAGCTGCAGGGCGGTGTTATTGATCATGAGCTTAGAAGGTTAGAAATGGACCGATGGAGCGACAAGGTGCGGCACGGATCCGCTTCGCTGGGCTGCACCACTCCGGCTCGCTACGCTCGCCTCCGCGGTGCAGCCCAGCGAAGCGGATCCAAGCCAAGAAATTAAACGATACTAATGGTTCCATCATGCACAAATGGCCAGATGCCAAATGGCACAAATGGTGGGGTTGTGGCCTGGGACACAGCGCGGTGGCCACAATCGTTGGGGTTGAGGTCGCGTGGCGCAGTTCACCCAGGGTAGCTCGCGGCTCGCAACCCTGGGCTTTGTGGCGGAATCCCTTTGGGATTCAACGCGGGGCATCACGGCCTGGGTGCTGGAATGGCCATGCAGGGCGGAGCGCTCCTCCACCTGAGGTCAATCCCTGCTGGCGTCAGGGCATAGGCTTGGTTGGCGAGGTCGCTGAGGGTGCGCTCCAGGGTCAGGGCCTCGGCGGCGCGGGTGCGGGTTTATTCGTCGCGCAAGGCGTGGAGGCCGGCGGAGGAGAGGGGGCGCTTCTTGCCGCGGAGGCGCTTTACTTCGTTGACCCAGGTGTCGGAATCAAGCTCCATTGGGGTGAGCGGCTTGTCGCTGGGCTTGGCGAGGTCGTATTCCTCTCGCAGCCAGTCGAGCACGGTGCGCTGGGTTGCTGGCGATTGGGAGCCAGTTCGCCTCCCGGTGGCCTGTTGCTATCGTTCCAGCCGGTGCTTCCAATAACCGGGCCGCTGCTTACAATTCATCACGGCAACAATCCAGATCCGATCGGGCTGCTCGATGTAGATCACGGCGTAGGAAAAGACGGTGGAGAAATGGCGGCGGGCGGGAGCATCGAAACCCGGAACAGATCGGGCTGCCGACAGACCGTCCCGATCAACCGCTCAATCTCGTCGTAGAATCGCCCGCCCAGTTCCGGCTGAATCTTGAAGTAGTAATCGGCGGCGGCAGCGTATTCCTCGGCAGCTTCTGGATGGAAATAGTGCGGCTTCAACGCCCGACGACCTTGCGGATTCGAGCGGATACCTCTTCGCCTGGGATGCCTTGCACTTTCCCGGCCTCAATATCAACGACGCGCCGGCGGGTTTCGGCCTTCCAGCTTTCCTCGACCTCCGGAACCAGATGAAGTCCTTCGGAGAGCCGGTCCACCAACTCCACGACCTGCTCCGTTGACAGGTGCCGGGCCTCTTCAACAATTTGATCAAGCGTCATCGGCATGGAATCAACCTACCCACCACGGAGCCGGAACTCCAGAAGGAAGCCGAAACTCTGCGGGTGTACCTCGCTCCACAACCCGTGAAGCGCGGCGGGAGGCTTTCAGCCTTTAGCCTTGCTCTTGCGCCCCAGGCTCAGGGCTTCGGCGGCGATGGCGCGGGCGGGGGCGATGGTGCGGGTCTCTTCACCACGCAAGGAGTGAGGGGCGGAGGCGGTTTAGTGTCAATAGTGAGAACTGACACCGGCCTGGTCAAAGCGCGAAACCGGCGGCTTCTGGGGGCATGATCAAGCGCCCCAGAGGCTTGCCTTTTGCCCTGCTACGGTCCCGCCTCAGGGTACCCACACGGCACGGTAGAAGCGAGTCAAGCAGCCAGCAGCCAGGGTATCCGTGTACCGGATTGAGGGGGTCGGGAGATTGGTGTAGTTAGTTAGGGTTGACCAATCCACGAGGTTGCTGGAAGCTTCGAGACGATACTCGGTGTTGGTCTGAGCATCGAGAGTGAGAAGCCAACCGGCGCCGGGCAGAGGATCGAGCCCCGTCAACCGAATGTCAGGAGCGGGCATATACTTGATCGTGACGTAATTATAGTTCGTGAATCCGTCATGAGCTATTTGCGAGGCTCCGGTCACATACACGCCTGCGGAAGGGCCAGTGGCCAGGCAGGAGTTATCCTGGAGCACATCGTCCCGGCCAACGGGTCCGTCATAGCGGTTCGTCCACAGGAGGCTTCCGGCGCTGGAATAGGCCACGGTGAGAAAATCGTGCGGATACGACTGGCTGCTGCCGGCGACGATGACGTTGCCGTTGGCGTTTACGGCCACGGCCTGGCCGGTGCCGTCGCACTGATTGGTCCACAAAGGAGTACCGGTGCTTGAGTAGGCCAGGGTGACACAGCCCGTGCCCGCAGCGCCGGTGACATACACGTTGCCGCTCTTGTCCACGCTTACCGCTTTAGGGCGATCAGTACCGTCACCCGGCCCGGCATATCGGTTGGTCCAGGCCGGTGTGCCGTCGCTGGCATAGGCGATCGTGGCATAGTCATTGCCCGTATCACCCCCTCCAGCGTAACCGGTGACATAAACTCTGCGGTTAACGCTATCCACTGCCATGGCCGTAGCGGCGGCGTATCGGCCATACGGAGGCGGGGCCGGTAAACTGTTGTAGTTGGTCCATAAGGCCGCACCGGTGCTGGAATAGGCGACGGTGGCGTACGCCGATACTGCTAGATAGCTCTCAGACGTGCCAGTGACGTAAACGTGTTCCTGAGCGTCCACGGCCACGGCGGCGGGAACCGCAGACTCGAAGGGGGCATTCTTATAGAAGTTGGTCCAGAGGGGTGAGCCGCCGCTAGTATAGGCGACCGTCACGTACCTCCAGTTGTCGGCGCTGCTGATAGCCCCGGCGACGTACACGTTGCCGCTGGCGCCGACAGCGACCGCAAGGGCTACAGCATCGAAAAGACTCGGGTTGTGGTAGCAGTTGGTCCATAAAGGTGCGCCGGAGCCGGAGTAGGCTACCGTGGCAAATTCCCAACTGATGGTGCCGATGGACTGGCCGGTCACATAAACGTTGCCGTTGCTGGAGTCCACGGCCATCGCGAGCGCGTTGGCATAATCGCCCGGCCCGACGTATGAATTCGTCCACAGGGGTGTTCCGTGGCTGGAATAAGCAATGGTAGCATAAGCGGGTGAGCCGTTAGTCTTCAACGCATAGCCCGCGACATACACGTTGCCGTTGGTTTGGTCCACGGCGATGGCGTACCCGATGGCGTGGGCGATGTTGGGATTGGCCGGGCCAAGATAGCGTTGGAGCCAGGCTTGGACGACTGGCCCGGCGGTTAGGCTAGCGCCCGAGATCAGCAGGCTGACGGCCAGTAGCAGTGTGGTTGCGACGAGCCTATTGGTTTTCCAGGTCTTCATAAATCAACTGGTAGGAGTTAAGTTGATACTGATGGGAATTCTCGTTTCGTGCGCCCGCCCGTACTCGTAACTACTCAGGTCTAGAATAGACCGGATACTTCCTCGTCGGATTTGTGGGGGCAAGATTTCTTCATTTTGTACGGGACTCCAAAAAATCCTCTTGGTAGTCTGACCGCGTGCCGGATGTTGATATTGTTCAAGGTCGCCAAATCAGCGGCGTCGAGATCGCCGAGATAAAGGCATTGATCGAGGCTAACTCGCGGTGGAGCCGTCGGCGCCTCTCAGAAGTTC
>CAVXLO010000032.1:0-88576 GCA_963762555.1 uncultured Verrucomicrobiae bacterium
CTGATTTGGCGACCTTGAACAATATCAACATCCGGCACGCGGTCAGACTACCAAGAGGATTTTTTGGAGTCCCGTACAAAATGAAGAAATCTTGCCCCCACAAATCCGACGAGGAAGGATCCGGTCTATTCTAGACCTGAGTAGTTACTCCACCGCGCCGTGCCGGCCCGCCGGTTCACGCCGCACTTTGTCCTGGCGCAGCTTGTTAGTACCACCATTTCGGGCAACCAGAGGCTGGAAACCCGAAGCCCCAGAGAAGGTCGAAGTCCGAAACCCGAAGTCCGAAAAGCCTGCTCTCGCGCCTCCCTTAGCGCTGATTGAGCCGCTGCCGGCTGGGTCGCAGGCCCAGGCGCGGGTTCGCCTTTCGGGTTTCGGACTTCGGCCTTCTTTCGGCCTTCGGATTTCGGGCTTCGGGCTTCTTTCGGACTTCGGGTTTCGGACTTCGGATTTGGGAGCCTGGCGCTTGGTGGTACTGTCGGGAAGCGCCCTGTCCTGGCCGCCCGCCGCTAAAATGCTTTCACGAGTTCCGGCTTCATGCTATCCCCGGCCTGGTCCTTGAACCGAAACACCTATGAGAACACTCTTACTCGGCATTGATAGCGGCACCCAATCCACCAAGGTCCTCGTCGTGGACGCGCGCGACGGCAAAGTCCTGGCCTCAGCGGCGCAGGAATACGACTTGATTCCCGATCTGCCGCCCGGCGCCAAAGAACAGCATCCGCACACCTGGCGCGATGCCACCGCCAGCGCCATCCGCCGCGCGCTGCGCCAGGCCAAAGCCGTCGCCGCCGAGGTCAAGGCCATCGGCGTCAGCGGCCAGCAGCACGGCTTCGTCCCGCTCGACAAGCGCGGGCGAGGTCATCCGCCCGGCCAAGCTCTGGTGCGACACCTCGACCGCCGCCGAGTGCGAGGAGATCACCGAAAAGCTCGGCGGGCTGAAGAAGACCATCCGCGCGCTGGGCAACGCCGTGCTGCCCGGGTTTCACCGCGTCCAAGATTCTCTGGCTCAAGAAACATGAGCCGAAGAATTACCAGCGGCTGGCCACGGTGCTGTTGCCGCACGACTACCTGAATTTCTGGCTCACGGGCGAGAAGACGATGGAATATGGCGACGCCAGCGGCACGGCGTTGCTCGACGTGCGCAAGCGGAAATGGTCCGGCGCGGTCCTGGAGGCGATTGATCCCGATCTGGCGGGCAAACTGCCGCCGCTGATCAGCGCAGCGACCAGCCCGCCGGCACGCTGCAGGCCTCCACGGCCAAGACTGCTCGACCTGACCCCCGGCGTGCTGGTCAGCGCCGGCGGCGGCGACAACATGATGGGCGCCATCGGCACCGGCAACACCCGCGCCGGCGTCATCACCGCCAGCTTCGGCACCAGCGGCACCATCTATGCCTGCGCCGAGAAGCCGGTCGTTGATCCCGCAGGGCGAGATCGCCGCCTTCTGCGACTCGACCAACCGCTGGCTGCCGCTGCTCTGCACCATGAACGTCACCGTCGCCACGGAGATGGTGCGCGAGGACTTCGGCTGGTCGCACGAGAAGTTCGCCGCCGAAGCCGCCCGGATCCCGGCGGGTTCGCGGGGCCTGCTGCTGCTGCCGTATTTCGAAGGCGAGCGCACGCCCAACGTGCCGGACGGCACCGGCGTCTGGTTCGGCGTGAACCAGAAGACCTTCGAGGCCGGCCACTTCGCGCGCGCCGCGATGGAAGGCGTGACGCTGGGCATGAACTACGGTTTGCGCCGCCTGGCCGAGCTGGGCGTCAAGCCCACCCAAATCCGCGCCACGGGCGGCGGCGCCAAATCCAAGGTCTGGCGGCAGATCATGGCCGACATCTTCAATGCGGAAGTCGTCACGCTGAAAGTCAGCGAAGGCGCCGCCTACGGCGCGGCCCTCCAGGCCCTCTGGTGCTGGCGTTTGCAGCAGGGGGAAAAGGTCACGATCAGCGAACTCACCGACCAGTTCGTGGAGCTGAACGCCGGCGAACGGGCGGAACCGAATGCGAAGAACGCCGCTGTCTATCGCGACCTGCAAGCCATCCAGGACGAGATGTCCAGCGCCTTGCGCCCGGTTTTCGGCAAACACCGGGCGTTCGTCTTGCGCTGAAGCTACTCGCCAACCTCCCGTCTCAGCAGCTCCAGCGCCTGCTGGGCTGTGACCTGTTTGAAAGTCTCGCGGTCATAGGGGTTTAGGTGGAGCTTGACCACGGTGCGGGCGGGGCTGGCCAAGCCAATGAAGACTGTACCGACTGGTTTGGCGGGAGTTCCACCGCTCGGGCCGGCGATACCGGTGACCGAAATGGCGTAATCCGCCCCGGTCTGGCGGCGGGCGCCTTCGGCCATTTCGCGGGCCACCGGTTCGCTCACAGCGCCGTGCTGGGCCAGGGTGTCCGCCTGTACACCCAGGAACTTCTCCTTGGCGGCATTGCTGTAGGTGACCATGCCCGCCAACAGGACCGCTGAAGCGCCAGGCACATTGGTTATTCGATTCGCGATATACCCGCCGGTGCAGGATTCGGCGAGGGCGAGCGTGGCCTTGCGCTCGGTCAGAAGCCGAACGATGACGGTCTCCAGCTCTTCGTCCTCGACGCCGTAGATGTAACGGCTGAGCAACTCCCGAACGATCGCCTCTGCTTCACGCACCTGTACCTCGCCGCGGGGCCACGGGCCGCCAGGCGCACATCCACCTGGCCGGGCCGCGAGCAATAGCCGAGATCGAGCCCGGCCTGGACCAGGTGTTCGAGCGGGCCGGTAATTCGCTCCTGGGCTGATGACTCGCCAATGCCGGTGGTCCGCAGGGTGCGGCAGGCGAACTTCCCGGCCGGCGGCGCCACCCGCCCCAGCAGCGGCACGACTGTGTCATCGAACATCGGCCGCAATTCGCGCGGCGGGCCGGGCAGCAGGATCAGCCAGCTCGGCTGCCCGCCGGGGCGGAACGGATTCGGGCGGACTTCCAGCGCCAGGCCCGGCGCGGTGCCATGCGGATTGGACAGGACCATTGCGCCTTCGGGAACCTGCGCCTGGACCTTCGTTCGTTCGGGCATGCGCCGCTGGCGGCTGTCAAAGAACTGCTGGATATGCGCCAGCACGGCTGGGTCTTCGCGCAAGCCTTTCCCCAGCAACCGGGCAATGAGGTCTCGCGTGAGATCGTCCGACGTGGGCCCCAGGCCGCCGGTGGTGATAACGAGATCGGCGCGGGCGAGGCCTTCGCGCACAGCCTGTTCGATGTCGCGGCCGGTATCCGCCACCGCGACCTGGCGGGTAACGAGGTAGCCCAGGTCCGCGAGCCGGCGGCAGAGCCATTGCTGATGGGTATTGAGCACCCGCCCCAGCATCAACTCGCTGCCGGTGTTGATGAGTTCGACGATCATGGCGCCGGAGCCTACTGCCCGCGGCGGGGAGTCCAAAGTCTAAACAGCAGCCACACCCCGGCAAACCAACCCAGCGCCACACCCACCGGCTCAGGCACCGCCGTGATTTGCAGGCTCCAACCGCCCAGCGTGGAGGTGTTCACCGCCGCCTGGTCGGCAAAGAACAACGTCCAACCGCCAGCCGGGTCCGTGTTCACAAAGGCATCGAGCGTCTGCGACCGGGTTGAGCCATCATAGTAAACCACCCGCCCGTCCGCGGCGTAAGCGGTGGGCGCCGAATCAGGGCTTGCGATCGTATGGATGTCCGCGAGTTCCGAGTGCGTGATGGCCGCTTGCAGCAGGACATTCAGTCCCGAGGTGCTGGAGCCGTCATCTCCGCTGCGAAACGCCCCGACGCGGTTTAGCAGTACGGCATAATCCGATCCATGTGACAGGTAGGCATAGAGATCGCCGTTCCAGCCGCCGGAGATATTGAGCGTGACAGTGATGTCGCTGATGCGCAGGCCGGAGGCTTCGAAGTTCAACCCATAGGCCACCCCCGACGGATCGTAGTCAGGGATCACTTGGTTAAGGCCGCTCGCGCTGGCTGTGTAAACTCCGTCGCCGCTCGTGGTGAAGTTGTAAAGCGCCGCGTGCCCGGCTGGATCCAGGGCCATAGCTACAACTACCGTCGCCAGCCCGAAGCACTTGGAGCCTGTTTTGATAAGCTTCTGTCTCCTTTTGTTCATGCGTAAAGCCGCTCTAATTGAAGATCAATACGCCGGCCACACCGTGCGATAGTAGCGCGAGGTCTCTGCGGTAGTGTCGCGCACCTCGAACACACCGATGCCGAAGCCCAGACTGTTATCCGAGGGGGCGGTGAGGTTCTGCTTCTTGGTCCAGGGCCCGGGCCGTGCTGGCTGACCATTCCACCGTGTATTCAGCTCCTGGAATGCCGGCCAGGCGCACTACGAATTCCTCGCCAATCTTCCTCGGCCCATCCACCACGTTTGCCGAGCCGCTGTTGCCGGGACCCACCGTCACCGTGACCGGCACCTCCACCGCGCAGCCGTTTTCCTCAGTCAGAGTGTAAGTGAAGCTGTCGCTCCCGGTGAAACTGGCCGCCGGCGTATAGGTGATGGTTCCATCCTGGCCGGAAAGCGCGACTGTGCCGTGATTAGCCTCAGTGCCGGCCGTGACGGCGGTGATGTGCAGTTCGGTGCCCGTGTCGTTGGCCTTCAGCTTGGCCGAGCCGAAGATGGCCGGCGTGTTGCTGGGGGTGGACATCGTGTCCGCGCCTCCCACAGGCAAGGCGTTAACCGTGATTTGGGCGCTGCCGCTGCCGGCGACACTACCGCCGCCGGCGTCGGAGACAGATGTCACTGTGTAGATCGTCGTTGCAGAAGGACTCACGTTGCGCGTTGCGGGGCTCGCCGCGACGCCCTCCTGAACAACACTGTCCGACCAGATCACATCCCACGGCCCCTGGCCGGCAAGGTCTGCGTGGATCGTGGCGGGCTGGCCGGCGCAAACCGTCGTGGAATCGGCGCTCCTGACCGTGGCCGCAAGCGTACCTGTAAGGTTCTCCCACCGCGAAACTGCCGAAGCTACTGAAGCCGCTCCCGGTCGTGGTCGTTAACGCAGCGGTGCCATCGGTTGGCGCTGCCCACGCGCCACCAGCGTCCGTCCGCAGAATGAAGCGGGTGGGGTCGGCGCTGTTTTGCAGGTCGTTTGCAAGGAAGGTAACCGTGAGTGCATAGGTGGGATTTTGGCCGCCCAGCGCAAAACCGCCGCCGGGGGTAATCGTCCAATATCGCGCGGCGTACCTGGTCGTGCTAATCCCTGAAGTGGCTAGGTTCGGCTCGGTGTCCCCTTGAACTGTGGCCGTCAAAGTGCCTGCCGCCCCCACGCCCAAATTGGCCAACGCCGCCGGAGTATAACTCGAAATCGCATCATCCCCGAGGTCGAAGGTAAACGACTGCCCTTGGCCGACGCCGAAATTCTTCGCCAGATTCCCTACCACCCAACCCGTGCCGCTGCCAGCACCGCTGACGCCCGCCGCGGTCCCTAGGCTCAACGTGTACTGCCCCGTCTTCAATCTGCCGCTGGTGAACGTCAGAGTGCCGCTGACTGCGACAGCTCTGGTCAGGCTGACGCCGTTGGGATTGCTGATGCTCAGGCCGCTGACCGTCGCCGGCAGGCCGTTGCCGGTTACCTGTGCGCCGGCGGCGCCATTGTAGATGTAACTGGCGCCGGTATCGAATTTCCGATCGCCGCTTAGCGTTTGGATGTTGCCGCTGTAGGCCGTGCCGGATGTGATGCCGGACGGGTCTCCAATCCCCAGCGTAGCGCCTGTATTCAGGAAGAACTGCGCCGAGCCGGAGAGGATGCTGCTTCCACAAAGGAGAGCGCCTTTCACAATAAAGGTGCGCGTGCTGATGTCTCCAGTGTTCAGGTTGTTATTCAAGGTGAGGGTCTTACCCGTATCAATCGAAGTGTTGATCCTTCTCAGGGTGAGGCTCCCGCCGGGATGGGCGAAGCTGACGCTGGTATCGCCCCCGGTGAAATTCAACTGTTGGGGGGAGGCGCTGCTATACGACACTGTGAGCGTGCCGCCAGTCTGGTTGAAATTCCCACCAAGATTGATCGCGAGAATGCCCCCTGACCCACCCGTTCTGTAGTCCAGCGTTCCGCCTTGAATAATCAGATCGCCGCCGATGTTCATCGTGATGGTCGAGGAGGGATTGTTCGCCAGCACGACCGAACCCGAGCCCGTCGAGACTATCGTCAGGTTCCCGTTCACTGTCAGCAGGCCGCCGGCGAGTTGAACGCTGCCGGGCTGGCTTGCGGAGTTCCAGGTGAAATGGTGGAATGACTGGCCCAGGCCCGCCGGCGCAGTTCTACCCCCTCCCCAGCCGACAACTTCGCAGGTCGAGCCATCGGCCCAGGTCGCCCAGGGAATCGTACCGCCATCTTGGTTGTGCTGATAGCGGCCGCCGGCGGCGACGGTAAGTGTGTTCAGTGCGCTGGTGACCGTGCCTTCATTTTTCAGCACGGCGCCGTTCGCGACCGTACCCACAGAGCCGGTCTCCATCACGACCTGCCCTTGGATGTCCATGGTTCCGTTCACCGTGAGCGTGCCGCTAACATCCAGGTCCGTTCCGGATCCATCCGCAACGGTCAACACCTGACCGGAAGCGACCACGAGAATGCCGGCGGGGGCGACGGCAACTTGCTCCACCGTGAGGGAAGTCGTTGCCGTGACTTTGTGGCCGTCTTGAATCGTCACCGCCTCCTCCCCGCTGGTGGGCGTCTGGTCGGCAGTCGCATCAGCCCAAGTATTGCCGCCATCGCCGGAACATTCCCAGGTGTGGTAGTCCTCCCAGTCGCCGCTCTGACGGCTGCGGTACCTTGGCGCGACTTCCGTTGCCAGCGTGACGGTTCCCTGGACGTCAATATCGAGGCTGCCGTCGTTACCATCGCCGATTTTCCAGCTCCCGCCTGCGACACCTGCACCCCATCCATAAACCCGGAACGTAAGGTGTCGTTTGTTGGCGAGCGTTAAGCCCGTAAATGAAATGGCGCTCGAACTGGTTCCGATGCTACCCGCTTGCGCTAAGTCGGCGCTGTAAGCATCGGCATCGCATCTCAGCGAACAGTGCGTTGGTCCGCTCGAACTCCGGGATCCCTTGATCGTTATCTCAGCAACCGAAATCTGGTAGCCAGAGCTTGCAATGAGGGTAAACTGCCAATATCTGGTGGGGTCTCCAGAAACATTCCAATTCATGCTGGAAACATAGCCCGCGCCGCCGGGCTGTGCCTGTTGGCCGCTGGTTAAGCTGAGCGCCGGGAGGCTGTCCAGGTTGGGGTCCTTTGAGGTGAATGTAGCCGAGCCGGTGGTATTGTCCGAGAGCACAGTCGTCCCAAGTTCCAAGCTGGCAATGCTCGCCGCCCCTGCCGGGCTTTGGCCCAACCAGAGCAATGCGCCCAATACCGCCGCGGAGTAAGCGCTAAAACCCCGAAGCCTGACGTCGGGTAAGCAATGCCCAAACGCCGAGACGAGATACCGGCGCAATTTGCGGATGAGTTCTTTCATAGGATTTCAGCTTCGGTTGGTGGGCGACTCGGCAGCGCCAGACTGTGGGGGGAAGAATCCGGAAGCCGGCTAACTGCGGGCAGTGGCCATGCCTCGGCGGTTGCTCTTCCCCAAAACGCGGCGACTCCCCTGCCGCGATGTTGGTTTCGCGCCACCCACCTTCCCGCGGTTGCAAGTTCCGGTCCCATCTGACTGGGACCGTTTTTAGCCCAAACGGCGATGACGAGTCAAGCGACTAGAAAGATTTTATTTGGCCGATTGGCGGGTCAGCAAGGGACACAAGGCGTGCCCCAGCGCGAGGCACCCCCGCGCAACCTCACACCACCACGGGGTCGGAGCACAACGTCCGCGCTGCCTCAATACACGATGAGTCCAAGGGGCCTGCTTTCAAGGGCGTAGTTCAGCTCGGATAGCCTGCCTAACCAAATCGGGTAGGCATACTACCCACCGCAGGAGGAAGAGCCGTTGCCGCAGGCGGTCGTCAGGCGGGCCGGTGCGGCCGCGGCTTCAATCTTCGGCGAACAGGTATTCCAAGTCGGCCTTGGAGAGGCTGCGGGCGAAGCCTTCCTCGCCGAGGACGTCGGCGATGGTTTGGGCTTTGCTTTGCTGGAGCTCCCAGATTTTTTCCTCGACGGTGCCGGGGGAGATCAGGCGGTAGGCGTTGACGGTTTGGGTCTGGCCGATGCGGTGGGAGCGGTCAATGGCCTGGGCTTCGACGGCGGGGTTCCACCAGGGGTCGTAGAGGACGACGTAGCTGGCGGTGGTGAGGTTCAGGCCGGTGCCGGCGGCGCGGAGGCTGAGCAGGAAGACGGCGGGGTTGGGGTCGTTCTGGAAGGCGCTGACGACCTGCTGGCGGTCTTTGGTCTGGCCGGTGAGCATGTGCGTGGCGATCTGGCGCTGGCGGCATTCGTCCTCGAGCAATTGGAGCATCTGGACGAACTGGCTGAACACGAGCACCTTCTGGCCCTCGGCGATCAGCGAATCGAGCAGCTCGAACAAGGTCTCGGTCTTGCCGGAGGCGGAGTCGTTGCCGACGAGTTTGGGGTGGCAGCAAATCTGGCGCAGGCGGGTGAGGGCGGCCAGGACGTGGATCTTGCTCTTGTTGAGGCCCTTCTCGGCGACGGTTTTCATCACCTGCTCGCGGCTGCGGCGCAGTTCGGCCAGGTAGAGCTTGCGCTGCTCGTCGCCGAGCTCGCAATCGCGGCGCTGCTCGATGCGGTCGGGCAAATCCTTGGCGACGTGCTTCTTGAGGCGGCGCAGCAGCAGCGGGCGCAGCTTGGCGGAGAGCCGGCGCCGGGCGATGCGCTGGGCCGATTCGGCGTCCTCGCCGCGCGGCTCGTAGGTCTCGGTGAAATGCTCCTGGTTGCCCAGGTAGCCCGGCTGGACGAAATCCACGATGCTCCACAGGTCGAGCAGGCGGTTTTCGAGCGGCGTGCCGGTGAGCGCCAGGCGATGCTCGGCTTTCAACTGTTTCACCGACTGCGTGACCTGGGCGCCGGGGTTCTTGATGAACTGCGCCTCGTCGAGGATGGCGGCGCGGAAGGCGAACTTCTGCAGTTCCTCGAGGTCGCGCCGCAGCAAGGCGTAGTTGGTGACGATGAGGTCGTGCTGGGGAATCTGCTTGCGCAAGTTGTGACGCGCGGCGCCGCTTTCCAGCACGAGCACCTTCAGATTGGGCGTGAACCGGTTCGCCTCGCGCTGCCAGTTGTGCAGCACCGAGGCGGGGCAGATGACGAGGGAGGGTTTCGGGTCCTTGCTGTGCCGCGCCTTGAGCCACGCCAGCCAGGCCAGCGTCTGCAACGTTTTGCCCAGGCCCATGTCGTCGGCGAGGATGCCGCCCAGGCGGATGCGCGTCAGGTGGCAGAGGAAGTCGAAGCCGTCCTTCTGGTAGGGCCGCATCTCGGCCTGGACGTTCGCGGGCAGGTCGGTGGCGGGCAGGCCCTCGAAGTTCTTGAGGCGTTCGCGCAGCGCCTTGGCCTGGGCGGAATCGCCGAACCGCTTCAGGCCTTCGTCGTCCAAATGCGCGACTTGCTCGAGGCCGATGCGCTGGGCCACCGGCACCAGCCCGTCCACGCCGAGTTCGGCCATGGCTTCGTGCGCCGATTGCACCGCGGTGGAATCCAGCTCGACCCAGCCGGAGTCGGGCAGTTTGACGAAGCGGCCGGTGGCCGTCTGCAGGCGCTGCAAATCGGCGGCGGTGAGCTTGAGCCCCTCGTGCTCCCATTCGGCGGAAACGGCCAGCCAGTCAATGCCGCTGCCCTTGACGACGATGCGCGGGCGCAGTTGCCGCGGCGCCAGGAACAGGCGGGAGAAGCCGGGGTTGCCGAGGTATTCGGCCTCCTTCGGCCGGTCGGCCCACGCGCGGGCGAGCGCGCCCAGGAAGCCTTCGTTGGCGTCGCCGACCCACAGGCCGGGCTCGGGCGTAAACCAATCAAGCTGGCGCAGCCACTGCGTCGCGGGCTCCAGGCGCGGGTCGTCCAGGATCTCGGGTTTGTTCCCGGGCGGGCGGCGGTCTTTTGGCCTCGTGCAATTGCCACTCGTGGCCATTCCAGAGCCAGACGCTCTGGTCGCGCTCGCTGCCGGCCAGCAGCCGCAGGCGCACCGTCTCGTCGAGCAACTCGAAGATGAACTGCGGCTTAGCCGCGTGGGCGACGCAGAGCTGCTCCCAATCCACGCCGTGGCTCGCCTGGGTCTTGCGCAGGTGCATCAGCAGCCGGTGGCTCAACTTGCGCATGGCGACGGCGGGCTGGCTGGCCCAGTGCTCGAGCACCGGCGGCGGCGGCGGGTTGCGCAGCAGGTAGAAGGTCCGCCCCACCAGCACCAGCGGCGGGTGGCGATTGAAGAACCGCACCTCGCTCAGCGGATAGGCCTTGCCGCCCGGCACGGTCAACTGGTGGGTAAACGCCAGTTCCTTCTGGCCGTTCTCCAGGTGCGGCGTCAACTCGGCGACCTCGCCATGAAATCTCCAGTGCCTGCGCCGGCCCGTTGTCCGGCGGCCAGTTCGAGCCGGGAGGTGTGCCCCCAGCGCGCCAGCCAGTGCAGCAGCTCCAGGTCCGACAGCACCATCGTCTCTTCGCCGTCGCGGCGGGCGGGATGCGTCTCCGCCAGCCATTGAATGAATTCCCAATCGCCGGGCGGGAACAGTTCCTGTTCATGCGCCGCGCGCGTCGTCAGCTCGACGATCTCGCGCAGCTTCCTGACCTTCTCGCCGGTGCGCGGGCGCAGCAGGTGAAGCTCGACGGCGAGGCGATGCCGGCCCGGCTGTTCGTCGTCCGGCTGCGGCTGGCAGACCGCCCGCAGGAAGGCCCGCGGCGCATCAAAATGCGCCGGCTTGGGCGGGAAAAGCCAGGCCTCCAATTGCCGCGACAAACTGCTGCTCCTGTGCCGCCTGCTCCACCTGGGCGAACCGGTCGAGGTTCGCGTAAGCCCCCAGCTCCGTGCGGCACCGACCGGTGGGCGCGCAGGAACAGAAAGGCCAACTCCTCCAGCCGCCCCCGGCCCTGGGCCGCCAGCAACCGCGGCCACCACTCCGTGCTGTGGAAAATCCTTGCGGGAGAGCGAAAGCCGCTCGAAGTAGTCTTCGAGCAACAGCCAGGCCCGCTGCGAATCGTCGCACGCCGCGAAGCTGCGCAGCAACTCCTCCCGTTCCTCGAGCGACCGTCTTCGAATCGGCCAGCTCGCGGCGCAAGTCGGCCAGCGCTCCGTAGGTCTTGGACAAAACGATATTCTGCGCGTCATACTTCGACGCCTGCGCCGACCGCGACCCATTCCCGTTTCTGAGTAAGACTTTAGCCATCTTCTGAACTACACCCAATTCAGAGTCTATCATGTCGTCACAGAACGGCGCTTGGGTCAATAACAAATGAAAGGTTTTTCAGCCGACGCGTTGACAGGGGGATGGGCGTGTGGTCTGTTTTGCCTCGGATGCGGAGCGGCTTTATGAATCTCAGCCAGGCAGACCGAGCGGGGCGCCGGCGGCGGTGGGAAACCGCCGAATACGCCTATGACTGAGACCAGCCGGTTCCTCCTCAACCATGGCCCGCTGATCGTGTTCGGGGTGGTGTTTTTGGAACAGATGGGGCTGCCGCTGCCCGCCGTGCCGGTCTTGCTGGCCGCGGGCGCGCTGTCCGCGACGGGGAAATTCAGTCTGCTGCTGGGGATTGGGATCACGCTGATTGCCTGCCTGATCGCCGACACCTTCTGGTTTTACCTCGGGCGCCACCGCGGCCACCAGGTGCTGGGCCTGCTTTGCCGCATTTCCCTGGAGCCCGATTCGTGTGTTCGCCGGACGCAGAATGTCTTCACCCGGTACGGCCTGCGTGGGCTGGTGGTGGCCAAGTTCGTGCCGGGCTTGAGCACAGTGGCTCCGCCGCTGGCAGGGATGTCCGGCGTGGGGGTTCGCCGGTTCTTGTTCGCCGACGCGGCCGGTTCGCTGCTCTACGGGAGTGTTTGCCTTTCGCTGGGTTATTTGTTCAGCAGCCAAATCCAGCAAATCACGGTGGCGGTGGCCGGCGTCGGCGGGGGTCTCCTGCGCCTGGCGATCGCGGTGAGCGTGCTCTATGTCGGCTTCAAGTACTGGCAACGCCGGCGGATCCTGCGCGCGTTGCGCATGGCGAAGATCACGGCCGATGAGCTTCGGCGGAAACAGGATGCCGGCGAGGAGTTGGTCATTCTCGATTTGCGGCCCGGCGCGGAGCTGGACCTCGATCCCTCGCTTATTCCCGGCGCGGTCCACCTGGCCGTGGAAGAGGTCGAGCATCGTCACCACGAGATTCCACGGGATCGGGAGGTGATCGTCTATTGTTCATGCCCGAACGAGGTGACCAGCGCGCGTGTGGCGCTGCTGCTCCGCCGCAAAGGGGTTACCCGTGTGAGGCCCCTGCTCGGCGGGATTGATGCCTGGCGGGAACTGAAGTACCCGCTGGAACCGGCTTTGCGTCCGCCCAAGCCGCCAACCACAGTGTCCCCAGCCGCACCGACCCAGCAGCCTGTGCAGTCTATCCCGGCGGATGATCCCAATTCCGGCCGGCGGGCTGCTTAACTCAAGTCCTTAAAGCCGTTTTGCGACGGATCGCACGCGGCGTAAGGCCGTCCGGGAAGCGATGCCGCGGGCGGCTTTGCGAAAGGCTTCTCCGGCGGCCGTCGGTGAGCTTCCGGTGGGTGTCTATGGGGTGTCCTCGCCGACCTGCTTGCGCCATTGCGTGAGTTGGGTCCGCAGGCGCTCCAGCACGGGCTGCATTTCCGGCTGGCTGACGAGGTTCGTCAATTCGTAGGGGTCGGTCTTGGTGTCGTACAGCTCCTCTGCCGGGTGATGCACGATGAGGTTAACCAAATGCGCCGTCGCGGGGTCGGTTTCCGCTTTCGCCACCCAGGTGTTCCAGACTTCGGCATGGCTGTTGGGGATGCCCAGGACTTTGGTGAAGTGCGTTGTCCAGTCCCGCTCCGGATGGAGGTTGAGGATGTATTTGTAACGCGTATCGCGAACGCCGCGCTGGGGGAAGCGGTTCATCGTGCCGTCGCCCGTGTGGGTGGCGAAGAGTTCCTGCCGGCACGCGGTGGCCCGCCCCAGCAGGACGTCTTCGAAGCTGACCGCATCAATTCCCGCGGGCGCTTTCCCGCCGGCAACAGTGACAAAGGTCGGCGTCAGGTCAATCAGCGAGATCAACGCGTCGCACTGGGTGCCCGGCTTCACGACGCCGGGCCAGCGGACGATGAACGGCACCCGCAGGCCGGAATCGTAGAGGGTCCATTTGCAGCGCGGCCACTCCGCGCCCTGGTCGGTGGTGTAGATGAACAGCGTGTTGGTCGCCAGGCCGTAATGCCTCAGGGACGCGAGGACCTCACCCAGGCGCGCGTCGGTGGTCGTGATGTCCTGGTAATAATTGGCGAGCGCGAGGCGGGTCTTGGGGGTGTCCACCAGCAGCGGATTCATCGGCAGGGCGGCGGGGTTGTATGTCCGGTTGGTTTCCCAGACCACGTGCGGGCCGTTGTCGCCGAGCAGCAGACACAGCGGTTGGCCCGGGTGATCGCGAACGTGCTCGGCCAGGAACGCATCCACTTTGCTGGTGTCCAATCCCTCATCCCGGTAGCGGCGGAACTTATGGTTGGTGGGGAGAGTGGCGGGGAGGTATTCCCAATCGAAAACGGAGTCCGGGCGCACGTCGGTCTTGTTGACGGCCACGACCCGGTAGCCAAGCGGCCTGAGGTAATCGGGCAGGGATTTGATGCCGGGCCGGCAATCGGTGTGGTTGCCCATGGTGCCGTTACGCTGCGGCCACAGCCCGGTGAAGATGGCGGCCCGCGAGGGCGAACAGGTGGGCGACGCGGCGAAGACGCTGTTAAACTTCATTCCCTCGCGCGCCAGCGAATCAATGTTGGGCGTGCGCACGACCCGGTTGCCGTAGCACCCGACATAGTCCACGCCATGATCGTCCGAGAGAAACAGCACGATGTTAGGCCGCGCCGGCGGGTGCTCGAGCGATGCCGCCGGTTTTGCCGCAACGGTATAAGCCTGGGCCGGAACCAGCGCGGCTGCGAGCAGGAGGACGGCGCCGAGGATGGAAAAGCGGGGCGCTTTCATGGAAAGCCTCCACCGCCTTTTTGCCCTGCATCGGGACCATGAGCCGGAGGAAAACATCCAACATCCAACATCCAACATCCAACATCTAATGGGGGCGGCCAAACCGAGGGTCATTGGATGTTCGATGTTGGATGTTGGATGTTGGATGTTCCCAAGGCTCCTGGAGAGCCGGTTAGCTGCGATATGAATCATGGCAGGATCAAACCATAAGACATTGCTGGCGCTCAATACGTAAAATCAGGAGCGGCAAGGTTACAGAGTTTTGCTTCCATGAGACCGGGGCAACGGCCTACAGGCGGAATCCCCCCACAACAATGCGAAATGCGCCCCCAGCCAAGGATGATTCCAAATAACGCTTGATGGCTTCGGACCGGCGGCGATAAACTGGCTTCCATGAAGGCGACCAGGCTGTTGGCGGCGACGATGTTCCTGATTCTCACAAGCGCTGCATGGGCGTCAGGAATTAGCGACACAACACCGCCCCAACTCGCGAGCATCGCTGTTTCCCCAACCGTCGTTGACACGTCAACCAACTCGCAGACAATGCTTGTGACGGTCCGCCTCACTGACAACCTGAGCGGGATTACTGCGTGGGAGCCAGGGGCGCCGTCCCTGGCGGGCGCAACGGCTTACTTCAAGAGCGCGGCAGGGGACGTTGACTACCCGGTTCTCACCGTGACCTTTGCTGCTTTCATGAGGGTTTCCGGTGACGAGTTCGATGGCGTCTATACGAACGTGCTGACTGTACCACGCTTCAGTCGTGCCGGAACTTGGACGCTGTTCCAGTTCATTGTGTCGGATGCCGTCGGAAACCAAAAGCAGATGCGCCTGGCGGAACTTCGCAACCTCGGATTCTCCACAGGGTTCACGGTTCAGGGGATTGAGGACCACACCCCTCCCGAGATCGTCTCAGCCCAGATCAGTCCCACGACGGTTGACACGTCCATCTCCAATCAGCCGGTTACCATCACAGTGCGGTTGAGCGATGATTTGGCCGGGATGGACCAACCGTCGGGCATGTCCAGCTTCACGGTGTCGCAGATCAGCTTTATCAGCCCGTCCAACGGGCAACGCCTGCACACCTATTTCACCAAGGATCAACGGGTTTCGGGAGATCAGTATGACGGAGTTTACACTAACATGGCGTGGCTGCCGCGGTATAGTGAGCCGGGAACATGGAGTCTTGATTCGGTGCTTCTGGTTGATGCTGCGGGCAACAAAACGTCTTTGGACTTGGCCGGGTTTCTCGATCGAGGCCTGCCGTCCGGGTTCACCGTCCAGGGCACTGGCGATACCACGCCACCACAGATTCGCGCCTTTGATTTCTTCCCGCGAAGAATTGACACAAGCATGAGCAACCAGACCATCACGTTTACCGCCCGTTTGTCCGATGCCTTGAGCGGCATGAGCAACTCCGTCCCCTATTACTCATCCTGGGGTGGGGCCGGGGCCACGTTCGTCAGCCCTTCCAAGCACCAGTCAGCAAACGTTTCTTTCAGCGCCTGGACACGTTCGTCCGGCAGCGACTTCGACGGCGTCTATACCAACACGATGGTTGTGCCGCGGTTCAGCGAGACCGGCGTTTGGCGGCTCCAGGGTTTGAGCCTGATGGATGCAACCGGCAACAGTACCCGCGCTGGAAGCGGCTGATTTGCTAGCGACTGGTCTGCCGACCCAGTTCGCCGTTGGCATCGCTCCGTCCCTGACGATCAGGCGGCAAGGGGATTCGATTCTCCTATCCTGGCCAGCCTGGGCGTCAGGCTTCACTCTCGAGGCACAAGGGGGTCTGGAGCCAGCAAGCGCCTGGGCGCCCGTTGGGATTGAACCGGCGGTTTATGGCGAAGACGCGGTTGTTGCCGTTCCCCGGTCCGCAGACCGGAGATTCTATCGGCTTTCCGAACAGCCCTGATCGGTTGCTCAATACAGCGGAGCTACGTATTCGGGCCGAATCGGCTGGCGCTGTTCCCAAGGTGTGGGATAGACGGGGACCGTCTTGGTCCACTCGTGCCAGAGGGCGGCCATTTGGGCGACGCGTTCGGGATACTGTGCGGACAAGTCGGTCAGTTCACTGGGATCCTTCTCCATGTCGGTACAATTCCCAGGGGCCGTTGCGGTAGTATTTCCAGCGGCCATAACCGCCATCCATCAGGTCGCCGGTGGAAACCAGCTTCCATCTCGCCATCCGGACAGCGCGATTCATCTCGTGTTCCCAGAAGATGGCGGTGCGGTTCAACGGCTGGTTGCTGAACGAGGGGACGAGGCTCACCCCGGCTACCGGCGTGATCGGCTGGCCGTTGTAGGTCTTTGGGTACGTGGCGCCGGCCAGGTCGGCCAGGGTGGGCATGATGTCAATCACGTCTCCAATCTGGTCTCGGAATTCGCCTTTGCTCTTGATCCCGGCGGGCCAGTGAACGACGAGCGGCGTGGCGATGCCGCCTTCGTGCACGTAATGCTTGGTACTGCTTGAACGGCGTATTGGAGACCTGGGCCCATGGTTTCAGGTACGCCAAATACGTATCCGCCGGTCCGGCCATGACTTGCTTGCCGACCATGACGATCCGCCCGTCACGGGTGATGGGAGGAAGGACATTTTCCTGCACTTCATCCTTGCCCAGCGGCTTCAACCCGGCGGTGTCTCTGGCCAACGGCCTGGTCTGGCCTTGCGGTCCGCCGAAGCCGACGCCCTCAGCGTTGCCGCCGTTGTCCTCCATATACAGGATGACCGTGTTCTCAAAAGCGCCCTTCTTTTTCAGCTCAGCCACGATGCGCCCGATACCCTGGTCCATGATGTCCACCATGGCGGCGTAAGTCTCCATTCGCCGCGCCATGGCTTTCTTGTCCGGCTCCTGTTCCCAGGGCATGGTGTCGAGGGGAGCCAAAGCCACGCCGGGGGCGACCACACCCAACTGCTTCATCTTCTCGAGGCGCTTGCGGCGGATGGCTTCCCAGCCCTGGTCGTATTTGCCGCTGTATTTCTCGATGGCCGCTTCGGGCGCCTGCATGGGCCAGTGGGCCGCCGTATAGGCCACATACATGAAGAAGGGTTTGTCGCCCTGATCCTCCTGGAGATACTTCACCGCGTTATCCGAGATGGCGTCGGTGAAATAATAGCTCTTCGGTTGGTAGTCAGGATCATTGAACGGGCTGATCAGACGGTTATCGCGGCAGAGGGTCGCGGGATCATAAAAGCACCCCGCTCCTTTGAGGATGCCGTAGAACCGGTCGAACCCCCTTTGGCGGGGCCAGTCATAATTCGGGCTGTCCTGGCGGGTGTCTTTGTCGTGCTGCAAATGCCACTTGCCAACCATGTAGGTGTGATACCCGGCGCTTTTCAGCACCTGGGCGATGGTGACGCAATGCTCGTTAAGCTGCCCCTGGTAACCCGGCAGTTGATGATCCACGGCATCCATCCAGCCCATGCCCGCCTGGTGCGGATAGAGGCCGGTCATCAGCGACGCGCGGGTCGGACAGCATCGCGCCTGGTTGTAGAAGTGTCTGTATCGCAGGCCGTCCTTGGCGAGCGCATCCAGGTTGGGCGTCTGGATTTCGCTGCCGTAAGAGCCGATGTCCGAGTAGCCCATGTCGTCGGATAGAATCAGGACGATGTTTGGCCGCCGCGCTTGAGCGTGGGGGCCGGGCTGCGCTTTCGGGCTGAGAGGGAACAGCGCGCTGAGCACGGCAATGTAGAGAAGGCTTTGTTTCATGTTCACATCTAGTTAACTGGCTGGTCGAGCGATCCGCGTCCAGTCTAAACACAGCGTCATAAGTGATTGCCGCTACGATCAACTGGGGGTATGGCCCGGTAGGAGCAAAACAATACTGGCAACCCATCCGGGGCAGCCCCAGGTTTCTTGTCCGACGCGCTTCATGCTCTGAAAGGCACTATAGCGAGCCGGCCAATGCGCCCCAAGAGCGATCGAGGCGCCCTCTGCCCGTCAGCTTGATTCCCGCGCCCTCAGCAAAAGCCCCAGCATCGCCGGGCGCGATGGCAGGCTTGAACCCGTCGAGCCGCTTGTTAACCTCCAGCCTCAGCATGAAACACTTGCTCCGTTCTTGCCTTGTTGTCTCCCTGGCGCTGGTGGCCGGCTGCCAGATGGGGAGCGTGGACTCCAACCCTTCACCGGCGGATAGCGCACAATCCCGGCGGCACCAGGGCGCCCCCATGCGCGGTATTCACCTGACGCTCGGAAGCGACGCGCAAGCCGCCGTGCTTCAGGAACAGATGCCGAAGCTCGCCGCGGTGGGCGTCAACACCCTCATCCTGGAGACGGATTACAACTTCGAGTTCAAGTCCCATCCCGAACTCAGTTCGCGCGGCTGCGTCACGCAGGCCCGGGCGCATGAACTCGCCGCCGAAGCGCGCCGCTTGGGCATCCGCCTCATTCCGCAAATCAATTGCCTCGGCCACCAATCCTGGGCCAGGCGGACCGGCGCGCTGCTAAGGCAGTATCCCCAGTTCGACGAAACCCCCGGCCAGTATCCGAACAACACCAACATCTACTGCCGAAGCTGGTGCCCGCAAAACCCGGACGTGAACAAAGTGGTCTTCGCCCTCGTGGACGAAACGGTCAACGCCTTTGAGGCGAACGCCTTTCATGTCGGCATGGACGAGGTGTTCATCATCGCCTCGGAATACTGTCCGCGCTGCCGGGGCGGCGACCCGGCGAAGCTCTTCGCCAAGGCCGTCAACGACTTGCACCACCACATCGTGGACGAGCGCAAGTGGGAAATGTTCATGTGGGCCGACCGCCTGCTCGACGCCAAAACCATGGGCTACGGCAAATGGGAATCGTCCCAAAACGGCACCGCCGGGGCTGTGGACCTGATTCCCAAAGACATCGTCCTGTGCGACTGGCACTACGAGCTGCGGACCAATTATCCGTCCGTGCCGTTTCTGGTAGGGAAGGGTTTCCATGTCTGGCCCGCCGGCTGGAAATCATTGCCCGCCGCCCAGGCCTTGAGCGAATTCGCGCGCCAGCAGCACAGTCCCCGCGTGGTCGGCTACCTTTGCACCACCTGGGGCGCGGTCAAGCTTCCCGAACTCGCCGAGTGGCCGCCGCTGCTTGATCCGATGAAGGAATGGAATTAGACCCTAACGCCACCGTAATCAGCGTTAAGTCAGCGTAGATTAGCCTTCCCGAATTGCAGTCATTGCCCACACTTTGCCGTTGCGGAGCCCGGTCGTTTGGCGGCAGACTTCCCAAGTCCTATGACTCAAAAACTCTCTCTCGCACTAGTTGGACTCACTGCCTTTTCTTTGAGCATCGCGGCTCAAAGCAAGCCCTCGAAACGCCCGAACGTGCTTTATATCATCGCGGATATGGAGCGGGCCTTCTCGATGGGCTGTTATGGAGACGAGAATGCGAGGACGCCGACCCTGGATAAGCTCGCTTCCCAGGGATTGCGATTGGATGCCTGCATCTCGACTACGCCGGTGTGCTGTCCGTACCGGGCATCGCTGATGAGCGGGCAACTCGCGCACCACAACGGCATGATGAGCAACGGCTGCAAGTTCAAGCCGACCGTCAAATGCCTCGGCGAGACGTTCAAGGAAGCCGGCTACGCAATGGGCTACGTGGGGAAATGGCACTTGGGCCAGGCGAATGCGGCATCTGACCCGACCTATGGATTCCCGCCGCCGAACACGGAATACGGGATCTACCACTTTAAGCGCGATCCCGCCCCGACGACGGATGTGGCTTTGAGGTTTATCAGGGAGAAGAGCAAGGACAACGCTCCCTGGATGCTTTTCGTGTCGTGGATTTGGCCGCACGCGCCCTATAATCCGCCCGAGGAACTGCGGAAAGACTTCGACCATGTCCGGCTCCTGCCCAATGTCCCCGCCGGACTGCCCCGGGAATTTGCCGAAAGAGCCTTGCCCGGTTACTACGGGATGATTGAAGGAGTGGACCAGCAATGCGCGCGGTTGCTCCAGGCGCTGGATGAAGCCGGCGTAGCGGAGGACACCATCGTAGTCTTTACCTCGGACCACGGCGACATGATCGGCTCCCTGGGTTACAAGGCCAAGCGGTGGCCCTACGAAGAATCCGCGCGCGTGCCCTTCCTGATCCGCTATCCCCGGGCGATCACCGCGGGCCGTGTGCTGGCCGATCCCTTTGGCGCCACAGACATCTACCCGACCCTGGCGGGCCTGGCGCGGGTCAAAGCCCCGGAGAACCTGGACGGGGAGGACTTCTCCGCATTGTTCACCGGCAAGACGCAGACGGCGCCCCGCGATTACGTTTACCTGGAGATGCCCTACGCCTATGTCCCCTGGCCGGGCTGGAGGGCCTTCCGGACCAAAGACCACATGTACGCCCGCACCTCGGAGGGCCCTTGGCTCCTGTACAACCTGCGCGAAGATCCCTGGGAGACGAACAACCTGGTCGGGGCCAAGCCGGACGAGGTGAAGGAGGACGATTCGCGGCTCGCGGGCATGATGAAGAAGTATGGCGCTTCATGGTCGGACCAGACCGACACCGGAGATGTCAGGCTCTGGCTGCCGGGCGGGCCGAAGCAGCAATCGCAGAATCTCGGCATGTCCTACCCCGGCCAACAAAAGCCGACCGCGGACCAACTCGGCGCCCGAAAGAAGGGGAAGAAGAAGAAACGGGCGGCCCGCGCGGGGGACGAATGAGGAGCTATTCGAACAGGAGATAACAGAGGTAGCCGAGAAACCCCTTCGTTACCTTTGTTTCCTTCTGGAGATAAAGCTCGCACGATATGACGAACCAGGTTCCACGTTCGGAATTGGCGGACCGGCTGCGCTGCTTCCAGGCGCGCATGGATGCGGACCAGCCACAGTGGGCGCTGGCCGCGATCCTGGGCCGGGTGAACCAATATTACTTCACCGGCACGATGCAGGACGGCGTGCTGCTCATTCCTCGCGGCGGTGAGCCGGTGCTCTGGGTGCGGCGCAGCTTCGAGCGCGCCTGCGCCGAATCCATGCTGCCCGCCATCCGGCCGATGAACAGCTTCCGCGATGCGGCCCAGGGCTTGGGCAGGATTCCCGAGACCATTCACATCGAGGCGGATGTGGTTCCGTTCGGTCTCGTGCAGCGCTTTCGCAAACACTTCCCCTGCCGGGAAGTTGCCGCACTCGACGCGCAGGTGACGAAAGTACCGGGCGGTAAAGAGCCCCTACGAGCTGGCTCTGATGGAGCGGGCGGGAGAGATTCACCGGCGCATCATGGAGGAAGAAGTGCCCAAGCTGTTGCGCGAGGGGATCAGCGAAGCGGAATTCGGGGCCGATCTTTTCGCGGCCATGATCCGCCAGGGGCACCAAGGGGTAGTGCGGTTCGGCGCGTTCGGTGCGGAAACGCTGGTGGGGCAGATTGCCTTTGGCGAAAGCTCCCTCTGCCCGACGAACATGGACAGCCCCGGCGGGTTCCAGGGCCTGGGGCCCGCGGCTCCCGTCCTGGGCAGTGCTGCCCGCAAGCTGCGCCGTGGGGACCTGGTGTTTCTGGACACCGGCTGCAGCGTTGAAGGCTATCATACCAACAAGACCCTCACCTATGCCTTCGGTGGCGTCCCTTCGGGCGAGGCCCTCGGCATGCACGAACAATGCCTCCAAGTGGAACGGCGGGCGGCGGAGATGCTCCGCCCGGGGGCGATTCCGTCGGAGATTTACTCAGCGATCCTGGACAGCCTGGACGCGGAGTTCCGGAAGCACTTCATGGGCTACGGCAACCGGCATTCCAATTTTCTGGGCCACGGCATCGGCTTGCAGATAGATGAACCGCCGGTGGTTGCCAAGGGCTTCGATGAGCCGTTGGCTGAGGGAATGGTGATCGCCCTGGAGCCCAAGCGCGGCGTGGCCGGCGTCGGCATGGTCGGCAGCGAGAACACCTACCTCGTCACCTCCACCGGCGGCAAAAGCCGAACCGGCAACCATCCCGGGTTGATGGTGGTGGAAGGCTAGAATCAAAGCCTCGTCGTATCCGTCTGCGGCCGTGGGCCCATATCGAAAACCAGCGTCCCGCCTTGCATCAGGTCGGCATGTGAAAGCTTAAGAGATCGGCAGGGCTCGCCGTTCAGGGTAATGCTCTCGACGTACTTGTTAGCCTTCGAGAGATGTTTGGCCTCGACGGTGAACGTCTTGCCTTGCGGCAGCCTGAGTGTGATCTGGGGGATTTGCGGCGCGCCAAAGGCGTAACCGTCGTTGCACGGGTTGACGGGATAAAAGCCCATCGCCGAGAATATATACCAGGCGGACATCTGGCCGCAGTCGTCGTTCCCGCACAGGCCGTCGGGATAGTTCTTATACTGCGTGTCGCAGATTTGGCGAATGATCTCCTCCGTCTTCCAGGGCCGGCCGGCAAAGCTGAACAGATAGGCCACGTGGTGGCTGGGCTCGTTGCCATGGGCGTATTGGCCGATCAGTCCGGAGACATCGAGGACAAAGCCGCTGCCTGCGACGGTCGAGGGAAGCTTGAACAGGGTGCTGAGCTTGTCGGCAAAGGCATCCGGGCCGCCCATAAGCTGGATCAGCTTTTCGGGAGCCTGCTGCACATGCCAGGTGTACTGCCAGGCGTTGCCTTCGGTGTAATCAAACCCGCTGTCCCCCCCGTGATTCAACTTCAGCGGGTCGAACGGGGTGCGCCAGTTGCCTTTGGTGTCGCGGCCGCGCATGAAGTGGGTTTCGGGGCAGAAGAGGTTGGTGTAATTGTCGGCCCGGCGCGCGAAGAAGGCGGCATCCTCGGTCTTGCCCAGCGCCCGGGCAAACTGCGCGGCGCAATAGTCGTCATAGCAGTATTCCAGCACACGGGAAACACTCTCGCCCTTGATGAGGTCAAACGGCAGATAGCCATACTTGTCATAGACATCCCAATCGGACTTCTGGTGCTTTACCGTCAAAGAGCGCTTGATACCCTGGAAGGCGGCCTCGGCGTCAAAGTCGCGGAAGCCTTTCAGGTAGGCGTCCACCAATACGGGGATCGAGTGGTTGGCGATCATGCAGTGGTTTTCCTTGCCCCATAACGTCCAGATCGGCATGTAGCCCTGGGCTTGCTGGTGGGCAACGATCGTCTGGAGGAAGCCGTTCACCCGCTCCGGGACCAGAATCGTATAGAGCGGATGCGCCGCGCGGTAGGTGTCCCACAATGAAAGCGTCGAGTAATAGGCCTTCCCGGGCGCGGTCATGACCTTGTCGTCAGCGCCGCGATACTGGCCGTCCACGTCGGCAATGTTGTTGGGCTGGATAAAGAGATGATACAGGGAAGTGTAGAAGTTCTCTTTTTGCGCCCGGGAGCCCCGCACCTCGGCGCGCGCCAGCAGTTCGTTCCACGCCGTCGTGGCGGCCTGGCGCACGGCGGCGAAATCCCAACCCGGCACCTCTGCCTGGAGGTTCTTCTTCGCCCCGTCAACGCTCACCGTTGAGAGGGCCACTTTGACCTGCAAGCACTCGCCGGGCTTGAAATCGAAGTCCAGCACGTAACGCGGCGCCTTTTCCCCCGGGCGGGACGGGAGCCTGGTGGCAGCCGTGTAGGGATGGTCGAACTGGATGACATAGTAGTAATGGCGCGTGACCCAGGCCCGGGTCTGGTTGTGGCCGGAGATGGTTTGCTTATCCTCCAGGTTGACCTCGCTGCGGAGGATATGGGTCGCAAGCGCCTCCTGTTTGCTGACGATGCCGTATTGCAGGTCCACCAGCAGGCGGGCGGGGCTGGGCGCATGATAGGTATAGCGGTGGAAAGCGACGTGCGGGGAAGCGGTCAGCTCCACATCCACCCCGAAATCGGCCAGCCTCACCGCGTAGTAGCCCGGCTGGGCCTTCTGCGTCTTTTTGTCGTAGGTGCTGTGATAGTTCCCGCGTTCCGCCGCCCCGGTGAAAGGCTGGAGCTCAATGTCGCCCAGGTCGGGGCATCCCGTGCCGTTGAGATGGGTTTGTGAGAATCCCCAAATGTTCGTGTCGGCATACATGTAACCGGAACAATACCGCCAATTGCAGTTGCCGCTGTCGGGGCTGGGTTGAACCAGCCCGAAGGGATAACAGGCACCGGGAAACGTGTGCCCATTGTCGGCGCAGCCGATCAAGGGATTCACATACTGGGTGTAGTCCGTGGATGCGCCCTGGATGGGGACAACGCTCGCGAACATTATGGCCGCCAGCACCAGCAACTCGTTCTTCAGTTTCATGATTGGCGCCAGTTAACATCGCAAACAGTTATGCGTCAATCGAATGAGCATCTCTCATGGTTGGAGAACGCTGCAGGTCAATGAGCCTCCGGTGATCGCGAAGGGCTTCCACAAGTCGTTGGTCGAGAGGATGCTTACTGCCCCTTCTGCCTTCTGCATTGTCTTCTGCCCCCAATGGCGGCAAGAGCCTGACGAGCAATCATCCCGGCTTGAAGGTGGCGATGATCAGGTCAAGCCGTTTGCTGGTTTCCTCGGTGGAGAGGTCCCGCCCTTGATGATGAGCCAGCCGTGGTAGCCGATCTGGTCCAGCGCGGCCCAGCCAGCCTTCAGTCCAGTATTCGCGACCGGTAGAAGATTACCGTCGAGCCGCTGTCCGTTGTGTCCGTGAAGGTAACGGTGCTCGTCGTGTTCGTGATTACCAGGTATGGCCGCCATTCGACCCCCTGCCTGGACTTCTCGATGACGTACTGGAATCCCGGTTCGCCTCGATGGGACCAAACGATGACCCCATCCGGCTGCTGTTCGACCAGACTGATTTGTCCACTGGCAAATTGGGGCATCCCGGCTTGCAGGCTGAAGCTCTGAAGGCCGTCCAGAGTGGCCGGCAGCATCAACCCGCCCCCCGCCACAACCGTCAGCAGACCGGACTTTCCGAATCTGGCGCCCATGGCCCGAGCTTCCTCGTAGCTGCTGCCCATCCGGGCATCCCACGCACGCACCTGGACGATGGCGTTTGATCCCGGCGGCACTGTGGGCAGCGCGACGACCTGGGGATAGAAGTAGCCGGCGCTGAAGCCGCCCTTGAAGGCGGAGGGCTGGCCCGCGGGGCGAAGCAATCCGAGGGAGCACCCGGCATAGAGCTGCGCCACGTAATTCGACCCGTTCAAAGGCGTGGAGCTGTCAATATCCAACACCGGCGCGTCCACGTTCGTGCCGTAGGTATCAAAGGATTGGTTCGCGAACCGGATCTGGCCACCGCCGGCAACGGTATCGGTCACCACCAGCCGCGCGCCCAGACTCCAGGCATTGCCGGCGTTATTCTGCACGCGGACCGAGTAAATGCCCGCATCCGTCAGGCCGAGCGAAAGGAACGCCAGGTTCCGATCGGTGGCGCCGTCGAGTCCGGCGCCGTCCTTGAACCACTGATAGCTCAGGGGCGGAGTCCCCGCCCCGACAACGCTCAAATTGTAGTAGCCGCCCACGCCGACCGTGTCGCCGTACGGCTGCCAAAGGATCACCGGCACGGCGGGCGCCTCCACTACCAGCGAAACGGGCGCGCTGGTGACCGCCCCAAACGGATTCGAGATCACGGCCTGGTAAGTCCCGGCCTGATTGGTTGCCACCGATTCCAAAGTCAGGGTGCCGGTCGGTTGCACGGCCAGCACCGCGCCGTTGAAATACCAGGTATAGGTCAGCGGCGCCGAGCCCTTGACTCCCACAGAGAATGCCGCCGTGCCTCCTTCGATCACGCTAGTGGAGGTGGGCTGAGTGACAAGCTGCGGCGGGGCGGTGATGGGAACGACGCTGAAGGCATCCATTTGCATGTAACCACCCAGGTTTTCGAACTTGATGCGCGTAGTGGTGTTGCTCGCATAAGCGGTGAATTCCGCCCAATGCCAGAACCAAGTCTCGTCGGCAGGGATGCTGGCCAAGCCGATCTCCTGTCCGTCCCATGTCACGCGAATCGGCCCCGCCGCCCCGGTGAGGGCGAAGCGAATGGCGTGGTTTTGCCCCGGCACCGTAGCGAAGTCCTGCCAGATTTGTGCGCCCGTCGTAAGGGCCGGCCAGGTGGTTCCGTCGGCGCCTCCGGAATAATTGACATAGGGGCCAATTTGGCCGGACATGCCCCAGTATTGCGCGCCGACAACCCCCGTGCCTTCCCAACTCGGTTCCCGGAGCAGGTTCCCCGGCACCGGGATGCTGGCGCTTGAGACCGAGTTGTAACCCCAATAAATGGACACGTCGCCCACGGCGTCGGCGGATACCGCACCCGCCAGGTAGTAGGTCTCCCCGCCGGTCACACTGAAGCCCAGGTAGTTCGTGCCTTTAGCTACCAGCGTCAGCGCCTCGACCGCCGCGCCGCGGTAAACCGCCAGGATCACTTCCGGCACAAGGCTGCGTTCCCGAAGAAGCCGATCACCCCGTTCACTGGCGCCTGCCATTTCCACCAGAGGCTCTTGGCCGCCCTCGCACCCAAATGCGCCGGCTCACCCGGCTCCATCGTGGCCCCGATCACGGAACGACGGTCGGTGGAATTCTGAGCTTTAATGACCTGGGCCAAGGCAAAGTCGTCGTTCGTGGGCGGCCCGAACGGCTCGACGCTCACTGACAAGTCAACGGCCCACCGCCCGGAATACTGGAAGTGATACACCGTCCCTTCCTCGGCCAGGAAACAGTACACCCCGTTGTCGGCCGGGACCACCCGCACGGCCGTCAACCGGTCCAGCGTCGGGCCCGTATAAATCACCATGGGGCCGCCCGGCCGGGATCCCGGCGAGAACCAAACCCGGCCCGTGAGTGGCGCCACCCACGAAAACCAGATGGTATTCGTGGCTCCGGGGTTCGGCTCATTCGGCTCCAAGGTGCAGGCCATCGGGTCCCCATGAACCGTGACGTTCGCGCCCTCGAGGTGAACGCTGTCAGCGAAATCGTCGTTCGAAGCCGCAGTGTAAAGGATAGTTTGAAGCGTGAGGCCACCGGCCTTCGCAAAGGCGCCATCCACTTGGATCACCAATGAGTCTCCGGCCCGAACCATCACCTCCAGGGGTCCGGTGCAGGAGAAACCCAGCGACTGAAGCTGGTCCAAAGCCATCCCGCGGTAAAGCGCGCACACGACGCTGTTGCTCAGGCCGGCGGCTGAAACGCGCAACAGGCCGGGTTCCGGCGCAGTGTAAGTCCACCACAGCGTGCGCCCCGCGGCATCGCAGGAAGTCGGGCGCGGTTCCCCCGGCTCGGACGAGGCGATCGAATTATCGGCGAGGACGAAATTGGTCAGGCCGGTTAACTCCAGCCGGCCGGCGAAGGCGTCATTGACCGGAATGTTCGGCAACGCCGTGAAGCTGTACGTCCCGGCGATGGTCCCGTAGAGCCCATAGGACTGGTAAGACCCGGAGATGCCGCCGCTGAACCGGAAATAGAAAGTCATGCCCGCGTAGGCTCGGAAGGCGATGCTGCCAAGATACATGCCCGATCCGCTCCCACTCCGGCTGGAAGTGATCATCGGCGCAACGATGGCAGTGAGGCTCGAAACCGATGGCCCGGCGTAAACCGCAGCCTGGACAGTCATCCCGAGGCTGTCCGCGGTATTGAACGAGAAGTCGCCTGTCGCCGGGGCCGTCCACCGCCACCAGACCGATGCGGAGTTCTCGGACGCGCTCACCGGTTCGCCGGGTTCGCTGTTGGCGGAATTATTCGTGCCGCTGAAGCTTCCGGCGATGCCGGACAATTCGATGGCATTGGCGAAGTCATTGTTCCAAGGCGGTGGCAAAATGGAGAGGCGCACGGGACCTTGGTATCCGGACATCGCATCCATCGCGATGTAGTAACGCTGGCCCTGGTTTACGCGGGCGACCGATGTGTATGCCGTCGTGAGCGCCACCAGGTTGGTCAGGGCATCCCCGCTGTAAACCACCATGATCGGACCCGACTGGCTGCCCGCCGTTGAGAATTGGATGTCCCCATTCCACGGCGACACCCAGGTGAACCAGACGGAGCCCTTGGCATTGGCGTTCAGGTGGACCGGCTCCCCCGGCTCATGCGTGGCGAACGCCGTGGTGCTGTCGGCACTCGCCACCGCGTCGGGCAAGGACGGCAACTCCAGGGCGTTCGTGAAATCATCATTCGCCGGGCTGACCCACACGGTGTTCGTGTCGGACAGGCGCAGTTCACCCAGGCTGTTGGTGCCGTACGCGCTGAAAGCATAAAGCCCGGGCACATTCGTCGCCCACACCAGATGCCACGGTGGACTCCAGCCGGAAGCCACCGTATTGCTCGCGTTCATCACCAGCTCCAAATTGGCCAGCGGATGGTCGGTTTCGTAATTCGTGACCACGAGTTCCACAGGCTGAGTGACCAGCACACGCGTGGCCGGTGGGGGACTAACGAAGCGGAGCGTCGTGAGGCTGAACTGCGCGGTTAGGGCGCCGACTAAGCTGATATTGCTGTCAATCGCAATGAAATACGTTGTCCCGGCGTCGGCGTCGAAGCCCATCTCCATCGGCGCGGCGCTGGCGGTGGCGGAGGCAACCGCAACCAGGTTGCTCAAGTCTGTGCCCGTATAGACCGCTACCCTCGGCTGCGAAGGGCTGGACGTGATCCTGATGCTGGCCCGGCCGGAATAGGCCGGAGTCCAGCTCCACCACAAGGACCTCGCCGCCGTCTTGCTCGCGTGCGCCGGTTCGAAGGCTTCCGCGCTCGCCAGCGCATTGGAGCCGGTTAAGCTCGCACTGACGGCACCCGCCGGGATGGGGAGGGCATCGGCGAAATTGTCATTGGGGGGAATAATCGTTACCCAGACCACCGGCGATTCCCGCCGTTCGCCCAACGAGTTGGTGGCCACCGCGCTCAAGTTCGTCCGACACGGCATGCCAGGCGTCCAATCGAAGCTAAACGGCGCTTCGGTCGCACTCCCCAGCCAGTTGCTTGACGCGAAGTAATCCACCTGCGTCAGGACGCGATCGGTTTCCGTATTGGCGACCGCCAGGCGATACGGGCGTCCAGAGGGGATCCGCGCTTCTGCCGTCGGCTGTGTCAGAAGCAAGGTCGCCAGGTTCAGCCGGAGAGTAAGAGGCCCGGTTCCGTAGGGATAGCGCTCGTCCACCGCAATCTGGTAGGAGAGGCCCGCCTGGACGGGAAACTCCACCACGCGGTTGGTGCTGGTCATGTTGCTCGCTACCAGGCTCAGGTTGGTGAGCGTATCGCCCAGGTAAACCGCCCATCTGGTTCTTGGCACGTAGCCCACATTGGTCACAGTGAGTTGCGCGGTGCCGTCGTAGGGCGCCAGCCAGGACCACCACATCGAGTGGCGGGCTGCCAACCCGGCATGTGCCGGCTCGCCCGTTTCGGCTGTCGCATACGTGTTGGTCCCCAGCGCCACGACCTGGAGGCCGCTGACAGCCAGGCGATTAGTGAACGCATCATTGGAAGGCGGGATCGTCTGGCCCACGCCGGTGAAAGCAGACAAGGAAACCACGCACCAAAGCCATGCCACTCTCACCCTGGCAGCCGCCGAAGAGATAAGCTTCATAACGTTACTCCTATTCGAGCGGCATAATACTCGATCTACCGAAAGCTCACATTCCCGTTCCAGAGCCCGCTCGAACTGCGAGCAATAATACCAGGAACCGTCAAGCGACTGCAAGCCCCATTCGGCGCCACGACCTGAGGCTCGAGACGTAGCCCGGGCGCTCTCGCCCGCGAGTCGGCGAGGGCGTCTCGCCTCGCCATTCCTTGGGTGCGGGCGGCAAGACGCCGCCATCCAGATCCGCTGTGGACCACTTTGTTCGATTAACCAGGCAGGCCCGATGCCAGCCGACAAAACCGCATTGGGGCGCCGCGTGAGGGCACACGGCCTACAGGGCGCTGGCCCCCCGTTGTAGGCCGCGTGCCCTCACGCGGCGTTCGGGGCTCCGGGCCGGGGCACGGGGACAGGGGACGAATTCAGGCCTCGACGGATTCCTGGAGAGAAGTTTGGAGGAGCAGGATGTTTTCGAGCATGGTCCGCAGGAGTTGTTTCTGGTCGTCGGAGAGTTGCAGTTGGAGCAGGCGGCGGGTGTCGTGATCGAGGCTCTCGACCGGGGGCTGCATTTGGCGGCGCAGGCCATTGACCAGGGCACGGCCGGCGCGCGTGGACGCGGTGGACGGAGAGCGGGAGCGGAGCAGTTCGGCCTCGAGGCGTTTGCGTTCGCACTGTTCGAGTTGCAGGGCTGACTGGAGCTTAGCCACGGTGAGGTCGCTTTGCTGTCCTTGCTCGTGGAGTTGGTGTTCGATCTCAGCGAGGCGCTGGTGATCGTCCTGCTCGGCGGCGAGGTGGCTTTTGAGCTCGTCATGGAGTTGCTGCATTTGGGCGGCCAGGGTGGCGGCGCGTTGCTGGCTGCGGCGACGTTCACCGCGCTCAGTCTCCAGCTCGGCGGTAGCTCGTGCCAGGGAAGAGACGGTGGTGCGGAGGCGGCTTTCAAGCTCAAGGAGTTGGTCCTGCAAGGCCGGCTCGTCTGCGCTGGGAGCCGGCGCGGGGGCGGGCGGTGGCTGGCTTTGGGCCTGGGCACGTTGGAGCTCCTCGGCGCTCTGGGCCAGGCGCTGCTCCAGTTCGTGGAGGCGGGCTTCGGATTCGGCCCGGGCCTGTTGCTCGGCGGAGAGCCGGCTATTCAGCTCGTCGCCGGCCTGGCGGGCCTCGGCGAGCTGCGCTTCCAACCGGGTGCGCCGAGCCGTCTCCTCTTCCAGGGCGGCGGTGGCCTGCTGGGCAGTTGAGCTGGCGGCGTGAAGCTGTTCGTCCCGCTGTTGGAGATGAGCCCGGGCGCGCCGGAGGTCCGCAGCGCTTTGACTCAGGCGTTGCTTGAGTTCCTGGAGGCGGTCGTCCGAATTGGCTGGAGCCGGTTGTGCGGGGGGAGCGCCCGGCGCCAGTTGACGCTGGTTCAGAGGCTCCCGTGTGGCTACGGGAGACGGCTCCGGCGCGGCCGCTGGGGCGGTGGCTGGCAGCTCGGGCCGGGGAGCCGGTTCGGCAGGGATGCGCAGGAAGATGTCGGGGATGCTCTCGAGGTCGAGCGGAGTGGTTGCCCGCGTCCCGCGCCGCGCTGGGCTTAAGGCTGGCTGGGGAAGGCCGACCGCGCGGATTTCGGACTGGGCGACGGGAGGAGGTTTGACGTCGTGAAAGGCAATCGCCCACCAGTATCCGGCTTGTCGCTGGAGCGTAACGGCGACAGCAAACGAAGTGCCGTCTTTTCGCCGGGCAAGGGCGAAGAGCCGGGGCGGCGGCGCGCTGTCAAAGTCGGGGAGGCCCTGGTCCGGCACAAGTTGTTGCCGGATTTTATCGGCCCCGGCCAGGAGCAGGAACTCCAGTGGCTGGCCGACGAGTTCGGCCGGTTCCCGCTGGAACAGAGCGGCACAAATGGGCTGCGCGGCCACGATGAGCCCGGCCTGGTCAATCGCTACGGCGATCTCACCCCGCTCAAGCTCGGGCGGGGGATTACCGTCTGGCTGGATGGCGGCGGACCCAGCGGTATCGAACGGTGGTTTAGATAGGGACAACATAGCGGGGGCGGGACTCCGGTCTTGGCATACAGCACATAACGTCGCGACTCAACACTGCCGGCCGATAAACCCCCGGACTAACAGGAGCTGCTCGGCCCAGTAGCCGGTCAGCAGCCCGCCTGCCAAGCTCGCTTACTGGACACAAACTCAAAGAGCATCGGTGAACAAGCCCAAAAGGCCATGGTGCTACCGAGCCGGAGAAACCGGAATTAGGATAGGGTGCCTCACTTTTGGGCAGGAGTCATCGCACGGAGGCTGCCTCCGTTAGATCCGGCTCGCGGGTATGAAACGGCTGGGGCAAGCGTTTCGCTCGCTACGAACAGACCTCACCCCCATGCTTGACTGCGATTGGCTCGGGGATAGTCTCCCCCCATGAAGGCCAGGCCAAACGCGTCCGCCGCTGAAGAATTGGAGGGGGGTTCGATGCTGCGCGAACCAGCATCGGCCGGCCCGCTCGTCACGGACGACGGAATGGACGTCTCGTTACTGGAAGATAGCCTGGCAAAAACACCCTGGGAGCGGATGCAGGCCAACGACGATGCGTTGCGCTTCGCCGATTCGCTCCGCGCCGCGATGGAGAAACGCAATGCAAAACCTCAGCGAACTGACGCGCAGGCTCGTTGAGGCGCAAGTCGAGTTCGTCTTGATCGGGGGATTTGCCGCGGTGGCGCACGGCGTTACTTTGGTCACGCGTGACCTGGACATCTGCTGCCGGTTCAGCGAGGCAAATCTGATGCGCATCCAGCAGGCGTTCGCAAATCTGCACCCGGTGCACCGTTCGCGACCGGATCGGCCCCTGGCGCTGACGCCCGGGCAGTGCGCGGGCCTGGAAAACCTCTATCTCAAAACCGATTTGGGGATTGTTGATTGCCTCGGCGAAGGTACTGGGCGTCGGTGACTTCGAGAGTGTCCTGGAGCACAGCGTTGAACTGGAACTACCCTTTGGCAACTGCCGGATTCTCGACCGAGAGGCCCTGATCCGCGCCAAGGAAGCAATGAATCGCGACCACGACCGGATCACCGTAAGACAACTCAGAGAAATCAAGAGACGCCAATCCCCACCAACACAGTGATGGCGCCAGGACGGATCTTCACCAACACATGGACCATGCAGAACAACGGCACCACTCCCTGGTCGCCGACGGAGAGCGGCTACACCTTGAATGCGTCAGGCACGGACAGGCCTTTCCCGGCCAGGCCGGTTACCGCTGACGCATCGCGCCTCTTAGGGCGATCCGCGGTTTCCCGAATTTCAGCGTTTCAGGCTTCCGCACCGTGGTCTCTTGTCAGTGGTCCGTAGTCCCAATTCGCTTCCTGCTTGCCGTTTGTCATTCCCCCTGCCTCACTAGGTCATGAAAAAACGCGACTCCGCGTCGTCTTCGGGTGCCCCGGCACAACTTGGTTGTGAGTATGTTTACGGCCATTGCCCCCTCCTCGAAGGCGTCCGCATAGCCCTCGAGATGACCCCCTCACAGATCAAAGGCGCGGCGGCTTACTCCGGCCGCGCCCGCCAAGCCTGGCTCGCCGGCCGCCGCTACGCCCTGCTGGACCTCCTCCACTTCATCAACGACCTCCGGGCCAGAGCGGGCCAATAACACCGCAAGCGGCTGCGGAGCGCGGAAGCGGTCCGGGAGATTACGCTGGGGGCCAGCACGGCTTAATGTGAATCGCGATGCGGGAATGGCGCCGACTTTCCTGCCTCCGTCAGAAAGGACTTGGATCGCTTTCGTCAGTGCTGTGGTTACTCTCGCGCTGGTGCATCATTTGGCAACCTCGCCTTTGCCTTAGCTCGAGCCGCGCACCGAACCAGCCTGCCGCAACGGAAGGCGGGCGTCCGCATTCGCACGGTCCCGCAGCAGGTTCTCGGCGGCGGCCTGGGGCCTTCCCTCCGATTCGAGCTCCTGGGCGCGCGCACGGATGAGGCCCACGGCTGACTGGATCTGCCTGGAGCGCCTTATCCAGAGCTTCCTGCGCGCCTTGCTCCTCGCCGAGATCAAGGCAGCGGAACGCCAGTCGCGCATAGCCCTGGGCGTCGTGTGGGAGTGCCTCCGCCGCCAGGCGCTCGCGGCGGGCCCAGGTGTCCAGCCAGGCTGCCCGCCGGCGGCCGTCGGAGAAGTAGCGCGGGCCGAGTTGCTGAAGATGTTCCGCATAAGCCTGCCGGCGCTGCTCCTCGGTCCAGGGGCGCGTGTCAGGGGCCAGGCCGGATCGCCACACCTGTTCGGCCAGCGCTTGCGCAATCTTCTGGTGTCCGCCGATGGTTGGATGGACATGGTCCAGGTACCAGTCAAAGCCGGGGATGGAATCCGGCGCCTCGGCGGCGATGAGCGTTGCGGCGTCCACCAGGGGCGTGCCGGTTTCTGCGGCCACACGGGTGAGGATTTCCTGGAAGCCGGTGAGGATGCGCAACGGGCAGACATCCTGTTCCTTGGCCCTGATATAGTATTGGAGCGCTTCCGGCTTGCGACCCAGTTGGTCGAGCGTGCGCGCGATGCGGTAGTCGAGCAGGGCGTATTCGGAGTCAATCGCTTCCGCCTTGTGGTAGTAGCCCAGGGCGGCGGGCGCGTTGGTGAGTTCGGCGGCGGCGCCGGCCTCGAAGGCTTCCTGCCAGGCGAGTTCCTGGTCGGGGGAAAGGCCGGGCCTTCGCCGCGCCGAGGTGGAGGTCCCAACCGACCAAGGCATATCGGTGGAAGCTGGAGTTAGCGAGCCGCCAAGAGGGGCTCCGGCCACGCAGGCGGGCCGGTGTTCGGATTTGAAAGGCGGGCAATCGCGCAGGTTGACCCCGAGTTTGACCAGGATCATCGGCACCCGGGCGGCGCGGCAATCGGAAACCATTGTGCGCACTGAATCCTCGAATTGCGCGGTGACTCGCTCGCGCCAGGCATCGTCCCGATGGTAGGAGGCATACCCGCTGGCCTGATCGAGCTTGGCATTGACCTCGGGTGAGAGTTCCACCTTTTGGCCAGACGTTCGGTTCCCCATCCAATGGCGCGCGAGGTTCACGAGCCGGAGTGAATAGGCGGCGTTCTCCAGCTTTGCGCGCAGGGGGGAGCGCGTCTTGATGGCCTGGTAGGTGCGGTCCTCCAGGAATTCGTTGTGCCCGGTCGCCAGGATCACCAGGTCGGGCTGGTAATGCAGAACCTCCTGGACGAGCGGCACCAGCCGGTAGCTGGCATAAGAGACGCCGCCGCAGTTGATGACTTCGTATGAGTGCGCGGGGTCTGCGGCCGCCAGCTCCATTTGTAGCCATTCGCAGAACGAGGTCTCACCTTCATAAGGGCGGCCGCACACGGTCGAACCGCCAAAGCAGAAGACGCGAAAGGCGTTGGCCGGCTTGGTGACGGGAAATTCCTGCGGATTGAAGTACGGCTCGCGCGCCCTGGCTGTGCGATAGACCGGTCCCTCCCGCACGAACAAGGGCAGCCGCTGGTTGAACCCGCTCAGTGCGTCGGTATTCTCCTCGGGCCGGCCTACGCCGACAAGCCGCAAGCCGCCTTCGGCCAGGACGAAGGGCAGGATCGCCAGGAAGACCGCGGCCACGCGGAACGCTGTCGAGCGCCATCGTCGGCTGCGACCGCCGCTTCCAGAGATTGCGTTCGAATCGTCCACGAATATGCTAAGACTGATCGCGCTGCGGTGTGCGCAGCGCTAATTATCGGGCGAATTTACCATGAGCTATATAGACAGTCCATCGCGCAGCGGCGCCGGTGTGGAGGGTGGCCACGCCCTGTCACGGCCAGCGCGACGGCGGGGTAACTCCCTCTCCTCCACTGGAGGAGAGGGGCGGGGAGAGGAGGCCCCATGTTTTGAACCCGACTGAGCCCACCAGACCTTTGGAGCATACACGAACCCCTCTCCCCGCAAGCGGGGAGAGGGAAGCGCCCGGCAATGCGCGGCAACAGGGCCAAGCCGTTCCAGCGGAAAGTCGGTCGGCGCGGTTTGAGGCTTCCAGGCTGGCCCGGACGGGACTGGTGATCGGCTTGTTGATCACCGTGGGTGTGCTGACGGTGAACGTCTGGCTCTCTGCCCGCCTGACCGAGGATCTGCGGCGGGGAAGCCGGGAGCACGCATTCTGGGTGGTCTGCCAGCCGGGGCATTCAGCCGCCGAACGCGCTGGCGCGTTTCTGCAGCTTGCGGCGGCGGGCAACAAAGAGTGGCGCAGCGCCGATCTGCGTAATCTGAACCTGGCCGGGGCCATGTTGGGCGGGGCCGATCTGTCTTTTGCGCTGTTTAACGATGCCAACCTTGCGGGCGCGAATCTGGCCGGCGCGCGAGTTTTCAAGGGCTCGTTCGAGCAGGCGGACCTGAGGGGGGCCGACCTCAGCGATGCGGACCTTTCGGAGGCGCAGTTGTATCGGGCCGACCTCCGGGGAGCCAGGCTTCGCCGCGCGAAGCTGCGTGCGGCCTACTTGCAGGAAGTGCAGGCGGAAAAGGCCGACCTTACACTGGCCGATCTCTCGGATGCAATTTGCCCCATGGCGAGCTTCGCCGATGCGAGAATGAACGGGGCCAATCTGAGCGGAGCCAACCTCGAGGCGGCGGTCTTGCGCGGGGCTAATCTCTCGCTCGCCCGGTTGGATGGCGCTCATCTGAAAGACGCGGATTTCACCAACGCCAACTGGTGGCGATCGCTCGGCCTGACTGTAGAACAGATCAACCTGCTCCAGAAGAAATTCGCGCCCGCCACCAACGCTGAGCCGGCGCTGAAGCTCGACTACGACAAGTGGGTCCAGAGCTGGCCGCGCTAGTGTGGTGTCTCAGAATTGTGCTGACATATCCCAAAGCGCCAGAGGACTGGCGTAGTCCAGGACGCTTCGCGGTCGCCGGCGCTGGGGAGCCCGCGAAGCGTCTTGGACTGCGCCAGTCCTCTGGCGCTTTGGCCCCCCTGCAAGACCAGCCTGTGGAAGTATAAAAACAGAGCTGCGCCCCTCTCGACCGGCCCTGCATAGAACTCCCGTTTCGTGCCCCCAAAGAGGACCCAGTCTGCCGTGAAGCCGCCGGTCCGACCGCGCGTAGGCAGAGGGCCGCTCTCGGTGGCCGCCGTCAAACGGCAAGGCTCTGGCGCACGCGGGTCATAGTCTCGCGCTGGAATCGAGTGACGACGTCGCGGGCCGCGGCGGCTTTGGCGCGCGCCGCAGCCGGGTCTTGCGCTATCGCCAGCACTGCCGGCACAAGGCGCTTGATATCCTCCTCGTGGTCCAGGTCAAAGAGCCAGTTGCCCAGGCCAATATCACGCCACATGTAGCCCTTGCTGGTTTGCTCGGCGAACCGGCAGACGATGGCGGGCACGCCCTGGCCGATGCACAGGATGGGCGAGTGCATCTCGTTGCCGAAAAGCCCGGCCGAGCGAACGTATGTGCTCAGTGCTTCGTCGGGCAGCCAGAAGTCTTTGCGCCACACCACACCCTGGCGCACCTCGGGTGGCAGCTTGTCCAGGAGCATTTCCTTGCCGACGGCCATCTGGCTCTCGTCCTCGGGACACAGGAGAACCTTCAGACCGGCCTCACGCACGACGGCGCGGATGGCCTCACGGAGCGGCGCATGATCATGCTCTTTCGTCGCCTCATTGCGCGCGTGCTTGCGCTTGTCTTCGGCGGTCATCGCTTTGCCGCGGATTTCCCAATACGGCGTGTAGCGCAGCCGGGGAATGCAACAGAGGAACCTGCCTTCCACCAGCCCATGCGCCCGGAGGAAGGTCTCGGCCGCCTCGTCGTCCCGCAGGTCGCAGGCGAATGCGCCGTCCGGGGCGAACGCCATCACCGGGCACCGCACCCCTTCCGCCTTGGCTCTCCCCAGCGAAACCGAATCGCGGAAGAAGACAAAGCGCGCCTGGCTCAGCAGGGACCTTTGCGCGCTCCCCAAACCGCCGTACGTGATGGCATAGACGCCAAAGGGCTTCTTCGTATGCTGCACGAAGTCGGCTACGTCGCGATACGCCACCAGCATTGGGCCGGAGCCATGCAGCAGGAAATCGCACCACTTGACCGCCTCGGCCAACTCCGGGTTCGCACCCCGCCCGTCGGGGCCGAGGCTGCCCTTGACGATACGGAGGTTGGGGAAGCGGCGGCGCAGCATGACCGCCACCTCCTGGGAAAGGTCGGCTGAGGCCCAGAGCCGCGTTTCGGCTTCGGGGATGTATGTCTCAAGTAGGGCCAGGACCCCCGGCGTGTGTGCTATATCGCCGATGTTGGCGACCTGCCAGGATGACCTCAAAAGGATGCGTGGCCCGCGCTGGTCGGCTGCCCGTAGCGAGGAAATCAAGGCAGCCGCCAGAACGGCCTGAAGAAAGGCGCGGCGATCCATTAGTCCTGATCCGGCAGGCAGTGTGTCCATTTCATTTCGTGGCGTCGGGTTGTCCCGCCAACCATTGTTCGTAACTGCGTTTGGGCAAGGACAGGCACGCCACGGTGAGCGCTTTGTCGGTGACCTTCTCCGCCACGTAGAGCAGGAACCCGCCGGGAGCCTCAATCACCGCGCTTACGTCGCCCGGCTGGCGAAGCTGCACGCGCAGCACACGCTGGAGTTCCTCCGGCAAGTCCTCGAAGTATTGCTTGCGCTCCCTCTCGGCTCCGCGCGGCGAGGAAATCAACTGGGCATTGGGGCCAAACCGCCGCTTGACCTCCAACTCGTCCGCCGCGGGCGCATTGGTCTCGGCAGGCCGCGCCCCCAGTTGCCAGGTGATTTCAGTGACCTGGCCGGCGGTGCTGGCTTTGAGGATGGCCAGCATCACTTCGGACTTCGGACTTCGGACTTCGGACTTCGGGCTTCCTTCGACCTTCGGACTTCGGACTTCGGACTTCGGACTTCCTTCGGCCTTCGGATTTCGGCCTTCGGGTTTCCCCGCAGCCGCCCGCAGCACCCGGCCCCGCACCGCCTCCGCCTCCCGCCGCTGGGCCGCATGGAGCGCCTCGTCATTGTCGAACTTATCCCGCAGGAGCCGCTCGACCAGGAAAGGCTTGGCGAAGACCTGCGCGAACTTCGCCGGGTCGTTGCCCAGGGCCGCTTTGATCTCGGCCAGCATCTCCGGCGCGCGGGTGGTGGTGTTGATGCGCTGCACCTCGGCTTCGAGCAGAGCGGGGGTGATCGTCACGCCATAGGTCTTGCGCAGCACGGCTTCCTTCTTCAAGTCCAGCCGCACCAGCTTTTCGAGCGTAGCGGCAGGAAGCGCCTCCTCGAACGGCGGTCTTCTGCCCCAGCCGATGGTTGTAATAGACCCGCTCGATCGCCGCGCGGTCCCGCAGCAGCGCGGTCAGGTCATCGGCCTGCGCGACGGCACAGCCCACCAGCAGGAGCAGCAGCCAGAATCTCATGTGTATTAACAAGACTAGACGAAGATAGACACGGATTCCACGGATTGTCACGGATAGCCGGGCCTCAATCCCTGGAACTTCGTGGAATCCGTGTCACCTTGAGGTGGGTCCTCATAGCTGTGCTGGCAGTCGGTGTATTTGAACGTCTCCCAGGTGCGGATCGGCTGACGGGGCGTCACGGCGTCACAAGCCAGGTTGGCACGTAGCGGAGGTGTTTCCGGCAAGTGAGGCTTGTTTTCCGTTATCTCTCGCGTACTATTTTGCCATGATGTTTCCGCTTTCCGCCTACATTGACGCCGCCCTGGAACTGGCGCGCTACGATAAGCTGGAAGACGGCTCGTTCGCTGGCGAAATCCCCAAGTTGAAAGGCGTGGCCGCGTTTGGGCCGTCGTTGCGGGCATGTGAAGACGAGTTGCGCTCCACGCTCGAGGACTGGATTCTCGTTGGCCTGAAGCTCGGGCACAAACTTCCCGTACTGGCCGGCATTGACCTGAACAAGGTGCGACATGGCCGGCTGGCGACCCATTAAGCGGCGCGAATTCATCCGCCGCCTCCGGGCGCTCGGCTTTGAGGGGCCTTTCTCCGGCACGCGGCATCAGTTCATGGTGTCCGGCCAGCACCGGCAGACCATTCCTAGCAATCCTGAATACTCTATCCCACAGACCCGGATTCTGCTCCGGCAGGTTGAATCCATTCTGGGCCGCGCGGTTTCCTTGGACGAATGGGATTCCCTCTGAGGGTTTTCGACCTTGAGTTTGAGGTACGATTGGAAGCCACCCAGAACCAGCAGTCCACTCGGCGAGGCATCGCATGTGACCTTCCTGCTATGTAAATGCTCTACGGATACTCCGCCCGGAAGAACTGCCCGCCGCTCAAGGGCGAAAGCGTAACGTGGTTCTCCGCGCCGACCTGGGTGACCGCATTGGTGACGGTGGTCCATGGGCCCCCGGCGAGATTGGTGGTCTGGCACAGACTGGGGCACCATACCGGCCAGGCAACGAGAGCGCCTGCGTGGCTGAGGCGGGAAATCCGCACTGCTGGGGCGTATGGATAATAAGACCACGTGTCGTAGAAGGTAACACTGCTGTTGTAGCCGCCCCAAACAATCATTTGGCTGCCTGTCCACACCGCAGTATGCCAATAGCGCGCAGGGGGTTCGCCTGTGGCGGGCAGCGCCGTCCAACTGTTGGCCACCAAGTTGTAGCGCCCGCCGGTGTTCAGCCCGTAAGAACCGTCCGGCCCATTATAACCGCCCCATAAGACCATCTCGCTGCCTGTCCACACGGCAGTGTGCGCAACGCGGCCGCCAGGCGCTCCGATCGTGGGCAAGGCCACCCAAGTGTTGGCGAGGGGATCGTAGCGCCCGCCGGTGTCCGGGTAAAAGGGACTGAGGCTGCCGTTGTAACCGCCCCAGACAATCATCTGACTTCCTGTCCACACTGCCGTGGGTCCCTCGCGCGCGGTGGGCGCGCTGTTGGTGGAAAGCTCCCACCAGGCGTTGGCCAGTGGGTCGAAGCGCCCGCCGTCGTTGAACCAAAAAAAGCGGTCGCTATAGGTACTTTCCACCCCAGATGATCATCTCGGTACCGGTCCAAACTGCAGTGTGCGCGCTACGTGCGGTGGGCGCGTCGGTGGTCGGCACAGCCGTCCAAACGTTAGCCAGGGGATTGTAGCGCCCGCCTGTGTTCAAGAAGCCGCTGTCGTTCCCCCCGCCCCAGATGATCATGTCGCTACCCGTCCACACTGCGGTGTGGCCGACACGCCCGGCGGGCGCACTCGTCATGGGTAGTGTCGTCCAACTGTCGGCCGCCGGATCGTAGCGCCCGCCTGTGTTCAAGAAGCCGCTGCCGCCCGACCCGCCCCAGACGATCATTTCGCTTCCAGTCCATACCGCCGTGTGAAACCCGCGCCAGGCGGGCGCGCCGGTCGCGGACACTGCCGCCCAACTGCTGGCTATCGGGTTGTAGCGCCCGCCGTTGTCGAATGCCATAGCCAACTCCGCCCCAGACGATCATCTCGCTCCCAGTCCATACCGCCGTGTGGGCATAGCGCGCGATGGGGCTGGGCGAGTGGTCAGCGCGCTGCGCCCAAATACCCAGAGGCAGTTTGACGAGAACAGCCCCAGCATCAAAGATGTAGCTGCCATAGGCGGTCTGGGTGAAGGCATTCCAGCCCGGACTGCCGGTGAGATTGCCGGCGATGGCCTCGGTGGAACGGGAACCGTCGGTCCTGACGTAGGTGCCGAAGACCTGGATGGTCGAGCGGACCCCGGGGATCATGCCGATGAGGGCAGCGGGGAAGCTGAAGGTGTAGGGACCAGTGTCATTGAGGGGAGCCAGGTTGGCGCTGCCGAGATATACCAGACTGCCGTTGGTGCCGTTGGCCAACTGCCACAAGCTGCCCGACTCGACCGCCGACGGACCAAGCACAATGGCATAGTTGGGCTTGAACCCGCTGGCGAAGGTCAGCAGGCTGCGGCCTGAGGCGGAGACGCCCGAAATGGCCTGGCAGCGGTAGTCGCCCTGGTCGTTGAAGCCGGAGGTGTCGGCAAAGCCGCCCGGGCCGGACTGAATATACAGGACCAGCACGTCATTCATGCTGCCGACAACGGTGAGCGTGCCGGAGATGTTGGTGCCGTCATCAGTCAAGGTGAGCGTGCCGTTGCCGATGGCGCCGCCGAAGCCGGTGTCGCCGTTGCCGCGGTATTGGTCCGCGCGTGCGGGCCAGGCCGCCATTAGGACAGATGCGGCCAGGAGGAGGAATTGCGTCGTCGTTTTCACAGTCGCTAGTTCACTGCATCAGGGAGACTCCGCCCGGAAGAATTGGGTGCCGCTCAGCGGCGAAATAGTGACATGGTTCTCCGCGCCGACTTGGGTGATCGCATTTGTAACGGTGGTCCACTCGCCCGCGGCCAGGTTGGTGGTCTGAGACAGGCGCAGGGTTGGGTACCACACCGGCCAGACGACGTCGGCGCTGAAAGGGCTTAAGCGGGCAATTCGCACTGCCGGAGCGTATGGAGAATAGGACCAAGTGTCAGAAAGGTACTGACTGCTGCCACCGTCTCCCCCAAAGAGGATCATCTCGCTCCCGGTCCACACCGCCGTGTGAAAATAGCGGGCGACAGGCGCGTCGGCGCTCGGTACCGCCGTCCAACTGTTGCCCACTGGATTGTAGCGCCCGCCGTCTGCATAGGGGGTCCCGTTGTTGAACCCGCCCCAGACGACCATCTCACTGCCGGTCCACACCGCTGTATGGTACTGGCGCGGGCCGGGCGCGCCGATAGTGGACAGGGCCGCCCAGCGATCGGCGGCTGGATTGTAGCGCCCGCCGTTATTGAGATAGCGGCTAGTGCTGGCGTTATATCCACCCCAGGTGATCATCTCGGTCCCCGTCCAAACCGCCGTGTGCGAAAAGCGCTCGCTGGGCGCGCCGTTAGTCGGTATTGCCGTCCAAGTGTTGGCTGCGGGATCGTAGCGCCCGCCGTCGTTGTAATAGCCTCTAACCTTCGCTCCACCCCAGATGACCATCTCGGTACCCGTCCACACCGCGGTGTGACCACTGCGGGCAGCGGGCGCCCCAGTGGCGGTCACTATAGCCCAACTGTTAAGAGCCGGATTGTAACGCCCGCCGTCGTTCAACTGGCCGGTGAACGTAGAGAAGATGTATCCATATCCGCCCCAGACGATCATCTCGCTGCCCGTCCACACCGCTGTGTGGTAGTCACGCCCAGTGGGCGCACCGGTCGTCGGTAGTGACGCCCAACTGTTGGCTGTTGGATTGTAGCGCCCGCCATCGTTGGAGTAGCCGGTGCCGCTCATTCCGGCCCAGACGATCATCTCGCTGCCTGTCCACACTGCTGAATGGTTTAGCCGCTTGGCCGGCGCGCCGATGGTAGGCAAGGTCGTCCAAGTGTTGGCCGCGGGATTGTAGCGCCCCCCGTCGTTTAAGGCACCCCCCCCGTTCTGTCCGCCCCAGACGATCATCTCGCTCCCTGTCCACACTGCTGTATGATAACGGCGCGCGACCGGCGAACTGCTAGAGGTCCGTTGTGCCCAAAGGCCGACGGGCAGTTTGATGAGGACGGCGCCAGCGTCGAAGGTGTAGCCGCCATAGGCCGTTTGGGTGAACGGGTTCCAGCCTTGGGTGCCGGTGAGGTCCCCGGCGATGGACTCGGTCGAGCGGGAGCCGTCAGTCCTGACATAGGTGCCGAAGACCTGGATGGTCGAGCGGACCCCGGGGATCATGCCGATGAGGGCGGCTGGGAAACTGAAGGTGTAGGGACCGGTGTCGTTGGGGGGAGCCAGGTTGACGCTGCCGAGATTTACCAGGCTGCCGTTGCCGCCGTTGGCCAACTGCCACAGGCTGCCCGACTCGACCGCCGATGGACCAAGGGCGATGGCATAGTTGGGCCGGAACCCGCTGGCGAAGCTCAGCACGCTGCGGCCCGAGGCGGAGACGCCCGAGATAGCCTGGCAGCGATAGTCGCCCTGGTCATTGAAGCCGGCGGTGTCGGCAAAGCCGCCCGGGCCGGACTGAATATAGAGCACCAGCACATCGTTCATGCTGCCGCCGACGGTAAGTGTGCCAGAGATGTTGGTGCCGTCATCGCTCAGGGTTAGCGTGCCGTTTCCGATGGCGCCGCCGAAGCCGGTGTCGCCGTTGCCGCGGTATGGATCCGCTCGTGCGGGCCAGGCGGCGAACAACCCCAGGGCCGCGAGAAGGAGGAATGGAATGGTGCTCTTCATAGTGTGTAGTCCGCAGTCCGTAGTCCGTAGTCCGTCGTCAGTAGTCCAGTTCGTTAGGGATACTCCGCTCGGAAGAACTGGCTCCCGATCAGGGGCGACAGGGTGACGCGGTTCTCCGAGCCGATCCGGGTGACCGCATTGGTGACGGTGGTCCATTGGCCCGAGGCCAGGTTAGTAGTCCGGCACAGGCGCAGCGTGCTGGACCACACCGGCCAGGCAACGTCGGCGCTGTTGGGACCGGACCGCGACATCCGCACCGCAGGCGCGTAGGGATAATAGGACCACGTGTCAGACAGGCAACCGCTATCGCCGTATCCTCCAAAGAGGATCATCTGGCCGCCGGTCCACACCGCCGTGTGATGGTAGCGGGCGGGGGGCGCGCTCGTGCTCTGCACTGCCACCCAACTGTTGCCCGCCGGGTTGTAACGCCCGCCGTCGTTCAAGCAAACACCGCTGTGGTATCCGCCCCAGACAATCATCTCGCTGCCAGTCCACACCGCAGTATGCGCATAACGTGCGCCGGGGGCGCCCGAGGTCGCCACCGCCGTCCAGCCATTGCCCGCGGGACTGTAGCGCCCACCGTCGTTTAGATAGACCGAACTGCCGCCATAGCAGTATCCACCCCAGACGATCATTTCACTGCCCGTCCAGACCGCTGTGTGATTAACGCGTGCGGCGGGCGCGCCGTTGGTGGGTAAAGCCGTCCAACTGTTGGCCATGGGATTGTAGCGCGCGCCGTCGCCATAGGTACTTCGTGTTGTTGCATCCGCCCCAGACCATCATCTCGCCGTCCGTCCAGACCGCCGTGTGACCATAGCGCGCGGCGGGCGCACCGTTGGTGGGTAGGGTCGTCCAACTGTTGGCTGCCGAACTGTAGCGCCCGCCGTCGTTTAAGTACCCGCCGCTGTTACCTCCGCCCCAGATGATCATCTCGTTGCCCGTCCACACCGCTGTGTGCCGATAGCGGCCCGCAGGCGCGCCGTTGGTAGGCAAGCCCGTCCAGTTGTTGGCCGCGGGATTGTAGCGCGCGCCGTCCCCATAATAAGTGAAGTTCAGGTTTCCACCCCAGACGATCATTTCGCTGCCTGTCCAGACCGCCGAGTGAAAATAGCGCGCGGCCAGCGCGCCGCTGGTGGGCAGAGCTGTCCAACTGTTGGCCGCCGGATTGTACCGCCCACCGTCGTTGAAATAGACGACGCCGTTGTATCCCCCCCAGACGATCATTTCGCTGCCGGTCCACACCGCCGTGTGATCGTAGCGGGCGGGGGGCGTGCCAGGCACTGCCATCCAACTGTTGGCCGCCGCGTCGTAGCGCGCGCCGTCGTTCAGGTCTCTGCTGCCGTCGTATCCGCCCCAGACAATCATCTCGCTGCCCGTCCACACCGCCGTATGTCCCCAGCGCGCAGCCGCCGCTGTGGTAGGCAGGGCCGTCCAACTGTCGGCGGCTGGATTGTAGCGCCCGCCGTCATTCAAAAGGCCGCTGCTGCCGGATCCACCCCAGACCATCATTTCGCTGCCGGTCCACACTGCCGTGTGATAAGAGCGCGCGGCGGGCGCACCCGTCATTGGTACCGCCGCCCAACTGTCGAGCGTGGGATTGTAGCGCCCGCCGTCGTTTAAACACTGCCGCCCACTCCGCCCCAGACAATCATTTCGCTGCCCGTCCACACCGCCGTGTGGTACCCGCGTGCGGCGGGCGCGCCGTTGGTGGGTAAGGCCGTCCAACTGTTGGCCATGGGATTGTAGCGCCCGCCGTCATTGAAATAGCCGCCGCCGTTGCTTCCGCCCCAGACGATCATCTCGCTGCCCGTCCACACCGCCGTGAGCGACTGGCGCCCGGGTGGCGCGCCGCTGGTGGGCAGGGCCGTCCAACTGTTGGTCGCCGGATCGTAGCGCCCGCCGTCGTTGAAAAAGACGTAGCCGTTGCTGTAGCAATATCCGCCCCAAACGATCATCTCGCTGCCCGTCCACACTGCCGTGTGGTGCTGGCGTGCGGCGGGCGCGCCGTTGGTGGGTAAGGCCGTCCAACTGTTGGCCACGGGATTGTAGCGCCCGCCGTCATTGAAATAGCCGCCGCCGTTGCTTCCGCCCCAGACGATCATCTCGGTGCCTGTCCATGCCGCGGTGTGATATTCACGTGCTGCGGGAGCGCCGGTGGTGGGCAGCGGCGTCCAAGCATTGGCCACGGGATCGTAACGCGCCGCCATCGTTGAAATAGCTGCTGCTGCCGTGGTCTCCGCCCCACAGGATCATCTCGCTGCCCGTCCAGATTGCTGTGTGCATAGAGCGCCCTGCCGGTGAGTAGGGCCGCTGCGCCCAAACGCCCAGGGGCAGCTTGACGAGAACCGCTCCGGCATGAAAGGTGTAGCTGGCATAGGCAGTCTGGCTGACAGGGTTCCAGCCTTGGGTGCCGGTGAGGTTGCCGACGATGGCCTCGGTCGAGCGGTAGCCGTTGGTGGAGACGTAAGTGCCGAAAAGCTGGAAGGTAGAGCGCACGCCCGGGATCATGCCGATCAGGGCCGCCGGGAAGCTGAAGGTGTAAGGGCCGGAGTCGTTGAGTGGCGCCAGATTGATGCCGCCCAGATACAACAGGCTATTGGTGTCCCCATTGGCCAACTGCCATACGCCCCCCGTGCCCCCTGCCGCCGGAGCCAGGGCGATGGCGTAGTTGGGCTGGAATCCACTGGCGAAGGTCAGCAGGCTGCGGCCCGAGGCGGAGACGCCCGAAATGGCCTGGCAGCGGTAGTCGCCCTGGTCGTTGAAACCGGAGGTGTCGGCGAAGCCGCCCGGGCCGGATTGAATATAGAGCACCAGCACGTCATTCATGCTGCCGCCGACGGTGAGCGTGCCGGAGATGTTGGTGCCGTCATCAGTCAAGGTGAGCGTGCCGTTGCCGATGGCGCCGCCGAAGCCGGTATTGCCGTTGCCGTGGTATTGCTCCCCTTGCGCTGGCCAGGCCGCCAGCAACAAAAGGGCATTGAGAAAGAGGAATCTGCTAATCGTCTTCACGGTGTGAGGGTTTAGGATTCACGATATGCGGTTTGCGATTGGTCGGTAGTCAGCACTTCATTGGGCTACGGATACTCGGCCCGGAAGAATTGCCTGCCGCTTAGCGGCGAAACGGTGACGTGGTTCTCGGAGCCGTCCTGAGTGGCTGCATTGGTGACGGTAGTCCATTGGCCGGAGGCAAGGTTAGTAGTCTGGCACAGACGCAGAGGGCTGGACCACACCGGCCAGGCGACGTCGGTACTGGTGGGGCTGGAGCGGGAAATCCGCACTGCCGGTGCATAGGGATAATAGGACCAGGGGTCAGCGAGGTAAACACCGCCGCCCTTAGATCCTCCAAATACAATCATTTCGCTGCCCGTCCACACCGCTGTGTGAAAGTAACGAGGGGCGGGCGCGCCGGCGGTCGGCATTGCCGCCCAACTATTGGCTGCGGGACTGTAGCGCCCGCCGTCGTTTAGCAAGCTGCCGTTGTGATAGCCGCCCCAGACGATCATTTCGCTACCTGTCCAGATCGCCGTGTGTCCATAGCGTCCGGCAGGCCCGCTGGAGGCGGGCAGGCTCACCCAGCCATTGGCCACCGGATCGTAGCGTCCGCCGTCGTCGAAATAGGTGGCGGCGCCATTCCATCCACCCCAGACGATCATCTCGCCGCCCGTCCAGACCGCCGTGGGGTAAAAACGCGCGGAGGGAGCGCCCGCGGTCGGCACTGCCGCCCAACTGTTGGCCGTCGGATTGAAGCGTCCACCGTTGTTTAAGTAGCCGGTGGTCGCGTTGTATCCGCCCCAGACGATCATCTCGCTGCCGGTCCACACCGCCGTGTGCGCATAACGGGCGGCGGGCGCGCCAGTGGTGGGCACCGCCGTCCAAGCATTGCCTGTCGGATTATAACGCCCGCCGTTATTGAAATAGCTGCTGCCTTGCCCACCCCAGACGATCATCTCGCTACCGGTCCAGACCGCGGTATGATTCACACGCGCGGCAGGCGCGCCGGTTGTTGGCACCGCCGTCCAACTGTTGGCCACCGGATTGTAGCGCCCGCCATCGTTGAAGAGGCTGCTGCCTAGCCCACCCCAGACGATCATCTCGCTGCCCGTCCATATCGCCGTGTGATACTCACGGGCGCCGGGCGCACCGGTCATGGTTCATGACCGACCAGGCGTTGGCGGTCGGATTGTAGCGGCCCCCGTCAGACAGTAGTGGCTGCCCGTAGCCATATCATAGTAATACCCACCCCAAACGATCATCTCGCTGCCGGTCCAGACCGCGGTATGTTCGGAGCGCCCCGTTGGCGACGGGAACGCGGTCCAAGCGTTGGCTATCGGGTTGTAGCGCCCGCCATCATTCAGGGAGACGGGGCTGCCTCCGCCCCAGATGATCATTTCGCTGCCGGTCCACACCGCCGTGTGCAAAGAGCGCGAGGTGGGCACGCCGTTAGTAGGCAGAGTTGACCACGTATTCGCCACCGGATTGTAGCGCCCCCCAGTGTTGAGATAGAAGGCGTTCCAATTTCCTCCCCAGATGACCATCTCACTGCCGATCCAGACCGCGGTGTGATTACAGCGAAAGGTAGGTGCACCAGTGGCAGTCAAAGGGGTCCAACTGTCGGCGGTTGGACTATAGCGTCCGCCGTCGCTGAAATAGGTGCTACCGTTGCGTCCACCCCAGACGAGCATCTCGCTGCCCGTCCATACCGCCGAGTGTAACTCGCGCGCGACAGGCGCGCCAGCAGTTGGCAGGGCTACCCAACTATTGGCCGTTGGACTGTAGCGCCCGCCGTCGTTCAAGCGGCTGCCGTTGTATCCGCCCCAGATGATCATTTCCGTCCCGGTCCACACCGCCGTGTGCCACTGTCGGGCGGTCGGCGCGTTGGTGCTTGGGAGCGCGGTCCAACTGTTGGCCGTTGGACTGTAGCGCCCACCGTCGTTCCGGTAGCTGCCGTCGTATCCGCCCCACACTACCATTTCACTACCGGTCCACACTGCCGTGTGCCGATAACGTGGGGCAGGCGCGTTGGTCGTGGGCAGGGCTGCCCAAGTGTTGGCCGCTGGATCATAGCGCCCACCGTCGTTCAAATAGCCTCCATTAGATCCACCCCAGACGATCATCTCGGTGCCGCTCCAAACCGCGGTGTGACCAGCGCGGGCAACGGGCGCACCGGCGGTCGGCAGCGCGGTCCACATATCGGCCGCGGGGTTGTAACGGCCACCATCACTGAAGTAGCTGGCGCCGTCCCAGCCGGCCCAGACGATCATCTCGCTGCCCGTCCAGATCGCTGTGTGTGAGAAGCGTGCGGCGGGAGAATAACCTGGCCGCTGCATCCAGGCACCCCGGGGCAGTTTCACCAGGAGGGCGCCAGCATCAAAGGTATATTCGGCGTACGCGGTTTGGGTGAAGGGATTCCAGCCCTGAATGCCGGTGAGGTCCCCGGCGATGGCCTCGGTGGAGCGGTAGCCGTTGGTGGAGACGTACGTGCCAAACACCTGGATGGTCGAACGGACGCCGGGGATCATTCCAATGAGAGCAGCCGGGAAGCTGAAGGTGTAGGGGCCGGAGTCGTTGAGGGGCGCCAGGTTGACGCTGCCCAGGTACACCAGGCTGTTGCTGCCACCGTTGGCCAACTGCCACAGGCCGCTCATGCCGGCCGCCGCCGGAGCCAAGGCAATCGCGTAGTTAGGCCGGAACCCGTTGGCGAAGGTCAGCAGGCTGCGGCCTGACGCGGAAACACCCGAAATAGCCTGGCGGCAGGCGTCGCCCTGGTCGTTGAAGCCGGAGGTGTCGGCAAACCCGCCCGGACCTGACTGAACATAGAGGACCAACACGTCATTCATGCCCCCTCCGACGGTGAGCGTGCCGGAGATGTTGGTGCCGTCGTCGGTCAAGGTGAGCGCGCCGTTGCCGATGGCGCCGCCGAAGCCGATGTCGCCGTTGCCGTGGTATTGATCGGCTCGCACCGGACCAGCGGCGAGCAGCCCTGCGGCGGCGAAGAGGGCGCCCAACCTGATTCGACTCACCGCCGGTCGCTCCCTTACAGGTCTGGCGGTGGCGGCCTTGGATTCAAAATGCACGAGTACAGCAGCCCTGGTTTTCATTGGCGCTCCATCTTTGTCTTATCGGGTGGGCGGCGTCAAGGCTTTTGTGGAACATTGTGCCAGGGGGCCAGGGGGTCAGGGCTGTTGACAAAGTCCGCCCTGGGAGCGCCGGCATCCTTGCCGGCACCTGGGAAAAGCGGAAATATGCCGGCAAGGATGCCGGCGCTCCCAGGGATCTCGCTGTTTGGCCGACTTTGTCAACGGCCCTGGCCTACCCTTCAATCCGTTGTCCCTGATGCGCTTTCATTAACCCGGCTTTACTGGGGGAATCCGAGCCACCCTGAGGCCACCCTGAAGCGCCCCTCAGGCTTACTGGTGGCCAACCGGTAGGCACCCTGAGGCTACCCTGAGGCTACCCCGAGGCTCCACCTGGGCTACCCTGAGGCTCCACCTGGGCTACCCTGAGGCTCCACCTGGGCTACCCCGTGACCAGATCTTTGCCGGACTGCCGGAACCTATTGCAGGCCCAGCTTCTTGAGGGCCTCCTGGGTGCGTGCCGGTTCGTAGCCATACCAGGCAGCCACCACTTTGCCTTCGCGGTTTATGACGTAGGTCATCGGCACGGCGCTCATGCCGCCGAGCGTTTCGTATTGGGCGACGGCCCGGTTGGCCGTGTCGGAGGCCTCGAGGATTCCTGATTAGAAGTGCTTCCTCGTTCACGGGGCGATTGTGTGGAGCAGGTGGAAACCAGGGAAGCGAATTCGAACCCCACTCCAGGCGCGACGGGTGACAGAATCCGGCGCAGGCGTCCAACTCGGTGGGGATTCCCGAACTGGCGGTGGGACGCCGCCAGAACCCGCAGGCGCGGACGCCTGCGCTACCTTGTCACCAGCCTTTCATGGGCTCTGGAGCCAGACCTGGCCGCGGAAGTAGGAGCCGGGCGGGGCGGCGGAGGAGTCGTAGGTAATGGTCTGGTTGGTGCCGGAGAGGTTGGTGAAGCCGGTGACGCCGAGCCAGGAGGTCAGGTTGGTGCTGGTCAGGAGGGAATAATGGCGGCTCTTGCCCTCGTAACCCGTGCCTTGCGCGCTCAAGGCCTGGAAGGAGACCAGCCTTTGGCTGCCGTTCATCGCGAGGCTCAGCCGGAACACGCTGTTGGTGTCATTTGGGTTGGTGCCGGCGACGTAGTTCTGGAGGGCAGTTTGGCCGTTCGGGCTGACGGAAGCGGCGCCCTGGTTAAGGTTGCCAAAGTAGAGCCGTTCCCAGGCGTCGGGTAATCCATCACCGTCGCTGTCGGCTGATGGCGCGGCGAAGCCTTGGAGAACGATCTTGCCGCGGAAGAAACCGGGAGCACCGGTGGCCGGGTGTGAGGTAAGCCACGGTTTGGTTGTTGCCGGTGATGCCCGTGTAGTTGGTGACGCCGGCCCAGGAGGTCGAGGCGAAGGCGGGGTTCGATTCCAGGGTGTAGAGGCGGGTCATGCCGTCGTAGCCCGGCCCTTCGGCCTTCAAGGCGGTGAATGACACCTGCTTCTGGTTGTTGGTGAGGTCAATGCGCAGGCGGAAGGCGCCGTTCGGGTCATTCGGGTCAGTGCCCGCAATGAAGTTTTGCAGGGCCGTCATGCCGTTCGGGTCCATCGAGCCGGGGGACTGGTTGAGGTTCGAGAAGTGTTGAAGCTCCCAGGCGTCCGGCAGGCCGTCACCATCGCTGTCCACCGCAACGGCGCCGAAGTCCACGCGTTCGGCGACGCCGCGATCAGCGATGAGGTAACTGGTCTTGGGCGCGCAGACCGGTGCCGTCGGTGACGGTGATGAAGACGGTATCCGAGATTTGCGAGGCGTTGGTGTCCGTGACCGGGGCCACTGACTCCAATGCGAGACGCAGCAGATAGTAGTTTCCGACCGACGCATCCGACCCCATACGGTAACTGGCGATGGCTGGGCCATTAGTGGTGCGGCGGGCTTCGATGACCACATCCGTGCGGGCGGCAGTCACGAGTGAGCCGTCCAGGACGATGTTGCCGTAGAGGAGGTTGTCCGGCTCAGGGATGGTGGCGCGGGCGACCGAGAGCATCGCGAGCAGCAGGCAAATGGGAATCGCTTTCATGGCGGGAATAGGCGTGTGGCGGTATTTCATAGGTCAGTCCCCGGAATACGCGTAGGTCTGGAAGAAGATTTTGATGTCGCTGACCGAGTTGATGAAGGTGTCGAGTCCCTCGTTCGGGTCGAAGAGGAACGTGCCGCCGGGGATGATGAGCATCCACTCGGTGTTCCAGACCGAGCGCCCGATCAGGCGGCTGTCGCTGATAGTCTGGGCGGGGTCGAAGATGCCGCTGTCGTGATAGGCGCGGAAGCTGGAGAAGCGGCGGATGTCGGCGAAGGTATCGCTGAGCGAATCGTCCATCGGGATCCAGGTCGGGTCGTTCAAGGTGGAGACGCCGATAGGGAAGGGCACAGGGATTTTCTGATCCACGACGCGCCATTGGCGGGTCTCCAGGTCGTTGCTGGACGGGGAGCGCAGGATGTCCGCGCCCACCGGCACGAGATAGACGCGCGGGGTGAGCGAGAGGCCGCTGCCGTTGTAGTTGCTGAACCAGACGCCGGCGGAGCGGACCTTGGTGGCAAAGAGCGTGGGATCGTACGCATTGTCGCCGCCGCCGAGAGGCCAGCCGAAATAGTTCAGGCCGAACGTAATGGTGGTGGGGAAACGGATGACGAGACCCGGCTGCGGCCCGGCGGATTCCGGGGCGAATGGCCGGCAATAGCGGCGGAACTCGGGCACGTCCCACAGGTTGGGAACGATGTCCTTCTTCAACTCGGCGCGCCAATCCTCGTCCGAACTGTTGCGCAGGCGGAACAGCTCGTTGCGCATGGAGAACTGGCCGGTTTCGGTCTGCGGGTTGTTGAAGCCGAGCTGGCCCTTGAGGACGGCGAAGTTCTGGCTCAGCCGCGCCAGGGGGTCGGCCAGACCGGGTTGGCCGGCAATCGGCACCCCGTTGAGCATTTCGCCGAGGGCGCGCTGACGCACGATGTCGGTGAGGAACTGGCGTCCCGAGCCGGGCTTGCCGCCGAGCAACTGTGTCTCGAAGTCATAGGCGATGGCGGCCAGATAGACGTACTGCGCGGCGAGGTCGAACTGCGCGCGGTATTTCTGGATGGCGTCGTTGCGGAAGATGCGGAAAGCCATGTCCTGGTAACGGCTGGCCTGGGTTTGGGCGGCGGTGTTTTTGCGGAAGGCGGTGCGTTCATCGGCCAGGCGGAGGCCCTTTGGCCACAGCGGCGTCGTAGCGGCCGGCGTTCTGGTTCACCTGCTCGGCCAGACCGAAGTGCCTCGGCGCGCAGCGCGGCTTCCTGGCGGACCAGTTCTTCCACCTGCTTGAGGCGTTCCTGGATTTCGAAGTTGTATTGCGCGGTTTCAATGTCCAGCGAGGCCTGGTCGTTGACTCGGCCTGAATTGGCGGCATCAAAGCCTTGCCAGCGCGGTCTGGGTGATCGCCTGGGCGGCAGTGAGCACATTCCGCGAAATCACCCGTTGTCCGACCAATGACCCGCGTACCGGGGCGAAGGCGTCGTTGGCCAGGCCGACCTCTTTTGGCAGGCTGGCCAGCAGCACCTTGTAGGTGTCATTGACGCGGCCTTTGACGGCGGTGAAGCATCTGGTTCAGGAGCTGTGAAACCGGCCTGAGCAGCCTTCAGCGTGGTGACCGTATTCTTGGCGGTGTCGCGTATCTGGATGGTGTCCGCGCGAAGATTGTACCGCGCCTGACAGCAGGTCAATCTGGTCGCCGATCTGTTTGATCAGGTTGTCGTAATTGATCAGCGCCTGCGTGAGCCGCGCCTGGCTTTGCAGCAGGTCCGAGAGCGCCATTTGGATTTCACCCGGCGCGCGGCGCGTGCCCCACGAGGCCGGAGCAACGAACCCGAAGTCCGACGCCGTCTTGGGATAGCTCACCTGGAGAATGTTGGCCGTGTCCAGGGTAGTGTTTTCCAGGCCGGGCGCGTCGTCCGGGAAATAATGCTGCACGCTGGTGGAGAGCGTGCTCATGGGCGAGAAGTAGGCCGTGAACGACTCGCTCGGCGGCGCGGTGTCGCCGTTAAGGTCAACGGCATTGACGTACATGTAGTGGTAGATGTCCGGTCCGTCGTAGCCGGACGGATAGGTCTGGCCCGCGCCGATGTCGCCGGCATAAGGGTAGCCGAAGATTTCGATCATGCGGTTCTTGTAGTCGCGCTCCTGCTGGTCAACGTTCTGGGAGAAGGTATTGACGTTGTCCTGCAGCGCGCGGAGGGACTGGGAGAGTTGGTTGGCGTTGTTGAACACCGTTACCGTGTTGTTCATCGCCTGGATGGCGCGGTCGTAAATCTGCTCGAAGTGCGTCTTGCCGGCGTCAATCTGGGACGGGTCAATGTCGAACGGCAGAGCGTTCTTGGCCAGGCCGAGCGGGTTGAGGCCGCCGTCGGCCTTGTCAATCTGCGCCTGGACGGCGTCGTAACCCGAGGCGATCTCGGCGATCTCCGGGACGGTGGTGCGGTCAATCTTCTGGATGCCCGTGTGGTTGGTGTTGGGGTCGGTGGCGGGCAGAATCGCGTTGGCGGTGACCCAATCGAAGAATGCGCCCGAGCCGGCCCGATGGGCCCAGCCCGACATGCCCCAGGCCCGGCTGGGATCGGTGTCCTTGTAGCCCTCGTATTGCCCGGCGGGGTCGTCCACGTAATTGAGCCGGTAGGTGAGGCCCACGATTTCCGCGCCCGTGTTCGCCTTGGCGGCGGCGGCGCTGGCGAATTTGCGCTCGTCCAGGTAGTCCACGGTCACGGGCACGCCGGCCAGGAGGATGGACTCGGCGCGCGGGACCCAGTCGAAGTTGGTGTTCCGCAGCAGGTCGTAGTAGGTGGTGGTGGCGGTCAGGTAATGGCCCCACGCATCGCCGTGGCCCTGCGGGAACATGATCTGGGCGTCGTCGGCGTTAATGAACCCGTCGTTATTCTGGTCGGTGATGTTGTAGGTCTGGACATAGGCCACTTCGCCCTGGTCGTGGGTGAAATTCCAGAACAGGCGGTTATAGACCGGCGCCGAGCGGACCGTGGCGGACGTGTCGTCGCGTCCGCGCAACAGGGTAATCTCCTCCTCGAGGAGCGAGTCCACCTGGTTTTGGAAGGCAAAGATGGACGGCGCAAGCGCGCCGTAGCCGGCGGAATCCGTGCGGAAACCGATGGTCGGGTCGGCAGCGTCGGCGTAAGCCTCGTTGCCGAGCAGCATGTAGAAGTCCGCGATGCGGCCCGCCGCCAGCAGCAAGGCATTGTTGGCCGGCTCGTAGTTGATGCCGGGAACGGCGTCAATGCTGAGCTGTTCGGCCCGATGCAGCACCGTGCTATAGGCCTGGATCAAGCCGATGTTATTGATGTTATCGGCCGCCGGGTTGAACGCGATGTCGCCCTCGTAACGCGGCCCGGCCTGCTGCAGCATCGAGGCGAAGGTGACCGCCGCGTTTTCGTGGAAGGCCGCCGTCCGCGCCTCGAACGGGTTCAGGCCGAACACAACGCGTTTGACCCAGCCTTCGGCCAGTTGCGCCTGACCGCCGCCGATGGCGCCGACCCAATCGCTCCAGTTGGTCTGGCCATCCACGACGTAACCGCGGTAGCGGCAGATAAACCAGTTATCCGCCAGCGTCAGGATGCTCGCCTGGCCGCCGTCGCCAATCGTGATGTCGTTGTAGCCGTTGACCCCACTGGGCACAGCCGGGAACCTGGTCCAGCCGCGCAGGTCGGTGACGTCGCCGTTGGTCGCGACGACGGGCAGGTCGGTGGAATCGAACCCGGTCTCGTCGGGGTGGTAATACCACTGGAACTCGAAGCGTTGCGGCTCGCCGCCAAAGTCTGCGCTATGGCGGAGGGTCAGCTTCTGGTCGAAGACGTCGTCGGGGTTGATCACCTTGATGTCGCCGCGGTAAGGGCCGCCCTCTACGCGGATAATGTGAAGCGTGATCGGGAGACCGGTCAGGGCGGGATCGTCATTCTCCACCACGGTCACGTACCCGGTGCCGTTGCCCGGCCCGGCGGTGAGTGCCTTCGGCCCGTTGCCCAGTTTCTCAGGTTGGAGCGGGCCGGTGCGGACATTCAGGTTGGTGTCCAGGTTGGGGGCGGTGAGGCCGATCAACAACTGCTGGTCCGGTTGGCCGTCGCCATCCTGGTCAATGCGGTTGGGATTGCGGGTGAGATCGTAGAGGTCGTCAATCGCCTGCTGGAAGTCCGAATCGGTGCTCAACTGCTTGATGCGGTCGCGCTCGCGCGGGCTGAGCACGTTGATCAGCAACAGCGGGTCTTGCGCGCCGCCGTACTCGGCGCTGTCGTTGAGCAGGCCGCCGAAGCTCAGCCGTTTGTTCTGGTCGTCATAGAGCAACCGGCTGCGGATGAAGTAGGGGAGATCGCTGAAGGCCTCGCGCCCGCCGACGTTGGCCGTGGCAATCTCGGGCGGCAGAGCGAAGTTCGTGGCCAGTTGGAGCGTGCGTTCGCTGAGGGGATCGAACAGGCGCACCAGTGAGCTGGCCGCGTTCGTGCCGGTGGGGTTGCCCTCGTCGAACACCAGGGCGGCGCTGGCGAAGTTCGCCAGGTCGGGCAGGCCGAACTTGGCGCCTAGCAACGTCTCGCCGATTTGCAGCGTCGGCACCTGCGCGGGCCAGTTGACAACGTAAGTCACGTCGCGCGGCACGCCGACCACGCCGCCGGGCCGGCGGTCGAGCCAGGGAATGCACGTGCCGACCGGCACGTCAGGCTGGCCGTCGCCGTTGAAGTCATAATCGAAGTCGGGCTGGAGCGGATAGAAGTAGCGCGCGACGATGTTGGTCGAGGTGTTGTTCGGTCCGGCGGCGCGGGCATACAACTGACCCAGGTGATCCTGGAACCCCGGCCCGCTCACCACGTAATTCGACAACCCGCAAAGGCCCAGCGAACTCAACGGCGCGGGCAGGAAAAGGGTCTGGCCGGCTTCGCCCGGATACATGAACGAGTAGGTGGCGTTGGTGCTCACGATTTTGAAGACCTTCATGGTCCAGGTCATCGTGGCTGGGTCCTGATATTTCAGCAGCGTATAGGGCTCCGAGGCGTTCATCACGGCGTTCAGATCATTGCGCAGCGCGTAGAGCGTGTCGCCATACAGCGCGGCGTGCTCCTCGTTCGGGTTGTAGCCCGGCAATGTCTTGTCGGGCTGGCGGTACACGCGCTTCGAGGGATAGAGCGCCGGGTCGAGCACGCCCGAGCCGAGCCCGCTCGCCAGAACGAGTTCATCCGGGTTGGCCGGCCATTGCGCCACGTAGCGCACCGGCAGCGACGGCCATGGGATGCCCGTCGCCGGGCTCTGGCGATACCATACCACCACCAAGTCATCGTTGGTGGCCACGGTATCCTTGTTCACCGGAATAATCGGCCCCGTCCGCGTGGCGCGGTCGTAGGCACGATCATCGCCGGCGCCGTCATAGAAGGAGTTCTCGAAGTACACGAAGCCGTTCTTGCCCGTGGGGTCCGAGTGCAGGAGGTTCTGCAAGGGCTTGCCGATTTCCGCCGGCTGGTTGTCCACCAGCAGGGTCGGATCGTTCCATGCGAGCGTTCGCACCACTTCGAATTGCGCTGGGTCTTCCGCCGGGTTGAGCGAGCCGCTGCTGGTGTCGTAGAACTGGATGACGCTCCAGCCTGGCTGCGTGGCGGTGAATCGCTTGGTCGTGGCGTCCACGGCCGCGCCCGGCACGGTGGAGAAGGCGAGGTTGAGGAATTTGTAATGAAAGTCCGGGATGGCCGGTTCGAGGTCCACCGGCGCATTGGCCACGTGATACTGCGGGTGGGCCGGGAAGACACTCCGGCCAACGCACGTGTCCACCAGCACGGTGTTGGTCGCATCCGCCGTCAACGGCCACTTGAGCACCGCGGTGACCGGGCGCACCGGATACAGCTTGTGCTCGGCGATGCTCCACACAAATGAATTCAGCGCGTCGCTGTCGCTCTGTTGCTTTTCCAGGATCGTGATCGTGGGCTGCCCCCACGCGCCGCCATCGTCGCGATTAGGATCGAGGGCGTCCGCGGGCACGGGCACGGCTTCGCCGATGACGAAGGTGTTATGCTCATAGACCCCGTCGGGGCCGAGGCGCGCAACGAAGATGTCGCTGTCGTTGGGCGAGGTCAGCAACACGTAACCGATCTGGATCGTGTTCTGGTAACTGCCGGAAACGACCACGCCGCCGGAGGCATCCACGCCGATGGAACCGTGGAATTCGTTTCCCGTTGAGCCGATCTTCTGGGCCCAGTTCCAGGCGCCGTTGTCCGCGCTGAGTTGGGCGATGAAGACGTCGCTGTTGCCGGAAGTGGTGAGGGAGGTGGCGCCAAAGGTGGTCGCGAAGGGGAAATCGCCGGTGATATAGACGTGCCCACTGCCGTCGGGGGTAATAGACTCGGCAAAACCGCTGCCGCCCTGCGCATACCAGAGCACGTTGGCGGAGGAGTTGAGCTTGGCCACGAAGAGGTTCGCCCCGCCGCCGAGATTGAGGTTGTTCAGGGATCCCGCGTAATCGGCGGTGCCATCGAAGCGGCCCAACAGATAGATCTGGTTCGCCGCATCCACGGCCAAGGCTGTCGCGACGTCATTGTTCGCGCCGCCGCCACGGCGGGCGAGCAGCCAGTTCCCGGACGCGTCGGCCTTCGCGACGAAGAGGTCCTGGTTGCCCACCGAATTCAATACCGCGCCGCCGAAGATCGCGGTGCCGCCGAATTCGCCGGCCAGATAGACGTTCTCGTTGGCATCAACGACCAGCGCGTGGGCTGCGTCGTTTGCCCCGTTCGCGGGCGCGGAACTGGCCCAAAGCCAGTTGCCGTTCGGGTCCATTTTCGCGACGAAGACATCGGGCGTGTTGTTACTCGAGATGATCATGCTCGGCCCGAAGACGTTGGTGCGGGTGAATTGGCCGGCGATGTAGATGTTGCCGCTCGGGCCGAGCGCCAGGGCGTTTGCGGAATCCGCGCCGGTGTCGCCTACCGAGGTGGCCCAGAACCAGTTCGTGCCGTAAGGACCCAGCTTGGCTACGAACAGGTCGGTGCCGCCAACAGCCGTCAGCACGTTGGTGCCGAAGGTAGCGGTGCCGCTGAACTGGCCGGCGATGCAGATGTTCGTCGCGTGGTCGAGTGCGAGCGCATTGATGTGTATGGAGCCTCCGGCGCTGAGTTGCACATTGGTCGCCCATAGCCAGTCAGCGCCACGCGCGAGCTTGCCGATGAAAGCATTCGTAGCGCTGCCGCCCCCGGCCGTAAGCGTGCTGCTGAAAGTGGCTGAGCCGGTGAAGAGCCCGGCGACATAGGTGCCGCCGTCCGGGGCGACGACATGCTTCGGCGCCCAGGCTTGGCCCGCGGTGACCTTGGTCGAGATCGGCCACCCGCAGCCGAGCACGAGCGTCGTGAACGTCTGTGCCTGGCCGATGGTCGTGCCGAAGGAGTTATTGGCCACCAGGCGGAAGAAATAGCTGGTGCCGGGCTCAAGATTGGTAATAACGGCACTGACGGGAACGTTGCTCAGCCCGGTGATGTTCATCTGCGGAACCGTGGTCTGACCGAACGCGAGCGAAGGGCCGTATTCGAAATAGACGCTGGTGGCGGCATCGCAGGGGTTCACCACGCCGCGCAATGTCGCTGTGGTGGCGAGGACCGGCACCGCCGGCTGCGTATCCACGACCGGATCGCGGACGACGGCGCCGGATACGACGAAGCTCGCTCCGCTGGTGAGGGTGGCCACGAATCCGTTCGGCCCGGTGTCAGCGGCTGTGGTTCCCATGCCTTCGTCGAACTTGAAGTAGGCCACCGGCCCTGACTCACTGCCCGTCAGTCGGCGCTGGAAGTTGTTTTGGATGTCCGACGCGGTGCGCGTCACGTTCCAGATACGCACTTCGTCAATCTGCCCGGCCCAGAAGCTGCCGCCGGCCTGGCGCCCGCCGATGCGTAGATCGTTTTGGGACGTGGCCGCATCGCCGATGGCGCCGGTGGCTTGGCCGCTATAGGCCAGAACCCCGTTCGTGTATAAGTTAACCTGGTTGGTAGGGGCGGTCGCGTCGTAGGTGAGCGCCACGTGCGTCCAGTCGCCCGTAGGCACCGTGACGCCTGTACTCACGGAGACCCAGCCGGGCGTCGAGTTGGCCAGGGCATAGTAGAGGGTCCCGTTCTGGTTCCGCCGAAGTTCGTATTCGCCTTCCCGGTTGACGATTGTCGCGCCAGCAGGATTGGCGGCAGGCTCAATCCAGGCCTCCACCGTGAGATTGGTCGTCATCTTCAATTTAGGGTCCGAGCCGACCTGAACATAATCGTTGATGCCATCAAAGCTCACCGCGGTGCCGGCGGCGGGAAACGGCATACGGAAAACCGCGCTCGCGGCGACGTTGGTGCCGTTGGTATTGGCGGCCACGAGGCGGAAGTAGTAGTTGATGCCTCCCGAGATATGGGTGACGCCGGCGCTGACCGGCACTGAGCCGCCGCCAGCAGGCAGTGTTTCGACGGGAGTGCTCAGGTCGAAGTTGGTGCCCTGGCCGTATTCAAACCATACGTCCGTTGGCAAAGTGCCGTCACCGATCACCGAGCCGTGCAAAGTCGCGTTGCCGAAGCCAATGCCATCCGCGGCGAGCGTCGTGGCCAGCGGGATTGTGATATCAAAGTCCTGGCCGGTGCGTGTCGGACTCAACGACACCGTCCGGCTCGCCGGACCGAAGCTGTAGCCGGGAAAGCTTGGGGTCACCGTGTAGCTGCCGGTGCGCAGGCGGGTGAACGAATACGCCCCGCTCGAAGAGGTCGTGGTCGCCTCCGAAAGCTGGCCGCTGAGGGTCACTCTGACCCCACCTACGCCGACGCCTCCAACCCGCACGGTGCCGGAGATGGTGTACGAGATTCGTCCAAAGTTTTGGCCGCTGGCACTGCCCCCGCCGAAGACGTCTGTGCTGAACTTTCTTGAGGGCGGCGACCAGGAGTAACCGGCCTGCGAGGGCACAAAAGTCACCGTGGTCAGCGGCCCCCAACCGGAGCTGGACCAACTCCCGCCGCTGCCCGAAGTAACGTGGCCGCTGCCACTGGCTACGGGGCTTGACCAGCTATAGTTGATTCTAATGCCGCTAAGTCCGAGACCACCATCGCTTACGGTGCCCGAGAAATTAGCGGCCCGGGCGGCCGGACTCGAAAGCAAGCCCACGGCCAGCATAATCACAAGAGTGTGTGGACGGACCCGCGTGACCGGCCAACAGGAAGGGTTTCGTTTCATACAACTGTCCTCAAGGTGTGGGGCTCGGATTGAGCTGGGTGATTTGCGACACGCGGCCGAGGCTGAAGGTGCCGCTGACGTAGATCGGGTTCTTGTTGATGCCCGTGATCGTTTCGCGGTAGGCGCCGCCCATCTGGTTGTAGCCGAACTCCGTCACCGGCGGCCCGTTCGGGGGCGAGGCGGCGAAGTCCAGCTCGATCTGCCGGGTCGTCGTGTAGCTTTCCATCGCCGGCCCGTCGAAGCGGGCATTGAGGTTGTCATGGTCCGGGTGGTACTTGTGCATGAAGGGATTGGTGGGCGCATCGTACGGCATGGTCAACGTGGCCGTCAGGCTGTGACCGATGGCGAACGCGCCCGAGAACATGACGAAGTTGCTCGCGGTGGTGCTCGGGAAATCGTAGCCGACGGTGCTGATGCGGCGGCCCACGGGTTGGCCGTCGCGAGAGCCCGCACCGTCGAACAACGGTATGAGAGTATCGTCCGTCAGCAGGACGAATTCCCCCGGCTTATCCGCCACTTGCTCGACCGCTGGCGTTGTTGGTGTAACTGCCGTTGCGCCACATCTGGATAACCTCCTTGAGCAGGCGCGCCTGGCCGGAAGAGTCCACATGTACGAGCAGGCGCAGGCTGAGGGGTGATTTCACGGGGGTGGGCGTGACCGCGTTCGTCGAATGGGCCTCGGACACCGCGTCGAGAGTCGCTGTGCCCACCCACAAACCGGCGAGGGGATCGGCCCCGGCACCCGACATGGAGGTAGTTGCCGAGACGGGGACCTCGAACTCTGTGCCGGCATCGTCGGTGAGTTTCAGGAGCGAGACGTAGTTCGATTGGGTGATATCCTGCCGGCGAACCGCCAATCGCAGGGTCAGGTTGGTTTGTGGCGGAACTGACATCGTGATAGGCGAAGTCAGCGCCGGCCATTGCGCGCCCTGGGCGGGGTTGAAGACGTAATAGGAGAGCCGATCGCCCTCGATCCCCATGTCCTGAACGGTCACGGTCTTCGGAGCCAGGCTCTGGTTCTTCAATTGCACGCTCAACTCCGTTAAATCCACGCCGTAATCGAGGCCATCGCCCAGTTCGAGCACGGCGTTGAGCGGCCCGTTGTAATCCGACGCGCCGCGGGTATAGATCCAATACGCCTCCCCGGCCTTCGTGAAATCACTGGAAGAGACCTCCGTCCACTGGCCCGAGCCATTGAGGCGGTAAATCTTCTCCAACTGCCCACTCGTGGAATCGAAGTGCGCGGGCGAGTAACGGAAGAAGTTGAAGAAGGTAGGCGGATTGGCCGCAGCCACCGGAAGACCGCGCAGGTTGTAAGCATCCGGCACCCACTCCGGCTGGCGCAGGCTGGGCCGGCCCGTGACGCTCCAGAGCACCGGCTGGCTGTTGGTGAGCTTGATCAGGTAGGCGCGGTTGGCGGTAACCGAGAACAGGTTGTTCAGGAACGCCTCGGGCCGCGTGGGATTGAACCACCGCAGCCAGGCCGGCTGATTGAAAGCCGCTTCCGAAGCATTCTGGATGTAATCCGCGCTCGAAAGCCGCTCCGCGCGCGTCCACGCGCTCGCAATGGGCAAACCGCCAAAGACGGCATTGGCCGTGTTGTTGCTCGGCTGCACTTCGAGATAGACTGAGTTCCAGCCCGGCTGAAGCGTGATCGTCTGCGTCATGTCCTGCGCCAACCCGGCGGGCAGCGCACAGACCCACGCCAGGACGGCGAGGGCTACGCGGGGAGTGAAATGCCGACGTATCATACTGTTTCTCCTGTCTTGCTGGTTGCGGCGAGCCCTGTGTCCGGTTGCCTCGCGCTGTGGGCGCCGGTTGCGGTTTGATGAGTTGAGGTTGATGTCAGATGCATAGGAAGAATGGCGTTGGGTCAGCTACTGGGCAGCGGTGGTGGTTTGGATTGCGCTGTGTGTTCCGCCGGGGAAATGAGCTGCGACGCCTCCGGATTCAGGTTTACCTTGAGCCCGCGCTCCATTTCTTCGAATAAGTCACGTTGCTGCTGATACCGCTTCTGCTGGGCGAGTTCGTAGCTGATGGCATCCTTCACTTGCTCAAAAGCACGCACGCCGCCCGGCTTCTTCTCCAGGAGCCGAACGACATAAAAGCCACGCGGCGTCTCCACCAGCGGCGCAAAGGTCCCTGGTTCAGAAAGCGCGAACGCGGCGTTCAACACCGCGGCGTCCCAGCGCGGCGAGGCGTCGTCCTGTTGCACCCACCCCATGTCGCCGCCAACGTATCGCGTGGATTGGTCTTCGGAGTTTTGCGCCGCGAGGCGACCGAAACCCGCGGCATCCGTCGCCCTTGCCTCCGAAAGGACGGCCTCGGCCTTGCGCTTGATTTCCTCCCGCTTCTCCCCCGTCGCCCTGGCACCACACTTGAAATAAATGACGGCGAACCTGGCCGCGGGCGGGACTGAAAACCGTTGTTGGTGCTGTTCGTAGAACTCCCGCGCTTCGGCCTCAGTCGGGGCGGCGGCGGCCTCCTTGGCCAACTGATCCTCCTGGAACCGCGTGACAATCAACTGGTTCAGTTGCGCCCGAACCTCCGGCTTGCCGTCGTAGCCGGCGGCTTTGGCCCGCGCCAGCATCACCTCGAAACGCACCATTTCCCGGAGCAGCTTCTGTCTCTGCTCTTCGCTGGCGTAGGCTTGAGGATTGGCCCGCGAGCGGCGATCCAACTCCGCCTGAAAATCCCTCAAGGTGATCCGCCGACCGCCTACCGTGGCGAGGACGGGATTATCGGCCTCCGACTGTTCACCGTATGGACCCCGCGCGTTGCCATCGGAACGGCGCCCGCACGACAGCGCCAACAGCATCCCGCAAAGGGCCGCGAACACAACAAAGCGTCCTACGGTACGATTCTGTTCGTGATTGACATTTAGCAAGGCTTACAATGCATATTACACCAGGTTTGCAAGACACGCAAACGAGCCTTGACCGCACACCCCGGCGGATGGGCGCGGGCACACGCCGGCAGGGGCTGAATTGACGCGTGCGCGAGCCTGCCGGCCAAAGGTGCGACAGATCCCGCGGTCGTTCGCCCCGGTTGTCGCCGGAACGGTTGGTGCCTGGACAACGCCGGTCCGTTGCAAGGCTGAGCGTTACGCCCTTAACCGCCTCCCGGCAGCCGGCACCCCACAGGTAATGCAAAATCAGGTCGCGGGCGGGTCAACCTCCCCTTGTAATCCCCCTCTAATCCCCCTGTATTCCCCCTGTATCGCTCCCTGGCCTGCCCGTTCGCTGGTTGCGGGCGCGCGGCAAAGGTTGTTTCGAGCCAAGTGAGCACAAAAAAGGTTCATCAATTGCCAATCCACGCACAGCCGGCGAAAGCACCCATGCTAATGTGATGTGCGGGAATTGATGAGAGATTCTGCACTAATACATCAGTGCAGGACCTCGCCCAAGGCCCGCTCAGCGATATGATTGCAACGCTTTCAACTAAGAAGAAGAACCGGCTGCCCCAGGTACTGGAGCACGCCAGCGGCGACAAGCGCTTCAAGATCCTTGAGGCGCACATCAAGAAGCATCAGTTCAAGCAGGACGCGCTGATCGAGGTGCTGCACAAGGCGCAGGAGCTGTTCGGCTACCTCGAGGACGACCTGCTGCTGTTCATCGCCTACCGGCTCAAGCTGCCGACCAGCCGCGTGTATGGCGTCGCCACCTTCTACCATTTCTTCACGCTCAAGCCCAAAGGCAAGCACACCTGCGTGGTGTGCATGGGCACCGCCTGCTACGTGCGAGGGGCCGACAAGGTGCTGGCGGCGGTGCGAGGAGAAGACACGCATCAAGGCCGGGGAAACGACGCCGGACGGCGAACTTTCGCTGCTGACCGCCCGCTGCATCGGCGCGTGCGGCATCGCTCCGGCGGTGGTTTATGACGGGACGGTCACCCCACGGCAAACGCCCGAGACGGCCCTCGAACACGTGAAAGGATGGATCGACCATGGTACATTGACGACCTGAACTGAGATTGCCGAGAAGGAACGCGCCGCGCGGAAGAAACATGTCATCCGCTGCTGCATGGCGGCGGGCTGCATGTCGTCCGACTCCAAGGGCGTCAAAGAGGCCCTGGAGCAGGCGGTCAAAGAGGCCGGCCTGGAAGACCAGGTGGAAGTGCGCGGCGTCGGCTGCATGAAGCTGTGCTGCCAGGGCCCGCTGGTGCAGGTGGATTCGCATGAGGAGGGCGCTAACGTCGAGGTTACCACGGACGGGCAGGGGCCGCTTTACCAGAAGGTCACGCCGGAGGACGCCGCTTCGCTCATCGGCACGCTCAAAGGCGGCAAGACCGAGGTGCTCGCGCGGCGACCCCAAGCATCCGTTCTTTACCGACCAACTGTCCATCGTGCTGGCCAACAGCGGCAAGGTGGACCCCGAACGGATCGAGTCCTACATCGCCGCCGACGGTTACCAGGCACTGCACGACGTGCTGCGCGAAATGACGCCGAAGGATGTGCTGGACGCCATGATCACGAGCGGCCTGCGCGGGCGCGGCGGCGCGGGCTACCCGACCGGGCCTGAAGTGGGCGACGGTGGCCAAGACGCCCGGCCAGCAGAAGTACGTGATTTGCAATGCGGACGAAGGCGATCCGGGCGCGTTCATGGACCGCAGCGTGCTGGAGAGCGACCCGCACAGCGTCCTGGAAGGCATGGCCATCGCGGCCTACGCGGTGGGGGCCAGCCAGGGCTTCATTTATGTTCGCGCGGAGTATCCGCTGGCCATCAGCCGGCTCCAGACAGCGATCAAGCAGGCCAAGCAGCACGGCTTGCTCGGCAGCGGCATCTTTGAATCGCCCTTCAACTTCAACATTGATCTGCGCATCGGCGCCGGCGCTTTCGTTTGCGGCGAGGAGACGGCGCTGATGGCCTCGGTCGAAGGCAAACGCGGCGCGCCGCGGCCCCGCCCGCCGTTCCCGGCGGAAAGCGGTTTGTGGGCCTGCCCGACGCTGATCAATAACGTGGAGACGTTCGCGAACGTCGCCCCGATCATCCGCAAGGGCGCCGAGTGGTTCGCGGGCATCGGCACCGAGAAGAGCAAAGGCACGAAGGTGTTCGCTCTGGCCGGCAAGATCACCAACACCGGCCTGATCGAGGTGCCGATGGGCACCACCCTGCGGCAGATCGTCGAGAAGATGGGCGGCGGCGCCCCCGACGGCGGCAAGATCAAGGCCGTCCAGACCGGCGGTCCCTCCGGCGGCTGCATCCCCGCCGAGGCGCTCGACACACCGGTGGATTACGATTCGCTGACCAAGCTCGGCTCGATCATGGGTTCCGGCGGCATGATCGTCATGGACGAGACGACGCAGATGGTGGACGTGGCGCGCTTCTTCATGGAGTTCTGCATGGACGAGTCCTGCGGCAAATGCATCCCGTGCCGGGCGGGCACGGTGCAGATGCATGGGCTGCTGACGAAAATCCTGGGCGCGCAAGGCCACCGCCCGCGACCTGCAGAAGCTGGAAGAACTGTGCGACATGGTGAAGAACACCAGCCTCTGCGGCCTGGGCCAGACCGCGCCCAACCCCGTCCTGAGCACGCTGCGCTTCTTCCGGAAGGAATACACCGACCTGCTTCAGGAGGACATCTACGGCGGCCCGAACGGCAACGGCCACGGTGCGAAACCGCCCACTGCCCCCACCCCTTAACGCGAGAAACGGCAATTCAGTATGGCAGCAAAAACATTAACCATTGACGGCAAGCAGATCAGCGCCGAAGAAAGCGCGACGATCCTGCAAGCCGCGACCGATGCCGGCATCAGCATCCCGACGCTCTGCCACCTGGACGGAGTGTATGATGTGGGCGCCTGCCGGCTTTGCCTGGTGGAAGTGGCCGGGGTTCCCAAGCTCCTGCCGGCCTGCACCACCAAGGTCAGCGAAGGCATGGACGTCAAGACCGACACGCGAGCGGCTGCGCAAATACCGGCGCATGACGCTGGAGCTGCTGTTCGCCGAGCGCAACCACGTTTGCGCCGTGTGCGTCGCCAACGGCCACTGCGAGTTGCAGACGCTGGCCTACAGCCAGGGGATGGACCACGTGCGCTACGAGTATTGCTTCCCGAAATGGGAAGTGGATAACACCCACCCGCTGTTCGGCATGGACCATAACCGGTGCATCCTCTGCGGCCGTTGCGTGCGCGTCTGCTGGCACATCGAAGGCGCCGGCACCAAGAACGTCTCCGGCCGCGGCGGCAAGGCCCGCATCATCACCGACCTCAACCAGCCCTGGGGCAGCGTCCGATACCTGCACCAAGTGCGGCAAGTGCGTCATGTCCTGCCCCACCGGCGCGCTCTTCAACAAGGGCTCAACCGTGGCCGAGATGGAGCGCGACCGCGACAAACTCGAATTCATCGTCACCGCGCGCGAGAAGAAGCAATGGATTGCAGACTAAGAGTAGTACAAGGTTGCCCGTTACAGGACATCGGCGGCTCGTCACCTGTACCATGTAACCATGCATCTGATGACAACTTGTCATCAATTAGCATGCAAACGAACATGCGAAACAGAAACCCGGCCAGAGGACGGCAACCGCCCTGCTGCGCCTGGCCACCGTCTGGTTCGGCGGCTGTTCCGGCTGCCACATGTCCTTCCTGGACCTGGACGAGTTCCTCATCGAGCTGGCCGGGAAGGTGGAGCTCGTCTTCAGCCCGGTCATGGACGTGAAGGAATACCCCGAGGACGTGGATGTGTGCCTGATCGAAGGCGCCATCTGCAACGAGGACAACCTGGAACTGGTCCGCAAGGTCCGCGCGCGGACCAAGGTGCTCGTCTCGTTCGGCGACTGCGCCGTGACGGCCAACGTGCCGGCCATCCGCAACCAGCTTGGGCTGGGCAACGCCGAAAGCGTGCTGCAGCGGGCCTACATCGAGTGCGCGCAGACCAACCCGGGCGTGCCCAAGGAACCGGGCATCGTGCCGGCGCTGCTGCCGCGGGTGCATGCCGGTGCATGAGGTCGTGCACGTGAATTATTTCCTGCCCGGCTGCCCGCCGCCGGCCGAACGCATCAAGGCCTTGCTGGCGCAGGTGCTCGACGGGTCAGAGCCGCAGCTCGCGGGCAAAGACATCAAATTTGGATAATTATGGCTCAACGCATCGTCATTGACCCCGTGACCCGCATCGAGGGCCACGCCAAGATCAGCATTTTCATGGACGACGCCGGCAACGTGTCCGACGCCGAGTTCCACGTCGTCGAGTTCCGCGGGTTCGAGAAGTTCTGCGAGGGCCGGCCCTACAGCGAGATGCCCGGCATCACGCCGCGCATTTGCGGCATCTGCCCGGTCAGCCATCTGCTGGCCTCGGCCAAGGCGGGCGACGCCATCATGGCCGTCAACATCCCGCCCGCCGCCGACAAGCTGCGCCGGTTGATGAACCTCGGCCAGATGATCCAGAGCCACGCGCTGAGCTTCTTCCACCTGAGCGCGCCGGATTTCCTGCTCGGCTGGGACACGCCGCCGGCCAAGCGGAATGTGTTCGGGCTGATCGCCTCCAACGCCGACCTGGCCCGCGCCGGCATCCGCCTGCGCCAGTTCGGCCAGGAGATCATCCAGATGCTCGGCGGCCAGAAGATTCATCCCGCCTGGGCCGTGCCCGGCGGCGTGCGCAGCGCCTTGACCGAGGAAGGCCGCGCGCGCATTCGCGCCTGGCTGCCCGAAGCCTATGCCACGACCAAGACGGCCTTCGACCTCTTCAAGAAGGTGCTCGACACCCACAAGAAGGAAGTCCAGATCTTCGGCAACTTCCCCTCCCTGTTCATGGGCCTGGTGGAGCCGGACGGCACCTGGGAACACCACGGCGGCAAGCTCCGCTTCACCGACAGCAGCGGCAGCATCATCGCCGACCAACTCGACCCGCAGAAGTACTACGAGTACATCGGCGAGTCGGTGCAAACCTCCTCCTACCTCAAGTCGCCCTATTACAGCCCGCTGGGGTTCCCGGACGGCATGTATCGCGTCGGGCCGCTCGCCCGGCTCAACGTCGCCGAGCAAATGGGCACGCCCAAGGCGGATGCCGAGTTGAAGAAGTTCAAGAAGCTCACGCGCGGGCGGAGCGCGGTGACCTCGTCCTTCCTGTATCACTACGCGCGGCTGATCGAAATCCTCGCCTCCATCGAGCGCGTGGAAGCCGCGCTGGACGACGCCGACCTGCTCAGCGAGGACCTGCGCGCCGACGCCGGCATCAACAGCCTCCGCGGCGTCGGCGTCAGCGAGGCCCCGCGCGGCACGCTGTTCCACGATTACACCGTGGACCGCGACGGCCTGCTCAAGAAGGTCAACCTCATCGTCGCCACCGGCCAGAACAACCTGGCGATGAACCAGACCGTCGCCCAGATCGCGCGGCATTACATCCGCGGCGACAAGATTCCCGAGCCGATGCTCAACCGCGTCGAGCACGGCATCCGCTGCTACGACCCGTGCCTGAGCTGCTCCACGCACGCCGTCGGGCAGATGCCCCTGCACATCCGGCTTATCGGCCCGGACGGGACGGTCCTGAACGAGATCGCGCGTGGCTGAGGCCGCTGGGTCTCAGAGAGCGAACAGTCCAGGCTCGCCGTAGTCCTGCCGTTACCCCGCCATCACCGCCATACGGTGCCAGGCATTTCCCTCTCTCTGCTCACGAGGAGAGGGAGCTGCGCCAAAGTCGTGGTGGTACTGGCAAGAAACGCCTTTATGCGGAATTCCGCAGAGGGGGGGCGTCTCAGTCGTAAAGTTTGGGGTCTTTGCGCCAGTCCTTGTCCTTGTCCCAACCGTATTCTGCCACGCGGGGACGGCGTTCGCGCAGGCGGACCGATTCGATGCCAAGGTAGTAGCCGGTGGATTGGTGATTCTTGCCCACACATTCCAGCCGCAGCGTGTAGTGGCCCGGGCTCAGGCCAGAAGTCGAGCAGGTGAAACTCCTCATTGGCAACCTTGGCGGTGTAGAAATCCATCGGTTGACCGAGCTTCACGCCGTTGAGGAAGGCCTGGTATTGACCGAAGTCGGGAGCCTTGGTCATGTTCAACAGGAGCCGCAAAGGTTCCTTCTGTTTCACCTCGAACGGGACCTCCAGCCAGGCGCCCTCGGCCTCTTTGGGCTTGTAGAGCAGTTGCGGGCCGTCATAGAAATCGAGGCGCTGGGCGATGACCTCGCCCGGCGCCATGGTGCTGGCTGTCGGCGAAGTCCCGGGCATAGGCCGTCACCCGTTCGAGGCTGGGGAGCTTGCGCTCCCGGGCGTCGGGTGCGCGCGCGGTGAAAGTCGGCTGGCCGGTCTGGTACCAGAAGGCGACGCTGGCATAATCGTCTTCGCGCTCGTTCCAGCTCATGGATCTGTGGTCGGGGTTTTCGTCGGGGGGAATCCAGCCGAAGTGCTCGAAGGTGACCTTGATGCCCTTGTTGAAGACGATGGGGTCGTTCAGGTGCCAGCGATAGGCACTGGTATGCCCGCCCACAATGCCCCACTGGTCAAAATAGGGCACGCCGAAGTAGGGGGTGCTGGATTGCTTCAAGCCCCAGGCGCAGAGGAAATAATCCTCCGTGCCGGTGCCCCAGATGGATGGCTTGGCCTCGCCGTCAATGTAAATCTTCTCATCCCCCTCGCCAAACCACGAGGGGCTGCGGGTGCGCACCGCCAGGACCGTCCCGACATAATGGCCCTTGCCCTTGGTGTCCAGCAGCACGTAATCCTTCCCATGCTCGACCGGATACTCCTGGCGGTATTGGGCGTAGAAATAGGGCGTGTCTTTGGGAATCTTGTCCTTCTTGATCCAGTCAATGTTGTAATAGAGCAGGCTGATGGGCTTGTCGCTCTGGTTGACGATCTCAATCCGGGCTGACTTCCGAAACGGCATCTGCCAAAAGCAGTTGTAGGCGTCCCCATCATCCACGATCACCGGCAAGCTCACCACCTCGCGGCGTTGGCCGAAGCAGTTCGCGAAGAAGTCGCCCACCGGCGCCTCGACTGCCGGCCGCGGATTGCCATCCCAATACATTCGCAAGAGCATTTCCTGGTGATTAGCCGAGCCTTGTTTGGCCCAGTTCTGCGGTTCCGGCCCAAGGAAGGTGATCCAGATATGGGTGATGACGCCGGGCCCCTTTTCATCCAGCAGCACGTGGGTTTGGCCCGGGGCAACGCGGAAGTTGTCCCAGTTGCTCTGCTCATCCAGATCGCCGCGCGGCTCGGCTTTGGGATTGAGCTTTTGTTCGCCTCCGCGACGCACCTCCCCGACGCGCATGGTGGAGGTGGCGCGCATGGAGCGGCCTTCTTGAGGTTTGGCGAGGTCATCCAATAGGCCGGCCTGGACCGAAGCCAGCATCGCCAAACCGAGCGGGAGTATGATTATTCGTTTCATATGCGGTCAATCGAAGGGCTGGGTGTCGCATTCACTTCACTTCTGCGCGATTCTTCCCCAACCAGGGCACGGCGTCAATCCCGGGAGCAGTGTGCTCGCCGGACGGAGCGCAACTCACGTTATCGGCCCTGGCCCCTGGGAGCGCCGGCATCCCTGCCGGCACCTTGCAACATCGTCCGATTTGAGGTAAATGCCAAAGTGTTCCGCGAGAGCAGGCCGACAGGGATGTCGGCGCTCCCAGGGGCCGATAACGTGAGTTGCGCCCCCGCCGGACGAGCGTACCCTGGCGGTACCACCATTTGGACTGCGCCGGCAGAGCCTGCTCCTTACACGGATTCTCATTGTCTCGAATACTATCTGGATCAGAGAGGCCAATTCCCCCTCACCCTACCCTCTCCCCAAGGAGAGGGAACCCCGGGCTGCAGCGCTCGAAAGGTCCGAGCGCTTCAGGTTGGGCGACCGTCTGACGAGGGTGCTCCCTCTCCTTGGGGAGAGGGTAGGGTGAGGGGGAACGGGCTTGGCAATCCACAGGACCTATACCAGAGATACAGATCCGTGTAAGGAGCCGGCAATGTCGTGGCGTCGCGTAGCGAGGCACGGACTCGATGGCCGGCGCTCGCAGCCGGGCGGATCAAACGCCGCTACGCGACGCGATGACCACCCCCTGGCCGGCTACCCGCAAGACAGGAATTGGCCTATCTCGAGCAGGGGGAGAGCAAGGGGAAAGCTCTCTCCCCTGCCCGGCCAGAGCAACGTCCCTCTCAGCCTCTCACGTCTCGGCCACGGTCCTCGCCACACATCTTCATGCGTATTTGCATCCCGGCTCAAGCTGCTAGCATGGTCAAGCCCGATGCCAGTGTTATGAGGGGCGGTCAAATGAATCGCTTGCAAACATGAAGGGCGATGATGTCCTGTTCGACAGCACAGGTTGAGAAGACAATTGTCCGAAGTCATCGCAGCAACGTCGCGGCGGCTTTCACGCTTATCGAGTTGCTGGTGGTGATCGCGATCATTGCCATCCTGGCGGCACTGCTCCTGCCGGCGCTGACCAAAGCCAAAGCCAAGGCCCAGCAGATCAACTGCGCCTCGAACATGAGGAATTGGTCACTTGCGCTGGTGATGTACACCGGCGATAACAACGACACGATTCCCTTCATGGCGGAATCCATTGGCACCCAACCCGACGGCACGCGTTACCCGTTTGCTTTTGACCTCCTTGCGCCATACGTCGCCAAGAATACCGGGGGCAATTACAGCGCATCGTCCGTTTACAATTGGGCGGCGCGCAAATGCCCTGGCGGCAATTTCGGGCCGGAACCCTTTGGCAACAACACGGGACCGGACAACTGGAATTGTTGGATCGGGGTCAACTACGGGGGATATCAAACAGCCAAGAAACTTGGCGGCATGTTTTATTACCACGTTACGAGCTCCGGCGGGCTGAACCCCGCCTTGAAATGCGCGCGGATCAAGAAGCCTGCGGATGCGATGGCGTTCATGGATACTCTCTGGTACTATGTCTATTCCCCGGCCGAGTCGAATATGAAATTTGACGCGGACTCGGACGGAGATGGGATCAACGACTCCATGGCGCAATACAAGCCATTCAGCCATGGCCGGCCTACAGTGCATAATAACGGCGCTAACGTTGGGTTGCTGGATGGGCATATCGAGCGGGTCCCTTACAAGAAGCTGTGGAGAATTGACTCGTCGGGCAACGCGATCCACTCGTTCTGGTGGCTCGAAGATTGAGCTCCCGACGCGGGAAGAGCCGCGGCACAAAGTCCCCCGCGCGGCGCTCAGTACATTCGGGAGCGAGAAGAGCCCATTCCTTTCAGTTCATGAACCGTGGCGACCCATCTTCGTCTGCCTCCGGCGAGGAAAGCCTGGTGGAAGGCCATTTTCCTGGACGACCGTGACCGTGAGCTGGAAGTGTGGTGCCTAGGGTGCGAGGAGTTCCGGCAGGAACTCCTGGCCCAGGCGAGCGAATTGGCTGTTCGGGAGCACCGGCGGGGAAGACATCCCCCGGTCGGCGCAGCAGAAGGCAGAGCGGATTGTGCAGGAGGAGTTGGGGAAGTTCGGGTGGGGCGTGCCAGATGAACCTGCGATAGTCAGTGCCGGCAAAAGTGGGCCTTTTGGCGAGGTCTGAAGAAAGGCCGACAGCAGGCAACGGGATGGAAGCAACGCTGCACAAGTGCCTGGCAATCTAAGACTTGTGTCATCCATAGGCAAAGTCGTGGAGATAGGTTGTTCTGGTAACCCCCGGATGTCCGATGCTCGACCACTCCGGGGTCTGTCTTGCACTGTGACCAGGTAGTGACCATGTAGTCACCAGGTAGTGACCATGTAGTCACCAGGTAGTGACCATGTAGTGACCAGGTAGTGACCAGGTAGTAGAGCTACTACATGGTCACTACCTGGTCACTACATGGTCACTACATGGTCACTACCTGGTGACTACATGGTCACTACCTGGTCACAGGGGGATAGAGGGGCGCGTGCCGGTCAGGGGCGTCTCGGAAGAGAATGCCCCGAACCCTCTCCCAAAAACGGGAGACTGCTTGCGATTGCCCCTCCCGATCCCCAACGGAGAATGCCGATTAGGGGCGGGTGCCCGCTACCCACCCCTTCTTCCCGCCAGTGGCAACTGGGGAAATAATCAATGCAATTGCCAGAAACGCCGCAAGCTATGGGTTCACCCGTTTATTGCGTCAGGGGCCGAGCGGGTCCTACAGCATAAATGAGAAGCGAACCCCAAATCGCTAGCTCGCATCCGGTATGGAGTCGGCGGGGTGGAACTCACAGCTTCAGGTGGAACCCCGGCGGCTGGCGGGAGGGTCCCCGGTGTATCGGCGGAAGACGGTGCTGAAATACTGGCTGGAGTTGAAGCCCGCGGCCAGGGCGACCTCGGTGATGGTGCGACGCGGATCTTTCAGCAGCTCCATGGCCTTCTCGATGCGCATTCGTTGCAGGCAGTCGTTCGGCGTGAGCCCCAGTTCCGATCTGAACAACTGGAACACGCGCGCGCGGCTGAAGCCGAGATGCTGCACCAGGTCGGGGATGCGGACTGGCTCCGCACAATGCTGGCGCAGGTACTCAACCCCGGCGGCGACGATCTCCTTCGGCCCCCCGGGCCGGACCGACATCTGGCGCGAGGCCTCCAGCACTATGGCGCAGACCAGCGTGCGCAGGGCCGCGTCCGCGTCCAGCCGGCGCGGCTCTTCCCAATACGCCGCGATTTCCTCCTTCAGCCAGCGCAGCAACCAGCGGAGGGCCGGGCTGACCGGGCGCATGGTAAAAGCGGAACTCTGAAGCAAGGACTGGATCCGGGCCAGGTCCGGGCCGGTGAACGGCGTGCCCTGGGCGGCATGCCGGTGGCCGGGGTTCAGAGCCAGACCGCAAATCGTCGCGGGAGCCCGCACGCCGTGAGCGCCTCGATGCTCAGCCCGGGGCGGGACCACCAGGAAATGGCCGCCGTGCAGCTCGACGGTGTGCCGCCGCTTGAATTCGTAGGCCGTGGCGCCCTCCAGCACCAAGAGCAGCTCATAGCTCGCATGCGAATGCCAGGAAATGTGGCTGGCGCGGTGGATGGCAACCATGCCGGCATACGCGAGCAGCGGCAGTCCGATGCTCGTGCCGGGGATTTGCTCCGGGACATTCAGGAGCGGCATGTTCAAAATTGTATCGTGGACTATATCGCAAGACAACTCTGGGATAGGCTGCGAATCTAGGCGCGAATGAGCCGGGTGGCTGCCGCTATAAGCGCAATTAAACTAAATAGAATATATGAAGAAATGTGCAGCAGTGTTAACGCTGGTCGTCGCAGGCGCAAACCAACTCGCTGAGCGCTGGCCTGACCACCACCTGGGCCGGAACGGATATCCCGGGAACCGATTTGGTTACCTCGACCGACAATCCCATCAGCCTCGACAATGCCGCGGTGTTCTTCCGCCTGCGCCAGTAACGACCGGTTGAGAGACCGAACATCGGCTTTGGGTTCGCCCAGAATTGACGCTCCAGCGAAGGTCACCGATCCTCTTTTTGCCGCGCCGGCCTGCCATGGGGCGGCGCGGGCTTATGAAGCAGCTTAAACTAATCTTGCTTGGCCGTAATTCGGAGCCGCGGGCCCTCCGAGCCCGGAGGCTGGGAATATTCCTGCTCGTCGCCGCGCTGGCGGCGGGCGCGGTCCGCGCCGCCGCGCCGCTCGGGAGCGTGCCCGGCACCGTAATTGCCGCGAGTTCGAACGCGAGCACGGTGTTTCTTGGTTCGCCCAGCCTGGCGATTTTACCCGGGGGCGCTTACGCCGCCAGCTACGACATCGGAGGGAAAGAATCCGCGCGCCGGCCACACGGCGATCTGCGCCTCGAGCGACCGCGGCAAGAACTGGACGCAGCTTGCGGAGCTGACCGCCCAGCACTGGAGCAACGCTCTTCACGCACCGGGACGCGCTCTGGCTGATCGGCGTGTCAACGAAAGGCGGCCACATCCAGCTCCGCCGCTCGACCGACGGCGGGCGCACGTGGACCGCGCCGGCGGATGGAAAATCCGGATTGCTGGCCACGGATGGCAAATTTCATTGCGGTCCAACGCCGGTCATTGTCCACGCGGGGCGGGTGTGGCGCGCGTTCGAGGAATTCGCGCCGACGGGCAACGCCCGCATATTTCGCGCATTCATGCTCTCCGCGCCCGCCGACGCCGACCTGCTGGACGCGGCAAGCTGGACTCGCAGCAGCGCGATTGCGTGCCAGGCGCGAGTGGCTCAACGTCCGAACCCCGTCGTGGCTCGAGGGCAACGCGGTTGTCACTCCGTCCGGAGCTATGGTGGATATCCTGCGGGTCGAATCGCATCAGGCTGCCGGCGGCGAGCCGGGAATTGCCCGGGTGCGAGCCCGGAACATCCCGCGCTTTGAGGCGGCGGCGATGCTGGAGATCTCGGCGGACGGCCGCGAGGCGCACTTCGAGCCCGCCCGCGGGTTTATCCATTTCATCGGCGGCGAATCGAAGTTCACGATCCGTTTCGATCCGGTCTCCCGCCGTTACTGGAGCCTGGCCAACAAGATCACCAACCGCCGGTCCGGGGAACGATTGGGAACACAGCCCGCATCACCAGCGCAATGTCATCGCGCTTGACGTCATCTGCCGATCTGCGCGACTGGCAGGAACACTACCGTCTCCTGCGCTACGCCGAAGGCTCTATGGTGGTGAAAGCCGGCTCGCGGGTCGGTTTTCAATACCTCGACTGGCAGTTCGACGGCGATGATATCATCGCGGTATGCCGCACGTCGTGGGACGGCATAAACTATCACGACGCCAACTACATCACCTTTCACCGCCTCAAGCATTTCCGCACCCTCACCCTGGCTGACTCGCCGCCGGACCTGGCCGGCGGAGCTGCCAAATCAGACACCGGAGCGATTCATGGACCGCATTACCAAGAGCTGTTCGACCTACGCATGGATCGTATTGGCGCTGCTGTGGCCGGTGGCGATGTTGAATTATCTCGACCGGCAGATGGTTTCCACCGTGCGCGCCTCGATCCGCGCGGACATTCCGAGCATCGCCAACGACGAGCAGTTCGGGATCCTGATGGCGGTCTTCATGTGGGTGTATGCGTTTCTAAGTCCCATCGGTGGTTACATCGCGGACAAGTTCAACCGCCGTTGGACGGTCATCGGGAGCCTGGGCGTCTGGTCGCTGGTCACGTGGCTGACCGGCCATGCGACGACCTACGGGCAGATGCTCACGTACCGGGCGGCGATGGGGATCAGCGAAGCGTTCTACATTCCGGCGGCATTGGCGCTCATTGCGGATTTTCACTCGGGCCGCACGCGCGCCAAAGCCATCGGCATTCATCAAACGGGGATTTACGTCGGCCTCGCGCTCGGCGGCATCGGCGGCTACATCGCCGACCTGAGCTCCTGGCGGAATTGCTTCACCTGGTGCGGCGGGGCGGGGGTCCTTTATGCGATCGTGCTGATGCTGACGTTGCGCGATGCGGAACCGCAGGACTCACCCGAACAAAAAAGGACCGTGACAGTCATCGAAACACTGCGTGCGCTCTGGACCCAGCCGGCATTTTGGATTCTCGTGGTTTACTTCACGCTGCCGGCCATCGCCGGCTGGATGGCGAAGAACTGGCTGCCGACGTTTCTGGCGGACCGGTTCAATCTCAAGCAGGGCCCGGCGGGGTTGTCGGCCACCGGCTACATCCAACTGGCCTCGCTGGGCGGAGTGCTGCTCGGCGGGGTGGTGGCCGACTGGTGGAGGCGCGCCACGGTCCGCGGGCTGATCTACACCAGCGCGCTCGGGGTGCTGCTGCTGGTGCCGGCGTTGCTGGGGCTCGGCTATGCGTGGAGCCTGGGGGCGGCCATCGCCTTCATGCTCTTGTTCGGCCTGGGCTGGGGATTCTTCGACTGCAATAACATGCCGATCCTGTGCCAGATTGCGCGCCCCGAACATCGCGCCACGGGCTACGGCTTCATGAATCTCGTGAGCATCAGCGTCGGCGCCGTCGCCACGGTCGCCCTGGGCTGGATGCGCGATCGCGGCATCACCTTTTCAATCGCGTTCGCGGCGGCCGCGGCGGTGGCATTGGTGAGCGCCGCGCTGATCTTATTGGTGAAACCGAAAGCGGGAAATGTTGAATGATTTTGACATGAAATTACCTCTCACGGGCATTGTCCCTCCGATGATCACGCCGCTGCGCGGCCGCGACGAACTCGACGTCGCGGGGCTGGAATCCCTGCTGGAACACATCCTGGCCGGCGGTGTGAACGGGCTGTTTATTCTCGGCACAACCGGCGAAGGGCCGAGCCTGAGCTATCGGCTGCGGCGCGAGCTTATTGAGCGGGTATGCCGGCAGGTCAATCGCCGGGTGCCGGTTCTCGTCGGCATCACGGACACGGCCTTTGTCGAGTCGGTGAGCATCGCTCGCACGGCCGCGGAATTCGGCGCCGCCGCGCTCGTGGTTGCGCCGCCGTATTACCTGCCCGAGGCCCAGCCCGAGCTGCAGGACTATCTGGCTCATCTCGTGCCCGAATTGCCGCTGCCCGTGTTTCTCTACAACATGCCGCAGCTCACGAAGGTGAGCTACGAACTCGAGACGCTTCGCCGCGCCATGGACGAGCCGCGCATCATCGGCCTCAAGGACAGCTCGGGCGATATGAATTACTTCAAGCACGCCGCGGCGCTGCTCAAGCAGCGTCCCGACTGGTCTTTATTGATCGGCCCGGAGGAGAAGCTGTTTGATTCGCTGCAACTCGGTGGTCACGGCGGCGTCAGCGGCGGCGCGAATCTTTTCCCAAAACTCTACGTCAAGCTGGTCGAGGCCCATCGCGCGGGGAATCTGAAGCGGGCCCGGGAACTGCAACGCCAGATTCAACACGTCAGCGATTCCCTTTATTGCGTCAGCCCATACCCCTCTGCGATCATCAAAGGCATCAAATGCACGCTCGCGTGTCTAGGCATCTGCGACGACTTCATAGCCGAGCCGTTTCATCGGTTCGTCAATGGCGAGCGCGAACTGCTCACAACCCGTTTGAAAGAAATACAGGCCAAGTTGGGAAATGTTCTGAGCAATGGGGCCTGATTCCAGGTAGATTGTGTGCCGATTGAAGCTGATTGCCGCCAAATGCCGGCTGTTGATTCTAGGCTGCGCGGGCAGGGCTGCGCCGCCAATCCAGAAACCGGCCAGAGCAGCCGCGGCGCTGTTGCTGGCTGGCGGCGTGATGATGTCATTTGGGGCTGAGCGACCAATGCCAGTCGAAAAACAAATCACCTCGGGACCCGGCGGACGCCTCCTCTCCAACACGCGGGTGTGGTCGCCCGACAGCGAGTGGATCGTGTATGACACGCGCTCCGACGCGGCGGGGTCCGTGTTTGACGGCAACACCATCAACGCCGTCAGCCTGCGCACGGGCGAAATCAAGACCCTTTACGAGTCAAAGAACGGCGCGCACTGCGGCGTCGTGCTGTGGCATCCCCGCGACTGGAGGGTGGCGTTCATTCTCGGCCCGGAGAATCCGACGACCGACTGGCCATACGGCCCCAGCCATCGCCGGGGCGTGATGGTGGACTGGGCGAAGCCCGGGGTCGCGGTGAATCTCGATGCGCGCGACCTCACACCGCCGTTCACGCCCGGCGCGTTGCGCGGCGGCTCTCATGTCCACGTCTGGGATGCGGCGGGCGACTGGGTCAGCTTCACCTACCACGATGCGCTGGTGGAGAGCGACCTCCGCGACATTGGCGTGAGTCTGCCGGGCCATCCGGTTCGCGTGCGGAAGGACAACCCCCACAATCACGATGGCGAGTTCTTTTCCGTAATCGTTACCCGCACGACGGCCAACCCGCGGCCCGGCTCGGACGAAATCAAACGTGCCTGCGAGGAGGCCTGGGTCGGCACGAACGGTTACGTTCGCCCCGACGGCAGGCGGCAGCAGCGGGCATTGGCTTTTCAAGGCAGCGTTGTCACGACGAAAGGCGAAACCATTGCCGAAGTGTTCGTCGCCGACCTGCCGGACGATTTGACGCAGCCCGGGGCTGGTCCGCTCGCCGGCACAAGTGAACAGCGACCGTGCCCGCCCAAAGGCGTGACGCAGCGGCGGCTTACGTTCACGGCCCGGCGCAAGTTTCCCGGCATCCAGGGCCCGCGTCACTGGCTGCGCAGTTCTCCCGACGGTTCGCGCATCGCCTTCCTGATGAAGGACGACGCCGGCCTGGCGCAACTTTGGACGGTCTCCCCCAACGGCGGCCAACCCGCTCAGCTCACGCACAACCCCTGGCCCGTCGCGTCCGCGTTCACCTGGAGTCCTGATGGCCGCAGCCTCGCGCAGGTGTTGGACAACAGCATCTTTCTCACCGATGCCGCGACGGGTCAAAGCCGCCGCCTGACGGAGCGAACGTCCGACGAAACCGCTCCGCGCCCCGAAGCATGCGTATTCTCGCCCGACGGCAGCAAAATCGCCTTCGTGCGGCGCAAACTAGCTGGGGGCCGCGAGGCCAATCAGATCTGCGTGGTCTTTCTGGAAGCCGGCGCTGAGCACTGAGACGCGCGCCTGCTCTACCTCGGTGGGGTCATCGGTGGGGTCAGATCGGAATGGCGCTTAATTAGAGCGTAACACATTCCGGATCGTGCGGGAGGAACTCCAGCGGCCGGGCTGGCCGCCGGAAGGACTGGGAGCCCAACCCAAGGGGCACCGGGCCAGGGTGATGCTGGCGCTGTTTCAATAGTGAGGATCGCCACTTGCCCTTGCCCGGATTGACATCGTGGCTGAATCCCTGCAGGCTCGGCGCAGATTTGTATGCGCGGATACGGTTTTGAAGCCCGTGGGCCGTTGGCACCAGTGCTCGCACAGGCGGAAATCGCCCATGAAGCGCTCGAATGCTATGAACTCGCATTGGATACGCAGGCCAAAAGCCACACCTAATCCCAAAATCAAGAAGTTGCAGCTCGCGCTGTTGGCGACGGGCATGCTCATCGCTTCCGCCGCCGGCGCCGCCGAGACGCTCCACACGATTATCAATGAGGATTTCGAGGCCTACACCAATACGGCGGCGTTCCAGGCCGTTTGGGGCACCAACGGCTTGGGAACCCTCGCCCCGACCGGCGGGAACCCCGGCCAGGCAGCCTACCACCCGGGCGGCGCGGTCAATTCGCGCGGCGGCTTTGCTGTCGAAGCCACTCCCGATCAGAACATCGTCCTGACGGCCGATTTCTACGATTTCGCCACCAACGCGAACAAACGCCTCACGGTCGGTCTGCGCAGCCGCACCGGGGCAATCCTCGAACTCGGCGTCTATAACCTCCACGGCTGTTACTTCGCCCGGCTGGTGGGTTTTGCCGGCGGCACCAGTTGGGTCAGCTTTGACGAAAGCCAAAAGCCCGTGCGGGGCTGGCACCGTTTCCAGGCCGTGATTTCGGCCACCAACACCGTGCTAACACTCGATCTCGGCGCCGATGGCACAGTTGATAAGCGACTCGAATTCCGCGGCTCAGCCGCCGGAGTTGTCTTCGACCAGTTGCGGTTCGGCGGCCCGTCCGATGTGGCCTCCCTGGGCGGAGGTGGTCTCTTTGACAACATCAGACTCGCGGTGATGCCGTTGGACGGGCAGCCGGCGGGTGCCGAAGTTACCGCCAGTGGACTTCGGCAGTCGGCAACCCCACCGCCCAACGCAGCGCTTGAGCCCGCACCCGTCGAGCAGCTTCCCGTCTCGCCGAGCGGGCCAGGTCAGGCGGCTTCGGCTGGCGCGGCGGGGAACAGAGCTACGCTAATACCCTGGGTCGCCGCCGGGCTGGGAATAATCATCCTGCTGTTGGCGGCGCTGGTGTTGTTGGTGCGGCGGGCCACCGCCACGCCGCGCACGGCACTGGTCCCGGCCGCAGCGGCAGCTTTGCCCAATGCAGAGGCCGAGACATCCGTGGTCCAATGGCGACAACGCGCCCTGACAGCCGAAGCGCTAGCCAGCCAACAGGGCCAAATCCTGCGGGAGCAATTGGTCCCCGAGTTGACCGAGTTTGCCAAGCAGAACCTCGTGCAAGGACTCTACCAGCAGCGCCAGGATGCCGTCCAAACGCAGGAGAGAGCCCGTCGTGAACTCGAAGCGCTCGAGGCCCGGCTCGCCGCCCTGCAGGCCCCCTTGCAGGAACGCATCCTCGCCTATGAAACCCGCATCCGCGAACTCGAACAGCAGCTTGGCAGCCGCGGCGAAGAAATGCGCGAACTCATTCAGGCGACCCTGTTCCTGGTCCGCCAGAAGCTCGAAGACGAACGCGGAAAACAACCCGGCGGACGGCTGAATTGAGCGACGGCCCCGGGACCTCGACATTGGGAGCGCTGAAGAGCAGTTCCCGCGCTGGCGCAGAGAAGCCCACCTCTGCCTCAGCGTCACGGTCGGGCGCCGCGCGAGCTAAAGCCGTTCCTTCCAGGGGTTGAACGTCTTCACGCCCAGCGGTGCATAGTCTTTCGTGTTGCGTGTGGCCACGGTCCAGCCGTGCGCGGCCGCCGTGGCCGCTATCACCGTGTCGCGCACGGCCAGTGGAAGTCCTTGCGCCAGTCCGGCACTCGTCATGCGGCCCCATTCCAGAGCTTCATCCTCGCCAAAGGCGGCCACGGGCAACCGGAGCACCTCGGTCAGAAACGTCTTCAAACCGGGCGTTGGGTTGTTCTCGACCCCCTGCGCGATTTCCGCCAGCGCCGTGGCGCTGACGCGCACCGTTTCCGCCGGCACACGCCGCAGAAAGTCCTCCACCCCGGCGTTGGGGCGCACCTTGGTGCGCTCGCTCAAGACGTTGGTGTCCAGCAGGTAGATCATAGGTCAATACGCTTCACATGGCCGGCGGCTTCCGGAATCGTGACGTCGAGCCCTTCCGTCTTCGCGAGCGCGTCCCACGCTGATTTACCCTTGGCTCCGGCCCGTTTAACTTTTTCCTCCACCGCCTCGCGGATAAAATCGCTGCGATTGCTGGTCAGACCGTCTATCCGGAGCAGGAGCGCCGGGTTCATTTTGATCGTTACCACTTTCGTCATACCGGAATAATACCTTGGTTCCAGAGCTTGGCAAGGCTGTGAAGAGGTTACGAAGGAGTCCGCCCGAGTTCCAACCTATAGCCTTTCTACGGCGCCCCCTTCCCTTCCGGGTTCGGCTGAAAAGCTCCGTTGGACTCTGTTACGGGGCAAAGCCTTCGATCGGGAGCTGGATGGGGCGCAACTCACGTTATCGGCCCTGGCCCTGGGAGCGCCGGCATCCCTGCCGGCACCTTGCAACATCGCCCGATTTGAGGTAAATCCCAAAGTGTCCCACGAGAGCACGCCGGCAGGGATGCCGGCGCTCCCAGGGGCCGATAACGTGAGTTGCGCCCAGCTGGATGCGGCACTGTGGTTCTTCCTTGAGTTTCGCGCGTCGTTTCTGTAATAGGATTGTGGGTCCAATGCACGTAACGGAAATGGCTGCCTGGTTTTGCCGTGCGACCGTTTGTGTCGCGGTGGCCTTGACGGCGGTTTCCTGCTCCAGGCCGGTTTCGGCAGACAAGGTGGCGGCCCTTTACCATCCTGAAGCGACCTACCCAGCCACCGACTTCCGGGAGCCACGCGACGGAACGGTGCTGCCGCCTGACCTTGCCCCACTCACATTTACCTGGGAGCAACCGGTCACGCCGCCGCAAAGCTGGGTAATCCTGCTCGAATTCGAAGGCGACATCAGGCCGAGGTCTTTCATCAGTGAACGCGCGGAGTGGACGCCGGAGCCGGGTGATTGGGAACAGATCAAGCGAGCGTCGCTTGGGAAGACCGCGCGCCTGACCGTGCTGGGCGTCCAGACGAAGCCGAGCCTCCAGATTTTCTCCCGGGCGCGGGTTTCGTTCACCACCTCCCCGGACCCCGTGGGCGCGCCGATCTTTTACCGCGAGGTGAACCTGCCGTTCATGGAGGCCGTCAAGGACCCCACCCGCATCCGGTGGCGGTTTGGCACGGTTGACACGTTGCAGCCCCCGCCGGTGGTTCTCGAACACTTGCCGGTGTGCGGCAATTGCCACTCCTTTTCACGCTCGGGCGGCATTCTGGGCATGGACGTTGACTATGCCAATAACAAGGGCTCGTATGTCATCACCCGGGTGGACAAGCAAATGAAGCTGGCCTCCAGCGATATCATTACCTGGGACGATTACCGCAAGGGTGATGGCGAACAGACGTATGGGCTGCTGTCGCAGGTTTCGCCCGACGGCCAGGACGTCATCAGCACGGTGAAGGACAAATCGGTCTTTGTCGCAAAGCCCGATCTGGCCTTCTCGCAGCTTTTCTTTCCGATCAAAGGGATTCTGGTGGTTTATCACCGCGCGACGGGCACCTACACCGCGCTGCCTGGGGCGGACGACCCGCAATACGTGCAGAGCAACCCCGTCTGGAGCCCGGATGGCCGGGAGATCGTCTTCGCGCGGGCCAGGGCGTTTCAACTCAAGAACCGTGAAGCGGAGCACAAGCTGCTGCTGAGCGAGGTGGATTGCGCGGAGTTCCTCAGGGAGGGAAAGCCCTTCAAGTTTGACCTCTACCGCATCCCCTATAACCACGGCCAGGGCGGGAAGCCCGAGCCCCTGAAGGGCGCGTCGGCCAATGGGCGCAGCAATTATTTCCCCCGCTATTCGCCCGACGGCAAATGGATCGTCTTCTGCCAGGCGAGCAACTACATGCTGCTGCAGCCGGACAGCGAACTGTATATCATCCCCGCCGCGGGCGGCGAAGCCCGCCGGCTGGCCGGCAATACCCGGCGCATGAACTCCTGGCATAGCTGGTCGCCCAACGGCCGGTGGCTGGTCTTCTCCTCGAAAGCGAACTCGCCTTACACGCAGCTCTTTCTCACGCACATGGACGCGCAGGGCGAGAGCACCCCGCCGGTTCTGCTGGCGCGCTTTACGGCGCCCGACCGCGCGGCCAACATCCCGGAATTCGTGGCCGCTCCCCCGGGAGCCATTACCCGGATCGAGGAGAAGTTTCTGAATGATTACTCACATGCGCGGGCCGGTTATCTGGCCGAGATCACGGGCGACATTGAGAGGGCCATCGGCGAATACGAGCAGGCGCTGCAAATCAACCCGGGGAATGAGCACGCCCATCAGCGGCTGGGGTTCATCCTTTATCACGTCAAACATGACCGGACGGCCGGGTTGCGGCACACCATCGAGGCACTCCGCCTTGATTCGAGCGACGGGTGCGCGCAGTTTGATATCGGGCTGGCGCTCGTGGACGAGGGAAGACTGGACGAGGCCGCGACCCACCTCTCCGAGGCGGCGCGGCTGCTGCCCGAAGGATTCGACCAGCGGTATAGCCCGGCGGAGATGAATTGCATGCTGGGAGAGGTGTACGCGAGGAAGGGCATGGCCCAGGCGGCCAGGCAGGCCCTGGAAAAGGCGGTGGCCAGCGCTCCCCGGCACGCGCGGGCGCAGTATCTGCTGGCCTTGTCGCTCGCCGCCCAGGGTTCGCTCGCTGAGGCCCAACAGCATTACCACGCCGCAATGTCCGTGCAGCCGGCCATTGATACCTCCTCCGAGCTGCACTTCCTTTTCTCCGTAGATTACGAGAAGGTCGGGCAATTCAAGGAAGCGCTGCAATCCGCGGAAAAGGCGCTGGCGCTCGCGCCCGCTCATGCCGATCCGGCGATGCTGAACGCCTATAAAGAAAGGGTTGAAACCTGCCGGGAGCGCTTGCGGTGAAGTCAACGGACAGGCCCCATCGCGCGCTGGCATCTGCACCGCGGCTCACATTTCCCCGGCCCCGGGCGGCGCTATGATTATCCCGGCACATTCTCCCGCAGTTCCTTGAGCCACACCTCGGCCTCGGAATCGCTGGGGGCGCGCCAATCGCCGCGGGGGGAGAGGGAGCCGCCGGAGCCGACTTTGGGGCCGTTGGGAATGGCCGAGCGCTTGAACTGGCTGATCTTGAAGAAGCGGTAGAGGAAGACATCGAACCACTTCTTGATGGGGGCCAGGTCATACTCGTTGCGCTTTTCGGTGGGCAACAAGTCCGGCCAGGCGCCGCGCTTCTGCCCGGTACTGGCCTCCTCCGGCCCGGCTTGCCCCGGAACCGCGCCGCTTTTCGCGCATTGCTTGACCGCTCGACCGCTGCCGCCCGCCTATGGTCTTGGCAATGGGGCAAAACCGCCAGAAGGCCGGCAGAAGTTGCCTCTTGACGCTCTCCTCCAGCACCGGGAGGATGGGGCCGGAACGAATGAGAGCGAAAAGCAACTCTCCTTCACCCGCGCAGCTTCAAGTACAAGCGGACGCGCGAAACACCAAATCCCCGTCAGCTTACGCCAGACGAGGAATATGACAATCTCATCAACTGCTACGGAGGCTTTTCTTCACGGGCCTACATTGATAATCTTTTTGCGTGGCAACGGCTCGGCATCCAAAAGCGAATTCTTTCATCCGGCGAGGCTTTTTCTCTGGCCTGTCAATCTTTGCAGAGTTGGAACAGAAGATCGCCGCGCTGCCGGATGAGAAATCCCGGGGCGATGCCTTTGAAGTTTTTGCCGAAGCCTACCTCGCCACGCAACGCAAGCAGGACGCCGCACAAGTCTGGCCGCACGGTTCTGTTCCGCTCAACATCCTCAAAAATCTTGGCCTCTCGCAACAAGACCAAGGCGTGGATGGTGTGCTGCAAACCTCTCTCGGCCAGTTCAGCGCCTATCAGGTCAAGTTCCGCGCCGGACGCCCGGCGCTGGCGTGGCGCGGACTTTCCACCTTCATCGGTCTGGCTGACGGCCCGGGCATCCACAGCCGCGTGCTGATCACGAACTGCGACGAACTCCCCGCCGTCCTGAATGACCGCCAAGGCTTTTTCTGTATCCGGGGCGCGGACTTGGATCGGATGGTAGGCGAAGACTTTCGCGCCATCGAAGCCTGGTTGGCAGACGCCGTTTACTCTGCGCCGAAGAAAACACCGCAGCCGCACCAGACCGAAGCACTGGACGCCTTGCTTCCCGCGCTGCAAACGCACGACCGCGTTTCCGCCATCATGGCCTGCGGCACCGGCAAAACGCTTGTGGCTTTGTGGATTGCCGAGCATGTAGCAGGAATGCCTGCGCCACGCATTCTAGTCTTGCTCCCCTCGCTGGCCTTGCTGCGACAGACATTGCACGAATGGCTGCGTGAAACCAGCCTGGTCAGCCTCGCCTACCTCTGCGTCTGCTCCGACAAAAGCGTCAAGGAAGGTCTGGACGCGCTCAAAACAGAACAATCTGACCTCGACTTTCAAGTCTCCACCGACGCCGCGAGCGTGCGGAGTTTTCTGGACGCGCCCTTTGCCGGCGCGAAGCTGATTTTCTGCACCTACCAATCCGCGTCCGAGGTGGGCGCGGCGCTCCTGCCGGGCGAAGCGCTTGATTTGGCCGTGTTCGACGAAGCGCACAAGACCGCCGGACGCGAAGGCCGCAACTTCGCCTTGGCCCTCGACGACAAGAATCTTGCCATCCGCAAACGCCTGTTCCTCACCGCCACGCCGCGCCATTACAACCCGCACGACCGCGACCGCGAAGGCGAAGCCAGGCTGCTGTTTTCCATGGACAATCCCTCCGTCTATGGCCCACAAGCCTACTGCCTGACGTTTGCCGAAGCCGCCCGCCGGGGAATCATCTGCGGTTACAAAGTCATCATCTCCGTCATCACCTCCGAAATGGTGACGAACGAACTGTTGAGCCACGGCGAAGTGTTGGTGAACGGCGACACAGTGCGCGCCCGGCAGGGGGCCAACCAGATTGCCCTGCGCGACGCCATTGAGAAATATGGCGTAATGAAAGTCTTCACCTTCCACCGGGATGTGAAATCCGCGCAATCATTCGTCAGCGACGGCCCGGAGGGAGTCGGCACACAACTGGCCGACGTAGCAGCCGATGTGACGAGGCTCAAATTGAACTCCCCTCTCGACACCCGAACGGGGAATGAAAGTCAGAGCCTCGTCACCTCGCCTGCTACCAGCCAGTTTCAGACATTCCACGTCAATGGCTCAATGCCAACCGCGCGCCGTGAGCGCGAGTTGCGCAATTTCCGGGCGGCACCGCGAGCCGTCGTGTCCAATGCCCGCTGTCTGACGGAAGGCGTGGATGTTCCCGCCGTGGACATGGTCGCATTCCTTTCGCCGCGCCGCAGCCGCGTGGACATCGTACAGGCCACCGGGCGCGCGATGCGCCGCTCGCCTGCAAAAACCACCGGCTATGTGCTGGTGCCGCTTTATGTCGAATTGCCTGCTGGCGAAACCGTCGAGGCAGCCGTCAATCGTGCGCAGTTCGATGAGGTTTGGGATGTTCTTCAGTCAGTTCAGGAACAAGACGACGTGCTGGCTGAAATCATTCGCGATATGCGCGAAGAGCGCGGGCGAACGAATGGTTTCGACAACTCACGTTTTCACGAAATAGTTGAGGTGTGCGGGCCTTCGATTTCATTGGACAAGTTACGAATTGCCATTACTACGGCGTGTGTTGATGTTCTTGGCGCATCTTGGGACGAATGGTATGGATTGCTTCAACAGTTCAAGGCAAGAGAAGGCCACTGTCGCGTTCCAGGAAAGCATCTCGAAGGGACTTGCAGGCTCGGTTACTGGGTGAGCCATCAAAGGCAGCAGAGAAACAGGATGCCAGAGCAGCGCAGACAGAGGTTGGAAGCCTTGGGCTTTGAGTGGGATCAGCTCGCATCTGATTGGGAGGAATGGTTTGCCGCCTTGGAACGTTTCAAGGCACGCGAGGGACACTGTCGGGTCGCCAAACGACATCGCGAAGGAGTTTACAGGCGTAACTACTCAGGTCTAGAATAGACCGGATACTTCCTCGTCGGATTTGTGGGGGCAAGATTTCTTCATTTTGTACGGGACTCCAAAAAATCCTCTTGGTAGTCTGACCGCGTGCCGGATGTTGATATTGTTCAAGGTCGCCAAATCAGCGGCGTCGAGATCGCCGAGATAAAGGCATTGATCGAGGCTAACCCGCGGTGGAGCCGTCGGCGCCTCTCAGAAGTTC
>CAVXLO010000033.1:0-66664 GCA_963762555.1 uncultured Verrucomicrobiae bacterium
CAACCGGCTACTCAAGAAGACGTGAGCCTCGGTGCTCGCGCGATCATGCTGCTGATGCCGCAGACCGGATGGGGAATCCGCTGCCACGCTGGCCGCGTTCAACCCGGAGAAGCCTCGCCACAGCCGCGTCAGCCAGGGATGCGAGGCGGCGAAAAGCGACTCACATCCGCTTCATGAGCTGGAACTTGTCCAACAGCAGGTGGTTCTTCTTGGAGCGCTTGTCGTGCTCAAGGCTGACGAATTTCAGCGAGTGGCTTCCGGCGGCCAACTCGGCTTCCGCAACGACGGTGTCAAAGGGTTCGGGGTAAGGCGGAGGCCCGTAGAGATTGAGAGGCTCGCCCATCGGCAGGTCATCCAAGCCGGTCTTGAAAGTGCCGCCTTCCGCGCTGCGACTCAGCCGGGCCACGAGCTTGTAGCGCCCAGGCTGTGCCACAGTGAAGGGCACGGTGAGCGTATGGCCCGGTTTGGCCGCGTCCCATAGCAGGGCGTACTGACGGCTGAACATAGCGCCCCAGAACTGCATCCCCGCCTCTCGAACGACACCGCCGTCGGCCTTGGCGACCTCGGCGAGATCCTCCCCCTCCCAACGGCCATCACCGTAATCGTGCGGCCGCATGAAAAGCGGCAACCGCTCCGCGACCGGCGGCAGGGCAGGGCGGGCAACGGGCTTGCCGGTCTGATACCAGTAGGCAACGCTGGAATACCAGTCGGAACGCTCGTTGTTGATGTAACCGTGCTCGATGTTGACCAGCAGCGAACGGCGGAAGGGGACCGGATCGGAGATGTGGTAACGGTAAACGTTCCACAAGTCCCCAGCTTTCCAGGCCACCGGCCAGTGCCATTGTTCGAGATCCTTGCCCCGCAAATCGGGGGTGCAGTGTTCCAATAGGCCGTCCGGATCGAACCGCGCCCGCAGGGGTGCGCCGATTTGCGGAAAAGCGAATTCGTGACCGTAGCACCAGGCTCCGCCGAAATCGTCTTCTGAACCGGTGCCGGCGATGGCCGGCTCGGTCTGGCCGTCCACGAACATCCGCACGTCACCTTCCCCCCACCAGCCGGCCTCCTGCTGCTCGACGGAGAGGTTGCAGCCGACGTAATGGCCCGCCCCGCCTTCGGTCTGAAGGATGACGTAAGGCTTCCCCTTCTCACACGGGGAGGATTGCCGGTAAGCGGCAAAGAAGTGCAAGTCGTCTGGCAGAGGTTTGTCCAGATTGCGGTAATCGACCTGGTAATACAGGTTGCGGCAAACCTGGGCACCCTCATTGGCCACCGTGAGCCGCGCCTTGTGCACAAAAGGCATGGGCCAGTAACAATTGAGCCCCCCCTGCGTGGCAACGGCCAGCGGCTGGCTGGCATACGAGTAGGTCTGGGCGTGGCCCAACCCGAAGAAATCCCCCAGCGGCGCTTCGACGCAAGGTTCGGTCAGGTCATCGAAATAGATCCGCAACACCAGCTTGCGCAGCGAGCTGCGCGAGGGGTAGTTGACCGTAAACCAGATGTGGGAAATGATGCCTGGCCCCTCCAGTTCCGCCAGGGTTAAGGTCTGCCCAGCATCGATCTGGCGCCAATCCGAGTTGCCGCCCTTGGGGTCGGCGCTGGAGACCCGGTGCGCAGTGTAGTCTTGGAGGTGAAGCAGATTGTCCAGACTCTGGGCCGAGCATTTGCCGGCGAAGAGCACAATCAAGCCAAAGACAACAATTCTCCACGCGGCCTCTCCTAAAGCCGCTGGGGGCGATAGTGGTAGCCAGTTTCGTTTTTCGCAAGGTCTCATAGCTCAATTCGATTCGATTGGGTCGTGGTTTGGGAAACGACATCCAGAGGTGGGCGATTTCCCAACCACGCCTTTGCAATTCCTATGCCACGACCCGCATGGGACTCCGCCGGGCAAGTGACTGTTGAGCACGTGCGATTCAGCGAGGTAGCACCGGTGAACTCGGTTGCGCAATGCATAGTAAACACAAGTACCCGTTTCAAGTAAACAGCTTCATCCGCGCCTGCGTGCCTGCGTCACCGCCGCGAGTAAACGGTAGTGTTCACTGCCTTCCTTGCCCGTGCGCACAATGCGCTGGCGCGCCCGGACCGCCTGCCCCGCTTGCGCGTCTGGGGCTGCCAACACCAGCGTCGAGTGCGCGGCGGTGGCCCGTCTGGAGCACAGCCGTTTCTCCGGGCCGGACGCGCAAGGCAACAGGGGCGCGGAAGGCATATCCTGTCGAAGTAGACAAAATATGCCTGAAGTCACGGGCTGAGGAGGACCTAACAACTCTTTACCGAAATAGTGACGATAGGAAACGATGATTTGCACAAGGCGTCGCCCGCTGATTTGGTAGGATGTTTTAAAAGGGCCTATTATGCCGCGCCGGGCAAGCTCGACGCCCTAAAGACCCGCTTTCGTGACCACACCTGCAAGCTCTTCGAGAAACACGGCATGGTCAACATCGGCTACTGGCTGCCCGTGACCAACAGCGAGAACAAACTCGTCTATCTCCTGGCCTACCCCAGCCGGGACGCCCGAGAGAAGTCGTGGCAGGAATTCATGGCCGATCCTGACTGGCAGACTGCGGCTAAGTACCCTAATTCATAAGTCCGCGCACGTATTTTTTGTTAAGCCGCCATCCCTAATTCCGTGGGTTTTGGGGTAGCTAACTTGGTTAGGAGTTGATTGAGGTCCTCGCGCGTAAACTTCCACTCGAAGGGCCGTCCGATCGTTTCGAAATGGCGTTCGAATTGCCAAAGGGCGTGGGCGACTTCATCCAGGGATTTGAAATCGTTTGGCGTGAGCACTTTTCGCTGGATGATGGAAAAGTAAACTTCGACCTGATTGAGCCAACTGCCGTGAACGGGTCCATGGACCAAATGCAGACGGGGGTAACGTTGTTGGAGCCGTTGGACACTGGCCGTTCCGCGATGAGAGGAACCATTGTCCACAATCCAGAACACGCGGCGGGCTTGGGCATAGGGAGGCTGATTCATCACCCGGTCGACCAAGCGATCAAAAGCCACAATGCCGCTTTGCGGTTCGCAGTGGCCGAAAAGCTTGGCCCGATGAACATCCAAGGCGGCCAGGTAAGTAAGCGCTCCGCGCCGCTCGTACTCGTGTTCGACCTTCATCGGTTGGCCGGGTTGGGGTGCCTGGGTAGGATGGATGCGAGCACGGGCTTGGATGCTGGTCTTTTCATCGGCCGAAATGACGAACTCGTCTGCTTGCAAGGGTTGGCCCTGCCAGACGCGCTGGTAGAGGTCCAGCAAGCGTGCGGCTTTGGCAGCGAACTGCGGGTCACGGGGAAAAATCCAACAACGGTGAAACCAAGGTCGGATGGCATCCTCATGCAGCCAGCGCCAGAGAGTGCTATCGCTGATTTTGGCCACCAACCCGGATTGACAGACCTGCTCGTTCAACTCGGCGAGGCTCCAGCGGGAGAGTGGCAAGCCGAACTGGCTGGGCAACTCGCAGGCCAAGGCCTTAACCTGCACGACCAGTTCTGGGGGGAAAAGCCCGGGGGCGACCCGGGCGGGGCGGTTCTTCCAGTCCGCGTAAACGCTCGTAGAAGAAGCGTTTGCGCCATTGACTGACGACTTCACGCCGTGTGTCCAGCCGAGCCGCAATGAGGTCGTTGGGCAGGTTTTGGGCGGCCAGAAGGACGATTCTGGCGCGGAACACCTGAAAGTAAGGCAACGTATATTTGGCTGATCTATGTCGGAGTTCTCGCTCCTCATCCTGGGTGAGAACGATAGAGAATTGGCTGTTTCGTGGCATATTATCCGCACATGTCCGTGCTGCGACAATATGCCACGATCCGGTCGGTATGGCCAGATCAAATACGTTAGTGTATTTAAGAAACCAAGTACTAAGGAATCGGAGAAAGATGGCAAGCTCGTCTTGAAAGCGGATTCGGTCTTCCTCTCGGCCACCGACTTCTCCCCCGCGATCAAACCCTCCTCCGCGACCGAACCGCGTGTGTTCGAGCTGCGCACCTACACCGCCTCACCCGGCAACCTGGACAATCTGCTCACCCGCTTCCGCGGCCACACGTTGAAGCTCTTCGAGAAACACGCCATGACGAGTTTCGGCTACTGGACGCCGACCGAAAAGAAGAACGGGGCCGGGGAGAAGCTCATCTGAGCGCGGCGGGCTGAAAATGGTGTGATTCTGGTGGTTTGAAAATGCGGTCTTCTTCCGGTTCCGTCTTCTTCCCGATTCACATCTAAAGCCTCTTCTTCTCTTCTTTTTCCGTTTTCTTCCCCGACCGATCTTCTTCGCGCTTGCGGGCGTCGAGCTGGGCTTTTAACGGGTGGCGGCTTCAACCTGATGAAGCCCGAAGCGCGCCGTTGCAAGTGTCTGCATTGTAAGATGCTGTTTGTGCCCGATTACCGAAATCGAGGGCGCCAGAAGTATTGTTCAATTCCGGAGTGCCAACGGGTCAGCAAGCGAGCCAGGCAGCAGCGTTGGTTGAGCAAACCCGAAAACCGAGATCATTTCCGCGGTGCGGAGAATGTGCAGCGGGTGCAGGAGTGGCGAAAGGCACATCCAGGTTACTGGAAGCGTTGCCCACGTAAGACTGCCCGTACGTTACAAGACGCCTGCTCGGCGCAACCTGCTGTCGTAAAAGAACTTACACCAGTTGCGTTGCCAGCCGCCTGCCCCAGTACGTTACAAGACGTCTGCCAGGTACAAACGCCCCTGATCGTGGGGCTGATCTCCAAGTTTACCGACTGTACGTTACAAGACGACATCGTCCTTTTCGTCCGGCGCCTGATAGCTAAGGGGCAGGACATTCTGGATCAACCTTCCAGCAGGTCCACGAAAGAAAACACGTTATATGATGAACAAAAAGATCCTGCGCCCGGAACGGTTGCGGCAAGTGCCGGCGCAGTTTAGTTGGGTGGATCAACGACTGGTGCGGGATAACCTCCTGCGCCACGCCGATCCCGCCGCTTGGGCCCTGTATCTGGTGCTGGTCACCGTCGCCGATGCGCAGGGGCTCAGTTACTACTCCGATGCAACCCTGAGCCGTTTGCTCAAAATGGAGGTGGGGCAACTGGCGCGCTGCCGCCAGCAATTGGTGGCGGCCGACTTGCTGGCTTATCAGAAGCCGCTCTATCAAGTGCTGGCCTTGCCGCTGGCCCAAGGGGTGTCTGCGCCAACCGCTCCGCGAACTGGCCAAGCGCTAAGCTTAGGAGACCTTCTGCGGCGCGCGTGCGAGGGAGGTGCCGCATGATTGATTATCAGACCTTCCATCAAATCCGGCAGTTGTGCGACCACGAACACCTGTCCGTCGCGCAGATTGCGGCGGCGTTGCAGTTGGATGAACGCACCGTGAGCAAATGGATCGACTGCCAAACCTATCAGCCGCGAGCGCAAGCCAAACGGGCCAGCAAGCTCGATCCACACAAAGGCACGATCGTGCGCCTCCTGGCCACGCATCCCTTCACCGCCCAGCAACTGCTCCAGCGGCTGCGGGAGAGTGGTTATAGCGGCGGCTACAGCATCCTTAAGGAATATGTGCGCCTCGTACGGCCGCCGCGCCAACCGGCCTTTTTGAAGCTCCACTTTGCTCCAGGGCAATGCGCCCAGGTGGATTGGGGTTCGGCCGGGTTTTTACCGGTGGGCAGCACGCGGCGGCGGCTCTCCTTTTTCGTCATGGTGCTCTGCTACAGCCGCCGGCTGTATGTCGAGTTCACCCTGGCGCAGACGCAGGAACACTTCCTGGCCTGCCACCAGCACGCCTTCGAATACTTTAACTCCGTTCCGGCCGAGGTAATGGTCGACAACTGTAAGACCGCAGTCCTGTCCCATCCGCTGGGCGCCCCGGCCCTGCTGCATCCGCGTTACCTGGACTTCGCCCGCCACTATGGTTTTGCGGTGAAGGCTTGTGGCCCATACAAACCTCATGAAAAAGGGCGGGTGGAGAACGGCGTGGGTTACTTCAAGAAGAACTTCCTGGCCGGGTTGCAACTCTCCGGCCTGGACGCACTAAATGCGGCGGTCCGGCAGTGGTTGGACCAAGTGGCCAATGTGCGGGTGCATGGGGAGACGCACCAAAAACCCCTGGACCTCTTTGAACTGGAAAAGCCCAAGCTGCGGCCTCTGACCGTGCTGCCTTATGATCTGGCTACGGTCAGCACCGTCTCCGTCAGTCGGCGGTGCCGCGTTACCCTGGACACCAATCACTACTCGGTGCCGCCCCGGTATGCCAACACCAACCTCACCCTCAAGGCCTATCCCGACCGCCTCTGCCTGTATCATCAGGATCAGCTCGTGGCCGAGCACCCGCGGAGCTATGAGCGACATCGGGACTTCGAAAAGCCGGAGCATGTGCAGGAGCTCCTGGCCCAACGCCGGCAGGCCCGGGCCCAGCACCTGCTGACTCGGTTTTTAGCCCTGTCGCCGCACGCGGCGGAGTATTATCAGCGCCTGGATGAAAAGCGGGGCAATCCCCGCCACCATGTGCAGAAGATCGTCGCCTTGAGCGAGATCTACGGCGTGGAAAAAGTGCAACGCGCCTTGGAAGACGCCTGGGCCTATCAAGCCTTCAGTTGCGAATACATCGCCAACCTGCTGGAACAGCGGGAGCGGCCCACAGCTCAGCCCGGGGCGCTGCATCTGACCCGCCAGCAAGATCTGCTGGACCTGGACTTGCCGGCCCCGGACTTGTCTCTCTACCAATCCCAGGAAGGCGGTGAGCCATGAACGTCACCGAATCCCGACTCAATGAACAGCTCAATGCCTTACGGCTGCTGACGGTGCAGGAGCATTACGCGGCTCTGGCCAGCGAAGCGGCCCAGAAACAGTGGACGCATGTGGATTATCTAGCTCGTCTCATCGAGGGCGAAGCCCAGCGTCGACAGGAGTTGGCCATCCAGCGCCGTATTGCCGCCGCCCGCTTCCCCTGCATCAAGACCCTCGACCAGTTTGACTGGAACTGGCCCAAGAAAATCAACCGCACCCAGGTGCAGAACCTCTTCCGCCTGGCCTTTCTCCCGGAGAAAGCCAACGTGGTTTTCATGGGCGGAGTGGGACTCGGCAAATCGCACCTGGCTAGCGCGTTGGGCTATGCCGCCTGCCTGGCGAGCCATTCCGTGCTCTTCACCACGGCCGTGGACATCATCAACACCCTCACCGCTGCCCAAGCCGCCTATCGGCTCAAAGCCGAACTCAAGCGACTGCTGGCCCCGCGGATTTTATGCATTGATGAGGTCGGCTACCTTCCCATCGACAAAACCGGCGCTGATTTGCTCTTCCAGGTCATCAGTCAGCGCTATGAACGGGGTTCCATCGTGCTCACCACTAACCAGCCTTACAAGCACTGGGCCAGGATCTTCAACAACGACAGCACGCTAACCAGTGCCGTTCTGGACCGGCTCTTGCATCACGCCGACACCGTCATTATCGAGGGCAAAAGTTATCGGATGAAAGATCAGATCGAAGCCCCGTAAACTCGGCAGTCTTCCTCGCTGGCGACAGGCCCTAAACCCTGTCGCCATTTTTGTGTCACCTCACGAAACCGGCCCAACATTTTCAACCCGCCGCGCTGGCGGCATGACCTCGCCGCCGCCCTCAAAAGGCCACCAACTTCATACCGAAACGTCTTCGTTCGGGCATACGCCCCCCATACGCCGTTCGTAGCCTCTGGTCCCGTTTCGGTTTTGGTAAGAACGGCGATCGAGAGAGCCGATGTGAGGTCGGCTCGAACCGGGGCGCATCTTTTCCGGCACTCGCTTGCGACCGAAATGCTTCGGCGCGGCGCCTCATTGGATGAGATCGGACGCGTGCTTCGGCACCGGCATCCTGATACCACGGCAATCTATGCCAAGGTTGATCTCAAAGCTCTCCGGGGTTTGGCTCTGCCTTGGCCGGGAGGTGCCCAGTGAAACCCCTTACGCAACATCTGAGGGACTACCTCGAATTACGCCGCGGGCTGGGGTTCGATCTTGGGCGGGCCGAATCGCGGCTGAAGGGCTTTCTCAAGTTGATGAAGAAGAAGCGGACAGGGCAGATCACGACAGCTCTGGCATTGGAGTTTGCACTGCGGTCTGATCATCGCTCGCCCTCAACACAAGCTGGGTGTCTGTCGGCAATCCGCGGGTTTGCTCGATACCTATGCGGCATAGATCCCAAAACCGAGATCCCTCCCGCTGGACTGGTGCGCCAGGGACACCGCCCTCAACCGTATATCTACTCCGAGGCCGAGATCATCCGGATACTGGATGCGGCTCGCGCGCATCCTTCAACGCCGCGGTATGCTTTAAAGCCGCACACCCTTTACTGCTTGTTCGGCTTGTTGAGCGTGACTGGAATGAGGTTGACGGAGGCGCTGAACCTCAAGCGGGAAGATATCGATTGGGTGGAGAGGGTCCTTTCGGTTGGCCGCTCGAAGTTCCAGAAGTCCCGCCTAGTTCCGCTGCATAAATCAACTCTCTGGCAACTCCGTCACTACCTTAAGCGTCGGGATCGGTTCTTCGCAGAGCGGCCTTGGCGGCGGCCGGTTAATCGGGTCTTTGTCTCGACCCATGGAGCGGCCCTGACCAACACAGAGATTGGAGAGGATTTTCGAATGCTGACTCGCCGCATCGGCCTGCGCGTAATCGGCGCCAGTCACGGACCTCGCATTCACGATCTGAGACACCGCTTCGCGGTGGCCACGCTGGTGCGGTGGTATCGCACCGGAAAGGACGTTGCTCCATTACTGCCGGTGCTCTCGACTTACCTGGGCCATGTGTTCATCACTGGCACGTACTGGTATCTCACCTGCACGACTGAGCTTAGCGAAGCTGCAGCAAAACGGCTGGACCGCAGGTGGAAAGGAGCAAACGATGCAAAAGCCTGACCTGAGTGCCTTGCTCGAGGCGTTCTTTCACAAACGGCTCATATCCCAGCGTCGGGTCAGCCCGCATACCATCGCCTCCTATCGGGATACGTTCCGCTTGCTTTTGGTGTTTGCTCAACAGCTGCTGAACCGACCTCCTTCAGAACTGGCACTCAAAGATCTTAGTCCATCACTGGTGAGCGACTTCTTGGATCAGCTTGAGGCCAAACGGGACAATACGGCACGCACGCGTAATCTCCGTCTGGCGGCCATCCGTTCATTCTTTCGATTCGTTGCACTGGAAGCCCCGGAGCAGAGCGGCATGATCCAGCGGGTACTGGCTATACCGAGCAAGCGATGCCAGCGCCCACTGATCGGGTTCTTGACGCGAGCAGAAGTCGAAGCGCTGCTTGGGGCTGTAGACTGCAAGACCTGGCTGGGCCGTCGCGATTACGCCCTGCTGCTAGTTGCCATGCAAACCGGCTTGCGCTTGTCGGAACTCACCGGGCTCTGCCATGAGGATGTTACGCTTGGGCCCGGTGCACACATCCAATGCGTCGGGAAAGGTAGGAAGCAGAGGTGCACTCCCATATCCAAAACCACGCGCCGCGTGTTGGAGGCCTGGATTAAGGAACCCTGGCCATTGACCAGCCAGTTCCTCTTCCCCAGCCTTTCGGGAGGGAGGCTCAGTGCCGACGCCGTCCAAGACTTGGTGAACAAACATGTAGCGGCAGCTCGGGTGAAATGTCCGTCGTTGGTCAAAAAGCGGGTCACACCACATTGGCTTCGCCATACCGCCGCCATGGAGTTGCTGCAGGCCGGCATTGATCGGGCCATGATCGCGCTTTGGTTGGGGCACGAGTCGGTGGAAACCACGCAGATCTACCTTGATGCCAATCTGGCACTGAAGGAGGAGATCCTCGCCAAGGCGCAACCCATTAACGGAAAACCAGGCCGTTATCGCCCCACCGACCGCCTGCTTGCGCATGCTCAGCAACCTCTAACCAGCGCCTCCGGATTATGCCGGGCCGAAAGCCATTCCGGCCCGCTATTCAGGGGCAAATCTCCCACCGCCCGGCATAATCCGGTTCCCGGCATAATGCCCAACCCGGGGGGGCCCACCAGAATGAGGCTGGGTGAGAGTTTGCTGGCGACCATCTCCACCGCCTGGGACAGGAGAGTCAGACTCTCGTGGATGGGCGGAAGAGGCAGGGCTCTGCGCTGCGCGGCCATCGGGCCAGATGGGTGAGCAGGTGGGAGTTCCGTGTCAGCTTGCGACCATCCTCCGCCAGGAAGGTGACTTGGGACCCATGCACGAGGCTGACGACGCCCTTGGATGTCGGTTCCGTTGTCCCGGAGCAGAACCTCGTCGCCGGGCTGAAAAATGGGTGGAGGCATAAAGCGGTTCAATCGGGCAGCCCAATGTCGCGGCGCGTGATGCCGGTTACCGTTTCGCCTCGGGCCAGGACGCGAGCGATCTCCTTCTTGAGCTCATGCGCTGGTGAGCCGGGCTGGACTTTGCCATTCCAGAGGGCCTTCGGGTCGGTGAGGCCCAACCATCGGGAGGGAAGCGGCGATGTCGATGCGCCCGCTGGCATCTCGCGGGAGGGGCAGTGCGCTGCTGTCTTGCGCCGCCGAAACCTTGGTCCGCGGGTTGCGGTAGGTGTGGTCTCCGGCTTGGGCGGGCGCAATGGTGCAGGCGGACGCTCGGTGTCAGGGTTCGCGCCGGGCGAAAGGCCCTCCAGACCCAGGCGACACTCGATTCGCAGGCCAGGACGGGTTTGCGGCCGATGGCGCCTACCACTCGCTTGAGCGCCGCCCCGGCGCTCCCCGAAGGGTATTTCTGCTGCCAGAGGACCGCCACATCCTTGAGTCCGAACATCCGGAGGGCCGCGTCCGCATCGAGGGTCCCTCGGGCGGTGCGCGGCAGGAGGTCGGCTGGCTTGTGGAGGTCGGCCAAGGGAAGGAGTGCGGGCGGGACCATGACCGTTGGTCGTCGTGACTTTACGGGTTTTGCTGGCGGCGCCGCAGGTGGTCCCGAGAGCGTTGCCGGCAAGTCTCTTTGAATTTCAAACAGGGTCAGTCCGAGGATTTTGATTTTCATAACGTTGAGTTTTTGTTCGATGAGTTTTTTTTCGCGTAGAGTTTGGGTTCAGGTGCCGAGAGGCGAAAGGTCAGGCGGACGTCACCGTTATCCTCGCCGCTCAGGGCAACACAGCAGCGGATGTATTCGGACTGCATCCGGCCGGAGAAGAAGGTGGAACACGCGATATGATACAACTCGGCTGACTCGGTGAGGGCGGCGGCGAGGTCATGCCGCCAGCGCGGCGGGTTGAAAATGTTGGGCCGGTTTCGTGAGGTGACACAAAAATGGCGACAGGGTTTAGGGCCTGTCGCCAGCGAGGAAGACTGCCGAGTTTACGGGGCTTCGATCTGATCTTTCATCCGATAACTTTTGCCCTCGATAATGACGGTGTCGGCGTGATGCAAGAGCCGGTCCAGAACGGCACTGGTTAGCGTGCTGTCGTTGTTGAAGATCCTGGCCCAGTGCTTGTAAGGCTGGTTAGTGGTGAGCACGATGGAACCCCGTTCATAGCGCTGACTGATGACCTGGAAGAGCAAATCAGCGCCGGTTTTGTCGATGGGAAGGTAGCCGACCTCATCAATGCATAAAATCCGCGGGGCCAGCAGTCGCTTGAGTTCGGCTTTGAGCCGATAGGCGGCTTGGGCAGCGGTGAGGGTGTTGATGATGTCCACGGCCGTGGTGAAGAGCACGGAATGGCTCGCCAGGCAGGCGGCATAGCCCAACGCGCTAGCCAGGTGCGATTTGCCGAGTCCCACTCCGCCCATGAAAACCACGTTGGCTTTCTCCGGGAGAAAGGCCAGGCGGAAGAGGTTCTGCACCTGGGTGCGGTTGATTTTCTTGGGCCAGTTCCAGTCAAACTGGTCGAGGGTCTTGATGCAGGGGAAGCGGGCGGCGGCAATACGGCGCTGGATGGCCAACTCCTGTCGACGCTGGGCTTCGCCCTCGATGAGACGAGCTAGATAATCCACATGCGTCCACTGTTTCTGGGCCGCTTCGCTGGCCAGAGCCGCGTAATGCTCCTGCACCGTCAGCAGCCGTAAGGCATTGAGCTGTTCATTGAGTCGGGATTCGGTGACGTTCATGGCTCACCGCCTTCCTGGGATTGGTAGAGAGACAAGTCCGGGGCCGGCAAGTCCAGGTCCAGCAGATCTTGCTGGCGGGTCAGATGCAGCGCCCCGGGCTGAGCTGTGGGCCGCTCCCGCTGTTCCAGCAGGTTGGCGATGTATTCGCAACTGAAGGCTTGATAGGCCCAGGCGTCTTCCAAGGCGCGTTGCACTTTTTCCACGCCGTAGATCTCGCTCAAGGCGACGATCTTCTGCACATGGTGGCGGGGATTGCCCCGCTTTTCATCCAGGCGCTGATAATACTCCGCCGCGTGCGGCGACAGGGCTAAAAACCGAGTCAGCAGGTGCTGGGCCCGGGCCTGCCGGCGTTGGGCCAGGAGCTCCTGCACATGCTCCGGCTTTTCGAAGTCCCGATGTCGCTCATAGCTCCGCGGGTGCTCGGCCACGAGCTGATCCTGATGATACAGGCAGAGGCGGTCGGGATAGGCCTTGAGGGTGAGGTTGGTGTTGGCATACCGGGGCGGCACCGAGTAGTGATTGGTGTCCAGGGTAACGCGGCACCGCCGACTGACGGAGACGGTGCTGACCGTAGCCAGATCATAAGGCAGCACGGTCAGAGGCCGCAGCTTGGGCTTTTCCAGTTCAAAGAGGTCCAGGGGTTTTTGGTGCGTCTCCCCATGCACCCGCACATTGGCCACTTGGTCCAACCACTGCCGGACCGCCGCATTTAGTGCGTCCAGGCCGGAGAGTTGCAACCCGGCCAGGAAGTTCTTCTTGAAGTAACCCACGCCGTTCTCCACCCGCCCTTTTTCATGAGGTTTGTATGGGCCACAAGCCTTCACCGCAAAACCATAGTGGCGGGCGAAGTCCAGGTAACGCGGATGCAGCAGGGCCGGGGCGCCCAGCGGATGGCCGCCCGGAGAAAGCTGAGGGCCTCTTCGTGACGACCCGTGTAAAACAGGACCGCGCCGAGGCAGTTCAACGCCCAGGCGTTCTGAGGGCCAGCGGCTATGGCCTTCTGGGCGTAGACCTCAGCCGCCCCGTAATCCTCCTGCTTGACCGCGATGTTTGCCAAAGCAACCAGGCTCACGATGTCTTCAAAGTCGACGAGGAGGGCTTCCGAGAGGTAGTGCTTGGCCTTAATGAAATCGCCGAGTTCGCTGCAAGCCATGCCAATGTCCCGGCGTGCCAGAAGGTCGTCTGGAACGAGTTGCAGGACCTGTTCCCAGATTGCGATGGCCCGGTGGCAATCACCATTGCCCGCGTGCCTGGCGGCACGCTGAGCCAGGCGCTCCGCTACGGCCTTGGCGTGATCGGATGCTGCGGGATAATTGAGGATGATTTGGTCCTCCTCGACTTCGATGAAGACGGGTTGAGGCAGAAAGTGATATCGACGCGCGACCTGCAGGGAGATCACCATAGGGTCCGCGTTGTTCGGGTCCGGAGCAATTCCGGGCGCAAATGAGCGTGCGGACGATAATTGAGGGAGTTGTCTGAGCGGTAAATGAGGGAGCGCGCCGTCCGGCCCGGACGGAGATTGACTTTGCAGTCACCATTTCCTTTGCTGGGCGGCCTATGAGACGAAAGGAACGCTACATTGCGCGTTTGGATGAAGTTACCATCACCCGCGACGGTGAGGACGCTGTCATCCAATATAAGGAGGCCGGGATACCAACGACCCACCTGAAGATCGGCCCTGAGATCGCGGACATGAGCGATGAAGCGATTCTGGAACTCTTCAACGATACGTTGCGAGCCCAGGCGCAGTTGGCGGCCGAATACAAGCATGTAGCAGTGGAGGTGCCGCTGGGTTCGCCGCAAATTAAATACGCCGCTCGCAGCCAGCAATGGTGTCTCCGGGGCGGAGTGTTACGTTGCCTGGTCGAGGATGATGAAAACGGTCAGTTGGTGGTGGGGATCGACGATAAGGAGTTGAGCCTGGAGGAGTTTGGCCGGATGCTGACGACCTATGCGGGCTGGGGCATGCGGATTGAGTTCGTGCCCGACGATCAGTTGCACCGGCGGCCGACCCTGGAGGTGCGCGAACCCGATCCTGAAGGTGAGTCGGCGGCGGGCTGACTGGGGTTTCAGGGGTAGTTCTGACGCATCGAGGGAAAGGTTTTTAAGGCATGGGAGGGCTCTGAAAACATGGTCTGGCCCAGTTTGCCGGGGAGGTTATTGGCCTCCCCGGCGTTGGCAGACGACGTTTCGTCGCCCTCATCCAGTTATCCCTCGGCAGGTTGCTCCTCAGCAGAGCCTGCTTCTGTTTCACTGGACAAAATCAGAGCGTTTCCCGTTTCCGTTTCCTTGAGGGTCTATAGGGTGGGAAACGGGCAACGGGAGTTTGAGTTGGTAGCCGCGGGCATCCCGGACGACTTCGCCCTGGGTGACCAGTTCGGCCAGGGCGGAGCAGACCTTGGCGGTGCGAATGCCACAGAGTTTTTGCAACTGCTGAACCGGGATCGGTTCGCCGAGTTGGGCCAGGGCCTGGCGCACCCGCTCGGTCGAAGTGGGAGCCGCCTCGGGCTCAACGGAGGAACGTTCGACTACCTTCAAAGCCACGACCGAGCCTGATTGGCTGAGTTGAAGCGGGATGTGATCCTGGGAAGGTGCGGCGCGATGTTCGGTGGACAAGGTCAGTTGGGAGCCTTTGCGGCGCATATACAGATTGGAGTCGCCCCAGCCGTGGAGTTCGCTGGAACCGCGCAGGGCCTGGCCGGGGCGGCTGGAGTGGGAGTCTTTGCGGGCGTGATGAACCAGCAGGACGGCCAGTTGGAACTGCCGTTGGAGTTCGACGCAGGTATGAGAGCAGCGCGGCGATTTGGGTGGCGTCGTTTTCATCCACCCGATGCAACCGGATGAGCGGATCGAGGATCAACAGGACGGGCCGTTGCTCCTGGACGGTGTCGGGAAAGGCGCTGACGATCCGGCTCGGTATCCAATCGGAGCGAGGGCGCGGTAATGACTTGCACCGGCAGGGAGGCAAACGGGACCTGGGCGGCAGCGGCAATGCCTTCCAAGCGCTGGCGCACGACGGCCAGCGAGTCCTCGGCCGGGAAGAGCAACACTGGCCCGCTGCGGCGCACAGGGAACTGGCGCAAACAGGCGGCGCCGGAAGCGACGCTCACGGCCACATCCAGGGCCAGGAAGCTTTTGCAGCATTTGGGCTCGCCGCCCAGGATGCCGACGGCTTGGTCGGTCCAGAGATCCTCGACCAGCCACTGGGTTTGCGGGCCACTGCACTCCAGTTGACTGGCGCGTTGGACAGGCAAGCGGGTTCACGGCTTTTTGGCGGGCTTGGGGTCCAGGCGAAGACTTCGAAGAAGAGCTTTTCGTCGATGACTTCCCGTTCCTGCTGGGAGGCGGCGACCAACAGGTCATTGGCCATATTCATGAGCAGGCGCAGGTTGCCGGCGGCATGTTCGCAGAGCGTCTGGATCAGCGAGGGACTGAGCAGCTTGGGGTTGCCGGCGGCTTTGAGCAGGTGGCTGAGGCATTCCTGGAGGGCTTTGGGCGGCAGGGCTTCCAGGCGCAGGCGGCTGCGCATGCGGCTGGCGATGGGCAACAGATCGGGTTCTTCCAGACGAGTGGCCAGACGCTGATCGCCGGCCAGGATGATGGTCAGGATCGAGCGGGAGTCCAGATCGGCACTGGCCAAGAGGCGCAACTCGGATAAGACCAGGGAGTTCATTTCCTGGGCTTCGTCGATGATCAACACGGGCCGATAGATGGCGGCCTCGATGTGAGCGAGCCATTTTTCGCGCAAGAGCCTTGGCACTGGCCCAGCGGTTGTGGGGCGAGAGGGCCACGCCAAAGAGGTGGCCCAGTTCGCGATAGAAGTCGGCCATCTTGGCTTGGGGCCGGGTCAGGACGCCGACACACAGATCGCGCAGGCCGTTCAAGTGCTCCGAGCCAGGAGTACGCAGCGCGGCGCTTTTGCCCACGCCCGGGTCGCCGGTCGACCAGGGCGAAGCCGCCTTCGCCGATCTGCTGCTCGATGCGCCAGCAGAAGCTTTGGATTGGGGGCGGCGGCCACAGAGCCGTGGCCGGCGCCTGGGAGGAGAAGGGATTAAACTTCAGACTGTAGAGATTGAGGAGTCGTTTGTTCATGAGGGGTTGTGGGGATTTTGGGGTTGCGGGCAGATAGGCCGGAGGCAGTCCGGTCAGTGGCGTATTGTTGGATGATTTTTTGGAGCAGCGGCGCCATGCCCGAAGGCGGCGAGCGGCGGCGGCGAGTCGGCAGCGCCAGCTCTGGGGGCCCGCTGGCCCTTGGGCATTTTTGTGTTTTGTCCACGGGATAGATGCGGCAGAGGATGGCGCCGGTTTTCGGATCGGCCAGATAGACCGTGCTCAAGTCCCAGGAGGCATAGCGCAGCCAGAGTTCTGCGCAGGTGGCCGAAGCGGGAGGGCACTTCAAAGCGAATGCCCTCCAGGCTGAGGGTGCCGTCGCTGCGGCGCTGAGTGCGGCGCACCTCGGTGGTGAAAGCCAGTTGGAGCTGCTCGGTGGCCGGACAGGGCCGGCCCACGTTTTTGTGGTTGAGAAAGCGCTCCAGGGGAGTCTGGCCAATCTCGGAGTGGACCTTGCGGTTGTATTCCAGTTCGACCCAGGGTTGGCTCACGTCGTTGAGTTGGTCCAGGGTCAAATCGGCCACCCCTTCGAGCATCGGCAGGAGCCGGCCCTTCGATCTGGCCCCAAAACGACTCCTGCTTGCCATTTTGATACGGGCTGAATAGGCAAGGTGTTCTCAAAGAGCACCCCCAGCCGGGTGAGCCCCTGTTCGGTCTCGGCCGCGATCATGGCCGAGCCGTTGTCGTAGAGCAGGGACCTGGGCAAATCACGCTTCTGAAAAGCCTGGCTCAGCCCGTGGCAGAGTTCGCGAGCGCTCCTTCGGCCAGATACCACTGCAAATGACAACAGAGCCGGGAATGGTCATCCAGGACGCCCAGCAAAATCGGATAGACCCATTGGCCATCGGCTTGGAGCACGCGCAACGAGCCGTGATGAAAATCCAGGTGCCAGAGGCCGTTGACGTATTCGTTTTCGTAGCTGCGCACCTCCCGGGCTTCGTAGCGGTGCTCGGCGGCCTGGGCGCCCGGACTGTGAACCGGCCCCCGGCGAGCCCGTTTGAACAGCCCGTGGCTCTTCATGCAGCGCACCAGCGAGGCATAGCAGGGCATGGGGCCGGCTGGAGGTTGCTTCTCGACCACCACCGCCAGGTTGTCAAAGTGCAGTTGGTAACTCCAACTGGGATGCTGCCGGTATTGCTCCCGCACCAGTTCGAGCAGTTGGGGCTCACCGAGGGATGCTGGCCCTGATCGGAGCGGATCTTGCGCTGGAGGGCGGCGATGGGTCCGCTTGGGCCAGGCGGGCTTTGTAATACCACCGTTCGAGGGTCGAGAACCCGAAGACAGTCCATTCCCCGGAAATGGGGTGGCGCCACTTCTTGGCGGCCAGGTCTCGGAGTTGTTCTTGCAGTTGCCCCGCAGAAGGGGGCGCGGCTAAAAGCGGCCCAATGACGCTGAAGCGAAAATGCGCCCAGCGCTCGTGGGGCCGTGACAGAGGCGAAGTTTTTTTCATCGGATGCCGTTGATTTTATTTTTTCCACCACTTCGGTGGTGCGGCTCCTGTTTACACCGCGCCTGCGGCGGTGCTGTCGCCCGGCATCCTCTGCGCGAGTTGGAGCGAGCCTCACATAACCAGTTCTTTCCAGGCAGCTCGGAGTGGTGATCGGGGCCAGGAACTTGAGCAAATCCAGCAACCGGTCGCGCCGCTCGACCTCAAAGCTCTGGCAGAGCGACAAGGGCATGGTCTTTACGGCACAGCGGCGGCATGAACCGGGCACGGGCCTCTCGCCAAAAGGAACTTTCCAGGAAGGTGACCAACCACCACTGCCGCCATCGCTCCAGCGTGCGCCGGTCAATGCCCAAGGCTTCCCGCAGCGACTTCACCCGCTCGGGCGTTCAGGCCGTGGACCATGGCCGAGACCAGCACCACTACCAGGCCGGCATAAACGCGCCGGCCCATAAAGCGCACCGAGGGCGGCGTATGTGCGTTTCCGGCAGCCCTTCCTTGGCGCAGCACAGGCTGAAGCGAATGTCCCATTGCGGTCCGCCCCGGGGTTTGCGCTCATAATCGCTGCGGTGCAGCGTGCCGCCGCACAGCAGGCAACCCTTTGGAGCGGGCCTCCTCGGTCAGATCGACATCGACTTTTTCCAGCCAGTTGAAATAGCTCTGATCCGCCAGATGCTTCCGGCACCAGCTTTCTCCGACGAAATGATTAGACACCATAGAATCGGAGAGAAAAAACCCTCGCGGGGCAAGTCTCCGCGAGGGTTCCAATTATCGAGCTCGGTCTGTTCAGAGAAAACCAAGGGAGCTCAGCCCACCTCCATCATCAACCAAGTAAAAAACGCCGGGTCTAAGCCGATCTGAGCCTCACTTTTCGAGTCAGTGCTCAAAACAGATTATCCAAGGGAACTGTGATTTGGCTCATTTGATTCATAACAGCACCATGCTTGTTTGCTCTTCTGTTTGCCGCCGATCCGAGGTCGGGAACGGACTTAACTGCTTGTTAGCTGATCTTTGGTGTGGATCTGTTTGGCGTAGCCAAATGCGATCATGTCGTGGGCTGCCTGAAGAGGGTTTGGGTGGCGCGTTAGTCAAAAACCAGTCTCCGAACCCAAAGCAGAGTTCTCCAGACGCTACAGCAGGTGCGCGTAGATCCGATGACCCTCTACTGGCTGGTTCAACGCGCGTTTGTCACTTGCCTCCACATTCCGGACATCTACCGCTCCATGGAACCCGATTTGATTGCCGAGTTGAGGGCGCACCCCAGCCCAAAACGTGGAGGTGTTGAGATGATATTGATCTAAGATTGGTCCTCAGGACACCCTCTGGAAACCCACCCGCCCAGCAAGACCGACATCTTGTTGTGTCGCGGGGCGACATCTCGTTGTTGACATATTCGCCATTCGCGAATAGCGTACGAGCGTGGTCGCCAAATCATTGGATGTCGTCGTTCTGCTCAAACTCCTGGTGGACGGAGGGGGAAAGCCTTACGCCCAGTTATCCCATGAGCTTGGCATGAGCGCTTCGGAAATTCATGCCTCCATTCGCCGCTGTGCCATCGCGGGCTTGGTTAATCCTGATTCCAAGGAACCCCTGCGGAAACCTCTGGAGGAATACCTGCTCCATGGGGTCCGTTATGCGTTTCCCGGCAAACGTGGCCCCTTGGCGCGTGGGATTCCCACAGCTCACGCAGCGCCGCCTCTGGCGGCCCAAATCACTTCGGATGACCTGCCTCCGGTTTGGCCAGACCCCGAAGGAACGACCAAAGGTTACGAACTGGAACCCCTCTACCATTCGGTGCCCATGGCGGCCAAATCCGACCCGAAGCTGTACGAACTTCTCGCGTTGGTGGATACCCTGCGTGTTGGCCGGGCACGGAGCGCAAGATGGCTGAGGAGGAACTGAGGAAGCGCTTGGAACATGCCAACGCCACTTGAATCGATGCGGATAGTCGCCAGGCGACTTGAGCCGTTGAATATACCGTTTGCGTTTCTGGGCGGGGCCGCGGTCTGCCTGCTCGTGGATCACCCTGAGTTGACCGAATTCAGGTCGACCAAAGATGTTGACGTCATCGTGGAAGTGGCCACCTATGGGGAATACAGCACGCTTGAGCGTCGGCTTCGCGCGTCGGGGTTTCAGCATGATACCTCCGAAGGTGCTCCAATCTGCCGCTGGATTGTAGAGGGCTGCCGTGCGGACATCATGCCGATCGATTCGCGAGCGCTGGGAATGAACTCGAGTATGGTTTTCAGAAGCCCTGCGGCTGGCAAAGACCGCGAACCTGGGAGGGGGTCGCACCACACAAGTCGTGGCACCGGCAATGTTCTTGGCGACAAAACTCGATGCTTTCAAAGACAGGGGCCGGGGCGATTGCTATGCCAGCCATGATCTTGAGGACGTCATCACCTTGGTGGACGGCCGAGCTTCAGTGGTGGAAGAGGTTGCATCGGCGCCAGGTCAGGTCCGCACATTCGTGGCAATCCGCGTTTGCAGAATTGCTCCAGCATTCAGATTTCCTTGATGCCTTCCCGGGCCATCTGTCAGGGATGTCAGGGGCGAGGCAGCGCGCTCCGCTGGTTCTGGAACGGTTTCGAGCGATTGCGGCGCTCAAATGAGTAGTCGCATCATCTGTGTCTTACCCAGTATTGCTCTCGTCCGACTTGAACGCCAAGACTTGGTGTGTGAGAATTCGCCTCTTGGTGGGCGCGGCAACTTGCTCGTCCGTTCTCTGTTGAGAAAATAAGCTACACCGCCAAGGCCATCGGTAAGTGCGACCTCGGTGACGAATTGGAATTCCTGCCAACCCGACGCTTCTTCGACCGCTACCCTGGTCTGCGTGCTCCAATGACGTGGGAGATCGAGTGAACCCGCCAAAAATGCGGCGAAGCCACATCACGACTCCGCTGCACCTGCTGCGCGGTAAAAGCGTTCTCAAAGCGCCCGCCGACCAGGACACGCTCACCGTGAATGCGGGGCCGCTGACGATGGTTCCTGACAGTCCTCGTGGATTGAGCGTACTGTTTCTCTGCCACGATGCTCGCGGTCCGGAAGTCCAGTCAATCGGTTTATCTGCGAGGTCCTTGACTTGCAGCGGCCAGGTCGCCTCAGCGTCTCACTAGAGACCCTCGTCCAGGCGCAGTCTCGGTTCTCCCAGGCCGAGTTGCTGCTCTACCTGATCGCCAAGACCTACCTGCGGCTGGCGTCGAGAACTTCCAGAGGGCCATGCTCAACTGGAAGCACATCATCGAACCCGACAAGGACAGGCAACTGATCGCCGAGGACGCCAAACTCGGCTCCTTCCTGACCGAGCAGTCGTGACCACCCGCCCGTGGTGGTCGGGCAATCGAAAATAGCGGACGATCTAGGGACAACTCCTGGCCGTTGACCCGCTGGCAGTCCTCCTGTAGGCAGCTCAAAGGCTACCATCCCCGGTGCTCGATCGGATACCAGAACATCGAGAAGGTCGAGAGCAGGGCCATTCTGAGGCCAGTTCCTGCCGCACATGCTGGAACTCGTGGGCAATCCACCTGGGGTCGAGCAGGATCTCCGCCGCCCGAATGCACACGTGCGGGATGTCAACACCGTTGCATCGGGCCTGCCCGTCACGAACGAGCTCAACACCCTGGTCCCAGCCGGATGGACCCCGAAGTCCGGGGTATCTCTCCCGGCGACGAGCACATCGGCCCCTTGCATATAAGGTGTATTCGAGCCAAAACCGACCAGCAAACGCGGTCGTATTTGCAGGCTTTTTAGCGGTTTTCCTAGGGAAAGTCAAATTTTGAAATTCGGTGCTTCCTGCGTGCTTCCCGCTGCTGAGGCGAAGTGCTGGCACAAATTTGGCACAAATTGAAAAAGCATAGGGTCGTGTTTTTTGAAAAGCAGATGGTTGCGCTTGGGTGTGAGCGTGCGGACGATAATTGAGGGAGTTGTCTGAGCGGTAAATGAGGGAGCGCGCCGTCCGGGCCGGACGGCGCGCTCCCTCATTTACCGCTCAGACAACTCCCTCAATTATCGTCCGCACGCTCATAAGGGGCCGGGTGGGTTTCCACGATGAGCGTTTTGGGATTGTTCGGGTCAACCGTTCCGAAAGCATTTCTGGCAATCCCGGGGTAGAACTTGCTGCCCGTTGAATCCATGTTGAATTGCTGCACTCTGCCCTGCGGAACACCGGGGGTAACGCTCAACTCCGGCGCCTGCACATATTTGGGACCGATGAGGAAGTTCCCGTCAACCTTCGGCGGCGGATTCGCCCCTGGCATGGCTTCGGTAGGATTGTTGGCCGCATCGTTGGCGGAGACCACCTTCTTCTGGGCGGCCCTGGCGAGAGCTTCGGCATCGGGCCCCGCGGGGATCAGAACAGGCGTGCCGGGGTCGGTCGGAAGTCGGGTCGGCGCTGGCTTTCGATCTGCGCCATGGACAGGGTTGAGGAGAACGGCCTGGATCAGGCATCTTCAATTGGCTGATTGGCAACAACGACGCACATGGCAAGAATTTCTCGCTCATTTATCGCGGGGAGATCAGTTCCGGACTGCAAACACGACTTGCACCACTCTACGATTTGATCAGCACGGTCTACTACCCGGAGCTTTCCCTGAAGATGTCCTTCTGTGCGTGCCAGCGCTTCCCAGCCTGACAACCGCACTGAACTGGAAGGGCTTCAGCCAAAGGCAGATAGTTCATCACCCGCGCAGAGCTTGATCGATCCCGACCTCGGGTTTGGGCTTGGTTTTGTCGTCGCCAAACGCTCGTTCGATGTCGAATCCTGGGGCAACAGATGGGCGTAGTGTCCTTCGACCACTTTGACATCGTCTCCCAGCCACTGGGCGATCTTGAAAATCGAGACGCCCGCGATGGCCAGCAAGCTCGCAAAGGTATGGCGCATCACATGCGGCTTGACCCAGGAAATCCCTTGCCGTTGCATACGCCTCAAAGGGCTTCCGAAAATCGTATCGGTAGCGCGCTTTGCCCTGACCTTGGTGGGCTGGATCAGAAACGGCTCCGGCAGCTCTCCGTCCACCGGCATCTCCTCCGTTAGGAAGTCGCTGAATGCCTTCGTCAGGGGAATCGTTCGCTTGTCCTTGTCCTTGGTCCTCCAGGTCTCAGATTCCGTATGTGGATGATGTTCAACTGAGGTCGAACCACTCCGGCCGCGCCTGAACGATTTCGCCCTTGCGCAATCCCGCATGAAAGCCGCAGTAAAGGATGAACTTCAGTTCCCGGTCCGGGCATTCGCTGATCAGCAGGTCCACTTGTTCGGCAGGCAGAAGCGCCGCTCTTTGGCCGAGGTCGAGATCTTGTCTTGATGAAGACCGCCGGGTTCTCTCGCAGCTTGTTCTCCTCGACCAGCCAGGCGCAGAATCCGCGGATGATCATGCCGTAGCTCTCGATGCTCGACTCCTTGAGGCGCTTTCCTCCCTGGCGTGCCTTGCCGCTCGCTTCCGTCTCCCTTGCTTCTCGGGCTTTGGCTCCTTACGCAGGGAATTGAGCCACGAGCTTGATTTCGTCGGCATTGATCTCGCGAACCTCCCGCAGGTTTCGAGCTTTGGCCCACATTCTCAGCACGGGCGCTCGGCTGTCCGCCGAGTTGCGGGTGTAGGTCCCCTTCTCCTGCTTGGTCACCAGGTAGGCTTTGATTTCCTCGCCAGCGGATTCGCCCCGGTCAGAATAGGGTTCGCGCGAATCCGCATGGCTTTGTTGAGCGCTTCGGCCTCATTCTCCGTGTCGAGCGGCACGCGGTATTGGCGCTCCTCGTAGCTGTAGCGATACCAAAATTTCTTGCCTCGGAGGTAAACCACCTTTAGTCTTTCACCCGTTGATGAGTTACGTTTCATACAACTGCGAGCGCGTCCGGAAAATTGTGCTAAACAATCGTGCTAATTTGCCGGTCTATAGCGCACTTTACAGGGCTTTAGCGGTTAGCACAATGATTTTCGTTTTTGACTCGTAATCATTTATAATTAACAGGTTGCGCGGTTAGCTCAGTGGTAGAGCACTTCCTTGACACGGAAGGGGTCAGAGGTTCAAACCCTCTATCGCGCACCATCCTCCGAGCCTGCTGAGAGTCTGCGGCGATGTCGGCTGGAATAGGCGAAAGGGGGTATCCATTTGAAGCAAGTGACCGCAAGGTGTAGTATACGCAGGCATGGACGACCGAACTGGACCCAAAGCGGGAACCGACTACCCGCGCACCTATCAGGAGTTTGTGGACTGGTTTGGAGATGACGCGTCGTGCCGCCGCTATCTTCAGAAGTGTCGGTGGCCGCAAGGATTCCAGTGTCCGCAGTGTGGAAAGCAGGCCCAGCCGTGGACAACCGCACGGGGATACCTGCATTGTCGGGAATGTGGCGCGGAGGTGTCGGTGACAGCGGGAACCGTGTTCGAAGGGACGCGGATCTCGTTGCGGACTTGGTTTGCTGCGATGTGGTTCGTGACCAGTCAGAAGGACGGGGCGAGTGCATTGGGGCTGAAACGCGTTCTGGGCTTTGGCAGTTATCAAACGGCCTGGACGTGGTTGCACAAATTGCGGCGCGCCATGGTCCGTCCTGGGCGGGATCGACTCCGCGGACGCATTGAAGTGGATGAGACCTACGTGGGCGGCAGCAAGGTGGGTGGCCAACGAGGGCGCGGTAGCGAAGGGAAGGAGATTGTGGTAATCGCGGTGGAAGTTCATTCGCCAAAGGGCTTCGGACGGGTGCGAATGCGCCGGATACCTGATGTGTCCGGCTCCAGCCTGGTGCCTTTCGTTTGTGACGTTGCCGAAAAAGGCTCTGCGATTCTGACCGACGGATGGGGTGGCTACAACCCATTGACGAAATGCGGCTACGGACACGAGCAGGTTGTGCTTTCGGAAACCGGCGATCCGGCCCACATCAGCCTGCCCGGGGTTCATCGCATTGCAGCCTTGCTCAAGCGCTGGCTGTTGAGCACGCACCAAGGATCGTTCAGTGGAAAGCATCTTGAGTATTACCTGGACGAGTACACGTTCCGTTTCAACCGCCGCAAATCTCAATCCCGAGGCCTGCTGTTTTATCGTCTCGTAGAACAGGCCGTGCAGACAGGCCCATTGACATACCGACAGATCGTCGAACGAAAACACAACCTGTAGGGTGTGCTTGCGTCAAGTGGATACCCCCTTAGGCGAATTAGGGCAAAAGAGGGCGAAACAAGCAAAATGCCCAATGTTTACGGGGCATAAAGGCATTCCGAGGAGCTGCAGCAGCAGAGCTAGATCATAAGGGCTATGCGGTTTCGCAGTTCCAAAAGCGACCCTCATTCTAACCAATGGTATCAGGGCTTGGAACAGTGGAACTGCGATTCCGGACAGAATCACCGCAGGTTTAGGGGGGTGGGACCTGGGAACCAATCTTTACCGTTAACGTGGCAGGTGGCCAGAAATCGAGGGGGCGCTTTTTGATGCTATTTAGCGTGGCGGAATGGGGCATTAACGGAGGGTTAAGAGCAGCCTCCTTCGGGCGACTTCAAGGCAAGTCTCGGGGAGGGGGGGTGGGGGAGCCTCGGGGAGCCTCGGGGGAGCCTCAGGATAGCTTCAGGGTAGCCTCGGGGTGCCTACCGGTTAGCCACCAGATAGCCCGGGGGGCGCTTCAGGGTGGCCTCGGGGTGGCCGTGCCCCGTTTGGGCGCTCTTCACTCTCTGTTGACACCTGCCCGGACCGTCTTTGCTGGGCACTCGCACAAAAGAAAAGCGCCGGCCAGGGCTAGCCGGGCCGGCGCCAATGAGAGCTGCGGATTCTTAGAGGCGGCAGGAATACATAGGCCAGGTGTTGCAGTCTGCCCCGACTGGCCGGGATGGGCGAGTTGGCCGCCTTCTGTGCGAGGGGCTGACCGGAGAGCGGGACTTCATGCAGCCCTCCGTTGGTCGGACGGTTGCCGCGGCCGGCGCGAGAGTGCATCTCGAACTGGCGTTGGCGTTCGGAACTGCGCTTCTCAGCCAGGCGAGCTGGCGGGCATACTCGCGGGCGGCGCTGTCGGGGAAGATTTCAGCTGAGGGCCTGCCAGATGCAGATTTCGCTCATCAATGGGGCAGTCGTGGACTTTGCGAACGGCCAAGTTCGCGAGGACCTGGACGGCGATCTGATTTGGCTGGGAGGTGATGCACCGGGATGAGTCTCGCCTGAGCTTTTCTTTGATTGCGTTGGCGATGAACTGATCGGCGGTGATGCCCTGCCGGCAGGCTGCAATGACCACGTACGGAAGCTCCTTGCCGACTAGAGGTATTTCACCAGCTAATTCGCCGACTCCCGCATCGAAGAGGCAGAGGCAGGAAGGAGCGGCGCTGACGGCGCGGGGCCGGATGGTTTTGGGTTGCGAAGCTGAGGCGCTTTTGCTACCCCTTCTTACGGACTTGAGTTTGTTTTTCATAACTTGACTTGCGGACTTGGGTCTTTCCCTTGGTGGTGTTGGTATCACTGCCAAGGGTGTTTTGTTGACGCTCTTGCTGTTGGACCCAGTGGAGCAACCGGAGCGTGGTTTCGCCGCCCGGCTCTCTTTCGCCGGACAGCCAGCGTGAAACGCTCGCCAACGGGGCGCCCAGAGAATTCCGCCAGTTCCGTTTTCTTCCCCGGCCTCTTGGTGAGGCGGTTCAGATCGGCCAGCAGATTCTTCAGTTGCGATTTCACGGGCGCGCAGTTTGCCGGATACGTCAACATCGTCAACACAGTATTTTCCGCAACTGCTCTCCAGAATCTGGGATTGCAGGGACATGAACGCATCATTCCAAAACAGTCGGGCCGTCACCGGCAGCGCCAGGCATGCCCACTTCAGCCCAAGCAGGTCTTCATTTCCTCCAGAGATTTGTCATGCGAAAAGGCAGCCCAAGACCGCATCCGGGGCGAGCGCCGCCTGAAGGTCAGCGATTACGCTCATCACGCGCGCAAACGCTCAGAAGACCAGCCGGAAAGGCTCTCTTGGTTGCGCGTCGGACATCGCGTCGCAAAACGGAACGCCCTCTCCTGTGCGAAGCCAATCCGAGCTGACCCTGAAATGCGGCGGTGACGCTGACTCAAGAAACCGATCGTTGGTTTAGTTGCTCTGCCAGCCTCCAACTTGCTGAGGTAGCTCGGATCGCAGTCCACGTGGCTCAGCGAAATCCCGAAGTGTGGCCTCCGCTGAATGACGCAGCCACGCAGGCGTGCCCCAAGGGTCGTGGCCCGTGGAAAATATTTTAAGAATTACTGTTGACTGAGTCACGCTTGCCCAGATATTTATGTCGCCGTGACAATAGCAGGCCGACAGAAAAGCAGAAACAAAAAGGCAAAGCGCGGATTCGTGGAATTTGCGCGGACGCGAAAACCTGGGGTTAGCCGACAGCATCTGTGGGCGTCTTAAAGGGGCGTAGGCGTGAAGCCGCGCCGCTGCTGGCGCGATATGCGGCATCTGAAAGCGGGCCGGCCAAGGGCAGCACCAAAGGAAGGATAACGGCGAATGAAGAGCAAATAGCGAAATCGGCTTGATTGAGATTCCCCTGCGGAACCGGGAAGCCATCGAAGCCGAAATTGCGACCTGCCAAAACCGGCTGGCGGAGGGGGAGGCTCAACTGCCGGCGTTGGCTGCCACGGTGGATTTGGACGATGCCGCGGGACTGGCCCAAATCGGTCGGCTGAAACTTGAGGCGGACATCCTGCCGCTTCGGATTACGGCGAGGCAGGATGCATTGGAGAAGGCCGACGCCACGCTTCTGGCGGCCTGCGGCGACTTCATCTCTCGGGTATTGAGCCCTAAAATACGGGATCATGAGGAGAGATCACGAGCCAAGACTCGCGCCGCGTTGAAGTCGCATTTTCCGCCTGGTGGTGAGCTGGAGCGCGCCGTCGAGACTTCCTTGCTGGTGCGAGCCGCCGGGGCCAACGGAGTGACGCTGGACCTGAATCCCCTTGGCGGGCCAGCGGCCTACGCTGCACGCATCCTGGCAGCTTGGCGGGCGGTCGAGGTCTTTGAGTCAAAACTGTAGCTCGCCGCCATGAGCCCGGTGTTTTGCAACCGCGCCTTTGTCCTGCCTCCCGATGGATTGTTCCACATCGAGCCGGCCGGTGAACATTTCAACGCCGGTGCAAACGTCGTCCAGGTGTTTGACCAATTGGCGAGTGAGAGCATCGTCAACCGGTTCAACGCGGACGCGGCAGCCGGCCAGCTTTCGCACGGTCACGAGATGCTTATTGACCATGAACACTTTCGGCACGACTTGGACAAGGAGTCGCGGGCATACGGATGGCTGACAGAGCTGCAGAATCGAGCGGACGGGATCTATGGGAGGATCCGGTGGACGGCGACGGGGAAGGCGGCGGTGGAGGGCGGGGACTATCGGTTTTTTAGCACGGAGTACGCTCCGGAGGACCTTCAGGTTATTAATCGGTCCAATCCGCCCCGTGTCCGTCCGCTGCGGCTGGATGGGCTGTCGCTCACGAACGAGCCGAATAATCGCGGTGGGAAACCGATCACCAATCGTGAAGCTGGTGGTGAGTATGTCGTCGAAAGCCCGGAGGCGGCTGGCAAAGCTGCCTTGGCTTTTGCAAATCGCATCAAGTCGAGAGCGTCGTTGTAGTTTCGAGGTCGCGTGGGGCCTGGCTCGGCAGGAGAATCCGACACTATTTTCCGCAATGTCACGGGAGCCTCAATCAACCCAGCCGCCGGTGCGGAATCGGGTGGTGGCGTCTTTCTGGTCGGACTCGGCGAATGTCGCCAGCGCGGCGTTGCTGCACATGGCGCAGTCCTCTCGTCGAGTAACTGGTGGCTCGTTCGAATCCGTTTGGAATCGGCTTCGTAATCGCCCCATTCTGCGGATCCTGTTGAATCGGGAACCGGCTGCCCAGCAGACCATGCTCGTGCTCGAAGGCGGGGCAAGGGACAGATTTTTGAATCCTTCTTCTCATCTCCCGTCTCAGCTTTATCGGGGGAGCGCTGGATATACGGGCGGCCTTTAACCAGGCGATCACGAATCTTCGCGCGGCTAATCCAGGGCTGGATGAACGGGAGCTTTGGGACTTGGCCGCGGAGAGCTTCCCGGAACTTTACTGGGCCTTTGTGGTTTCGGACTCTGTAGGTCCCGACCTGGCCTACGTCGGATCTGCTGATCATCCATGAAGCAGCGACGGTCATTTGGCTTTTTGCTCTACAGCGGATGAACTGCAGTCCCCGCTACATGCTTTCCCGCGCTCCGGCTCCTTGGGCGCGGGGATTGTTCGGCGCATTGGGATGCGCAGAGACTACCCGCCTAGGCGGAAATCCACCGGGGCGGCTAGCGCCCCGGTGGTGGCTTCGGTCCCCCGCCCCGACAGCACAGCAAACCGCTGCTCCCGTTGCGCGGGGTGTGTAGTCTCGCGGACCGCGACAAGCACCAGGTCTTGGAAATGGTCGAGGATGGTCGCATCGCCTGGTGTTTTGACTTGGCGCTGGACCCAGGCCTGGTCGCAAAAAGCTGTTGAGGGTGCTGCCGGCCGCCGTCGCAGACTTCCTCCAGGGCCGGGCCTGTGAATTGACGTGGGGCGACGTAATCCACCTGCTATTGCCGGGCGATTCGACCATCACCGCCAGCGAGCTTTACCGGGTTCTCAATGTCTCTTGCCTGCACCTCTACAACCTGGTCAAAGCGAAGAACCTCTTTTGCTGTTCGAGCTGGCGCCGGGGCCGGGGCGGCCAGGCACGTTTCGAGGTGTCCCCGTTAATCGACTTCCTCCACTCCCGGAGGTTTCCGTGAACCTGAATAATCACCTAACATGTTATCCGAATCTGCACTTCGAGGTGCGCTGGCGTCGGTCAATGTTCGGGCAACGTCCATGTCGGCCCTCTGCGACGTGCTCGTTTCCCAACTTGACCGCCTGCGCAATGACCTGGCCGAAGTCCAACGTGTCGTTGTTTCCGAACCTGTGCGCGAGGAAAAGGCCTGCGCCCGGGCGGGCGAGATTGGTCCGGAGATGCTGGTTCGCTGAAAGTCAGGCGGCGCCGCCAGGCTGAGAGTTCACATGGGGATGCAAGATTCAATTTTCCAGCCGCCAAGCGACGATCCACAGAAAGGGCATCGCTCTTTAATTCAGCCGCTGGAGGGGCGGAAGGAAGGCATCCCCCCTTCCGCTCCATTCCATTTCGAGAAGGGTTGGGGACTGGAGGGCGAGAGAGCTGCTCGGCTGGCCCGTATCTTCCGGGCCATCGATGGGAGCCGACAGAGCGGCAAGCGAACCATGCCCCAGGCTTTCGCTCGGGCCGCACGGCGATGGAACGGCCGTCCTTACACTAGTGACCCGCGCCGGCGAATGCGCTTCTGCCCGGGGACACTGAGGGACTTTATTACTCCCGTTGGCTTCCAGGAGGGCGGATACCAGAGGCACTGCGGCGGAAGTGGTGCTCGGGCAGCTCGGGCAATCGCAAGGTGTCGCCGGGCCAGGTGCTCAGTTGGCTGAACGGTGCCTCCAGCCTCGCACCGCTTCTTTCGCGGCTGCTTATCGAGGTATCGCAGGGCTTGCCGCTACCGCCTCAGCTTACCGCTACGCCACTCCGGTGGCGCTCAGGAAGGCGCTGGCTCGCTTGCTCGCCCATCGCCACCATGAACAGGTCCTGGAGCGGCGAGCCCGCAAGGCGGTGGAACGATTTCGGGCAGGGATTGGAGGTTGGACCAAACGTGAGCACTGATCGCGAATACCGGATACGCATTGAAACCATTGGGGATCCCGGTGGAGCGCAATCCGTTGAGAGGGCGCTTAATAAGACCGCGGGAGCGACTGAGAACGCCAATAAGGCCACGCAAAGGCACTCAAGGGGGCTTGAGGAGATGCGTCGGATGTTCCTCGTGCTCGACGGAATGCTGCCTGGGTTAGGCGCGCTTCTGCAGGCTGTCTTTTCTCCGGTCGGCGCCGCAATCTCTATAGCCGTGATCGCTCTCCGCGGCTTTCAGGAGCACATGCGTAAACTGAATGACGAGTTCAAGCGCATGGAAGAGGAGGCGGCCAAGCCGCTCACCAACCGCCTGGAGGCAATGCGGGAGAGCGTGGTTGCTAACGCCGCCGGGCTGGCGGCGCTCGACGACAGGCTAACGGAAGCGGCGCGCGCGCAGCAAAGCCTCGCGACTGAGACCAACCAGGCCGTCGCGGCAATGCACGAACAGATGAACCAGGCGGAGGCCCTCGGCGAGGCGCAGAAGGGCACAGAGTTGTCAATACTGGAAAGCCTCCATAGCGCTGGTCTGATTAGCGAACAGCAGTACGTCGAGCAGAAGCTCGCCATCGAGCAGGCGTACTTGGAGAAGAAGCGGGACATGGAGGAGCGCCAGCAAAAGAATGAGAACACGATCCGCCGGCGCGCTCTGGAGCGAGCCGAAGGAGAGCAGCCGGCGCTGGTCAAAGCCGCCGAGGCAGCCGAGCGGAAACAAACCCGTGCGCTTGAGGATTTAGGCAGCCTGGACAAGGCGGGTATTGAGGACCGGCGCAAGGCGACAGCGAAGGCGCTGGCGGATTGGGAGCACGCAAATGACGCGAACGCGAAGCGATTTGAGGAGGTCGGGAAAAGCGCGACCGAGAAAGATTTCCTAGCCAAGGCACCAGCCTGGGGAATCACGCACCGGAATGCCGCAAGGCTCTTCCAAGGCAAGTATAAGACGTGGCAGGATTTAGGTCGGGCGGCTGTCAGTGCAGAGGGTGATTGGGAAAAGCTGCCACCCGAGGAGGCAAGGCTCAAGGTGGCAGCGGACAGGGCCACGCGCGAAGCTGCCACCGCTGCCCAGAGAGCCACTGACCAAGCGAAGTTCATCGCTGGCAGGGACGGGACTTGGAAGAGCGGCGGGAAATGCTCAATGCGCTGCACGATACGAACGAAGAAGTCAGTGAAGCCGAAAGGAGAACTAACAACCTGCAAGACCCGATTGGCCGGATCGCAACGCAAGAAGCGGGCAAGGCGGAGGCGACGGGGAGGCGATGAACGCGCCGGCCAGTTACCCGCGAAGCTGCGGAGCAGAATGCGGGAAATCGCGATCCGCCATTTCCGGCCAGGAGGTCAATCTCCAAACAGCAGTGCAAATGATGCACTGGGCTCGCCAGAATAATGAGAACGTAGTGGCCACGGCCGTCAGACTCGCCGACGCGATGCTCAAGCTGACAGGCCAACACTCGCAACTCGCGCGCAAGGTGAGCGCGATCGAGGCACGCATGAACAATTCGGGCAGCGATATTCGTTCGCTCCCGGGAAACTAGCCATCCATGAATACAACGAAACTTGAAGGGCCAGTGTCCAGCACAGGAACCGATGAAGACAGCAGCTTGGTAGGGGTCGCCCTGATTATTACGCCGCCGTTTGAATGCACACTTCCCCTGGTCAGCATTTTCTGCGCGGCATTGGACGCCGGCGTTCGGGCTCGGGGCGTTGAGCCATGTTTTGGCGGAGGGCTTTGGGGGCCGTGGTTCGTCGTTTGGACCACGCGGGCGGCAGATCGCAATGCGTGTCTCCGGACGATACAGGAAGCGCTGAGGGCGCTTGGCCTATGGGACCTCTGCGAAGTCGGCTTCTACGATAGCGCTGAGGGATATTGGAGGCCAGTCCACCCCCATGACGCAGCCCCCTTTGACCGCTTCTTGACGCCGGAGAACTTCCGGTGGGCAAGGGAAAACTTTGATCGCGAGATGCAAAAGCTCGGTCAGGACTTGGAATGGGCCAAGGGATTCCTGACAGCCGTCCAAGGGAGCGTCCGATGAATCTCGCGACTGCTGCATTTACAGCCGGCCGTATCGCCGCCGGTCGGGGATGCGAGAATCGCGCGTATTTTGCCTCTGGACGATTTGGGGCATGTTGGACTAGCGGAATGTGCTTCCGGCTCGCCACAGAGGCGGCTAAGCGGCCATTAACTAGCATTTTGAAGGAGGTCAGGAGAGTGATTCAGCGAACAGAACTGTAAACCGAGACCATTGACGGGCCACATGAATGCAACGACGTTAAATCCAGAGAACTTTCGCCGCCAGCCCTAAACCCAGTCCGGGGAGTTCCGGAGGAGGTGTTCGGGTCTTTGGTGCGGCTCCCCCTGGGGAGTTGGAACGCTGGCCCGTCACCAGCTCCCTGGGCCTTTTTCTCAGTCATCTGGCGAGCCATCAACCGGCAATGGCGAGCACAAGGCATGGCCCAATGGTTCAGCGAGGCCAGGCTACACGGCGGCCCGGGTCGCCGCCGTTCTTGGCGTAACTCCGCGCGCCGTGCGCAAGGCCCTGCTGGACACGCCGGCCACCGGCGTCCAGATGGTCGCTGGAAATGAGGCCGCGACCTGGCGGGTCCATGGTCTGCCTCAAGGATTACGGAACCGCCTGTCCGAAGAAGCCCAGCGCCGCGGCTACCGCGATGCCGACTCACTGCTGGCGGCACCTCCAACCCGATGGGAACCGCAATTGCCATTGGCCGCGATAGCGGAGCCCGATATTGAGGCCGCCCGCAAGCTCCGGGAAGCGTTGAGGCCCTCGCTCGCACAGCAGCACGATCTACGCTTATCCAGCGCCGAGCTGGAGGCCAAGGGAGTTGAGTCCTACGCGCGCGTATTCGGGCACAGGATTACTTGCCGCTACTGGCGCGAGCTGTTCGCTCGCACGGTGCAACGAGATGGGGGAGCCGAAGATTGGAACCGGCTGGAGATCTATCTGCCGGGCAAGGTGTCAGCCAAAGACAAGCCAAGCCGGATAGTATCACAGGCCGTGGCGCAAATATTCGGCCAGCTCGAAAGCTACATCAATGCCTGCGGGAACCCGGCGAAGCCGAGCGAAATCGAACAGCGGGCTATCTGGCGGCACGCGCTCGAAAGATACGCGGGGCTCGTGAACAGCGGCACACCGGCCAAACGGGCGGCGCGCCAGGTGCGGGACTTCCTCTTTGTTAAAGCTCCGTTTCTGGCATCATCACGTAACGCGCTACTCAAGGCATTTGAGCGGAAGTGCCGGGCATGGGAGGAGTCCGCTGGCGACCCGAAGGCGCTACGAGATGGACGCGAGCAGAACGGGCAGCGCTTCGATTTGCCCGATGATGACCGGGACAGGCTGATTCATCGGGCCGTGTTTTATTACCGTGGCGACGTGGCACCGGCCTGGCGGGATCTTCTCCGGGAAGGTTTCTCGGAGCCAGTTCGCCAGCGCTACGCGGGAAAGGCTGCCTGCAAGTCGCACGTCCCCGCCTCCGTGATGGATTCAGTCTCGGCAGAAGTTGAGGTTCTGACGGTGATGCACCAGGGGCCGCGGGCATTCGACTCTATCACAGGGCACGTGGACCGGAACTATGAGGGCATCGCGTCGCTCAAGGCCATGTCCGCGGACGATTTTACGATGCCGGTGTATTACCATGTGCCGGATGGCAACGGCTGGTTCACCCTGACTCGCGGGCAAATCCTGCTTTTCACCGACTTCCGCGCACTTCGGATTCTCGGCTGGTCCATGCAGCCCGACCGCAACTATAGCTCTCTGACCATCCGCAGCCTTTGCACGCACGTCTTTGGTGAGCATGGTGTCCCCAGCGTGCTGCAGTTCGAGATGGGAATCTGGAAGTGCAGCACCCTGTTGAAGGGCCGGGACCCCGCGCCGTTTGAATTCACCGAAGTAGTGCAAGGGTTGCGCGAGTTTGGCATTCGATTTATACACTCAATCCGGCCTCGTTCAAAGACAGTCGAGCGCATTGGCGGGCTGGTTCAGGACCTGCTGGAAGCGGAGCCCGGCTACTGCGGCCGGAATGAGCGCGTGGACGCGCCGGAGTCGCTACGCAAGCAAATGGCCGAAGTGGAAGCGCGCAAGGTTCATCCGTCGCGCTATTTCTATTCCTACGATCAGTGGCACAAGAGGTTTGGGGAGATCGTTGACCAATACAACGCCGCCCCGCAGCAGGGGAAGATTCTGGGTGGACTGTCTCCAGACGAGGCTCTCGCAAAGTTTGCCGACGCTGATGATCCGCCGATGATGTTCCCGGCCGGGCTGCGCTATCTGCTCGCCCATGACAAGCGGCAGGTCAAGGTGACATTGAATGGCATCACGTTCCAAGTGGGCAAGGTGAAGTTCAATTATCGCGGGGCAGAAATCGCGCACTTGGTCGGCCAAGACGTGTTGGCTTGGTTCGACCCCGAGAATCCCGAAGCCCTGGTAGTCACCAATATGCGTCGAAAGAATCCGATCGTCGTTGCGCGTTCCAATCCGGTCAGCGCGCTTGAATGTGTGACCGATCCTGATTCCGGTCGGCTCGCAGAAGAGCTGAGGCGCGTAGCCGGCCAGGCATCCTTCATGAAGGCTCGGTTTACTGCGGTCAAATCCAAATACCCGATGCCCCGACGCGGCATGGTCGCTGACAGCGGCACAGCGGAGTTGGGCCAACAGATCGAACAGCAGAAGAGTGCGCGCAGTGAAAAGGCAGCGCGGATTGACCGGGTGCGTAGGCAGGCCACCAGGCTGGGCGTCTCGACTTTGCTGGTGGGCGACGACGACGACACCACGGGAAGCTCTGGAGCTTATTCAATCATCCCGCCAGGAGCATCGCCGGCACAAAGATGCCAGCAAGCCCTATCAGTTGGACCCAGCCAAGGTCTTTACCCCGAAAGTAGCAGAACCCAACGGAACTGAAGAATGAATACGAGATATGCACAGGCCGGAGAGCCGCCAAGCCAGAACCGCTATATGAGCAGCCCCGAGTACGCGGAGCTTCGCGGCGTCAATGCGGTGTACGTCAAAGAGAAGGTGGCCATCACCCCGGACCCCGGCAAGCGGAAGCTCCTGTGGTTTCTGCAGGCTCTCTCCCTGGCTGAGGGCGGATTGAAAACAGTAGCTGCTGACCTGCTTAAGCGCTTTCCCGGACCGGTTCGGAACGGCCACGATGCGAAAGATTGGAATGGCGCCGGGGAGGATGGTGGCCAAGGAGGCTGCAATGGAGATATATCGGGAGATTGGTTTGGCAGACGCTCGCGAACTGGGCGACGAGACGGAGGCCGATCGCCGCAGACCAGTGCCGGCGGAGAGCATCACTAGCTTCTGCGTGGACGTCGCTAGCGGCAACGAGCCGCGGGAGCCGGCGTTACGTGACTTTGCAGCGCTGCGAGCGCCCGCAGTCAATTGAAGAGCTGTTGGTGGATCTGTGCATCAATCCGAAGGTCGCAATACGGTTCCAGGAAGACACAGCGGAAATAATGGAACTGGAAGACAACAAGGTAAATGCACAGTTTCCAGAACTCCGGGACGTAGAAATCCAACCTGCATCGCTGCCTTATTTCAGGGATGTTTCGGGGGCCTTGCTGGAATACAAGCGCCGGCGCGAAGCGGAGGTCAGGGCCGGATTTGCGCTGACCGGGATTGCCCGCAAGATATGGGACACCTTGGACTTTGGCTTAAAGACCCGAAGCCTGGTGTTGGTGGATGGACTGAGGGGCGCGGGAAGACGCGGGCGGCAGAGGCATGGTCCCAGATGCATCTGGCCAACGCCAGGTATGTTAGCCTAAAGGGTATCAACTCCAAGACCGCAGCATTTCGTGAGATTGCCAAGGCCCTTGGGGTCGCAGCCAGCTATGCGCGCAAGGCGTCTGAAATGCAGGCGCGCATCGAGGACGTGCTTGAGCGCTCAAAGCTGATGCTGGTGATAGATGAGGCGCACTGGTTGTTTAACCAGAGCGCACGGATTTACACCCGGCCAGAATTGATAGACTGGGTGGTCACAGCGCTTCTCAACCGCAATGTGCCAGTGGCCCTTGTGACTACGCCCCAGTTCCTGGACTGCATGGCTCGGGCCATTGACCAGGTGGAGTGGAACCATCGGCAGTTCTTGCGGCGGGTAGCCCGGCGAGTCGTCTTGCCGGCTAAGAACAGCAGTAAGGATGTAGAGATGGTTGCCCGGGCAATCTTCCCAACTGCCGGCAACGACATCATCAAGCGGATGCTCGGTTATGTCCGCTTGAGCAAGCGAGACCTGTCGGCGCTGGGAGATATTGAGCGGGAATTGCGATTTGTTCTCCAGCCCTCTGATCCAGGTGCCGTGGACCTGGCAACGGCTCATCTTACTTTTGAGCAGGTTGAACAGGTTATCGATTCTCACTTGGCTCAAACGGATGTTTCCTTTGCTCGTGATCTCGCTGACGTTATGGAGAAGCTGAAATCCAGGACCCTTTCCCCCAGAACACTTTCGGAGGCTCGCGAGCCGGTGCGCGAGCCGGTTCAGGAACGCGGCGCAGATGTGGAAAGCGACATCGGCTTCCGGGCACTGCCTCCGCGGGACAATGGCAACCGTATGCGATTTCGGCAACCTGAGCCGGCACTGGCAGGGGTGTCAGACTGAGCCATTAAGCCTGGCCTAGCCGGCCATTAAAGGCTGGCGTTTTTCGCACACCCGCCAAATGGGTGCGTGATTTCCACGTACAGGAATCTTGGAACTCGGAACAACCCCAATCCGGACAGAATCACCGCAGCTTTACACTGCGCCCATATTCATTTTGTCATTCCAAAGGGTCTCGGCTAGTCTGCGGGCGATGAAGCCCAGATTCCGCCAGTGGCTCCGGTTGGGGCTGGTGGTCGTCTGCTGCGCGGGCCCCCGTGGGGAGATACGCGCCGCCGGAGTCTCCGCAGCCGCCTTGAGCTACAGCTCCCGGCTTTGGCAAATGGAGGATGGCCTGCCGCATAACATCGTTCAGGCGATCACACAGACCCGCGACGGTTATCTGTGGGTGGGCACACGCGAGGGGTTGGCCCGCTTTGATGGCGTCCGGTTCCAAACCATCGAGCTGGCGCCGAAGATCAAGCACCCTTCAGTGCTCTGCCTGCTGGAGAGCCGGGATGGGACCTTGTGGGTGGGCACGGAGAACGTGGGTTTGTTTCGGGCACAGGCTGGGGTGGTGTCACGCTGTCCGGCGCCGGGCGGGGGCCAATACTATGGCGTTTACGAATTGCATGAGAGCGGCGATGTCGTGTGGGCGGCGACCTCCGTTGGGTTGTTGAGATGGAGAGGGGGCGCATTGGAACGTGAAGCGGACTTCAAGAACCTGGTGGAGTCGCTGTGCGTGGACAGGAAGGGAGCGCTCTGGAAAGCCAGCGACGTGCTGTGCCGCGTGGACCCGCCTGCGACCACGAACTACACGCCACGGGTCGGCGCACTGCCGACAGACACGCGCAAGCTGTACTGCGATCCGGCGGGGGGCTTCTGGATGGCTTCGGGAAACGGGATTACGCGGCTGCGAGGACGGCATCGCGACGAACTACTGGAAGGCAAGCGGTCCGGCGGGCTTTGTGGATGCATTCCTCACCGACCGCGAGGGGCAGTTCTGGGTCGGCACTTATGCGGGCTTGAGCCGTTTCATGGACGGCCAGTTCATCAACGAAGGGGAATCGGATCAGCCCTCCTACCGCGTGTTCGCGCTCTTTGAGGACGCGGAAGGGACCTTGTGGGTGGGTTCGGAGGAAGGCCTGGCGCGGCTGACGCCTAAATGTTTCCGCACCTATACGCGGCAGGACGGGCTGACGCTGAACTCAGTAGTGTCAGTATGCGCCAGCCGGGACGGAAGCACCTGGGTGGGCGTGTGGGGCGGCGGGCTCAACCACTTCATAGACGGCCACATCCGGCCATTCGGGAAGGCCGATGGCCTGTCCACCGATTTCGTGATGGCGCTCTGTGAGGGGCACGACGGCAGCCTGTGGGTCGGAACCGACTACAGCAACCCCCTCAACCGAATCCAGTCGGGCCGGGTCTCGCTCTACGGCAGGGAGCAGGGCTTGGTGCCCGCCACCCAGACCGCGTTGCTGGAGGACGAGGATTCCACGCTTTGGATCGGCACGCGTGAAGGTTTGCAGTCCTTCCATGATGGCGCCTTCAATCGCTACACGACGCGGGATGGCCTTAGCCACGACAAGATCAACGCGCTTTGCCTTGGACATGACGGCACACTCTGGGTCGGCACCGGCGGCGGTTTGACGCGCCGGAGCGGAGGCCGGTTCGTTGACCTCTCGGCGGGCAATCCCCCGCTCAAGGCAAACATCCTTTCGCTCTACGAGGATGTGCAAGGGACGCTGTGGATCGGGACCCGGGGCGACGGGCTGCTGCGCTGGGCCCAGGGCCGCGCAGTCGGATTCAGCGTCAACGAAGGTTTGCTCAGCGATTCGATCTATTCCGTGCTGGAGGACAACCGGGGAAATCTCTGGTTGAACAGCAGCCGCGGGGTTTTCCGCGTCAGCAAGCAGGAGCTGGAAGCCGTGGCGGAAGGCGAGAAGGACCAGGTGAGCTCCATCTCCTACGGCAAGGCGGACGGCATCCTGGCCAGCGGCCAGTACCGCGAGGTCACGCAGCCAGCGGCGTGCAAGAGCCGGGACGGACGGCTGTGGTTCCGCACCACGCAAGGCGTCGCGGTCGTGGACCCGGAGCAGATCAGGACCAATCGGCGTCCGCCCCCGGTGGTTATTGAGGAAATCATCGCGGACCGCAAATCCGTGGCGCGGCCCCTTCAATCGGGCGGGACGGTCATCGTGCCCAAGGGCCGCGGCGAACTGGAAATTCACTACACCGCGCTGAGCCTCCGGGCGCCCGAGCGCAACCGCTTCCGCTACCGCCTCGAAGGCGTGGACCCGGACTGGGTGGAGGCCGGCAACCGGCGTTACGCCTATTACAACAAGGTTGCTCCCGGCGACTATCGGTTCCAGGTCATCGCCTGCAACAACGACGGCGTCTGGAACGAGGCCGGCGCAACGGTGCGTCTGGAACTCGAACCGCACTTCTGGCAGACGCGGTGGTTCCTCGCCCTTTGCGTACTGACCACCCTCGGAGCGGTGGCGGGTTCGGTTACCTGGGCTACCCGTTTGCGGATGCGCCGCCAACTGCAGCGCCTGGAGCAGCAGCACGCCATCGAGCGCGAGCGGGCGCGCATTGCCCGCGACATGCATGACGAGTTGGGCGCCAAGCTCGCGCGGATTTCCTTCCAGGGCGCCACAGCCCGCCGTGCGTTGGACAACCCCGCCCAAGCGGGACCACAGATCGAGAACATGGCGCAGACGGCGCGGGAGCTGGTGTTGTCCCTGGACGAGATAGTCTGGGCGGTGGACCCGGAGAATGACTCGCTCGAAAACCTGGCCAGCTACATTTGCCGCCACGCCAGCGAGTTCTTCGAGAACAGCCCGGTGGCCTGTGAGTTCCTGATCCCGACCGCCCTGCCCCCCTGCCACCTGCCCAGCGACGCGCGGCACAACCTGTTCCTGGCGACCAAGGAGTCGCTGACCAACGTGCTCAAGCATTCGCAGGCCGCGCATGTTCAGGTTCAATTCGTGGTTCGGGACGGCGAATTGGAGATCAGGATTGAGGATGACGGCATTGGGCTCGCGCGGCCGCCCGGAGCGGAGGCCGTCGGCGACCGGCCCAGGCGCGGCGGGCGCGGGCTGGCCAACATCCGCGAGCGCCTGGCGGCCATCGGAGGCTGGGCCGAAATCATCCCCGGGGACAAAGGCACGCGCGTGCGGCTCGTCGTGCCGCTGGAAACGCCTTGCGTGTCATCCATTCATACGACTCACCAGCAGCCATCCGCAGCCTCATAATGAAGAAGCGTCTCATGGTCATTAACGTCTGCATGGTCGAGGACGACGCCGGGCTGCGGGAAAGCATTTCCCACTTCATCGGCGACACGTCGGGCTTTGCCTGCGTCGGCGCGTACGCCACCGCCGAGGAGGCGCTGGCGGCCATTCCCCGGCAGAAGCCCGAGGTGGTGCTGATGGACATCAACCTGCCCGGCATGAACGGGATTCAATGCGTCCGCAAGCTGAAACAAACCTGCCCCGGGCTGCAGATCATCATGCTGACGGTCTATGAGAACAGCGACCGAATCTTCGAGGCGCTCGCGGCGGGGGCGTGCGGTTATCTGCTGAAAAGCACGCCGCCGGACAAGCTGCTCGAAGCCATTGAGGACGTTCGGAGCGGCGGCTCGCCGATGTCCAGCCACATCGCCCGGAAGGTGGTCCAGGCTTTTCAGCCGGCGTCGCGGAGGACACCCTTGACGGAGCACCTTGCTCCCCGCGAGCAGGAAGTGCTGGACCTGTTGTCCAAAGGCCGGGCCTACAAGCAAATCGCCGCCGAGATGGAGCTGAGCATGGGCACCATCCGCACCTACATTCGCCGCATCTATGAGAAACTCCACGTGAACTGCCGCACCGAAGCCGTGGTGAAATACCTCGACGCCACGGGTTCCAATTCGCGCGGACTCGCGGTTCGCTGAGCTTCGGGACGCTTGCACCGCGCTTGCCATGCCTTCAGCCGACTCTGGAGAGAAAGCGAATGCCAACCCGAGTCCTGCCACGAGTTGAGCAGGGGCAAGGTTCACTGCGGCGCAGATAAAGAACACTTGGATTATAAGACCTAGGAACCGCCTCCGCGCCCAGTAGGAACATGCACACCCTCCCAAGAAAGCTCCTCCCCTTGCCAGCTACAGCCCTCGTGTGGTTTGCCCTTTGCGCCACGACGCTCTCGGCGGTGGAGCTGGAATCGCCTGATGGCCGGCTGGGCGTGGTCCTGGAGGTGAAGGACTTTGCGGGTGCCGCCGGCTGCCCGGTGTATCACGTCAGCTACCGCGGGCGGGAGGTGATCGCGCCGTCACGGCTGGGGTTTCAAGTGGGGAATGAACCCTTTGCCGAAGGGCTGCACATCGCGGGGCAGACCCGGCGCCGCGCGGACACCACCTGGAAGCCGCTTTATGGCGAGCGGGCCGCGGTTCGCGACCATTTTAACGAGCTGGTTCTGGCCTTGGAGCAGGACAAGCCATTCCGGAGGTTGGAGCTGGTCTTGCGGGCCTACGACGAGGGCGTGGCAATGTGCTACCGGGTGCCGGCGCAAGCCGCCTTGAAACGAATCACGATCAGCCGCGAAACGACAGAGTTCCGGTTCCCGGCGGATTGGCCGGCTTGGGCCACTTACACCGCGCAGGGAGTTTACACCAATGTTCCGCTCAGCCGGATTCGCCCCGGCTGCGAGCGTCCGCTCGTCGTTCAGGGGGCGAATGATCTCTACGTGGCGTTGGCGGAGGCGCGGCTGGTGGATTACGCGCGGATGAAACTGGCTCCGTTGGCGGGCACAGCGCACAGCCTGGTCAGCGACCTGAGCGGCGAGGTAAACGCGACCTTGCCGCTGCGCACGCCCTGGCGGGTCATCATGGTGGCGGAGAGCCCTGGCCGCCTCCTGGAGAACAATGACCTGCTGCTCAATCTCAACGATCCCTGCGCCTTAACGAACACCGCCTGGATCAAGCCGGGCAAGGTGCTGCGCGACAAGTCGCTTACTACGGCAGGCAGCCGAGCGTGCGTGGATTTCGCCTTCAAGCACAACCTCCAATACTTACTGCTCGACGCCGGCTGGTATGGCCCGGAAACGTCGGACACTGCGGACGCGCGCCGGGTGGCGGTGGACCCGGCGCGTTACGAAGGACCGCTGGATTTGCCCGCCGTGCTGCACTACGCCCAAGAGCATGGCGTCGGGGTCATTCTCTACGTGAACCGCCGCGCGCTGGAACGCCAATTGGACGAGCTGCTGCCGCTGTATCACTCATGGGGCGTGAAAGGCGTCAAGTTCGGCTTCGTCAACGTCGGTCCCGCAGCAGTGGACCCGCTGGGTGTATGATTCGGTGCGCAAGGCGGCCGATTATCAGCTCATGGTGGACGTGCATGACGAGTATCGTCCTACCGGCTGGTCTCGCACCTATCCGAACCTGATGACGGTCGAGGGGGTGCGCGGCGACGAGGAACGCCAGCCTACCCGCCAGGGGTTGACCACACTGTTCACGCGCTTTCTCGCCGGGCCGGCGGACAACACCATTTGCTACTACGACGGGCGGGTGGATTGCTTCTCTTCGCACGCGTTCCAACTGGCCAAGGCGGTCTGTTTCTACAGCCCGTGGCAGTGCCTCTATTGGTACGACCGCCCGCCGCCCGCTCCCGCGGCAACGCCGGGCAAGGCCCCGGACGACAATGTCATCGGCGACGAGCCGGAACTGGGGTTTTTCGACCGCTGCCCCACGGTTTGGGATGACACCCGGGTGCTCCGGGGCGAAATCGGCGAATACGCCATCATCGCCCGGCGCCGCGGAGAGGATTGGTTTATCGGCTGCATGAACGCCAATTGCAGCCGCACCTTCAGCCTCCCATTGGACTTCCTCCAGGCGGACGCGCGCTATACCGCCCGCGTTTACTCGGATGATCCTTCCCTGACGACACGGACGCGGGTCCGGATTGAGCGCATGGCCGTGGACCGCAGCACGCTGCTGAGGCTCTCCGTATCGGCTCAGGGCGGAGAAGCGGTGCGGATTGCGCCCGCACGCTGACGGACCGCGAGCCGTCCCCGGCTCGCAGCGTGTTGGAGCGTGGAAGGGGCGGAGGAGAGATTAGAGCGCCGGCCCGCGTTTGAGGTCGCTGCGAGCCGGGGACGGCTCGCGGTCCGTTACGGTTGATCGGCGGTGTCATATATTCATCCGACTGGCCGTATTATCCTGCCGTGCCAGAGTGTTTGGCGTGATTTGGGTCCGGAAGCGTGCCTGCGGGCGAGAGCCGTGGTTCCATACGGCTGCCGGTTGGTTACTATCTTGCCCCTCCCCACAGAAAGCCACCTGCCACCCTGCACTGTGTCGGGACACTATAAGGCCTCGATGAATGACTTAAGATGGCTGGCGCAAAACACGACCGTTGCGCGCTGATCGCGTGAGTACAACATGACTTCAAACACTGAGAACGTCTCGCCGCCCGCGTGGCCTGGCTGGCGCAGTCCGCGCGGGGCATTCGGCGGGTTCACCCTTATCGAACTGCTGGTCGTCATTGCGATTATTGCGATCCTTGCCAGCCTGTTGCTGCCGGCATTGGCCCGCGCCAAGGAAAAGGCGAAACAGGTTCAGTGCCTCAACAACGTAAAGCAGCTTGGCCTGACGTATTCGCTCTATGTCACGGACAGCGCCGGGAAGGGCATGCCGTATTATCCGGATGACCCCACCTACTACCATACGCTTTGGATGGGAACTCTGATTACCTATAACGCCCGGGTTGACTCGGTCCGCTTTTGCCCCAATGCGACCCGGTCCAATTCGCCCACCGCTTATCCGGATTGGGGCACGGCCGACTATTGCTGGACCTGGCGCTCAACTCCCATTCTCCAGGGCAGCTTCGCCTATAACGGCTGGTTCTATACGGGGGACTCTCACTTCATTGACGGCGTTGACGCGGGGCGCCACTTCGGTCGAGACACCGACGTGAAGTACCCATCCGAGACGCCGGTGTTCTGCGATGCCAACTGGGTGGATGCCTGGCCGCGGGAAGCTCCGGAGGATTGGCCGTCGGGCGATCTCTATACCGGGGTCCAGGGGGATAGCGCCGGCACGATTGGCCGTGTCACGATCGGGCGTCACGGCGGGCGGGGCCCGGCCGCGGCCCCGCGAAGCGTCTTCCCGCCCAGGTTCGAGAAGCTGCCCCGGGATTACATGATAGACATGGCTTTGTTTGACGGCCACGCGGAGAAGGCGCGGCTGCCAACGCTGCAAAACTACACATGGCACAACAATTACAAGAGGCCCTGAAGCGGAGCCCGTCGCCCTTCGCCGTGAACCAGCCGGAGGCGCTGGCCGGCATGATTTCCCCCGGTTCCGAATTACTAGTCAGTCATCAGTCAAAACATACAACCGACAACATGAAAACAACAACCTCTATGACCAAAGCACGGTGCATCCACTTCGCCGCAGCCGGGCTCCTTGTTTGGAGCGCCGGGGTCTCGGCGTTCGCGGACTACAGTTCCACAGTGTTATCCAAGAACCCCATCGGCTACTGGCGATTCAGTCAGACCGCTCAGCCGATCGTTCAGACCGCCACCAACTATGGCAGCGCAGGCGCAACCGGTGACGGTATCTTTCTGGGCGGGGCGACGACGGTGCCGGGTCCGCTCAGCGCCGGCAGCCAGACGGCGCCTTCGTTCGACGGCTTCAGCGGCAAGGTCGAGGTGCCTTTCAACGAGGCGTTGAATCCCACCTACGAGTTCACCATCGAAGCGTGGGTCAAACCAAGCTGCATTGACGGGTACAATACCTCATGGTACCGGGCCGCGGTCAGGACCGGCGGCACGAAGAGCGGCGGTGGCTACCAGATCCAGTTTGACGCCGGCAACTCCACGGCTCCCGGTGTGTTCAAGTTCACCCTCTGGAATGGCAGCTCGAGCCTGGAGGTCTTTAACGCCAATCTTAGCACCACCACCGGTTACACGATCCTGGCCACCAACAATGGCCCCTGGGCGCACCTGGTCGGCACCTGGAGTGCCGCGGACGGTATCGGACGCATTTACGTCAACGGCATTGAGCTGACCAACCGCACGTTCGCCTATACGCCGAACACCAACGCCGTCCTGCGCATCGGCGCGGGCGACACCGATCCTTCCGATCCCTGGGGCCAATCCTTTGATCCGGGCCCCATCAGCCAGGTGGCCGTTTATGATCATCAACTGAGTCCGGCTCAGATCGAGGCCCACTATGAGAACGGGACAAATCCCGCTCCGGCCCAGACCTATGCCGCGCTGGTTGCCAGCGATTTGCCGGCAGGGTACTGGCCCTTGAACGAGAGCGTGCCAACACCGCCCGCGCTGACCAACCTCGGCACCGGCGGGGCCGCGCTTGATGGCAAGTACTTTGTTAATTCGACCGCGGGCGTGGCGGGTCCCCAGGCGCCGAATTACGGCGGTCTCGAAGCGGACAACCTGGCCGGGTATGTCTCGGCGCCCATTGCCGGGGCCATCTCGGTCCCGCCGGTGAATGTCCTCCGCGGCAACCTGCTGACCATCGTCGCCTGGATTAAACGCGACGGTGCCCAAATGGCGAACGCCACCATCTTCGGACGCCGTGTGCCCGGCGGCGAAAAATCGGCCTTCTGTTTCCTCACCGCCAACCAGTTGGCTTACAACTGGGATGACAATGCGAACCAGTACAACTTCGATTCCAAGCTGGTCGTGCCGGATAACGTCTGGACCCTCGCAGCGCTGGTCATCACCCCGAGCAACGCCGTTATCTACATGGACTATGGCGCCGGGGTGCTGGCGGCGACCAATACCTACGCGAATACCACGCTGGCCGGCTTCACCCACGAGGCGCTGATCGGCCCGAACGGCCCGTATGCCGGGCGCCGCTACAACGGCAGTGTGGACGAGGTGGCGGTGTTTACGGACGCGCTTTCAATGACTGACATTGAGGACTTGCGCACAGCCGCGTTCGGCTCGGGGCTTTTTATTGCTTCGCAGCCAACGTCCCGGCCCGTGATGCTCGGCGGCAAGGCACCGTTTACCTGTATCGGCGCTGCCGGCACGAGTCTCCTCCCGATGAGTTTCCAGTTGCTGAAGGATGGCGTGCCAGTCGGCTCGCCGGGCAGCAGCGCCACCGTGACTTACGACAACGTGCAGGCCGCCGACTTGGCCAGCAACTTCAGAATCGTCGTGTCCACGAGCGGCGGATCAGTTACCAGCAGCGTCGCCGGCCTCGTCCGGTGGACGATCCCGGGCACGTATTCGGGCCTGGTCGAGAGCTATAAGCCCGCTGCGTATTATCGTTTCGGGGAGAGCAGCCTCGCGAAGATTTACGACATCAGCAGCGCGTTTGACGGCTCCGCGATGGGGGCCGTGGCCGCCACCTCCGGGCCTGTGCCAACCGGCCAGGTTGGCTTCGAGTCGCCCAACAGTGCTTACAACATCGGCACCGCCACCGGCGGCATACAACCCGTCGGCACGCCGATTAATACCAACACGGTGACCATTACGATGTGGCTGAATCCCAATGGCGCGCAAACGGCCTTCACGGGTCTCTACTACACCCGTGGCCTGGGGGCGACCACCAACAATTACGTCGGCCTGCAAGTGGACCGCACGCCCGGCAGTCCCGGCACCCAGTTGAGCCTGGCCTGGGCGGCGGCGCCGAACCCGTATGACTGGCACACCGGGGTGTTTATGGAGGCCGACGCCTGGAACTTTGTCGCCGTTGCCATCGCTCCCGACAATGCGGTCATGTATGACTACACGGCCGATTACGGCTGGCAGACTGCGACCATCTCCCAGAGTTTCCCGATGCCAACCGGCCTGGTGGCCGGAGGCGTCACGGGGATCGGCATTGACCCAAACACGGCGCTCGCCAACCGGTATTTCAAGGGCGCGATAGACGAGGTCGCGGTCTTCACCCGCACGCTGTCCCAGGACGAGATCCAGAAACTGGCTATGGCCGGGTTCAGTGTGAATCTGTCCATCGTGCCGGCGGCGACAGGGTCTTACCAGATCGGCTGGTCATACGGCACGCTGGAGTGGGCTGATTCGGTGACCGGCACGTGGACGGACGTGCCCGGTGCTGTCTCGCCTTCATACACTTACACGCCGACGAGCGGCAACCAGAAATACTTCCGCGCCGGCTACACGCAGCCATAGGCCGCGGAGAACGGTGCCTTTCGGTCGCGGATGGCCCACGCCATCCCGGGGTCGAAGGCAGGTTGCGGGAATCGGTTAGCTTCCCGGAACGGAACAGCGAGGTCAGGGTTTCGGCCCTGGCCTTGTTTTCTTTTCGCATGGGAGCCCAAGGCCCCGCAGGGTCCGGGTAGCGGAACGCCTCGGGCTGGACCCGCTCAGACGCTGCTCCTGTATTACACTAGCACCTATATGGTGTACCAAGCAGGGGGAGAGCAGGGGGAGAGCAAGGGGAGAGCAGGGGGAGAGGTTTCCCCCTGCTCTCCCCTTGCTCTCCCCCTGCTCTCCCCCTGCTTCGTACACCATGCCAGTGCTGGATCAGCTTCCGAGCAGTAAACTGGTCATCCGGTTGGACGTGGCTAATCGCCCCTGCGCCAAAAGGAATCCGAGCGGTTGGTCGTTTAGGGGCGCCTTTGCGATGCTTCCTGCACGAATGACCCTTCCTGGTCGTCTCGGAGAGGTGTCCGCCGCCGCGGGCAGCTCAACCTCCCGCCGACGAGCATGTGCGCGCACGAAAAACCGCAGATGCGCACCCCGTGACAATAGATGCGATTGTTGGCTTGACAGCTTGCCGATTTGGTGATGTGATCCAGGCAAGGTGAACTTAATAAAGCACTTATTTGGTCGTCACCGGCATGAGGAGATCGTATCTTCAAGTTCCATCAACTGGCCTGGCCAATCCGGGAAGGAGTATTCGTACGAGGTTTACTCCCTGGACGCCGCCTTTCGGGCCCTGCCTGGCAACTACATTTATGCCACGCAAGCCGAGGATGGGAGTTGGGCTCCGATCTACATTGCGCAAACACGCGACCTGCACCAGCGGTTGGAGGGGCACGTGCGGATGGACGACGCCGTCAGCAACGGTGCCACGCATCTGCATGCCCATTACGATGCCGCCGGGCAGGCGGCCCGCTGCAGTGAGGAGCGGGACTTGATTTTGCGCTGGCAGCCGGTGTGCAACGAAGCGGTAGAAGGGTGAGCCGGAAGGCCGCGCCGGGGCCGCTACGGGCGCTCTGGTGGTGACGTTCGGCGCCGAGGCCAGCAGGCGGGCCATTGCTGGGGCGAGGGATGGGGGTTTTTGCGCCGTCAGGGCCTGGCGGGTTTGCAGGGGAGTCCATTCTTTGGTAAGGGAAATGCTTCGTAAGGGTGTATTTTATGGCAGAACAGTCCAGAGTCGTTCAAAAGCGCATCCTTCTCGCGGAAGACGACCCGGCGGCCCGGGAATCCCTGAGCCTGCTGCTGCGCATTGATCGGCACACGGTGGTTGAGGCCGCGGATGGCCAGGAGGCGCTCTTCATGTTTACCCGGGAACTGTTCGACCTGGTAATTGTAGATTACGCGATGCCGGAGATGCACGGCAGCGAACTGGCGCTGAACATCAAGCGGATGGTCCCGGAACAGCCCATTTTGCTGATAACCGCTTACTTCGAGAAGCTGGTGGATTCCAACCTGGCGGTGGACGCCATCTTGAGCAAGCCCTTCGGGGTGGAGGAGTTGCGCCAGACAATCGCCAAGCTGGTCGGCTGAGAACGCGCGGGCGTGGGTCGCGCCGGTTGGCAATTGGCGCGGTTCCAGGCTTGAAAGCCGGCCGCGGTTCTGGTCTGATTTTCCCATGAAAGCAAAGCGGTCCTTGCCCCTGAAGTCTGATTCCCCGGTCCGGACGATCCAATGGCGAACGCTGCCCCGCCGCGCCTTCCTCCGCGAATCGTTGGCCTGCGCCGGAGGCCTGGCGATTGGGCTCCCCGGTGTCGCTTTTGGCCTCGACCAGGCCCGGCCCAAGCCGCTCGGCGTGGCCAGGGGCATCCATCCCGGGCGCGTCGTCTGGGTCCATGATCCCGAGGTCACCGATTGGAAGGGTCCCGACGATGGGCACTGGTGGCAGGCCGACCGGGTGAAGCAGGAGCGCGTGGACGCCATGATGGCGCGGGCGATCTGCGAGCTGACCGGCGAGGCCAAGGTGTCGGGAGCCTGGCCGAAGCTGTTCCGCCATTTGAACCAGGCGCGCGGCAAAGGGGATGTCGGTTACAGCGCCGGCGAGCGGATCGCCATCAAGCCGAATTGGGTCGGAATGATTTACCGCGAGGGCAACGTCAACCTCGAAACCTGCACCTTTATCCGGCGCCAGGACTATATGAACACCGCGCCGCAGATGATTCTCGCGCTAATCAGCCAGCTTGCCAGCGTTGGTGTGTCCCCGCAGGACATCACCGTCTGCGACACGCTCGCCTGCCTGACTCACGAGTATTATGACCTGCTCCACGGCGCGTTTTCAGCGGTGCGGTTCGAGGACTATGCGGGCAAGTTCGAGCGCATCAAGGTGAAGTCCTCCCGCCAGCCGCTGTATTGGAGCTGCCGCCCGGAGGGCAAAGCGCAGGACTATCTGCCGACGTGCTTCGCCGCCGCCGACTACCTGATCAACTTCGCCAACTTGAAGGCCCACACCGCCGGCGGTGTGACACTCTGCGCCAAGAACCATTTCGGCTCGCTGATACGTTGGCCCGTCCAGCAGGGGTACTACGACATCCATCCCAATTGCTTCGCCCGGGAGACGGCGATCTACCGTCCGTTGGTGGACTTGATCGGGCATTCGCACCTGGGCGGCAAAACGGTGCTTTACCTGGTTGACGGACTGTTTTCGGGTGTGCATCCGCGGGACCCGGTGCCCCAGCGGATGCACTCGCAACCGTTCAAGGGCCAGTGGCCGTGCAGCGTTCTGGCGTCGCAAGACCCGCTGGCGATTGACTCGGTGGGGCTCGACTTCCTTTCGACCGAGTGGCCGGACATTGCGGGCAGAAAGGGCGTGGACGATTACCTCCACGAGGCGGCGCTCGCGAGCGACCCGCCGTCCGGGACGTTCTACGACCCCGACCATGCGGGCTCATCCCGGCGGCTGCCCAGCCTGGGCGTCCACGAGCACTGCGACAACCCGCAGGAGCGGAAATACTCGCGCAACCTGGGCAGCGGCGAGGGCATCGAGTTAATTAGCTTGAAACTGGGGGCAAGTCGGGGGAAGTAAGAAAGCTAGCGTTATGATGCTTATGTTCGACCTCAGTAGTCCGGTTGTCTGGCTCCTCGGTGTAGTGATCCTCGGCCTCAGCGTGTGCCTGGTGCGGGGCCACTTCAGTCCCGAGGCGCGGGTGCGGCGCCGACGTGAGAAAAGCCACCGGCCGGTGGTTTCCCGTAAACAAGGGCCAGCCGTGAAGCTGGCGGTGGAGGTGGACAAGCCGAAAGGCCACGCGAAGGGTTGATTCGCGCCGACGCGCCCGGGGGTGCCGCGAGCTGATCGGTAGGGCCTGGGGTCCGGGGTTGGAGCCAAAATGCCCTTGAGCGGGAACCCGGGAGAAAAATGAATTGTGTGGCGGGGGAATGAGTCCTAACATTCATGAACACGCTTGTCGTGGCACAGTCTGCTTTATGAGAACATTAGCGAAAGCTCGATCAGTCAAATTGGTTTTGACTGGAATATTAATGACCGGCGCGTTGGGGTTTTTGGCTCCCGCGCAAGCCGCACCCAAACGGGTGCTGGTGGTGACGGTGACCGAAGGCTTTCGCCACAGTTCGATTCCGACGGCGGAGAAAGTGCTGGGCGAGTTGGCCAAGGAGAGCCACCTGTTCACGGTGGACTACGCGCGCGTGAATCCCTACGAGCCGCGGTTCAAGGGCGCCAATGGCAAGCCGGACAAGGCAAAGGTGGACGCGGCCATCAAAGAGGTGCTGGCCGAGAAGATGAGCCCGGAGGCGCTCAAGAATTATGACGGGGTGATCTTCGCCAACACGACCGGGGATTTGCCGATGCCCGACAAACAGGCGTTCCTGGACTGGATCAAGTCCGGCAAGGGCTTCGTGGGCATGCACTCGGCCACCGACACATTTCATGGGTTTGCGGGGTATATCGAGATGATCGGGGGCGAGTTCAAGACCCACCACCCCGGGTTCTACGAAGTGGACGCGCAGAACGACGACCGCGAGTGCCCCGCCTGCCGGGCGCTGGGCCCCGATTGGAAGGTGTACGATGAGATCTACCTCTTCAAGAATTATGACCCGACTAAAGTCCACGAGTTGCTGACGCTGGACAAGGAACCGATGGACAAGACGCCGGGCCATTTCCCGATTTCGTGGTGCAAGGAATATGGCAAGGGCCGGGTGTTCTACACCGCCCTTGGCCATCGCGAAGATGTGTGGGATCCCACGTGGCCCGACCGCAAGAACCCCAAGGAAGTGGCCGAGGCGTATCAGCAGCACATTTTAGGCGGGATCAAGTGGGCACTGGGTCTCGAACAGATGAACGCCAAGCCGCAAAAGAAGGCGGTCGAGTAGATTAAAATCACCAATCCGGGGTTGCAACCGGAGGTTGGAAACACATCGAGTGAGCAAGTTGAACGATATGAACGAACACGGGAACGAGGGAACGGAATACAACCGGCGGGACTTTCTTCGAGGCGGCTCCGTCGCCACCCTAATGACCATGCTGGGCGGCGTGGAGCTTTTTGGGCAGACCAACGCAGCCCCCGGCCAGGCCGGCAAAGCCCCGGTGACGAAGATGAAGGTGGCCGTCATCGGCCTGGGCGCCTGGGGTCGCGAGATCGTCAAGACCCTGACCAACCCCGTCGCCCCGGTGGAGCCTGCGGAATTGGCGGCCATCTGCGACACCTACGGCCCGTCCCTCCGGCGCACCGCCAACACCGTGCCCGGGGTCGCCCAGACGCCCGACTACAAGACCATTCTCGCCAACAAGGACATCAAAGCGGTCATCATTGCCACTCCCACCATCGCGCATAAGGAAATAGTGCTGGAGTCGTTGAAGGCCGGCAAGCATGTCTATTGCGAAGCGCCCCTCGCGGGCTCGATCGAGGATGCGCGGGAAATCGCCCTGGCCGCCAAGGCGGCGAACCGCCAGATCTTCCAGGCCGGCTTGCAGAAGCGCTCCGACCCGCAGCGCCATTTCCTGCTGCCGTTCATCCGTTCCGGGGCGTTGGGGACAACCGTGATGGCGCGCGCGCAGTGGCACCGGAAGACGAGCTGGCGATCCGCCTCGCCAAACCCGGAGCACGAGAAGGCCCTCAACTGGCGTCTGAATAGGGCCACGTCCCTCGGCCTGGTCGGCGAAATCGGCAGCCACCAGATTGACCAGGCCGGCTGGTTCCTCAATGCGCTGCCGACGGCTGTCACCGGTTTCGGCGCGGTGTTGTGCTGGAAGGATGGCCGCGACGTGCCGGACACCGTCCAGACTGTCATCGAGTTTCCGGGCGGCGTGCAGATGATCTATGACGCCACGCTGGCGAACTCCTTCGACAACGAATACGAAATGCTGTACGGCAACAATGCCGCGATCATGATGCGCCAGAGCAAGGCATGGATGTTCAAGGAAGTGGATTCCCCGCTGCTGGGCTGGGAGGTTTTCGCCGCCAAGAAGACCTTCTACGAAGACACCGGCATTGCGCTGGTCGCAGGCGCCACCAAGTCCACGGGCGCCGACCAATCGCAGGCGGCCAAAGCGGCAGCCGACGCCAAAACGCCGCTCTGGCATGCCTTCGACAACTTCTTGCGCAACGCGGTGGACTTGAGCGCTACTGCGGAGGATTACATCACCAGTTACGGCGCCGATGATGTGGAAGGCCTGCAGGAAACGCTCACCAAGCTCCAACTCCGCGCGGCGGCTGGCTACCTTGAGGGCTACCAGGCGGTGGTGACGGGCGCGAAAGCCAACGAGGCGATCCTGACCGGCAAACGCATCGAGCTGAAGCCGGAATGGTATGAATTGAGTTGATGGGTCAAACGTCAATTACTGCATAACCTGATGAACGAGTATAAGAAATAAGCATGAAGATACGAACACTTATCGCGGGAAGTATTACCCTCTTATTGTTGGCAACAGTGTCGGCGCCGGCCGCCGACCAAATGACCGTCTATGCTGCCAGATCAGGCAGCAAGATGCGCATCGAAGGCACAGCGAACATCATCCACACCTCCTGGCAGATCGAAAGCCCGTTCATCGCGGGCATGATGGAGGTCGGGCCGAACTTCCCGACTGAACCGGGCCAAACAGTGGCGCCGGGTAAAATGGACGCCAAGGCCAACGTCTTCATCATGGTGCGCTCGCTCAAGAGCGTCGAGCCGGACGGCAGCCATTACAGCGACCACATGGACGAGATCATGTGCGAGCACCTCAAAGAGGCGCAGTTCAAGCGGATCTCTTATCACCTGGACGAGCTCACCCTGAAGGAGGCCCCCAAGACCAAGGACGCGCCCTACGTGTGCGAGGCGAAGGGCGACCTGACCATCGCCGGGGTGACCAATAAGACCACGATGACGGTCAATATTCTCCCGCTTCCGGACAAAAAATTGCAGGTCACCGGCACCACCGCCGTCAAGATGACCGACTACAAAGTGGAACCAGTGAACATCAACCTGGTGTTGGGCCACATCAGGACCGGCGACGAGGTCAAGCTGGTCTTCACGTGGATGCTGGCACAGCGGAAGCTCCCGGCTGCAAGCAAGTAACAGGGCTGGCGGTTTGGGCTGAGCCGCGCCGAACAGTTTTAAAGCAACTGGGGCGAATTCTGTATGAAGAAGCGAACCTTGATTGCGGGAGCAATAGCCCTTTTGGCGCTGGCAACTGCGTCGTGGGTGGTTATTCATGCAGGGAGGCGAGCGGCTGCCCCACCAATCGAGGAGCATCCCCTCGCCCTCGATTCTGGCGATGCGGGCGAGACATCCTCCCAGATGCTCGCTCAATCAACCGGAGCGTCGCCAGCCGCCGACCAAATGACCGTCTATGCTGCCAGGGCAGGCAGCAAGATGCGCATCGAAGGCACAGCGAACATCATCCACACCTCCTGGCAGATCGAAAGCCCCTTCATCGCGGGCATGATGGAGGTCGGGCCGAACTTCCCGACTGAACCGGGCCAAACAGTGGCGCCGGGTAAAATGGACGCCAAGGCCAACCTCTTCATCATGGTGCGCTCGCTAAAGAGCGTCGAGCCGGACGGCAGCCACTACAGCGACCACATGGACGAGATCATGTGCGAGCACCTCAAGGAGCCCCAGTATAAGCGGATTTCCTATCGCCTGGACGAACTCACGCTGAAAGAGGCGCCCAAGACCAAAGATGCGCCTTATGTCTGCGAGGCCAAGGGCGACCTGACTATCGCCGGAGTGACCAACAAGACCTCGATGGTGGTAAATATACTCCCCCTGCCTGACAAGAAGCTGCAGGTCACCGGCACCACCGCCGTCAAGATGACCGACTACAAAGTGGAACCAGTGGACATCAACCTCCTGTTGGGCCACATCAAGACCGGCGACGAGGTCAAGTTGGTCTTCACGTGGATGCTGGCCCAGCGCCCAGCCGCGGCCGCAGCCAAGTAACGGCGCCGGCCCCGTGCCGGCTTGGCTCCGACAGGGGCGAAATCAATCGAACTGAATTGTTCCAAAGCAGCCGGGCCGGTGAAAGTTGAACTCGTCCACCGGCGACCAGGCGGCCCAGTGTGGGTGCGAATTCTCTTCGGCGCACTTGAAGAAGTTGCCACGCCACCCCTGGCCGCTCATCGTGCCCAGCGGCCCGACGTAATGCTCGAACAGGGCGAAGGGGATGAAGAACCTTAACCCCCAGACTATCGGTTCCGTAATCTCCGGCTCGATGCGTTGCGGCAGGGTTGAACGGAGTTGAATCATCTGCCCCAGGCACGCCGGCACTTTGGTGAACGCCTTGAACCCTCCGGGAGCCCGCTCCGGGTCCGTAATGTGGGAGGACAGGAAGGCACCGCCACAGTTGAACTCGAAGTTGAAGTAGCCCCGGCCAGGCTTTGGCTCGGCGAAGAACTCCACGCAACTGTCTTTCCAGACCTCATCCTCATACTGCGTCCGCAAGCAACGCACATAGCGATCCTCTACTCGGAAGAGCCCGTGGATTCCCTCGGCGTCATAAAGCAGCCGCGCCGAGGTTCGCGGGCGGTGATTGCTGCTTTCCGGGCGGAAGTGTTGAATCTCCAGCGTCTCGGCCTGCTCCCAGGCCGGGTCTGACCACTTAGCGTCGAGTTGCGGCGGCGTGCCCGTGCGTCGGACGGTGTAGTTCACACTGCATCACTCCAGCACTCCAGCATTCCATTGCTCCACCATGCCATTACTTCTCGTACGCCTTGATGACTTTGAGGATTGCGTCGGCAATCTGCTCCATGTCGGACTCGGTGTAGGTCGGGAAGGCGAAACAGGTGAAGGTGTGGGCCTCATGCCAGCGGGCATTGGGCACATCCACCTTTCGATAGTCCACGCTGGCCGGGTCGGCATATTCCTTGGATTTGAAGGGGAAGCCGCTGCGGCCAAAGGCGTGGTGCTCCTGAAAGGCGCGTTCCGTGTGGCATTGCGGCCAGAACACCTTCCAGACGGGCGCGCCTTCGGCGGTGACGGCGGTGACAAACTGCTTGATGTCGCACTTCATGCTCTCGACATCCAGCGAGAAGGCCATCACATACCAGCCGTTCTGCCGCTCCGGCGTGTCTATCGGGAAGTACTTGATCCGGTTGGAGGTCTTCAGCGCGTTGATCAGGATTTGCGCGTTGCGCCGCCGGCGCGGCATGTTCCACGTATCCATCCGCGCCAGTTCAGCCAGCCCGATGGCGGATTGCATCTCCGTCATGCGATAGTTCCAGCCCACCATGTTATGGATGTAGGGCAGCTTCTGTTCGAGTTCGAGCAGGCTCAGCCGCTGCTTCACGTCGTAGCCGTGATCCCGGAAACTGCGCGCCGTCCAGGCCAACTCCTCGTCGTCGGTCGTGATCATGCCGCCCTCCCCGCCGGTGGTGAAGGTCTTGTTCTGGCAGAAGCTGCAGCCGGCAATGCGGCTTAGCGTGCCCGTCTTCTTGCCCTTATAGGTGCCGCCGAACGCTTCGGCGTTGTCTTCAATGACGTAGAGGTTGTGCCGCTGGGCGAACGCTGTGACCTGGTCCATGTCGCACACATTGCCGTAAAGGTGGACGGGCATGATCGCCTTGGTGCGCGCGGTCACCAGCCGCTCCGCCGACTCGATGCTGATGCAATGGTCGTCCAGGTTCACATCCGCGAATCGGGGGATGGCGCCGGCCTGAACGATTGAGAAGCTGCTGGCGATGAACGTGTAGCTCGGCACGATCACCTCATCGCCGGGCCCAAGGCCCAGTGAGGTCAAGGCGACGTGGAGCGCCGCTGTGCCGGTAGCGACGCTGATGGCGTAGCGGCTGCCCTGCCATTCGGCAAAGCGCTTCTCGAACTCCATGCCCTGCTTGCCGGTCCAGTAATTGACCTTGCCGGACCGGAGAACGGCTTCCACCGCTTTGATCGCGGCCTCGTCGAATTGCGGCCAGCCCTGCAGTTTATTGGTGACGGCCTTCGGGCCACCGTTAATCGCCAGTGCTTTGCTCATAAGGTTGTGTTGGTCTCTCAAGCGCCGATAAGATGCCGGAAACCCATCAGGCTGTTCCCCAACCCGGTGCGCTGGCGGTTATCGGACCTGGAGGAGGATGAATCGTCCAGGCCGGACTGTCAATGACTCCACTGGGCAAACACGATCTGTTCCGCCGGTGGCTGCGGCGCCGGTTGCCAGTCCAGTGCCCGGTCCACGATCTGACGCATCCGCTGGAACCACCAGCGCGGATCGCGCGGGGACGGCCGGCGGTTGGCGTGCCGCGACGGGCACACATGCGGGGTAGTGAAGCTCAGTTCCATTTGTGTATTATTCATAGGCAAACATTTAGTATGCGCCCCCAATCTCGCAGGGAGGGTATGACAACGGCGGTCAATCCGTACAAATACGGAATCCGCTTCCAATAACGCCAACCGCCCTCCTCCAGCGAGCGCCAACGCCACCCCTTTCCTGCCCTGAGCGTTTCCTCCGCCCCCCTCCATCACCCCACCGTCACCTCACCGTCACCTCGCCGTAGCACCTCTAACCTCAGGTTAGAGGTGCTACGGCGAGGTGACGGTGAGGTGACGGTGACGCTGCGGCGGCGCGGGCGGGACCTGGAGCGGTTGGGTCAGGTTTTGGCTTCCGCTCCGGGCGGCGGCGTGTTACAAAGCCGGGCATGTCGGCGCAACTCACCATAGGTTTTCTTGGGGCAGGTAAAATGGCCACGGCTTTGGCCAAGGGTCTGGTTCGGACCGGATTGGCCACGTCTGGCGGGATCATCGCCAGCGATCCGAGCGAATCGGCCCGAGCTTCGTTCGCCAAGGAAACCGGCGCCCCGACCACGGCCTCCAACTCCGAGGTGGTGAAGTTCGCCAATGTGCTGGTGCTGGCGGTAAAGCCCGACCAGGTTGGGGGCGTGCTGGCGGATATTCGCGAACAGTTCACCGGCAAGCACTGCCTCCTGTCCATCGCGGCGGGAGTACCGCTGGCCAGGCTGGAGGCCGGCCTGGGCGCGGGCGCGCGCCTGATTCGGGTGATGCCGAATACGCCGGCGCTCGTGGGGGCATCCGCCACCGGTTTCGCCCTGGGCAAATCGGCGTTGCCCGAGGATGGCGCCTTGGCCCAGAAGCTCTTTTCCTCCGTGGGCGTGGCCTTTCAGGTCAAGGAAGCCCTGCTGGACGCCGTCACCGGCCTGAGCGGCAGCGGACCGGCTTATGTGTATCTCTTTATCGAGGGCCTCAGCGACGGTGGCGTTGCCGCCGGCCTGCCGCGCGACATCGCGACCAGGCTTGCCGCCCAGACCGTTCTGGGCGCTGCGAAGATGGTGCTGGAAACCGGCCTGCATCCCGGCGCGCTCAAGGACATGGTGACCAGCCCGGGCGGCACGACCATCGAGGGCCTGCACGAGCTGGAGAAAGGCAGGCTGCGGGGCACCCTCATCAGCGCGGTCCGCGCGGCGAGCGACAAGTCAAAGAGGCTGGGGCAAGGCTGAGATGGCATGAGCTTCCCGCCCCCCACCGAGCGACAGGCGCGCGTCATCTGGCTGGCGTTGACGGGGCTGGCGGTGGCTGTGCTGGTGGCGCTGGTTGTGGGGCTCATCTGGGGGCTGGGCCAGGTGCTGCGGGTGCTCTCGCCGGTGCTGTGGCCTTTGGCGGTGGCGGGGGTGATTGCCTACCTGCTCGATCCGGTGGTGGACTTCATCGAGCGCAAAGGCGCGTCGCGGCCACGAGCCATCCTCGGCGTATTTGCTCTCGCCGTGGTGATTGTAGTCGCGCTGTTTGGCAGCGTCGTCCCGCAGTTGGTCAACGAGACCCGCCAACTCGCCGCTCGCATCCCGGCTTACGTGGCACGGGCTGAGCAGCGCATGGACTATTGGCTCACGCACCCCCCCGATCTGGTGAAGCGGTTGCTGGAGCGAGATTCCGGCGCGCGCAGCACGCCAAGCGCCGCCACGGCGACGAATGGGAGCGCAACGGTCTTCTCCACGAACGCTCCCGTTCCGGCCACGGGCGAGAGCACGAACGCCCCCTCGGTGCTCAGCGGCGCCCTCGACAAGCAAAGCCTGCAGGCGGCCACCAACTGGCTGACGCAGGCGCTGCCTAAAATCGGGTCTTGGCTCTTCGGGCAGGTTGGGCGCGTGGCCTCGTGGTTCGGAGTGCTGGCCGGGGTGGCACTGGTTCCCGTTTATGCCTTTTATTTCCTGTTGGAGAAGCGTGGCATCTCCTCCCGCTGGACGAACTATCTGCCCGTAACCGACTCCGGCTTCAAGGACGAACTGGTATTCGTCCTTAATGCCATCAACAACTACCTGATCAGCTTCTTCCGGGGCCAGGTGCTTGTGGCCATTTGCGATGGCGTGCTCTACGGCGCGGGCTTTCTGATCATCGGCCTGCCTTACGCGGTCCTGATTGGCGCGATGGCCATCCTGCTGACGATGATTCCCTACCTGGGGGCCATCGTGACCTGCATCACCGCGCTGGTAATCGCCTTCGTCCAATTCGGCGACTGGCTGCACCCGCTGCTGGTCCTGGCCGTATTCGGGTTCGTCCAGACGCTGGAGGGGTTGTACATCTCACCTAAGATTATGGGCGGACGTGTGGGGCTGCATCCCCTGGCAATCATCATCGCGGTCATGGCCGGCACAACCCTGCTCGGCGGTCTGCTAGGCGGCATTTTGGCGATCCCTCTCACCGCCGCGCTCCGAGTCCTCATGTTCCGCTACGTGTGGAAGCGGCCGGAGGAGAAGGCGTGATGCGTGATGCGTGATGCGTGAAGGGACATGGCATCCAGCCCGTGTTTCACGTTTCACGCATCACGCATCACGCATCACGTTTCACCAGCATCTCCCTCACATCCACGGCCTCCATGCCCGCGGCCCGGATCGCCCGCATTCCCAGGTCCGTGTCCTCGTAGGCGCGGCAGAACTGTGGGGGCACGCCTATGCGGCGGGCGGCTTCCAGGAAGATGTCCGGCGCGGGCTTTTGGCGCACCACGTCTTCGCTGGTAACAATCGCCTGGAACAAGTGACCGGATGCCCAAGTGATCCAGCACTTGCCCGATGATCTGCCTTGTCCCGCCCGAGGCTACCGCCAGGGGAATCTTGCCATAGTTCTCACGGGCGACCTCGACCACCGTGTTGATTGGCTCCACCTCGGCGATGAGCAAAAGATACTCCTCTTCCTTTTCCCGTCCCACCGTCAGCTGAATCGAGCACAAGGCCCTGCTCCGCGCTCAGCATCTTCAGAATGTCCCGTGCCGGCACGCCCCCGAGCGAATAGAAGCGCTCCTCGGACAACGAGAACCCGTGCCGCAAGGAGATCACCTGCCACGCCCGCCAATGCAGCGGCATCGAGTCCGCCAGCGTGCCGTCACAGTCAAAGATGATGCCCCGGGGATGGGGCGGTTGATGATTATTCTTCTCCTCAAGCATAGCCAAAGTCCACTTCACGCATCACGCATCACGCATCACGCCTCAACCCTTGAGGGCCGCCAACTTCTCCTCCAAATCGTGCATCATCAGCGGCTCGATCACCGGATCAATAGCCCCCTCCATCAGGAACGGCAGGCTATGCAGCGTCAGGCCGATGCGATGGTCGGTGAGCCGGTTCTGCGGGAAATTATAGGTGCGGATGCGCTCGTTGCGTTCGCCGGTGCCGACCTGCTCTTTGCGCTGGTCGGCGTATTTCTTGTTCTCCTCCTCGACCTTCCGTTCGAGCAGGCGCGACCGCAGCACCGTCAGGGCCCGCGCCTTGTTCTTCTGCTGCGAGCGCTGGTCGGCGCAACGCACAATCAGCCGTGTGGGCTTGTGGAGAATCTGGACGGCGGAGTCGGTCGTGTTGACCCCCTGGCCGCCAGGGCCCGAGGCTCGGCATACCGTGATCTCCAAATCCTCCGGCTTGATCTCGACATCCACTTCCTCGGCCTCCGGGAGCACCGCCACCGTGCAGGTGCTGGTATGAATTCGCCCCTGCGCCTCGGTAGCCGGCACGCGCTGGACCCGGTGCACCCCGCTCTCATACTTGAGGCGCTTATAGACGTCCGTGCCATTGATTTGGAAGATGATCTCCTTGTAGCCCCCGAGGTCCGATGGGCTGGAATCCAGGTTCTCGAACTTCCACCCGCGCGCTTCCGCATAGCGAGTGTACATCCGGTAGAGGTCCGCCGCGAACAAGGCCGACTCCTGCCCCCCGGCCCCGGCGCGGATTTCGACAATCGTGTTGCGTGAGTCCGCCGGGTCAGGCGGCACAAGGCCCCGCTGAAGCTCGAGTGCCAGGCGCTGCTCCTCCGCCTCGAGTCGCGCGATTTCCTCCTTCGCCATTTGGGCCAGTTCGGATTCCGCCGGTTCGGCTTGCAGCAGCGCGCGGTTCTCGGCCAGGTCCGCCACCACCTTGAGGTAAGCCTGGCCGTGCCCCACGAGTTCTTTGAGCCGGGCGTACTCCTTGCCCAGCTCCTGCGCGCGCTGCGGATTGTCGAACGCCTTGGGATCGCTCAAGGCGGCTTCGACCTCCGCCAGCCGGCGGGAGAACTTCTCGATGTGGGGACGCAAGTCCATGACCTAAAACAAATCCGCCCGCAAAGACACAGATCCTGCGGGCGGACAAAGGCGGGAGCCGTTAGCGCTTCTTCTTGCGGCTGGCTGCGGCCGCCTGGGCGGCCTGCGTCTTGGCCATGCGCTGCTGGAACTTATCCACGCGCCCAGCCGTATCCACGAACTTCTGCTGGCCGGTGTAGAAGGGATGGCACGCGTTGCAAATACCCAGGATGATGACCGGCTTGGTGGAACGCGTCTTGATCACGTTGCCGCACGCGCAACGAATCTCCGCATCCCCATACTTCGGATGTATTTTCTCTTTCATAAAAGGCCGGCCAAAATACCACCCCCCGCCTGAATGACAAGCCCGAAGTCAGCCTAAACTCCGCCAATCCATTTGCGCTCTTCCCACACGGCCTTCAGCGACGTCAGGTTCCGGGAGTCAAAGACGTTCTTCGCCGCGGCGATGAGCTTGCCCCGGCGCAAGTTGTTCCAGGCGTCGCTGGCGCTGATCGCGACGAACTGGAGCACGCTCGGGTCGCGGTAACAATCAATCATGCACCGCGTGCAGCCGTCGCGAATGAGCTTCGAGCTGGTCAAAGTCGTAAATGTTGCACATGGGTGTCTCCCAGAAGTGGCACCGGTAGAGGTTCAGGTTCCAATCCAGGTAGAAGTACTTATGACCGCCCAGGCAGCCGAACCTTTCCGGCTCCCGCCGCAAGTGCCGCTGCATCTCGGTCAGCGACTCGGCCGGATTGACCACCGGGAAGCCGCTGCGCTGTCTTCATCCGTTTGATGCGCTCGAACACCTGGATCAACTCCTCGGTCTTGTAGCTGACCAGGCTGGAATCGCTGAAGCTCAGGTAGCTCGAAGCCAGGCTGCTGAGCGGGTAGCTGAAGGTGCAGCTCTTGAAGCCCAGTTCGGTGAGGAACGCCGGCAGCTTGTCGTAATCCTCAATCAGCTTGCTGGCCGTGACGCTCGCAGTGGTTTGCACGCCCAGCTCGTGGAACACTTCGTTCGCCCGTTTGATCTTGCGGCACACATCCGGCAGCCCGCGGTTCTTCTCGTGCTTCGCCACGTCGTGCGCGTCAATGGACATGATCACGCTGCACAGCCCGTCCGCGGCCAGCTCCCGCATGTTCTGCTCCGTCCAGAGCGAGCCGTTGGTGCAGATCATCGGGATGAATGCCCGCGCTCAGCCGCGTAACGCGTCATCGCCCGCAGGTCCTTGTGCACCAGCGGTTCCCCGCCGACGAACAGCAGGTAGCCGATGTGGTTCCGCAGGGCAGATGTCGATCACGTCCCGCGCCTCCTGCAAGCGTGACGCTCCGGCGCTGCTTGGGATCGAACCGGTCCACTGCAAAGCCGCAGAAGTCGCACTTGGCGTTGCAGATGTTGGTGATGGCGAACTGCAGGTACCCCGGCCCGCCGTCGTGGAGCACCTCGCCGATCAGCTTGAACACGCCCTTCGTGGGCCGCGGCACAGGAGGCGCGGCTTGGGCGGCGCCGGCTACCTGGGCAGACGGCGCGTTGGAACTGGTTAACGTAGCGGTGCTCATGCTGATAGATTCGCCCATCTTGTCGGGAATGCCAGTTTCGGCGCAATCCTTTCTTCCCGGCCCAGGAGGATACAACTGCCTGTCGAAATTCCCGTCTCCTCCGCGACGTCCGCGCATGAGTTGGCGTCCGGTTGGATTGACCCTCAGCCAGAAGTTGAAGAAGATAGGCCCATGAAACCAGGATTCCTTGTCTTGGCGTTTGTGACACCAAAGTGTTCGAGGACATCGTTACCCGCCAATTGGTAGCTTGTGTAGCCAGCAATGGAACTGCGTGATTTTGCCGAACAGGTCTTGTTCGCGACGACCCTGGACGAGAAGCTCCAGTCGCCGGCGGTCGTCACCGATGACCGCCCCGGGGCCCCGCTGCTCACGCCCCAGGCTCCCGGCCGGCCGGCCGAGTTGCGCTTCAAACCGCAAGGCGCGGGCAAGGCGGACTTTCCGGGTGTGCATCGGCTCGATCGGGAGCAGGAACGCGGACGCCTGCTGCACTTCTTCGCCAACCACGAGCTGCTCGCCACCGAGTTGATGGCGCTGGCGCTTCTGCGCTTCCCGGACGCGCCTGCCGCCTTTCGCCGTGGCGTTTGGCAGACCCTCAAGGACGAGCAGCTTCATGCCCGCCTCTACGTACAGCGCATGCGGCAATGCGGGATTGAGTTCGGCGAGCTTCCCGTCAGTGGCTATTTCTGGCGCTCCGTGGCCCCGATGGAGAGTCCGCTGGATTACGTCGCCGGGCTGTGTTTGACATTCGAACAGGCGAACCTCGACTTCTGCCGTTACTTCGCGCGCGGGTTTCAAGCGGTAGGCGACAGTGACACATCCGGCTTGCTCGACCGCATCTACCGCGATGAAATCGGGCACGTCGCCTATGGCTTGAAATGGTTCCGCCGCTGGAAGAATCCCGACCAGAGCGACTGGGAGGCGTTCTGCCGGCAATTGAAGTTCCCCCTCTCCCCCCAGCGGGCCAAAGGACTGACGCTCAACGTCGAGGGTCGGCGCGCGGCCGGGCTGGACCCGGCGTTCATCGCCGAGCTGAACGTCTATTCACAGTCCAAAGGCCGCACCCCCAGTGTCTTTGTGTTCAATCCTTTCGCCGAGGGGCACATCGCTCACGGCAAGAGTTTCACTCCGGTGAAGCACCAGACGATGCTCGCCAGCGACCTGACCAACCTGCCGCAGTTCCTCTGCCGGTCGGATGACATCGTGCTGCTGGCGAAACGGCCGTCGGTTGAGTTCTTGAGCGCCGTCAAGCAAGCGGGCTTCCCACTGCCGGAGTTTGTCGAACTAAGAGAGGGCCGCATTGATCCGGCCGGCGGTTTCTGTGAGCGAAAGATCGGCAGTTTGCGGCCCTGGGCCTGGGGGCCGGACAGTATGGAACTGCTCGAACCGCTTTTTGCCAGGGTGACCGGCGAAGAGCGCATGGCGAGCCAGCGTTTCAACGAACGCATGGCCCGGCTTTATTCCAAGGCCTGGAGCGCTAACTTCCTTAGAACAGTGTTAGCTCGTAGCCGCCGAGGCAACGAGGCCCATCCCCCTGAAGCGACAAGGCGGAGCCTCCTGGCGCGGGCCTGGGCCGAACCCTGGCTTTGCGCCGAGGATGAGGCGGGCGTGGCGGTGGACACACTCGAAGGCGCTCTCGAAGCCATTGCCGCGATTCGCCGGCGCGGTCATCACCGGGTCGTGGCCAAGGAAGCCCACGGTTTGGCGGGCCACAACGCGATTCGGTTGTGGGAACCGGAGGTGTTGGCGGCCCAGCGGCGCTGGCTGGCCCATGCCCTGCAGGATGGCCGCCAGGTGGTCATCGAACCCTGGCTGGAGCGTGGCTTGGATTTCTCCGTCCAGTTGGAGATGGGGCCGCGCAGCCTGAAGCTCTGCGGCTACACCGGCCTGATCAACGACCCCAAGGGACAGTTCCATGCCAACTGGGCGGCGGCCAACTACGACCGCCGCATTCCTGCGGCGGTGGCCACGCTGTTCCGCGAGCCGGCGGACATTTCGGGCCGCCTCCAACGCCTCTATGGCGACATCTTTTCACTGCTCGAAGCTGAGCTGCAAAGCGTCGGCTTTGTCGGGCCGGTCGGCATCGACGCCTTCGTGTATCACACGCCCCAGGGCGGTTGCCGGCTTAAGCCCGTCGTGGAAATCAATCCCCGCTACACCATGGGCCGCCTGACCCTGGAGCTGATGAAACAAACGTGTCCGGGGAGCTGCGGCCTGTTCCGCCTCGTCAGCCGGGCGCAGGCGCGCGCGGAGGGCTTTGCGGATTTCGCCGGCTACGCCCGTTCGTTGAACGAGCGCTTTCCCCTGCGCCTCGAAGGGGAACCCGTGCCCAAAATCCGAGAAGGCGCCCTCTGTCTGAATGACCCGGGGCGGGCGCAAGCGTGCCTTGGGACCTTTCAGGTCAGCCGCAAGCTGAATCCGCCCGTGGGCACCGCCGCGGGTGATGAGAGAGGCTTTACTTGATCGTCCGACGATGTTCGGCGTTCGCCGGAGGCGAAAAGGTATGTTATGGTTCCTGTTATCCGGGGTTATGTTTCAACCGCCGTTCATAGTTGATGTCGTATGAACGCCAGGAAGCTGGAAAGCGAAGGTGGCGTTGTCACCGTTGAGCCCCCGCGGCTCGAACTGGTGCGCGGGGACCCTGCTCCACCCGACCGCCCCTGGACGGAGAAGGCGCTGGCCGGAGAGAAGCGGGTGCTGGAGATGATCGCGGGTGGGGGTTCCTTTCCCGCAATTCTCGACGCTCTACGGCGCAGCGAGGCCTATCTGGCGGAAGCCCAGAAGCTGAGCCACACCGGGAGTTTCGGCTGGAACGTGGCTACCGGGAAACTGGTGTGGTCCGCCGAAACGGTTTGCATCCTCGGATACGAGTCCTGCGTAGCGCCGACGCTGGAGCTGGTGCTGAATCGGGTTCATCCCGACGACCTGGCGCTGGTCCGGCAGATGATGGATGCCGCATCCCGCAAAGCAACAAGTCTGGACTTTGAACACCGGCTGCTGCTCCCGGACGGCTCGGTCAAGCATCTCCATGTCCTGGCCCATCCGGCCAGGAATGGTTCCGGGGAGGTTGAGTTCGTTGGCGCGGTGATGGACGTGACGGAGCGGAAACGGGCGGAGGCCCTGGTGGCGGGTGAGAAACGGCTTTTGGAGATGATCGCCCGAGGTGTCGCTCTCCCGCCCATACTGGAGGCGCTCTGCCGATTTGGCGAGGAGATGTCCGGCGATGCGCTGGTTTCCATCCTCCTGGTCAGCCCCGACGGCAAGACTCTGCGACATGGGGCCGCGCCTGGCCTGCCGCCGCGCTACACTGAGGCCATTGACGGCGGGCTGATTGGGCCTCGCGCGGGTTCTTGCGGAACTGCCGCTTACCGGAGAGAACCGGTAATCGTTTCCGATATCGCTACCGACCCGCTGTGGGACCAGTACCGCCATCTGGCTCTGGAGCATGGGCTCCGGGCCTGCTGGTCCACGCCCATTTTCTCCACCACCCACGAAGTCATGGGAACGTTCGCGCTGTATTCGCGCAAATCCGGCATTCCCACGCCGGAGCAGCGGAATCTGATCGAGCAAATGACTCACCTGGCAGCGGTCGCCGTCGAGCGCGAACGCGCGGAACAGGCCCTGCGCCGGAGCGAATCCCGCTTCGAAGGCATCCTGAGAATCGCCGAAGACGCGATTATCTCCGTTGACTCCAGCCAGCGCATCCTGCTGTTTAATCAGGGTGCCGAGAAGGTCTTCGGATATTCCGCCAGTGAGGTCATCGGCAAACCACTCGACGTTCTGCTGCCGCAGAGGTTCGCTCAGGCGCACCGGGGGCACGTCGAGGAGTTTGCCCGGTCGCCGGACGTTTCGCGCACCATGGCCCAACGGCGCGAAGTGTTTGGCCGACGAAAGGATGGACGCGAATTTCCCGCCGAAGCCTCCATCTCCAAGCTGCAAGTCGGTCAAGACATGGTGTTCACGGTCATCCTGAGGGATATTACCGAACGCAAGGAGGCCGCGGAGGCTCTTCGGGCCTCGGCGCAATTGGCCCGCGGACAAACAGAGGCCCTCACCCGCACTTTGGACGCGCTGGCTAAGGAATCCGTCCCCGACCGGCTGGTGGAGCACGTGCTGCGGACCATCACTGAACAGTTGGAAGCGCACAGCAGCAGCATCTGGTTGAGAAACGAGGGCACTGGCCTGGTGAGCTTCGAGTTTGCATTTGAAGGGGGCAGGCTCCTTACAAAATCGGACGCAGCCCTGGCGAGAATCAGTCCCACG
>CAVXLO010000034.1:0-230159 GCA_963762555.1 uncultured Verrucomicrobiae bacterium
GGTTAGGGCCGACCACTTGGACCTGCAAGGGCAGCAGCCAGGACAAGTCGGTCACGATCGGTTCAGGAACCACCGCATCGAACAATTCAGGGCTCAGCAATGGACCTCGGCGAGCGGGCGTCCGCCGGCGTTCCGGCAGCGCGATGAGTTGGCGCCGGTGGAGCTTGAGCATCAGCGTCCGAGCGGCCATATCTTTGAGCTGGCCCGAAGCCGAATACCACTGCCATTTCTGGGCTAGAACTTCTGAGAGGCGCCGACGGCTCCACCGCGGGTTAGCCTCGATCAATGCCTTTATCTCGGCGATCTCGACGCCGCTGATTTGGCGACCTTGAACAATATCAACATCCGGCACGCGGTCAGACTACCAAGAGGATTTTTTGGAGTCCCGTACAAAATGAAGAAATCTTGCCCCCACAAATCCGACGAGGAAGTATCCGGTCTATTCTAGACCTGAGTAGTTACGATTTTGGAGGGCTCTCCCGCGCTCGATGCGGGTTCGCAGTGGGAGATTATCTCGAGCTCAGGAAACTCGGCCTGGGTTCCGATCGGGGCGGGCAACCAGTTTTTCCGCCTAAGAGTTCCGTAAGCCCGACCGCGGGCGCCGCCAACCGGAGCGCTCATGGAGTTTTAAGAGCCTGTTTGAAAATACTCCACCCATTACGTTAACGTTAACTTGTACCTGGTACAGCAATCAGCTATACGCTTGCGGTGCGATACACATCTGATCTTAGCGACGCCGAATGGCAACTTATCGACTATTGTTTCCCCAAGCCCAGCAAGAAGGGCCGCCGCCGCAAGCATCCTTTTCGGGAGTTGCTCAACGCGATGTTCTACCTGGTCAAGACCGGCTGCCAGTGGCGGAATCTGCCCAAAGACTTCGCTCCATGGCGCACGGTCTATCACTATTTCCGCTGCTGGAAACGGAATGGCTTGTGGAAGCAGATTCACACCCATCTGCGAGAACATCTCCGCGCGGCCGAGGGAAGAAAGCCTCAGCCCAGCGCTGCCATTATCGACAGCCAGAGCGTCAAGAGTACCGAGACCAGCGACGAGCGGGGTTACGATGCGGGCAAGAAGATCAACGGACGCAAACGCCACCTCCTGGTCGACACGATCGGTTTGGTTCTCCTCGTGATGGTCTTGCCAGCGAACATTCAAGACCGGGATGGGGCCAAACAACTGCTGGCTGCCTTTTTCGGCCAGAAGACTTGCCGACGCGTCAAACATATCTGGGCCGACGGTGGCTACGCCGGGAGGCTGCTGGAGTGCGCGCGCAGGCTATGGCGCTGCACGGTCGAAATCGTCAAACGCTCCGAACTTCATACCTTCAAGGTATTGCCGCGACGCTGGGTCGTGGAGCGGACCTTCGGTTGGCTGGGCCGGTATCGTCGACTCAGTCGAGACTACGAACGGCAAGCCACCACGGGCGAGACGATGGTCTACCTCTCCATGATTCGCCTCATGCTGGCTCGTCTTGGCAGACCCTAAATGCATTTTCAAACAGGCTCTAAGACATACGCAGAAGGAGAGTGCCAGGACTGCGGCCCGCCAGTTCCCAGGCAGCCCGCCTGCTTGGCCAAACCTAGCGCAGGCCGGCCCCAAAAGTGCCCCACCTTTCGGCCCTGCTTTGCCTCTTGACATCCCGTGCCCGCCCACTCAATATCCCGCCATGCTTGGCGAGACCGAACACCGATCCCCCTCGCTGGCAGAGCGCTGAGTACGCGCGGGCGCGCGGAAGGTAAATTGTTCTCAGCCGCTGTACAAGGAGTTGGGGGCGGTGGATTGTGGAGCAATCATGAACGCGAGAATGTCAGTCGTTTCCGGTTTCCTGGGGTTTGTCTTGTGCACCTTCCCCTCCCAACTCCCGGCACAGAGGATAACGGTGACATTGTTGGACTTCGATTCCAGCAAGGCGCCCGCTGCCGGGACATACATCGAGTTAATTCCGGCTCACCGGCCCGCGAGCTCTGGGGCTAATCCTACCACATTTTTTCCAGTCTTACCGTACTACTCGTACCGAGTGAGCTGCTACTACCAGAAAAGCTTTTGGGGGTACGAGTTTTGGGGTAACCAATACGCAAGTACGGGCTACAATGATGTATCCCTGACGGTGCGGCGATACTCCCCTTACGCGAGTGTGGTCCTCAAAATGGATTCGACGGGCGCGCCCCTTTCATCGGGCCAACCGGTTCCCTCAGGGTCGCAACTGCGAGCCGAGGTCACCATTCACAATCCGAGCTCGTTCGTGTGGGATTGCCGCCCGCACCTGGCCATAGATCGCAGCCGATCCGGCACCTATGATTTTGAATTGAACTGGCCCACGCAGACCGTCGCAAGCGCAAGCAGCCGAGTTTTCAGTGCGACGTTCACGCCGGCAGAATCCGGGACTAACCGGTCCTACTACGCCTACGAGGTGGTGGCCGCAGACTACGGTGGGGATATCCTAACGGATGCTGCGGATTGGCAGCAAACGTTCAAAACGTATCCGTTTGTTGAGCCGCCCCGGCTTAGCAGCCCGCAACTGACGGGAACAACCTTTCAAGTATCAGCGTCCACCGTGGCTGGCTCTAATTATGTCTTGGAATATAAAACGGCTTTGACAGACCCAAACTGGACGCCCTTGCAGACTAACGGAGGAAACGGCGGCCAAGTCACTTTCACCAATACCGGGGCAACAAATTCAAGCCGGTTTTATCGCCTCTACGGGCAATAACCTGATGAAACGAGAGCGACCAGACGCCGACCCCTACTATTGGCATCCTCATGCTCGCAGGCACGAGCATACTGATTGAAAATAGTCCTTGCCTGCTTTGAGCCTTGGCGAGTAATATTCTCATCATGAAGAGTGTCATGAGGTTGGTGTTCCCACGGCGGGTCACGGTGAACTAATACCGCTAGACATCCTGAGGCTATGCTGGGCGATTTCATCTGTTGGCTGATGAGCCCACTGGATACGGTGCTCTGGCGGTACCTGACCGTTGCGCGTTATGACGGCATACGGATCGTCGAGTGCAGCCTGAGGAAGGACCTGAAGCAAGATTTCATTAGGCAAACCACTGCGGCGCTTGAGCTCATAGCGCGCCAGGACCCGAGGCGTTATCGGCGCATCCGCAAAGAGTTTGGGTTCATTGTCCACAGGGAACTGGCCGGAGCTATTGGCCGTTACCACCGATGGCCTTCGGCGTGTCTCCTGGACTTTGGCAAGTTTAACGACAGGTGGAAGGGCCAGGAGAAGTTGTCGTGGCTGTTGGCGTCCACGCTCGTCCACGAAGCTACGCATGCCGTTCTCTTTCACGCTGGCGTGCGGCCCACCCCGGCCACCCGCCCGCGAATCGAACACGTTTGCCACCTTGAGGAGACGCGTTTCGCTGCCCATGTGAACGCGCAGTTTTATACCGCCTGCAAGAAGGTCTTGTTGGACTCGCCCGGATGGCAAGAATGGTATGCGGACCAATGGCGCCGGCCTTGGTGGGGTCGAGTGAAGGACCTTTGGTTACGGCGGAGGGAATCCAGGCGGATGTCCAACAAGCACCTTCAGCCAACCCCGTGATGAGCCCTTTCGTTCATGTCTTGCATCGGTGGCGCGGGGTGGCTGAGGCGCGCCGGTACGGAATACAGAACCAAGAAGGAGCGGCGTCCATCCATGCGGACCGGCAAGCTCCTGACGTAATATGAAGGCAAAAGTATATCTCAGCGTGGCTGCAGCCTTAGCTCTGTTGGCGGCCTTCGGTCTTGGCTACCGCAGCGGGTACGCCACAGCGACCAAGCGTACGGTCATCTTCGCGCGGGATACTGCCGACGGCCCGCCGATGGGTTCTGCCAAGCAGGGCTATGAGCCTTACTTCACGCGGGCAAATCCAATTCCCGGAGCGGTTAAGTGATGGGAGACCCGGCATCCAACCCTCCGGCTGCAAACGGCGCCGGGCAAGCCTTTCTGTTTGAAGTCGGACATCGTTGGTCCGGCGTGCCCCAACCGGTCTGTTCCCCCACACTATGAATCGCCGCGTTGTTTTGTTTCATCTGCGCGAGGCCGCCGAAGAACTCAACCGCACGGTTGAGGAGTTGGCGCGCAGCACGCGTTATACTGAGGAGTCGCTGGAGGTTGCCATGGGGCACCTGTATCACCACCTCAACACGGCATGGAACGGTCGGAACCAGACGGATAAGCAGGATTTTGAGTGCACCAACCGTGATTTCAACCGCTTCAGGAGATTTCCGAAGGAGCGGGAGTTCGTCTATCTGGACGTGAAGTTGGGGCGCAAACAAGCCGCTAAACGGAACCGCCGCCGGGCACGTCGGCGGCCAGTTCGAAAGTCAGGGAAGGGCATCCATCGTGGAGCTGCGCGTCCGCCGTAAGCAGATGCAAGTATCTGTCACAATTGCTCTATCGGTTGCACCGCAGGAGAAGCACGTCGCGGGAATGCAGTCCGCTGCCCGCTCCCTCACTGACGACCCCAAAAGCGTGCGAGTGATTTGCCCGGCAAGTTCACCGAGGAGGATCCGTGCGCACTTTAGCGTTCCGGATGGACGGCAAGAAGACATGGTTGACCAAATCGGGCGGCGGTTCTGGCAGGTTGAAGACTACCAGGATTCGAGCATTGGGTTTTCGCCGAGACGAGGCCACCAAACCAGGCGTCGGAGGCGATGATGAGAAGCTCGGTTATACTGCTGTTGCAGGTTGAGCACCTCTGGCGCGCTCCTCGTCATGGCGTTAGCCAGGTTCCTCCGCTATGAAAAGCACCACGCTGCTCCTCTTTCTCGCCTCTTACCAGTTCTGCGTCGCAGGCGGGGACACGAACATTATCGCGATGAGCGGCTGGTCGAAGCCGGTGGCGACATTTTACGGTGAAACACTCCGGGCTCGGATGATAATCGCGCAAGAGCATTCGCCTGCACACGCCGGTCCGTGGCCTGAGACAGAGGTTTATCTGGAGTTGCAGAATGTTTCCAGTGCCGCCGGCTCGCCCATGCAGGTTTATTTTAATCCCGGTCAGGCTCTGCACTGCGAGGTTGTTGGTACGCGGGGCAGGCCACCTCTACAGATAGGGGGCGGCCCCAATGGAGGTGGGGCTGGTGCCTGCTGGGTTACCCTGCCCTATGATTCCACCATTCGGTTGCGAGCCAATATGTATGGTCATGGCTACCGAGTGGGGAATGGCCTCTACATTCAGATGTGCCCGCCGAACGCGCAGGGTTGGGTTATTCAGCCCTCGGACACCAACGTTTACTTCATGTCAGGAACCTTCACAGTCACGCCCCCCACCAATCACGTCGCCAAGGACCTCGAGGAATCGCGAACGATTTGGAGCGGCACATTGGAGTTCCCGAAGATGAAGATTTGGCCTCCCAAGTGATGATCTCGGCTATGTTTTCGATGGAGCGAGTGGCGGCGGGCGGCGCCTGTTCGCGAGTTCGGACGCCTGCTGCCCGCCGCCATCGCTCACCTGCCTGTTAGGCAGTAACCGAATCTATTCACACCCTTAAGGAAATTTTCCACAATGGACATCCCACGAATCTTCAACATCACCGAAAGTGCTCACCGCATCCATAACCCGTTTACACCCGAAAAGCTTGCCACGCTCGGCGCGGCGCTGCGTCTGGAAACGGCAACCCGAGTGCTCGACCTCGGCAGCGGTTCGGGGGAGATGCTGTGCACCTGGGCACGCGATTACGGAGTCATCGGCACCGGCATTGACATGAGCCAGTTGTTCACCGAGCAGGCGAAACTCCGCGCGGAAGAACTCGGTGTCGCCGATCAAGTCAAGTTCATCCATGGCGATGCGGCCGGCTTCGTCTCGGACGAGAAGGCCGGTGTGGCAGCCTGTCTCGGCGCCACGTGGATCGGTGGGGGAGTTGCCGGCACCATCGGGCTTCTGGCGCAAAGCCTCCGCCCCGGAGGGATCATCCTCATCGGCGAGCCCTACTGGCGGCAGTTACCGCCGACGGAAGATGTTGCCCGGGGGTGTCTGGCCGGCTCAATCTCCGACTTTCTCGTGCTTCCAGAACTTCTCGCGTCTTTCGGCCACCTCGGCTACGACGTGGTGGAAATGGTTTTGGCCGACCAGGAGAGCTGGGACAGATACGAGGCGGCCAAGTGGCTCACCATGCGCCGATGGCTTGAAGCCAATCCCGGCGACGAGTTCGCGAAAGAGGTTCGAGCCAAGCTAACCTCGGAACCCGAGCGCTACGCGGCTTACACGCGTGAATACCTGGGCTGGGGCGTGTTCGCGCTGATGACGCGGTGATGAGGGATTACCGGACGACTCAGCAACTGGGGAAAGTCCAATCATGCCTGACAACTCATTCACGCCGACGCCGTTTCTCGGCGCGGCTTAATTCGGGCGTTAAGCACTACGATGGCAAGCAAAGCGCCGAGAAATCCGAGAATCGGACTGTTGCTCTATGTGGCGGTTGTAGCTGTCCTTTGCGCTCTCTGCTCCGGTGCAGACGTGGGCTTCGCCGTCCAGCAGACACCGGGGCTTCAGTTCGCAAGCATGCTGGCTTTGGTTGGATGGTTCTTCGCGTTGGTGCTGTTGGGGCTTGCCATCGCATGTCTCGGGAGCCAGTGGAATTCTTTGCGCTACTGGGCCATGATACCGCTTTTGCTATGCCTCGGCTCTTGTGCTGGCACTTCATCACTTGCCAGAGCCGCACGGGCGGCGCAATTCGAGCGGCGTCTCCCCAGGTACGAAGCCCTCATTGCTAAAATGGAATCGGGAGCGCTTCCCGTTTCGGCCGAAGGGAAGTCCGTGGCGCTGCCGGAGTCGGACCGTAACCTCGCCTACAGCGTCCTGGCGCAAAAGGATACCAACGGAGGTACTGACGGTCGAGTTCCTCACTGGCGGCGGCTTTCCCGTCGTGCATTCTGGCTATCTTTACAGCTCCTCGGGTACCGTCCGGCCTGGGTCAGTATTTGACTCCCGGTGGCCACTCAAAACAGAGGTAAGACCGAAATGGTTCCGAGTTTCAGACTAAGGCGCACGCGTAACCGTCGTGCTCCGCTCGACGCCGCGAGCGCATCATGTAAGATATCGGGCGTCGCAGACCCGGCGCAATTGAGCACGGGTCGTTATGGGCTTTAGCTTCCTCGCATCCAGGCACCCGGAGTATCGCGCGTTTAGGGCAGCGAATCGCTCGTTGTCGCTCGTCTTCGCGCGAAATGGCTGGGACGGGAATGGCGTCCGGAGCGGCGGAGGTTCAACGGCTCACAGCTACTTCCACGCGCGGCCGGATACCCAAGTCCTGGGCAATGCTCCTCACGATCAGGCCCAGGTTGCGCGTCGTGGGATTGCCGTTGCGGTTCAGCATCCGATGCAAAGTCTTTTCCCCCAAGCCAGTCTGCCGGGCCAGTTCCTTGAATGTGATTTCGGCGTGAACCAGATCGCGGAGCATGGAGAGTCCCTCGGCAGTTTCGCCGTCCAGGATCGCGCTGATGGCTTCGGAATAGAGCGCCCGCGCAAACCGGCTGTCGCGCTTAATCCGCGCCGCAACGGTTTCTTTGTAATCTCGTGTCAGTGCCATATCATGATCGAGTCTCTTTGTATCGGTTCCAGCGCTCCACCGCTGCGGTGATATCGGCGGCTTGCCGCCGCTTGCTGGCGCCACCCAGCAGGATAATGATGGTGCGGCCTTCGCGCCCGTAATATATGCGGTAGCCAGGCCCAAAATCCAACCGCAGCTCAAAGACTCCCTCGCGTAGCGGCTTAGCCGCGCCAAAATTGCCCGTTTCAAGCCGACGGATGTGTCTGTCCACCCGCGCGGCTGTCACCGGGTCCAGTTCTTCGAACCACTCCGCGAAGGGCGAGCGCCCGCCCTCCACACATTCCCGAATCTCGAAAGAGCCGTTCACACAGTAGCGTTTATGTTACCATTGTCAACCACCTGGGCAGCGTATTTGGGCCGGTATTCGCGTCAACCCAAAATCATGACTGGAAGGCAGGTGTTCCACCCAGCCGAGTTGGGGGCGCTGCCGCGGCCTAAAAAGGTCTTTCGGGGACCTGAACTCGCACATTGAATGCGCTGGGGTTGCTCAGGCGGGCTCTCGGCCCGGCGGCGCTTTCCGTGCCCCAATCTGGCCGGCACGCCAACCGAAGATGGCAAGCATTTCTTATTGACGCTCCCGCTGCGATTGAATAGGGTCCCCCTATGCTTGGTGGGTCCGGAAGCCAATTCTCCCTCACTCGCGCAACACTCCGCGCGGGCGGACGCGCAAAAAGCAAGCTCCCATCCGGTTCATCCCGGTGGGGCAGTGGTCAGAAAGGGAATCTCTTATGCAACTATTCAGCGAAGGTGGAATCCGTCTCAAGAACGTCTGGCCGGGGTTTTGGCTGGTCTTGCTGAGTTTCGCCGGCGGGGCACAGGCACAGACCGCCGACAGCTTTGATCCAAAGTCAAACGGATGGGCGGATTGTGGTCGGCGGAGGGCTCAATACCTTGGCCGGCGGAACGCGCGCGTATATCGGCCGCGTCAATTCCAACGGCACGCTGGACGCAACGTTCAATCCCGGCACAGACGCGGACGTGGGATCGCTGGCCTTGCAGCCCGATGGCAAAGTGTTGGCGGCAGGCATGTTCTGGGTGCTCAATGGCCAGAACCGCCACAACATCGGACGGCTCACCGCTAGCGACCCCCCTTCCGAAAGCCTCCACCGATGGTATTGGGTGGATTAGTCTTGGGACGGGCTCCCGGATCGCGGGTGGCTGGGAGTTCTCCGGCGTCTCGGTCCCGAGTAATTCGGGGCTCCGCGCGCGAGGCTATGCCTTGGGCGGGCTTGCCAACGCCTCAACCTGGTACGTTGAAAGCGTTTTGCCAGGCCGCTTCCCAGCTATTCTTGTCAACGACGGCGGCTTCGGCATCCGCACCAACTGTTTCGGGTTCAACGTTCGCTCCAGCCCCGGCCTGGTCGTCGTGGTTGACGCCTCAACCAATCTGGCGACCTGGGTGCCGGTCCAGACAAACGTCACACCCGACCTGGGGCAGTGCTCGTTCGCCGACCCGAATTGGAGCCAGTCTCCTCGGCGGTTTTACCGCGTCCGGGCCCAATGACCCGGCTGTTCCTCAATACACGCAAGTTGAGCCGGCGCCTGGAAAGCTTCTCGTAGGCGCACGGATAGTGCCAAGGGGGCGCACTGGTGGCTTATTGTTCCATAGGAATTCCATAGGATGTCCATAGGATGTCCATAGGATTTCCATACGGTGTCCATAGGATTCAGCCTCTTTTTGGCCGCCCGGTTCGGCCCTCCGGCGGCGGTCCATTTCCCGCTGGGCGGCGCTGCGGCCCTGCTTGCGGCGGCGGGCCTTGTGCGGCGGAGGCGTCATAATCGCTCCGAGCCTAACCACCGGCGCCCTTCGTTGGCAACGCCTTTGGTGAGGAACGTGTAACGTGACTGTTCGATTCCCGCTCGCGTCGGCAAAGTGTATCGCATTGCTTCGCCTGAGAGAGCAATGCACCCTCTCAGTGTATGAGCCCAAATGCCCTTTCCCGGCGCGACTTTCTGCACCTGACCGCCGGCGCCGTCGTGGGTGCCGCCGGTTGGAGCCTCGGTGGCGCCTTCGCACAAGCAGCCCCAGCCGGGGATTCAGCCACATCGCCCTTCGAGGCCCTTTTGGCGGGACCGCCCCAGGGGCCCTGGCGCCGGCTCTTTCTCGATGCGTGGACGGTCGAGCAGCAGCAGGGCTTGAGCCGTGTCTTTCACGCCGCCGAAAAGCACACCGGCAACCCGGTCCTTAAGGGCGACAAGCCCTGGGACGGCGCGCGGGCTGCGATCACCGGACCGTACGTCTATGGCACCGTTGCGTGGGATGGCAGCACGCTGCGGATGTGGTATCAGATCCTCAACAAGGGCAACCACGTCGGCTACGCGGAGTCGGGCGACGGCATTCACTGGACGAAGCCGGACCTGGGCATCATCGAGTTCGACGGCTCGAAGGCCAACAACCTTTGCGTCTCGGCCTTCCAGCCCGGAGTCACCGGAGGCGAATGCCACAATCCAAGCGTCATCCGTTGCCCGCAAGCCACCGATCCCCAGAAGCGCTACGCGCTCTATGGGTTCGACGGCACCGCTGGGCACGCTCGCGTCGCCTATTCGCCCGACGGCTTGCATTGGCGCTATGTGCCCGAGACGAAGAAGACGCCGCTGTTCACCTCGTCCGATGTCGTCAACTTCTTCTACGATCCTTACCAACAACGTTATACCGTAACCTGGAAGACCCGCAGCCGGCGGGGGCGGGCGGTGGGAGTCGCCTGGTCGGCGGACGGTCTGCTGTGGACGAAGCCTTACGACGGCCCGTTGTTCGTCGCCGATGACCTCGACCCGGACGCCACCCAGATCTACGGCATGCCGGTGTTTCCCTACCAGGGCCTCTACGTCGGCCTGCCGTGGATTTACAATGCACGCTACTTCAAGTCCGGCGCCTACTCGGTCAAGAAGCTCTACGAAGCCCAGGAAGACTCCCCGCGCACGATGGACGTCCAACTGGCCTGGAGCTGGGACCTGATCAACTGGACGCGTGATCCCGGGCGCCGGCAGTTCATTCCGCGCGGCGCCAAGGGCGAGTGGGACGCCGGCATGATTGTCACCGCGCGCGCGCCAGTGCTGGTGGACGACCAGCTCTATTTCTACTTCGGCGGGTGCGACGGGTTGCACGACGACCCACGCGTCATTGCCGCCATTGGGTTGGCGACGCTGCGCCTGGACGGTTTCTGCTCGATGCGGGCGGGCGACACCGAAGGATGGTTTATCAGCCGCCGTGATCCGTTCCGCCGGCCCGTTGTGACCATCAACGCTCGCACGGGCGCGGACGGGTATGTCCTGGCGGAGATCCTCGACCGGCACAACCGCGTGCTGCCCGGCTTCTCGAAGGACGACTGCATCCCCTTCCACGGCGACTCCATCCGGCACGAGTTGAAATGGAAAACCCCCGAGTTCCCTGCCGCGGTGCGGGCCAACGACTACAAACTCCGTTTCCGGCTGAAGAATGCCGAGATGTTCTCCTACCTGCCGGCGGACCTCGATCCCAGTCAGCCCGACATCGCGCGCCCATAACTGGCAACACATCGGTTCGGCGGAGATGGCAAATGGCAGAAGGCAAATGACCGGAGCCAGGCGGCGATGATAAACGCTGCCCCAAATTGTAATACGCAGCCGCTCCGGCATACGTTACCGTGGCCTTTGTATGAAAAGCTGGAGGAGTAGTGTTTTAGAGGATGGGGCCGCCAACCAGGTCCGGTTTGCGGCACAGGCGCCGTCGGTGCACCCGGGGCTATTATACCTGGTGACTGAGCACGACGTGCAGGCGCTGCGTCGTGCGCTGGCCATGGGTACGTTGCCCGCGGACTTCGAAGCCAAGCTGACCAGGCTGGCCCGTGGCAATCTCGGCGACCATTACGTCGAACAGAACAGCCGCTTGTTCATCGCCCTGCTGCGGGCTTCGCTGGGGGCCTTTGCTGGAGCTACTTTGTCTGATCGCGAGCGTCTCCTGCGCGTGCTGGCTTATGTGCGCAAGGACGATGATGCGATCCCGGATTATCTTCCGGGCGGCTTCATAGACGACCAGCGGGAAGTGCGTTCCGCTGTGAAAGAATGCGAGCCGTTGCTCCAGGCATTCAAGGCCTGGCGTCTGCGCCACGAGGTGCCCGTCCTGTGGCGCGCATAGCGGGCGGTTGGCAGCGCCTTTACAAGGCTGCATCAAGCTCGCCCGGAGCGCGAGCCGTCTCGGCTCGCAGCACGCAGGAACGCGAGCAATGCCCAGAAAACCAGGGAATCCGGGAGCGCCGGTGGCCGCTGCGAGCCGGGACGGCTCGCGGTCCGCATGGGAGCTTGATGCAGCTCTGGCGCCTTTAACTCCTGTTCTTTTCGCTTTGGAAGTGCCGCCGCTTGTTGTTTCCTGTCCTGGTGAATCAACGCCCATCGTTCGCCGACGTTTTGAAATAACGACATGAACCCACACCTCCTGCTCTCCCGTCTCACTGGTCTATTACTATTGGGAACCTCAACCCTGGCCGCGGCTGCGGCCGAGCCCGCCCAACCGCTGGTGCCCGTTCCCCCGGCCGCGAACATCCTGTCCCGCCTCAAGCGGGCGCATCCCCGTCTCCTGGCTACGGCAGAGGACTTTGCGCAGCTCAAGCAGCAGCTTGTTTCCGACGCGCAGTTGCAGGCGTGGCACAAGAAGCTGCAGTCCCAAGCGCAGGACATCCTGGCCGCGCCGCCTTCACGCTATGAGATTCCCGACGGCCTGCGCCTGCTGGCCACCAGCCGCCGGGTTATGCAACGCGTCTATACACTGGCTTTGCTGTACCAGTTGGATGGTGATCACCGCTATGCCGATCGCGCCTGGCGGGAGTTGGACGCGGCGGCGAACTTCAAGGACTGGAACCCGCGGCACTTCCTGGACACAGCGGAGATGACCCACGCCTTCGCCATCGGCTACGACTGGCTGTATGACGTATGGACGCCCGAGCAGCGCGCCACCTTGCGGCAGGCGATGGTGGAAAAGGGCCTCAAACCGGCCCTGGCTCTCTACCGCGGGCACAGGTATTGGACCCGGATGCACCACAACTGGAACCAGGTCTGCAACGGCGGCATCGGCATGGGCGCCCTGGCGCTGGCCGACGTCGAGCCAGAACTCGCGGGTGAAATCCTGCATGACGGCCTGGAATCCATCCAGCTCGCCATGGCCGAGTTCGCGCCGGACGGCGCCTGGAAGGAAGGCCCGGGCTACTGGAATTATGCGACTCGCTACAATGTGGTCTTCCTCGCCGGACTGCAAACCGCGCTGGGCACAGATTTCGGGCTGTCGCAGATACCGCGCATTCGAGCAGACCGGCTTCTTCCCGATCTACATGACCGGGCCGTTGGGCGCACCTTCAATTACGCCGACGGCGGCGACCATCGCCTCTGCGCCGCCGCAAATGTTCTGGCTGGCGCGCAAATTCAAGCAACCGGTCTTTGGCCTGGTACGAGCGCATAAGACCCCGGCACCCAGTCCTCTGGACATGGTCTGGTTCGATCCGGCCAGCCAGAGCCCCAAGGCCGCCGGCTTGCCGCTGGACAAGTATTTCCGCGGAGCAGAAGTCGCCGTCCTGCGCAGCGACTGGGAGGACCCGCAGGCGCTGTTTGTCGGCTTCAAGGCGGGCGACAACAAGGCCAACCACAGCCACCTCGACCTGGGCAGCTTTGTGTTCGACGCCGCGGGCGTGCGCTGGGCCCTGGACCTGGGCGCCGACAATTATAACCTGCCCGGCTATTTCGGCCGCCAGCGGTGGAACTACTATCGCCTCCGCGCCGAAGGCCACAACACGCTGGTCATCAATCCGGGCGAGGGCCCTGACCAGGACCCCGCCGCAAAGGCTCGGATCATTCGCTTTGAGTCCAGGCCCGAGCGAGCGTTTGCCATCGCGGACCTCACCCCGGCCTACGCGAAGAATGCCCGCAAAGTCTGGCGCGGGCATCGCCCTCCTGGACCGCGACAAGCTGCTGGTGCAGGACGAGGTTCAAGCCGAAAAGCCGGTCGAGCTTTGGTGGTTCATGCACACCCATGCCGGTGTGAGAATCGGGAGCGATGGCCGCACCGCAAACCTGCGGCAGGGCGGCGCGCGGCTCCGCGCGGAGATTCTCTCGCCCGCGGGAGCCAGGTTCCAACTCATGGACGCTCAGCCCTTGCCGACCTCACCGCACCCTGAAGGGCAGGCACAGAATGACGGGTCAGAAAGCTGGCGATCCATCTAACGGGCCTTAGCGATGGGCGGCTCGCCGTGCTGCTGGCGCCGAACGTGGCCGGGACGGAAGGCGCCGGCAAAGCGATCAAATTGTCTCCCTTGGCCGAGTGGTGATGGCTTGGACATGGCTGCGCGTTTGTGAGAAACAACACTGCTAGCCTTCGGCAAGGAGCGCTTCGGGACGCGGTCACCGGAGCGCGAGCCGTCCTCGGCTCGCAGCGGCCTCAACCCCCAGGGAGGCCTGCGATGGGCCCCGTGCCGACCCTGCTTTCCCAGCGGCTGCGAGCCGAGGACGGCTCGCGCTCCGCTACTGTTGGCGGCTTCCGACAATCCTTCGCGGCATTGCCGAGATGCGCCGTTTCGCAAGCGCTCCTTCCGATTGTCCTGTCGGCATTGTGCGCGTTCTCCTGGCGAGGGCTTCGCGGCACAAGCTCCCCGGGGCACCGCGAAGATTGGAACGCCCACACCGGCCATGCGTGTGGTCAAGACGGCCTCCACCGGAACCCCGCTGCTGGCTAACGGCGGCTTTGAAGAAGTCCAGCAAGGCAAGCCCGCCCATTGGGTCGCCTGGCAGCAAGGCTTCCGCGCCGCGCCGGGCGAAGGCCGCAACGGCTCCCAAGCGCATCGTTTGCGAGCGCCGGGAAAGCGACGGCGAGCGCGGCGCCAGCCAGACGCTCACGCTCAACCGGACGAATATCGCCCCATTCATCATCCGCGGCTGGAGCAAGGCCGAGAACGTCAGCGGCAGCCCCGACAACGGTTACTCGCTCTACGTGGACATCGTCTATGCGGACGGCACTCCTCTATGGGGCCAGACTGCGAACTTCACCTGCGGCACGCATGATTGGGAGCAGCGCCAGTTCGTGCTGCTGCCGGACAAGCCGGTCAAGGCCTTCACGCTGCACTGCCTCTTCCGCGGGACACACGGGCAAGGTGTGGTTTGATGACGCATCGGTGGAGGAGGTTCCAACCCCGGCGGGCGCGGTCTTGTTCCAGGGCGTGCCGCTGCAAGGGTCCACCCGACTGGCACCCGATACGAAGGCCGCCTCGCGCAGGGTTACTACGCGCGACGGCTTGAAACTGACGCTGCGCGACGACGCCGTTACCTCCCTGCGAGTCGACGGGAAGGAATTAAGCGCCCCCTCGCCTTCCGGCTTCCTGGTCCGCGACTTCGCGGCGGACTCAGATGTCTATGCCTTCACGCGGCGGCGCTTGCCAGGAACTCGGCCTGAAGCTGGACGCCAGCTTCAACGCCGCCAAGGACCATATCGCCGTCGAGGGCCGCGTAACTGACACGACGGGCCACGACCGAGCGATCACTCTCCTGTTCGCCTTGCCACTGGACGCCACCGGCTGGCAATGGGGCGACGACGTGCGCCGAAGCCGCCGCATCGAGGGCACGGGCGAGTTTGCCAACACCATCAACCTCCGCTGCGGCGCCAACGGCAAGATGTCGCTCTACCCCTCGCCGCCGTGTGGAACGAGCGCGTCGGCCTCGCGCTGGGCCTGGACATGGACCACCCCGCCCAATACCGCCTCGTCTATCATGCCGGCACGAAGCAGTTCTTCATCGCCTACGACTTCGGGCTGACCAAGGACACGGCGAAGCTCCCGAGCGGCGCCGAGTTCCGTTTCGTCCTGTATCGCTTCGACCCGCACTGGGGCTTTCGGGCGGCGCTGCAGAAGTATTACGACATCTTCCCACAGCAGTTCACCAAGCGCGTAACCCGTGAAGGCGTGTGGATGCCGTTCACGGACATCGCCCACGTGCCCGGCTTCGAGGACTTCGGCTTCGCCTTCCAGGAAGGCGCGCCAGACGTTCCATTCGACGACCAGCACGGCATCGCCAGCTTCGTCTATGTCGAACCGATGAGCCACTGGCTGGCGATGCCCCCGACGTGCCGCGCACTTACGAGAGCGCGCTGTCCGTGCTGAACAAGGACCTCACCGGCGCCCGCGGCAAGCAGGCCGCGGAAATGGCCGCCGCCACCCTCACCAGTGGAATCGAGAACGCCGATGGCCGCTTCTTCCTCTACCTGGTGAAAGCGCCCTGGTGCGATGGCGGCGTCTTCACCCTCAATCCCGATCCGGACATCCCCACGACTCCCGACCACCCCTTCAACAAGGCGATGGTCATGCAGCAAGCCATCGAGGCCGCCTTCAAGAAGAACGAACCGAAGCGCCCCGCCAAGGGGGACGACCAATCGAAGCTTCTCCCTCTCCCCAAGGGAGAGGGCAGGGGTGAGGGGAAAGCAACCGTCCGTTCTCTCAAGCCGCTTCCTTCTCCGCCGAATGGGATGAAATACGCCCCAGGCCCCGGCCTCGACGGCGTCTATCTCGACTCCCTCGAAATGTCCTCCGGCGAGCTGAACTACCGCCGCGAGCATTTCCGCACCGCCAGCGTCCCGCTCGTCTTCGACCGCGAGGGCCGGCCCTGCCAATTGATGATCTTCAACACCTGGACCTTCGAGCGCGACATCGCCGCCCAAATGCATGCGCGCGGCAAGCTGATGTTCGCCAACGCCGTCCTCTGGAAATTCGCCTTCCCCGCCCCGCAGCTCGACGTGCTTGGCACCGAGGTCAACTGGCTGCACAACGGCGAATACCAGCCCGACTCCGACGCCGTGATGAACTTCCGCCGCGCCCTCTGCCGCCAAAAGCCCTACTGCCTGCTGATGAACACCGACTACAGCCGGTTCACCCCTGACGTGGTCGAGCGCTATTTCCAACGCTGCCTCTTCTACGGCGTCTGGCCCGGCTTCTTCGACCAGGAAGCCGCCTCGAAAGACCCGTATTGGGCCTCCGCCAAGAAGTGGTATGAGCGCGACCGCCCACTCTTCCGGAAGTACATCCCCTTGCTGCGGCGCATCACCGCGGCAGGCTGGCAGCCGTTGACTCACGCCACGTGCAGCAACTCGAACATACAGATCGAACGCTTTGGCCCCGGCGCGGATGGGACCGTCTTCCTGACGCTGCTCAACGATACAGGAGATACTCAGAGCGGTACGGTGACAGCCGACCTCAGGCGGCTTGATCTGAAGCAGCCTGTCCTCGCAGAAGAGTTGGTCTCCGGCGGCGCGGTCAGCCCGGTAAAGGGGGGATGGCAGATTTCCCTGCGTCCGCAGCAAGCCGAGGTGTTGTGCCTAAGCCGCAAATCGAATTAAGTCCAACGGTTGGAGCCTCCCTGAACCCTCCAGCCCCAGCCTGATTCCCCCAAGCTCCAGCCTCTGGCCGCCTGTCCATCCAACCCTGCATCGGAGGGACCCTCGGGCCCCACCGGGACCACGCCGTCACCCCACCGGAACCTCACCGTAGCACCTCTGATAACTTATCAGAGGTGCTACGGTGAGGTTCCGGTGGGGTGACGGCGTGGCTATGGAGCGGGGGACGTGGCGGCGGGCGTTTCAGCCTCAGAACTCCTGACCCGCCGCAGGATCTTGGAGCGGTGTGGAATTTGCCTGAGTCGGTTGTCGAATCGGGTGGTGGCTTCCCCCTCACCCCAGCCCTCTCCCTTGGGGAGAAGGAGGACCATCCGCCGTGCTGCGACAAATCGTAGCGTCCAGGCATATCCCGCAACGGTCGGCGGGGCACCCACTCCCCAAGGGAGAGGGCCGGGGTGAGGGGGAACTGGGCTCACCTTGTTTCCACGGGAGCAGGATGTCTGAGGCTGCAGCCCAGGCGAGCGGGGCCGTTGCTCCGAGAATAGGCGCAAGTGATTGATAGTCAGCGGGTTCCATTTGGATTCCAAGTGGTGTCCCCGACAGTAGATGGGGATTCCCACCGAAAACCGCTTGTTTATTGGATCACCCGTACCGGTAAGGCCGTTCCATTGCAAAGCTGTTCGGGAGGTGCCGCACCTCACGGACCGCGCTGTCCTGCAAGAGCACTTCCACGATGTCGAAGCGCAGCTTTACAGGTGGGTTCCGCAGCAGGCGCAAGTAGTCCAGGGCGGCCCGCGTTAGCCGCCCGCGCCGCTCCTTGTCCACCGCCGCCGCGGGCCGCACCCACTCCTCGCTTGAGCGGGCTTTGACCTCTACAAACACGAGACAGTCACCATCCCGGAAGATCAGGTCAATCTCCCCGCGGGGTGAGCGGAAGTTGGCGGTGAGGAACTTCAGACCCTGGCGCTTGAGCTGTTTCCTGGCGGCGCGCTCGCCCAGTTCGCCGTGGCGGAGGTGGAGGGGCTTTTCGCTTTTGCTCCACCAGGACCTGATGCGCGCCGAAAGGTTCATGCGATGCCGGAAAAGGATTTCTTTGATTGCGGCCCGGCCCCCTTCTATAACTACGAAGCAGCAATGCCAAACGAAATCTGCGCTATTGTGTCAACCGCCGTGAGCAGATGGACGGGTTGGAAAACGCCGGCAAGCCGCTGCTCTTTACACGGATTCTTGAAGCCCCAGGGCTACGGTGCGGCGCGCATCCCGTTCCCCCTCACCCCGGCCCTCTCCCTTGGGGAGAGGGAGAACACTCGCCAGGCTGTCGCCGAATCGGGAGCGCCAGGTATGCGCCGGAGACGGCCTCCGTGGCTCCCTCTCCCCGAGGGAGAGGGCCGGGGTGAGGGGGAACGGACTGAACGGCTGGCCCAGCAGCTAACATGGCTGAGAAGAATCCGTCTAAGGTGTAGGGCAAGCCGGGCGCGCTCCAACCTCTTCGCGGGGCGGCGTCCCTGGTCCTTGCGCTGCGGCGGGCGTGTCCCGGCGGTGGTTGCGAGCGCACAGGTTGTCCTATGACGGCGACCGCGCAATACCGAGTGTGCCCTGTATGCGGAACCGCCGCAGCCGAGGATTGTCTCCAAAAGGGCAAGCTTCGGCTCGTGCGCTGTCGTGAATGCACGATGATCTATGCCAACTCGGTGCCGGGGGAATTCGTTTCGGGGCACTATTACGATCAGGCGGGGACGGACTACTATTTATCCCCGGCCAAGCTGGAGAGCGATTACGCGGGGGTGCGATTTCAGCGGGAGTTGCGGCTGTTCCGACGGCATTGCCGGGGTGGCGTGGTGCTGGATGTAGGATGCTCGTCAGGGGCATTTTTGTTCCAGTTGAACCAGCGGTTTCCGGGCTGTTACCAGGGCCTGGGCACCGACGTGAGCGGGGCACCGCTGGATTATGCGGAGAGCCGCGGCATTAACGTCGTGCGCGGCAACTTCCTCGAACAGGAGTTCGGGGGGCGGAGGTTCGACGCCGTGACGTTCTGGGCGGTGCTGGAGCATCTGGCGACACCAGGGCAGTTTCTGGCGAAGGCGGCGTCAGTGCTCAAGCCGGAGGGCCTCTGCTTTGTGCTCGTGCCGAATATGGGATCGCTGGCGGCCCGGGTGCTCGGCGCACGCTACCGGTATGTGTATGCGCAGCACCTGAACTATTTCACACGGGCAACGTTGCTGCGGTTGGCGGAGCCACACTTCTCCGTCATCGCACTCCGCTCGACCCACTTCAACCCCATTGTCATCTGGCAGGACTGGCGCGGAGGCGGGAAGGAAGTCTCCAATCGCGAGCGCGCGCAGCTTTTGCGGTGCACCACCTCCTACAAACAGAACCGGTTACTGCGGCCATTGAAGGCGCTCTACGCGCTCGCCGAGAGGACGCTTGGTGCGCTGATGCTGGCGGACAACCTGGTGGCAGTGCTTCAGAGGAAAGTGTAGAGGCGGAGTATGCTTGGCGGGGATTTGGAATGGCCGATCGCCAATAGCCAATAGCCGATGGCAAATGGCAGCGTTCCCCGATGACTCAATCAAACAAGTCTAACTCCGTCGCGACCGGTCGAAAGGGAGCGAAGCTGCGGCGATGGATGGGGCAGGCGCCCAGGGCTTTGATCGCGGCCAAGTGCTGCGGGGTCCCGTAGCCCTTGTGTGCGGCAAAGCCGTAGCCCGGATAAAGCCGGTCGAACTCGCGCATGAGGCGGTCACGCGTGACTTTCGCCAGGACGCTGGCAGCGGCGATCGAGTAGCTCCGAGCGTCGCCCTGAACCAGCGGGGTTTGCGGGTAGCGCAGCCACCTGATCTTCAGCCCATCCACCAGCACGTGTTGCGGCGGCGGGGCCAACTGATCGAGTGCGAGGTCCATCGCCCGCCAGGCGGCCTGGCGGATGTTGATGCGGTCAATCATCTCCACGTCCACACTGGCCACCGCCCAGCGGATGTCGGCGTGGGAGGTCAGGACTGAATAATACTTCTCGCGCTGTTCTTCGGTGAGTTGCTTGGAATCGTTGAGGCCGCGGAGCCCTCGGCCCAGCCCGGACTCGGCCCAGGGGCAGGGAAATACGACGGCGGCGGCGACGACCGGCCCGGCGAGTGGGCCGCAGCCCGCCTCATCCACTCCTGCGACGACGCTCAGCCCCTGCTGCCAGAGTTCGCATTCGTGGGACAGCCGGTTCCAGAACTTGGCGCTCAATGCATCTCGACCTCACAAGTGCCGAGGCCCTTGCGGTAATAGTTGAACTGCACGTTCGGGTGGTCGGCGAGCAGGGACATCGGCACCGCGGCATCGGGCAGCTTCTTGGCGATCATCAGGCAGGTCAGGCGCTGGCCGAAGGGGTTGTCGTGGTTGCCGGCCTGCCAGATGGAGACTTTGTCCGCCTGCCACGTTTCGACCGGCCCGACCGAGATGGCCTGGGTGGGCACGAGAGAGATATTGCCACCGCCGGAGGTGCGGGCGTTCTGTGCGATGGTCAAAGGATGCAGATTCACCACGCGCGTGGTCAGCTTGCGGTATTCACCGGGCGAGGGCGGGTGGTCCTTGAACTTGCCGCTGCGGCGCGGCGGGTCGTTGAAGGCCCAATGCTTGACGTCGCCCTGCCCGCCTTGCATGACAGCGCAGCGGATGCCGGAGTTCCAGCTCTTGCGATAAGCGGTTGTGTCGGCCTTGGGGAAATGCAGGTTCGCGTTGGGCATCACCAGGTCTTTACGGATGCGGCTGAGGCAGAGCTCACGGTCGGCCTTCTCGAAGGAGAGTGGATGCGTGGGGGGTGCTTCCTTGCCATCGAGATACCATTCGTCCATGCCCCAGAAGTGAGCGGATTTGACGTTCAGGCCCAAGTCATTCACCAGGCGCGCCACCAGCGGCAGTTGCTCGGTCGGTCCGATGGGACCGCAGATGCCGACCGGGTTGTCGGCAGTGGATTGTTTCCAGGCGGTGATGTATTCGAGCGCCTCGGCCAGGTAGAACTCCTCGATCGTATCATACATCACGACCTTGAAGCCGGGCCGCGAGAGCTTGAGCATTTTCTCCGGTGTCAACGCCGCGGCGTCACGGATGATGTCAGCGTCAAGCGTGGTGTAATCCCACCAATCGGGGGCGATCGAGCTGAGTTTGCGTGCCATAGGTAAGAGGAATCTTCAGCCGGGGTTGCTAAAACTCAATCACAAAGTCAGCCACCCTTTTGCAGACCGCGCTCATACGCTTGGTTCACCAGATAGTTCTTGCCCAATGCCTGTGCCAGGGGGTCGGCGTCGTGCCCGCAGAAACCGAAATGCAGATGCCGCCGCCAGCCTTCGGCATGTTTGAAGCGCTTCGACATGCGCCCGACGGCCAGCGACATGTCTTCCATGGCCAGCAGGTAGGAATTGATGCCTTGGCTGACATCCAGCCAATTCTGCTGGCTCTTGTGCGCAGCGAGCGCCGCCATCACAGTCTTGTGCATCGTCGTCGTGTTGACGAACGCGCCCGGAACGATACGTCGCCGCAACTGGTCGCAGAGGCCGTGCGGCAGCGCGTGATAGACCGTGACGTCATATTCTGCCGCCGGGCGGGCGGGTGTGGTCTTGAAATTCGGCATCCCCTTGGTAAACGCCGCCGTCACCGCCAGCCGGGAGGTGTTCGTGTGGTCCTCCATGTAATCCTGCGGCGAATGGGTCAGCACAATGGTGGGCTTCACCTCGCGGATAACGGCCGACAGCCCGCGCAGCAGTGCCAGGTTGTAAATGATTTCCAGGTCGTTGGTGAGGCAGGGATGGAACTGCGCGCCGAGGACTTTGGCGGCGGTGCGGGCCTCGGTGTTGCGGATGGAGCGGGTCATCGTGGCATTGTATTGCGCGCTACCGCAGTTGCCGCTGGCGACGGTCATGTAGTGGGTCTCCCAACCTGCCTGCTTCAGCATCAACAACGTCCCGGCCATGTAGAACTCGATGTCGTCCGGGTGCGCCCCAATGGCAATGGCGGCTTTACCTGGCATAACGTTTGAGTTCGGACATCTTTACTGGCCGCCCCAGTTCGGCCGAACGGTCGGCGGCGAACACCGCTTCGTGGCTGATGACCGCGTCGTCCAGGCTGGTGAGCGGCATCTCCTTGCCGGCGTCCAGCGCCTCGAAGAACGCCGCAAACTGCGCCTGGTAGGGGTGATCGGACACGTCGCCGGAGTCCACGAGCTTCATTGCCAGCGTGCTCCAGGCCGTCTTGTCGGTGCCCAGATCGGTCGAATGGAACTTGTTATCGAGCAGGCTGCCCTTGCTGCCGACCAGGTGGGTGTGGAAGTAGTAGGGCTGCAGGCAATCAATCGAGGAGACGCACTTGCCGACCGCGCCATTCTTGAACTTGAGCAGCGTGACGCTCGTGCTGGGATACTCGTAAGGCGCGAACAGCTTGCTCTTCGACCTGGCGCCGTAACTCATGACTTCGTCCACCTCGCTGCCCATGCACAACAGCAAAGCGTCCATCGCGTGGCAGCCGGCCTCGAGCAGCGAGCTGCCGCCCTCTTTCCTGCTCCGGCACCAGCGGAACTGAGCATACCAAGGCCCGATCCCGTGATAGTAATCCACCTCGCCGTAGTGGACGTGGCCGAGCAGGCCCTGGTCCAGGATGCTCTTCGTGACCTGAAACTGGCTGGCGTAGCGGCACTCGAAGCAGACGCAGGTCTTGACCCGCGCCTGCTTCACGGCTTTGTGCATCGCCCGCAGCTCCTTGAGCGAGAGACAAAGGGGTTTCTCCAGGATGAGATGCTTCCCGGCGCGGGCCGCGCGGACGGCCTGGTCCAACCGAAGGGTTGGCAACGAGCATAGCGAAACGACGTGGATGTCAGGATTCGCGAGCATCTCGTCCAGGTCGTTATGGACGCTGATGCGGCTTCCGTATTGGAGGCTGAGCGCGGCGGCATCCAGCTTGCGCGAGGAACAAACCGCGGTGACCTGGCCAAGGGGTGTGGAGTTGATTGCGGGGATGTGCGCCGTGGCCACCCAGCCATAGCCGACAATGCCGACGTTATACTTTTTCATGACCCAGGAGCGAGTCTCAGTTGTGATATGATGATAAGCGACATGACACAACCTTCCCGCCGACCTGTCAAGCAGAACAGCCTCGGCGGACCGTGGCAGGGGGGGCGATTTATCAGGGTGGGATCCGACGGTTAGCTATGCTCGCCTGGTCTCGTCTTCGCGCGCTGCTCGGCGTCGTAGCGGGCCACTTCGTTTCTCAACGCGAACGCCACCAGATACAGCCCCACAAAAACCACGCCCAAAGGCAACGCCAGCGTCCACAATGGCGAAGCCCCGACGCCGCAAAACGTCACCGGGATGCCGACGCCTAAAGACACCACCGCAAGCACCAAGAGCCATTTCTGCCGGTCCTTCATAATCCAACCCTCACATCTTAGACGGGTTCTTTCCGCGAAGGGTTCAAGTGCCAGACATTGATTTCGGCATTGCATGTGGAACGTTGCTGTATGGCAGCGCTCCGTAAGAGAAGCCCCCGGTCCAGGGGCAGAACCGCGACGAAGGACGTGTTAGGCGATCCCCAAGGCGAAGACCGCATTAACCCTAAATGGAGAAAGCAGTTTAGACGCCTGCTGCAGTTGCGTGACCACCTGGTCCGCCTGAAAGGGGATCTGAATAGCGACGCGCTGGAGGAGCGCCCGGCATTCAGCCAGCACATGGGCGACGCCGGAACCGACTCGATCGAGCGCGACCTGGCTTTGGGCGTGCTCTCGCATGAGCAGAACGCGATTTATGAAATTGAAGAAGCCCTGGGCCGGATTCGGAACGGCACCTACGGGGTTTGTGAAATGACGGGCCGCAAGATTTCTGCCGAGCGCCTGAAGGCGGTTCCCTGGACCCGCTTTAGTGCCGCGGCGGAGCGAACCCTCGAAAAGGGCGGCACCCTGCAACGCACCCGCCTTGGGCGCGCGACGCAGGGCGAGCGAATGGAATAGGTCTTAAGGAGCAGCTTCCTTTGCCAGGTGATGGCAAAGGAAGCCCGTTTCCCAAAGTCAGCAATTCCCTGTCACTATTTCTGCGCGGTTGTAGTCTGTCCCATTTTCCCGTTCATCATGCAATTGCCGGACATCGCCGTCTTGGTCTGCATGCGCTCCTTGCGGAACTGCGCCATGCGGGTGTGCATCGCTTCCCAGTCGCCCAGCATCTGGTGATGCTGTGCCACCAGTTTAGTCAGAATGGCCGCCTCCAAGTCCGGCTTCCTGGCTTCAGGCGCCCGTTTCAGTTCGGCAACCAGCTTTTCCAGCGTGGCATCTTCGGCCTTAGCCTGCTTGAGCATCTTATTATGCAGGGTCCACATTTCCTGGCGATGTTCCCTCATCATGTTCGGCGGCATGGAATTGCCGTTGTTGTTGCTTGCCGCGCTGGCGGAGATAGGCAACGCCACTCCACCGAGCAAGGCTAGAGACAGCCCGCCAGTCGCAATGGCGCGCCATATTGGATTCGTCTTTTTCATAATTCTTTCCTTTCGTAATACTTCCTGAACCCACCGACCGACACTGCCGTCCTGACGCCATTCATTCGAGAGGGCGCCTTGCTTGAGGTCATCCTCGCGCGGACCAGAGCCAAACCGGCGACTTCGGATTCATGCGGGTTCATAACTCCAACTCACTATAGGAATGACGAAAAGTGTATGGCGGGTATTCACACAGTGAATGGGATCAATGTGCTCGACCGCATTACCACCGCGCCGGCGACGAGTCCGTCCGAGACGGCCTCAACGATGTAAGGTCAGAATGGGAATCCCACGGAGAACTGGATTGTCCCGGACGGATCGCCTGGCCGCGGGTTGAGATTGTGACCGTATTCCAGGCGGACGGGGCCGACGGGCGTTCGCCACCAGATGCCGCCGCCCACCGAGAACAGGCCGGTGTCAAACGGCCAATGGTCCAGGCGTTGGGCAAAGCCGAGGGAATCCGAAAAGAGAACCAGCGACCATTTGGGGGTGAGGGCCTGTTCGAGTTGGACGGTGGCGAGGGTGTAGGTTTCGGCACCGACAATCTGCTCTTGTGCATTGTGCGGCGAGGCCGCGTCCTGCTGATAACCGCGGATGGAATCCGGCCCGCCGGGGAAGAAGCGCTTATTGAAAGGCAGGTTGTTGGCGGCGCTGCCAAGGCTAATGTCCACTCCGTGGCTGACACCCAGGCTGAGATAGCGGCCGCCCCCAAGCGGGTGATACCAGGCGGGTGAGAGTTCCACCCGCTCATAGTTCGCATCGCCACCCAGGTATTGGCTGGCCGACTCGATGGTGGCGAAGATTTTATAGCCGCGCCGCGGATATAGCGGGCTGTCGCGCCGGTCCAGCTTCACGTCGGCGCTTACCGACCCCACAGCGGGGTTGGTCAGGCCTTCGGAGGCAACTTCCGGGAACGTGTCCAGGGCGCTCAGGATTTGGTAATTATAATGCAGGCTCGTATCGGTGGCGCTTTCCTTGAAGTACTTGTGAGCGCCCAGGCCCCCGCCATATTCCAGCCGAGTGAAGTCCACCTCCTGCCGGCGCAAGCCCGAGGCCTGGACAAAGAGGTCAATATCTTTACCAAGCGTCTCCGGGATCGTGTACCGGAAGTCGCCGCTGGAGGACTTGAAGGATTGGACGGCTTTGACCTCCGCATGATGAGCCAGCCCCAGGATATTGTTTTCGCCGACGATGACCCCGCCGCGCAGCAACTCGTAGCTGCCCCAGCCGGCCAGCAGGCTCACGTTCAGGGCTTTGCCTTCTTTAACGTCGTAGATCACGTTGCGGGTGTGCTCGTTCACCTCCTGGTAATGGAAGTCCACCCTGTCGAAGATGCCCAGCTCGGCCAGCCGGTAGCGGCCTTCCTCGACGCGGGTTGGGTTGAGCAATTCGCCGCGTTCGACGCGCACCCGCCGCGACATGAACCCCTTCCGGGTTCGTTCTTCCCCCTCGAACTTGACCGCCCCAATCCACACCTTGGGGCCGGTCTTCACGGTGGCCAGCAGGTCCACGAGCACCTGGCGCTGCTCTGGCTGGCGCTGCAACGTCTTCAGCTCGACGGTGACATCGGGATAACCTTGCCGATATTCATTGGTCTTGAGGCTCAAACTGAAGTCCTCGGACCAGAATTTGGAATAGGGCTTGTTGGGATGGATCGTCCGCGTTTCCGCCGGTTCCGGCGCTTGCGGGTGATAGACTTCCTCCTTAACTGAACGCACGAGGAATTTCGGGCCCTGCTGGACACGGATGCGGACGTTGACCTCGCCGGTCTTATCGTTCCGTCGGAGTTGAACCACTTTGGCCTTCACCTCCTGGTAACCTTGCTGCTCCAGGGTGGTGGTCAGGCTCGACAACCCGTCGTTGAGTTTGTTGGGCGTATAGACGCGCGCGCCCGTGGGGTGGAACAAGGTGTCGGTTGCCATGAAGTAGGAGCGGGCTTGATTACGCTGACGAGTTTCCAGGCCGGTGATCTCCAACTCCTTGTAGTGGTAGAGGACACCCTCATGGATTTCGAACACGGCTTGCTTGACCTGCAGGGGGCGGGGCAGCGGGTTGTTCACGAGCGCCCGCGCGGCGGTCTCGATCGCCGGCCATCAGCCAACTTCAGCCGGATGACGATGCGCGGCTCCAGATAACCCGCTCGCTTGATGCGCGCCACCAGCAGCAAGGCGGAGTCCTCGACAAACGTGGCGCTGAAATATTCTGGCCTCTGCTTTCCCATTTCGACCGTTCGCAGCATCCGTGTGAGCACCCGGTTGCCCAGCCAGCCATAGCCGCACACCTTCAGTTTAGCCGGCTTCGGTTTCCTTCGCCTTCGGAGCATTGGCCGCGTTGACGCCGAACGGGGTGAGATAGAGAACGGCTATCAGCAAAAGGCTGCCGGCATTAAGCCGCGCTCTCATCTGGAATAAATGCGCCATTTGACTCCCGCATTGTAATCACCGAAACGGTCGTATTCACCCACCAATGACCAGGTCTTGCTCAGCCTGAATTCGATGTTGTAGGTCGGTCGGCCGGTCTGGGAGATTTGCTCGCCCGAATGGATGATCAACCACTGGTCGGACGCGCCATCAAACCCAAGTTGGGTGAGGACTTCGCGGGCGAAGAACATCGCCAGCGTTTGCGCCTTTTGCTGCGGCGTCAGGCTGAAGGTGCCCTGCGGCAATTCGCCGGCCGTCAGCAGCAACAGGATCTGCTCCGAGCTGAGAGATGGGCTCGATGTGAATTGGATGATTGGCGAGTCCGCCGTGCCGGTGACCTGCATCTCGATGTTATAGCCGAACTGCGTCGAGAGGGCCGTCACCGAGAGTTGGGGGTGGTAAGGGTTCTGGCTTGTCAGGGTGACAAAGCCCTGCTGGACCTCCAGGCTGCCAAAGGGAAACCGCACAGTGCCCGAGTTTATTCTGATGTCGCCGAGGGCCAAAGGCTCCGCTAGAGACCCTTCGAGTTTCAGGTTGGCGGAGACCTCCCCATTGAAAAGGGTAGTGCGGACCTTCAAGAACCGGTCGCCGGTTACCTTGACGGCCAGGCGCCAATCGGCCAACAGCGCGTTGGTGATGCTAAAATAGGGCGCCCGCTGGCTGGGCGCCTCGATCTTCCCGGGTATCAGCGCCGTGAGGTCACTCAGGAAATAGCTGTCGTGCAGGTGCACGGCGCCGGAAATGAGCGGCGGCGCGCCATTGGTCCTGACCAGGGCCAGGTCCAGGTCGCCTCGAATGATCGCCTCGGGCTTTCGCGCCAATGGAACATTGGTGCCCACGAGGCTGAAGGAAAAGGGCGGCAAAAACCGGTAGGCGCCGGCGTCCGGGGGTGGGTTGGAATGACTTTTTGGCGTTGGGGTCCTCTGCCTGGCGACAACGCTTACAAAGGAAGCGACCCACTCCGCAGCACCCAGATCGGCCTGGCCGGTCATCCGCACCTTAGCCCCACCGAGGTTGGCCGTTGCGCTCTGGACCTGGATGATGCGCTCGCGGAATTTCAAGTCCACCGTGATGTTCCGAATGGGACCGACCGTCGGCAGCGGTCGGGTCCGGGCTCCCTCCACTTTCAGGTGACCGCCCAGCTTGAAGCCCGGCAGCAGCGAGATATCGGCCTCGAGTTCTCCCTGTGGACTCAACAGGTCCGGGTACAGGTTGGCGAAGGCCGCAAGTTTGGCTTGCGCCACCTGTAGATGGCCGGTGGCTTTTTCCCAATTCGGGGGCTGCCTGGTCTTGAGCTGGCTCCAAAGGCTGTCGCTCAGCGGGACTTCGGCGGTTAAAGTCATTGGCTGGTCCTGGACGAGGAACCGGCAATCGGCGATGCGCAACTGCCGGGGGTTCAGTCGCAGGTCTAACTGCAGGTCGGTCAGGGTCGGCAGCGGCTGGCGTGAATGCGCAAACTGGATTTGCTGGACCTGGAGTTGGAACTGGCCCTGCGGCTCCTTCGGGGTGCCGGAAACGTCCAGACGCACGTGTGGCTCATGCCAGCGGATTCCCGTCCACGCGGTGAGTTTGTCCTGCAACAACCCTTGCGGCTGGAGGACCCCATTGAGGCTCATCGGGGCATCCGGCTGTACCTGGATCAGGCTCCGTGAGGCTACAGGATTTAGGGTCAGAGGGATGAAACCGTGGATGGACGCTACCTGGGAATCCTGACTTGTGATCTCAAGTTTTTGCACCGATAAGCCTTTGGCGTCGCCCGTCATTTTCACCTTCCCACCGAGCCGGAGCCCCGCCTGCGTGGCCGAAGCCTCTGCTGACCGCAGCCCAGCTCCAGCCTCCCCCAACACGCCTTGGGCCTTTGGGTTCTCCACTTCGGCGCGGCGAAGGCCCGAGATGCTCCTCGGCACCAAGGAGGTATGAACCTGGGACGGGGGAGTGCTGCGCTCCGCCGCTGAAGCCTCCAACTCGAACTTCACCGGCCCATTGGTCCAGCCCGCCGAAAGATTCAGTGCGCGCAGTTCCACCGCCGGCACGGCCGATTTGAGGAAATCCTGACCGAGGTCCGACGTCAGCCGCCGGGCCGAAACCTCGAGGCGGCCCGAGCGCGGCCAGGCCACGTTGCCCTGCGCTTCGAAGTCTCCCGCCGGCCCGGTCCAATGCAATGGGTCAATCGTCCACTGGGAGCCTCGGAACGACACCCTCGCCGGCGCCGCCAGGTTCAGAACGGCCTGAGCCTTGTGTCGCAAGGTCAGCGCTTCCAATCGCAATTCCCCGCCGCCGTCTTCCATCGCCGCCGCGCCTTCCACGTGGAGGGACGACTCGCCCGCCGAAATCTCGGCCTTAGCCTCACTCAACTTCTTCTGCCGCCCCTGCCAATCGAGCGCTAGATCGAGCGGACGCAAATCGGGACTGAGCAGGTTGGTAATGGTGAGATGGCCGCTGTGACTGAGGTTCGTGACTGTGCCCTGAAACCGTCCTGCAACCGCCAGGCCCTCGTATGAATACCCGGGCGGCAGCCAGCGCCCAAGCAATGGGCCGCTGAAAGCGAACTGGCCGGACTTCACCCGTCGCTGCTCCAGCTCCAGCTCATCGCTCACCGACGCGGTCGAGCCATCCTCAAAAGTTGCCGCCGCGTTGGCAATGGTGAGGGCGGGCCAATGCAGGTCGCCCTCGACACTGAAGGACTTGGCCTTCAACTGGGATGTGCCCACGTCGGCGCCGGAAAGCTGGAACCGAACTTCGGGCAACCGACCCGCGCTCGGACTGAGGCTGGCCTCGCCTTTGAGCTGTCCCGACAACGGAAACCACGGCTGCCGGCTCAAATCCGCCGTCAATTTCAAGCTAGCCGGCTGGCGCAACAATCCGCCGGTGGAATGAATCACAATGTCGCGCGACAGCGCCGCCCGCAGCCACGGGGAGGAGAGGACGGCGGTGTCAATCACGGCGCGGTTGGTGTTACCGTGCGCGCGGAGTTCCAAGGTCAATGGCGGCAGCCTGGTTCGTGCCGCCAGGGGGCGTGCCCCCGCGTTCAGGTCCAGGTCGAAATGTCCGTGCTGCCATTCTGCATTAGCCGAGCCTCGGATGTCGCCATAGCCCGGCAGTTGCAGCAACCCGGGCGGGATTTGGAACCGCGGGGCGTGCATGCTGGCCTGCTCGGGGAGTCTGTCGGTGCGCCCGAATTGGGCTTGCAGCCCGACCGCATTGTTCCACCACCGGTTCGTGCTTTGCAGGGTCAAGCCGGTGGCGTTTGTTGAAACCCGCACAGCGGATTCGAGGTGAAGCGAGTCGGAATTGATCTGCAATTGGCAGACCGGCGCATGGCTTACGTCTGCGGTCACAACCGCAGTTAATCCGGTCATCTCGATCCCGGCCGAAAGCTGCCCGCTCGACCAGGTCAGGGCGGGAATCCGGGCCGAGCGCTGCTCGACCCGAACGATGCCGTTGGAGAGCACAACATCGGGCACCCAGCGCTGGAGGAAACGGAAGTCGGCAGCCAAGCTTTCTGCCTGTGAATAGACCGAACTACCCGGTTTGGAGGAGGGCGCCGATTCAACCTGCCAGTCGCTGATCCTTAGGAACGGTTGCTCTTTCCTCCCGGCCCCGGTGACCAGGTGCGCAAGCCAGACGGTTGGGGTCAGGCCCTCGATGCGTTGGGCCTTGAAGCTGATTGACTGGTTAGTATAGGTAAAGCCGTAGAGGGAGAAGCGGCTATACCCGTCGCGTTGGTAACGGGCGAACCGCGCGTTGGCCCGCGACGCCAGCGGGGCCAACACCCACGGAAACCATACCGGCACCGAGAGCAAAATACCCAGCAGCCCGGCAACGACAAGTCCCAGGGCTAGCAGGAGTCTCCTGTGTTTCCTTCCAGGCGGCACGCGCTACACTATAATGGCTCCGGCGGCAGAAAGAAACAGAGAGAGCGAAGAAATGGAAGCTTCGCCAATGAGCGCGCCCTCCCCTGCGCGCCCACTGGCGCCGCTGATCAGTGCGGCCACGCCGTCCCGTTCTCCTCCCTCGGTGTGGACGCCTGTTGCTGTATGGCTGGAAGGTTACAGAAACCGGAACTGGGCCAACAGGAGCACGGCCCCGAGGCTGAGCAGCCCGACCAGGATCAAGGTCATGGGAGCCAGTCCGACTACGGCCAGGATTCCGAGCACGACAGTTCCCAGGCCGACCAGCAATTGGCCGCTGTGAGCGACAGGGCCTGCGGTCACCGCCGAGCTCTGCATGCCACTCTGGGAGAAGAAACTGGATCGCCAATTAGCCTGTGAGGCTGAGAAACTGCTCAGCAAGAGCGTTGCCCCATAGACCAGCAGCGCGATGGCCAGCAGTTGGTCGGCGGCCCCGTGGAACAGGGCCAGGATGCCAAGAACAATTCCCGCCATGCCGCCCAGGAATTCGGCTGTTAGGGCCCCGCTAGTTCGGGATCCCTGCCCGGCCGTCCCGCTGACTGACGACCACTGGCGGTAGGTGGAACCGACGGACCAGCCTTCCGCCAATATGCCTGCGCCGATCACAATTGTGGCGATGGCCGCCAACAGGTTGGAAAGCAGGCCCGCCAGCCCAATGACCGCCAGGATAACGGCGGCTATGGCCCCAATCGCTTCGGCGATCGAGCGGTTGGCGGCTTCGGTGAACAGCGATTCCGACGTCACGCCGTGAACCGCTTGTGTTTCGGTTGTATTCATTTGCAATATTCCTTTCGTTTGTTCGCACTTGTTCGTGCAGTTTCACGCAGCAGATGCCGGAGGTGTCCTTGGGGCGCCCCGGGCTTTTCTACTCAGAAACTTTTCATACTAAAGGAACCTGTACGACCAGCGGGGAAGGTCTGCCATCAGAACAACCACTGAAAAAAAGTCAGCCAAATGCTGAGACCCGCAGAGGGAATGCAGAATGAAGAAACCCTTCGTGGTTGTGGTTTCTTCATTCTGCCTTCTGCCTTCTGCATTCAGTCTGATTGAGGCTCCACCCGCGATGCATCAGCAGTCGCAGGAGGGCCGGGAGAACCAGCAAGGCCGCCGTCATGCAGGCGGCAATGCCGGCGGACATGACTTCTCCCAGGCTCTTGATGCCTTGGTGGCTGGCCAGCATCAGGCTGCCGAAACCCGCGATGGCCGTCAGACCCGAAACGAGCACGGCTTTGCCGGTGCTTTTGGCCAGGATGGATGGTTCCTGCTCCTCGGCGAAGCGATTGAGGATCTGGATGCCGTTGGTGACGCCGATGCCGACTACCAGGGGGAGGGTCATGATGTTGGCCGGGTTGAAGGGGATGCCGGCCAGGCCCATCCACCCGAGCAGCCAGGTGGTGCCAATGGCCACCGGCAACAAGGCGAGCGCTACGGCCACCAGCGACCGAAAATGGAGGAAGACGACCAGGGCTATGGCCAGCAAAGCATACAGCGCCGCCTGCTCGTAACTGTTCTTAAGCAGTGTGGTGTATTCGTAGAGTTGGCTCGGTGTGCCGGTGATCCGATCCGCTGGCACGGCCTTTTCCAGTTCGTCGAGGAATTTCCGTTGATTCTGATGGTGCCAGAGGTCGTTCTTGGAATAAACCTGCAGCAAATACTTCCCGGTTACCCCAATGAAGCGGTCGCGCAAGGCCGACGGCAGGTCCCGGGGGGTCAAAGGCCCGGCGGTGCTCTGAGTCCGGATCGCCTCCAGCGTTCGGTGCAGATCGTCAAAGAAGGCCTGTTGGAAGCGGGTGAGCTGGAGGCGAATCCGCGGCTCCCCGCTGAGCATCACGACGCGAAACTGGCTGATTGCGAGCGCCAGCGAACTCAGTTGGCTGGCGAGGGCGCGGTCGGCTTTCTGGGCGGAATCGGCGGCCAGCCACAGGTAGCCTGTGAGGTCATACAGGGTGGCACTCAAGGCATCGAGCTTGACCGGGCTCCGATCCGTCGGGGCGAAGTGCAGCGGGGCCAACTCGGCCTTGATGGAGCGCACCAGGTCTAGCTTCCGCGTCTGGTCCTGATCCAGGTAGTCCACGGCGGATCGGACCCCCGCCACGTCGGGCAGCTTCTTGATTCTCGCCTCGTATTCTCGCGCCTGCGCGGCGGAATCAGCGATTACCGCGCCGTAAAGGGCGGAGGAGCCGGTGGCATGGATGAGCGTCTTTTCGTAGATGACCGAAGGCAGCCCCTGGCTTTGCATGTGGAGCAGGTCGTAGTCGAAACGGACCTTGGTGAGTGGAAACGCAGCCCCGGCGCATAGCAGGAGGGTGATGCCCACGACGGCCGCCGGGTGCCGCAGCCATACGACTTCGATGCGGAGCCGTCGCTGGCCGGTCGGCCCGATGTGGTGGTCGCGCTGATTCTGGCGTCCGCGCCGCAACAGCAGCGGCAGGCAGGTCATCATCGGCACCAGGCAGAGCAGCACCCCGCCGCCCGAGATTATTCCCATCTCCTGAATCCCCTTGAAGTGGGTCAGTGCCATCGCCAGGAACGCCGCCGCCGTGGTGAAGGCGCCGACGATAATGCCCTGGCCGGTCAACGCTGTGGCTCGTTCAATCGCCTCGTTTTCCGTGCGGCGATTGCGCATCTCCTCCTCGTAGCGGCTGATGAAGTGGATGCCGAAGTCCAGGGCCAGGCCGATGAGCATCGGCGCAAAGGTGATGGAGAGGATATTCAGGTGACCAACGGTCACTGTGGTGAACCCCAGGCTGTAGCCAAGGCCGAGCAGAAGGCACACGGCGGCCTTGAACGGGCGCCAGACCTGGCCGTAGGCGACAATGAAGATCACTGAGCACAGGCACAGAGCCACCAGGCTGGCCATGATCGAGTCGTGCTGGGCCAGCCGCATTTCATCATAGTCCAGCACCGGCTGACCGGTCAGTCCCACGTTCACGCCAGGCACCTCGAATTGAATGGCGGCGATCAGGCGGCGCAGCTCCAGGATGGCATCGTCGGTCAGGACTTCCCGCCTGGGCTCGACGGTTAGCAGAAACACGCGGCCCTCATCGAAAGTGAGGTAACTCGATTGTGGCGTCTGCTCTCCACCGGCGAAAAGGGCCTCCACGCCCGGGGCGGGTGGCAAGCCCGGATACACCAGGCTGAGCCTGGCCTGCAAAATGAGCTGGCGCAGAAACGGGAGGGATTGGACGAGCGACTCGGTCGAGGCGTTCTGGGTGGCTGAAGCCGTGCGGAACTGTTTGTTGACCAGCCCGAACAGGGAGTTGAGATTCGTGGCTTGGGCAAATTGTTGAATCAGGGGGCGATAGGCGTGCAGCGTTCGCTGCATGGCCTCCAGGTCTTTGACCGGCACCAGCAGCAGCGCCTTGGGACCCAGCGTGGCGATGTCGCCCTTGTAAAAGAGCCCGGTGAAGTATTGCCGTTCGAGCGAAATCCTGGCGGCTAACCGCTCGATGAACTGGCGGTTGAGTTCCCGGCTGCCGCTCTGCACCACCACCGCCAGCTCGTCCTGGTGCGGGAATTCCTTTTGGTATTCCAGGCTGATGCGCTGCTGGGGGAGGTTCGCCCCAACGAGGTGGTTGCGGTTCATGTCCAGCTTGAGCCGTTGCGCGGTGTAGAACACGCCCGCCAGCGAAAGGCAGATCTGCGGATAGACAAACCACCGGGGATACTTGCAAACCGCCCTGGCCAGGCGGCGCAAGAGCCGGGCAGCAGTGGTATCGGAAAAAGACGTCATTCCAACCCTATCCCAGGACGCTGTGGGATTCCATCCCGTTCCGCTCACAGCGGCCCCACGTAAGAGAACCTAACAGGGCATTGGCCTTTTGCAAATACGGCCCCCGCTGATAAAATACCCCTTGGCCAGTAATACGCCTGGAGGGGGCCTGAGGGCGGCCTGCGGGTGGTCGGGCCGAGGACTTGGGCGAGTGGAACGGGAGCACCGCGCGCCATGACGGACAACTCGATCCGAAAAGGCGATAAGCTGACGGAAAGGAGTTCCATGTGGCGCGGCGGCGACTTGCGCTATATTCTTGGATCATGGATCAGCGCACCAACATGAAGACCAGTGAACCAGCTACAGCTACCGCTCCGGCGCCACGACTACGGCGCAGCCTGGTGCTGGCTCTGGGCCTCGCGCTCGGGCTGTGGGGCGGCGTGGCCTTTGACCGGGTTGCCTATACCGGGTGTGCGGCGGCCGGGGGCGGGCCGGACTTCCAGCTCCTGGCGGAGGCTTGGCACCAAATCAACGCGCATTACGTGGATCGAGCGGCCATCAAGAGCACCACGCTGACCTACGGCGCCATTGGCGGAATGGTGGATGCCCTGGGTGACACGGGGCACAGCACGTTCCTGAGTCCGGAAATGGTGAAGCAGTTGAAGCAGGCCCAGAAGGGCGAACTCAAGGGCATCGGCGTCGAAATCCAGATGAAAGAAGGGCGTGTCGTTGTGGTGGCCCCCCTGGACGGCTCGCCCGCCAAGCGCGCCGGCCTGCGACCCGGTGACGTTATCGTCGAAGTCAATGGCAAGGGCATCACCGGGTTGCCGGTCAGCCAGGTCGTGGCGGAAATCACCGGCCGGCCCGGCACGAGGGTGAACCTGACCATCCTGGAGCCGCATTCCGGCAAGACACGCGACGTCACCATCGAGCGCGCCGCCATCCGATTGCATAGCGTCACCTGGCGAAAGCTGCCGGGCACGACGATCGCCCACCTGCGGATAGCCGGTTTCGAGGACGAGACCACGCGAGAACTCCGCAAGGCCCTGGGCGAAATCGAGCAGGACCATTTGACGGGGATCATTCTGGACCTGCGCAACAACCCCGGCGGCATCCTGCACCAGGCGGTCGAGGTCGCCAGCCAGTTCCTCGGCGGCGGCGACGTCCTGCTGGTCAAGGATGCCAAGGGCCGGGTCAAGCCCGTGCCGGTCCTGCCCGGAGGCATGGCGACGAACATTCCGATGGCGGTCCTGATTAACGACGGGTCGGCCAGCGGGGCGGAGATCGTCGCCGGAGCACTGAAAGACGCCCACCGGGCCACTTTGATCGGCGAGAAGACCTTTGGCACCGGCACCGTGCTCGAGGAATTCCCCCTTTCGGACGGCTCCGCCATGCTGTTGGCCGTGCAGGAGTGGCTGACGCCCAGCGGCCATTCCTTTTGGCACAAGGGCATTACTCCGAACGTTGCGGTGGCTCTGCCCCCCGATGCCCACATCCTGCTCCCGGAGACCGACCAGGAACCTGACCCCGGCTCAACTCCAGTCCTCGGGCGACACCCAATTGCTGCGCGCGCTGGCGCTGCTGACCAAGCCTCAAGAGGCCAAAGAGGTGGAAGCCACCCCGCAGTGAACTAACGCGGCGTCCCATCCAACCCACACCGTCCCCGCCTGCTTCCCCCGGGAAAGCCGCTCCAGCGGCTTTCCCATCCGGTGTTTCCAGCCCGGTATTCGATGCCAGATAGTCCCCCGGTATCGCACCAACCCCTTGTACATCCCTTGTGCATGAGTGGTCACTGGCTGGCGACTCAGGGGGCGGTGGCGGGAAAACCGCTGGCGGCGGCTTCGGTGGAGGGTGCCAGTCCATGCACGCCGCTTGCCAGGGGTGTCAGGGACCATTACGGCGGATCGGGGGTTTCGGTTAACGATAAAGTAACTCCTGGCAAGCCTCGATTCGCCCCGTATCGAGGCAGATCGCTCAATTACCTGTTCGCCGCCTGGAAAGGCCGAAGCACGTCACGGCAGGCTTTACTTGGGAGGCGGACCCTGTGTGACTTGGACCAGGTCATTGGGGCGGAGCCATTTCGCGAAGGCGGCGCGGACATCGGCGGCGGTGAGCTTGACGTAACGGTGGGCGGCGCGAATGGGCTCATCCAGGGGCAAGTCCAGGGCTGAGCGGGACAGCCAGCCGTTGGCGACCCGGTCCACGCTGGATTCGGAGAGGGGAATCTCGCGCAGCAGCAACACCTGGGCCTGGCGCAGTTCGCGTGAAGTGACCTTCTTGCGGCACATCTGGTTGAGGTTGTTGACCACGATGGCGCGGGCTTTGGAAACGTTCGGAGGATCGCAGGCGTAATTGACCTGATACACGCCGCGGGTCAGGCCGACGTTGAACGAGGAGGCGACATAATAGACCAGTCCATTGTTCTCGCGCAGGTCGTGATAGAGGCGGGTGGCGTAGAAGGCCCCGCCGAGCACGTGGTTGCCCAGTTCGAGGGCGTAATAGTCGGCGTTGGTCCGGGTGAGCGCCAGCGTTTCGGCGAGAGTCACATTGTCCTGGACGCGGCTGGCGTCCGGCACCTGAGCGGTAGAAGGGGCGTTGGCGGGGGCGGGCGGGAAAAGCGTGTCCGGCTTGGGACCGACTGCTTTCCAATCCCCGAACCATTTCTCGATGACGGCCTGCGCCCGCTCGGGGGTCACCTTGCCGATGACCACAATGGTGGTCAGGTCGGGCCGGAAAACATGCTGGTGGTAATCTCTGACGTCCTGAAGGGAGAGCGACTTGATGCTGTCGGGCGTGGCCTGGCGTTGAGCCGGGTCCTGTTTGGGGAACAGCGCGGCCCGGAGCGCCCGGCTGGCAAGGTAACTCGGGCTCTGCAACTCTCCGGCGACGGCGGCGCTGAGTTGCGGCTGGACGATCTTGAACGCCTTCTCGGGCAGGGCCGGCGAAAGCTCGTTATCGGCCAGGAGCTGCACGCCGCGGTCAAAGTGCTCGGTCAGGACCTGGAGCGAGAAGTCGGTGCCGGCGGATTCGATGCGCGCCGATGTCGTCGAGCGCCTTCTGAAGGCGAGGCGGTCCAGCGATTTGGTGCCGTAGGAAAGCAGTTGGTCGAGCACCTGGTCCACCCCTTCTTGCCCTTTGGGGGTCTGCATGTCGGAGTTGTTCCGGATTCGGCCATAGACGCTGACGGTGTCGCTGATCGTCTCGGGTTGAACGATGAGGCGGATGCCGTTGGGGAGGTTGGTGACGACCGGGTGCAGCGTGGAGACGGGAATGCTGAGTCGGTTGACGGCCTGGCGCGCCCATTCCGGCAGTTTGACGCCTTTGATTTGCGTCGGCGTGAAGGACTCGTTGCCGCCGAAGCTCTTGGTCGAGACCGGCTTGCCGGAGGGTTGGGGCGTAAGGATCGCGGAGACGGCATGGTCCAGCGCCAGCAGCTCCCTGGCCACCCGGTTCACGTCGGCCACCGTCACCCGGCGGATGGCCTGGATGTCCTCTTCAGGCGATTTACGGCCCTCGACCGCCACGGCCTGCGCCCACGCCATGCCGAGGCCGAAGACGGAGTTCTTCTGCAGTTCGGCGGCGGCGACTTCGCGGCGCTTGGCGGCTTCGACCAGGTCGGCCGGGACGCCGTTGGTCGCCGCGTCAGTCAGGATGGCCCGCATCTGGTTCAGCAGCGTGTCGGCATCCGCGCCGGCGGGAAACTCCGCCACGGCGTAGCCCAGCCCGGCCTTGGGCAGGCCGTCGATAAGCGAAGGCGGCGCCGAGCGCCTTGCCCGCCGGCACCAACCCGTAAAGCTTGCCGCGCTGGCTGCTCAGCACGTCGGCCAGGACTTGCGCCGCGGCGTAATCCGGGCTGTCCGAGCCGGGAAAGCGGAACGTATGGCCGCCATGCCCGTAGGGCAGGTCGGAATCGAGCTTCAGCGTCTCGGCCTTGACGGGGGCGAAAGTGAAGCTCGGGCCGCGCGGGCAGCTTTCGCGCCGGGATCGCGCCAAAGTGCGCCTTGACCTCTTTCAGCGCCTGCGCTGGGCGCACGTCCCCGACGATGATCAGGATGGCGTTGTTGGGCGCGTACCAGGTGTGGTGGAAATTGCGCAGCATGGCATCCGTGGTCTGGTTGAAGGAAGGCCGCGTGCCCAGAGCGTCATGCGCGTAGGGCGTGCCCCGGAACATCGCCTCCAGCAGCTTCATGTAGAGGACATACTCCGGGTTGGACAAATCCTGGGCCACTTCCTGTTCGATGGCGCCGCGCTCCTTGTCCCAGAGCGTCCTGGTCGCGGAGCAGGCCGCGCATCCGGAGCGCCTCGATGCGCAGCGCGACGTCCAGGTCCTCGGCGGGCACGGTAAAGAAGTACTGGGTGATCGCCTGCTGCGTGTCGGCGTTGAAATCGCCGCCCAGCCCGGCGGTGACGTCGGCCAGTTGGTCAGCGGACAGGCCTGGGCTGCCGCGGAACATCATGTGTTCGAGGGCGTGGGCGGTGCCGGGAAAGCCTGCGGGGCATTCGTCCGAACCGACGCGGTAATTGACGATCGTGGTGACCACCGGCGCCAGCGGGTTGCGGACGATGATGACCCGCAGGCCGTTGGTGAGCGTGGCGCGCATCACCTCCGGCGTGGGCGCCACTGACGCGGTCGAGACCCCCGGCAGGAGCAGGGAGGCTAACGCCAGCGCCAGACCGACTGGGAGCCACCGGTTGCGAGAGAGAGTATGTTCCAATGATTTCATATCTGTATTTACTTCCTTTGGTTCTAAGATTGGGTTTGTGTGGGCACCTACGGTTGCTTCAATTTGGGCGGCACGCGCCAGCGTCCGCCCAGGATGCCGGCCAGGAGGACCGCTACGATTCCGGTCAGGAAGATGCCATCGAACTTGCCGGCGCCGCCGATGGAGGCGACGGGCGCGCTAAGCCCGCGAATCTTGCCCAGGTTCAAGAGGTCCGCTCCGATCAGGGTGCCGAGGCTGCCCGAAATGTAGGCCAGCGGGGCGGCGCGCCAGCGCGAAATGAACACGGCTACGAGGGCGGTGATGAGCGGCGGGATGAAGATAGGCACGGCAATCCCCACGCCCGGCACCGTATGCGCCATGTGGTGAACCACCAGCGTGACGATGCCGATGCCCACGAGGCTTTCGCCGAAGAGCCGGTGTTTGATCATCAGGTAAACCGAGAGCAGGAAGGGGATGATCGCGCCGCCGAGGTTGACGGCGATGACAGTGCCCGGGCGGTTGATGAGGACGGGGACGACATACTGCACGCCAAAGAAATCCACGATCTGGCCCGAGCGCATTTGCTCGGCGGGCAGCTCGGCCACGGGTATATTGACGTAGCTGCCGAGCAGGCATAGCACCAGTAACGAGAACATGTAACGCCGGTGAATCCCCATGCTCTCGAAAACATATTGGAGGATGCCAATCTCGATCAGCGCGACCAGAAGGCCGAACAGGAGCCAGAAGAACAGGAAGAAAGGCCACCCTATCGGAATGTATTCCATAACCCGAGGGGAATATCAATCAGCTCGCAGCTCCTGTCCAATCCTTGCGATTCAAGAGGCGGCTTTGGCTTCGAAGGTCAGATCCACTCTGACATCCTGCTTCCCGACATTCACCGTTTGATCCTGTGTGCCCGCTTTGCGGTGCATAGCCACGAGCGTGTAGTGGCCCGCGGGCACATCGTGGATCCGGTAATGGCCTTCGTTGTCGGTGACGCAAAAGAAGGGATGATCGAACACACTGACGAAAGCAAACATCCAGGGATGCACGTCACACTTGAAGGTGATGAAGTTCTCCGGCGCCTTGAACGTAAAGGCCAGGTCGGGGCCATGCGGGAATTGCGCCCGGTTCTCCTCCGGGTTGGCGGGGTTGGCGGGGGTCACATGGACATTATGCAACACCGGGTCCAGGTTCCGCACGATGATCTTTTGCCCGGTTTGGCACGCCGACACATAAGGGGAATACAAACAGCCCTTCTGCTCGATCACCAGGGGTTTGGCCTGGGGTCCCGTGGATTTGCCGTGAATGCCCTTCAGGAAGACCACCACGTCGCCAAACCCGCCCTTGGGGCCCACCACGTAAAAGTGCGTGGTGGGCATTGTCTTATACATCGGCCCGCAGGTCGGGTCGTTCTTGAGGGGGACAATGTTGATCTCCGGCGGGGGCGTCCCCTTGAAGGTGATCGTGCCGTAGATGTCTGCCGCCCGGGCGGTTGCCAGCGAAGTGCAGCAACGCGGTTGCCGCCGCCAGCGCGGGAACGAATGTTTGTATGCGGTTTTTCATTCAACATTGCCTCTATTACATACCCTAGCCCGTGTGGTTGCTTTCATCCACCACGACGTAGTGGCTGCCGCCGTCCCCCCACACGCGAACGAGGGTCTGATTGTTCTTTGCGTGCTCGGTCAGCCGCACCGCGTCCTCCGCGTTCTTCACCGGGTGACGATTGATGCTCTCAATCACCTCGCCTGGCTTGAGACCGGCTTCGGCAGAGGGGGAACCCGGTTTGACTTCCGTGATCACCGCGCCTTTAACCGTGTCCGGCACGTGGAATTGCTGGCGGGTCTGCTGGTCGAGATTTGTGACGCCGACACCGTTGAGCGTGCCGGTCTCGTTGTTCTCGTTCGTGTTATTCTGGGCGATTTGCGCCGTTGCCCCCAGCTTCCCTATCTTCACTTCCAAGGTCCGAGTTGACCCGTTGCGCCAGATTTCCACCGGGACCGTAGAGCCGGGCGCTGTTTCCGCCACCCTGAACCTCAAGGACTCGCTGTCGGTGATCTTGCGGTGGTTGTAATCCAGCACGACGTCTCCATCTTTGAATCCGGCTTTCGCGGCCGGGCCCTTTGGCTCCACCTGGCCGACGAGCGCACCCGTGGGCTCCTTCAACTTGAACTCCTGCGCCAGGGCGGGGGTAACGTTCTGGATCATCAAACCCAGGTAGCCGCGTGTGACATGACCGTACTTGATCAGGCTGTCCATCACGTGGCGGGCGAGGTCCGACGGAATCGCGAACCCGATACCCTGGTTGCCGCCGGAGCGGCTCAGGATGGCGGTGTTGATGCCGATGACGCGGCCCTCAGTGTCCACCAGCGGGCCACCGGAGTTGCCGGGATTGATCGCCGCGTCGGTTTGGATGAAGTCCTCGTAATCCTCGATGCCCATGTTTCCCCGGTCCTTGGCGCTGACGATGCCCATGGTAACGGTTTGGCCGACGCCAAACGGATTGCCGATGGCCAGCACCACGTCGCCCACCTGCACCTTGGCACTGTCGGCCATGTGCGCCACCGGCAGGTTGTTCGCATCAATCTTGACGACGGCAATGTCCGACTTCGGATCGCGGCCGATGACCTTTGCCGTGAACTCCCGGCCGTCGTGGAGGGTGACTTTCACCTCGGTGGAATGGTCCACCACGTGGTTGTTGGTGAGGATGTACCCGTTGCTGGTGACAATCACACCCGAGCCCAGGCCATACTCATATCGCGGGCCGAGCGGGTGGGGCGGGAGTGCCTGGCCGGGCTGGTCGCCAAAAAAGTGCCGCCAGAAGGGATTGTTAAAACCCGGAAATTGAGGCGTTGGGCTGTTGGTAAGGCGCATGGTCGTCTGGATCTTGACCACCGCCGGCGCGACCTTATTCACAATAGGCGCGAAGCTCTCGCACGGCGGGCAATTCCGGGGCACCGGGGTTTCGTCCAACGGCACGTTCACCGCGACAGGTCTGGCTTTGGTCTTCGTTGTGGTCTTGCTGGCAAAAGCCAGGGTTGTGCTAACTACCGCCAAGGCGCCGGCCAAGACAATGATCGGCAGCCGTTTTTGAAATCGTTCGAATGTCATTTTCATAATCGTCTCCGTTTAGTTGGATGCTTTCGACGATGACTCGAACCTTTCCGGGGGATTACAGATTTGTAACTCTCGCCCCCGCTGGCAGTGGCCGGAGCCGCATTTGACCTGCGAATGAAGAAGGGTTAAGGAAGGGTGTTACTGCGCGGGCCGGAAGCTGTCTGTGCGCGGCACGCGCCGCGTAATGCTTTGTGCGCGGGGGCAAGGTGGATCGAGACCGGGCCTTCGCCGCGCCGGAGTGGAGGCCCCGCCCGACCAGGGTAGGCCGGGGGGAAGCTGAGGTTCGTTAGCCGCGAGGGCACGCTCCGGCCATGCAGGCGGGAATATTCACGAAGATGAGCAGCTCAGCGCGACCGAACAAGCCCATCAGCCATCCGTGGCTGTGGTTATTAGCGCTGCTGGTGGGCGCCGTCGCGGGCCTGGGGGCGGTGGTGTTCCGGGGACTCATCGGCACTTTTCACAACGTGCTCTTCCTCGGGAAATTCTCTTTCGTCTATGATGCCAACGTCCACACGCCGGCCAGCCCCTGGGGACCGATGATCATTCTGGCTCCAGTGCTGGGGGCGGCGGGCGTGGCGTACCTGGTCAAGAACTTCGCCATCGAAGCCAAGGGCCACGGCGTGCCCGAGGTGATGGAGGCCATTCATTACTCCAGGGGCATCATCCGGCCGGTGGTCGCGGTCATCAAATCGCTGGCCTCCGCGCTTTCGATCGGCAGCGGTGGTTCGGTAGGCCGCGAAGGCCCCATCGTTCAAATCGGTTCGGCCTTCGGCTCGACCATCAGCCAAGTGCTCCGCTTATCGGCCTGGCAGCGCATCACGATGGTCGCCGCTGGCGCCGGGGGCGGCATCGCGGCGACTTTCAACACCCCCATCGGTGGTGTGTTATTCGCCGCCGAACTGCTGCTGCATGAAGTCAGTGTGTGGACGCTGGTCCCGGTCGTCATCTCGACCGCCACGGCCACCTATGTCGGGCGGCTCTTTCTGGGAACCAATCCTTCATTTATCATTCCGGCTTTTCAGGCGCCGTTCTTTCATCGGACCAATCCGCTGGTGCTGGTTGCCTACCTTGGGCTGGGGTGCCTGATGGGCCTGGTTTCAACCTTGTTCATTCGGTCGGTTTATGCGTTCGAGGATTTCTTTGAACAGCGCGTCCGTGGCAATTACTACACGCGGCACCTCTCCGGCATGCTGGTGGTGGGCATCCTGTTGTACGTGACGCGGCTCTGCTGGGGACAGTATTATATCGAAGGCGTCGGCTACTCGACGGTGCAGGACATACTGACCGGCGCTATTTCATCGGTCTTCCTGCTCCTGGTGCTTTTCGCGCTCAAGGTGGTAGTGACCTCCCTGACGCTGGGCTCCGGTGGGTCCGGCGGGATCTTTTCCCCGTCGCTGTTTCTGGGGGCCACCTTCGGCGGGGCCTATGGCATCGTCCTCGATCGGCTGTTCCCCTTCTTGCAGATCAATCCGGCGGGCTTCGCAGTCGTTGGCATGGCGGGGGCAGTCGGCGGCGCGACCGGCGCCGCGATTACGGCCATCGTGATGATCTTCGAGATGACACTTGACTACAGCGTCATCCTCCCTATGACCGTGACCGTGGCCATCAGTTACGGCGTCCGCAAGTTCCTATGCAAAGACAGCATTTACACTCTGAAACTCTCACGCCGCGGCCACGGGATGCCCGAAGCTTTGCAAGCGAACTTCCCCATGGTCAGATTGGCTCGTGATGTGATGGAGAAAAGCGTGGCGGTGGCTCCGGCCTCGGCCCGGCTTACCTCGTTGTCCCAGATGCTCTCGAGTGCGGACCGAGCCAGCTACCTCCTGGTGGAGGATCGAGGGACGGTGGCCAGCGTGATCAAGCTGAACTCGGTTTTTGAATTCCTGGCCCGCAACGGCGTCAGGGCCACCCTTGGCGAGGTGAGTGGTGAACGCTTCGAGGTCGTGACGGAAACGACCACCCTTTTCGACCTCATTGCCCAAATGCAGGCCCGGCGCCCCACCGTGTTCCTGGTCGCCTCCAAGCCGGCCCCGGTTTGCGTTCACGAGGTGAAGGGAGTGATTTCCAAGGAGCGAATCACGGATGTGCTGACCGAACCCATACGGTTGTTGAAAGAGTAGATCCAGGCCATGGAGTAGCGTGGGCGGTTCCCCGCCAGGGCCTCCGGCGTTCGAGGGGGTCAGTTTTGCTTCGACGGGGCGTCGAGACATTCACGGACGAACTGAGCCAGTTTGCCAATCGAGTAGGGCTTGGGCAGGAAGTTGCGGCCTTCCAGCAGCGAGGCATCCTTGCCGGCCATGCCGGGACTGTAGCCGCTGGTGTAAATCACCTTGAGGGCGGGAGATTGCTGCGCGAGACGTTCCGCCAGTTCGCTGCCCATGATGCCTCCCGGCATGACCATGTCGGTCAGCAGCAGGTCAATCGGACGGCTCGCCTGTTCCCACACCTCGAGCGCCTCGACGACCGGAGGCCGCCTCGAGAACGGTATAGCCCTGGATCTTGAGGACATGCACCACCATCTCACGCAAGGCATCTTCGTCTTCGGCCACGAGGACCGTTTCGCGGCCGCTGCGCAGGGCGGTATCGATCGACCGGTTCAGATTTCTTCGGCCGCTTGCTGCGCTCGCCGGAAAATAAACCCGGAAGGTGGTGCCGTGGTTCGGCTTGCTCTCCACCTCCACCCAGCCTTGGTGCTGCCGGACAATCCCGAAAACAGTGGACAAGCCCAGGCCAGTGCCCTTCCCGACAGGCTTGGTGGTGAAGAATGGCTCAAAGATCCGACCGAGAATTTCGGTGTCCATCCCGGTGCCGGTGTCGCATGAAGGTCAGGCAGACATAATTGCCATCGCGCTGTTCAGGGTCCATCGGCGTGGGCTGCGCGGTGAATGGACTCGAGCGAGGTGTTGATGGCAATCCGTCCGCCATTGGGCATGGCGTCCCGGGCGTTGACGGCCAGGTTCATGACGATCTGCTCCATCATGCTGGAGTCGGCATGGATGGCGGGCAGCGCCTCCTGGGCGACTGGAAGTCCAATCTGCACATGTCTCGCCCACCAGCCGCTGCAAGCATCTTGATGGCGTTGCGCAAGGTGTCATTGAGATCGAGCATGGCGGAATTGCATGACCTGCTTGCGGCTGAACATGAGCAGTTGCCGGATGAGCGTCGGCGCGCGCGGGTCGGCGCCTTGGAGATCTGTTCCAGCGGATTCGGCAGTTGCGGGCTGGCGCCATTGAGTCTTGCTGCGAGCAACATGCCCGCATGGCCTTGAATGACCGTGAGGATGTTATTGAAATCGTGGGCCACACCGGCGGCCAACTGACCGATGGCCTCCATCTTCTGGGCCTGACGCAATTGGCGCTCCAATAAAGCGCGTTCAGCAACGTCCTGGGCCAGCAACAGCAAGTGGGGCTGTCCGCCCATGGCGACCGGGGACAAGGATACCAGCACTTCGTGGAAGCGCGCCAGCCTGTGCTGCGGATTTTTGCCTCCTGATCCCGCACTGATTCCTGCCGCGACAAACGCTTCGATACCATCGGTCCGCCAGTGGCAGGGTTTTCCCACAGGAACAACTCCGCCGGAGTCCGGTCAATCAATGTCCTCGCGTTGGCAGACCCGGTAACGTCGGACGAGGCGTTGATTCACGTCCACGAAGCGCTGATCGGGCAAGCTCTGGATTCCGCTGGGAACGGGGACTTTCGTGAAACGCCTTGGAGAAGCGCTCTTCGGACATGGCCAGCGAAGCGTTAGCTTGCGCCAGTTCCGCCAGTTGGAGATCGCGACTGGAGGTTGAGCCAGCCACTTCTTGGTCAGGGCATGCGCGAGTTGCTGCACTTCGATATTGTCGAACGGCTTTTTGAGGATGAGCGAAACTGTCGGGCTGGCCGACTTTGGCGCGCATGTCCTCCCACGAATAATCGGAGTAGGCGGTGCAAACGACCATTTGAAGTTCGGGATCAAACTTCCCAGATGCGCGCGATGGTTTCGATGCCGTCCCAGCCGGGCGGCATCCGCACGTCCACGAAGGCCATGGCGTAGGGCCGGCTCTTCGGCCAGCGCCTGCTTCACCATTTCCAAACGCCTCCTGGCCCTGGATAGGCGGAGTCCAGTTCAAAACTGATCTGGCTCGGCCGGTCGACAGTTCCTCGCCAAACAGCGCGGCCTCCAAGTTTCATCCCGGCCGCAGTGCCGGCGGTGCCGGGGCAAAGGATTTCGCGAAAGTCATCGTGAATGCTCGGGTTGTCGTCCACGAGGAGGATGCGATGGTTGGGTGCGTTCAGAGTGTTCGTGGCATTCATACATTGCGTTCGAGTATGGCTTGGGATGGCGGTCGGTGCTGGCGGTCGGTAACAACAGCGTGAACTCCGCACCTTTGTCCGGGACCGTCGCTGTGGCCGGCGAGGCTGCCGCCCATTTCCTTGGCGGCGTTGCGCCCCGCTGTGCAGGCCGAAGCCGTGGCCGTCTTTCTTGGTGGTAAAGCCGTGATTAAAAATCTTGGTCAGGTTTTCCGGCGGAATCCCGATGCCGTTGTCGCTGACGACAATCTTTACCCTGTCAGGCGCGGTCAGATGCCACGCGGATGACCATGCGCCGCTCGTGTTCTGTTCAGCATCCTCCATAGCATATTTCGCGTTGCGGAGGAGATTGATGAGAATCTGCAAAACTTTGTGCCGGTCCACGCAAACTGTCGGCACGTTGGTCATCAAAGTCCGCGGACCAGCTCGATGCTGATGCCGTTCAAAGGCGGCAGCATTCGATGCGCAAGGCGTCCTCGACCAATTCCGCTAGCCGGGCAGATTGTTCGTAAGACGCCCGGAAACCTTGGCATAGCTCTGCTGCATCGCCACGATCTCCTTGATGTGTTCGATGTGCTGGCCAACGGATTCCATTTTGGCAATCATTTCGGCCTGCTTCGCTGGCCAATTGCATCGGAAACGGTGGTCCAAAGATATTCCGGAATGCAGTTTGCCTTTGGGGTCGGTCGTCAGGAAATCCGCAAGCTGCCCGTTTTGCTCGCGCAGCATGGCGGTCGGCACGGCGCAGACTTGGTGACCTTGGAACGTCGCAACCGGTCTCCCACCACCGTGGCGGAGACGCTGACGCTGTTGAGCACATTGCCGACATTGTGCAGCACGCCGGTCGCCACATCGGCCATGCCCGCCTGGCGGGAAGTTTCAACCAATTGCCGGTTGAGTTTGTCCAGTTCCTCCGCGTGCAGCTTTTGCTGCGTGATGTCCTGGAAGATGCCGCGCAGGGCTGCGGGCTGGCCGTTCTCGACCAGCACCATGCCGCTCTCCCGAATCCAGACCGTCCGCCCATCGGCAGCAATCATCCGGTATTCGTGAGTGTAAGGCTCGCCCTGCGGCCGGCCATCTCATGGCCGGTTTGAATGGCCTTGGCGGCATCCTGCGGATGCAGTTTCTCCTCCCAGAAATTCGGCTGATCCAGCCAGGCCTGCGGCGCATAACCCAGAATGTCTTCGCTCTGGCGGCTGATAAAGGTGAAACGGAAGGTGTCCGGCGCGCGTTCCCAGACGATGCCGTCAATCGAGTTGATCAACGCCTCCATCTTCTGTTGCGAGAGGCTGAGCGCGGCATCCTGGCTCTGGATGCGGCTGAGCATCTCGTTGAAGGACTCCGTCAGCCGGCCCAATTCGTCGCCCCGGCTGGTCACCACGACGGCGCGCACCGAATAGTCTTTCTTCTCGCCGACGATTCGCGCCGTTTGCGCCAACTTGCGGACCGGGTCGGTAATCGTGCGGCCCAACCGGTTCGAAAGGAAGACCGCCTAGACTGATGGACACGACCATGACTGCCCAGAATCACCTTTCCATAGAAGCTGAGCAGTTCCAGAAAGGTCCGCCGGTAGTCCGTCCGCAGGTAAAGAGTGCCGACCTGCTCCTGCTTCAACACGACCGGTTGGGTAGTAAGCAGTTGACCGCCAACAAAACGGGATCTCTCCCGGGGGCGGGAACTGCGACCACGCCTGGGCGTCTTCAGCGTTTCCGAAGTGGGCGAACAAGGTGCCGTCGGGCAAAACCAGGCTGGCCGCAACCACGGTGGGCTTGGCCTGGAGAGCATCCACCACCTCGGCTGCGTGTTCGTCATCCTTGAAAGCCATGGCTGCCGGTGCTGTTGTTGGCGATGATGGCGGCCAGGGTGGCGGTGTCGCGCTGGAAACTGGACCGGAAGGTCAGGACCTGGAAGGCGAAGAGCGTGGCGGTGGCAACGACCAGGACGGCGCCGCAGATGAGCAGGTTCATCACCTGCATCTTCCTTTGAATGCCGAGATCGCGGAGTGGTTTCATCTCCTCAGGGGTAGTCGCCGCTGCGCGAACGGCCAATCGCATTCCAGGTGGGATGCATTTCCAGCGGAAGTGCCCGGTTCTGCCCGGCTCCGCGGGCAGTAGCAATTCCGCCCCCAAGTCCGCCAAAACTGGCAAGGCGTCCAGGGAACACTTGTGGCTCAATGACGCTTACGCTGTCCCAAAACTGGCCGGCGGCCCAAGCATTTGTGGATCCAAGGCTGCTCTTCGCCGTGGGCCCGCTAGCCGGAACCGATGTGCCAACTGCAGGGTTGGAACGAAAGCTTCCGGGCTACCGCGCCGGGTGGGAAGCGAGGCTCAAGAGCTTGGAGCTGATCTTCAAACCGGCGCGTTTGGCTGCGGCGTCGTTGATTTGGAAACGGATCTTGGAGCCTTCCATGGACGAAGTTGATCATGCCCCCGGCCTCGATGAAACCCTTTCGTTTCGCCCACCGTCAGAATGCTGGTCGTCGTGAAGAGCCCTAAGAATCTCCGGGAGCCGTTTTTCCTCTGAAGAACTGACAAAGAGTATCTGGCAGGTATTCGTGGCCTCCGCCACGGAGTGAAGTTCTTTGATGGCCAGAGGGCGATTGTTGATGCTCTTGCCGTTGAGGGTCTTGTCCAGTTCAGCTCCGAACGGATTCTCGCCTAGAATCCCGATGACAATAGGGGAAGTGGCGTCTTTAAAGGCGCTTGGGCGGCCATTCGACGAACTGCGCGAAATGGTAAAGGAAGGCGGCCTTAAGCTGATACTCCGAAGGCGAAGGCGTCTCCCGCGGCCATTGCCGGCGGTGAGCAGCATGGCTAGACATCAGGCCCTGGAATCCGTAGTGGGCCCAAAGCGCATGAGCCATCAGAGTTTTGTTCGTGCCGCAGTTGTCTTATCGCTTGCCGGCTTTGGTCCTCCGAGTTCACCTGGGACGCAAGGCTTGCTTTCGTGGAAATTATGCCGACTTAGCTTCGGCCGGCGCCGGTGAACAAGAAACCGCGATCCGGATAGTTGTTCGTTCAACAAGTTCCATGCCATGACGGCTGATTTGACGGAGATGTTGTCAAGCTCCTTGAAGGAACGGGACTTGCTTTAGGTGGTCTCGGGCGGAACGTCCTTTCTCCGCCTAGAGCATGAACAAAAGAGAACCCGTAAGTCGCATCACGACTCGTGGTGCGGTGGTTTGCGGCCGGTCCGCAGCCCTCTCAGGGGCCGGCCTCGGCCTGGTCTTGCTCTTGGCGGGTTACGTTCAGGCGACGGAAACCAGCGCCAGCCCAAAAACGCCTGATCTCACTGAACTTCCGCTGGAGGCCTTGATGCAGATCGAGGTCCCGAAGGTGTACGGCGCGTCGAAGCTCGAGCAAAGAGAGACGGAAGCCCCCGCTTCGGTTACGGTCGTCACGGCCGACGAGATTAAGAAGTTTGGCGACCGCACCCTGGCGGATGTCTTGCGGAGCGTGCCGGGCTTCAACGTATCCTATGACCGCAACTACGACTTCCTGGGAGCTCGCGGTCTGAGCCTGGGCGATTTTAACGACCGGATCCTGCTGCTCGTTGACGGCCACCGGGTCAATAACAACTACAATGACGGCGCGGCCATTGGTACGGACTTCATCCTGGACGTTGATCTAATTGACCATGTCGAAGTCATTCGTGGCCCTGGCTCCGTCCTCTACGGCAACAACGCCTTCTTCGGGGTGATCAACGTGGTCACCCGGAAAGGCCAGCAGTTGAATGGCGTCGAGGCTTCCACCGAATATGGAGCCTTCGACAGCTACAAGGGTCGGGTCAGCTACGGAAAGCTCTATACGAACGGCGTTCAAATGCTCCTTTCCGGAACGTATTACGATAGCGGCGGTGAGCGCAGTCTGTATTTTCCGGCGTTCGATCAGAGAATCAACCCCGGCAATTATTTGGCCCGCAACAATGGCATCGCCCAGGACATGGATGGCGACTTGTTCGGCAGTCTCTTTGGTTCGCTGGGCTACCAGGATTTCACTCTGGAGGGCGCGTTCAATCACCGTGAAAAGGTCAATCCCACCGCCCAGTTTTCCACCACCTTCAATGATCCGGACCTGCGCACGATAGACGAGCGAGGTTACACCAGCTTGAAATACTCCCACAGCTTCCCGGAGGTGGTGGATGTGACCGCCCAAGTCTATTACGACCGCTACATTCATGAGATCGGCTACCCAGGTTATGCCCCCACACTCGACAAAGAGCGGGACGTTGGCGAGTGGTGGGGCGCAGAATTGCAACTGAACAAATGGCTCTGGGACCGGCATGTCATCACGCTGGGCGCCGAATACCGTGACGACTTCCGGCAGGATTCTCAGAGTTCCGATCAAACTACGACCTACACCGACGTCCACACCAACCTGCAAAGCTACGGGGTCTATGTTCAAGGCGATTTCGAGGTTCGCACCAATTTGCATTTCACCGGCGGCCTCCGTTATGACCAATACGGCGTTTTCGATCCCGCCATCAATCCGCGTGTGGCTTTGATCTACAATCCCTGGGAGAAATCCACTTTCAAAGCCATCTACGGCACTGCCTTCCGCGCGCCGAGCTTCTACGAGTTTACCCTTGCGGGCCCGGGCCAGGTCCTCAAGCCGGAGAAGATCACCGGCTATGAGCTCGTGTACGAGCAGGACATCGGCCGGCACCTGCGCTCTGCTGTCTCGGGCTTTTACAATCAAATGGACGATTTGCTCGTGTTTAGCAATGGGAGCTTCGTGAACTTCAACGCCCACACCAAAGGCGTGGAACTCGCTCTGGAGACATTTTGGCCCAGCGGTATCCGCAGCCGGGCCAGCTATTCGTTTCAGGACACCAGCAATTCGTCAGTGGGCTGGGATGTGCCGGATTCCCCTAACCACCTCCTTAAGCTCAATGTCAGCGTGCCGCTGGTGCGGGACAAAGTCTTTGCCGGCGTGGAATTCCAATATACCAGCGACCGCCGCAGCCTCTATAGCCCCAGCGGCCAGCCCGTGACCCTGCAAGGGCAGGATGCCGGAGGTTTTGGCATCATCAACCTGACTCTCTTCAGCCAGAAGCTAATCAAGAACCTCGAGTTCTCGGCGAGCGTTTATAACGTCCTAGATCGCCGTTACTCCGACCCCGCCTCTAGTTTTCACTCCATGGCCCTTATCCAGCAAGACGGGCGCAGTTTTCGCCTGAAACTAACGTACCGTTTCTAGACAGTGGCACGAAGGGTGCTTATTGCATTGGGCATTGCCATGAGAAACGAGCGATCATTGGGCGACTGGCTGCGGCGCACAGCCATTGGCCTGGTTTTGTTGGGCTTTCTCGTGCCCAAAGTCTGCTTAGGCGCTGGCCCGCCTCCCGTAATCACTGTCCAACCTTTGAGCCAAACTGTCCAACTTCTGGGCACCGCCGCCTTTTCAGTGACTGCCTCCAGCGGCACCACCCTGTCCTATCAGTGGCTCAAAGAGGGCGCTAACATTGCTGGCGCGACTCTGAGCAGCTATACCATCGCCAGCGTCCAAGCGACCGACGCGGGAACTTACGCGGCGAAAGTATCCAATGCCGGCGGTTCGGTGATCAGCTCAAATGCAGTGCTAACTGTCCTCCTCCCGCCGACCATTATGACGCCGCCGCACAGCCAGACGGTAACGCAGGGCCTCAGCGCCTCGTTCTCGGTCGTAGCGAGCGGCACGGCTCCGTTCGGCTATCAATGGAATCTCAACGGTACGGCCCTCTCCGGCGCTACCAGCTCGACGCTCGCGCTCAACAACGTGCAGGCCACCGACGCCGGCAGCTACACGGCGGTCGTGACAAACCCCTATGGCTCGGCGACGAGCGGGGTGGCGACTCTGACGGTCCTGGTCCCACCGGTGATCACGACCCAACCCCAGAGCCAGGTGGTGATGCAAGGCCAGAGTGCTTCCTTCTCCGTGGTGGCGAGCGGCACGGCCCCGTTTACCTACCAATGGTATTTCAACCAGAAGAATGCCGGCGGGACGGACACCCTGCCAACGTACACGATCAACAACGTGAACTCGGCCAAGATCGGCAACTACACGGTGGTTGTCGCCAACGCGGCAGGGTCCGTAACGAGCGGGGTGGCAACGTTGTCGTTTTATGTTCCTCCTACCATCCAGACTCAACCCCTAAGCCTGACGGTAACACAGGGTCAAAGCGCATCGTTCTCGGTCGTCGCATCCGGCTCGACGCCGTTGAGCTACCAGTGGAGCTTCAACGGTTCGCCCATATCCCGCGCAACCGACACCTCGCTGACACTCACCGCTGTCCAGGCGGCTGACTCTGGCAGCTACACGGTGGCCGTGACGAACCCCGGCGGAAGCATCACCAGCCCGACGGCGACGTTGACCGTCAACGTTCCGGCGGGCATCACAACCCAGCCGCAGAGTCAGGCGGTGACGCAGGGGCACGACGCTTCGTTCTCGGTCGTCGCGAGCGGCACCGCACCGCTGAATTATCAGTGGAGCCTGAACGGCACCGCTTTGCCCGGCGCCACTGGTCCAACGCTTGCGCTCACTGCTGTTCAGACGATGGATGCCGGTAGTTATGCCGTGGTCGTGAATAACGCATATGGATCGGTGACAAGTGCTGTGGCCACTTTGACGGTCTATGTTCCGCCCGTTATTAGGACTCAACCTATTAACCAGACCGTGACGCAGGGGCAAAACGCCCCGCTTTCGGTCGTTGCGATCGGCACCGCACCGCTCAGTTATCAGTGGAATTTCAACGGCTTGCCTGTCCCTGGCGCTACCAATGCTTCTCTCGCGCTCACGAATGTTCAGCCGGAGGACGATGGCAGCTACTCGGCCGTGGTGACGAATCCCGGCGGAAGCGTTACCAGCGCGGTGGCGAAGTTGACCGTCATTATTCCCCCGGGGATCACCGCGCAGCCGCAGAGCCAGGTGGTGATTCAGGGCAATGGCGCTTCCTTCTCCGTCGCGGCGAATGGCACGACGCCGTTCTATTATCAATGGTATCTCGATGGCTCGGCCTTTTCAGGCGCCACGAAGGATACATTGCTGCTTGCAGATGTTCAGGCGACCGACGCGGGCAGCTACACGGTGGTCGTGACCAACCCCGGTGGAAGCGTTACCAGCGAGGTGGCGACGTTGACCGTCATGATTCCCCCCGGCATCACTACCCAGCCGCAGAGCCTGACGGTGACGCAGGGCCAGACAGCTTTGTTCTCCGTGGAGGCCAGCGGCACGGCGCCGTTGAGCTATCAGTGGAGCCTTAATGGCACGGCCGTGCCCAACGCCACCAGTTCCATCCTCACGCTCAACAACGTTCAGATGACTAACGCGGGCGGCTATTCAGTGGTGGTCACGAACGTCGCCGGTTTGGTGACCAGCACTGTGGCGACATTGACGGTCACGAACCCCAACATCACTCTGTCGCTCTCCAGTGGCGGAGGAATGACTCCCAGTGGGTTCGCCTTCCAGTTGTCGGTGCCGATTGGGTCCACTTACGTCATCCTGGCTTCGACCAACAACCGGGATTGGACTCCGATCGCCACCAACCTCGCCACGACCGCCAGCGTCGTCTTTACGGATGCGGCAGCCAGCAATCATGCCATGCGGTTTTACCGATTGACGGTGCAGTAACACCGCTCCCCCCTCCCGGGAAATCCCCGGGGCCATTTCCAGCCGAGCCCCGATTGTGGTCTGAAACCCTTCTGGAGTAGTCTTTGGTTGTTATGACGGGATCTGGTTCTGACCAACTAGCAGCAGAGAGCCGCGCCGCCGGGCACGCACCGAAGCAGCCTGGCCGGACGGTGACGCCGGATGCCAAAGCACTCCTTTCTCTATGAACGAGCCAACGCAGATTTCCGGGAAACGAATACTTCTTACCGACGACCAGCCCGAGGTCCGTGGGGCGATCAAGATGATGCTCGATTTCGATGAGCACGTCGTTGCCGAAGCCTCCAACGGCCGGGAGGCGCTGGAGGCGTTCGAGCCGGATCGCTTCGATCTGCTGATTACGGATTACCTCATGCCGGAAATGCGGGGCGATGAACTGGCCGCCAATGTCAAGCGGCTGGCCCCGGGCCAACGGGTGCTGATGATCACAGGCTCCGCCCAGCCGCACACCGGGTTCGCCCCCGCCGCCGACGCCATCCTCACTAAGCCCTTCACCCTCGGGGAACTCCGCCACGCCGTTGCCGAACTCTGCTCGGCCCGGGTAACTGTTTAGGTAGTGGGGCGGGCGTCTCGCCCTCGAATCCAGCGCCGTAGGCGCAACGCCCGATATGGCAGGCGAGACGCCCGCCCCACTACCTAAACAGTTACCAGCCCGATAGCCAAACGCAGGCGCGAAGATTAGCATTGATAAGAGGCGCCGCGTCTGGAGTCATGGAGCCTTCCGAGACGCGCTATGAAAACGCCCATGACTGTCTTTGCCGCCGCCACGTGCGCTGCCACTGTGATCTCCCTCAGCGCGGTGGTTTCGGCCGCGGCGGTTGAAACCCCGTCCCACTCCTCCGAACCGGGAATCGCCGCCCTCGAACGTGATTTCCACGAGCTGCCGCTCGCAGCGCGCCGCCAGACCGGTCCGCTATTCTGGCTCCACGGCGATGACAGCGAGGCCAACGCTGGCAGCGTATGTCGGCAAGGTCGCCGAAGGCGGCAACGGGTGTTTCACGACTGAGTCCCGCCCCCACAATGACTGGCTTGGGCCGGGCTGGTGGCGTGATCTGGGCATCTGCCTGGACGCGGCAAAGAAGCGCGAGCCTGCAAATGTGGATCTTTGACGAGAAGTGGTGGCCCAGCCAGGCCGTCGCGGGCAAGGTGCCGCCGCGCTATGCGGCCAAACGGTTGGAGGCGGCCAGCACGGAGGTGCAAGGGCCACGCGCGGTTGAGGCCGAAGGCTACAACGGAGAGCGGTATATCGCCGCCATCGCAGGCCGGCTGGACAGCGACGGCAGGATTGAAGGGCAGACGCTGGTTGACCTGGCCCCATACATTCACTGCGGGCAGCCTGCGCTGGCAGGCGCCGGCGGGCAAGTGGCGCATCCTCAAGTTCACCTATAAGCCGGCGCCCGGGCTCGATCCAGGTTGGCGGCTCGCAATTGAGTGTGGACGGCGCGAGCAAGGACTGCGTGGATTGGTTTCTCAAGACGGTTTACCAGCCGCACTTCGAGCATTACGGTGCCAGAATTCGGCAAGACCATACGCGGTTTCTTTTATGACGAACCCGAGACGCCCGGCGACTGGGGCACTGAACTTAACCGGGTGCTCGCTGAGTGGAAGGTGGACTGGAAGAAGGCCTACGTCGCTTACAAATCGGAACTGGCCGGTGAGGAGCAGGTAGCGGCGCGTTACCAGTATCTCGGATGCGTTTGCCGAAGCCTGGGGGCGCACGATGTATGGCGGCATCGCCACGTGGTGCCGGCAGCATGGCGTGCGGTCCATCGGCCATTTCATGGAGCACGCCAACCTTTACGAGAACCTGCGAGTTCTGCGCCGGAGACATGATGCGGCTTCAGGGCCACAGTGACATGGGCGGGATTGATGCCGTCTTTCGACCAGTTCGTGATGGGCAAGCGCGTGACGCGCGACGCCCCGTGCTGGCAGACGCCCGAAGCTGTGCCAGCTCCATCAGCCACGCTTACGGCAAGCAGGATGATGTGGCCATGGTGGAAATCTTTGGCGCGCGCGGGCAGGACCTCACCTATCCGGAAATGAAGTGGTGGGCCGATCACATGCAGGTCTGCGGCGTGAACTTCCTCATCCCGCACTCGTTCAACCCGCGGTCGCCCAACGGACACCGATTGCCCGCCCTATTTCTACGACGGCGGATTCGAGCCGCGCTGGCCGCTCTATCGCGTGTTTGCCGACTACACCAGCCGCCTGAGCCTCATGCTCACCGGCGGACGGCACGTCTGCCCGGTGGCGCTGCTGTTCCTCGGCGAGAGCGCCCATTGCGGCAAACACATCCTGCCCGAGCAAATCAGCGAGAGCCTCCAGGACGCCCTCTACGATTGCGACTGGCTGCCGTTCGAGGTGTTTGAGAAGGACATGACGTGCAGCGGCGCCGGCCTCAGGCTGCGCGATGAATCCTACCGGGTGCTCGTTGTCCCGCCGGTGGAGGTCATTCCCTACGCCACGCTGGCCAAGGCAAAGGAGTTCTTCGACCGCGGCGGCGTGGTGCTGGCGCACGGCTTCCTGCCGACCCAATCCGCCACGCTTGGCAAGACCTCGGCAGGACATCGCCCGGTTGCGCGAGGCGATTTGGGGCAAGCCGGCGCCCGGCCTCAGCGTGTGCAAGACCAGTCCCGGCGGCGGACGCTCGTACCTGCTGCCCGCCCAGCCTACGCCCGAGCAGCTCCAGCAAGTGCTGGCCGGGGATGCCGGCATTCATCCAGGCCTGGAAGTGCTCGAAGGGGCGACTGATCACTGGCTGCACGTGTTGCACCGGGTCAAGGAGGGCCGCGACGTGTTCTTCATCGCCAACCAGAATCACAGGGCGAGCCGCGCACTTTCCGTTTCCGCCTCACCGCCGAGGGCGTGCCCGAGTGCTGGGATGCCATGCGCAACGAGATCACCGCCGTGCCGTTCTCGCGAAACGGGCAGGCAGGTCGAGCTGAGCCTGACGATGGAGCCGAACGAAAGCGTCCTGCTCGTTTTCCAGCCAAACCAGCGGGCGCTGCCTCTGCGCCTCGAACCGGCCAGCATGGCCGCCCTCAAGACCATTGCTGTGCTGCGCGACCCTGCTCCCGCCCAGCCTGAAGCTCCGACTCTCCCGCGGCAGCGCGCCGGCGCTGGCGCTCGGGGGTTGCTCCTGGACCTGGTACCCTGAGGCGGACCCGGCGCAAGCCGCTCCACCCGGCACGCGCTATTTCCGCAGGCAAATAACCATCCCTGCCGGGGCGAGAAGATCAGGAAGGCCAGCTTCGCTGGCACCGCGGACAACAGCTTCACCCTGTTCATCAATGGCAAAGAGGCCGGCCATAGCGATAGACAGCCCCGAGGGCTGGCGCAAACCAGTGGAACTGGACGTGACCGCTTTCCTGCGTCCCGGCCCCAACCAGCTCGCCATCGCCGCCATCAATGCCGCCGACCAACCCAACCCCGCCGGACTCATTGGCCGCCTCCGCGTCGAGTTGGCGTCGGGTGGCGCCTTGACCGAATCGGTGAGCAAAGCCTGGACCGCCTCGAATCAGAAGGTTGACCACTGGACGGAAGCCGGCTTCGATGACAGCGCCTGGCCATCCGCGCGTGAGGTCGTTCCCTTCGGAGCCGGCCCCTGGGGAATGCTCGGCGGGCATTTCACCCTCAGCCCGGTCAAAGCCGATCCCTACTTCGGCCATTGCGATCTTGCCAGTGCCGATCTGAAGGGATCACGCGTCTATCTGGAGCTTGGCGCACTGGCCCCGGAACTCGCCGCGCGCGTAACTCGTCAACGGCAAAAATGCGGGCGGCTTCATCGGCAAGCCCGCCCGCCTCGAAATCGGCAAGCACTTGAACGCAGGCCGCAACATATTCCGCATCGAGCCCTTTGCGCCGGAATCCATCCGGCTGGTGATGTGCCCGGTGGCTGGGCAGGGGCACACCCGCTGAAAGAGTCTGATTTGATTTTCATTAGCGGCCCCGGCATGCTGCGCGCATGAAGAAAACACTGTTTCTGCTATTGTCCGCCTGGCTCTCCTTCACGGCCCTGGGCGAAAACTCCGCCATCGTTCCGGCGTCTCGCACGACTCCGGCCAATTGGGTGGCTCGCCATGAAGGCTTCCTGGCGCAGGCCAAAGAGGGGAAGTTCGATCTCATATTCATCGGTGACTCCATCACCGACGGCTGGCGCAAGCGCGGCCTCGAAGTCTGGAACAAGTATTATGCGCCGCGCCATGCGCTCAATCTCGGCATCGGCGGCGACCGCACGCAGCATGTCCTCTGGCGCATCGAGCACGGCGAACTCGACGGCTTGAAGCCCAAAGCCGTCGTGCTGATGATCGGCACCAACAACACCGGCAAGGAGAAGGACGGTTCGCCGCGCAATTCCACGGCGGAAGTCATCGAAGGCGTGACGGCGGTCGTGAAGAAAATCCGCACGGCGCTGCCCGACAGCAAACTATTGCTGCTGGCCATCTTTCCCGGGGAACCGTTGACGCTCCGCAACGCGCCCAGATCAAGGAGATCAACAACGCCATCGCCAGGCTCGATGACGGCAAGATGATCAAGTTCCTCGACATCGGGAAAGTCTTCCTCGCGGAGGACGGCTCTCTCCCCAGGACCATCATGCCGGACTTGCTCCATCCGAACGCGGAGGGCTATCAGCGCTGGGCCGACGCCATGGAGCCGACGCTCGCCGGGATGATGAAATAGGTTGAATTGGCCCTGCCCGCAGGTGCTGGCGCACGACCAGTGACAAAGTGCGGCACAAAACGTTGTAGGAGACGACGTAAGGAGTCTCTGAGCAACAGCTTGCGCAAGGAGCAGGCTGGCTTTAATGAGAGACTCCTTACGTCGTCTCCTACAAGGGGTTACGCAGGAGTTTGTCGCCGGTTGTGTGCTGACGGACCCTTTGTGCTTGTAGCGGCGGGGAAAAGGCATTTTCATGGTAGCATGATACAACGCTTATGGTTGCTGAGCGTTTGGCTGGTGTTTTGCGTATCAGCCGTGGGCCTGGCGCAAGTCCCCACGGTTCACACTCCGCTCATCGTCGGCACCAAGGAAGCGCCGCCTTTTTCCATGAAGGGGCCGGACGGCAAATGGACGGGCATCAGCATCGAGCTGTGGCAGGACCTGGCCGCCGACGTTGAAACTGAACTACCAATTCAAGGAGATGGACCTTGAGCATCTCCTCTCCGGCGTCCAGAGCAATTCGCTGGACGCCGCGGTGGCGGCCATCACGGTGACCTCGGATCGTGAGCGGGTGATGGACTTCACCCATCCGTTCTACATGACGGGATTGGGCATCGCCGTCTCCGCCGCGGGCGGGCCGCCGTGGCTGGCGGTGGTGCGGCGCGTGCTGTCGCGGCAGTTCCTGGCTGTCGTGGGATTGTTGGCGCTGGTGTTGATGAGCGTGGGCTTCCTGATGTGGCTGTTCGAGCGGAAGCAGGAACAGCGAGCACTTTGGCGGCAGGCCCCTCCACGGAATCGGCTCAGGCTTTCTGGTGGTCAGCCGTCACGATGACGACGGTGGGCTACGGCGACAAGACGCCGCGGACGCTGGCCGGCCGCGTCGTCGGCCTGATCTGGATGTTCGTCGCCATCATCATCATCTCCAGCTTCACGGCGGCGATTACCTCGGCCCTGACGGTCAGCCAGCTTGGGTCGTCCATCCGCGGACCAGCCGACCTGCCAAATGTGCGCGTGGCCGGTGTCGCCAGCAGCACGGGCGAGCAATACCTCAAGGCGCGGCATATCAATTATTGGGAGTATCCCGACGCCCTGAGCGCGCTCCAGGCGCTGGCGGAGGGGACTGTGGATGCGGTGGTCTATGACGCGCCGATCCTGAAATACCTGGCCAAGGAGAAGTTTCCCGGCTCAGTGACCGTTCTGCCCCATACATTCGTGCGACAGGATTACGCCATAGCCGTGCCGCAAGGCAGCCCATTGCGCGAGACCCTGGATCGGGTGCTCGAACGCGAAATCCGCTCTCCCCGCTGGCAGGAAATCAGCTATCATTACCAGGGCACTGACGAATAGGCGCCCCATTCCGGAGCGGAGGGATCATTTGGCACGAATCATGGTCCAAATGGCGCCTTCTGAGCCAGACAGCAACTCAATCTATGTCGAGATCAGCCGAGTCGGGACCAAAGACACCTCCTTCGCGTTGGATTCCAACGCGGGCGAAGGCTGTGAAGATAGCGGTGTATTACGCCCTGTTGGGCGGGTTGTGGATTCTGTGCTCCGGTTGGGTGCTGCACCACCTGGTGCGAGACCCCGTGCTGGAAGTGCTGTGGGAGACCATCAAAGGCTGGTTCTTTGTGACGGTAACCGCCTGCCTGCTCGGACTGGCGCTGGACCGCTATTTCCGGGAAATCCGGCGTTCGGCGGAATTAGATATTACGCGACGGAAGCAGGCCGAGGACGAGTTGCGGCAACGGTTGGAGTTGCAGGACCGGATCGCCCAGATCGCCACCACGGTGCCGGGGATGATCTATTCTTTCCGGATGCGCCCCGATGGTTCTTTCTGCCTGCCGTTCACTACGCCGGCGATCGAGGCGATGTGCGGCCTGCAGCCCGAGGATGTGCATGAAGACTTTTCGCCGCTGTTGGCCCGGGTACATCCCGATGACGCCGAACCGCTGCGAGAAAGCATCGCCGCGTCCGCCCGCTCCATGACACCGTGGCACACCGCGTTTCGCGTGCTGCATCCGCAGAAGGGGGAACTCTGGGTGGAGGGCCAATCCGAGCCTCGCCGGGAACCCGATGGCAGCATCCTGTGGCATGGATACGTGCAGGATGTCACCGAGCGCAAGCGGACTGAGGAAGCGCTCCGGCAGAGCGAAGCGGAATTCCGCGCCATGTTCGAGGTGGCCTCCATCGGCATGGCCCAGGCTGACACCCGCACCGGCCAATGGTTGCGCGTGAACCAGAAAATGTGCGCCATTACCGGCTACTCGGCCGAGCAGATGCTCCAAATGCAAGCAGCCGACATCACGCACCCGGAGGACTTGCAGCGTGATCGGGACTTATTCCAGCGCGTCATCCGGGGCGAAGCGCCGGATTACCGCATCGAAAAGCGCTACCTCCGCAAGGACCGCTCAACCGCCTGGGTCAACGTGAATAAGACCATCATCCGCGATGCCAATGGGCAACCCCTGCGCACTCTGGCCACCATCGAGGACATCACCGAACGCAAGCACCTGGAAGCGCAGCTCCGCCAAGCGCAGAAGTTGGAGGCGATTGGGCAGTTGGCCGGCGGTGTGGCGCATGACTTCAACAACATCCTGGCCGCAATCATGATGCACCTGGGGCTGTTGCAGATGACCCCCGGCCTGAACCACGAGATGCGGCGAGCCCTGGAGGACCTTGATGCCCAGGCCCGTCGCGCGGCCAGTCTGACGCGTCAACTGCTGATGTTCAGCCGGCGCTCGGTCCTCACGGTGAAGCCGCTGGACCTGAACGAGGTTGTGGCGAATCTGCTGAAGATGCTAAGGCGCCTGATTGGCGAACACATTGACCTGAGGTTCGAGGGCAAGAGCGCCCTGCCTTTGGTGGAAGCGGACGCGGGCATGATGGACCAGGTGCTAATGAACCTGACCGTCAATGCGCGCGATGCCATGCCCAAAGGCGGACACATCACGATCAGCACCAGCCTGGCGGCGGTGGACGCGGCCCACGCCGCCGCGAACCCGAACAGCCGCCCGGGCCGTTTCGTGTGTCTCGCGGTGTCGGACACCGGCTGCGGAATGGATGCGGCGACCTTGAAGCGGGTCTTTGAACCGTTCTTCACGACCAAGGAGGCCGGCAAGGGCACAGGCCTCGGCCTGGCCACGATTGATGGCATCGTCGCGCAACACAAAGGCTGGGTTGAAGTTGACAGCCAGGTGGGTCAGGGCTCGACGTTCCGGGTGTATCTGCCGGCGGCGGCCCAAGCCCAAGCCGAGCCTCCGCGAACTCCGGAGACCGAGCACGTCCGGCGCGGCCGGGAGACCATTCTGCTGGTGGAGGATGACGCGCAGGTGCGCCGGGTGGTGGGACAGTCGTTGCGGGCCTTGGGCTACCAGGTGCACGAAGCCGCGAGCGGACAGCAGGCGATCACGCTCTGGCAATTGCACGGCGCGCAGGTGGACTTGCTGCTGACGGACATGGTCATGCCGGAGGGCATGACGGGGCTGGAGCTGGCCGAGCAATTGCAGGCCCTGAAGCCGGGCCTCAAGGCCATCATCTCCAGCGGCTACAGCGCTGAGATGGTCCACGGCGGTGTGCCGGCCAAGGCCGGCCTGGTCTATTTGCCCAAGCCCTACGCGACCAGGGCACTCGCCGGCGTGATCCGGGATTGCCTGGATCAGAAGAAGTCCTGACGTCGTCGCGGGACTGAGGCATGCTCTGGAGATGGGTTCCGAGCCGCTGAAATTGCAGCAGAAGCTTGCCGCTGAACTCTGTCCAGGTGCGCCCCCGGTCGTTGCTGAAGGCGATGCACTCCCAGCGGCCCGTACTGGTATGGGCGACGACGAAAGGGGCCTCACGCCCGGTCTGGAACCCGGAGCTGTTTGCCCGGCTGCTTACTTCGCAACTCTATACGCCATCAAAGCCGCGCCTGGCTTTTGCGGGATTTCAATCGTCAACCCCTCATCCATGAACTCGCGGCCCGTGCCCTTCCGGCTCTTGTGGGTGTCCAGGTCGGTGATGACATACTCCTTTTCCGCATCGAGGCCGTGCAGCCTGAGGTCGGCCTGCCGATAGATGCTATCGCCCCGGCGGAAGACCTGGATCATGCCGTCGCCCTCTTCGGGCCGGTCGAACTGCCAGCCGATCCACACATCGTTGGCCAGGCTGTAAGGCGTCAGCGGATAATAGTCGCCCAACATGCAAGGGGCGACCTTCCGCCATTCGCCGATCAGTTTGCGGGCCAGGTCCCAGTTGGCGTCCTTTTTCCGCATGTCGAAACAGGCGGTGAATGACGGGCACATGACGCTGCGGAACATGTAAGGATCAATCGCCCCGCTGCCCGTGCCGTAGAACGGAACCCAAAGCGACAGCGCGTAAGTGTGGCACTGGTTGCCCACCGGCTCGATGATGTAATCGCTGCGCAGCAGCGGCACCGCCCGGCGCAGCGTCTCCAGATCATTCCGTCGCCCGCCGCTCGCGCAGGAGTCAATCAGCATGTTCGGATGCGCCTTCAGCAACGCGTCCCAGTAGGCGAAGTAGCCGGTGATATAGCGGATTTCGGTGATGCCCTGCCGGTCCGGGGCATCGTTGCGCCGCCAGTAGGGCAGGGGATCAATGTTGAAGTCCTGCCGGTAGAGATCAATGCCCTGCTCAGTCACCATTGTGCTGACGTGTTTGGTCAGCCATTGCCGGGCCTCGTCGTTGCCGAGGTTGAGCAGTTTCTGCTGGCCGTCATCGCCGAGTAGCCAGGCCGGGTTGTTCGTGTAAAGAAACGTGCCCGGCGTGACGCGCTCGGGCTCGAACCAGACGATGATCTTCTGGCCGCCTGCGTGGGCGTGGTCGCAAATGGGCCGGAGGCCGCCGGGGAAGCGGTTGGTGTCCACCTCCCAGGTGCCGGTATTCGGCCAGCCAGTCTTGTTCCAATACCAGCCGGCATCCATCCACCAGTAGTCGAGGCCGAGCCGTTCCTCGCGGTAGCGGTCAATGAACTGAATCTGGTTGGCCGTGTTGGCGTGGATCATCTCACCGAACTGGTGCGAGCTGCACGCGGCCAGTTGCGCGTGCAACGGTTTACCATACGGGCGGGGCATGTTATGGGCCAGCATCCAGCGCCGCCAGATGTTCTGGGCGCGCAGCCAGTCGCCCCGGTAGAACTGCACGACCACCATCGGGCCGCGCACTTCCTCGCCCGGGTGCAGCCGGAAATGGGTCAACTCCTGTCCACCGCGAATGCGCACGCCCGTGCTGTCGTCGCGGCTAAACTGTGTCGCCCACTGGCCCGCCCAGCTCAACACGACAATGACCCCTTCGCCCGGCCAGTTCAGGTTGTAGTACGGATAGGCCGATTGTGTGGGCCGCCCGCCCGTGTCGGCGAATTTCTTCTCGCTGCGGGCGGGCAACGGATCAGCGTGCGGCTCATAACTGTCCGGCGTGCACAGGTCGCCGGTGTTATGGTGCAGGATACATTCCCCCTGGCCGTCGCTGCTGAACGTGGTGTCAATCGCTTGGATACTCTCAATGATCGGCGAATCCGCCGTGCTGGTGTTCTTGAAGTACACCGTCCACTCGACTGTGGGATAGTCGTGATACTGCACCCCGACACAGCGCACGCGCAACCCCGTCTCGGGATCGGTCCAGGTCAGCGTGTGCTGTTCCCGCTGCTCATCCAACGGCTGCGACTGGCGTTCCAGCTTCCATTGGCCCAGGAATTCCGCGGAGGGCCGCCCGCCGTATTTGAAAGAGAAAGGGGGCTGCGCCGAATACGGCTCGCGGCCTTTGCCGAGCAACGGCAGGTCGCCCAGCCAAAGCTCGCGGCCATCAGCCAGCACCACCTTCGCCTCCGCCCAGTCCGATTGATCGCACGCGATGCCGTCGCCGGCATCCCCGATCTCCAGGACAAACTCGCTCGCCCCATCCAGCGGCACGCTGACCGGAACACCCGCCATGCCTTCCCGCATGACCTGCGAACGGAACCCCTCCTTGCCGTTCACGCTCACGGAGAAAACCACACTGCCCCGTCCGCCGGAGGTCTGCTCATTGCTATCCACGCCCGCAATGGCGCTAAAGGACTTGCCCGGTCCCGGCAACTGCACGATCACCTTGCTGACGGCATGGCAATAAAGCCCGCGGTGGTACTGCCGGTCCACGATCTTCAACGGCCGCCCTGCCCGGGCATTAAGCTGCACCGGGTCGTTGTTGGCGAGCACCCGCAGTCCGACCGCCGGGACCTTGCCGGCCACCACGCCCTCGAACTTCGCCGCGACCCATTGCGACGCCTCCCCCATTTCCTCCGGCGAGACGGACACTGCCCCGCAAATGGGTGCGCAGGCCAGCACGGCCAGCAGGATGCTGAGCTCCAACCGGAGTATCCGGTTCAGGGTCCCGATTCTGAGTGTGTTCATAGTCATCTGGTTGAGATTTGGTAAGTGAGAATAAGGGCGGACGGGCGTTCAGGCGCGCTGACCAGCAACCCGCGGTCGAGCAATTCACGCCCGCTCAGCTCCTGCGGCGCCGCCGGTCGGTCGAGATCGGTCACGGTATAGGTTGCCGCCGGGTCAAGGTTCTGGAGGCGGAAGCGCGCGGATTCATAGCTGCTGCCTCGGCGGCGGAACACTTGCACCATACCCCTCCGTTGAGCCGGCAGATCAAATTGCCAGGCCAGCCAAAGCTCCTCGTTCAATTGGTAGGGGGTCAGCGGATAGAAGTCGCCCAGGAAGCAGTCCGCCACTTGCCGCCATTGTTCCGAGAGCCGCCGAATCAGCCCCCAGTCCACGCCCGGCTTGCGGACGTCGGCGGCGAAGCCGAACGCGGGCGACAGGTAGCTTCTCACCGAATAGACGTAGTCGCGGTCCGTAAAGTAAACGCCCTGCCCATAGTAGGGAATCCACGAGGAAAGGCCGTAGGTGTGGCCCTGGTTGCCCGGCGCAAATGCGGGGTTGCCGTCGAAGGCCTGGTAATCGCTGCGCAACAACGGCACGGCGCGCCGCAGCGTTTCCAGGTCGTTGCGCCGTCCGCCGGAGGCGCAACTATCAATCAGCAGGCCCGGGTGGCGCCGGCGCAGCTCGTCCCAGTAAGCGAGATACCCTTCGACGTCGCGCATCTCCGTGAGGCCCTGCCGGTCCGGCGCATCATTGGCCCGCCAGTAGGCCAGCGGGTCCAGGTTGAAGTCCTGCCGGTAGAGGTCAATGCCTTCATGCGTGAGCATCGCGTCCACGTGATCGGTCAGCCACTGGCGTGCCTCGGGGTTGCCGAGGTTGAGCAGCTTTTGCTCGCCGTCCCGGCCCAGCAGCCAGGCGGGGTTGTTAGTGTAGAGGAACGTGCCGGGGGTCACCCGCTCCGGTTCGAACCAAACGATCAGGCCCATGCCTTGCGCATGCACCAGCTCGCTGATGGGCCGGAAGCCGTGCGGATACCGCACCGGGTCGGGCGTCCAGGTGCCGGTCTGCGGCCAGTCCGAGCAGGCATACCAACCCGCGTCAATCCACCAGTAATCGAGCTTCACGCCGGCCTGAGCGAAGCCCGCGATGAACTGGCGCTCGCCGGCCTCACTGGTCCGGAGGCCGGGAAAGAAACCGCCGCTGCACGAACTGAGAATCGGCGGCGGCAGCTTGCCGGTGCGGGTGCGCGGCAGGTTGTGCGCCAGCATCCAGCGTCGCCACAGGTTCTGCGCGCGCACGCGGTCGCCCTGCCAGAATTGCAGCGCAATCAGCGGCGAGCGGGCCTCCTCGCCCGGGTGCAGCTTGAACCGGGTCAATTCCTGCCCGCCGCGCACGCGCAGCCCGTTGCCCGCATCGCGCTCAAACTGCGCCGCCCACTGGCCCGGCCACCCAATAACAATGATCAGCCCCTCCTTGGGCCATGCCACGTTAAAGTAGGGAAAGCCCACACTCGTGGGGCGCCCGCCCGCGGGCGCGAAACGATGCTCGGAGTCAGGGAGCAACGTCACCTGCCGCGGCGCATAGCTCTCCGGGCTGCAATTATCGCCCGCCTGATGGTGCAGCACGAACTCGCCCGGGCCGCTGCGCGACAGGCTCAAGTCCACGCCCTGGATGTCCGACAGGATTGGCGTGTCATTGGTGCCGGTGTTCTTGAAATGCACCACCCACTCAACGGTCGGGAAGTCGCTATACTCCACCGCAACGCAGCGCACTTCGAGGTCGGTGCCGGGATCAGTCCAAACGGAGGTGCGTTCCGTGCGGTGCGCGTCGAGTTGCCTGGAGGCCCGCTGGCACGGCCATTTCTCGAGCAGTTCGGCTGATGCCTTGCCGCCGTAAACAAAAGAAAACGGCGCGTTGGTCGAATTGGCGAGAACCCCCACCGCGGTCTCGGTCGCTGCCGCTGTCTGCACACCCTCGAATCTCGCTGCCGACCACCGCCGGGCTTCGGCCAGCTCGGCCGGAGTCATCGTCACGCTGGCCCCCTGGGCTGCGACGATCAAAAACAGCGTGAGCATCAGGGCTGGTCGCATATCGGCCGCCACTTTCCCACTCACACACTGGCCCGACAAGCTCAAGTATTGCCCAAGAGGTCTTCCCCTCAGTCCATCGGCGACTTTTCAAAATCCGACGGGTTCACCCATAAAGGAACCAACTTCTCCCCGCCGATATAGCGATTAAAGAAATTACGGTAGCGCTCATCGGAGTAAGGGTAATGCTCGAAGACCGCCCCATTGCCGAACATCCGTGGGTCTTCCTGGGCCTTAAGTTCGGTGAAAAGCTGCCCCTCTAATTGCGACCGAAGGGCCTCGCTTTGGGCGCGTCCGGCGAGGTTGGTTAAACAGTCAGGGTCATGCTTCAGATCGTACAACTCCTCTTCCGGGCGTTTGCCGAAGCACAGCTCCCAGTTCCGGTCCTGGGGATTCCTGCGATGGTCGTTAAGAATCTTCGTCTTGGTAGGGCTGCCATCGCAAGTGAGGTAGCCGGTTTCGGGATTGCCTCCCGGCCACCGGGAGGGCTCGAAATTCCTCAGATAAAGGACGTCATTCTTCACGATACCACGAATCGGGTAGCCCCAATCGTCTGGACGTCCGACATCATGGCGCTCTTTGCCGAGGACCACGTGATCGCGAGACGCTTCCACCCGGCCGGACTTGTCGGAGACGAGAATGCCGGTCAAGCTTCGGCCCGAGGTTGGCGCCATGCCCGTCTGAGACCAGCGCAGGCCGGCCAGTTCTACCAGGGTTGGGGCGAAGTCAATGAAGCTGATATAATCATCCACCACGCGGCCGGCTTTCCGGATTCCCCGCGGCCACATGATGGCCAGCGGCAGGTGGTTGGAGTCCTGGTAAGATTGGCTCTTGGTCCGTGGGAAGGGCATTCCGTTATCGGAGGTGACCAGCACGAGGGTGTTGGAAATCGCCCCCGAGTCCTCAAGCATGGCCAGCATGCGCTGCAAGTGCTGGTCGAAATGCTCCACCTCGAACGCGTAGTCCAGCAGATCGTTGCGGACTCTCTCAGTGTCCGGCCAGTAACCCGGCACGCGGTCCACGTCCGAAAGGGCCTTGCCCCCTTTGGCGACCCCGCTGCCGTATTCGTAACGGCGGTGCGGTTCGCGGCAGCCGTACCAGAAACACCAGGGTGTGCCTTTGGGGGCGGCTTTGAGGAAATCGCCGAAGTTGGCGGCGTAATCATTGGCGGCAATGCCTTTGGTCGGAGGCGTGGCTTTCCGGGCATCGAATTCCCGCCCCGTCATCTGGCGTGGCTGCCCGGCGGCATTGGTGGCGACGCCCGGCGCCCAACCTTTGGCGGTCATCCCCACGAAGTAGCCGTTCTCGCTGAGGGCCTCGGGGAAAGTCTTAAACTCGGGCGGGAAAAAGCAATAATGGTTGCACGCGGCCTTGAGTTGCCAGGAGTTGCGGCCCGTAAGAATACAGGCGCGCGAGGGCGCACATTTGGCATTGGGCGTGTAAGCGTGGGTAAACAGCACGCCCTGGCTGGCGATGCGATCGAAGGCGGGTGTTTTTACCCACCGGCAGCCGTAAGCTCCGGCGTGGCCGTAAGACCAATCGTCCGCCACCGCGATGAGGATGTTCGGTTTGGGCGCGGCGGCCGCGGCCCAATGGGTGGCGACAATAGCTCCCGCCAACAGAACAATTCGCGGGAGAGAAAAGAGCTTCGAGAGCAGGTGGTTGGAGTTGCCGGGGAAGATCATGTTGGTGGCTTCTTCAGGGATGACGCGCACTCAAGCGGATTAACAGAGCCGCTGTGCAGGTGCAAGTCTCATCCGTTCACGTTGCAATCAAGGACATTCCTCTTGGCGACAGTGCGGGTCTGGGTTAGTCTTGACGGCATGAGTTCAGACTGGATCGAGATTGATCCTGAGGTGTGTAACGGGCGGCCTGTGCTCCGGGGAACACGCATCGCGGTCCAGTTCGTGCTGGAAATGCTGGCGGCGGGGGATTCGTGTCTTCGTGGTTCTTCGCCTCGTTGGTTCTGGCTCCGCCAGGTTAGGACTTCCAAAACGGCGAACAGGAAACTGCACGACCACTTGAGGCGCAGCCCGGCATACGATCCGGCCTAAGCGCAAGGCGCGTTCTGAAGAATCCAAACACGTGGGCAAGATCGAACCAAACTATGACCCCTGACAGTCTCACCAACCCCGTCCCGGCGGCGCGGGTGTGATGGACCTCGCGCCGAAGTGGACTTGATTCGCTTTTGGCACAAGACTACCCTTGGAGCATGAAATACAGGGTCACGTTGGTCGAGCATGAAGACGGTGTCTCGGTGAGTTGCCCGGCGTTGCGCGGCTGCCATTCGCAAGGCAAGACCCGTGAGGAAGCCCTGGCCAACATCCAGGAGGCGATCCGGGAATGGCTCGCGGCCGAAGCGGACGAGGCCAAGCTATTCAAGGTCAGCGAAGCCGAAGTGGCCATCTGAGTTATGCCCAAGCTTCCGGGTGTGCGGCATCAAGAGGCCGTGCGCGTCTTTGAAAAGCTTGGGTTCCGAATCATCCGCCAAAGCGGGCACATCGTCATGTCCAACGGCGACATCCGGCTCACCATCCCCCGAGCAAATCCGGTTGACCCTTACACGATGGGCGCGATTGCGCGCGACGCCGGGCTGACGCCGGATGAATTCCGGCGTTTGCTATGAACTCCGGTTTCAGGGTTTTGGCGGCGCAGGCGCGGGCGGGCCGGAGGGTACGGAATCCCTTTGGGATTCGAGGGAGAAGTTGATCTCGGAGCGGCGGGACGGGCAGGCGGGGCGGGGCGGTTTGCCACATAAGGGCGATCTCGGCTGGGGTGAGGGCGCAGGTTTGGTTGACGAGGTGTCTGAGGTACGTTCCAAGGTGGGGGCTTCGGCCGCAAGGGCGGGGGCCGGAGGTGCTTTCCGTGCAAGGCCTGAAGGTCAGCGTCCGATTAGTGTCAATAGTGAACCGACACTTGCTCTGCCCGCAACGGTCGCGGAATCGTCTTTGCCCGCTTGACAAGAGAGTGTCGCGCGGTAATTATTCTGGCTCCTAAGGCTTCCGCTTCGGCCTGCGGCTGAAGTTCTCCTGCGAAGCCAGAAAGGGGGCCGGGAGGCCCCCTTCCTTGTTTCCCGGAAGCCGAATTGGCGGCCAAAGGCAGAAGGCAAAACGAAGGATGCAGAAAGGCTGGCCAAGGGGCTGCCCCCGCAGCCACCCCGAGGCTTATAGCGCAGTCGGGGGGAAGGTTGATGGCTGCCGATAGGCTGGCTGAGGCCCTGACAACCGGGCTCTCATCGGAATTCGTGGTCACCTCCTGGCGGATGCAAGCGGGTCATCTGTGGATTGGTTCTCATGCCGGGATTGTCAGGGTGGCGAAAAGCGAGTTGGAGCTTTATGCGCGCCATGACGTAGCCGCCGTCAACTGCCTGGTCCTGGACGACAGTGACGGCCTGAGCTCGCTGGAAATAGCCGGTGGCAATCAGCCCTCGGCCTGCACGACTCCGGGCGGCAATGGTTTGCGCAACATGCGCGAACGGCTGGAACAACTGGGCGGACGCTGCGAGATCTCCTCAGCTCCGGGGAAGGGCGCCTCCGTCAGTTTCCAGGTGCCGGTCCGGGGGGAAGCAATGAGCCGAGGAAGGCGAGGTCTCGGCCGGCCACTGGGCTTCTATCGGTGTAGTCCATTTGGCCTCTAGACGGGGGACGATCCCGCTGGAAGAATCCGGTCTTGCTTGTGTATCTGTGACATGAAATCCAGGAATACGGTTTTGGCTTTCGTAGTGCTGTGCTGGAGCTGCTGGCCGGGCGGCGCCGCTTGTGCTCAAAGCTGTCCAATCACGTTAGCGATCAACCCAGTGAACCCCGGTTACGCGATTCCAACCAATTTTGTCGGCTTATCCGTCTCCAGCATGAGCATTGACGGGGACAGCGGATATACGAAGTGCTTCACCACTGCGAACACGCAGATGGTCAACCTCTTCCGGCAAATCGGCGTGAAGCATTTGCGGACGATTATGGGAAAGGGGAACCCGGACCATCCCGATCCCTCCAATTCGCAGATAGACGCCTTCTTCGACTTTGCCGCCGCCGCCGGGGTGAACCGGATCATCTGGTCGCTGCATCTCTACAATGCCGATCCCGGACTCGTCACCAACTGGTCGAACAATAAAGCCATTGCCCGCCATATTTGGAACACCACCACGCCACACGGGACTGTGGAAAGGGACCTGCTCGAGTCCTTCGCCTTCGACAATGAACCGGACTGGCTCAAGTACATCTGTTGTGCGGATCCGGTGATCACGGGTTACTCTACGCCGAGCAACAACGGCTACATAGACCGGTGGAGGACCTGGTGCCAGGCTATCGGCGCCCCTGAGGTGGCGCCGGGCGCCAGCTTTTCGGGACCGGATACGGGCAGCGAGTGGCCGGCGGAAACAACCACGAGTGTCAATACCTCCATCGGGGGCACGCCTTTCACGCTCCGTTTTGGCATGGACGCACATACCAACATCATCACCGCGACTCAGCACTTTTACGGCGCGGCTTCCAGCGGGCTGACCGCCGAACAGATGGCCGAGGGCTGCCTATCCCCGTACTGGGTTACGAACTACTACCCCGCCCTGGCCAACGGCGCGCTGGCCGGCGCGACCGGTTGGCCGACGAATAACGCCGGCGCGCCGATGCCTTACCGGTTCACCGAGTGCAGCGCATTCAACAATGGGGGCGGGAACCAGTCGAACCACATCTTCGCCACGGCACTGTGGGCGTTGGATTTTTACCATTGGTGGGCCCAGCGGGGCTGTGCGGGCATCAACCCGTTCACGCGCACCGTGCAATACAACTCTCCCATCTACTACGACGGCACCAACTACACTGCCGCGCCCTACGCTTACGCGCTAAAAGCTTTCACCCTGGGCAGCAGCGGCAATGTGATTTCTCCGGACCAATTCGCCATCTCCAACCCCAGCAATATCAATGTGACGGCTTACGGCGTGGTCCATTCGACCAATCTCTACGTGACCGTCATCAATAAAACCTTCGACGCCGTCGGCTCGCACAGCGCTGCTGTGACCATTCCGGCCCCGAGCGGCTATGCCGTCAAAGAGGCCCGGTGCCTCGTTTTGTCGGGCGGAGCTGCCCCGGGCACCTCCGGCGATGCGACGATCAGGGGCGCGTGTCTGGGCGGCGCAGAGATCCCGAACGACGGCTCGTCCTGGGCGGGAACCTGGACGGACCTGGCCGTGTCCGCAGGCGGAGTCAGCCTGTCGGTGCTGCCCACCACTGGCGTGATTATCGCCCTTGAGATCCAGCCCGTGCCCGAGTTGGATGCGGTCATTACCGGCGGCACACTTCAACTCAGGGTTTCAATGCCACCTCCGGCTCAGCCCGCGACGCTGCAGGTTTCCACGAACCTGGTGAACTGGGGCGATATTTACACCAACCGCCCTCCGTTTACGTTCAGCAACTCGATCGAGAGAACGGATTCATGCCGCTTCTATCGCGCACTGCTTGGCCCATGATGAACCCGGTTTCCCAGGCAGGCGATGTCACGACCGGCGAGGTTCCGGCCAGGCTGCCTGTGACCATTGCCGTGGTCGAGGACAGCCCGATTCTGCGTCGGAACCTGAGCTGGTGGCTCGGCCAGATGCCGGGCTTTCAGTGTGTTTGCGCTTGCGCCGACGGCGCTGCAGCGCTGCGCACGATCCCCAAGCATCGGCCCCAGGTCGTGTTGATGGATATCCAGATGCCGGGAATGAGGCGGGGTGGAGTGCACCGCCCAGCTCAAATAGTTGGTGCCAGAAGTCCAAATCATCGTGCTGACGGTGTATGAGGATACGGAAACCATTTTCGATGCCCTGCGGGCTGGGGCTTGTGGCGTGCACCCGCCCCCGATCGGCCTTCTCTGTTGGGGATCAGGAGGGGCAATCGCAAGCAGTCTCCCGTTTTTTGGAGAGGGTTCGGGGCATTCTCTTCCCAGACGCCCCTGACCGGCACGCGCCCCTCTATTCCACTGTGACCAGGTAGTGACCATGTAGTCACCAGGTAGTGACCAGGTAGTGACCAGGTAGTAGCTCTACTACCTGGTCACTACCTGGTCACTACCTGGTCACTACCTGGTCACTACCTGGTCACAGTGCAAGACAGGCCCCGGAGTGGTCGAGCATCGGACATCCGGGGGTTACCAGAACAAACTATCTCCACAACTTTCCCTCTGGATTGCACAAGTCTGTGACTGCTGGGCACTTGGGCAGCGTTGCTTCCCTCCCGTTGCCGGCTGTCGGCCTTCCTTCAGGCCTCGCTGAAGGGCCCCTTTTTTCCGGCACTGACTATCGCAGGTTCATTTCCCGGTTCCGGGCCATGGCGGCCAAGTGGGACCAACAGGTTCCCTTTTCAAGAAACGGGAGTTTTCCTGGCGAATGTTTTTCGCGCGAAACTGGCCTTTCACTGGGGTCTGAAGCGGCGGCACCCGGCGCGGCGCCTTCACGTTGATTGAATTGTTGGTGGTCATCGCCATCATTGCCATTCTGGCGGCTCTGTTGCTCCCCGCGCTTTCCAAGGCGAGAGTGCGGGCCCAGGGGGTGAAGTGTATGAATAACGCCAAGCAAATGGCCTTGGCGGTCGCTCAGTTCGATAGGTTCCTAATCAGGCGCGATTGGCCTCAGGCCTGCCAACCCGAAGGAGCCAGGCTACTCGCCGGGGCGAACCGTGTCCGGCGGAAACATGACATTCTCACGAACCGAGGCAGAAGGAGACCTGAACCTGGCATAGGCCCGTATCATCCCCCGAAAGAGGGATGCTTTCGGGGAAGCAGTCGCGTACCATGCGAGCCTTGAAATTACCACCTCGGCAGAACGACCTGGTTGTGGTTCCGACCGCAGGTGGCAGGTGATAAACACAGACGAGCATGTCGGAGCAACTTTAACTTCAACCCCTATGAAGCCATTCAGGTATCCCTCCACCCACAAGATTCCGTTCAACCAGAACCCAGCTTATTCGAAGAGGCTGCCCAGCCTGTTGAGCGCACTGATGGCCTGCCTTGCCATCCTGACGCTATCCGCGACGCTGGCGCGCGCCCAAACTGCCACCAACTGGCTGGTCAACGGAGACTTTGAGGCGGGCACCGCCAATTGGGTCAACATGCCGCCGTGGACTTGGGCTGGAGCGACTTTTGCTACTCAAAGCACCAACGATTTCGTTAACGGCAGCACCACGAAGCACGTGACTGTTCACGGCGGCGCCAACGCCTTCAAGATCTGGGGCTATTTCCAATCTTACGCCACCACCGTCGGCGCGATGCAGACCTTTCGTGCCGCACCCGGCTCCACCTGGGCGGCTTCCGGTTGGGCGGCGACCGAGGCGCCTGACAACATGACGGCCGCGGAAACCTCCTACATAGAGGTCCAGTTTCTCGACGCCAATACCAATGTCATAGGGCCATTGGGCGATTGTCTCTCGGCGACAATGACCACGAATTCACCAGTGGACACCTGGTCGCAGTTCCAGGTGGTGGACCCGCTGAGCTTCAGCACGAACCTTGTTGCCCCTGGCGGCACAGCCTTCGTGCGGTTTCTGATCCGTTTCTCCCAACCGGCCGGCTATCCGGGCGGCTCCTGCTATTGGGATGACGTGGAGTTGATCAGCACCTCGAAGCCCGACCCGGAGATCACGGCTCAACCGGCGCCACAGACGGTGGTTTATGGCCAGACGGCTGTCTTCTCGGTAGCCGCCGACGGGCAGACGGCCTTGTCGTATGCCTGGCAGAACAACGGCAGCGATATAACGGACCCCAACGCTCACGGCGTCAACACGGCGACTCTGACTTTGTCGAACGTGACCACTTCGGTGGCCGGTTACTATACGTGCACCGTCACCGACGAGGCCGGGTCGCTGACGAGCGACGGCGCGCTCTTGATGGTGCTCGACCCGGGGGTTGTTTCTATCACGCCGCCTTTGGGCCAAACGAGGACCAACGGGGCTTCGGCCACGATGACGGTGGCAGCGGCTGGTTCCTCGCCCTTGAGCTACCAATGGCAATTCAACGGCAATCCGCTGTCCGACGGCGGCCGGATTGCCGGCGCCTCGTCGTCGGCCCTGACCGTGGCGAATCTAAGCGCGGCTGATGCGGGGACTTATACCGTGATGATTGATGGCGGCGCGGCGCAGGCCGCCACCGGTCTGAAGGTAGTGCCCGCCTCGCAATTGGCGACCAATCTCCTGATCAATCCGGGGTTTGAAGATGGAGTGTTCGCCGAACCCTGGGAAGCCGCCTGGGCCCCCTTCAACGGCGCGGAGATTGATTCCGCCAGCGATTTCTATTACGGGAGCACGACGCCGGTGTCCATCTATGACGGCAACTATGTCTGCCGGACCTATGCCAGCAACCCGGATAATGGCCTTTACGAGAACAACCTGCCGGCAGCTCCCGGCGCAACCTACCACGTGGGCGGCCAGTTCTACGTGTCGAGCCTGGACCCGGTGACGGGGCTGTCGTGGGTGGTGCTGCAACTGATGTTCAAGAATGCCGGCGGAAACACCATCGCCACCTTTGCCACGCCGCAGATCGGCACGAACTTCACAACCGATGCGTGGACCTTCCTGCAGGTCACAAACGGCACCGGCGGCCCCGATCTCGTAGCGCCGGCGGGCACCGCTTCGGCCACCTGCCAGGTTTATCAATACGCGCAGCAGGGCGGCGGCGGGTCGGTCTATTTTGACGACCTCTACGTGACGCGCACCGCCCTGGCGCCGCCGGCTGCGGTGGCCATCACCCCCTCAGTCTCGGGCGGTTCCTTGCACCTCACCTTCCCAACCATTTCAGGCGTCACCTACGAGGTGCTGTCGGCGAGCGGCCTCACCAGCCCCATCACCTGGCAGACCAACTCGGCGGTTTCGGGCGATGGCACCATCAAGACGGTCCCTATCCCCGTCAACGGGGCTCAGCAGTATTATCGGCTCCTGGAGCATTACTGAGCGGATCGCTTTGGAAAAGGCCGTCGTTATTCAGCGAGTTGCCGCCCCTGCGCTCGTGGCTTTGTGGCTTCTGTCCACAACCGGCACGACGCTCGCGGGCTGGCAATTGGCCTGGAGTGACGAGTTCAGCGGAACGACCATTGATACCAACCACTGGACCTTCGACACTGGCAACGGCCGCGGCGGCTGGGGCAATAACGAGTTGGAGTACTACACCAGCCGGGCGACGAACGCTTTTGTCAGCGACGGGCTGTTGCACATCGTGGCCAGGAAGGAGAGTTACCACGGGTGCGGTTACACCTCGGCCAGACTCAAGACGCGGGGCCGGTTCAGCGCGCTCTATGGCCGGTTCGAGTTCCGCGCCCGGCTGCCGCAGGGGAAAGGTTACTGGCCCGCCCTGTGGCTGATGCCGAGGGATTCCGTCTATGGGGGATGGGCGGCATCCGGCGAGGTGGATATAATGGAAAACAAGGGGCGGTTGCCGGGAACCGTTCTGGGCACGCTTCACTTTGGAGGGTCCTATCCCAAGAACACCCTCTCGCACGGGCCGCCTTACACTTTTCCGCCAGGCGACAGCGTCACCAAGTTCCACGTGTATGCCCTGGAGTGGACCACGAACCAGTTCAGTTGGTATGTGGACAACACGCGCTATGAGACTCAAAGCTCGTGGTGGAGTTCGGGCGGTCCTTACCCGGCCCCGTTCAACCAGCCGTTCTATATCATCATGAACCTGGCCGTGGGGGGCAAGTTCGATGGCAACCCAGACGAAAGCACCGTGTTCCCCGGCGACATGCAGGTGGATTACGTGCGCGTCTATAAGTGGGCCGCCCCGCCCCCGACCGCGCTCAAGTGAACAGGTTGCAGACAGGTCAAGTTTGTGGAAGGCAAAAAGATGGAGGCAAAAACATGATCTCCTTTGCATCTTTTTGCCTCCATCTTTTTGCCTTCCAGTCGTCTGAGGTGCCGCCTCGCCAGGAAGACATAAGGACAGGAAGATTGAAGACAGGAAAATGGGATTCAGCACATTTTCCTGTCTTCAGTTTTCCTGTCTTCCCGGGTCTCGGGTGCGGCTCCGCCGCGCTGCGTGTTTTGCCGTGATCCCCTCGCGGGCCAGATTGCAGTGGGAGCATCTCACTTTCTGTACATCGGAGGCTGCTTCGCGACGGCACCTGTTTCGGCGTCAGATCCGTTCCCCCTCACCCCGGCCCTCTCCCTTAGTACCCTAATTCATAAGTCCGCGCACGTATTTTTTGTTAAGCCGCCATCCCTAATTTCGTGGGTTTTGGGGTAGCTAACTTGGTTAGGAGTTGATTGAGGTCCTCGCGCGTAAACTTCCACTCGAAGGGCCGTCCGATCGTTTCGAAATGGCGTTCGAATTGCCAAAGGGCGTGGGCGACTTCATCCAGGGATTTGAAATCGTTTGGCGTGAGCACTTTTCGCTGGATGATGGAAAAGTAAACTTCGACCTGATTGAGCCAACTGCCGTGAACGGGTCCATGGACCAAATGCAGACGGGGGTAACGTTGTTGGAGCCGTTGGACACTGGCCGTTCCGCGATGAGAGGAACCATTGTCCACAATCCAGAACACGCGGCGGGCTTGGGCATAGGGAGGCTGATTCATCACCCGGTCGACCAAGCGATCAAAAGCCACAATGCCGCTTTGCGGTTCGCAGTGGCCGAAAAGCTTGGCCCGATGAACATCCAAGGCGGCCAGGTAAGTAAGCGCTCCGCGCCGCTGGTACTCGTGTTCGACCTTCATCGGTTGGCCGGGTTGGGGTGCCTGGGTAGGATGGATGCGAGCACGGGCTTGGATGCTGGTCTTTTCATCGGCCGAAATGACGAACTCGTCTGCTTGCAAGGGTTGGCCCTGCCAGACGCGCTGGTAGAGGTCCAGCAAGCGTGCGGCTTTGGCAGCGAACTGCGGGTCACGGGGAAAAATCCAACAACGGTGAAACCAAGGTCGGATGGCATCTTCATGCAGCCAGCGCCAAAGAGTGCTATCGCTGATTTTGGCCACCAACCCGGATTGACAGACCTGCTCGTTCAACTCGGCGAGGCTCCAGCGGGAGAGTGGCAAGCCGAACTGGCTGGGCAACTCGCAGGCCAAGGCCTTAACCTGCACGACCAGTTCTGGGGGGAAAAGCCCGGGGGCGACCCGGGCGGGGCAGTTCTTCCAGTCCGCGTAAGCGCTCGTAGAAGAAGCGTTTGCGCCATTGACTGACGACTTCACGCCGTGTGTCCAGCCGAGCCGCAATGAGGTCGTTGGGCAGGTTTTGGGCGGCCAGAAGGACGATTCTGGCGCGGAACACCTGAAAGTAAGGCAACGTATATTTGGCTGATCTATGTCGGAGTTCTCGCTCCTCATCTTGGGTGAGAACGATAGAGAATGGGCTATTTCGTGGCATATTATCCGCACATTTCCGTGCTGCGACAAGATACCACTATCCAGTCGGTATGGCCAGTTAAAATACGTTATTGTATTTAAGAAAACAAGTTACTAGGGAGAGGGAGAACGGCCGGCAGTGTGTCGGCGAGTCCAAGCTGTCCGGTAGGTTCGAGCGTTGGCGTAGGTGGCTCCCTCTCCCTGAGGGAGAGGGCCGGGGTGAGGGGGAACGGGGCTCACGGCTGGCAGGGGGCTACATAGGGTTTCCCGTTGGTGTTCACAAAGAATGAGATGCTCCCGATTGCAGTGGTCCGCGGGGAATGTTCTGGACGGGTTGCGACGCCAGGCTCAGAATTCACCGTCAGTCGAAAGCGCAGAGTTGACCGCGGCGTGCACCTAATACCCCAACCATGCGACAGGTGATCCATGAGTACAGGCGCGCAGCCGTCAGGCTGCAGAAGCGGGGAACGCGATCACGCGCCAGACTATGCTCTTGTCGCATCCTGTGCTGCTGCAGCCTGAAGGCTGCGCTCCTGTTTACCAGGGGCGGCATCCGGAAGCGCCGGCTCGCTCGAGTCTTTGGATGGGTTGCTGTTCTAAGCTGCTGTTGGGCTGGACCGTTTGCCTCGGCTGGGCAAGACGGGGCGCTTTTAACCAACGCGGTGGACATCATTTCCCTTCCTGCCGATCAGGCGGCGCGCTCGCTGAACGTCAAAGTAACCGGCGTCGTCACGGCGGCTGACCCGGTGTTGAAAGGACGCTTCTTCCTCCAGGATGCTACTGGGGGCATCTTCGTGGATAACGTTGACGGTATCCGCCCTGAGCCGGGGACCGTCGTTGAGGTGGCGGGGATCACTCATCCGGGCGCTTATGCCCCGATCATTACCGCGCCGACCGTGCGGCAGGTCGGCACCGCTCCGTTGCCTGCCGCCAGGCCGGTGGCCATCGAGCGGCTGATGTCCGGCGCCGAGGATAGCCAGCGGATTGAAATACGCGGGGTCGTGAGGGAGGTGCGGGTGGAGGGCTTGCGGTTGGCCGCCGATCTGGCCTCGGGCGGCTGCAGGTTCCGGGTTTACGCGCCGGTTCCGCCGGGCCGCGATCTGGAGGCCCTGGCAGGGGCGCAAGTACGGGTGCGCGGCACCGCGGCGGAAGCTCATAACCGGTCGCTGCGGCAACTCGTTGCCGTAGAGGTGTACGTCCCCGGATGGAACGATTTCGTTGTGGAGAAGCCGGAAGCCTTAAGCCCTTTCGACGAACCGGTGATTCCTCTCGACAACCTGGCCCAGTATCGCCGCGACAATTCCCTTAACCGCCGGGTGCATGTTCGCGGGGTTGTCACGCTGCAACGCTTGGGCGAGAACTTGTTTCTGCGGGACGCGACAGGCGGGCTGCAGGTCCAGAGCCGCCAGCCTATCCCGTTTTCGCCTGGTGAGGTGGTGGACGCGGTCGGCTTTCCCAGCTTCGACCAGTTCTTGCCGGTATTGCAGGACGCGGTCATCCGCGGAACTCGCGAACCGCGCAGTGCCGTGACCCCGAAGCCGGTGTCCATCGAGGCCTTGCAGAGCGGCCTGCATCATGCCGACTTCGTTTCTCTGAGTGGCAGGTTGATCAACCGCACCATCACGCAGGCAGGCGGATCGGGGATCGGGCCTGACGGCACACAGACTACGTTATTCCTCCAGGACAGTAACGTGATATTCGCTGCCGAAGGCGAGGGCCCTGAGGCCCAATCGGCCCTGAACGCAATCCCCCTCGGCTGCACCGTCCAGGTCAGTGGCATTTGTCTGACCGAAATTGATCAAGACGGGAAGGTGAAGTCCTTCCGCATCCTGATCGGGAATCCGGGAGCGGTTCGCGTGCTCAGGCGGCCAAGCTGGCTCACCTCGCCACGGCTGCTCATTATTCTTGGGATCGTGTCGTTGGTGTCGCTGGTGGCCGTAGGGTGGACGGTCATGGTCGCCCGCAAAAACGCTATCTTGAGTTTCCTGATCGGCGAGCGCGAAAAGGCCCAGGGCGAACTGCAAAAGGCCCAGGTCCAGCTTGAGGGCCTGGTGAAGGAGCGGACCGAGGAACTGAAGTCCGAGATCACCGCCCGCAAGGAGGCCGAACTGGAATTCAAGGCCGTCCTGGCCGAACGCACGCGCCTGGCCCAGGAACTGCACGACACAGTTGAGCAAACCCTCACTGGCATCGCTTTGCAGTTGGATACGGCGGCCAAGCTGTATGAGGGCAAGCCAAAGCACGCGCGGGACCACCTGGAACTGGCCCGGAATCTTATGGCCAGGAGCCAGGTCGAGTTACGGCGATCGGTGTGGGACTTGCGAAAGCGCGGGTTGGAACAGTTCGACTTGCCAGGCGCGTTGTTGGAAAGCGCCCGGCAAATGACCCAGGGCGCAGGCATCGCAATGGAACTTCAGACCAAAGGGCCCTCCCAGGCCCTACCGGAAGTGGTCGAGGAAAACCTGTTGCGCATCGGGCAGGAGGCGCTCACGAACGTGATCAAACATGCGCGCGCCAACCAGGTGAAGATCACACTGGAGTTTCAATCCCATCGGGTGGCCCTGGAGATTCAGGATAATGGCATCGGTTTTGATTTGAAGATGTGCGCCGGCCCGCACGATGGGCATTTTGGCCTGCTGGGCATGTCTGAACGGGCCAAGCGAGTCGGGGGCCACTGTGTCCCAATGAGTGAACCCGGTAAAGGGACCGTCGTGCGCGTCGAGGTTCCCCTGGGGCCCACGCAGGAGCAGGATCGGCCCGCAGAAATCGTGGCGCAGGGAACCAACGAGCCCGCCCGACAAAGTGCAGCTCAACGTTTGGGTGGATGATACAAGCTCTTAAACCTCTGATTTGATTTGTTATGCGGCAGGGACAGAAGATTCGAATCCTGATAGCGGACGACCATTACATCGTGCGCATGGGGCTGATTGCCCTGATGAATACCGAACCGGACATGGAGGTCGTCGCTGAGGCGGGTGATGGCGCTCAGGCAGTGGAACTCTTTTGCAAATACAATCCTGATCTTGCCCTCCTGGATCTGCGGATGCCGGTCAAGAATGGAATCGAGGCGACGAAGGAAATCCGGGGCCGTGCCCCCACTGCACGGGTGCTGATTCTGACCGCTTTCGACGGCGATGAGGAGATTCATAAGGCATTGGAGGCCGGCGCCCAGGGCTATGTCCTGAAGAGCTCGACGGGCGAAAAGCTCATTCCTGCCGTGCGCGCCGTGGCCGCCGGCCAACGCTGGGTGCCGAAGGAGGTCGCCGACCGGCTGACCGCCAGAAACATGTTCGAGGCGCTGACTTCGCGGGAGGTGCAGGTGCTCCAGCAACTCGCCCGGGGACTGGCCAACAAGGAGATCGCCGAGGTCCTCAGCATTACTGAATACACCGTGAAGGACCACCTCAAGAGCATCCTGGCCAAACTCCGGGTGGCGGACCGCACCGAAGCCGTCACCGCCGCGCTCCAGCGCGGGATTATTCACCTGTCATCCATAGTCCCCTGACTGCCACCCCCTCCAAAGAGGGATGAAATTTGACTGGTGCGTCGGCGCGCTGGGAGGCAATGATGTGAGGAGAATAGCTTGATTAAGCGCATGCAAGTATTCGTTACAAAGGTTTTGGCATTTGGCCCGCGCTTGCTTTACAAAGGTGGGTGATGAGCGAATGTTGGAACATACTAAGGATAGAGGAAAGCAGAATCTGAAAGCAACTATGAAAACCTTACTAAGAAACCTTCTCCTTCCCGGCTTGACTCTCTGCGCCTTTCTTTGCACAGCCGTCAAGGCAGACGCACAGGCGCGAGTCGCAGTGACTCCGGACGCACCGTGGCTCGGTTACATGAACGTCTTTGACCTGCCCTCTGCCGGCGGCGCCTTTATGTTCGGCAGCGCGTGGGGTATTCCCGATCTTACGGCCACGTGGTCCGGCCCCGTTCTGACGCTTGGGCCGAACACGATTAACGACCCGAGCTCTTACTGGTACACCCCATCCGGGGGGCCAGGGGCAACGGGCAATAAGATCATGGACGCCAGTATCTACGTCGAAACCACGGGAGCGTATTCGGGTCAGACCCTGAGCTTTTCAGGCACTGTGCTGGCTAATACGTTGGTGGGGAAGCAGGACGCCAATGGCAACGGCTGGACCAGCGTGGCGTTCATCAAGGATTTTGCGCCAGATTATTCGTCGTCCGTTTCCGTAACCGCGCCTTTAGTGAACGGGGCATTCGAGCTCAACCTCGCACTCGTGGCCGACGCCGCGCGCCATGTGCAGTACGGCTTCGAGACCATTGGGCCGGATGTTTGGATCACGGATGTCGGCTCCTTCGGCTCGATCCAGGTTGTTCCAGAACCGGCGGGCTGGGCTCTCTTGGGGCTGGGATTGGGTATTGCCGCATTGCCCCGTCGCCGCGGGTAGTCCTGCTCTGACACTCGTCCCTGTCGGCAAGAAAGTCACGTCATCCATGGCGTGACTTTCTTTTGGTGGCGCAGAGGAGAATTTGGATCGAGATAGACCACAGATACGGACAATGAATCGCCTCTTCGCCAGTTTCTCAAAGCGCTGCGTCCCAGGGCTCGTGCTGGCGGCTTTAGCCTGCGGCACCGGTAGTGGTCACGCCGCCTGGCAACTGGCCTGGAGCGATGAGTTTGGCGGCGCGGCGGTCAACACGAGCAATTGGACCTACGACACAGGTAACGGTTTCTGGACAGGCAGCTATTGGGTTTCCGGCTGGGGCAACAATGAGCTGGAGTATTACACGAGCCGCCCCCAGAACGTCTATGTCGCCGACGGCCTGCTGCACATCGTCGCGCGGCAGGAGTCCTATTCGGGCTTCAACTACACTTCCGGGCGGATCAAGACGATGGGGCTGTTCACGCAGCAATGCGGGCGATTTGAGTTTCGAGCGAGGCTGCCGGAGGGCACGGGCACCTGGCCGGCGTTGTGGATGTTGCCCCAGAACGCGACTTATGGCGGCTGGCCCAATAATGGGGAGATTGACGTGGTCGAGAACAAAGGAACCCATCCTGATCAGGCAGGGGGAACCATTCATTTTGGCGGGGCCAATGGAAACGACGTCTATTTCGGCCAAACCTATACGTTTCCGGCCGGAGACAGCGTCACCAACTTCCACCTGTATGCGCTGGAATGGACGAGCAATTCCATAAGCTGGTCGGTTGATGGCGTCACCTACGAGGTCCAGACCAATTGGTGGAGCAACATCGGCACTTCAACCGATACTTACCCCTACCCGGCGCCGTTCAATCAGCCGTTCTACATCCTCATGAATCTCGCAATTGGCGGCAATTACCTTGGCAACCCCTCCACCAACACGATCAACTCCGGCACTACCTTCCCGGCCGAGATGCAACTGGATTATGTGCGCGCCTCCGCGCAGGCGCCCGCTACGACGCCCCCGGACGCGCCGACGGGGCTGACGGCGAGCCCGGGCGGCGCCAATGTGTTTCTTAGCTGGGACGCCTCCCCGGACGGGGCGACGGGCTATAACGTTAAGCGGTCCACCGCCAGCGGCGGCTCCTCCGCTACCATCGCCAGCGTCGCCACGACCAGCTACACCGACACCACGGCCTCCAGTTGTTCCACCTATTATTACGTGGTGTCGGCGACTAACTCGATTGGTGAAAGCACCAACTCAAGCGAAGCCGCCGCTGCTCTCGGGGCCTACGCTTTGGCTGTAAACTCGGGCGGCGGAGCAGCCGGCCAGTTCATCCCTGACGGATATTTTTCAGGCGGCACGGAGGCCGCCGCCGTGACAACAACCATTGACACCAGCGCAGTCACCGACCCGGCACCACAATCGGTCTATCAAACCGAGAGATTCGGCAGCTTCACCTATGCCTTCACCGGCTTGACTCCCGGCCTCAGCTACAAGGTGCGCCTCCACTTTGCCGAAGTCTATTGGACTGCCGCGGGAAAGCGCCGTTTCAACGTCTTCATCAACGGGACGCAGGTGCTGACCAACTTCGACATCGTTGCCGTCGCCGGAGCGCCCTATAAGGCGAACGTCCAGGAGTTCACGGTCAATCCCAGCGGCGGGCAGATCGCGATCCAGTACGTCACCGTCACCGACAACGCCAAGGCCAGTGGCATCGAACTCCTCCTGCCACGGACCGCCCCGCCCGTCGCCGGGAGCAACGGCCCGCTTTACGAAGGAATGACGCTCAATCTCTCCGCCTCAACCGTGCCGGGGGCCACCTACAGTTGGACTGGTCCGAACGGTTTCACCTCGGCCACCCAAAACCCCTCGATCGCGGGGGTGACGACGAACGCCTCCGGCACTTACACCGTAACTGCCACCGTCGGGGGCTGCACCTCCGCGCCAGCTACAACCTCGGTGACAGTGGCCCCCCGCCCGGCTCTTTCCATCCAGGTGTCCGGGACCAACGTGGCTCTAACCTGGGGGGATGGGGCCCTCCAGTCAGCAACGAATGTCACCGGCCCTTGGGCGGACGTGGCCGGAGCGGTGGGTTCCTACACGAGCGTGGTTGCTCAGCCGCGGCAGTTTTACCGAATCAGGCTGCCTCAATAGGCATTGAGGCTCGCACTTTGAAGGTTTCCTGACCCGCATTCCTCATGCTCCGAGTGAGACGGCGACAGGCCGCGAGGATGGGGCGTGCACCTTGCCAGCGTGAAACATTCGGGCTAAGAAGTGGAAAACCGGGCCTCCACAGCACAGGTGACATCACGGTTCCTTCTTTTCCCGCTCGCGCTCCGGCACATCCAGATCCACTTCCTCCCCCTCTTTGAGCTCGATCACCCGGTCGCCGTAGCCGATGCGAACGGATTCCGCCGGGCAATGGAGGACCCGCACCTTGAGGACGGCGTGTGTGGCGTCCAGGCAGAGCGAGGCTTGCCGGTAGCGCAGCCGCAGGCGCAGGCGTGTGAGTTCGTTCGGAAGCCGGGGGTTTAGCCAAAGCACCTCGTGCCGCGTCTCGATGCCCAGGTAGCAACGCTGGATGAGGTCCACCGTGCCCGCCATCGCCCCCAAGTGAATACCTTCGGGCGTCGTGCCGCCCTGCACGTCGGCAAAGTCGCTCTGCAAGGCCTCGGTAAACAGCGTCCACGAGCGCGCGCGGTCGGAGCGGGCGAGCACCCACGAATTGACCACGTCGCTCAGCGTCGAGCCGTTCGAGGTGCGCTTGAGGTAATAGTCCACATACTTCGGGATCAGTTGCGGGTTGAAGGGGTAGCCAAGCCGTTCGAAGAGTTGCTGCAGCTCTTCTGCCGAGAACAGGTAGAACAGCATCAGCACGTCGGCCTGTTTGGAGGCCTTATAGCCGTTCGGCGTGTCGCCTTCGGCCTCGAGGATACGGTCCAGCCGCATGTTGCTGGCCATGTTTCTTCCGATAGGCAGCCCAGTCGAATTCTTTCAGGTCGGCGTAGCCCTCGAACTGGCTGAGGATGCCGTCGTCGTGGAAAACCAACCGCATCCTGCGGCTGATGTCTTCCCAGCGGTGGATTTCCTCCTCGCGCACCCCCAACCGGTCGCGGACGCGCGAGCAATGGTGGGCCGGGAGCATTTGGAGGAGGTCCAGCGCCCGGCAGAGCACCCACACCACCATCAGGTTGGTATAGGCATTGTTGTTCAGGCCGGGCTTCTCCGCGCCCGGGTAGGCGTCGTGATATTCGTCCGGCCCCATGACGCCGAGGATTTCATAGCGGCCCAGATCACGATTGAAGGTGGCCAGGCTCGCCCAAAAGCGAGCGATTTCGAGGATCATCTCCGCGCCGTAGAAGCAAAGGAACTCCAGGTCGCCGGTGACCTGGTAATACTGCCAGATGTTATAGGCAATGGCGGCATTGACATGGCGCTGGAGGTGCGAATGGTCGGGCAGCCAGCGGCCGGACTTCGGATTCAGATGCATTACCTGCGTTTCCTCGCGTCCGTCACTGCCGCTCTGCCAGGGGTACATCGCGCCCTGGTAACCGGCGCCGCGCGCGGCACACCGGGCGGCCCCCAGCCGGCGATGCCGATATCTCAGCAGGGCGCGCGTAATGTCCGGGACGCGCAGATTCAGCAGCGGGAAGATGAACAGCTCGTCCCAGAAGATGTGGCCGCGGTAGGCCTCGCCATGCCAGCCCCGGGACGGCACGCCCACATCCAGATCAATCGTATGGGGAGAGGTGGTTTGCAGCAGATGAAAGATATGCAGGTGCAGGATCAGGCAGGTGTGGTTCAGCGCAGGGGCGGGACTCGCGAACTCAAGCTCCATGCCGAACAGGTCCCAGAGTACCTGCCATGCCTGGGTGTGGCTTTCCAGCAGGGCGGCGAAACCCTCCGCCTCCGCCAGCGCTTCGCGGGCCGCGAGGCCGGATTCGGAAATGGCGCGGTCCCGCGAGGAGAACAACGCGACGACCTTCTCGGCGCGCACGGCGTGGCCTTCGGCGAGCTCCACCTCGAAATGCTGGGCGATATAGCCCTCCTCTTCGGCAATTCGAACGGGCGGCTCAACCGGTTGATCGGAAACAAATAACCGTGTCCGCGCGGCTTCGGCGATGCGCAGCTCGGATTGCGAGGTCTGCACCTTGAGGTAAATCGCATCCCTGCCGAGGCTGGCGGTCTCGATGGGCGCGAGGTGTTTGCCGTTCAGATTGCGGTAGCGCGGGACGCCGCTGTTGACGACGCGCCCGTCCAGCGCGGAACGGATTTCCATCCGGCCCGACCAGTCCTCCGCCAGCCAGGTCGTTTCCAAACCGGCCAGGTGCGGACGGCCCATGTGGACGAAGCGGCGCTGGGTGAGCGTGGTGTGCCGGTCCTTGGCGTCGCGGAAGCGCACAGTCCGGCTGAGCACGCCCGCCCGCAGGTCCAGCTCCTGGCGGTAGGAGAGGACCTCAACCCGGCGCAGATCAAACCAGTCGTCGTCGCTGATGCGGAAGCAGAGCGACAGCCAGTTCGGGAGGTTTACCAGGTCCTCATTCTCCACCACGCGCGCCGGCGATTTCCGTCTTCAACCGGTTGTAGCCGCAGGCGAGGTAGGTGCCCGGGTAATGCACCTCGTCGGCCGCCGACTCCGGCGCCGCGCCGCGGGTGGCGAAGTAGCCGTTGCCGAGCGTGCAGAGGGCCTCCCGCAGACCCTCGAGGTCGGGGTCAAACCCTTCATAGACCAGGTTCCACTTATTCATAGGCCGGAAGGCTGGGGCGTGGTGAGCCGGGCGAGAAAGGCACCCACTTCGTCAGGGCTCTCCAGCGCGTAGGTAGCTGCCGTGGGGCGGGGCTCATCGCGCACCACGATCCCTACGCCGCGCTCGCGCAGGGCTTCAAAAGCGTCCTCGTCGGTGAGGTCGTCGCCGAGGTAGATCGGGAGCACGTCCGGAGTGTCCAGGCTGAGCGCTTCGAGGAGCCACATCACCGCGCGGCCCTTGTGCCAGTCTATGCGAGGCTGGAGTTCAAACACCTTCTTCCCGTAGCCCTTGCGAAGATTCGGGTGTTGCCGCGCCACCGCTTCCACTATGGGTTCAACTTCCCGCACCCGGGCCTCAGGCACGTTGCGAAAATGAATGGCAATCGAATACTTCTTGCGCTCGATCTGGGCGCCGGGGATGCCGGCGACTTTCTCCTGCAGTGCCGCCTCGGCCTCATCCAGCGCCGGCAGAGCCGTCTGGGCTTGCGGGTTCTCTTTGCGCAAGCCGCCCGGCCCGATGATGTCGAACCCGTGGCTGCCCGCGTAGATGATTTCCTCCAGGCCCACGCGTTCGCGCACGTCGGCGAGGTCCCGGCCGCTGATCACGGCGACCGGGCGCACCCGGGCGAGCCGCCGGACGATCTCGCGCATCTGGTCCTTCAGCACGGCATCTTCCGGGCGGGCCACAATCGGCGTCAGGGTGCCGTCATAATCCAGGAAGACCGCCAGTTTCCGGGTGGGAGGGGTGAGGATTTTGTCCACCTTCTCCAGCGCGGAGGGGAGGTCGGCGGTGCTCGTATGGGGCCCGGCGGTTCCGCGTTCTGCGGACACCTCGGCCAGGTCGGACACGACGACGTGGGCGCCGTGTTCCTTGAGGCGTTCCGGCTTGCCGATGCGATCAACTCCGATGACCAGCCCAAACTCGCCTTTCCGCCCCGCTTCGACCCCCGCGATTGCGTCCTCCACAACCACGGCGCGCGCCGGCTCAGCCCCGAGCCGCTTCGCCGCCTCGAGGAAGACATCCGGCGCCGGTTTGCCAACGAGGCGCAACTCCTTCGCTACCACGCCGTCCACCTGGGCCTCAAACAGGTCCTGGAGGTTCGCCGCCCGTAGCACGGCCGAGCAATTCTCACTGGCCGAAATGATGGCGACCTTCACGCCCCTCTCGCGCAACTGCCGAACGAGGCGAATGGTGCTGTCATAAGCCTGCACCCCGGCGCGCTCCAGTTGTTGGCGAAACCGGACGTTCTTCCGGTTGGCCAGGCCGCAGACGCTTTCCTGCTCGGGCGCGTCGGACGGATCACCGTAAGGGAGTTCGATCCCGCGGGCGCTGAGGAAGCTCTGGATGCCGTCGTAACGCGGCTTGCCGTCCACGTAGAGGCGATAATCCTCGTCAATGTCGAAAGGCGGATACGCCGGCAGGCCGCGCTGGAGGCGCTCGGCGCGGTATTCGTCGAACAATTGTTTCCAGGCGGCGGCATGGACGCGCGCGGTCTGCGTCACCACGCCGTCGAGGTCAAAGATCACCGCGTCGTAACGTTCCTTGGAGATGGTCAGGTCAGGTTTCACTCAGTTTGCTTCTCGTTCATTCCCGTTCCGTTCTATCGAGCAGGCCCGTCTTGGCCGCGGGCAAGGGTTTCCCGAGCCTACGCCAGCGCAGCCCTTTCTAAAGCACAATAAGCTTCCCGCGCTTGAATATGCAAGGGGATGCCATCCCAAGCACCATGAATATTCCCGCTCGTATGGGCAAGCCCCGTTCAGGTCCCTTGCCAGGGGTCAGGCGTCCTCAAGGCTGTTCCGGCTGCCATCGAGAAACAGAACGGAAACGCACTCATCAATCTCCCGGAAGGCGAACGGAGCCACCAGCACCGACGGCCAGCCGTTCTGGGTGCATCTTGGCACTGTCCTTATCGAACGGCTGAATCCGCGGAATATTGGGGGATTTCGTATAATCCTGATTCAAAGGACAGTGATGAGATGCACCCGCCGTTCTGGCGACCCACACACATGGCTTCCCTGATTTTGGCGGTTGGGCTATGCTTTCGCACATCGGGTCCATGCGCCGAACGGACGTTTGAAGCAGGCTTCCGTTCTCCGAGGTCAGGCGCAGGCATCAAGCAACCACGGAAAAGCAATTATGAGCGACACATTGAGTCAGTGGTGGACGGGCATCCAAAAAGTCATCAACTATCCGCTGGTCGACCTGGGGGACAGCCACGTGACTTTGAACAGCATCCTCAAGCTGCTGGTGCTAGTGGGGCTGGTGCTGGTGGCGGAGCGATACCTGCGGCGAATCCTGCGGCGGCGCGTGCTGGCCCACACCCGGCTTGAGCCGGACCTGCAATACGCCGTCAGCCGTTTCGCGGGTTACTGCTTCATCGCCGTCGGGTTTTTCTTTGCGCTGAAGGCAATCCATTTGGATCTGAGTGCCTTTGCGGTCATTGTTGGCGGGCTGGGCATCGGTGTCGGCTTCGGCCTGCAGAACGTCGTCAGCAATTTCGTCAGCGGGCTGATCATCCTCGCGGAACGCCCCATCGCCCTCGGCCATCGCATCGAAGTGGGCAGCGTGGCCGGCCAGGTCACCCGGATCAACCTGCGCAGCACGACCGTGGTGACGAACGACAACATCACCATCATCGTGCCGAACTCCAACTTCATCACCAACGCCGTGACCAACTGGAGCCACGGCGACCCCAAAGTGCGCCTGCGCCTGCCGGTGGGCGTCGCCTACGGCAGCGATGTCGAGAAACTGCGGAGCTTGTTGCTGGAAGTGGCGGCGGAGAATGCGGCGCACTCAAGCAGCCGGCCCCCTCGGTTCGTTTTCTTGGGTTTGGCGACAGCGCACTCAATTTTGAACTCGCCATCTGGACCATTGAGATGGCACAGAGCCCGACGCGCTTTCGCAGCGAGTTGTATTTCGCCATCGAACGCAAGCTGCGGGAAAACAAGATCGAAATCCCCTTCCCGCAGCGCGACCTGCATTTGCGTTCCGGAAGCTTCGTGCTGGCGTCACCCGGATCACCACAAGCACCGGGCTAGACGCAAGGCAAGCGCGCCTGAACAAGTTCCAACTCCTTGAGGAATATGCCTGGGACCACACCGATTTACCTGGACGAGTTCTGCGAACTCCACCCCGCCGACCTGGCCGACCGACTGCAGCATCTGTCGCTGGAAGAGGCGCAACGCATCCTGCCCGAACTTCCGCCCGCCCTCGCCGCTGCCGCGCTGGCGGAAATGGAACACGACCGGCAACGCGAACTGCTGACCGCCCTCCCGGTTCAGCGACTCACGCCGCTTCTGGCCGAATTGCCGCCGAACGTGGTCGCCGACCTCCTTCCCGCGCTGCCGCCGTCGGCGCGCCGCGCCACGTTGGAGGCCCTGCCGGCCGAGCGACGCGCAACGCGTGCAAGCCCTGATGCGCTACGCCCCCGACACCGCCGGCGGCATCATGAGCGACCGGTTCATCGCCCTGCGCGACGAGATGGCCGTGGAACAGGCGCGCGAACTCCTCCGCGCCCACGCCCAGGAGGAGCGCACCGAGGAGATCGCCTACCTTTACGTCACCGACGCCGGCCTGCGTCTGGTCGGCATCGTCAGCCTGCGCGACCTGGTCTTTCGCCGCGCCGAGCGGCGCATGAGCGAAATCATGAACCGCGACGTGAAGTTCGTCCGGGTGAGGACGACCAGGAGACCATCGCCCGGCAGTTCGAGCATTATCATTACTTGGGCCTGCCGGTGCTCGGACAAAGAAGGGCGGCTCGTCGGCGTGGTCAAAGCCAGCGACGCGCTGGAAGTCGCCAGGCGGAGGCGACCGAGGACATGCAGTTGATGGTCGGTTTGTCCGGCGAAGAACACGCGCTGACGCCGTGGCGGACGCGGTGCGCGCGCCGCCTGCCCTGGCTTTACATCAACCTGGGCACGGCCTTCCTGGCCGCGTCCGTGGTCAGCATGTTCGAGGGCACGATTGCGAAGTGGACGGCGCTGGCGGTGTTTCTGCCGATCATCGCCGGCCAGGGCGGCAACGCCGGCATGCAAACCCTCACGGTCATCGTGCGCGACCTGGCGCTGGGGGAGATCTCGCCCGGGGACGGACGCCGCGCGTTGTTCAAGGAAATGATGCTGGGGCTGGTGAACGGCATTGCGGTCGGAGTGGTGGTCGGGCTGATCGGCTGGTGGTGGAAAGGCAGCGCGGCGCTGGGCGTAGTGGCCTGGCGCGCCATGGTGCTGAACCAGCTCTCCGCCGCCGTTGCCGGCGTGGCGATTCCCTTCGGGCTTGAAAGCGCTGCGGATTGATCCGGCGCTGGCCTCGAGCATCTTCGTCACGACCGTCACCGACGTCGCGGGCTTTTTCTTCTTTCTGGGACTGGCCGCGCTGGCGATGCGCTGGTTTGGGGCGTAACCGCGAGCCGCTGGCTTGAGGCGGAAGACCTGCTACTGGCTCTCCGGCGCCTTTTCGCTGGAGAAATCCAATTGGTCGCCAAGCGGACCTTCCTGCGGGTCGGACTTCGGCTGCGGCGGAGCGCGGAATAAAGAGCTGAACTGAAAGAGGTCGGCCCGCCGGTCGAAACGCGGCGTCACGGTGCCGCTGCTGCGAGCCTCGTGCAGGCTGTCAAGGTCGAGATCGCACACGAGCACCGTCTCCTCGTTCGAGTCGGCTTCGGCGGCAATGCCGTCCCGCGCGAACGCGAAGTCGGACGGGGTGAATACCGCTGCTTGGCCGTATTGCACATCCATGTTGGCCACGTCCGGCAGATTGCCGACGTTGCCGGCCAACGCGACATAAATCTGGTTTTCGATGGCCCGCGCCTGCGCGCAGTAACGCACCCGGAGATACCCCTGGCGGTTGTCGGTGCAAAAGGGCACGAACAGAATCTCCGCGCCTTCGTCGGCGAGACAGCGCACGGCTTCGGGGAACTCGACGTCGTAGCAGATGAGCACGCCGATTCTCGCCTTCGGAGTATCGATGGCCGCCAGCGACCGCCCGCCGCTGATGCCCCACCATTTGCGTTCGTTCGGTGTGATGTGCAATTTGGGCTGCTCGACAATGCTGCCGTTGGGCAGACAAACGTGCGCGACGTTCAGCAGCTTCTGCCCCGCCAGGACCGGATGGCTGCCCGCGATGATGGTCAGACCATATTTGCCAGCCAGATCGCTCATCAAGTTTTTGAATCTGGGCGTGTAGCCCGCGAGTTTCTTCATCCCCTCCTGCGGCGACAAGGCATCCAGACGCGAAAGAAGCTGCACGCTGAACAATTCGGGCAATAGCACGAAGTCGGAACGGTAATCGGCGGCCACATCCACGAAGTAGGAGACCTGGCGGGCGAACTCGGCGAATGAGGCGACCTTGCGCATCTGGTATTGCACGCAAGCCACTCGGACCTTGCGCGCGCCTTTGGGATGCGGGTTGTAATCCGGATTCAGCCATTCAAGGAGGCTGCCGTAGTTATGGCTCTTCGCGTCGCGCAGATAGTTGGGCATCACGGCGCGCAATTGGAATCCTTCGCGGAGTTGGAAACTGAGGACGAGATCGCGAAATTCACCCGCGACCACGCGCTGGGCGTATTCCTGCGGCGACATCTCCTCCGCGTGTTCCGAGTAATTCCACAACCGTCCGCCCGCCAGAATGCGGCGCAGGTTCAGACGCCGGCACAACTGGCGGCGCGCTTCGTAGAGCGCGTGCCCCACGCCCAGGCCGCGGGCCTTGGGATGCACATACACGTCCGCGCCGTAAAGCGTGTCGCCTTGCGGATCGTGGCTCGTAAAGTAGCCGCTGTCGGTGATGCCCGCCCACGTGTGCGGACGAAGCGGGTCGGAGCCGAGATTGACCACCAGCGACGACACCGCGCCCAGGATTTGCCCTTTGGCTTCGGCTACAAGCTGTCCCTGCGGAAACACGCGCAGATGGCTGAGCAAATGGCTTTCACCCCATACCACATTCTCAGTCGCGAGCACCGGGTAGGCCGCGTGGTTCAATTGGACCAACGCGGCAATGTCCTTGCGCGTGGCTTCGCGAACCCGAACGGCAATCCTTTTCTTCACAGGCATGCGTTCATTCTAACCAGGTCCGCGTTCATCCGGCAAGGTTGCGCCCGGCACTTGGTTGGGGCAAAGCGACTCGCCGCGTTCATCGAAACGGCCAGAAGACCGGGATCAGCAGGCTTGTCCGGTGCCACACGAGCAGGTTCAACGCCAGGCCGACTTTGATGAAGTCGCGAAATAGATTACCCCCCGCCATAAACCAGCGTGTTGCTTTGATAGCCCAGCGGTATAGCGAAGCAGGTTGAAGCGGCGAACGTCGCCACGACGAGCGGAGGGGGTCAGTTTTTCGGAGCCTTGCTTTTGAGCCGCAGGGCGCTGGTGACGGCCCAGCCGCTCACCCAACCTACCGCGAGCGCGGCGAAGATCACCAAGGCTAGCGAGGTGGAGAATTTCCAGGCGAGGAACTTTACGTCCACCGCTCCCGCGTTTTGCACACTGAAGATCAGCGCCGCCAGCAACAGCACGGCGCCCAGAATGAGTTTGAGGTTCATAAACAGGACAGTGTTAAGCCTTGATGCGCAGGGCGGTTTTCTGGGCGTGCATCAACAGGGTCGGCACGTTGCGTGGTCAGGCGCGTTTCGGCCCCCGCGGACGCGGCGGGCGGCGGCCTGGAGTTTTTACGGCATTCTTGATGGGCGGCGGAACTTGATGCACTGGCGACGCGGTGAGAATCGGCGGTGGCGTGGCGAATCGGCGGCGGGATGATCGGCGGCACCTCGCCCGCGCTCATGGGCGCGGCGAGTTCCGCCTCGGCACGCAGCCAGAACTCCTGGTCGCGACCGGCAGGCCGGCCGGCTCGCTCCCACAACAAATAAGCGCGCTCCGCGATGGCTTCACGAGATGGTGATTCCTGGTTCATGTTGCTCCTTTCATTACACGGGGTCTTTCATGATTCAATGGTGGTCACTTGTTCACTGGCCGATCGTCTTGCGAAACTCGGCGTAAGCATGGGCGAGTCGCTCGGCGGACGCCGGATTGCCGCGGGCGAGCAAAGTAATGAGATCGTCGCGCTGGGCGAGCAACGGTTTCAATCCTTCGGACGCGTTGGAAGGCAGTGCCGAGCCGATTCCCCGATCCTGCTCCGCCGTGACGAGGGTGAAAAAGCTCATCATGGCCTGGCGGGCGGGTTCGTATTCGCCGCGTCGGGTGTCCAACGCCGCATCCGCCAAAGTGATTTGGATTTGTTGCACTCGCGCCTGTCGCTCGGCGCGAAATAACTCTGATTTCAGCCGGCTGGACTTGAGCCACATCGGGACAAAGCCGACCAGAAACACTCCCAGCAGCACGAGCACCGGCCACCAGCCGGAGCGCTTCCGAATCGCCGGTTGCGATGACGTTCCGGTAGCCGGCTTTTCAAGCGGTTTGGATTCTTCGTTCATGTTGGTCTTGGCATTGAGGGCATTGACGGTGGCTTGCATGGAAACTACTTTCCGGTCACTGGACGAATAGCTTTCGCAAGGCATCGTTGGCTTGGGCGATGGCGCCACGGGCGGCGGGTGTGTCGGTGATCGCGTTGAGCATCACGAAGTCGTGGATCGTGCCCAGGTAACGCGTTGCCGTGACGCGCACGCCCGCCGCAATCAGCTTGCGCGCGTACGCTTCGCCCTCGTCGCGGAGCACGTCGCATTCGGCGGTGACGACCAGGGCGGGAGGCAGGCCGCGCAGTTGCTCGACCGTTGCCCGCAAAGGCGACGCCGTGATTTGGGCGCGCGCCGCCACGTCTGGCGCATAGTGGTTCCAAAATCATTTCATCGCTTCGCGCGTGAGGAAGTGGCCTTCGCCAAACTGCTGATACGAGCCGGTGTCGAAATTGGCGTCCGTTACCGGGTAGAGAAGAACCTGGCCGGCAATCTTTGGGCCGCGCCGTTCCTTGGCCAGCAGCGTCACCGCCGCGGTCATGTTGGCACCCACGCTGTCCCCCGCCACGGCCAGACGCGCACCGTCCAGTTGCAGCGACGCGCCGTTCGCGGCGATCCACTGGGTGGCGGCATAAGCCTCCTCGACCGCGACCGGATAATGCGCCTCGGGCGAGGGCGTGAAATTGACAAACACGACCGCCGCCTCCGCGCCGTGGGCGAGCTCGCGGACCAGCCGGTCATGCGTGTCCTGGTTGCCGAGCACCCAGCCGCCGCCGTGGAAATACATCACCACGGGCGGGACGCCGGTTTCTTCCTTTTGGCCGCACGATGCGGACCGAAAGGTCGCCTTGGGGACCGCCCGGAATCGTGCGGTCTTCGATGTCGGCGGGCAGTTTCGCAACCGGGTCGGCCTGGGCGCTGACGAGCACCCCGCGAGCCTCCGGGACTGGTAGTTCGTAGATTTGTGGCCCGCCTTTAGCTGCGACCGCATCCAGGAACGCTTGAATGCTGGGCTCCAGAACGGGTGGTTCCGCCGGGCTTATGGATGGTTGGCTTTGCATATTCTCTCTTGCCTAGATCAAGAGTTCCTGCTTGCGGAGCGGGTGTCAAGTCCGGCTATTGCCAACCGGCGGACGGTCAGCTCGGGACACGGCGCCAATCGCACAACCCGCTCGGCAATGCTGCCCATCACGGCCCTCGCCCGTCCCCGGCAACCGTGGATGGGAATGGAACTTAGATTGACATTGGGATGGGCAGCTAGAAGGGCCAGAACTTGGGAATGAGATACACCGTCAGTGCGCAGAAGATCAGGTTCAAGGGCAGGCCGACTTTGATGAAGTCGCGAAACTTGTAGCCGCCCGCGCCATAGACCAGCGTGTTGGTCTGGTAGCCAATCGGCGTGGCGAAACAGGCCGAGGCGCCGAGGGCCACCGCGATGAGAAACGGACGGGGGCTGACTTGCATGGCTGTGGCGGCCTGCACCGCGATGGGCGTGAGCAGCACCGCTACGGCGTTGTTGGAAAGAAAGTTCGTCAGCGTCGAGGTCAGCACCACAATGGCCGACAGCACCACCAGCGGACCCCAGCCGCCCAGACCGCGAATGAGCGTGTGCGCCACCAGTTCCGCGCCCTTGGTCTTCTCTAGCGCCATGCCCAGCGCCAGCATGCCGAAGATGAGGAAAATGATTTTCCAGTCCACTGACTCGTAGGCTTCCTCCACGTCGAGACAACCGGTGGCCACCACGGCCACCGTCGCGAGCACGGCCAGGGCCGCGATGGGCAGCACATTCATCGTCGCCAGGCCTACGACCAGCACGATGGCGCCCACGGCCAATATCTGCTTGCGGCGGCGCTTGGCGGTCTCCGGCACATCGAGCAGGAGGAGAAAGTCCCGATGGCCGCGCAACTCGTTCACCGCTTGCTCCGGGCCTTCCACGAGGAGCGTATCGCCGTAGTGCAACTTTACGTCGGCAAAATCCTCGCGCAGGTTCACGCTCTGCCGATGCACCGCCAGCACCAGCACGCCGTAGCGGCGACGGAAGTTCACGTCGCGAATGCTCCTTCCGACCAGGTTGGAGCGCGGCCCGATGACACATTCCACCACGACGGCCTTTTGCGCGCCGACGAGTTCCACGCCCAGCGCAGCTTTGGGCAGCATTTTCACGCCTTCGAGCTGGTTAAGTTCGAGAATGGAGGCAAGCGGAGTGGTCAGCCGCAGGCGGTCGCCAGGTTCGAGGACAATCTCATTCAACGGAGTGTAAACCAGTTCGCCGGCGCGGATGATTTCGAGCACGCGCGCCTTGGGTTGATTGGCCAGCGGCGTCTCGGCCAGGCTCTTGCCGACCAATGGCGATTCGGCAGCGATGAGGACCTCGGTCAAATATTGTTTGCTGTTGGTGCTTTGCAGGAGGGAGGCGAGCGTTTCTCGGTCAGGCAGCATTTTGCGCCCGACGGTGAGCAGGTAAACCAAGCCCGCGAGCGCCAGCAGCCAGCCCGCACGACCCAACTCGAACATCCCCAGCGGCGCCTGGCCCAGTTGCTGCGCGGTGGAACTGACCAGGATGTTGGTCGAGGTCCCGATGAGCGTGCAAAGCCCGCCGAGGATGGAGGCGAACGACAGCGGTATCAACAGCTTGGAGGGCTTCAGTCCGCGCGACGCCGCCAGCGAAATCATGATGGGCATGAACACGACGACGACCGGGGTGTTGTTGATGAAGGCGGAGAGCACGGCAACGATCGGCAGCATTACGAGCAACAAGGACCAGTCGCTCTGACCAACGGCGCGGTTCAGGCGATGCGCGATGGTTTCGATAACACCCGTGCGCTCCAACGCGGCGCTGAGGATGAACATGCACGCGACAGTGATGGCGGCGTCGTTGCTGAAGACTTTGAAAGCCTCTGCCGGCGTCAGAATGCCCACCGCCAGCAACGCACTGAACGCCAGCATCGCCACAATGTCGAGAGACAACTTCTCCCAGACCATCAATACGAAAGTGATGGCCAGCACGGCGAAGACGAAGAGCATTTCTAGCGTCATGTTGTGAGGCGGTCTGCCCTGTCGTGCTCGCACGATCACAGCTCGATCACATCGCCCTGAGCTGGCAACTGTGGCTTGAGGCCGTAGCGCTCTGCGATGAGCGCCGCCAGCGGCTCGCGCCCGCGCGGTTCACCGTGTGAGAGGACCACCTGGGGCTTCGCCGGCGCCAGGTGGTCGAACCAGCCCAGGAGCCCGCTCTGGCCGGCGTGCGCGCTGAAGCCGTTCAAGCGTGTGAATCGCCGCCTTGACCGCGATCTTCTCCCCGAAGATCGAAACCTGCTTCGCCCCGTCCACCAGCAGGCGCCCGAGCGATCCTTCCGCCTGGTAACCGACGATGAGGACGACGGTTTCCGGGCGCCAAAGCCCGTGCCGCAGGTGGTGCAGAATGCGGCCCGCGTTGCACATGCCCGCCCCGGCCATGATGAGACACGGGCCGGCCGCGTCGTTCAGGGCCATGGATTCGGCGGGCGTCTCGGTGGTGCGCACATGCGGGTTCTGGCGGAGCGTGCCGCAGCGGCGTTCCAGGTCCCGCGCCTCCTCGTCGAACAGGTCGGGATGCTGCTGGTAAATCTTGGTCGCCGCGATGGCCATCGGGCTGTCGAGGTAAATCGGGAACACCTTGACCGTGCCCGCGCAAAACAACTCCTCCAGATGAAAGAGGATTTGCTGCGTGCGCCCCACCGCGAAGGCCGGCACCAGGATTCGGGCGCGGCGCCCGACGGCTTCCTGAATGATGTCGCGAAATTCGGCGAGCGTTTCCTTCGGCGGCTTGTGATCGCGGTCGCCGTAGGTGGATTCCAGAAACACCAGGTCGGCCTGCTGGAACGGGACCGCATCGCGCACCAGCGCCAGGCCGTGCGGCCCGACGTCGCCGGAGAACACCACCTTCTTGCTCCGCCCGTTCTCCTCAATGGTCAACTGGATGCTGGCCGAGCCAAGCATGTGGCCGGCCTCGACAAACCGGGCGGTGATGCCTTCGGCCACCGGAAGCGGCTGCTCGTATTCGACGTTGCGGAACAGCGCCAGGGTGCGATCCACCTCGTCGTGGTGGTAGAGCGGTTCGAGCGGCGGTTCGCCCGCGCGCTGGCGCTTGCGGTTGATCCGCTCGATGTCGTACTGCTGCACTTTGGCGGAGTCGTGCAGGATGAGCCCCGCCAAATCGCGCGTGGCATCCGTGGCGTGGATCGGCCCCGAGAAACCGCCCTTGAGCAACAGCGGCAGACGGCCAACGTGGTCGAGGTGCGCGTGCGTGAGCAGCACCGCGTCGAGCCGTTTGGGGTCCAGGCCCTCGGGCACGCAGTTCTTTTCCTCCGCGCGGGCGCCGCCCTGGAACATGCCGAAGTCGAGCAAGAGCCGGGCGCGGTCGGTTTCGATCAGATAAGCGGAGCCGGTCACTTCGCCGGCGGCGCCATGGAGGGTGATCTTCATTTGTTCTCGCTGATTCTGCTTTCGAGCCGCTCGAGGCGGCGGTGCACCTCCATCAGCTCGTGATAAAGCGCGGTGGCCACGTCTTCCGGAGCGATGGGCGCTTTCGTTTCGAGTTTCTTGACCAGGTCCGGCAAGCGCACGTTGGCGAGCCTTCGCTTAGCCCTTTCGACTCGCGTCTGGTCCATCCTCTCTGAGTAGCGCTCCTCCAGCACGTTGAGCGCGGCCAGGCATTGCGCGTGGGAAATGGACATCAAGTTCTCGTCCGCCAAGTGTTGATCTGCCTGCGCGTGCTCTTCCTCGCTCATTTCGTCGAGCAACACCTCGCGGATGGCGTCAGGAATCTCATGGTCGAGAAGCCTCGTTCGTCCGACCGCCGTTCTGACCACCTGTCGCAGGCTCATTTCCAGGAGAAAGGCTCCCATCAGGCTAAAGCGAGTTGCGGCCGGATCGCTCGCGTCCACTAAAACAGTCTCTCCGTCGCTGACCTTCGCGGCGTACGCGTTCGCTCCTTTGACTTTGCCCGGCAACCAGGAGGACTCGTCGGCGAGGCGCCGCCGCACGGCGCGGACGATCTCCAGCTTGATCGCCGGGGCCAGAGCGGCGATGCGAAGTCGTTCTGGCTGCTGAGGAGTGACGGACGCCGCTTTGGGGGCCAAATCAGGAGGGGCGTCCCCGGGCTTATCGTTGCTCGACACTGTGGAGGACGGCGGCGCGGTCGTAGTTTGAACCGCCGGGCTCTTCGGCACGTTCGCTGGCGGCACGACACGGGTCTCACCGCCGGGAAGCTTCGGGCCTGTCTGCCCAGCCGGAGGCAGGACCGGCGAGTCGCTCTCGGGCACTTTCGTCCGGGCAGGGATGGTTATGTGAGCGTGACAGGAGGGACAATCAATGCCGCGACCGCTCCATTCCTCATTCGCCACAATGTGTTGGTCGCAGGCCGGGCACTTGAATTTGAACTCGTTTGGCGTTGGCATCGCTGCTGTCCCCATATTGAGCTTTTTTAACTCGCACGGCAAGCATCGTTGGCAAGGAACTTACGTATCGCGTGCAAGACACAATTCTTCTGAAGCCATCCAATTGCGAGCGGGTGCATTGGCCTGGGTCTTGGATTCTTCGTTCCCTTCGCTGCCTTATGTTCTCTTCCTGCGGCCAGAGGCATGGGGCTGAGGGCGGCCAATCCGATTGTGGCTCCGGCTGGGAAAGCTGCCCTGACGCTTGATTCGGGTCGGGGTCAAAACAAGGTTTCTTCACTATTCCTCGCCTGGTGGTGGTAGCGTTTCACTCTTTTGCGCTTCCACCTGTCTTTATCCGGGCGTAGTATCGGGCGTGTCCAACATGTTAAGATCCGTGCCTTGAGAACGTGGTATGCCCGGAGAATACGAACCTCTGATTTCAACCGGTCGCCTTCGCCGTCCGCGTTTTCGCCCGTATCTCTGGCTCGGCCTGGTATGCGCGCTGGCCGGCACGGCGGTGCGAGCGGAACTGGTGCTGACCAATTACACGCGCCTCCCGCCCCCTCAAGGTGATGGCGGTCGGGCGACTCGATCACCGATGACAGCTCCATCAACGGCGCCTGGCGCTCCTACCTGCAGCCGCTGCTGCAAAACAACGGCTACACATTCACCAACCTGGGCCGTTGGATCTCCACCCGCACTCCGACCTTTACCCTGACGCGGCACGAAGGGATGGACGGGGCGGTCATCGCTTACCCCGGCCTGTCCCCCGCTCATGGCTATCCCGCGTCGTCCAACTACACCCTCCTGAGCTTGGCGCAAGCCTTGACCAACGTCACGCCCGACCTGTTCCTGATTGACATGGGCGTCAACGACATGGGCCGCGGGCGCAACCCTTACTTTGTGGCGACGAACGATATGGCCGCGCTGCTGGACATGATCTTCGCGAAGAATCCGGCGGCTAACATTATTGTCGGCAAGCCGACCAGCATCACGCACGCCTCGATCCTTTCGCTATCTCAACTATGGCACCAACATGCCGATCTTCTGCGCCGCCCTCCAATCCCTGGTCAACGCGCGGCGCGCGCAGGGGCAGAATGTGTTTGTGGCGGACCTTTTTTCCGCGGTCAGCAGCCCCAGCATGATGAAGAGTGATGGCACCCATCCCATTGCCACCGGCCTCAGCGCCATGGCCAACGAGTGGCTCTTTCGCATTGCCGCCATCACGGTGCGGACCGACCGGGTGGTCACGCCCTTCATTGCCGGAGGTTCGAACTGGAAATACTCCGACCAGGGCCTGGACCTGGGCACCAACTGGGCCCAGCCGCAGTATGACGATTCCGCCTGGGCCGAGGGCCCCGCGCCGGCTGGGCTACAATACGCCTGGCGTCGTCACTACCGTCAGTTTCGGCACCAACTCAGCCAACAAGTACATCACCACCTATTTCCGCCGCGCCTTTGTCGCGCCTGCCAATGTGCTTTACACCAACCTTACCCTGCGGCTCAACCGGGTTGACGGCGCCATCGTGTGGCTCAACGGCCAGGAGATTTTCCGCGACCAACCTGCCCTCGGGGCCGATCTCTTACCTGGACCGGGCGACCACCGCCATAGTCGGCGACTCCATGTCCACCTATTTTCCGGCCACCGTTCCGATTGCCTGTCTGCCTCCCGGCACCAACGTCGTGGCGGTGGAAATCCACAGGGCTTCTCCCTCCCAGGCCAGCCTTAGTTTTGACCTGGAGCTGTTTGGAGCCGGGGAGTTTGCGCCGCGGCTGGCCGCCTCGCTGGAGTCCAATGCCTTGGCCCTCTCCTGGCCGACCAACTTCACCGGCTTCAACCTCGAGACCTGCACCAGCCTGCCGCCCGCCGGCGTCTGGCAGACCGTCGCCGGACCTTATCCGCTGAGCAACGGCTGTTTCGGGTTGTCGGTCCCGACCACCACCGGCCCGCAGCAGTTCTTTCGCCTTCGCAAGCCCCTGCCGTAACCTCCGCGCTCCGCCTTATGCGCGCTTTCGCCTGGATGAACACCGCCCCTGGACCAGGTGGCGGAATTGGCGCGGATCGGGAGGCGGTGCAGGGGCTGCGCCTGGGAGCTTTTCGGCGTGGAACCGGATCAGCCGGGGAAGGCTGGCGGGGAAAGTGCTTTAGAGGCTGGCAATGTTGGTCTGAATCCATCGGTGACAGATAACCAGCGGCCACACCAGGAGGCGTGAATTTCCGAGACAAGTTAAATCCGCCCGGTCGCCGTTGCGCGCCCTGATTGCCTTGGCGCCTTGCGCTTTAGCCGGGCCACGGTAGGCTCCGAGGCGTGAGTGCGACCCAGGGTTCGAGCGACCAGCGTGCGGCAGCGCCCTCATCCGAGGCGGGGGCGCGGCAGGCCGCTTTTGTCACCACGCACTGGTCGGTCGTCCTGACTGCAAGCCGCAGCGACACCACCCGAGCGCAGGCTGCGCTGGCCAGGCTCTGCCAGGCGTATTGGTATCCCCTCTACGCTTACGTCCGCCGTAGGGGCTATGCGGCCCACGATGCGCAGGACTTTCACCTGACCGGCGCAGGCCAAATCATGGGCACGCCAAACTACATGGCGCCGGAGCAGGTCGAACATCCGCAGGCCGTGGACCACCGGGCGGACATTTATTCGCTTGGCGTGGTGTTCTACGAGATGCTCACGGGCGAATTGCCGCTGGGCAAATTTGCCCCGCCGTCGTCCCGCACGCATGGGACGCAAATTGACGTGCGTCTGGACGAGGTCGTCCTGCGCGCGCTGGAAAAAGAACCGGGGCGCCGCTACCAGCATGCGAGCGAAGTGAAGACAGACGTGGAATCCATCACGACGGGTTCTGCTGAACAACCCTCAACTCCGAGCAACTAAAGGACAACATGACTACTGACCGACAAAAGGGATTCCGTTACGGACTTGCAACCGCCGCCGTCGTGCGTGGCCATCGGGCTGGCAGTGTGGTTCTACGCGGCCCGAGGCGGAGGCAACGCTTCCCGGCTCACGCAGGAGGGCTGGCAACTGTGGCAGGCCAGGCAATTGGAGGCCGCCGCCGCCAAATTCAACCAGGCCGTCAAGCTCGACCCCAGGAAGGCCGAAGCCTGGAATGGACTGGGCTGGGCGAGCTTCAATTCAGGCAAGCGGCCAGAAGCCGAGAAAGCGTTCCAGGCCACTCTCGCCCTCGATCCGCAATCATCCGGCTGCGCTTAACGGGCTCGGCCAACTCTATTTGGCGCAGAAGAAGATACGACTTGGCCGAAACCTACCTGCTAAAAGCCGCCCCGAAGGGCGCCGGCAGCCTGGTACGGGCTGGCGCGGCTCTACCTGCTCCAGGGCAAGTTCGACCGGGCCGAAGAATGGGCCGCCAAGGTGGTGGATTCGGGTCAGGGCGACGATACCGCCCGCCAAATGCTGCAGGCGGCGCGCGCCAAACATCTGCCCGAACCGCTGCGATTAGTCCTCGAGCCGCAGTGAAAAAGCTACTGATAGGAATTTGCGTTTCGGCGCGCCCGCTTGTACTTGGCGCTGCGCGGGTGAAGGAGCATTGCGTTTCGCTCTCATTCATTGCGGCCCCATCTTGGCAGGCTTGGCGGAGGGCATCGGGTTTTGACAGACGGGGCAACGGAGCGGGGCCACATGCCAAACGCGGAGAATGAGGTCGCGCCCCCGCTTGGAGGGCAGTTTCAGCGTGGCGGCGGGGAAACGCCCGGGCGGCGAAGAGGCGTCAGTCAGGAATGGCGCTTAGATAAGGCGTAAGACACTCAGCGGCAAGGCCTTCCATAGAGGCCTCGGGTTCCGGTCCTGGGGCAGCCTTCCCCAGCTCAGCGGCTTCCGGCCCAATCTGGAACCTGTCCGCCTGTTTGGGCGCCCCAGACTCGCAATATTCTGTCCCCAGGGCACTATCGCACCCCAACGGCACCGGCACCGCACGGGAACCTCACCGTAGTGCCCCTCGATAGCCATCGAGGGTACTACGGTGAGGTTCCGGTTAGGCTGGCGTGTGGCGACGGGAAGTTCCCGGACGGTCCTGCTGGCGGCAGCCGAGGCCAGGAGCGGGGGTTGAGGTGCGTCTTTTGGCTTGTTCTTCCTGGTTTTGGCAGGTTGGTCAAGCGGGGTGCCAAGCGCCAGACCCAAGCCGGGGTCGCCAGATGGCCCGATTTTGACCCCGACTTTGACCCCGACTTTGCGGGAGAACCCGATCTTATTGACCGTGATCTAAGCGCCATTCCGGCTCCAGAGCGAGCAAGATCGAACCAAACTACGAGGTTCCATTCTTCGCCGCGTTTTGGAATGCTCCAAGTCTTGACCCCCAGTTCTGGATGAAGCTAGAGTGGGGCTCAACAGGCCGGGTGGCCGCCAGATCGGTCATGTGCTGTAACCCCGGCTCAGACGCCTTATCCATTGGTGCATGTTATTACTCGAACAACCAGTTGAGGCGAAAGCGGTCAAAGAGGTCACCCGTAAGGCAGGTTGGCAGCACGAGTGGAGGGGGTTGAAGTTGGCTGCACCGCTCCTCCTGATGGTATCCGGCCTGTGTGTGGAGATGGGGATCTTTCGGCTCTGGCTGGATGATCGCCTTTTCTGCGCGGCAGGAGTGCTCCGTTTGCTTTTGATGGCGGTTTTCCCGCTGGTGGCTGTGTTGCTTGCCGTTGTCGTTCCACTCCTTTTTGCCTCTCTGCCTTTCGTGGGAAACTGGGTTCCAAAGCGAAACCTCTGCTTGGATGACAAGGGAGTTAAACTCAGCCAGACCAAGCAGGACCGTGTTTTTTGGAAGTATGTGCGCCGCTGGTTTTTAGCACCAATCCCGGGATGCGAAGGATTGGTCACGCTGACTTTGGAATGCGGGAACACCCGTCAACCGAGCCGACGGTATTGGTCAATCGTCTTGGGAGCCCGTGATCAAAAGTATGCTTTCCTGGCAGAACTTGAGCATTTGCGGCAAGTCGGGTGGACGACAGCTCCTGTGATAGAATTACTGCGGCCGATGCCTCAACGGCCGGTTTGCTCAGTGGGCCTGTGGGCCATGGCGGTTGCCTTTTATCTGTTTATCCACGGATTTCCCCTTCTGGCCGTCGGGGCGCTGCCTCATGACTCAAAGGGTTCCGATTCCCGCCTTACGCCGGCCGAACAGAACAAGATGGAGCGGCTAATGCGGCCGGTAATGCGGCGACTCCACATCGCTAATGAGAACCAACTACGCATGCTGTTCTGGCTTCCGGGCGGGCTGCTGTCAGCCGGGGCGATCGGGATATGGGTATGGGGCAATAGGCGGCAGAGCCAAAAGACCGTGGAAATCAACCAGGTCTACGATTCTGCATTGGAAGTCATCATGCGTCCCGGCTCGGTGTCCACCTGCGCTGCCGCTCCGGACGAGCCATCGCGCGAGCCAGGTGGGTGAAAGACTTAAAGCGGGTGTCCAATCTCGGGCACCCGGAGGGCGTCCAGGGCCGGGTCGGGGGCGAAGAGGCCGCTGTTGTAGGCGGAGATGTTCAGGCCGGGGTTGCCTTCGTCAACGGTCCGGAACAGGCTCAGGACGTTCTGCCAGAGCGGGTGCAACCAGGAACCTTGCAACGGAATGGCGCCCGCGGCCCTGCCGGGAACGGTGAAGCGCGCGGAAAAGTCGCGCCGCGCGCGCGCGAAGAGTGTAAAGTGCTCAGCAGATCAATATGGGCCGCCGCGGCGGCTTGGCGGCGCGAATGTCAAGCCTGGCAGTGCAGTTGTGGCGGCTGGCAAACGCACCTGAAGCAAACCTGACTTATGCCAGAGACTACACCGATCTACCTGGAGGAGTTCTTAAAGCTCCACCCCGCGGACCTGGCCGACCGCTTGCAGCGGCTGCCGCTCGAAGACGTCCAGCGTTTGCTGGCAGAACTCCCGCCCGATCTCGCGGCCAGCGCGTTGAGCGAACTGGAGCACGACCGCCAGAAGGAACTGTTGAAGGCGCTGCCGGTCCAAAAGCTCACACCGCTCCTGTCCCATCTGCCGCCGAACGTGGTCGCCGACCTCCTGCCCGCGCTGCCGCCGCCGACGCGCCGCGGCGCGTTGGAAGCCCTGCCGGCCGAGCAAAGGCGACGCGTGCAAGCCCTGGTGCGCTATGCCCCCGATACCGCCGGCGGCATCATGAGCGACCGGTTCATCACGCTGCGCGACGATATGACGGTTGAACAGGCGCGCGAGGTCATCCGCACCCACGCCCAGGAGGAGCGCACCGAGGAGATTGCCTACCTTTACGTCACCGACGCCGGCCTGCGCCTGGTCGGCATCGTCAGTCTGCGCGACCTGGTGTTTCGCCGCTCCGAGCGCCGCGTGGGGGAGATCATGAACCGCGACGTGAAGTTCGTCCGGGCCGAGGACGACCAGGAAACGGTCGCGCGGCAGTTCGAGCATTATCATTACCTGGGCCTGCCGGTGCTGGACAGGGAAGGGCGGCTCGTCGGCGTGGTCAAGGCCAGCGACGCGCTGGAAGTCGCCCAGGCGGAGGCGACCGAGGACATGCAGTTGATGGTCGGTTTGTCCGGCGAGGAGCACGCGCTGACGCCCTGGCGAACCGGCGTGCGGCTGCGCCTGCCCTGGCTCTACATTAACCTGGCGACGGCGTTTCTCGCGGCATTTGTCGTCAACCTTTTCGAGGGCACGATTGCGAAATGGACGGCACTGGCGGTGTTCCTGCCGATCATCGCCGGCCAGGGCGGCAACGCCGGAATGCAGACCCTCACCGTCATCGTGCGCGACCTGGCGCTGGGCGAACTCTCGCCCGGGGACGGCCGCCGCGCGCTGTTGAAGGAGTTGATGCTGGGGTTGGTGAACGGCCTCGCCATGGGGGTAGTGGTCGGCGTGGTCGGCTGGTGGTGGAAGGGCAGCGCGGCGCTGGGCATCATTGCGTGCGCGGCCCTGGTGTTAAACCAGCTCTCCGCCGCCTTCGCCGGCGTGGCGATTCCGCTCGGCTTAAAGGCTCTCCGGGTTGACCCGGCATTGGCGTCGAGCATTTTCCTGACGACCGTCACCGACGTGGCGGGTTTCTTCTTCTTCCTCGGCCTGGCCGTGGTGGCCATGCGCTGGTTTGGGGCGTGACAGCGAGCCGCTGGCTTGAGGCGGAAGACCTGCTACTGGCTCTCCGGCGTCTTTTCGTCGGAGAAATCCAATTGGTCGCCAAGCGGACCTTCCTGAGGGTCCGGCTTCGGCTGCGGCGGAGCGCGGAATAAAGAGCTGAACTGAAAGAGGTCGGCCCGCCGGTCGAAACGCGGCGTCACGGTGCCGCTGCTGCGAGCCTCGTGCAGGTTGTCGAGGTCGAGATCGCACACGAGCACCGTCTCCTCGTTCGAGTCGGCTTCGGCGGCAATGCCGTCCCGCGCGAAGGCGAAGTCAGACGGGGTGAATACCGCCGCCTGGCCGTATTGCACATCCATATTGGCCACGTCCGGCAGATTGCCAACGTTGCCGGCCAACGCGACATAAATCTGGTTCTCGATGGCCCGCGCCTGCGCGCAGTAACGCACCCGCAAATACCCCTGCCGATTGTCGGTGCAAAAGGGGACGAACAGTATCTCCGCGCCCTCGTCGGCGAGACACCGCACGGCTTCGGGGAACTCGACGTCGTAGCAGATGAGCACGCCAATTCTCGCCTTCGGAGTATCAATGGCCGCCAGCGACCGCCCGCCGCTGATGCCCCACCATTTGCGTTCGTTCGGTGTGACATGCAATTTGGGCTGCGCGACAATGCTGCCATTGGGCAGACAAACGTGCGCGACGTTCAGCAGCTTCTGTCCCTCGAGGACTGGATGGCTGCCCGCGATGATGGTGAGACCATATTTGCCGGCCAGGTCGCTCATCAACCTCTTAAACCTGGGCGTGTGGCCGGCGAGCTTCTTCATCCCCTCCTGCGGCGACAAGGCATCGAGATGCGAAAGAAGCTGCACGCTGAACAATTCGGGCAATAGCACGAAGTCGGAGCGGTAATCAGCGGCCACATCCACGAAGTAGGAGACCTGCCGGGCGAAGTCGGCGAATGAGGCGACCTTGCGCATCTGGTATTGCACGCAAGCGACGCGCACTTTGCGCGTTCCTTTGGGATGCGGATTGTAATCCGGATTTAGCCATTCCAGGAGGCTGCCGTAGTTATAGCTCTTCGCGTCGCGCAGATAGTTGGGCATCACGGCGCGCAACTGGAATCCTTCGCGGAGTTGGAAACTGAGGACGAGATCGCGAAACTCACCCGCGACCACGCGCTGGGCGTATTCCTGCGGCGACATCGCCTCCGCGTGTTCCGCGTAATTCCACAAGCGTCCGCCCGCCAGAATGCGGCGCAGGTTCAGGCGGCGGCACAACTGGCGGCGCGCCTCGTAGAGCGCGTGCCCCACGCCCAGCCCGCGGGCCTTGGGATGCACATACACATCCGCTCCGTAAAGCGTGTCGCCTTGCGGATCGTGGCTCGTAAAGTAGCCGCTGTCGGTGATACCCGCCCACGTGTGCGGACGAAGCGGGTCGGAGCCGAGATTGACCACCAGCGACGACACCGCGCCCAGGATTTGCCCGTGGGCTTCGGCGACAAGCTGTCCCTGTGGGAACACGCGCAAATGGCTGAGCAAATGGCTTTCACCCCACACCACATTCTCCGTCGCTAGCACCGGGTAGGCCGCGTGGTTCAATTTGACCAACGCGGCCACGTCTTTGCGCGTGGCTTCGCGCACCCGCACAGCAATCCTTTTCTTCACAGGCATGGCTCAGTTCTAGTCCATGGCAACGTCGGGAGCAACACCACGTAGTGAATGCAGCTTGCTGACAGCCCCCATTCCCGCCGCGGCGATAGGGCCTTTAGAAGGGCCAGAACTTGGGGATAAAATACGCCGCCAGCGCGCAGAAGATCAGGTTCAATGGGATGCCGACTTTGAGGAAGTCGCTGAAGCGGTAGCCGCCCGCGTTATAAACCATGGTGTTGGTTTGGTATCCGACCGGCGTGGCGAAGCTGGTGGACGCCGCGAAGGTAACGGCAATGAGAAACGGCTTCGGGTCAAGGCCGAGTTTGGCGGCGGTGGAGATGGCCACCGGCGCCAGCAGCACGGCGGCGGCGGCGTTGCTCATGAATTCCGTGAGCGTGGCTGTGAGCAGGTAAAGCGCCGCCAGCACCACAACCGGTCCGGCACCTTGGGCAAGCCCGAGCGCATGGTCGGCGAGGAGTTGCGCCGCACCCGTCTTGGCTAAGGCTGTGCCTAACGGCAGAATGCCCGGCCAGCAGCACAATCACTTTCCATTCAATGGCGCGGTAGGCGTCTTCGGCGCGCAGGCAGCGGGTCACGACCATCGCCGCGCAGCCCAGCAGCGAGGTCACCACAATCGGCAGCACGTTGAGCGCAGCCAGCGTCACCACGAGTCCGACGATGCCCAGTGCAACTGGGGCCTTCTTGCGGTCCAGCACGATGTCGCGCCGCGGCTCCAGCACCATGAAATTGTCGTCGTCGCGCAACCGCGCAATCTCCGTCTTCGGGCCGAGCAGCAGGAGCGCGTCGCCCGAGCGGAGGCGGACATCGGCCAGCTTTTCACGGAGGGCTTTGCCGCGCCGATGCAGGGCGAGGACAATGGTTTTGTAGCGCCAGTGGAAATCCAGAGTCTTGAGAGTGCGGCCCGCCAGGCGCGACTGGGCGGCCAGGAGCACCTCGACGAGTTCCATTTCCTCGCCTGCCAGCGGGTGTTCGTGCAGCCTGAATTCCGGCTCCAGTTCCAGTCCCAAGCTGTTCTTCAATTTGAACAACTCTTTCACCGCCCCGCGCACCAGCAGTACGTCTCCTTCGCGCAGCGGTTCGTACAGGGGGAACCAGATCTTGCGGTCGCCGCGCAGGATTTCCAGCACCGTGATGTCCTGCGTCTCCCCGAGTTTCGCCTCGAGGACCGACTTGCCCAGCAGGGGGGAGCCGGCGACGACGCGCAGTTCGGTGATGTATTCCCCCAGACCATAGGCTTCGGTCAATTGCGCGGCGCGGCGTTTGGGCAGCAGCCAGCGGCCGACAACCAGGAAATAAATCAGGCCGGCCGGCCAACCATGATGAGCCCGAGCTTGCTGAACTCGAACATCCCGAACGCCCCTACGCCCGAATGCGCGGCGATGGAACTGACCAGCAGGTTGGTGGACGTGCCGATCAGCGTGCAGACGCCGCCGAACTGCGAGGCGAACGACAGGGGAATGAGCAGCCGCGAACTGGAGATGTTCCTGGAGGCCGCCGCGCCGGAGACCAGTGGCAGAAACACCGCGACGGCGGCGGTGTTGTTGATGAACGGCGACACCAGCGCCACACCCGTCATCACCAGCACAGAAGCAGCGTCTCGCTCTTCCCGTGCCGGATGAGCGCCTGGCCCAGCGTGGCCAGCGCGCCGGTCTTGTTCAGCCCCGCGCTGAGCACGAACATGGCCGCCACCGTCACGGTAGCCGGACTGCTGAATCCGGAGATGCCTTCTGCTGGTGTCACCAGCCCCGTGACCAGCAGCGTGCCGAGCACCAGCAACGCGACCACGTCCACGGAAAACCTCTCCGTCGCAAAGAGCACGACGGCCGCCAGGACAATGATCAAGACGAGAGCGACGCTCATGCGAGCGGGGCGCCTACAGCTCGATCACATCGCCTTGCGCAGGGCAGCCGCGGCTTGAGGCCATAGCGCTGCTTCGATGAGCGCCGCCAGCGGCTCGCGCCCGCGCGGCTCACCGTGTGACAGGACCACCTGGGGCTTCGCCGGCGCCAGGTGGCCGAACCAGCCCAGGAGCCCGCTCTGGCCCGCGTGCGCGCTGAAGCCGTTCAAGGTGTGAATCGCGGCCTTGACCGCGATCTTCTCCCCGAAGATCGAAACCTGCTTCGCCCCGTCCACCAGCAGGCGTCCGAGCGATCCTTCCGCCTGGTAGCCGACGATGAGGACGACGGTTTCCGGGCGCCAAAGCCCGTGCCGCAGGTGGTGCAGAATGCGGCCCGCGTTGCACATGCCCGCCCCGGCCATGATGAGACACGGGCCGGTCGCGTCGTTCAGGGCCATGGATTCGGCGGGCGTCTCGTGGTGCGCACATGCGGGTTCTGGCGGAGCGTGCCGCAGCGGCGTTCCAGGTCCTGCGCCTCCTCGTCGAACAGGTCGGGATGATGCTGGTAGATCTTGGTTGCCGCGATGGCCATCGGGCTGTCGAGGTAAATCGGGAACACCTTGACCGTGCCCGCGCAGAACAGCTCCTCCAAGTGAAAGAGGATTTGCTGCGTGCGCCCCACCGCGAAGGCCGGCACCAGAATTCGGGCCCGGCGTCCTACGGCCTCCTGAATGATTTCGCGAAATTCGGTCAGCGTCTCCTTGGGCGGCTTGTGATCCCGGTCGCCGTAGGTGGATTCCATAAACACCAGGTCGGCTTGCCGGAGCGGGACCGCATCGCGCACCAACGCCAGGCCGTGCGGCCCGAGGTCGCCCGAGAACACCACCCGCTTGGTTCGCCCGTTCTCCTCAATGGTCAACTGGATGCTGGCCGAGCCCAGCATGTGGCCGGCCTCGACAAACCGGGCGGTCACGCCTTCGCGCCACCGGACGCGGTTGCTCGTACTCGACGGTCCGGAACAGCGCCAGTGTGCGATCCACCTCTTCGTGGTGGTAGAGCGGTTCGAGCGGCGGCTCGCCCGCGCGCTGCCGCTTGCGGTTGGTCCGCTCGATGTCGTACTGCTGCACCTTCGCGGAGTCGTGCAGGATGAGGCCCGCCAAGTCGCGCGTGGCGTCCGTAGCGTAGATCGGCCCCTGGAAGCCACCCCCGAGCAACAGCGGCAGACGGCCAACGTGGTCGAGGTGCGCATGCGTGAGCAGCACCGCGTCGAGCTGTTTCGGGTCCAGGCCCTCGGGCACGCGGTTTTTTGCCTCCGCGTGAGCGCCGCCCTGGAACATGCCGAAGTCGAGCAAGATCCGGGCGCGGTCGGTTTCGATCAGATAAGCGGAGCCGGTCACTTCGCCGGCAGCGCCGTGGAGGGTTATCTTCATTTGTTCTGGCTGATTCTGCTTTCGAGGTGGCGACCGCTCCTGAGATCATTCGCTAGGAGATACTGGCCGCAACCGAGGCAACTGAATTTGAACTCATCCGACGTTGGCACCGTTCTCTCGCCCTGCGAAACGCTTTCAAAACACCGGCTAACCATGGTTGGCATAACTCCCTCGTGAAAGCAACTACTCCGTTTCGCGCCGATATGGATCGGGTGCAGGGCAAACCCGTTGGGAAAACGGTTTGGATTGGTCATGCGGCGAAGGCAAGTCCTTGAGCGGCCCGGTTGTAGTGTTTCCAGAAGTCCTCGAACCAACCGCTCAGCAGCGCGCAGCGCACAGCCAGCAGATGAGAGGCGCCTTGACGGCTCCAGAGCATGCCGGATTGCTTGAGGCGCTGCCCTACCACCGTTTTGCAGCCAGCCTCCACCACGCCCGAGCCGATGAAATAGCCGGCGGCTCGAAACGTCTGATAGAGCATCTTGGAGTGGTTGCGTTCAAAGTAAGCGATTTGCTTTTTGGCCGATTTACGGGTTTGGGCTTTGGTCGGCAGGTCGGCGTTAGCCTGAGCGATAACCTGAGCGAGTTTATCCTTCAGCAGCGCTTTGCGCCACTGGCGAAAGCGTCGCTTGGCCAAAGGGGAGCCCTCCCCGTAAAGGGTGGCGCTCAGGAGGTTCAAATGCTCACAGGCGTGATAGTAATCCAGGATACAGACGGCCTGCGGAAAATTCAGGCGTGCCAACTTCCACACCCAAACAGCGCCGTCCCCCAGGAAGACCACGACCTTGGCCTTGGCCATACCGCGGCGAATGGCTTCGGCGCGTAAGAGGGGACCGAACTGATCAGCCGTAACGATGGCCGCCAGGTAAGTGGTCGAGGCATAATCCCGTTCGGGCCGTTGGTCAGACTGGTCCGGTTTACGGTGCGTGAAGACCGTACCGACCTTGACCTCGCGGGTGCGGGCTCGGCCGCCATTCTTGCCTTTGCGCCCCCGGACCTCGCGCCGACGCATGGGCGCACCGGTTCCGTCGGTGCCCACACACATAATGTCTCCAGCCATGGGGTTGCAGACCGGCGCTTGAGCCGCTCGCCAGCGATTCATGGCCGGGGCGACTTGCCTGACCAAGCGCTGGATTTGGCGAGCATCGATCTCTAAACCGGCATAGGTCAGCAGGTCCTGGCTGGCGGCTTGGTAACTGCCCGCCAGAGCGGCAGCACGACAGACCCAGCGCAGGACCTCTGGCGAGTAGCTGTCCACCAATCCCAAAGCGCTGTCCAAAGGAAAGCGGCCCTCCCCGCGAGAGGCGCTATACAGATAGGGGCGGCGCAAGGTGATCCAGCCCAGGGTCAGCAGCACCGCTTTGGGGCGCGGTCCGTAATTCTCCTCATCGGGCAGACATTGCTGGTGCTGGCCAGGTAACGTTGGGTCGTTGAGCAACTGCTCCAGCCAACGGGCCCCGTCGTGCTTGAGGGCCGCCAACAGGTTCCGTTCCAGGGCGGCAAAGTCGCCGATGCCCTGAGTCTCCAGCCGATTCAGGCAGAGGGCCGTTTGCGGGAAGTAGGCCGCCAGAAGCGCCGGAACTTTTTTTTAATCTCGGCCCCCTGCTGGTCCCAGGTCATCTGTTCGGTCAGGGCGGCGTAGCGCTGGGCCAGCGTTTGGAAGCGGTCGTGGCCTTCAACGGCCTGGACGATGAAATCCAATTCATCAGTTCCCACCCGTTGACAGTTGTTCCGGCCGTTTTCACGGCGCTGCAGGAGATGATAAGGGCCTTGAGTCACGGTGCGCTCGCCGCGCTGGACCCGATAGGTCTGCTCACTGACATGGCCGCGGATCATGCGGTCAATATGAGCCATTTCTTCGAGGAGGTGGGCGCGTTCCTGTTGGAGAGAAGGTGAGAGCATAGTTTAGTTATGTTGTATATGCACTATACAATACATTGCGCAAAAGTCTAGGCAATTCATCACTTTGGAAATCAGCCAACTATTCTTTCAGGCACCCATATGGATCAGGGATCGCGCTTGTTCCAGTCCGACAGACCGGTTATCCTCCGCGCGGTTCTGAGACGACGACCAATAACCTGGAACAGTCGAAATATGCCAAGCCTTGCAACAGTCCGTATTTACCTGCGATCCGAAGGCGGGATGATCGCTCCAAACTCGAAGACCAACTGGTGCTGGACGGAGCCGACGTGTCCGGTTTCAAGAGTGAATGAGTCGAATGCCGCCCAATTTGCTGGCAGGCGTTAGGACCTGGAACGTAACCTGAGACTTGGGAGAGCGCACCGCCGCAGTAAAGTAGCCACAGATGGCCTCAGCCCCTTCAGAAGTTCGCCTGAGCCGCGAGATGCGGCTGCTGGACATCACGATGATCGGCGTCGGGGCGATGATCGGCGCCGGCATCTTTGTGCTGACCGGCATCGCCGCCGGGGTGGCCGGGCCGGGGCTGATTCTGGTCTTTCTGCTCAACGGCGTGGTAACGCTCTTTGCGGCGGCGGCCTACGCGGAGCTGGGCTCGTCGTTCCACAGCGCGGGCGGAGGTTACCTGTACGTGAAGACCGGTCTGAAGGACCCGCAGGGTTTCATGAGCGGCTGGATGTCGTGGTTCGCCTACGTGGTGGCTTGCGCGCTGTATGCGCTGGGCTTCGGGGCGTATCTCAAGGAATGCCTGCCGCTGGTCGGACTGGCCGACTTCAGCCTGCCGTTCCTGCCGATGGAGAAATGGATGGCGGTGGGGATCGTGGCGCTGTTCTGCTACATCAACTATCGCGGCGCGTCGGAGGCCGGCGGCGCGGGCAACATCGTCACGGGCGGCAAGATCGTGCTGCTGGCGGTGTTTCATCGCGTTCGGCGTGTGGATCACCCTGCAGCGGCCTGACTGGCAACTGACCTTCACGGAGAATCCCCTGCCCAATGGGATGGGCAGCATTTTCATCGCGATGGGGCTGACGTTCATCGCGTTCGAGGGCTACGAAATCATCGCGCAATGCAGCGAGGAAGTGCGCAACCCCGAGCGCAATGTGCCGCGCGCGATCTTCCTGTCGCTGGTGATCGTGGTGCCGATTTATCTGCTGGTGGCCTTCGCCGCGCTGGGGTCGATCCAGCCGGAAGGAATGCCGAGCTGGCAATACCTCGGCCAACACAAGGAGACCGCGCTGGTGAACGTGGCGAGGACGTTCTTCCACGGCGGGGGCGTGCTGATTCTCATCGGCGGCTTGTTCTCGACGATGAGCGCGCTGAACGCCACCATTTACTCGTCCTCTCGCGTTTCCTTCGCGATGGGGCGGGACCGCAACCTGCCTTCGTGGTTTGGCAGGATTCATCCGGTGCGCAAGACGCCGCATTGGTCCATCCTGGCCTCGGGCGTGTTGAGCGTGGTGATGGCGGTGACGCTGCCGATCGAGGCGGTGGCCAGCGCCGCGAACATCCTGTTCCTGCTGCTGTTCATCCAGGTGCAGGCGGCGCTGATTTCGCTGCGCAAGAAGCGTCCCGACCTGCGGCGCGGGTTCAAAGTGCCGTTCGTGCCCTTCGTCCCGATTGTCGGCATCCTGCTGCAACTGGCGCTGGCGGTCTTCCTGTTCTTCTACAGCCCGATGGCGTGGGTGAGCGCGGGAGTGTGGATCGGAATCGGGCTCGTCGTGTTTTACGGCTACTCGCGCAAGCGGGATCGCGCTTACGAACAATTGGTCGCCGTGCGCGAGGCCGCCGATCGCAGGAAATACCGCATCCTCGCCTGTGTCGGCAATCCGCAGCGGGCGGGGATCGTGCTCGATGCGGCGGTTGCCGTCGCCCAGCGCTACGAGGGCGAGCTGATTGCGCTGTCGGTGGTCGAGGTGCCGGATCGCCAGTTGCTGCAACAGGGGGTGGAGGAGGCGCTCAAGACCTGGGACCGGCTGGAGCAGGAGGTCGAGAGCCTGCGCAAGGATGGCGTTCCCATCAGGACCCTGGTGAAGATCTCGCATCGCATTTCCTACGGCGTCATCGAAACCGCCCTCGAGGAGCAGTGCAACCTCATCGTCGCTGGGCCGGGCGCGCCGCGTCGGCCTGCTGGAACGCTTTGCGGCGACCATCGTTGACCGCGTCGTCCGTTCCGCGCCGGCCCAGGTGCTGACCGTCACCGCGGAACGCTGGCCGAAGCAGACCCGCAAAGTCGTGTTCGCCTACGAGCCCGGGCCGCACTCGGAGTTGGCGGCGGACCTGGCCGGGCGCCTTTGGCCGCGGCCGAAGAAGTCCGGGTGCGGGCGGTTCATGTGATGCCGCGCACGGCAACGCCGGCCGAAGTGCAGCACGCCCAGGAAGCGATGGCCCAATCCCTCGGCAAGCGGCTGCCGCACGGCGAACTGAAAGTCGTCCAGGCCGGGGACATCGTCACGGCCCTGTTGCGCGAGTCCCGCGATGCCGATCTGATCATTACCGGCGGCACCGAAGCGGGCATGTTGGAACAACTGCTGGGCTATGCGCCGCCGTTGGAACTGGCCGAACGCACCGCCGCCCCGGTGCTCACCGTGTTTGAAATGCCCGCCGAGCCGCGGCGCTGGATGCTCTAACCCAGGAGACTTTATGGAACAGCAATCTCTCGAATCCGTGCGTGATGTCATGAATAACATCACGGGCTATTTGCCCACGCTGCTCGCGGGACTGGTCGTGCTCGTGTTGGGGGCGATCGTGGCGTGGGTGGCCGCGAAACTGTTGGTGCGCATCCTGATCTTCCTGCGGCTGGACCGCGTGATCGTGCGGTTCGGCTGGGGGCGGGCGCTGGACAAAGGGGATGTCCGCCACTCGCTCTTCGGCCTGGTGGGCATGATCGTGGGCTTCCTGGTCTTCCTGGTGTTTCTCGAGAACGCCATCGTGCTCTGGAAACTCACCGTGCTCTCCGAACTGCTGCAGCGGATCATCCTCCTCATCCCCCAATTGATCGTCGCCGCGCTCATTCTGGTCATCGGCTGGGCGGTCGCCAACGCGACCTCGCGCGCCGCCCAGCGCGCTCTCTCTCAGGAGGAATTCGGACGGGCACGTCTGGTCGCCAGGATCATCCGCGCCGCCCTCCTCATCGTCACCTGCGCCATCGCCCTGGTGGAACTCGGCATCGCTGTAACCATCGTGACCGGCGCCTTCCTGATCACTTTCGGCGCGCTGGCCTTGGCGTTCGCTCTCGCCTTCGGCCTCGGCAGCCGCCGCGCCATCGAATCCATCTGGGAACGGCACCTGCAGCCCCCGAAAGATGCGCCGGTGGATAAGCCGGATGAGCCGGACCGAAAGTGACCGGCGGCCAGGCTCGCGCGCCGGAAGGACACCGGTCGAAGATTCAGTCAAAGCTGGGGAGGAGCCACGGGGAACAGCACGCCATCGGTTGGGGATAATAAAAAAACCCCGCCATTGCCGTGTCTGACTGCTGCTCTGAACCTATCTGCATCATTTGGACCGGCGGGGTTGCTTTCGGCTTCCATTGAAGGCTTGCCGGCCACAGCCATCGCTTCAAGTCCTCGGATCGTTTAATTTACGGTTCGAGTTCCCAGACGTTGATCACGCGCAGGGCAGGGTAAATTGTCTTTCTGCTTTTCCCAAAGAACGGTGCGCTTTCACGCTTTGAGAATAGTATGCCACCTCTTTTCTGCTCCGCTAGTCGGGAATATTACAGAGGCGGTGTCAGGGAATTCCCTGACCAGCCCGCGCGCCGCCGAAGCCGCCCTGAGTCCTGACGAGGCGGGACCGTAGATCAGCACCCGGAGTTTGACTGCGGATGGACGCCAATGGACGCGAAGCGGAGCTATTTGCCGGGGGCAGCGGAGCTTGATCTGATTTGGCAGGCAGCGCGGGAGGCTCAGTGCACCAGCAGGTAATAGAAGCCGGACACGCCGATGAAGACGAAGATGAACTGGCGCATGCTGTGCACAGCGACGCGTTCCAACGCGAGGTGCCCCAGCCAAATGGCGAATGACAAGGGCAGGGCCAGCCAGACCGCCAGGTGCCAGGGAATGCCGCGCAACAGCCCGGCGTTGTGATAAAACACCAGGCGCAAGGAGCACGTCAGAGTAATCATCACCTGTAAGAAGCCCATGATCTGGCCGCGGCTCCACGGATGCGCGTAGGCATACGCGGCGCTGGGCACACCGCCGAGGTTGAAGGCCCCGCTCATTGCGCCGCTGAACAAGCCCAGCGGCACCGTCCATGCCCGGGGAAAGTTTCGCGACTGGTTCCGCAGCAGAAACTCCCGCGCGGCATAGGCCACCATGAGCGAGCCCATGAGCCGGGCGAGCACCGTCTCGCTGCTCTCTTCGAGGAAATACACGCCCAGCGGCAGGCCGATCACTACGCTGAGGAGGAAAGGGGCGCCCAGCCGCCAGTTGTACTCGCGATAATGGCGCGCGAACGTGAGCAGCGTCGCCAGCAGGCTGAAGGCGGTCGAGATGACCGCGGCCTGTTTGATTCCCATAAACAGCGGCATCAAGGACATCGAAACCAATCCGAAGCCAAACCCGCTCAGGCCCTGGACGAAGCCCGCGCACGCCAGGGCGGTGGTCAACAACACCCAGTTCATTTCTATGGCTCCCAGTCTGCCTCAGATCAACCCGCAGCCAAGCTGAAATTGAAGCTTGTGGCTTTACGCGCCCTGCATGACGACAAGTAACCGCGCGTCAGAGCGTGCGGAAATGAGCCTCTCGCCGTTGGGCGCTGCGACTCCGTGCGTGCTTGAATCCGCCGCCTGCGGCTGAAAAAGAACTCGCCCTCGCCAGGAGCGTCGCCTAAGATCGTGGCCATGAAGGGCCTGGGCCACAGCGTCCTTACCCGCGTCTGCCTGCTGGCGCTGGCCAGCCTGTTGCCCATGCGGGCGCCGGCCGACGGCATGGTTATTCCACAGAGGGCCTTTGCCATCCCACAAATCCCCGATCAGCAAGCGCTGCTTCACTACGCCAACGGGACGGAGACGCTCGTCATTGAAACTTCGTTCAAGGGCCAGGGCACGAACTTTGCCTGGGTAGTGCCCTTCCCGACCCTGCCCAAAGTCGCCCCGGTCTCGAACGGGCTGTTTCCCACGCTCCAAATCATCTTTCAGCCAAAGGTGGTGCTTTCGGTAGCCCATTATTGGCTGGCTCTGCCAATTACCGCTCTGCTGCTTTGGCTGATAGTACTGGTTCGCCGCGAATCTTTCTTCGGCCTTCTGATTCTGGGCGTCCTGCCTAATTCCACCTACCATGTACGGCGTACGTAATCAGTACCCGTGACGTACTCCGTACCAAGTACAGGGTGTGGGCTGCCGGGGGGCGTCTGTCAACAGGTTTTCGCCCAAAGGCAAAAGAGGGTGAATGGGGACGGGGCCGCGGATTGATCTCGCAGTATCGCGTCTAACTCCTTGTCGGCTTGACCGACCTAAACCAGGCGGCGATTGTCCGGTGCGATTTGGACCTGTAGCCACCGAGCACGTAGGGCAGAATCGTTTTTCCCCGGCTTTCGGGGGGAACCGCCAGCAGACAAACGCCACCACGGGAGTAAACGCGAGGGCTGGCCCGGCTTTATCGGGCCGCTCCCACGCCTGAGGTGTCTCTATCGGCGGAACACTGGCGTGTTTCTTCAGCCATCACCCCAAAGCCAGTCCAGTCTGCTCGTGTCCCTTGGCCTTCGCCTTCGGCGCCTTGCGGAAGGTTTCGTCCAGCGCGGCTACCGCGCTCGGGCGCTCGATGCCTTTGCCGTCCATCAGTTCTTTTACGGTGCGCAGTTGGAGGCGCGGATACTGTTGGGCGTTGGTCTTGTGCGCGTAGAAGCCGGTGCTGATGGCCTCGGCTACCATGTCGCGGGTCGGGGGTTGCAGGGAGATCAGCACGCCCATCGCCGCGTGCTCGCGGTCCAACACGCCGCGCAGGTCCCGCACGTCCTTGACGCCGGTCTTGCCGCCTTTGACCTGGATGATGATTTGCTCGGGCTTGGTCATGCGCGGGTCGTCGCGGAAGAGGATTTTGCCGTCAATGCCGTGGTCGGCGCCTTTTTTCTGTTCGACGGGGCGGGCGCCGACGAGGCCCAGCGCCCACCACTGGAACTGGAACTTGTCCTGCTCGGCCAGCTTGTAGGCGTCGTTGGGGGTGGCGGGCTCGCCCACCGTCACGATCTCGATCTTGTCGCCGTAGGTGTCGCGCAGGCGGTTCTTGATGAGCGAGGTGGCCAACTGGGTGATGTCTATGCCAATCCACTTGCGCCCGAGAATTCGCCATTCTCCGCGCCGCTGCAGCCAATTAACCAAGCTTACGCCGTCACGACAGCAATCGTTCGGGGTGGGCAGGGCCAGTCCCTCCTGCTCATTTGGCCTATCCCGAGCGGTGTGACCACCTTCCGGGTGTTTCGGCAGGGTCAGGGGGTCCGATACCCGCTGCGACTATTCAACACCTATTCGTACGGCCAGCCGGAGACCTTGTTCACACCGAGCATAAGCGGGGACTATTTTGACGTTGCGGTGACTAACTTGGTCCAAGGCCAATATGCCATACCAACTTCCGCGCTTCCGCTTTACGGCACGTGCAGCTCGGTCGTTTGCCGTCCGCTCGGCACAAACGGCATGATCGGACCACTCAGCACACCTTCGCTGCCAGATGCTGCGGCAACGAGCGCCTACATTCCCTTCCTGGACGGCACGGAGCAGTTGAGACAGAACCTTGTGTTCGCGCTTGAAGCTGCGGATGAAAACGGCCCATTTCAGTTCAGGCTCCCCGACAACACCTTTCCAAGCCTCCCCGCTTGGGTATTTCCGTCCAGCTACGCTTACGCGAACTACCACTTCCCGTTGGATTTTGGGATGTCGGATTACAATTACTGTTTTGTGGATGAGTTTAAGCCGTTTGAAGACAATTATTTCCTCCGCAACTTCCTCTATTCGCCCACCAACGTGAACCCGAATGGGTCCCTGACTTCCGGCGTGTACTACAATCCCAATGTCTCTCCTCCAATTCTGATCCCGGACCAGCCCCTCTTTTCGTTCCCGGAGTATGCCTACGTGAGCCAAGGGTCCCAGGGCCCCATTACGCCGCTGCTCTCTGCCACTGAGCCGCAATGGATCTATTCGCCTTACCAGCCGGCCCACCCCGGCTGGACCAATATTGGCATCACCGGCCTCTCCACCAACCTCGTCTTGCCATCGGGCCAGAGCAACTTCTTCGGCCTGCCTTATCAGTCAGCAATGAGGTTATACTCCGATGGGTCTGTATTGCATACTGATGTTCTCCCGAGCGATGGCAGCATCCCCGAGGTCGCGACGTACCCGGAGTTCTTCTATGCCCAAGTGGCCCCGCCGGTGCTCCAGACGGAGGGGTATTTCTGCGGGGTGCCGAACCGCGACTACTTGCCCGGACACGCTGGGTTCGACCCCGCCACCATGAGCACCCCGGTCATGATCGCCGCCCTGGGCCAGCCGTTCAGCATCGCCGGGTGGGCCAGGCTAAGCGTTGACGGCAACACCAACAGACCAGCCTTTCTGGAACAGTACTTCGACCAAGGCGTACACCATAGACGGCAACGGGAATATCACGACCAACAGCGCAGGCCTGCTTTCCCCGTACGGCGAGTTCTTCCCGATGCAGCCGGGTCAGGCGGCCCTCGTCACCATGCCGGATATCGACCCTCCGTACCAGCGTGGCACTGGCGTCGTCAACGTCATCAAGTTACAGTTGGATGTGAACCACGACGGCATCATGGACTCGAGTTCGCTGGGCCGGATAATACGTCCCAGTCTCGGCCCTTTGCCTTCTGGATCAACAACGACTGGAATGTCAGTGGGCACGACGTTAACGGCGAAGGGGCGCCGAGAGCCACGGACAGCAGTGACGCGATCATCGGGACAGCGCGCGACCTGGAGGATTTCGCGCGACTCTGGGTGGCAGGTTTGCCAGCGCTTCCGTCGTCTGGCGGGTACAGCGTGAGCCTCGGCTGGCGGAACGTGACCGGCGACCCGCAAATCCGATTGTCCAGGGCTTACGAAACGCAAGGAGGAACGGGCTATCTGACGGATACCAACATCGCGGCGGCCCAGGCCACCCACTCCTGGGACCCGATCAAGCGAGACGGGTATGGGGACGCTCTCGGCACGGGAACGATCTCCGCAGCCCACCCCTTCACCTTCCCGCCGGACTTTTTCGCCACGCAGGGCACGAACTCGCATTTCTTATTCGAGGGCGCCGGGGTGGGAGCGGGCGAGATGGTGCTGACGATTTATCAGGGAACGAGCGTCGTGGGGCAAACCTCCGCGTGGCTGGATCTGCGCGACGTCAGAGACATGTATGAGCAGGCCCACATCGCCAACGTTGACGACAGCACGCCAAATACTCTGACGAGCACCTACGTGGAGGACAAAACCCCTGCGGAGAACTCGGGTGAGGATAAGAGCTTGGTCCTATTCGTCCACGGGTGGCGCATGGGGCAGTGGGATTACAACAATTTTGCGGCACACATGTTCAAGCGGCTTTATTGGCAGGGTTACAGAGGCCGCTTTGCCTCGGCTCGTTGGCCGACCTTGTCCAGAGACGATTACAATAACCTAGTGCAAGTTCTGAACGATTTCCAATCGTTATTCACGTACAACCGGAGTGAATTCCGGGCATTCCAAAGCGGGCGCGGTCTGTCGGACTACCTGACGCATTTGCGAAGCCGGTTTCCAGACTACAGGATCGGCGTCTGTGCGCACAGCATGGGTAACATCGTGATGTTGCAAGCCCTCAAGCTCCAGTTGGATGCAGGCCTGAGAAGCATCGATACCTACGTGCTGATGCAGGCCGCGGTGCCCGCACACTGCTACGATCGCACACTGCCAGACTACGGCCCTTTCCTGGCCGCCGAGACCAACGCTTATAGCATGCGGACGCCAGACACATACAGAGCATACCCCGGCAGCATCAGTGGCGCGCTGAGAAACGGCATCGTCAACTTCTTCAACACTAACGATTTTGCTCTGGCGAAGGGAATGTTCCTAGGCAAGTCGGTCAACTGGGAGGGTAATGAAATCAGCTACAAGCCTGATCAGGGCTTTGGCTATACTTCCGACGGAACTAATGCCTATCACAGTTATGTTCTCCTCACAGACCCAAGGGAAATCATGTCCTTTGTGGTCAGACCGCGCTCGAAAGCAGTGGGCGCTCTTTCAAGGGTGAATGGGGAGATTCAAGGCGGCCAAGTGGATTTGAAAGCAAGCTTTGGGTTCGACATAGGTAAAGACGAGCACAGTGCCCAGTTCAATTGGAATATCCAAAGAACAGGCGGTTTCTATAGCTCGCTGCTGAACAGCCTCTTCCCCCCTCAATAGCGATGAGAACGCGGCGTCTTTTGGCAATCCTCTTGTTCTTTGCTGCAGCCTTGGTGGTGGTCTGGATGCTCTCCTCTGGCGGTGAGCGCACGCGCGTCCACACAGCGGCCGAACCGGCGTCTGGCGGGGACGAAAACCGGGCTCCTCAGGCGAGGCCCGGCCCGGGCGTAAGGATCCGAAAAGAAGCTGACTCCGCTGAGCGCAGCAGGCCACCGGCTCCAAAGCCGGCGCCAAACACTCACCAAGCTGTGCGCGATTATGTGGCAAACAAAATGGCGGACCCTGAGTATGACTGGAAGCAACCAATCAACTTTTACGGTAAGGCTGTAGATGAGAACCAACAGGCGGTCGAAGGCGCATCTGTGGACTTCAAGTGGACCGACCTGTCCGCGGACGGCACCTCGGAGAACCACGCCACAAGCGACAAATCCGGGTTCTTTTCAATGGTAAACCGGAAAGGGAAATGCTTATCGGTCACAGTAAGCAAAGCAGGTTACTACAGCTCAGGCGACGCGCGTAAGGCGAGCTTTGAATACGCTAACCCCGCAGAGGGGCTTTTTACACCGGATGTGAATACCCCGGTCCTCTTTCACTTGCGAAAGAAGGGCCTGATGCTGCTGGCCATGCTCTTCCTTCCCGCCTTCTTGCCTGCCAAAAGCAAGGGAGGCTTCTCGGGATCGCTGACGGCCCGAGTCCGCGTCCTCAACCGGCAAACCGTTGGCCTCTTTGACACTGTCACCCTCCGATCCGCTGACCCCTCGGCGCTCTTGAACTGGCTGAATGAAAACGGGTTCCATGCCCCGACGAACATGGCGCCGGTGATTGGCGACTATGTTCACACCGGTTGGGTGTTCGTTGCCGCCCGCCTACACGACGAAGGGGGTGGAGAAGCGCCCCGGGCAACGCATCCGCTCGCCTTCACCTTCAAAACGGCCAAGCCGGTTTACCCGCTGCGCCTGACAGCAGTGGGCGCGGCTTCCTGCCGGATTGACCTTTATGTATTTGGCCCTGGCCGGGCAAAGGTGCCGGGCTTCACAGTGCGGCGCTGCGAGGCGCCTCGGTATGACGCGGGCAACGGACGTCCGCGCATGGAAGCCGGTGAACTGCGCATCCGGCACCGTGAACTCCGGAGCTTGGTCGCTGAAGCGCCGGTGGCCACCAAGCTGAGCGCGGTGCTCGATCCAACCGGAATGGCACACGACGCCTATGTGGACTGGGCACAGTATTCCCCTGCCGGAAGCAGGGTGTACAGCCGAGGGGCAGCGCTCACCTTGAGCGCCAACGTCTCTGCACTGCTGTTCATGGCACTGGTTCTGGGTTGGTGGGTGCTGTCTCAGACGAAACACGGGTTCCCAGTTGAGAAGTGGGGGCCCTGGCTTGCGCCGGCAGCACTGGCGGTTGGAATCGCGGTGTACTTCGTGGGTGTCCCAAAGGTCAGGGAATCCACCTTTAGGACGGCCCGAGCGTGGTGGGCTGCCGCCCGGAACGACTCTCTCGCGCTGGCGGTCGCGCTTGGAGATGAGCTCGAGGCCTCAAACGGGCCGGTAATGGCCGCAATACCGGCACGCCCACTAATGCCATCTACGCTGGAGAAGCTACTTCAGGCAACCGCTCAAGACCTGCGGAGTTCCGGGTATTACAGGGCGTGGGACATTGCCGCCTTGACGAACTGCTTTACTGGCGAGGCAATCCGGTTCGAGGCATCTCCTGGCAATGTGGTGCTTCGCCCCATCGTACACGGAGACAAAGATGACGGGACCACCACCGGGGGCACACCGGCAGGCATCTACGAACTTGTCTGGCACGACTTGGATGGAGCCGAAGCGATCACCAATCTGGTGCCCCCGTGGCGTCGGTAAAGGCAATCCATCGGTCTCATCTTCAGTGCCGCCACCGGCCCCGGCTCCAGTACCAGCCGCGCGGCCCCCGGCCCCAATCGCCATGAATCCAGATGGCACCGGGATAGGGCGGTAACACCCAATGACCGCCTACCCACACCCAGCCGTTGTTCCACACCCACTCTCCCCCCACCCAGACATAGCCGGGTCCCGGCGCGGGCACGATCGTCTCGGCCGGCGGCGGGGGCGGCGGACTCTGGACCACGGCCGGGCCGGTGGGCGCAGGCACGGCCGCCACGCCGCCGGTCGAAGTTGGCGTGTTGATCATGTAATTAATCACCTTCTCGCTGACGCCGGCGTTCTTAAGGCCGATGATGTCCGCCGCGCTGAGATGATACACGGTCCGTGAATTGCGAATCTGGCTGATGATCACATCATCGCTCAGCCTGGCTTGTGCCAGGGCTTTCACGTCGGCGATGCTCAACGGCTGGCCCTGCTCAACTCGGATGTACGTTTGCGGTGCTTCGGCCTGGAGCCGCGCCTGCTCCTGCATGTCCATCGAATGGCCGATCAGCCCGCCGGTAATGGCCCCGATGGCGCCGCCGATAAGCGCCCCCTCGCCACCCGCGCCGCTGGCACCGCCAATGATCGCGCCGGACGCCGCACCAATCCCCCCTCCGACCAGGGCCCCGGTCCCGGTCTGGTCCGGGGTGCCATAGGGTGTTTCGCAGCCCGTCAGCACGAGCGCCAACGCACCCGCCGTCAAAACCAAGACGTGTGCTTTCATACTCCAATTGCTCTATTGAATTAGACAAGGAGGTGCCTGGCGGTATTCACCCAGGCCACCCCAACCTCACTCCAGTTCTTCGAGCAGATCCGCCGCGAGTGGGTGGCTGGGGTCGCGTTTGAGCACGTTGAAAAGCAGCGCCTTCGCCTTGGAACGGCGTTTGAGGCCGAGGTGCGCCTGGGCCTGGAGGAACAGCGCGCTCGTCTCCTGGCGAAACTGCAGGTCGTCCTCGAACAGCAGCATCGCGGGGAGGGAGGTGGCGAAATAGTCAATCCTGGCTGGGGTCCGCCGGAGCCTTTGCGCGTAGGCGAGCAGGTCGGCAAAGAGTCTCCTCGCTTTCGCGGGCTGGCCCAGGCGCTCCAAGGACCAGGCCGAGAAGCAGGTCATCTCACTAAAGGCGCGAACACTCATCTCCTGGAAATCGCCCCTGAACGTGGCGGCGGTGAGCCAGTGGCGGCGAGCGGCTTCCCTGTCGCCCATTGCGTCGCAGGCGCAGCCGAGCCAGTAATGGACATCGCTCTGGTTGGCGAGCAAATGCCTGGCCTCGCCGAGATTGCGGGGCGCCGTCAGCGCCGCCTGAAAGTGATCGCGGGCCTGTGCGGCCTGGCCGGAGTTAAGGGCGGCACGGCCCAGCGCCAGGTGCGAGCGCACCCACTGGCCGAGCGGCCCGCCCTCGCCGCCTTCCCAGGGCTGAAAGCGGCGGCTGCCCACGAGCGCCAGGGCGTCCTCGTGCCGGCCGGTCTGGTTGTAGAGCGCGCACAACTCGAGGCTCAGATCGTCGCGCTGGCGGGCGAGGTCGAGCCGCTTCTCCAAATCGCGCAGGCGCGCTTCGGGTCTCTTGCCCAGCCGCTTCCACAGTTGGTCACGTTCGAAGAGCAGCCGGGCGTCCGACGGATTCACGCGCAGCGCCTGGTCGTAAGCTCGCCGTGCCAGGCGGGCGTTGCGGCGGATGTTGAAGTAGCCGATGCCGAGATTGCGCCACACGATGGAGCACGCCGGGTCCAGCCGAGCTGACTTCTCCCAGAGCCCGATGGCCTCGGCATGGCGGCGACGGTCGTAGAGCAAATTCCCCAGGTAATAGGGCGCCCGGGCATCTCTGGGATTTGCCGCCATCGCAGTTTCGAGGACGGCAATCTCCTCCAGGCGCGCGGGGAAGCAGTAATCGGCCGGCGCCGCCGCACCCTTCTTGAATTCGACGAGTGCTGCCTGGGTATCGCCGAGCTGCGTGTGCAGCCAGCCGAGGTAGTAGTGAAGCAGTGGCTGGGTGCCGAGGTTGCGCGGGTCGGTTGACGGTTGGGTATCGGAGGTCTTAGCAGCTCGCGCTTTCAGCAGTTCGATCGCCTCGGCAAGGAACCCGGCACGGGCGAGATCAAGCGTCAGGTCAAGGAGCGTCTGCGTATCGCAGGTGAGCTCCTCGCCGAGCAAGTAGCGCGTCCACCAGTCGAGGGGATCAGTTCCCTTGTTCAGTCTGGGAAATGCCTCCGCCAGCGGACCCGTTCCCCTGCTGGCGAACGACCATCGCCCAGAGGTTCATGGCCCGTTGATTGGACGCCATCGTGCGGCACGACCGCTCGATATGCTCCGTGGCCTTGTCCCAATCACGCCGGCAGCAGTCAATCTCCGCCAACGCGTGGTAGGCGGCGCCGGCCCAGGCCTGGTTCCAGGTGGCCTTGTAGAACGAGGCATACGCCTCGGTGTCCCGGCCCACATGCCGCAGGCACAATCCGAGGTTGTAGTAAGGCTCGCCATCGTAGGGATTCGCGTTGCGCAGCGTCAGGCGTTCAATGGCCTGGCGAAAATGGGCTTCCGCTTCCTTGAATTCCCCACGCTTGAGGTGCCAGAGCCCTATCGCGTTGTTGCAGCGCGAGTCCAGCGCGTCGCGCCGCAAGGCCTCGCGCCAGTAGAGGGTCGGACAGCGAGTGGCGTGGCGGTACTGGTCCAGATGCAGACCGGTGATGAAGAGTTCGTCGGCGCTGGCGATATCCGCGGGTGGTGGCGGTTCGGTGGCAGGCGGCGGGACGCTGCCCTTGGCGCGCGGCTGCGGCAGGTAAGAAATGATTTCCTGGCCCGCCTCGTCCGTAACTTGGAGGAGAAGGTCCGTTTCACGGATGCCTTTGGGCAGCTTGAGTTCGTCGAGGAAAGGCTGGCTGGGTGCGAGGTCTCGCCGGAAGCGGGCGAGAGCTTTGCCGCGGGCCGAGACGGTGATGGACGCTTTAGGGTGGCTGGCGGTAACGGCCACGCCGACGCGCAGTACCAGTCTCGGCGGCTGAAGCCTCCGCTCGGAAGGACACCGCCGCGTCCAGGTTCGCGTGCTGGGCAGGCCCGATCTGCTGAATGGGATACCAATACTGGCTCCAGGACTTCGTCTCACCGGGCTGGAGAAAGCTGAAGTCGGGCTGGTTGTCCGTATAGACGCCCACCATGATTTCGATATAGGGCGCGAACTGGCCGTTGGCATCGGCGTCGGTGAGGTTGCGGTCCCACGCGTAGCCAAACTCGTGGTTGCCCCACGTCCATTGCTTCTTGCCGGGCGAGATGTGATGGTTTGCGATCTGGATGATGCCGGCCTGGGCCTTGTAGTCGTAGCCGCCCGAGAAGTCTTGCTGCGAGCCCATGCACATGTAGGAGGTCGGCACGGGGATGTTGGCGTAGAACGACAGGTCGTTCGGGGCGTAGTTGGGCAGTCCCGGATTCGAGGCGCGAGATTCGGAACCCTGCCGGCAGTGCGGCGGCACGAACTGACGCGGCACTTCGTTCGCCGGAACACCCGTCCGTCCGCGCTCGCCGTAGTTCACACCGTAGTAGTAGCCGGTTGCCAACGGATACTCGCTCATCGAGCGTCGGGCATGGTCGGCGACGCAACAGGCATCCGGCGGGAAGAAGCTCTGGTAGGCCTCGTGCACGCGCGTGGCGACGTTTGCCCACCAGAGAAAGGTCTGCACCAAAGGTGTGCGGTTGCAGGCGCGCACCTTCAACTCCACGTACGCGCGTCCCGGCTGCAGGCAGACGCCGTGCATGCCTTTGAGGCGGGCCATTGGATCATGGTCACCGCACCAGACGGTCGCCGAGCCGTCGGCAGAATGTTCGACGGCGGTGTCCACCGGCATGAAGGTGGCGGGCCGATGATGCTGCGGCCAGTTGAACTCGATCCCGCCGCTTGCCCACGGCCCGGCGAGGCCAACCAGCGCCGGCTTGATGACTTCCTGCCGATAGATCAAGTCGTAGCCGTTGGTCTTGTCCTGGATGGCATGGATGCGCCCGCCGATCTCCGGCAGCACCAGCACGCGGAGGAACTCGTTCTCAATCCAAATCGCCTTCCACTTCCGAGGCGTGGGCTCCTCGGCGATGCGATCGGTGAAGGGCAGCGGATAGACTCTCCCGCTGCTGCCCTGGTAAACGCGCTTCTCGAGGAACATCGGGTTCTTGTCCGGCGCCGCGGGTTCGTAGGTGGGAAGGGTGAGCCATTCTTCCCGGACCCGGACCGCGCTCCGCCTGGAGGGATACTTCAGTTGCTTTGGTCTCTTCATTTGCACTTCCGATCTATTCCCGGTCGGGGACCCCTAACGCGCTAAAGGGGTTGACTGTGGGCCGCAGCGCCCACTCCGCTCCACGCCGGCTGGCGAAAGATACACCCGTCGCGCGTCGCGGCAAATGGCCACTGGCCGGAAACCCGAAGCCCGAAATCCGAAGGCCGAAAGAAGGCCGAAGCCCGAAACCCGAAAGGCGAACCTGCTCCATCCCCGCGCCTGGGCCTGCGACCCAGCCGGCAGCGGCTCAATCCGCGCCAGCAGAGGGGCGAGAGCAGGCTTTTCGGACTTCGGGTTTCGGACTTCGGCCTTCTTTCGGCCTTCGGGTTTCGGATTTCGGACTTGGGAGCCTGGCGCTTGGTGGTACTGTCGAGAAGCGCCCCCCAGGGCTTAACCTCGGAGCGGCTATGGACTATCCTTATGTTATATGGCATTGTGGCTAATGCGCACCGTAAGCCTGAACTGCCGGGACCGACTCCGGTCCCGCCGTGCTGACACCTGGATCCAGGCCCGGCGCGAAGGAATCATGTATGGCGGCTGCAACAGCGAAGAGTAAGTACAGCCTGGTCGGTGAAAACACCATTCTCGCTCTCCAGAAGGGTCTGGCCGAGGCCACCTGGTACACCTCCCCGGTTCCCAAGGAGAAGATGCGCGAGCTGCTCGAACGGCGCGATGGACCCGCTATCCGCGACACTCTCCTCTGGTTCGGCATCCTGATCAGCGCGGGGGTGTGCGGCTACTTCCTCTGGCAAGCCGGCAGTTGGTGGGCAGCGGTCCCCTTCATCATCTACGGGGCCATTTATGCCTCCACCTCCGATCCCCGTTGGCACGAAGCCGGTCATGGCACGGCCTTCAAGACCGACTGGATGAACAATGCCCTTTACGAGATCGCCTCGTTCATGGTCATGCGCGAATCGGTTCCCTGGCGCTGGAGCCATGTCCGCCACCATAGCGACACCATCATCGTCGGGCGCGACCCCGAGATAGCGGTTCCCCGCCCGCCGGACATTGCCGGACTGCTGCTCAGCTTCTTCAGCCTCAAGACTATTCCGAAGTACTTCCATCATGTGGTGCTTCATTGCCTGGGCCGAATCACCCCGGAGGAGAAGACCTACCTGCCGGAGTCCGAGTATGCCAAGGCGTTTTTGCGCGCGCGGATCTACCTGCTCATCTATCTGAGCGTCCTGGGCCTGGCGATCTATTTCCGCAGCCTGCTGCCGCTGATGTATATTGGCTTCCCCCAGCTCTACGGGGCATGGCTGCAGCCCATTTACGGCTACACCCAGCACGCGGGGCTCGCTGAGAACGTGCTCGACCACCGGCTCAACTGCCGGACGCTCTATATGGACCCAATCAACCGGTTCCTGTACTGGAACATGAATTACCACGTCGAGCACCACATGTTCCCGCTCGTGCCGTATCACAACCTGCCGCGGCTGCACGAACTGGTTAAAGCCGATATGCCCAAGCCTTACCGGAATCTGTTCGATGCCTGGCGGGAGATCATCCCCGCGGTGCTGCGCCAGGTGAAGGACCCCGCCTACTACGTCGAACGCAAACTGCCCACGCCCACCCTCAGCCCCAATGTTTCACCCGGACCGCGCACCTTCACTGCCAAAGGCCGCGCGGTGAACGGCTGGGTCGAAGTCTGCGTCAGCGGGTTCCTCAAGCCGGAGGACGTGATTCGCTTCGATCATGGGGGAAGAACCTACGCCATTTACCGCGCCGCAGACGGTGGGCTTTATGCCACCGATGGCCTCTGCACGCATGGCCGTGCTCACCTGGCCGAAGGTTTCGTCAAGGGCAAACTCATTGAATGTCCCAAACACAATGGCCGCTTTGACTTCACTGACGGGTCCCCGCAGCGCAAGCCCGCCTGTGTGGCCCTCCAGGGCTTTCCGGCGCGGGAGCATGACGGCAAAATCTTCCTCCAACTAACGCCACTGGGCGCGAACCGCGATGGTCTTGGCCGACAGGGCAAGGCCGCGGCCCCTCAGCTCAACACACTGGCGGCTGCATAAGCGATTCGGTTGGCCGGACTTGCTCGCCCCTGCCACGGACGGCGAACCGCGCTTTATGTCACTTCCTTCCGGGAAAGCAGCGCGACCGGAAATCGCCCGAGCAGTTCGCCTACCGGGCGTTCACCGCTGCCGGCCTCTTCGCCCGTAAGTTCACTAAACCAGCTCCCCTCGGGCAGGGGCAGCGTTGTGTCGCCCCAATCGTTGCCCCGGCGCAGGTTCAGGCGCGGCACGACGATAAGCGCGCGTCCGCCCCGCGCGAAGGCCACAACATGCAGGGCCTTGGCGCCCCGCGCGTGCAGCGGCTCGTAGCTGCCCTCCGCCCCGAACAGTTCCGGGTGGCGGCGCCGGAACTGCAGCGTCTTCTGAATCACCCACAGCTTGGGCAGCCCTTCCTCGCGCCGCTGCCAGACTTGCTCCACCGTTAGGCCCTGCATTTCCGCCAGCAACCGCTCGCGCACGGCGAAATCCACGGGCCGGCGGTTGTCCGGGTCAACCAGGCTGCGGTCCCATAGCTCGTTGCCCTGGTAAATGTCCGGCACGCCCGGCGTGGTCAGCTTGAGCAGTGTTTCCGCCAGTGAGTTGATGTGACCCGGCTCGACTAGCCGCAACACAAATCGCTCCAGCTCAGCGATGAATTGCTTGTCGCCGAGTGTGCCGGTCACGAAGCCGCGCAGGGCGGCATCGTACGCCGCGTTGCGTCGCGTCCACGACGTATGCTGCTTGGCCTCGCACGAGGCCTTCTCCATCACCGTCAACGCGCGTTCCAACGGCAGCGGCCACGCCCCCACCAGCGTCTGGTAATAGAAGTACTCGATGTTACGGTCCGGCCAATCACCCTGGCGGTGCTTTTCATTGAGCGCCGACCAGCGCGCCACCACCGCGCGCCACTGCTGCGGGGTTTCCGAGAGGAGGCAAATCCGCATCCGCACATCCTCGCTGCGCTTGGTGTCATGCGTCGAGGTCGTGAGCATCGAGTTCGGCCAGCGCTGCCGCGCCTTCGCGCACCGGTCGTGGAACAACTCCGGCGAGAACGCAAACCGGCCGGGGTCACCGCCGACGGTGTTTAAGGCGATCAGCCGGTTGAAGCAATAGCAAGCCGTGTCCTCAGCGCCCTTCGCCATGGTCGGGCCGGTGAGTTGCTGGAAGCGCATTACAAACTCATGTTCGGTTTCGCCGCTCAACCGCAACAGCAGGAGATCCTCGATGAAATCAAACGCCTCGGGCGGCAGCTTCAGCCGCCGCTGTCGCGTCCAGGCCACCGTCTCGGAAATCACCGTTGCGTCGGCCTCGGGCACCCGCCCCAGGTGCGCCTGCACGTAGGTGCAATAGACCGGCAGCCGCGCCGTCACCTCAATCAGCGCCTCGCGCAAATCCGCTTCCGCCAGGTCGCGGTAGCGCCAATGCCGCACCGCAATCCGCAGCAGCAGCCGCGTCAGCCAATTGACCTCCGCCGCCAGCAACTGGCCCAGCACCAGCCGCTGCTTCTCGCGCATGACCACGCCGTAATCAGTCGGCTCGCCGGTAAACTCAACGTACAGGTCCGTCATCGGCTGCTCGCCTTCCGGGTCAATGAACAGCCCCGTCACGCGGCGGATGAACTCGTATCCCGTCGTGCCCGCCACCGGCCAGTCTCCGGTCATGGTTTCCCCGGCCAGCAGGATCTTTTCGGCAATGATCCAGGCGTGCAGGCGCCGCCGTGCGCAACCGCTCGAAGTATTCTGTCGGGTCGTGCAGCCCATCGGGATGGTCCACGCGCAACCCGTCCAGCCACCCATTCGCATGCCAGCGCAGCACCAGCGCGTGCGCCGCGCCGAATACCCGCGAGTCCTCGACGCGGATACCCGCCAGCGTCCAGATGTTGAAGAAGCGGCGGTAGTTCACCCCCGCGTCGCCCCGGCGCCAGTCGGCCAGCCGGTAATGTTGCTTCTGTATCAACGCGTCGAGCGCGTCCAGCTCGTTGTTGAGCTTATCCAGCGGGGCGGGAGTTGATCCTGGCGAATCAGCCAGCGTGTCTGGCGCGATCGGGAAGCGGTGTTCGTGGTAGGCGAGCAGGGTTTCGTCCTGCTCCTGGACCAGTCGCAGCTCCCGCCGCTCCAGGACGCGGCCATACATGTCGCCTAGCACCGGCACGAGCACTTTGCCCCGCAACCGCGGGTCGGGCGAGTCCCAGTCAATATCGAAGTATTCCGCGAAGCGGCTGTTCCGGCCATTCTTCAAAACGTCCCACCACCAGGCGTTGTCCCGACCGCAGATGCCCATGTGATTGGGCACGATGTCGAGCACCAGACCCATGTCGTGCCGGCGCAGCGTGTTGACCAGTTCCTCCAGGTCCTGTTCCGTGCCGACCTCGGGGTTGATCTGGGAATGGTCGCAGATGTCGTAGCCGTGCGTGCTGCCCGGGCAGGCCTTCAGCAGCGGCGAGGCATACACGTGGCTGATGCCCAGGTCGCGCAGGTAGGGCACCAGTTCAATCGCCCGGCGCAGCTTGAAGCCTTGATGAAACTGCAAACGATAGGTGGCGCGCGGCACGCGTTGCGCCGTGGTGCTGGTTTCCTGGGTTGTCATTCGTTCTTGCTGTTCACCTTGAATCCGAACTGCTCGCCGAGCTTCACAAAGTCCCGCAGCCACGCCTCAGCCGTCGCCTCACCGCGCCCAGCCCGCTCATGGTAGCCGGGCGCCACATCCTTGAGCAATCTGAAGAAGAGGTTCTGTGTCTTCCACAAGTTCACCTCCAGGTCCATCCCGCGGACAATTTCCGCCACCCCGGCCACGCGAGCCAAAAGCGCCGCATCCTCCGGATGTGTCGTCAGCCGCTCCAGCCATCGGTCCAGCCGTCCCTTGATCGCGTAGCCCAGTTCCTCTTTGTGCAGCCCGACGTTGTCGGCCCGCGCTTCCTCCAGCAGCGCCTGAATCCGCGCCGGGTCGGGTTCGTCGCGCTCGAATTGCCGTCGCAACTCAGTGTTGAGAATGAAGTCGGAGGCGGTCCGGAGTGCGGGCGGCAACGGCGCCTCGATCTCCTTGAGGAACCGCATCAGCGGGGTGAACTGGTCCGCGATTTGCCGGAACCGGCTTTCGAGGTCCCCGCCCGTCGCGGCCAGGATCTGAGCGAGAATCTTTCTCTGCTCGTCGCGGAAGAGCGACTTGAGCGAATAGTGGGACTCGCCAAAGTGCCGCTCCATCAGGCGGCTGACCCCCTCGAAATCCGCCCCGGTGAATGTCTTGCTGATTTCGCCCAGCAGCTTCTGGAAGGCCGCTTCCCCGCGGAAATAGCGCACGCCGCAACTGATGTTGTAGTCTCCGGTATGCATCGCGGCATAGGCGAACACATCGGAGGCGCGTGTAATGTCGAACCTCACCTTGGCGCGGCCAATCAGCAACCGGGCCTCGTCCGCCCTGAACGTCTCCCGGTGCTCCTGCTCGAAGGTGAATTCGTAGATGCGGGCCTTGTCCGGGTAGGTCTCAAACAATGCGCTCACCGCGAAATGCGCGCCGAGATGCTCGCGATCCACAATGGCGGGCTTGACGAACTTCTCATAGACGCGGCGGCCGTTCCGGTGCTCGCGGATGTTGCTCGGCGCCTTCGCCAGCCGTTCCAGGAACGCCGGCTCCAGGTCCAGCTCCAGAACGTCCCGCGCCAGTTGAATGACCCGCCCGGCATATTCCATGACCTGCACCGTCTCGATGCCGGAGATCTCGTCGAAGAACCAGCCGCAACTGGTGAACATGAGCATCGCGTTGCGCTGCAACTCCAGCAACCGCAGGCACGTCACCCAGTCCTCCTCGCCCAGCTTGCGCCTGGCCTGCTGCTCAAAGAACCGCGCCACACTCTTGTCCGACCGGTCGAGCACCACCGAGATGTATTCGTTGCGCGCCTGCCACGGGTCCTGGAAAAACTCGCTCGCCTTCGCCTCGTAAGCCGGCGCGACCTGGTCCCGCAGCCAATCCAGCGCCTCGCGCAGCGGCTGACGCCAGCGCTGGTGCCACCGAGGCCGCCCGCCGCTGTTGCAGCCGCAATCCCGCTGCCACCGCCCCACGCCATGAGAACAGCTCCACGCGCTCTGCTCGTGAATCTGCGCTTCGTGCGTCGGCGGATGGCGCTCCAGGAATTCGCCGTAGTTCGTCAGCTTCGCCAGCTTGTTCTGCTCGATATGGTTCAGCGCGTATGCCAGCGCCATTTCGCCGTTGCGGTGATGGTGCCCGTACGACTCGCCGTCGGTGGCAATGTGCATCAGTTGGTCCCAGTCCCGCCCGTCGTCATAGCCATCCATCAGCCGGCGGGAGAAGGTCTCCCCGTTGTTCAGCAAACGCTCGAACGCCACCGCCCGCGACACGTGCCCGTCGTAAAAGAACACCGCCAGCTTCCGCCCCGAGGGCAGATTCACCTGGTACGCCCGCGAGGGGTCAATGCGCCCGTCGTTGACATCCTGCCATTCCGACTCCCCGAGCCGGCGCACCTTGCTCGCCTGGTAAGGCGAAAGGATGGTGAACTGAATCCCCAACTCCGCCAGCACCTCCAGGCTCTCGGTGTCCACAGCGCATTCCGGCAGCCACAGGCCTTCGGGCTTGCGGCCAAACCGATGCTCGAAATCCCGCATGCCCCACAACACCTGGGTGTATTTGTCCCGGGGGTTTGAGAGGGGGAGAATGGTGTGGTTGTAGGCCTGCGCCAGCGCCGAGCCGTGGCCGGAAAAGCGCTCGCGGCTTCGCTTGTCGGCTTCCACGACCGCGGCCAGCACCTCCGGCTCCTTCTCCGCCAGCCAGGCTACCAGCGTCGGCCCGAAGTTAAAGCTGATGCGCGAGTAGTTGCTGACGATGTCCACGATGCGCTCGTCGCTGTCGAGGATGCGCGCCGTGGCGTTGGGCGCATAACACTCGGCTGTGATGCGCTCATTCCAGTCGTGATAAGGAAAGGCTGAGTCCTGCAGCTCGACCGCCTCCAGCCACGGATTCTCCCGTGGCGGCTGGTAAAAGTGACCATGTATGCAAAGATATTTCTCCATCATGCTGTTCCGTCACACCCGGTTGCCATCGGCTATCGGCTCATCCGCCCTGGGCCACCGGTTCGTCGGCTATTGCCGATTGGCTATTGGTTATTCTCCAAAACGGTATGTCCAAACCATCACCCAGCTTCCCGGATGTGTCCACAAGCAGGATGCCTCCTCCGCCCCAGCGCCGCCACATCTGCCATTTGCCATCTGTCATCTGCCATTTCCGGTTGCGCCTATTCCAGCGTGCGAGCCATGCCGGCTAAGGCGCGTTACTGCCTGCCCGCCGCCCGACGAACCGCCCCAGGCGCGCCATCGCTTCCTTAATATTGTCCAGGCTCGTCGCGTAAGCGCACCGCACAAATCCCTCGCCGCAATCCCCGAAAGCCGTCCCCGGCACCACCGCCACTTTCTCCTCGCGCAGCAACTGGAGCGAAAACTCCTTCGCCGCCAGCCCGAACTTCGCCACGCTCGGGAACGCATAAAACGCCCCCAGCGGCCGATGGCACTCCAGCCCCATCTCCGCGAAGGCGGCCGCAATGAAATTCCGCCGCCGCCGGTATTCGTCCACCATCTCGCCAATGTCCGTCTCCGGCCGCGCCAGCGCTTCCAGCGCCGCCTTCTGGCTCAGCGACGAAGCGCACAGCATCGTGTACTGGTGAATCTTCATCATGGCCTCAATGAGCTCCGCCGGCCCGCAAGCATACCCGAGGCGGAAGCCCGTCATCGCCCAGGCCTTGGAGAACCCGTGCAGGAAGATCGTGCGCTCGCGCAAGCCCGGCAGGCTGACAATGCTCGTATGCGGCGCGTCGTATGTCAGTTCGCCATAGATCTCGTCCGTGATGACGATCAGGTCGCGCTCGAGGGCAAATGCGGCAATGTCCTCCAGGTCCGCCCGGCTCATCACCGCCCCGGTCGGGTTGTTCGGGAAGTTGAGCATCAGCACCTTCGTGCGCGGCGTCGCCTTGGCCTCCAGCATTGCGCGCGTGAGCCGGAAGCCGTTGTCGGCCCGCGTCTCCACCGCCACCGGCGTCCCGTGCGCAAACAGTATCGTCGCTCGGTAGGACACGTAGCACGGCTCGTGATAAAGCACCTCGTCGCCCGGGTTGAGCAGCGCCCGCAACGCCAGGTCCAGCGCCTCGCTCACGCCCACCGTGACGAGCACCTCGTTCTCCGGGTTGTATTCGGCGCCGAAGGTCTTGGCGACATACCGGGCCAGCGCGCGCCGCAGTTCCAGGTAGCCGAAGTTGCTCGTATAGTGGGTGGCTCCGCGTTCGAGCGCGAAGACGGTGGATTCGCGCACGTGCCAGGGCGTGTCGAAGTCGGGCTCGCCAATGCCCAGGCTGATCACGTCCTTCATGGTCGTGACCAGGTCGAAGAAGTCGCGGATGCCGCGAGCGCGGGATGTCCCGCACGGTCGCGTTCAGCCGATTACGGAGTGACAGTGAGCCGTTCATCGGAACTGGGCTGGTGCATCAGCACGCCGAAGCGCTTGTAGGTCTTCAGCATGAAATGGGTCGAGGTCGAGAGCACCCCTTCCAGCGGCGAAAGCCGCTCGCTGACGAACGCCGCCACCTCGCGCAGCGTGCGCCCCTCCACGAACAGCAGCAGATCGTAAGTGCCGCTCATCAGATACGCCGAGCGCACCTCGGGAAACCTGCCAATCCGCTCCGCAATGGTGTCGAAACCGCCCTCCCGTTGCGGCGTCACCTTCACCTCGATAACCGCCGTAACCTTGTCGAGCTCAAGCTGGTCCTCGTCGAGGATGGCCTGGTAACCGCGGATAACGCCGCGCTTCTCATAATCCGCAATCCGCTGGCTAACCGCGGCCACCGGCAGCCCCAGCATCTTGGCGATGTTCTCATGCGACTCCAGCGCATTGCCTTCCAGGATTCTTAACAGCTCATCCATAATTGACCTCGGGTGACGTGCGCCGCCAACGTAGCCGCCCGCGCGCCCCACGGTCGAGCAGAATCCGCGCCCCGGGCGCCTCCTTGTAGCCTCAAAGATGCGCCATCGGGGCTCAGACCTCACAGAGTTTAGTCTGCTGAGGCGAATGTGGACGCTCTAAGCACCTCACGCGAAAGCGCAACGTTCCTTCTTGGGAAGACGTTGTAATGAGGAGCGTTTTGCCCAGCGAAGTAGTCCTTGGACGGCTATCGGCAAGCCACAAAGCGCCGGGTAGGGCCGGCGGTTACCCGCCGGCACCCCCACAGACCCGTACGAGCCCAATTCGGGCGTACGGTTCTTCCGGCGATGGCTACGCTAAACCGTGGGCGCGGTGTGGCCGATCCCTTTACAGGCGCGCGGGTCACTGAGTACCATGGCTTGTGACCCGGCCACACCCCATCACCAGGACAGCCTCCTTCCCTACTCCCAGGCTCCGGCGGTTTCCGTTCGCCTGCTTTCAACCGGTACTATGAAGCCGCTACGACTGCCTACCTTCTCTCCCGGTCCTTCCTTTAGCGGGTTGGACCGCGATACCTTGGGCGCACCCAAGGACGGGTTCGGCTCTCCCAAGTTCCCCGCGAACCCCTCTGACCTTTGCCGTGCTCTTGGACCCCGGCCAGCCTCACGATGATCATGCGCGTGGGGAAATCGAAACCGACGAACCGCACCGGCGGACCCTCCACAGTCCACACATCTTCCGCAAATCTCATCACATCCACCATAGCGGCTCTCAGGGGAATATAACACTCGAGCCGGGATGTTGAATGTTCCGAGTCCGAGGTTCACGCCTCGCGCCATTGCTCATTTTTCTCACGCCCTGCTCCCTGTGAGAGACGAGTGCCTCCCTGTTTCAGCTTTCAGGATTTCAGCTTTTCCCCCAGCTCTGTCGTCCGTGGTCCGCTTTTCCCTTTTGCCTTCTGCATTCTACCTTCTGCCTCCCCTGGCATTGTGCCCTCCTTTCGTGGCTGGAAAGTATCGAGAGAGAGGACTGACGCCGGCCTGACGGGGTTAACGCGCATCAACCGGGAAACCTGGCTCGATGTGGTGCTCGTCCAGGCCGTCTCCCAACCCGCCCTGCCGATCGTGCAGCAGGAAATCACCTCCCTGCTCTTGCAGCGCCACCACGTCAAGCCGGGCGGCGAGCGGGATTTTGTCGTGCGCAGCCAGGAAGACATTGCCCAGGCCGCCACCGCTACGGCGCGGGTGATGGGCCTTTTGTTGGCCGGCATTGCGGCGGTCTCTTTGGTCGTCGGCGGCATCGGCATTATGAACATCATGCTGGTAAGCGTGACCGAACGCACCCGCGAGATTGGCATTCGCGTGGCGGTGGGAGCGCGCGGAGGCGACATCTTGCTGCAGTTTCTCATTGAAGCCGTCACCCTGAGCCTGATTGGTGGAGCAATGGGGATTGCGTCCGGCATGACCATTTCACACTTCGTTGCCTCTGTCACGCAATGGCCCACGCTAACGCCGGCGCTTTGGATCGGTATCGCCTCGCTCTCCAGCGCGATCATCGGCATCCTTTCCGGCTTTTACCCCGCCTGGAAGGCCTCGAAACTCGACCCCATTGACGCGCTGCGCTACGAGTAGGGTCCGAGTAACTCAGGCACCCGCATCCAACAGATCAAATGCGCCACGTTCGCAGTGGGACACCCACCCTCGTCCCCTCAGCACACTTCAACCCAGACTGCCTATGAGTGGCTGCTGGCCGGCAGCCATTTAATTGCCGGCGGGTTTGGGTTTGGAGAACGGATTGATCATCCGCACGCCGGTCCGTCGAAACCCGTCCTCGTCGCGGCTGAGCACGGCTGGTCGTTGAATAACCTGTGATTTCTCGTGGACTAAGCGTAGATTTTATGTAGATTTGAGCCATGACAACAGCAGTAATCGAGAGTAATCCCGAACTCCTGAATCGAGTGAACGAGCTCCAGGACCGAATCTCCGCCGTCCAGGAAGAAATAAAAGCCATCCTCCGCAGTGCCGGAGCCTTGCAAGTCGCCCTCCCAGAGCTGCATGACGAGGCGAGCGGGCGCATCGACGCCCAGAAGGTGGCCCATTACATGGGCGTGCCGCTCGCTCGCTTGGCCGAAGCCTGGCACCTCAACTACAAAGCCCTCCATCGAAATCCTTCGGCGGAATCCGCTCAGCCGCCACTCAAGCCAGTGAAGCGCTCCTTGGAGATTCTCCACGAATTCTTCCACAAACCGGAGACGGTGCGGGCGTGGCTCAACACCCCTCATCCAGACCTCGACGGTCACACCGCCCTGGAATTGATCCTGGCCAACAACCCCAATGCCGTTCTGAGAATCCTCGAAAACGCGGCCGCTGGCGTGCCGGTCTGATGCTGCCTCTGCTGCAACTGGCCGCCACCCTCGCTAACGCCACGCTCGTTTCCGAGCACGGTCCTTGGTCCCGGGCCATCGGCTATCGCTACCTCCTCGGCCCGCCTCCCGGGTTGACCGGGCCCCCACAACCTTTGTGGGGTGGCGCCGCCAAACTCGTCGGCGCTCGCTTTACGCCCCAAGGCGGCTTTGATTCGATCTACCTTGCCCACGACCCGATCACGGCGTTCATTGAAGTCTCGGCCCTGGTTTTGTTGCCCGGCGGCCCCGTGCCGGCTCGCACCGCCCCGTGGGTCGTTGTCAGCGTGGACGGGATTCTCAACAACCTGCTCGATCTGGCCGACGCCGCCACCTTAGCCACCCTCGGCACGACCTCGCAGGAAATCACCGGCACCTGGGCAGCCACGCCACATCCCCCCACGCACCTGCTGGGCCAGCTCGCCTATGACTCAGGCCGCATTGCCGGAATCAAATACGCCTCCGCCAAACACCCCGGCGGATTGAACCTCGTCGTCTTTCCCGACCGAATCCCTCTCGCCGCCGGCAGCTTCCTCCAGGTTTACGATCCGCACGGCCACCTCGCCCAGCGCATCGGCCCCTGACCACACGTTAACCGGCGTCCTCGCCCCCGCCCCCGCACCCTCGCCGCGGTGAAGCCGGACGAAGGCGGCTCAGCGCTCCGCTTCCCGACTTTGGACCTTGGACTTTGGACCTTGGACTTTGGACCTTGGACTTCGCTCGCACCGTTTCAGCATTTCAGCTTTCAGCTTTTCAGCTTTTCCCGTCGGTCCCGACTTAGACTTGACCTTAGACTTTGGACTTGCCCAATTTCTGCTTTTCCCAAGCCGCCCTTTCAGCATTTCAGGATTTCAGCGTTTCAGCGTTTCACCTGAGCGGTCCCCCGGAAACAGTGGTAGCTCCAGACCGAACTACGGTTGGTACCTTTTCGACTCTTGATTCAGACTTGCAGGGCTTCAGGATCAAGTGTTGGCTCCCGTAGCTAATGATTTCAGTCTATCTATCGTAGAATGGTCAACCCGCACACTAACGGCGGGATGGGCCGCCAGTAGAATCTGGGCGGCCAGCCGAAGCCCGTGCTCGGTACCCTTGCAGGCGGCACACACCGCCCGCGTGGTTAAGCGGGCCGTCCGAAACTCGATCGTGAACTCCAAACGCCCCAACCAAATCCTTCGGAATTAGGTTTCCGAGCGTGTTTCTCACATCGACTATCTTGAGGCCGAGGGCGTCATCAGTAACAAGCCGACAAGCAACCGGCGAAGCATAGCGAAAGGGGAGTCCAGGCAGGTCGCAAGCCTTAAAGCCCCCACCAAATGTTGAAAACGGCTCTGGCCCGGCCGCTGCCTATAAACGGACGCCGGATTGAGGCTGAGAATTGTCTTTGCAGTCCGCAACATTTCGGCGAAGGGTGCGTTCGACAACTTCTCGTGCCTCTGCTTCCAACGCCGACACGCGTTCCAGAAGTCGCGGCCCGCTGAAGCCTCAGCGATAAGAGCGCATGCGAGAAACTCCTGTGTGGATTCTTTGGCAAAGGCCACCGGAGACGGGAGCGCTGGCGGCAGAACACGTTCGCCAAAGATCAAGCGCGAATCCTCAATTGCATTCGTAGAAACCTGAGCCAGGAAATTCAAATCCCGGATGAAGCCGTTGAACTCGAGGTCAGCAATACGGCACACCAACATCAGCTTCGCGAGCATGAACGAGGCAAGGGGCACTCGGCTTTTTTTCGCCCGTCGGCACGCCTGGCCGTATGCAACTCTACCCGCCCCGATGCGTGCTTCCGCTTCGGCGAGCACGAACCAGACCGTTTCAAGTGGAGCTTCACCACGCCCTTCAACGAGTCGTGTCTCTCGGCGGGTTTTGCCTCACTGCAAAGCCCGGGAGGTGGTGGCGGGATTGCTTCCGGCCTCAACATGCCGGAATCAATCGCGCACCACTTGATGACATGCTCGGCCACTTTTGCACATTCGTGTGAAGCTCGGGCTGGGCATTCCGTCGCGACGCCGATTCGAGTTCTTGGAGGCAAACAGCGAATACCGGAATCGCGTCGGCCTTCTCTCCGCTTCGCCACAGCGCATATGCCTGGTCTACTCCGAATTGGATTGTAGCAATGGGGCTTTTGATCAATTGGGCCAATCTCCTTCCTTTGGCGAAGACTGTTGCCGCGATCGCCCAGTCGCCCATGAGTGCGGCGGCAATTCCGCAATTGGAATGGGCGTGAAGTCGATTGGACGGTGTCCTCAAGCTCTTTCAGCGACCACGGCTCTAGGACAGAGTTCCAGGCTTGGAATGCATCAGCGTATTTCTTCTGCCGGAACAGCACTGTCGCCCGTTGATACACAAGTATCGGCGCCTCGCAGCCTGATTCCGCTATGGCCTGAGAGATAGTCTTAAGTGCGGTATCACCCTGGTCGAGGTATTCGTCCTGCACGGCCGCAATTCCCGGGCGGCGGCGACCATAAAGGCAGCACACTGCCAGCGTTTGCCCGCATCGTACACCGCCTGGAGTGCCGTGAGCATGCGGCCCCAGTCGCGGGTTGGTTTGTCGAGCTCCGCAATCCAAGCCCTATCGAGGAAACCTTGAATCTGGCTGGCGCATTCGGACGCGATCTGCAACACCATTTGTTTATCGGACTGGCCGAGAGCCTCGATCGCAACAACAAAAGCCTCTAGGTCCTCGGGCCCGCCTTGCCGCAGCAGGATGAAACGGAAAAGCTCCCGCCTGTTGCTTGCCTTCGTGAGTAATTTCCAGCCGGGGTCATCCCCGCTTCCGAGCTTTGGCAACGACTTAAATACTGGGTCCTCCACTACCAGACGATTGATTCGCAACCAGCACCGTAGCAGTTGTTCCGGGGGGAGCGGTACCGATATGGCTATTAATAGCGTCGTGGCAGCGGCGTGTTGGGTGAAACCACGGGATCTCAGGGGCTTCCTGACGGAGCGATTCCTCTTCCAGCAGGCCGGCGAACTTCGCGGCTTCAGCCTTTTCAGACACCGCCCCAATGCGGAATTGGAGTTCTCGCAGCATCAGGTTAAGGAACCGGAATCGCGTGAACACTTCCTTAGAACTGGTGAACACCAGCAACCAGGAAAGTTCTGCAGCCATTACATCGTCCCGCGCCCGGCTCATGCAAACCAGGGGCATGAGCACCAGCCCGGCCAGCTCTTCCACCCCTGTTGCCAGGGCTTGCAACAAAACCTCGCTTGCTTCGGTCAGCGTTAGGCGCTTTGCTTTGACGATCGCAAAGCCGAGCGCAGTCCGAAGCTCCTTAACCCGGTCAGCCGACCATACTGCCTCGCCAGCGCGAGAAAGCAACGGAGACAACTGGTAATAATTGCCGCTGATGGATTCGATCCATCGTCCGACTAAACTGTCGAATACATCACCGCCATGGGCCACAGGCGGTGGGGTGTCGCACAAGAGAATTGCTTGATCCCGGCGAACGGGATGCACGGCGAGGGTGAGACGGTAAAGCAGTTCTCGCTGCGCTTCGCTGAGCTCCTGTAGAAGCTGACGCGTGAGCTGCCGTTCCCTCCAGGATTTCCGTTGGGGCTTCATTGATTTCCGCAGAGGTCGGCTCCGGCCACTTACTCAGCTTCAGCCGAGAAATCCGCGCGCGAACCAGTTGAGGGTGACCGGTCGTCTGAAACAGAATCAGGCGGCTCCAAAGCTGGGCCGACTCTGCATCTGGACAGGAGCAATTGAGGCACAGTTCCCTTATTTCCGTTCCGGACAGCAGCGGAAGAGAGGTCTGGACGCTCTGATCAGCATCGGCTTCGGCGAAAAACAGGGACGGCAATTGTCTTTGGCATGTGATTATTACATGACCGCCTCTGGATTTAACCAACAGGCAGGCAGCAGCCAAAGAACGAATCACGGTCGCTGCTTTGGGACCCGCCAGATCCACATCGTCAAAAAGGACGTTGCGCAATAGGGGCGCCGCGTCCAAACATCTGGTCAACATTCGCAGCAGGACCTCGGCGGGGATGCTGATCCGCTTCAAAAATGCTATTCTGGCCCAGTCGCCACCAATTCTCCGGGCTACCATATTCGCCTGCGTGCTTTTTCCGGTGCGGGTGTGCCAGACAACACAAGCAGTTGAGATCGCTTTAGGGTGGCCAGGTTTTGTTCGACTAGGCGCTCGCGAAGGCAGCAAGGTTCCGGCAGCGGCGGGAGCCCGCCCTGGAGCACCTCGGTCAATGCCCCGCCACTGTCTGCAAGGATTACAGTCTCGGCGGGATTCTCGGCGGCGGCCATCTTTGCGAGAAGCGAGGAGAACTGGTGCCGCGGCACCAGTTGTCGGGTCGCATGGTCGAATTGGATACGGAAATCTTCTTGCAGCAGAGCACGTTTGGAGCGAAAGGCGGTATTGACCACGTGCTCGAACAGCGGCGCCAGTGCTAAATCGGCGTCTCGCGGGAGCAGGTTGAATCGTCCTCCGTACGCATGCAAGCGCGAGCGGACAGCTTCCTTGACCGTGTTGACGCTCCCTAGACCGGTTTCCCACGAAATCGCAGAGAGCAACTCATGCACGAACCGTTGTGCGGGACACGTTTTCAAAAAATCCATTAACGAGGGAACCGCTTGGAAAAGGCCTGGCCAAGACCGTGAGCCGTCGTGCTGTCCGATACAAGAAACGTCCTAATCTCCTCTGCCAATCCTTCGTCCGCTTGACGGGCGGACATTACATCCAAAGCGAAAGGCCGGCGCCTAAATCCCCGAACGGGAATCCCTGTTCGCAACCAATACTAGCAGTCGTCAAAAACCGAAAGTGGACTCGCTTTGGCGCGTTGGCGTGCTTTAGCTGCCAATAGCTTCTCATCGAGGCAATTACAGATTCTGAGCGAAGCGTGATTGGCTTCTCTGATGCTTTGAGTTGAACAACGGTTCCTGAAGACTCACTTACAACGTCAAAGTCTTCAGCCCCTTCAACAAAAAGGACTTCGTCCGTGCCCAGGTCAATCCAAGCCAGAACGGTCTGCCAAACCTGAAAATTGACTCCCTTGAAGAGGCCCGTGGCCTGCCTCTGCGGGTCCCCCTGCAGAGGGGATAATGCGCCTGTGTTTTCTTCCGGCATTGCTCCTGGGGAGCGCGAGGTCCGCAATCCATGTTGAGTAAACACACGGCAGCCGAAGAAGTCAATCGCAACGCCAGGGAAAGGGGTCGAGCCTATACTTCGATCGTCCACTGATGCGTAGCCCTCAATCTTTAAACACGGGTGCGTGTGGCTAATTAGTCGGGTCCGTGCGCCTTGTGAAAACTGTGCTCGCAATGCACGCGATGTTTTCGTCTTCGGACGTTCCTCGGAAACGGGTCAGACCGGAGATTGGAACTGGTCCTGTGCGCGCCGTGGGGGGCCACACCGGAAAGCTGAAATTCTGAAAGCGGCCTGAGGGAAAGCAGAAAGCAGAGATTGGAGGGGCAAACGCTGAAAGGCTGAAATTCTGAAATCCTAACCTGGCTCAGCCAGAACTAAACCTCCTGGGAAGAAACCGCGGAATACGCGGAATAAGCGGAAACCTGAGAAGCCGTAGTCCTTCCGGATTCCGCGTATTCCGCGGTTAAGAAATTGAAGCCATTTAGCGCGCGATTTAGAAAGGACGAAGCGAAGGCCGAAAACCAAATGAACAACAAAGGCGCGAAGCAGCGAAGACGCGGGAGGAAAGCCGTTCCAGGTTCTCGGTCAGGGCCTGCTGCCGGCTGAGAAACGCGGGAGGACCGCGGAGCGATTTGATTCAGGCTGTCTGGCAGGCTTTGAGACCGCGTTCGGCGGCTTGGCGGACCAACGCGGGAGGATTGTTCTTTAGCAGCCTTTGGTAAGTGGCTTTGGCTTCCTTCGCCTGGCCGGCCGCCAACAACTTCTCGGCGCACGCCATCGAGGCATCGGCAAACACGACGGCCAGCGCGGGCCGGGGTTTGGCGGAACCCAGGGCCTTGGTCGCGTCTGCCGAGGCGATGCGGCCGAGCGCAATGGCGGCGGCGCGAGCGACGGCCTCGTCGGAGTCCTGCAACAGCGGTCGCAGCAAGCTGACGCCCTGGCCGCGGGTGCCGAGGGAAGAGATGACGCCGATCTTGAGCTGGCCGTTGAGCTTGCGGAGTTGGCGTTCGAGGGCCTGGCCGGCCTGAGGCTCGGGAATGCGCTCGAGGGCGTAGCGGGCCATGTGGGACAGTTCGGCGTTGGGCAGCAGTTGCTCCAGCGCCGGAACAGACGCGGCGGTGCCCAGCGTGCGCAATTGCCGGCAGACAAAGTCCTTGGCGTCGCGGGGTGCGTTGCTTTGCAGCACCGCCAGCAACTGGGACTCGAGTTCCTTGCGGGCGGCGGGCGTCGTTGCGCGTCTTGACCACCGCTTCGTCAATGGGGTCGAGCACATGGCGGTCCACGCCCCAGTCGTAGGTCTTCAGAGCCTCAAAAGTCTGTTCTAGCATAAGTATCGGTCCTCTCGGGTTCGGTCGTTAGCGGGTCGGGTCAATCGCGGGTTCATAATTGCCAGGGCTGGCGCCGGGCCCGGTCGGTGAACCGATTCGCTTCGGTGTCGCCCGGGAAGGTTTGTTTGGCCGCATCCCACTTGAGGGAGCGCTGCAGGTGATAAGCAATCGTGCCCAGATGGCAGAGGTACATGGTATTGACGGCGAACTGGATGTCGCGGAACGGCTTCTCGCGGGTCCGGACACAATGGAGGAAATCGCCGATGATGCCGCCTTTGCCTTTGTAGCCGGGGACCGGTTTGGGCGCGCGGGTAACGTTTTCGTTGCTGTCCACCTCCATATTGGCCTTGCCCGGCTTGCAGTGGGTGATCCTGATGCCGTTGGGGTAAACGAATTCGAGGTAAGCGCGCTGGTCTTCCCTCCGGGGGATGATAAATGACCTCCTGCGGCTGCAATTCGCGGACGTCCACGGCGAACGTGGCGCCGCCGAAGTGGTGCGCGCCCCAGTCGGTAATCTCGCCGCCCGAGTAGTCCCAGTAGGAACGCCAGGAGATTTCGACGGTGCTGAAGTTGCCGTCGCAGCGTTTGGCGTTGAAAGGCGCCCACGGCGCGGGGCCGAGCCACATCTCCCAGTCAAAACCTTCCGGCACCGGCTCCGGCGGAAGATTGCAGGCGTGGGAGAGATTGTTGGTTTGGACATTGATCGCCAACACCTGGCCGAGCTTGCCGCCCCAGCACATATCGACCGTGCCGCGGTAATCCTCGAGCACGCGCTGGCTGCCACCGGAGACGACCCGGCCGTAGCGCCGCGCATATTCCACCATGATCGGACCTTCGCGCAGGGTGAGCGTCTCCGGTTTCTGGCAGAACACGTCTTTGCCGTGCCGGCAGGCCGCCGTCACGACGAGCGCGTGCCAATGGTCCGGCGTGGCGACGTGCACGGCATCGATATCGTCGCGGGCGAGCAGTTCGCGAAAATCATTGTAGGCGGCGCAGTCCTTGCTCTTGTAACGCTCGTCCACCTGGGCCTTTTTCCCATCGCGGACATTCTTGCGGACATCGCACACGGCGAGGTACTGCACATCCGCGCGGCCCAGGAAACCGCCAAAGTCCGAGCCTCCCTGGTTACCGAGGCCGATCCCGCCCACGCGGATGCGCTCGCTGGGCGCGACGGCGCCGTCCCGGCCCAGGGCGCTCGCCGGGATGAAAGTGGGGAGAGCCAGGACGGTCGAGGCCAGTCCGGCCGCTTTAATGAATTCACGCCGGCTGGTTTTTAGCGGAGCGGGAAACAACTTTTTCTCATCCATAAGCATGATATTTCGTATGGTTATTGCGCGTCTGGGGATGAATCCAACCACAAGACGGCCCCTGGAAGCAAAGAAATACTTAGTCTTGAAGCCCGGATCGAAGGAGGGGGGTGAGTTCAGAACGAGTCACTGTGGCTCCAGGAAGGCTTCCCCTTTCTGCCGGCCTTTCTGCAAACCGCCACCAACCAGTACCAGGCCAACCTCGGAAAAGCCGACTTCATCACGGAAACCGGCGAGGTGACCGACGAAATCAACAATTGGGTGGCACAAGAGACCCGGAATAAGATCCAGAACATTGTGCCGCGCGATGCAATTAATGCCTCCATTCGGCTGGTTCTGGCAAATGCGATGTACTTTTTTGGGGCCTGGACCACCGCCTTTGCGGAGGCCAATACTTCCACGCAGCCGTTCTATCTTTCCAGCACGACCCTGGTGGAGGCGCCGCTTATGCACCAGCCCTTGCTGAAGGGGGTGGCTCCCAACGGCAACCCGGTGAATGTGACATTCAATTATATGCAATGCTGTCCTATGTGGTCAGCACCTGGTTCGAGCAACGATTTCCAGGCGATTGAGCTGCCCTATGGGAGCAATCAACTTTCAATGCTTATCCTGTTGCCGTCGCAGATCGATGGATTGGGACGACTGGAGCAGCAACTCTCTCCGGCGTTTCTTTCTGCACCTGCCGGAAACGGTCAGGCCGGAGGTTGGAACCAGAACTGTGCGCGTCGTGAGGGGCCTGGGGAAAAGCAGAAATTGGAGGGGCAAACGCTGAAATGCTGGAGCGCTGGGAGAAGACGTGCGCAAGCGAGGGTGAAAGCCCCCCATAGGCCCCCCTCAGGCTATCTGGTGGCTAACCGGTAGGCACCCCGAAGCTACCCTTAGGCTCCCCTTAGGCTCCCCTGAGGCTCCCCTGAGGCTACCCCGAGGCTACCCCGAGGCTCCACTCAGGCTCCACGCAAGCACCCGGCGATGCCGCTCAAGGACACGGCCAAGCGACCTCGAAGGCGGGCCCTACCCTCACCGTCTGGGATTAGGCTGGGGGCTGCGGCGGACGCCCATCCGCGCCGGCGCCGTCGAGGTCGATGAGGATGTCGCGCGGTTCGGCGCCTTTGCTGGGGCCGACGATGCCGCGGTTCTCCAGTTCGTCCATGATGCGCGCGGCGCGGCCGTAGCCGAGGCGCAGGCGGCGCTGGAGCAGCGAGACGCTGGCCTTCTGTTCGCTGCGGATGACTTCGATGCATTGCTGGATGATCTCTTCGTCCTCGTCAATGCCGCTCTCGCTCGTCGAAGGCTGCTGGTGGGGCTGGAGAGCTGCTGGTGGATTTCCATCTCGTAGCTGGGCTTGGCCTGCTTGGCGATGAAATCCACGATGCTCTGGATTTCCTGGTCGGTAATGAGCGCGCCCTGGGCGCGGATCAGCTTGGCCGAGCCGGGCGGCAGGTAGAGCATGTCGCCTTTGCCGAGCAGCTTGTCGGCGCCCATCGCGTCGAGAATGGTGCGCGAGTCCACCTTGGCCGCCACCTGGAACGCGATGCGGGCGGGGATGTTGGCCTTGATGACGCCGGTGATGACATCCACGCTCGGCCGCTGGGTGGCGACGATGCAATGAATGCCCGCCGCGCGCGCCATCTGCGTGATGCGGGCGATGGCCATCTCGACGTCCGCCGGCGCGACCAGCATCAGGTCGGCCAGCTCGTCAATGATCACCACGATGTAGCTGAGCTTCTCGGGGATGATGATGTCCTCTTCGCGCGGCACGACGATTTCTTCGTCCACTTCCACCGCGAAGCCGTCCGCGCCGGGCTCGACTTTTTCCTTCTTGGCCAGGAGCGGCAGTTCGGGTTCGCGGGGCGGCAGGGGTTTGTTCTTGGGGCGCGAGTTGAAGGAGCCGATATTGCGCACGCCGACGCGGGCGAAGATCTGGTAGCGCTTCTCCATCTCGTTGACCACCCAGCGCAGGGCGAGGATGACCTTCTTCGGGTCGGTCACGACCGGCACGACCAGGTGCGGCAGGGTGTTGTAATGCTGCAGTTCGACCACCTTCGGGTCGATCATCACGAACCGGAGCTGGTCGGGGGAGAAGCGGTAGAGCAGGGAGGTGATGATGGAGTTGATGCAGACGGATTTGCCGGAGCCGGTGCTGCCGGCGATGAGCAGGTGCGGCATCTCCGCCAGGTCGGCGATGATCGGGTGGCCATAGACGTCCTTGCCCAGGGCCAGCGGGATGCGCGCCTTGGTGTTGCGCCATTCCTCGGACTCGAGCAGGTCGCGGATGATGACCGTGGTCTTGACCGGGTTGGGCACTTCGACGCCGACGGAGCTTTTGCCGGGCACGGGGGCGAGGATATGGATGCGTTCGGCTTTGAGGGCGGCGGCGAGGTTGTTGTTGAGGGCGGTGATCTTCTCCAGCTTCACGCCCGGCGCCGGGTGCAGCTCGTAGCGCGTGATGGTCGGGCCCTTGGTGATGTCGCCCAGCGCCACCTCGATCTCGAACTGGGCGAGCGTCTGCTGCATCAGCCGGGCGTTGGCCATCAGCTCTTCCTTCGACTCGGTCGGCTTGAGGGTCGGGTCCGGGTGCTGCAGGAAATCGAGCGGCGGCAACTGGTAATTGCCGATCATCGGCGTGGACGCGACGGTGATGGGCTTGGGCTTGCTGGGGCTGCCTTGGCCTGGGGGTCGCGGCGGCTGGGGACGCCGGTGATATGCACCTCCGGCTCGGGCTTGGCCTCGGGCGGCTTTTCGGCTCGGTCTTCGGCCGTCGGAGTCGGCGGGTTTGGCCTCGGCGGTCTTGGCTTCGGGTCGGGCTTCTTGCCCAGAACGTCCGCCAGTGGTGGCGGCGGCGACTTCGCGGGCGGGAATGACTTCGCCCTCATCCGCCGGCGCAGGCTCCTTGGCCGGGCTCGGCCGGGCCGGCTTCTCTGGCCCGCGCCGGATTTGCTGGGCTGCGGCACGCTGAGGTCGCGCACGGTGGGCGCGGGGACGGGCTTCATGTCGGCGCCCAGGCCGGAGCGGTCGACTTCCTCCTGCAGTTTCTTGGCCTGTTTTTGCAGGTCGCGCGCGCGGCGTTCGAGGACTGCCTCCTCGGTCTCGGGCTCGGCTCGGCTTGGGCGACGGCGGCTCCAGAGCCGGCGCGAACCATTCGCCCAGTTGGAAATTGGTCAGGAAGAGCAGGCTGATGAAGTAGAGCATCAGGTAGATGATCGTGGCGCCCGCTGTGCCGAAGCATTCGCCGAACGAAATGCTGGTTCAGGTTGCGGCCGATGATGCCGCCGGCAGTCGTGCGTCGAGGTTCCGCTGCAGATTCTCCAGGTGATCCCTGTACAGGTCCAACAGCCCCATGCAGCAGAGCAACAGCACCACCGCCCAGACCCAGCGCCGCCGCAGGTAGGCAAACAGCGTCGAAGAAGCAGCCCAGCCCGACGCAGAAACAGCAGCACCGGCAGCGACGAAGGCCGCGGCGCCGATCCCAGGAAGCAGCCATACGCCAGCCACGCGCCGAACGGGCCAATCCAGTTGTGCACCGAGGCGTTCGGCGGGACGGCGTTGGCCGACACGTCGCGCGGGCTGATAGGACAGCAGCGCGGCCAGCAACAGCACGGCAAAGCCCATCAGCACTACGCCGATGATGTCGTTGAATCCACGAGAGGACTCTGATTCGGCCGATGCCTTGCGAGCCATGGCGTTAGGGTAGCAGTTCCAGGCGGCGGAGTGACAAGGAACGAGTCGCTCGCGAAGCTCGCGCCCGAAGCGCCGCCGTTACGCGCGCATGCCGCTAGAGCAACGCCTTAGTGCCCCCATAGTTGGAAAGAAGTTGCAAGCAAGTTGCAAGCCTGTTGTAAGCTTGTTTGAGGCTTCTCTGAAACTCGCACCTATCGGGGCTCGGGCGGGCAAGCCCGGCGTCTCCGAGGAAGCCGAGGGGCTTGCTCAAAAATTGGACGGCTCCTGCCTGTGTCTATTCAGTCGGGGCCAGCCCAAAGAGACCGCCGAGACGCGAAGAGCACAGTGCGGCGGAGCCGCGACCGAGACCCGGAAAGACAAGAAGATTGAAGACAGGAAAATGGGGTTCTGCACATTTTCCTGTCTTCATTCTTGTCTTTATGCTTCCTGTGGTCCAGCTACGGATTTCACCGCAGCCTGCGGGCTATACCGACTATTGCAAGGCGTCTCCGCGGTTGATCAGGCGCTGTGCGCTTGGTTGCGGCTCCGCTGCTCCAAATCTCTGCGGTCCATTTGGACGTTCTTCAACTACATGCTTACCGCTTACGCCAGCCGGCAGCCCGCGCAGCCGGTGCCTTTGAGCATGATCGCGCCGGTGGGGCAAACTTCGGCCGCGCGCCGGCCGGACTTCTTCAGCGCCTCGGCCATCGGCTTGTGGAATGGCGCGGCGACGGACACCTGGAACCCGCGCCCAATGAACGATAGCCCCAGGTCCTCGCCTGCCTGGGCTGCCACCTTAACGCAGGCGCCGCAGATGATGCATTTGCCCGGCTCGAAGATGATATCCGGGTGGGAAGTGTCGCGCGCGAAGTGGCGCCGCTCGCCGACAAAGCGCTGCGGGTCCACGCCGTATTCGGTCGCGAACTGGCGCAGCCGGCAGGGGATCGCCTTGCCGCAGCCGCAGCCCAGGCAGCGCCGCGATTCGCGCGTCGCGGTCTCCAGCGAAAAGCCCAACTCCACTTCCTCGAAGGTCGTCCGCCGCTTCTCCATCGGCAGGTGCGGCATCGGAGCGCGAGGTGACTGCTCGATGCCCCGCAGGAATACCGCCAGCTCATCCTCGCTCAGCTTGCCCAGGAGCACGTTCACCGACTCGGGCGCGCCGATGACTTTCTTGCCGTTGAGGTATTGATCGATAGACGCCGCCGCGAGCTTGCCGGCGGCCACCGCGCGCACGGCGAGGTCCGGCCCGGTAACGGCGTCGCCCCCGGCGAAGACGCCTGGGAGATTCGTCGCCAGCGTCCTGGGGTCGGCGGCGATGCCCCATTTGGATAAAGTGACCTGTGCGCTGTTCAGCGTATCTAAGTCTCACGCTCTGCCCGATAGCCGCAATGACGCACGTGGCCTGCATTTCAAATTCCGAGCCGGGGATCGGCACCGGGCTGGCGCGCCCGCTCTTATCCGGCGGCCCCAGTTCCATGCGCTGGCAGGTAAGGCTCAGCTTCCCCGCCTTGCGTTCCAAGCGTATCGGGGCAACGAGGAACTCGATCTGGACGCCTTCAGCTTCCGCAGCTTCCACTTCCTCCATGAGGCAGGGCATCTCGCGGCGGGTGCGGCGATAGAGCACGCGCACAGACTTGGCGCCGAGCCGGACGGCGCAACGGCTGGCGTCCATGGCCGTGTTGCCGCCGCCAACGATCACGACGTCACTCCCCACGGTCGGCGGCGGGCCATCGGTGAGCTTTTCCAGAAACTCCAGGGCAGGCGTGGCCAGTTCTTCGCCGGGGCAGCCCAAGCCGCGCGAGCCTTGGGCGCCGATTGCCAGGAATACCGCGTCGAAGTCCCGCCGCAGGTCGTCGAGCGTGAAGTCTCGGCCCAGTCGTTTGCCCAGGCGGAACTCGGCCCCCAGCGTGCGGATCATTTCGATCTCCGCATCGAGCACCTGCCGCGGCAGACGAAACTCCGGGATGCCGTAGCGCAGCATCCCGCCCGGTTGCGGGTGCGCGTCGAACAGCACCGCGCCATGACCCCGCTGGAGCAGATGATGCGCCGCCGCCAGCCCTGCTGGGCCGGCCCCGACAATGGCCACGCGCCGCCCCGTCGGCGGAGTTAGTGGCGCGGGCGTCCCGCCAGCGCTTTGGTGAGGCAGTCCCCGCCTGCCGCTGATGGTCTGCCGTAAACCGATGCAGGTTACGTATCGAAAGCGCCTCTTCCACGTCGCACTGCCGGCAGCGCTGCTCGCACAGCCGCGGGCAAACCCGTCCCAGCGACGCCGGCAGCGTGAGATCTTCGTGTGACAATCTGCGCCGCCTTCTCGTGGTCGCCGGCCGCGATGCCCGCGATGAAGCTCGGTATATCCAGCCGGGCAGGGCACCCAGTCCGGCAAGGCCCGATGCAGTCGCCGGCGTGGTCGGAGAGCAGCAGTTCCAGCGAGGTCTTGCGCGCCGCTCGCACCTCGTCCGAATCGTTAATCACGACCATTCCCTCCGCCACCGGTGTGGCGCACGATGGCCAGAGGTTGGGCCGCCCTTCGATCTTCACCGCGCAAAGAAAGCAGGAAGCAGAGTGCTCGAAGCCCTCGACGTGGCATAGCGTCGGGACGGCGAGGCCGAGCGTGCGCGCCGCGCCGAGAATCGTTGTCCCGGGCGCGACCGCGATCGGGCGGCCGTCTATGGTAAGCTTCACAGTGGTCATAGCGGCGCGAAGCCCGAAGGCCGAAGCCCGAAGGCCGAAAGAAGGCCGAAATCCGAGGACCGAAGGCCGAAATGTGGAGGCATTACGGGCATGGGCTATTTTCTCCAGATCGCGCCGAAGATGAGATTCAGTTCTTTGGCTTCGCGCCAGAGCACGCGCGCTTCAGTGGCCAAGTCCTCTTCCGCCGTAGCCATCATGCGGAGGAAGAACATGGTCTCCTTTGACTCCTTTCGACAGGTGCCAATCTTTTGCTTGAATTCCTTCCCGGAGACAGCATCGTCGGCTTCACAGTAGTTGGCTCCGACGCTGGTGCCAGCGCCTACCAGTTGAGCGATGAGCCGGTTGTTTACCGCATGGCGAGGAATCTTCTTGGCAAAGCGGATGATACTCTCGCCAAACCGCGCCGTGCGTTCACCCAAGTCCTCCGGAGTAGGCGGCACCACAGGTCCGTCCCTAAGCACCAAGGGCCTTGCAGATGCTTCATCCGCCCACCCCCAAAATTCCGAAGACATGTTCTGCAATTCCCCGACGCCACCGTATTCGGATTTCGGTTTTCGGCCTTCTTTCGGCCTTCGGATCTCGGCTTTCGGGTTTTGTTCTTCCGATGCTTTCATATCACCTCCACCGCCCCATGCGGACACACCTGCCGGCACGAGTCGCAGCGCGTGCACTTATCCAGGTCAATCACGTGCCGCGCATAGGGCGTCATTGGGATGGCATCTACAGGGCAATGCTGGGCACAAATCGTGCAGCCGGTGCAGTTCTCCCGGACGTGATACTTGATCAGCGCCTTGCACGTGCCTGCCGGGCAGCGGCCTTCGAGATGCGCCTCATATTCCTCGCGGAAATACCGCAGCGTGGTCAGCACCGGATTGGGCGCGGTCTTGCCCAGGCCGCACAGACTGCCCTGGGCCACCTGAGGCGCGAGTTGCTCAAGTTCCTGCAAATGCGCGCGCTTGGCTTTGCCGGCGCAGAGAAGTTCGAGCAGCTCGAGCATCCGCTTCGTGCCGATGCGGCAGAAGGTGCACTTGCCGCACGATTGGTTCTGCGTGAACTGGAGGAAATACCGCGCGATATCCACCATGCACGCGGTGTCATCGAGCACGACCATGCCGCCCGAGCCCATGATGGCGCCAATGTCGCGCAGCGACTCGTAGTCCACCGGCGTATCGGCCAGGCGCGCCGGCACGCACCCGCCGGACGGCCCGCCGATTTGCACCGCCTTGAACGTGCGGCCCGGCTGCGACGCCGCCGCCGATCTCCTCGACGATCTGGCGGAGGGTGGTGCCCATGGGAATCTCGATCAGCCCGGCCCGCTGAATCTTGCCGGCCAGGGAGAACACCTTCGTGCCCTTGCTGGTCTTGGTCCCGATGGCGGCGAACTTCTCCCCGCCGTGGCGGATGATCCACGGCACCATGGCGAGCGTCTCGACGTTGTTGATGAGGGTGGGCTTGCCCCACAGGCCGGACTGCGCGGGGAACGGCGGACGCAAGCGCGGCATTCCCCGCCGGCCTTCCACCGACGCGATCAAGGCCGTCTCTTCGCCGCAGACAAAGGCGCCGGCGCCTTCCTTGATGGAGAAGCGCAACGGGTAATCGCTGCCCAGGAGATGGTCGCCGAGCCAGCCGCGCCGCTCGCATTCGGCCAGCGCCGCTTTCACCCGCCGCAATGCCTGGGGATACTCGTGACGGACGTAGAAAATGGCTTCGTGCGCGCCCACTGCCACCGCAGCGATAGCCAGCCCCTCGATGACCCGGTAGGGAAATGATTCGAGGATCATACGGTCCATGAATGCGCCCGGGTCGCCTTCATCGCCGTTGCAAATCACATACTTGGTCTCGCCCGGCTGCTGCCGCACCATCCGCCATTTCTGGCCGGTGGGAAAACCAGCGCCCCCACGTCCGCGCAGGCCGGAGGTTTCCAGACTCTTGATGAGATCCTCGGGTGCGAGCGCGGCGCACGCCGAGCTTTGGACTTTGGACGCTGGACTTCCCACCCCAAGGCACTTCGCCAGCGCCGAAAACCCGTCGTGCGCCAGATATTCCTCGAGGTCCAGGGGATCGAGCCGCCCGTAGTGTTCCATCGCGATGTGGACCTGCCGGTCGAAGAACGCCCGCAGGCCGGGTTCCTGCCGGTCAACCGTCAGACGCCCGACGTGGTTGACCGTCGCATCATCTTCCACCAGCAAACCGTCCACCACCTTCGTCCAAAGCCGCGACACACGCTGCACGAGGCCATTTGGGCGGAAGTGGGCCTGCACCAGTTCGCCGGCTTGGGATGGGGTCAGGCCGGCGTAAGTCACACTCGACCTGCCCGGCACGGCGACCTCAACCATCGGTGTCTTATAGCAGGCCCCGACGCAGCCGACGCGCTTCACGGTTACGTTCGTGCCGCTGAGGGCCAGGCTTTCCTGCAACGCATGAAATACCCGATCCGTTCCTTTGGCCGCGCAGCAGGAGTCGAGGCAGACCTTGATCTCTGCGCCCCCGTTTGTGCGGTGGGGATTGTGGGTGACTGGTTTAGCGGCAATCTGTTCTGTCGGCTCGCCAGGAAGTCGCGGATTGCGCCCGGCACCTTCTCCGCCGCCGCGTAGCCGATGGTCTCGTCCGCAATCCGCACCACTGGGGCGAGCGTGCAGCAGCCGAGGCAGGCGACGCGCTCGATAGTGAACCGCCTCTCGGCATCGGTGTCCGTGCCCTCGGGAATGCGCAGGTGGCGGCGCAGCGCATCCTCGACCCGCTCAGCCCCGCCCACGTGGCACGCCGTGCCGTGGCACACATGCACGATGTGTTTGCCGCTCGGCGTATGCCGGAACATGTCGTAGAAGGTCGAGACCCCGCTTATCGCCGCCGGCTTGATCTGCGTGGCCGAGCAAACGCGCTGCAAGGCCTCCTCCGGCAGGTAGCCGTAATGATCCTGCAAAGCCTGAAGAATCGGGATGACCGCGTCGGGCGTGCGGCCGATGCGATCCACCGCTTCGTCCACGTATTTCAGGTCGAGGCTCATGAAGAGAAACCCGAAGGCCGAAGCCCGAAGGCCGAAAGAAGGCCGAAATCCGAGGACCGAAGGCCGAGGGTCGGAAGCCGGGAGGAGAATCTTAGCGTTTGGCGAAGGCTGACGGCACTTGCGATCGCCCCCCGATGAGCACCATGCGAACCAGGCACGAAGGTGGCCTGGGCGTCCACGGTGGCCATTCGGCTTTCGGTCTTCGGCCTTCTTTCGGCCTTCGGGCTTCGGTATTCGGGTTTCACGGCTTCCCTCCCTTCGCGCCCAAGCACCACACATTCGTCACCCCCCGCAGAAAGATCTTGTCCTGCGCAAACGCCGGGCTGGCCTGGAAGCCGTCACCCATTTCAGTGCGGAACAACTCCTTGAACTGCCGCGCGGCTTCGATCACCACCGCGGTTCCCTTTTGGCTGAACAAGTAAAGCCGGCCCGCGGCCAAACTTGGCGAAGCGTGGCATTCGGTATCGTAATCATGCTCCCATTGCTTCTTGCCGTCCTTCGCATCGAGGCACGTCAACATGCCCGCGGTCGTTACCGTAAAGACCAACTCGCCATTGCTCGTCGGGCTGGTGACATCCGGCACGTTGTCTTCATAGGCCCAAGCGACGTGGGTCTTGGTCACATCGCCCTGCCCGTCCGGACGGATCGCCAGCAGCTTTTCCGACGGGCTGGCAACGACCAGCAAGCCGCCGGCGAACGCGGGCGAGGGGGTGATTTCACCGTTCAGGCATTCTGCCCGCCAAAGCTCGGCACCGTCCGTTGCCGCGTATGAGATGACGCAGGGAACCGCCAAGGTGATGATCTGCGCTTTGCCGCCGGCCTCGATGACGATGGGTGTTGCCCAGGAAGCTCCCACTTTGCGGGGACGCTGCCATACGACCTGGCCGGTGCGCCCGTCCAGGGCGTAGAGCTTGGACTTATTGTCTTCGGCTTCCCCCTGGTCAAGTTGGAGGATCAGGCGGTCCTGCCAGGTGGCCAGGGAGGTGGCGTGGCCATAGGGATTCTTCAGCGCGCCGAAGCTCTTGGACCAGGCGAGCTTTCCCTCCAAGGTGAACGCCGCACAGTCGCCATTCGCGAAGAACACATAGACACGCCGGCCATCCGTCGCCATGGTCCCAGCCGCGTACCCCGTGGACTCCGGGACCTCCGCCGCCTGCCCCGACGCGCTTTGAGCGATCACCACGGGTTGCCGCCAAAGAATCTGCCCCGTCTTGCCATCCAGGCAGACGACTTCGCGTTGCTTCGCGTCGCCGCCGGACAGGAAGACCCGGTCGCCCCAGACAATCGGCGAATTGAAGCCGCTGGTCGGCGCTGGCACCTTCCACGCAATGCCCGCGCCGGTCTTCGTGTCCCAGGTCATGGGCACATTGGTCAGCAGTGAGAAGCCGCTGCCGTCCGCTCCGCGGAAGCGAGGCCAATTCTGCCTGAGTTCCGCCAGAGACGCCGCATCATTCGCCTTGGCCTGAGCAGTAGGATGCGCGTCCCCGGTGCTGGTCGCATCGTCCGCGCCCAGCAGTTTCTCCGTTTCCGCCGTCCGTTTCGGTAGAGCCGCGCTCAGGCCGAGGCTCAGGACAAAGAGAAACGCTCCGATACCCGCACCGCCGGCCGCCACCGACCAGCGCGCCCTGGTGGCCGAGCGCGTGGCCTGCTCGGACGCGTCCGGCTTGGGCTGGGGCATCGGAAGTTGTCTTTGGCTGCGGGCGCCTAGTTTGATCGCAAAAACGAATACCGCCACCCCACCCAGCAGCAAATAAACCCCCGACTCCATCTGTGATAACTGGCGGAAGTAACGCTGGCGAAGCTGCAAGTCGAGCTGCCGGACCCGCTGCTTGATCTGCTCGTTAGGCGGATCGAGGCTAAGCTTCTCTTTGAGTTCCCGAAGTTGCGGCGACTTCAAGGGGTCCTCCGCCCGCATGCTGAGGCGGCCAAAGATCATCGTGAGGCCGATGAGCACCGAGAAGACGCCGGCCACCCAGGCGGTCATGCGCCAGTTGCGGCGAGCTGCTGCGGCGCCATTCTGATGCGGCGCGGCCCCCAGGGCAGTTTGTGGTGCGCTTAACACAAGTTCACTCTATCACGAAACCCGCGGACTCGGGTTGGACACGCCACTCAACGCCGGCACCGCCGCCGGCATCAACCCACGCCGGACCAGTTCATTTGGGCAGTATTCGAAGCAACGAGCGCATGCAAAGCAGTCCCCTCGGTCCGGCTCGTAATCCGTCCGCTTCCGGCGAACGGATAAGCTGATCAGCTTCGCTCCAATTACCAGGCCCACCCACGCGCCAAAGATCCAGCCGCCTATGTCAAACTTGTGCCGGATGTCCGCCGCCTCGGCCAGAATCTCCTTCGGTGTCTGGCGCGCGCGTTCGAGGGCCAGGTCGTCGGGTGACAGGGCGCCGAATTTGGGGGCAGTTCCCTCTGCGCGCACCAACTGGTCGGCCAGGCTGACGGTCGGGTGAAGCCGCGACGCCGGCGCGCTGAATTGGTGTCCCAGCCAAGCCGCCGCCGGCCAGTAGCACCGGCAAGAGCACCAGCATCCACGCCAGGCGCCGGCGGTCTTTAGCCAGGGCCTGCGCGCCGGCTGGGCTGGCCTGCGGCTCGCGCATCGCGCCAAACGGGCACGACGCTTCGCACAGCCGGCATTGCGTGCAGTAATCAGGAGTCACGCGCACACGCCATTTGGCGACGGTGGAGCCCAGCTTGAGCAAGGCGCCATAGGGACAGAGAAACCGGCAGTAAGGCCGCCCCACGAACACTCCGAGCAGGAGCAGTGCCGCGCCGCTCAGCACCATCAGGCTCCGGCCACTCATCCGAAAGATGGGCACGAACGGGTCGTATTGGCAAATGATGAACGCGCTGCCGGTGGCGGCAAACAGCACACCCGCGCCCAGGTAGATGTAAGGCAAGACGCTCAGTGCCTGCTCAAGCCAGGGCGGCACTTTAATGGGCTTCAGGAGAACCAGATCCTGCAGCGCTCCATGCGGGCAGACCGCCGCGCAGAAGCTTCTCCCGGCGAATAGTGCGAAGATGAGCGGCAAGACGAAAAAGGCGAGCACCCCGACGGGCACCGCGTAGCTGCGGTCGCAGAGCGCGAGTGAAACATTCTGCAGTGAGCCGATCGCGCACACGCAACCCTTCTTCCAAAACCCGAAGTAGAGCATCGAGAAGATGGAAAGCGCCATCAGCCCCTTGCGCGAGCGTCGCTTATAGATCAGCCAGCTTGCCAGCCCCAGGCACGCCACCAGCACCGCCACATCGAGGTATTGGAACCAGACCGGCCGGGCCGCGGGCGTCGTCGCCACCGGCAGTTGATGGCCGCTCTCAAATTCCGGCGGCGGAAACCGCTGCTCAGCCATCGCTGCTCCGGAGAACAGCGCGAACAGCAGTATCCCACCAAACGCCCAAACCAACCGGCGCCACAATTCGGATTTCGGATTTCGGCCTTCCTTCGGTTCTCGGATTTCGGGCTTCGGGTTTCCGCCCCCGAACTTCGTAATTAGCGTGGCTGCCCTCATCTCAATGGCTCATCGTCTTCAGCAAATACGGCTGATCCGCCGGCACCCGGCGGAAGGCATCCCCGGCGCAGACCTTGGAGATGGCGCACTCGTTGCAATTCAGGCAACGGTCGTGCCGCACTTGCAGGAAGAGCGAGCCATTGCCAAAACGGTTGCATCCCTCAACGCATTTGGCGCAGCCGATGCACAGCCGCTCGTCAATGGTGTATTCGTAGTAAGGGTCCTCGACGTAGGTCCGCTTGATCGCGGCAGTGGGGCAGAGGCAATTCTCCGCGCCGGTGTTCAGGTCGTTCGGCTCCGGTTCAAAGAAGCCGGTGCAAAGCTGGCAATACCCGCAGATCGCGTAGGCGTGAACGCACTTCACGGCCGACTGTTCGAGCACGCAATGCGTGGCGCAGTTGCCGCAGCGCACACACTTCTGGGGGTCAATCTGCCAGACCGTGCCCTTGGCCGCGCTGCGTTGGGCCATGACTCCAAGCAAACCGCCTAAGCCAGTCAACGCCGCCACCCGCGCGCCGTTGCGCAAGAATTGGCGCCGTGTCACGGAGGGCTGTTGCTGAGGTTGGTTGTTCATGCTTTGTGCTTCATCACCCGCACGTCGTTAGCGACCAAGTCGAGGATGTAAATGCGCTGTTGCGAATCCACCGCCGCATCCAATCCGCCCAGCCGGCAGTCCTCCATCCCTTTGACAAAGGTTGCCTTCGCGTTCTCGACGAATGATTCCGCCCCGGCCACCACCGACTCGAACACCCCTGCCGGCGAATACACTTTCACACGTGGCAGCCCCTTCTCGCACGTCACATACCGTCCGTCCGGCAGCATCGCCAAACCGATTGGGTTACAGCAGCCGCAGAAACCCTCGATGGCATTGGAAGGCTTGCCCCACGAAAACTCCAGGTCGCCGTTCGGCGTGTAGGCTTCCACGCGATGGCGCCCGGTGTTGTTCACTCGCAGCAAACCATCGGGCGCCAGTATCACAGAAAGGTAAGGGCTGGGCAGGATCAGGCCGGGAATATTGTGCTCCTTGTTCTTCTCCCCAATGCGGCCGATCAGTTTGCCTGACTTATCGTAGCGCAGCACGACCCGGTTGCCGGCATCCGCCGCGAACACGTCCTGCGCCCCGACCGCCAGGCCGGTAAACCACGTCCGCTTACCGGGCGATTCCCACGACGCCAAACGCTTGCCTTTGGGGTCGAAGACTTCCACATGGTCGCGCGCCCCAGCGTAAATCGTTCCATCGCCCGCAACAGCCACGCAGCGCGCCGCCGTGCCCAAGTCGATGTCCTTGATCCGCGTCCCTTCACGGTCCAGCACGCTCACCGCATTGTCCGCCGCGATATATAGGTGGTCGTCCGGGCCGACGGTAATGCGGCGCGGCAAGGGGTTTGGACAGGGGAAATGGCCGACCTGCTCATACTTGATTAGTTTGGGGTCGGTCTTGCGCAAACGCTCGACATCGTATGCAAACGGGTTGGGCTCCGTGCCAACGCTGGCCGCACGGGCCAGTCCAACCGAGGCGGCGAAGGCGCTGCTGCCCAGCACGAGCATCCCCGCGCCTCCTGTCGCCTCCTTCAGGAAGTCACGTCGATTGATGTTTCGATCCTGCCTCTTCATATCAGCCTTTCTCCCTGGCGCGCTTTGCGGAGAGTGCCTGGGGAAGCCCGCAATCGGCAAAGATGCCGCAACCGTTGCAAATGCCCTGGTTTACGCACCGCTGGCGCCCCGGTGTTCGAGGCCGTGCCGCCAGGCTGGCCGCCACGCTCACCACCGCCAGCAAGCCATAGCGCGCCGTGGCGCGGAAGAATTCGCGCCGGCTTTCAACCGGTTGAGATGGAATCCGCATAGCTGAGTGGTTGAATTATAGCTGAGGGAGTCTCGACCACGACAGGAAAAGCCGCTACAACCGAATTGCCAAATAACAACCTTATTTTGTCACATGGATGGCTGAAATTGTCTGGTGGCCAGGCCTGCCTGTTAAGCAGGCTTGCCACAGAACACTCGGCGTGAGAGAACGGGGACATGCAACTTCGCCAAACGAACCGTCGCGCGTTTATCCGGGAATCCCTCGCGGTGGCCGCCACCACAGCGCTGCTTGATCCGGGCTCGGCGCTGCTTGGCCGGGCGTCCGCGGCGGAACCCCGGCTTCAGTCGATTCGGTTGGGCGGCCCTCCCTTCGCCAAGACGGATGACCCCGAGGCTTTGGCGCTCGCGCACCGTGCGCTGGGCTATCGCGCCGCCTATTGCCCGGGCGTGGCGCTCAAGGACACGGATCGGATTACCGCCTTGGCCGCAGCGTTTGCCCGGCACGACGTGGTCATCGCCGAAGTAGGCCGCTGGTGCAACCTGCTGGATGCCGATCCGGAGAAACGGCGCAAGAACCTGGACACGGTGACCGAGGGGTTAGCCCTGGCGGAGGCGATTGGCGCCCGGTGCTGCGTGGATATCGCCGGCTCGTTCAGCCCGACTTCATGGTTCGGCCCGCACCCGGACAACCTCTCGCAGAAGTTCTTCGACGCCACCGTGGAGAATGCCCGCAAGATCATTGACGCCGTGAAGCCCAAACGTGCCCGGTTCACTTACGAAGTGATGGGCTGGGCGCTGCCGGACAGCCCGGACAGTTATCTGAAGCTGATCAAAGCGGTGGATCGGCCTGCCTTCGGCGTGCACCTGGACCCCTGCAACCTGGTCAACTCGCCGGACAAGTTCTACCACAACACCGCCCTGCTGAATGAGTGCTTCGACAAGCTGGGCCGCTGGATCGTGAGCTGCCATGCCAAGGACTTGACCTGGGACGTGGAGATGAATGTGCATTTCCGCGAGGTGGCGCCCGGCAAAGGGTCGCTGGATTACGCGACCTATCTGAAGCGCGTGGCAGAACTGCCCCAGAACCCGCCCCTGATGCTGGAGCACCTCACCACGGCCGAAGAATACGCCGGGGCGCGCGAACATATCTTCGAGGTCGGTCGCAAGGCCGGGCTTAGCTTCGGCTGAACGCCTTCCAAAGAGGCTCAAGCACCGATCGCCGCACCGCGCAAATGAACCCGGCCACCGGCAACCAGGAGAAGAATCTCGCGGCGCTGAATTCAGTCACTGCCGCCTTCCTGCTGACTGGCCTCAAAGTGGTGGTCGGCCTGCTCAGCGGCAGCATGGGCATTCTCGCGGAGGCGGCCCATTCAGGGCTGGATCTGTGCGGCCGCCATCGTGACCTGCCTCGCGGTGCGGGCGGCCAGCAAACCCGCCGACCGGGACCACGCCTACGGTCACGGCAAAGTGGAGAATCTCTCGGCGCTGGTCGAAACGCTCCTGCTGTTGGCTACCTGCGCCTGGATCATCCAGGAGTCCATTCATGCGGCTGACTTCGCAGCACGTCCAGGTGGACGCCTCCATCTGGGCCTTTGCGGTCATGGGCATATCGATCGCGGTGGATGTCTCGCGTTCCCGGATGCTGTACCGGGTGGCGGCCAAGCACCGCAGCCAGGCCCTCGAAGCCGACGCCGCTGCATTTCAGCACGGACATCTGGAGTTCGGCGGTGGTGATCCTCGGGTTGCTGGGAGTCCGGCTCGCGGGCTGGTATCCGGGGCTGGGCATTCCTCCTGCAGGCGGATGCGGTGGCGGCGCTGGTCGTGGCCGGCATTGTGGTAGTGGTCAGCGCTCGGCTGGGCTTGCGCACGATCCAAGGCGCTTCTGGATTCCTCGCCTCCGGGAATGGATGAGAAAATCCGGACCGCCGTTTCGGCGATGGACGGCGTATTCGACTGCCATGCGGTCCGGGTTCGCCATTCCGGGCCCTACTATTTCGTTGATTTGCACATCACCGTGGATGGCGAACAATCACTGCGGGCTGCGCACGCCCTAACCGAGCGGGTCGAGCAGGCAGTGGAGGCAATCCTTCCCGGGGCGGATGTGACGGTCCACCCTGAACCGGGCCACGCCCTCACGCCCAACCCGTCCGGCTGTTCTCACCGAACGGCGACACTCCGCGCTGATCAGCGACCGGCTTTGGTCCAGGCACCTTTTCTCGCGCCAGCCATACGTCGGCGATCTGGTCGATCAGCACCTGCAGTTCCTCAAACCTGGCCCGGTTTGGCCGCGTAGGAGTTCGCCCCCAGCTCCAGGGCACGGCGGATGTCCGCTCGAAAGGATGAGCCCGGCTAGGACCACCACCGGCAGGGTCTTCGTCGCCGGGTTGTTCTCGAATCCAGTGGAGCACCTCGAAACCGTCCAGGCGTGGCATTTTCAGGTCGAGCAGACCAAATCGGGGAACGGGATATTCCTCGCGGTCGCGCATAATCGCCTGAGCCGCTTAGGTAGGCCACGGCCTGCTCGCCGTCCTCGGCATGTGCAAGGAGAACGGCGTGCCGCATTTCTTGCTCGCCAGTTTGAACAGGGCGAAGTCGTCCGCGCTGTCCTCAACGTAGAGGACCGTCTGCGGCGAGTGGTGATTGCTATCCATAATTGTCGCACATTAGAGAGGCGCCTCAGCTCGCCTTCATGTGCGACGAGCCTTATAGTCTGCCCCTGACATATCTATCGTAACATTGCCGCTTTACGAAGGGATATGGGGTGAATACCCCAGATGAGCCGCTGAGGCACCTGCGGTTCCCGTAGCGGTATAGCGAACCACTACCCTATAAGGGCGAGCCCGAACCCGAGCCCGAGCATCGTCAACGGGCCAAGACCAGCGCTAACGCAGGAACATGGCGCAACACGAATTCAGTCGTCTTCTCGAGTCACGCCTTCGCCGCGGCGGATAGTTTGAGCTTCTCTTTCGGCAGCTTCTTGAAGGTCATGAACCAGTCCAGCGCGTAGGCATCCGGGGCCGGCTTCTCTACCCGCTCTTTGGCCGTGCCGCAGGAACCGGGCGGCGGCACAATCACATCGTCGCCGGGCTGCCAATCGGCCGGCGTGGCGCACCCATGCGCGTCGCTGGTTTGCAGCGCGATCAGCAGGCGCTTGATCTCCGGGAAATTGCGCCCATTGGACAGCGGGTAGTAGAGCAGGGCGCGCACCTTGGCCTTGGGATCAATCAGGAACACCGCGCGCACCGCCTGCGTGTCGCTGGCGGCCGGCTGGACCATGCCGAACTGCTTGGCCACCTCCATCTTGACGTCGGCGATGAGCGGGAAGGTGACTTCGACGTTGGCCATGCCCTTGTACTTGATCTTCTCCTTGATGGTCCGCAGCCAGGCGATGTGGGCGAAGTGGCTGTCAATCGAGAGCCCGACCAGCTCGCAGTTCAGCGCCTTGAACTCCGGCATCATGGTCGGCGAAGGTCATGAACTCGGTCGTGCACACCGGCGTGAAGTCCGCCGGGTGGCTGAACAGGATGACCCATTTGCCCGCGTAATCCTTGGGGAAGTTGATGGGGCCTTGCGTGGTATGCGCCTGAAAGGACGGCGCATCGTCGCCGATGAGGGGTATTCGAACCGCTGGTGCGGTGGCGGCTTCGGGCGGCTTCTGGTCGTTTGCTTGAGTTCGGGTGTTTTTCATTTTAATGCTTCAGTTTGGTTCTTGTCTTAAATTCTTTAGTGGTTGCAATGCTGGGTCTGCCTGCCGTGCCGGGCAAACCAAAACCCGCCGCGCACAAAAACCGGGCCTACGCCTGTTACGCTGAGCCAGAAGGTTCCCAAAGGTTACAACCTTCCGCAAACCGCATCTTTAGTAGATTCGAGGGAGGAAACGCCGTACCCGCCGCTCGTATTCGGCATACTCGGGGAACTGCTGCCGCAGCCATCGTTCCTCCCGGCGAGCCTTGGCGTCAAAGAGCGGGGCCAAAGCTAGTGCCGCCAGCAGTGCCGGCCCGCTTCGCCACACCAACGCCCAGCCGACCGACCCGCAGAACACCGCCGTGTAAAGCGGATGGCGCATCAGCCCATAAATCCCTGACCGAACCAACTGGGTGCTCGCGGACGGTTTGGGAAACGGGGTCAGGTTTCGGCCCAGGCTGACCGTGCCCGCGAGACCGATGCCGGCGGCCATCAGTAGCAGCGACACTCCGCCAAGGGTGAAGGCGAGACCCTGCCATTGGTCGCGCCACAGAATGCCCCCGGCGACAACGACGCCCAGAAGCGCGCCCTGGCCCAGCACCCAAAGCCCGCCGCGTTGCAGAAAACTGCCGCTCATACGTGTCGCATTGCTCAAACGGTTAATAGCTACAGAACCAGGACGCGGCCAGCAGATTTCCCCAAAGCGGGAGAGTCCACTTCTATCAGTTTGTTGTAAGTGCCTGCAAATCAACAGGGCCTTTTTAGGCTGTGAGTGATTTGTCCGGGGCCAGAAAGTAGATTGACGAAGGGAGCATCCTTGATTGCGACATCAGTTCCGGCTACCTGCTATGCGGCGCTAAGGAAGCCCGCAGATTTGCCGAGCGCGCATGGCGCAATAAGGCAAAGCTTCGCCGGCGGCGGTGGGGAGATACCCGGGCGGCGGACCACCGGTTTGGGGGGAAGTCCGCGCTGGCGGACACCGCGCCCTACCGAAAAACCAGTAGAAAACTCCCCTTTCGGACCCTTTTTTCTGCCGCTTCTACTGGTTTTTAGGTATAGGCGACTGCCGCAGGGAGCTGACAAACTGAGGACGAATGCAGTTCCGTTTAGAAGCCGCCATGGATGTTCCGGCCACCGACAGCACGGGAGAGATCGCGCTGGAAGGCCCGGGAAGGACGCCGCCCATTGCGGCACCGGCCGGCGGGTTGAGCGGAGGCACGACGACCGACAGCATGCAAACACGACTCCTCTCCGCGGGCTTGGCCGCACTCGGCTTGGCGTTATTCACGGCGGTGCAATCCGCTTATGGCACCACGGCCTCCGGTATCATGCCCGGCAACGAAACCTGGTCGGGGAACATCGCACCGATGGGCCTGGTGTGACGGTTGAAGATTCTCTGGTAGGTGGGGTGCGTAATGTTCATGTTCAGGTGCCAGTAATGAAGATTCTCTTACAAGACCAAGAGACCAAGCTCTACTGCTGCGTGAGCCCTGACTGGACCGCCGATCGTCGAATGGCGCGAGGTTTTGCTGAAATCTATTTGGCCAGGCAATTTGCTCGGGAGAAGGGCCTGCTGAATATGCAGGTTGTACTGAGTTATGATGACCCGTTATGCGACCTTGTTCTGCCATTCTTAGAGATTAAGAAGACCTATTGACTGCATCTCTTGCGCGAATCGAGCGTTCTCAACAACGCTGGCGCAGGACTGAATTTGGGGAACTCTGTGGGCGGCTCGGACTCCATCGCGGTGAAGGGCAACCAGTTCCAAGGCAATCAAGTCGGTCTCCGTTCAGGGGGGCTCAGGCGCGAATGGCGCTTAGTTAAGCCCCAGCAAAAGCCGGGGCTTGGCAACAGTTCTTCGGGCAAAGGTGCGCCTTTGGGGCGGCAACCGCCAAACCGCCGAGAAGTCGAGTGTCTTGCCCTGGCCCTGCCGGGTAGTGCCGTCAAACCCGCCGGAACGCCAGGCTGCATCGCTGGGTTCTCCGCTCTTTTCGATGGGATGCCAAGGCTCCAAGCGCACCTGCGCCGCTACTCTCAGACTTTGGAGACGCTTCAGGGTGGCCTCAGGGTAGCCTCAGGTCGCGACATGAAGATGCAAAGTTTACTGCTTAATATGGACAGTTCGTGATTAAGCCCTGCGTTTCGCCGCAGGTATTCTACGGGAGCGGGCGCCGGACGCGCTGCGTCTCGGGGTCCGAAGCCTCCCGGACAATGTAGCCAACCTGGCAGTCTCAAGCCGGGGACGCGCTAGAATCGGATGACAGGGTTAAAACTAAATGAACGCTCGTAAGCATCGTTACACCCAACAAGCCAAAGAGACTGATAGGCTTGAGCCAAAAGGCAAGCAGCCAGGCTCGGGTCCTCCTGAGTGGCCCGACGCGGACTAACGCGCTGCCGGTGTACAGAGCGAACCTAAATCATCCGGTGAAGTTTGCAGAACATGGAAACGCTGCCAGCCCTGCCCGGCCTCGCGACCGGGCGGACCTCACCGCAAGGCGGGTCAGGGGGCGCAGCATTGGGAAGACCGAAGAAGCCAAGGCCAGCGGTAATGCGCTGGATATGCCCACGTCGGTCTGGTCTGAAATGGTAGGACAGCCAGTAGAACCGCTATATTTCAGGAAAGCAAATGACGACCGACGCCTGTCGGTTGATGCGTCCTGGAGCTGTTGCCTCAACGGAGCACAGCGTAGTGCGGCTGCCGGTCGGTACTACCAAGCTGCCCGGCCTCGGTTCGCCGAGTGCGGGACGGCGGGACGGCTAATATCATGGCGGTCCTTATGAGGGCTTGAGCCGTATGAAGGGAAACTTTCAAGTACGGTTCTTAGAGGGGGGCGGGCAGGTAACTGCCCGCCTCCACTCGGCGTGCCTACCGGTTGGCCACCAGATGGCCTGAGGGCTTCAGGGTGGCTTCAGGGTGGCCGTAACCCGGCTTCGTCGTTCACTGATGGCTAAGTCGCTGTGGCACAGTGATATACGCAGTAACTAAGCATTCGGCTCAGCACCATTTCGCGCAAACCGGAGCACAAGTCATTTACTTTCAATCCTTTAGGATGCAAAACCCGCTTCTTTGCTGTGTTCGATGAAATGGCCCTGCCCACGCTGGTTGCCGCCCGATACCACCGTAGCACCGGGACCTCACCGGGACTGCACCGGAACCTCGCCGTAGCACCTCTTATCGCCGATAAGAGGTGCTACGGCGAGGTTCCGGTGCAGTCCCGGTGCAGTCCCGGTGAGGTCGGCGGGACGGTCCGGAGGAGATTCGGTAGGGCTACGGAGGAATAAGCGAGCGGGAGGGGACGCCACACGACCGGTTACGCCGAAAATGCTGGCTCTCGCCATCGGTGGTCTCTCGAAAGAGATGGAGGATTCGACCGAGAACGGCGAAGGTAAACATTCGGCGGGTTCGCCGAATGTTTACCGGCTCAGGCGCTTTTCACTTCTGACCGGGGAACCTTTGGCTGACCCGTTTAAGTGCGCGGCGGGAGCCGGCCCTACCGGAAAACCAGTAGAAAACTCCCGTTTCGGACCTGTTTTTCTGCCGCTTCTACTGGTTTTTGGGTATAGGCGACCGGCCGGGAAGCGGACAAACTGGAGACGAGTGCAGATTCGTTTCGATACCGCCGTAGATGTTCCGGCCGACGACAGCGCGGGGGAACGCGCGCTGAAAGGCCCGGGAAGGACGCCGCCCGTTGCGGCGCCGGCTGGCGGATTGCGTGAAGGCCGGCTCTTCAACCGCATCGCTGACGATACCTTTGCCCACCTAAACGTCCATTAGTGAATTATCAGATCTAGCCAAATACCCAAATGAAACTCCTAACGACACTTCGTATTCTCGCACGGTCACTCCGCCACTCCGTCCGCAACGCTTCGTTCCCACGCTCCCTGCCAATCCGGTTCGCGACGGATTCTCTCACTTTTGCCAGGCAGTGGCGGTCTCGCCACACGACTTGCCGGGTTCATTGCAGCAACCCTGCTCAGCCTGCAGCAGGTCCGAGCGGTGGATTATCACGTAACCACCGCCCAGGAACTCCAGAACGCCCTCACTCTGGCGGCGGCCAACGGTGCGGATGACAACATCTACCTCGCCGCGGGCTATTATACCGGGAATTTCAACTTCAACAGCGCGGAGAACCGAGCCCTGCTGCTGCAAGGCGAGGCGGGCACCACCAATACCCAGATCAGTATTGACGGCGCGGGCACTGGCCGGGACATGAACCTGGCCAACACCGGCACCGGCAACTTCACCGTCCGGGGCATCACCTTCATGCGCAACTGCGGTTCGACGAGTATCGGCGCCCTGCGCATCGCAGGCGGCACGGGCAGCACGTTGCTGGTGGACTCCTGCCGGTTTCTTTTGCCAACCAACACGGCGCCGAGCGGAATAGGTCTGGAGATCGCCTCCGGTCAGAATGCCACACTGACGAACTGTGTAACGATTGGCAACCGGCTCGATAGAGGCGATGGCGTTACCATTCAGGGGGTGCCCGGAAGTGTTTCAGTGGGCGACTGTGAGTTTTCCAGCCATTATCGTTATGGCCTCACCATCGCCGGAGCGGGATCTGTAGCCATGTTGAGGAACAACTTCACAATGGATTCGGCTGTCACGGCGAGCGCGAGTGGACCAATCACGTTCCTTAACAACAGCGTAGTACAAAACAGTGGGAATGGCGGTATGGCAAACTTGAGTGGCGGGAACATCTTGATAGCGGAAAATGTTTTTAGGGCTAACTACGGCAATGGGGGTTGTTGGGCCAATGGAAGTAGTGTCACGTTATCGAACAATTTCTTTACGGGCAATGTTGCTGCTGGCGGAACTAGCGCTTACGGCGGTGCCGCAACGCTTTGGGGTTCGCCCATCGTAGTCTCAGGGAATTCATTTATTGGAAACGGGGTGAACGCGGGAGGGGCAACTGCTGGTCTGGTATGCCAATCACCAGGTGCGCTCATCACCGGCAACATCTTCAGTGCGAACGTAACGAGTTTTTCTAGTTATGGTGGATTGTATTGCGTAAAGGGTGCGACAATCACAAGCAATAGCTTCACTGGAAATTCACCAGGCGGGTTGTTTTGCGGTGGCGCTTCCACTATTATCGGAAACACCTTTACTGGAAACAGTTTCGGCGGAGCGTCTTTGAGTTCTTCAAGCGGGAGCGCGACGATCTCGGCCAATGTGTTCAAGCAGAACTCTGGCGGTGGACTATCCGTCACAGCGCCAACGATAACTCTGATCGATAATCTGGTCTCAAAGAACACAAGCGGGTCAGGCATTTACGTCTCCCCCTCTTCGACGCTGACGATGATCAATAATACCGTGACTGACAACGCAACGACCGGTAACGGTGGAGGTCTGGCCTGTTCGGTGAGCGGCGTGACAGAAGTCCTGAGCGTCTATAACAACATCATCTGGGGCAATTCCGCCTCCGGGAACGGCGCTGATGTCTGGCTGGCCGGCACCGGCTCCAAGAAGACTTTCCTCTACAACGATGTTCACGGCATGTACGGCGTTTGGGACATTGCGGCCAATTTGTTGGACGTAGCCCCAGCGTACTTTGACCCGGTCAATGGGGATTACCATTTACGCAGCACCTCGCCTTGCATCAACGCCGGCACGAACGGCGCGCCCTCAATGCCCGCCTTGGACCTCGACGGCAACGCCCGCACCAACGCTTCCATCGTGGATATCGGCGCGTTTGAGTTCAACAACACCCGCTTCCACCCCGCCGATGTCAATCAGGACTGGGTGCTCAGCGCCAGCGAATACTCAGCCTACGCCGCCGACTGGAAGAACAACCAGACCTGGTCGTCCGGCCCGAATCCGATTCCCGCCGACTACGTGACCCGCGCGGGGTTCCTCCAGAACCAGGGCGGCACCTACCACAACGACGGCGCGGGCGCTCCGCTCGGCTGGAAACCCGGCACGAATTAATAGCACGTCTCGTTCAACCTCAATTGAAAGGGACGTTATGAAGCCAACACAATGGCTGAAATGGCTGTGGTCCGGCGGGCCGCCGGGCATCGCGCACATGAATCACGGCGGAGTGCGCCCGTCCTCGGGCGCAGGGTTCAGCAATCCCAAAGGGATTGCGTCCTCCAGCCCAGGGTTGCGAGGGACGAGCTACCCTGGGTCACTGCCCACGGAGTTGCCAACCCCAACGGGGTTGTGTCGCGTTTCCCATGCCAGGTCGCAACCCCGTTGGGGTTGTTTTCCCTTGCCCACGTTTCCCAAGGTAGCTCGTTCCTCGCAACCTTGGGCTTTGAGCCGGAATCCCTTTGGGATTCTCCTTTGGAGGCTCCCAAAGGCACCCATCAGGCTGCTCGCGCTTGCCTGGCTTTGCGCCTCGCAAACGGTGGGCGCGCAAACGGTGGCCGATCCGTCGATCAGCCCGCCTTCCGGCACGGTGGTGCCGGTGAGCGCCAGTATCTCCTGTGCCACACCGTCGGCGGTAATCCGCTACACACTGGATGGCTCGGTGCCCACGGTGACTTCGCCGGTGTTCTACACGAACCTGGTGTTCACGAACCTGACCCTGCTGCGGGCCAAAGCCTTCAAGGATGGCATGGCCGACAGCGGCACCGTGTTCGCCTACTATGTCGAACCGGTTACCCGGACCGACATGGGCTACTACCGCAGCGTGACCAATGATGCGGGCAACCTGCTGCCATTGGTGAGCGTAACCATCGCTGGGGCGAGCAATGTGACGTGTTTCACCATCGAGGAACGGCTGCCCGCGCCTGTCACGCCAGTCAACATAGATAGCGGCGGGCAGTGGCTGCCGGCCTTGGGCGTTGTGCGCTGGGGGCCGTACACCAACGTTCCCACCGTCACCGTCTCCTACCGGATCAGCGGCATGCCCGGATCCTACTCCGTAAGCGGGTTGGGCTGGGCGGATGGCCGGTGGAGTTTCGTGCCGTCGGATTCGACGGCGACCATCCTGGACAGCTCTGACCTGAGCGTGCCGAGCGCCCCAACGCAGGTGGCAACGCCGGTGATTGCGCCGGTAGCCCTCCCCGCAGAGTCGGCCACTATGGGAGGTGGCGTGACGATAAGCACCACGAACGCCGGGTTCAACGGCACGGGCTTCGCGGGCTTCCCGTCCACGGGCGGATACCTCCAATACGATGGCGTCAACGGCGGCATGGGTGGCGCGGCGACGCTCTCAGTCCGCTTTGCGCTGGGGGCCTCCGCACGCACCGGTCGAGTTATCGTCAACGGTGTCACCAATACGATCACGTTCAGCACCACCACGACCTGGACGAACTGGACTTCGCAAACCAATCGGATCACGCTCAACCCCGGTGTCGCCAACACGATCCGCTTCGAGTCCTCCGGTTCAGGGCTAGCGAGCCTGGACGAAATCACGATCACGCCCGACAACGCGGCGGCACCGCTGAGCGTGGTGATTACCTGCGCAACAGCCGGCGCGGCGATCTATTACACGCTGGACGGCACGCTGCCGACCACGTCGTCCCCGCTTTACACGGGGCCGGTGTCTTTGACGAACGCGGCGGTGGTGCGGGCCCGGGCCTTCCTGGGCGGTTTGCAGCCCAGCGTGGCGGCAGTGGCTTATTTTGCCGCCCCGCCGACCATCGGTACGGCGGTATCCAGCCGGTCGGTGACCACCAACGTGGCCTGGGCGCCGGTAATGAACATCGCCTTCACTCCGGGCACCGGCTCGGTCTGTCAGGCGTTTGAAGAAACCGTCCCCGGCAATCTGGTGATATCGAATGTGAGCGGGGATGGGGTGTGGAGCAACGGCATAGTTAGGTGGGGGCCGTATTTGAATACGAACTCGCAGACGTTCTCCTACCAGGCGACTGGTGCAGCCGGAAGCTATACGGTAAGCGGGCGCTGGAGCCGGGATGGCGCAGGGGTGGATATGGGGTCAACCAACCTGGTGGTGGCCGATGCGGGAAGTAGCCTGGTCATACCGGTAAGCCCGTCGCGCCTTCCCGCGCCAGTGCTGACGCCGGCCTTGAGTGCGACGGTGCCGGCGCATGTGGTAATCACGAACGCGGTGACAGGAGTGGCCATCTATTACACCACGGACGGCACGACGCCGACGACGAATTCGCCGCTATATGCCACGACCTTGAACTTCACCAGCTCCACGACGCTGCGGGCGCGGGCGTTTCTATCCGGCTGGCTGCCGAGCGATGCGGTGGTGGGCTATTACGGCGCGTTGACAAACGACGCGGGCACGTCGGTGGATGTGGTGCGAACGATTCCATCAAACACGAACGCCACGCCGCAAGTCACCCTGACCGCCACGCCGCATGGCAGTGTGCGGTGTTACACGGTGACCGAAACGGTGCCGCTTGGCTTAATGCCTTCAAATATAACCCAAGACGCGGTCTGGAATCCGACCAACCAGACGTTGAAATGGGGGCCGTTCACCAATCAATCGGTGGTGATGAATTATCAGCTCTCCGGCATGGCGGGGGCGTTTGTCTGTGACGGACAGGGCAGCGTGGACGGTTATCCCTGGGCAGTGACGGGGCAAAGAAATCTGGTGGTGACGAGCAGCAGCGGCGATGTTTCGCTGCCAGTGCAACCAACGAAGTTGCCCACGCCAGTGCTGACGCCCGGCAACAGCGTTACTCTGCCGGTGGCTGTGGCCGCGACGTGCGCGGTCGGGGGGGCCGCCTTGCGTTACACGGTGGACGGCACGGTGCCGACGACGAATTCGCCGCTGTATGCCAGCCCAATGACCTTCTCCAACCTCACGACGTTGCGGGTGCGGGCTTTTCTGTCCGGCTACGCTGCCAGCGACGCGACGGTCGGGTATTATCAGCCGCCCGCCAGCGCCACCGGCCTGACGGTCACACGCAGCATCACGAACAGCCCGGGCTACGCCCCGCAGGCCAAGCTCACGGCAACGCCCATCGGCAGCGTGAGCACCTACACGGTGGTGGAGTCGGTGCCGTACGGGATTACACCATTCAACATCTCACCCGTGGCAACTTGGAGCGTGGACAGCCGGACCTTGAAATGGGGGCCGTTCACCAACGAAGCGCGCTACCCTCACCTACCAGGTCAGCGGCATGTCCGGGACCAACTTGCTGGACGGTGCGGGGAGTGTGGATGGTTTCGCGGTTGCCGTCACCGGCAACACGAATGTGGTGATTGACTTGAGCCTGATGCCCAACCCGGCGGCGCCGGCCATCACTGTGCAGCCGTTGAGCCAACCGGCGGCGGTGGGGGCGGATTTGGTGCTCTATGCGGAAGCGGTGGGCGCGCCAGCGCCCGTGTATCAGTGGCGGAAGGACGGAACGAATCTCTTGGGCGCGACCTCGCAGGTGCTGGTGCGGGCGAACTTCCAGCCGGCGGATGCGGGTGACTACGATGTGGTGGTGTCCAACACCGCCGGCGCCGTAACCAGCCAGGTAGCAGTGGTGACCATGATGATGGCGCCCGCGATTACCAGTCAGCCTCAGAGTCTGGACGTGCAGACCGGAAGCATGGCGGTGTTCAGCGTGACGGCGACTGGCATGCCCGCGCCAACTTACCAGTGGTATTTCAACGGCACCAACATCGCGAATGCCACCGAAAGCAACTACACCATTCCGGCTGCGCGTTTGACCGATTCCGGGGTGTATAACGTGGTGGTCGCCAACACTCTTGGCACAGCCGTCAGTAGCAATGCAGTGTTGACCGTCCATGCGACGCCAGCGGCGGCGAGTATGGGGGTGTCGGCGGTGGGAAATAGCGTGCAAATCAGCATCGCGGGCGTGCCGGGCGATCGCTATGCCATCCAATGGGCGACCAACTTGACGGACTGGAACTGGCTGCTGACCAACAACGCGCCCTTCACGTTTAGTGACACCAACGTGGTGAGCAACCGCTCGCGGTTCTATCGGGCGCTGTATCTGCCGTAAGGGGTCTGCCTCCTGCACTCTTCCTTCGTGAGCGAACCTATGGCTGACCTGGTTAAGTGCGCTGCGCGGGCCGCGCCCTACCGGAAAACCAGTAGAAGGCTCCGTTTTGGACCCATTTTTCTGCCGCTTCTACTGGTTTTTAGGTATAGGCGACCGGCCGGGGAGCAGACAAACTGGAGACGAGTGCAGTTTCGTTTCGATGCCGCCAGGGATGTTCCGGCCGCCGACAGCGCGGGAGAATGCGCGCTGAAAGGCCCGGGAAGGACGCCGCCCGTCGCGGCGTCGGCTGGCGGCTTGGGCGGAGGCACAACGACCGACATCATGCAAACACGACCCCACTTCGCGGGCTTGGCCGCACTAGGCTTGGCGTTATTCACGGCGGCGCAATCCGCTCATGGCATCACGACCTCCGGCATCATGCCCGGCAACGAAACGTGGTCCGGCACCGTCACCCTCACGGGCGACGTGACCGTGCCCAACAACGTCACCCTCACCATCCTGCCAGGCACCCTCGTCGCTTGCTGGGACAAGTATGACGACCAAGCCGGCGGGCTTAACACCTCCCGCATCGAGCTGATCATCGATCGGGGAATCATGAACGCTGCCGGAACGTCCAATAATCCCATCGTGTTCACTTCGTCTCCGCTCCATCCGCCCACCTTGCCGGGAGACTGGTTCGGAGTGCGCATCAACTCAGGCACAAACGGTCTTTCAACCATCCAGCACTGCAGGTTTGAGTATGCAACCAAAGGCCTGAGTATCGAATCGGGTGGCTCTCTGAGCATCGGATACTGCGTCTTCGCAAACGAACTTAGACTACGGTGCCGACATTTCCGTGCCCGCTTCGCTGCTTTCATGTGTCGCGTTTGGCCAGGCGGCGGCGGGAATCCACTCAACAGCCAACAGCCTCTCTTTGCTAAAATAGCAAAAGCGATTCCAACAAAGTGTACGGATTCCAGCTATCAGGGGCTGTCACAATGACAAACTGCGTAGCAGCCTACAACGGCTTGGGCTTGTCGGCTGCGGGCGGATTCTTTGACTCCCTGGTCTGTCGAAGTAACACTTCGGTGGGTGCCTCGATCGGTGGGTCTGATGAGACGATCGTAAGCCACAGCGACTTCAGTCGTAACGGAAGTGGCAATTTCCAAGGCCAGGGTGACAATGGAATCGCCTTCCATTCCGGGCTCATCATAGCGTGTACCATGACGAACAACAATGGCCACGGGCTGCGGCGTAGTGGAAACTGGAACGGAACGCAGGTGGTTCGAGACTGCTACTCTGCCTACAACAGTGGCATCGGTGTTGAGGGACAGATCATGTCCAATAGCGTCGTGATCGGAAATGGTAACGGATTCTTCAGTTATGGAGCAAGACCGGTAGTCCTGAACTCTGTCATTCGAGACAACGTCAATGGTATTGGGGTGGCATTCGCCGGTTGGTTTGGACCGATTGGAGAGTGCAGAGGAAACATCATTGTTGGCAACCAGCAAGGAATCTATTTTGACAGCAATACCTCTGGCCAGAATGTCACCAACATTTCAGGAAACAAGATCACCGGGAACTCTGCTTATGAAGTCTATAACGACGGAACCGCAGCCATCATTGCGACCAATAACTATTGGGGCGAGCCGACGACCACCGAATTGACCAACAACGTGCGTGACCTGACGAAGATCTACGACAGTCAGGACAACGCCAGCGTTGGCCAGGTTATCCTCAAACCGTATCTGACAAACGACCCGTTTGCCAAGCCACCCATCTTGGACACGAACACCCCGGCGGATGTGTCGCCGAGCAAGGTGGAAGCGCCACTTTCACCGTCGCCGCCAGCCCTTTGCCCCTCACTTATCAATGGCGCAAAGGCACGAGCAACCTCCCTGGCCAAACCAACGCCTTTCTCACCTTGAATCCCGTCCAGCCTGGTGACGCGGCCGCAAACTACAATGTGGTTGTATCCAACGACTACGGCTCCGTCACCAGCCGGTTGGCCACGCTTACGGTGCTGATCTCACCGACGATCACCAGCCAGCCGACCAACTTGTTCCTACCCGCGGGCGCCACGGCCATGTTCCACGTCACCGCCACCGGCAGCGCTCCGCTAACTTATAATTGGCAAAAGGGCGGTCTAAACCTGGCCAATGGAGGGCGCATCAGCGGCGCCACCACGCCCGATATGACGATCACGAGCATACAGGCGTCAGACGTGGCCGATTACCGCTGCGTGGTCACGAACGTCGTTGGCATAGCCACCAGCAGCAATGCGAACCTCTCGTTGCCCACGCCGCCGAGTTTCACTCAGCAACCCGCCACGCAAGTCGTGGGCGTGGGCGCCTCAACGACCTTCACCGTGACGGCCACGGGTTCGACGCCGATGAACTATCAGTGGTATCTGAACGGCAGCGCGATCGGCGGGGCTAACGGCGCAAGCTTCTCCATTCCCGCCACGACCACTGCCTGGCTGGGAAGTTACCAGGTGCAGGTCTGGAACATCGCCGGCACGAACTGGAGCGCGACCGCCGGTCTTTGGCTGGACGCGCTGAAGATGTATGCCGGCGTGAACGTGTATGGCCCGGCCGGGAGCAACTGCGCGGTGCAGTACACCACGAATCTCACCGCGCCGGTCGCATGGGAACCGCTGCAAAGCGTGACCATCGTCACTAACCCGACGGTGATCATTGACTACGCTTCGCCGGAGCAGCCGAAGCGGTTTTATCGCACGGTGCCAACGCCGTGACGCGCTGGGGGGGGCGGGCTGGGGCGGAGGCTGACAGCCTCCGCCCCTTTTCATTCCGCGCGGAATTCCGGCCTTGGCGGACTCGATGCCGCGCAGCGAACCGGCCGGTGCCGGGCGCGCGTGGGCACCCCCACCCGGGCGGCGCGCGGACATTCCTGTCCGCAGCAATGTTCGATGGGGAGAATGGCTTGGGAACCGGTCGGAGCGTGTTGCTTTTCGGAGCCTGCTGCGGACAGGAATGTCCGCGCGCCGGTGGTGGTGCCGAGATACGCCCGCCGGTGCCGGCGAGGTTGGTTTCGCTGTGACAAACCCGCCCGGGGCGGGCAGGCTAGTGCCTGATTGCAGAGATTAGCGATAGTCGCCGCGTGAGGGCACGCGGCCTACAGGGCGTTGTAGGCCGCGTGCCCTCACGCGGCGGCCCTTGTATCGGTTAATTACGCAACTAAGCACTAGCAGGAAGATGGCGATGGTGACGCGACAATCATTATGCGGGCTCACGCTGGCCTTGGCCTTGGGAGGCTGGGCGCCGGCAGACGGCGCTTTGCCACCTGCGCCCGTCGCCACCGGCCAATACCGCGTCAGTTGCTGGACGAGCGAACAGGGCCTCCCGCAAAACACCGTGAGCTGCGTCCTCCAGACCCGCGACGGTTACCTCTGGGGCGGCACCCGCTACGGCTTGGTCCGCTTCGATGGCCTGAATTTCACGACCTTCGCCAACGAGTTGGGCGACCTGGCCCCCGAGGCGCTTGATGTGCGGAGCCTGGCAGAAGATGCGGATGGCCGGCTCTGGCTCCAGTCGGGCACCACCCTGGCCTGCCTGGATCGGGGCGTGTTCACGCGGTTGACGCTGCCGGCGGCGCCGCTCAGCGGAACGCTCCAGACAATCTGCGCCAGCCGAGTGGGCGGCCTTTGGGTGGCCAGGACCGATGGCGTCCTGCATCTGGAGGCCGGCCGGGTCACCCGTAACGTTCCACCTCCAGGATGACGTTCACCGCCTGCCCGGCGAAGTGGACGATCTGCGCGAGGATGCGCAGGGGCGGTTGTGGATGCGGGTCCATTTGCCGCCGTCCAACTGGTGGTGGCTGCGGCTGGATCCTCACACCGGCGCCACCGTGAACCTGACGAATGTGGTCGGACTGGCGGCGGACGACATCGGAGGGCTGCTGGAAGACGGGGCCGGGCGGCTTTGGCTCGGACGGCCGGGCGAGTTGCTGCGCTGGGCGGGCGGCAAGCTGACGCGCTTCCCGGCAACTAACGCCTGGGGCGCGCAACCGGTGAAGTCTTTGGCGGGGGACACGCAAGGAAACGTGTGGATCGTTACGGAAGGGCCGGTGCAATTGCACCGCTTTGATGCCCGGCAGTTCACCCAATTTGATCGCGCCTCCGGCCTCTCCAACCCGGACGACGTCCGCTGCCTGTTCCCTGATCGCGAAGGCAACGTGTGGGTCGGCACCGGCAGCGGCGGCCTGGCCCGCGTGCAGCCGCGGCCGTTGGTCACGCTGCTGACGGGATCGTATTCGACGGAGGGCGAGGTGTATTCCGTGGCGCTGGGCGGCGAAGGGCGGGTGTGGCTGGCCACGACCTGCGGACTGGTCCGCTTCCAAAACGGCGAGTTCAAGGTCTTCACGAATACGGCGGCCCGGCAACGCGACGGCTACACCCTGCGCACCCGCATGGTCCTGGAGGACCGGTCCGGCATCGTCTGGGCTGGTCTGGACCGGGGTTTGTGGACACTGCGCGACGGCGTCTTTGACCAGGTTAAACTCCCGCCGCTCGACGGCCACGGGCGGCCGCTGGTGACATCCCTATTGGAAGATCGTCAGGGCACGCTCTGGGTGGGCACGCCCTGCGGTTTATTGGAACGTCGGCACGGGCAATTCAAGCTCTGGACCACCAACGATGGTCTGTCGGACTCCCATGTCTTCGGTCTGGTGGAAGGGCCGGACGGAAGCATTTGGGCGGGCACGGAGCGGGGCGGGGTGAACCAACTGCGCGAAGGCCGCTTTCGCGCCTGCACACCCCGGGAAGGCTTGCTGAGCCGGGAAGCCTGGCCGCTGCGCGCCGAGCCGGATGGCACTGTCTGGGTGGGGACGCCGCGCGGGTTGAACCGCATTCGCGGCGGCGAAGTGCGCTCCGTGACGGCGCGCGAGGGGCTGTATGACAATCTTGCGTACTGCCTGCTGGCCGACGGCCAGGGCCGCTACTGGAGCTACGGCAATCGCGGCATCTGGCGCGTGACCCGGGCCGACCTGGACGCGGTGGCCGACGGCCGCCAGGCGCTGCTGTCGTGCGTGAGCTATGGCGAGGACGACGGCATGGCCAGCGCCGAGGGCAATGGCGACGAGCAACCGAATGCCGCGGCCATGCCCAACGGCGAACTTTGGTTCCCCACGACCCGTGGCGTCGCGATCCTTCATCCTGCCAAGCTGCGCGACAACCAAGTGCCGCCGGGCGTCGTCATCGAAGAGGTGCGGGTCGACGACGAGACGGTGTTCAAGGATGGCGGCGGCGGCGGCAAGTCCGAAAATCCTAAATCCGAAGGCCGAAAGCCGCACATCGGGTTTGCCGCCGGCGGCCAGGCAAGCCCCAGCGCCGATCCGTTTGCCGCCGGGCCGGGCGCGCGTGCTGGAAATCCGCTACACGGCCACCACGTTCGTGGACGCCGAGCAGGCGCGTTTCCGCTACCGGCTCGAAGGGCACGAGCAGGATTGGCACGAGGCCCGGACGCGACGCGTGGCGCTCTACACCAACTTGCGTCCGGGCAACTACCGTTTTTGCGTCACGGCCTGCAACCGCCACGGCTGCTGGAGCCAGGCGCCAGCGCAATTCGCCTTTTACCTGGCCCCGCACTTCTATCAAACCTGGCCGTTCAGCGTTGTCTGCGCGCTGACCATGGCCTCGGGGCTGGGCGGCTGGCACTTCCGGCGGCTGCGCGTCCGTTCGCGCCTGCGGCGTCTGGAGCAGGAACGGGCGTTGCAGGAGGAGCGCGGGCGCATTGCGAAAGACCTGCACGACGACCTGGGCGCCAACCTAACGGGCATCGCCATGCAGATCGAGGTGGCCCGCAAGGAGCTGGACCGGCCGGACGCGGCCCAACTCCATCTCCAGGCCATCGCGCAAGCGGCGCGGGCCATGGCGGAGCGGATGCGCGACGTAGTCTGGTCCCTGAATCCCCAGTGCGACACGCTGGAGAGCTTCTGCGCCTACGTCAGCGACTTTGCGGAGGGCTTCCTGCGGACGGCGGGCTTGCGCTGCCGCCTGGACCTGCCCGAAGAACTGCCGGAGCGCCAATTGTCCGCCGAGGCCCGCCACCACCTGATGCTCGTGGTCAAGGAAGCGCTGAACAACACCGCCCGGCACGCCGTCGCCAGCGAAGTGCGCATCGGGCTGGACGTCGGGGCCAACGCCTTGAGCCTGACCATCGCCGACAACGGGCGGGGATTTCCGCCGGGGCAAGCGCCCCCAGCCTCCGGACCCGCCGCGCTGGATCCCCGCCCGGCCCACCGCGCGGCCGGCAACGGCGGCGGCCGAGGCTTGGCGAACATGCGCCGCCGCGTGACGGCCCTCGGCGGAGACTTCACCCTTCACAGCGAAGCTGGGGCTAGGCACCCGCATCACGGTTCACGTCCCCTTGCGTCGCCTTAATTGACTGCCACCATGCCCACTGCCCCGCACACCATCCGGGTTGCCATTGTCGAGGACACCGCTGCCATGCGCGAGGGATTGGCCGCAATCCTTGATGCCTCGTCGGGCTTTGCCTGCGTCTGCGCCTGTGCCAGCGCCGAGGAAGCGCTCCGGCAACTCCCACCGCTGCAGCCGGAGGTGGTGCTGATGGACATCAACCTGCCCGGCCAATCAGGGATCGAATGCGTGCCGCAACTCAAGGCGCGGCTTCCAGAAGCGCAGATCGTGATGCTGACCATCGAGGTGGACAGCCGCCGGGTCTTTGAGTCCCTGGCGGCGGGCGCCACAGGCTACCTCGTCAAGAACGTGCCGCCAGCGGGGATTCTCGCGGCCATCGAAGAAGTGCGGCGCGGCGGCTCCCCTATGTCCAGCCAGATCGCCCGCATGCTGGTGCAGTCATTTCACCGGCAGGGTCCGGCCTTGCGGGAGGAGGAGAACCTCACGCCGCGCGAGGAGGAAATCCTGCGCCTGATCGCCAAGGGCTACCGGACGAAAGAGGTCGCCGAGGCGCTGGCCATCAGCCCGCTGACGGTGGAGACGCACTTGCGCAACATCTACGACAAGCTGCACGTCCGTTCCCGCGCCGGCGCAGTAGCGCGGTTCCTCGGCAAATAGCCGCGCGCAAATCCGGCACGGTGGACTGGTGAACCGGGTTCGGGCGGCATATCTTGAGCTTTTGCGGCGGGGCTGAAACGAAGTCGGAATCAAGCCCGGACGCTGAAAACCAAGCCGGCGCCCTAGCGGATAGGATTTGCTTTTGGCGCGCCCGCTTATACCTGGCACTGCGCGGGCGAATCGCTCACTGGAGCGAACAGCATCCGGTGAAAACATGACCTTCTCATGGGCGATCCCATCACGGGCACCTGTGGTTCATCTTTACGGTTCGGCGTTTCAAACATATACTCAAGGACGAACATGCTGAACGAAGGAACAACCTTTCTGAACGTGCTGGACACGCTGCTGGGCGACCGAGGCAAGGACACGCTGTACCTTTGCATTCGGGATTTGGTCGAGCATGGCCTTGACCTGGCGCGCTTCGCCGCCGGCGAGGGGACGCCGCAACGCCAAGACATCACCCAGTACCTGGCCGCCTGGTCCAGGCACGCCGGGCTGAGTGAAGAGGAAGCGAGCGCGTGGCTGGTTGACTACTGTGCCACCCGGCTCGTAGCGATTTCCAGAAGGACCCCGGCGGCCGTGCGGCACAGCACGAAATCCAACCTCCGTTACATCTACCGATCCGCGGTTCCGTTCATCTGTCACGGTGCGAACAACCCGTTCCGGGCGCATTGCCGGCCCGACTGCCCGGTGTATGCCGACATGGAAGCCAAGCGCCAAGCCAAAGCCCTCGAAATGGCACAGCCCAGGCCCGCTTTCAGACCGCCGGACCCCGTGATCGTGTCGCTTCCTGTGAAGGTGGCTAACCAGGAACAGTTCCAGACGGGTCTGCGCCTCGCCCTCGAGGAAATCCAGAGAGGCACGAAGATGCCGCGGATCGTCGAGCTCCTGAATAAGCGCGGACTGAAAACCAGAACGGGACGGGAATGGAAGTATGCCATTCTGCGCAATGAACTCCAGGCCTTGAAGCGTGCGCACGCCACACCGCAAGGGGACGGCCAAGGCGCCAGCCCTCCGGAACGCTCCAACGCCGAAGGCGCTGCACCGAAGGGCGGCCCCGCAATGTCCGTTGGCAATTCGGGAGTCACGGAGGGGCCGCCATCAATGAGCTGATTCGTAGGTCACCCAATACTCGACCACTCACCGGTCGGCATGGTTTCAGAGCGCAAACGCAACCGGTCGGCGGCCGCAGTGCGATCACTCAGGATTCCGGTACGGACTCTTTCTCGGCATTCCTCCTCACATCCTTTTGAGCCCGACCCTCGATGACCTTCGCCAGGCACAGAGATAGAATCATCGCGGGACAGAATCATGCACCGAGCGGAAAAGCCTGGGCAAATCCCCATGATTCTGTCCTGCCTTGATTCTGTCTCTTTGGTAGCGGCTGTGCCCCCCCTGCGTCTTTGCGTTGACTGCCTTCCCTCTTATAGGTGGACAGAATCTGGCACTTGCACCGGTTCCTCGCTGTTTGCAGTGGTTTATGCCTGTTCTGACCGGGACCGGCAATACTCTGCTCTGCTCCCGTTTCGGTTACGGCAAACGGATCTCAACTCGCGCCAAAAGTATCAATAGTGAGACACCGGCACGAACCACACGAAAGACGGGGTTCCATAGCCGCCAACAGCCGCGGGGGATTTGGTGTAGCCCCTGGTCTGCTTGCAGCCAGTCCCTTTGGTGTATTTCGTGTATTTCGTGGTTTCCACTTAGGGGATCGGGTTAAAGCCGGTTGACTAACTCGGGGCGCCGGGAACATACTGCCGGCGTTCGGTGACACAGAAGCTGGGATTGGGAAGGCCAAACTCACGCCGAACGAGCCTGGAGAGGTTCTGAATGGAGAGTCGGCTGTGCCAGATTATGAACTGGGCGTACGATAGCCTGGGCCAGGTGGCTTCGGGCAAATGCCACGGTACACCCGCCGCCGGCCAACCGTTTGAACACGCCGTTGCCGACATCGGCAATCGGAGGACGGCTGGCCGGGGCGGAGAACAGGAATGTATTCCGAATTCCAGGACTGACGGCGCAATATGAACGGTCATCGTTTCCAAATTGAATACGGCGCTTCGGCGCTGGAGGACCTCGACGGCCTGCCGGCCCGCGAACGCGCACAGGTGCTGCGCAAGATAGAACGCCTCCAGCTCGGCTTGCACGGCGACATCAAACGACTGCACGAAGCCGAGGCCATGTATCGCCTGCGCATGGGCGACTATCGCATCTTGTTTGATGTGGAGGGTCGTGTTATTGTGATCCGCAGAATCGGTAATCGAAAAGATGTCTATGACTAAGACCGCAGAAAGAACCGTGGTGCGCTCAATCCATCGGAAGCGCGAGCAAATCGCCACGCTGCGCGAGGAACTGGAGGACTTGAACGATTATCTTGATCTGACCGAAGCCCGCGTGCGCGACGAAGGCAAACCGCGCCTCACCCACGCTGAAGTCAAAAAACGCTACGGCATCAAATGACCGTTGCTAGCTAGTCACATCTCACGCCGAACAAGCCTGGCGAGGTTCTCAATAAAGATTCGGCTCTGCCAAATTATGAGCTGGGCGTGCGACAACCTGGGCCGGGTGGCTTTAGGGAAACACTTTTGGCAGGACGGCAAACCCAGCCAGAGCACCCGAACGACCTTCCATTCACCCTGTATAGGTGGACAGAATCTGTCACTTGCACCGGTTCCTCCCTGTTTGCAGCGGGTTATGCCTATTCTGAAAGGCGCCGGAAATACTCTCCTCTGCCCCCGTTTCCTTTACGGCAAACGGATCTCAGCTTGCGCCAAGAATGTCAATGGTGAGAACTGGGCGACACCGGCAAGATGTGCCCCCAGTTCTTGTTCTATTGTGTGGCGTACCAGATCTTGTTCTTCAGCACCCACTTCTGGTCAGTCGGGAACGACCGCCGGTCAGACCCACTGGCATCGGTCGTGAAAAACAGGAGATGCACGCTGGCCTGGGTCTTGTCGGCATAAAAACTGACCGTCCGAATCTCGAACCCGGCGGATTGCCGACCAGCGGCTTCGTTGATGCTCTTTCCTGCGCTCATAATCGACTTGAACGCTTCGGTCAGAGCAACGCTCCCGCTGCGGGTCACGATGTCCGGGTCAAAATACGCGACCGCTTCCTCGAAATTGTCCTTCGTGAGAAGCTGCGTGAAGGCCTGTGCGCGCTGCCGAACGACCGGTTCCGGATTCTTCGCACATCCCCCAGCCAGCAGCAGAGCCAGGGACACTATGAAACCACGGCAACATCTATTCATCATTCTCATACAATACAAGGAAACGGTTTCCCGTTTCAGTGATATTCTCTCACCGTTCTACCCGCCCAGTCATCGCTCGGCGTTCACGAGACTTTACGGTGCTTGAAGCTCTTTGGTTACAAGGAACCCCAGAAGGGCCTTTCACGTGGGCCGTTCGCGGTAACCCTTTCCGGCTCGCTTGCGTATTACTAATGTGGTAAGTCCGCAACATTGAATGAAAACGAAGACCGCCTTAGCGGCAACGCCGAGGCCTGTTGACCGCTCCAAAAGCCCTCCGCCGGGCCATCGCCGCAGTATGGCCTTTACTTTAGTCGAACTGCTGGTGGTCATCGCCATCATCGCCATTCTCGCGGCATTGTTGTTGCCGGCTTTGTCTCGCGCAAAAGCGGCGGCGCGGCGGACGAATTGCATGAACAATTTGCGGCAGATCAGCCTCGGCATCCACCAATATGCCGCAGATAACGCCAGCACCTTGCCTGCCGCGCCGAATGTGACCGGCTGGGATATAGAAACCAATCACTGGGCAATCTTCTACAAGCGGCTGGTAAAACAATATGTTGGACTCCACGGGGCATCGTCGCCGCAGGACAAGGTGTTCGCTTGCCCGGCGGACACCTTCTACTATGATGTCCCCAGCATGGGGTATGAGGCCCGGAGCTTGCACGACCAATCCGATTCCGATTATTCGAGTTATGGATTTAATGGCGCGAACGGCAGCCCCTACAACCCGCCGCCCGCTTACCTAAACGAGACTTCTTTTCCTGGCGTTTTTGGGCGGAAACAACCCTCGATAAGAAACCCGGTCAAAACGGTTCTCCTTGCGGAATTCCCGGCGATCTTCCCTTGGTCCTGGCATCAACCACAGAAACTGCCTTCCACGCAGAACGGGGTTAACGATGCCAAGAACTTCGTCGGTTTCGTAGATGGGCACATTAGCTATGTCAAAATCTATTGGAACTCGAACTTCAGCACTACGTCGTGCTGCTACGATCCTCCTGCTGGCTACGATTACCAATGGAGCGGAGATTGATATTGAAACGGATAAGCTGATAAGACACGGAACGGGGTCGGAAGTGTTTGAACTGCGTATGCGGCTGCGTGCTGCAAATGAATGTTCTGGCCGGGTTTCGCCTCGGGTGCGTCCAGCCCGCACCAGGTGACCAACCCCCTTCCAAGAGCAGGCCTGAGCTTGCGACCAGCGCAGCTATAATGTTTGAATTGTGCCGGGGACTTCCTAACATGCGGCCACGACGAGAAACGAGACCAGATGCCGACGCTGAACTGGCATAAGCGGGAAGAGGCGGGGCGCGGGTAAGTCCGAAGTCCGAAAGAGGGCCGAAACCCGGAAGCCCGAATGCGGAGGGCCCGAGGTGGCTAGGGCAGCCGCGGGAACCTGCTCATTCAGGGGACAACCTCGACGCGCTCAAGGCCCTGCTGTCGTATTACGCCGGGCGCGTCAAGTGCATCGCTATTGACCCGCCGTATAACACGCAGAGCGCATTCGAGCACTACGACGACAATCTGGAGCATTCGACGTGGCTCTCGCTTATTCGCCATTGGGTCTGGCCTTCTTGGCGACGGCCAGGATGGCGTCCAACTTGGTCGTGACCTCTGGGCCAGCTTGTCCTTGGGAACCAGGCCGGCGAGGACGTGGTAATCGGTCTTTCGGAGCAGGTTGGGCAGGCCCAAGTTCTTGAAGAACCGCTCGAAGACAGGATTGAGGAATTCGTCGCTGGCCTTGATGTCGTCCGACCACGGGCTGGGCTGGTTCAAGGTTGCGAGCGCGGCGGTAACTTCGGCGATGCACTCGCGCATGACTTGTTCCCGGCGAGCGGCCTCGGCTCTTCCGAAAAGATCGTCCGGTTGGTCGTGACGCGCGTAAGCGACCAGGACGTCCTCCTGGCAGAGGTAGTTCTCGATCTCGCGCTTTTGCCACATCATTTCGGTGAGGGGCGTGCCGGATTGCAGCGGTTTTTCGATGCGGTCAAACAGCGCGACGCCAACGAGGTCGGCGCGGGCTTCCTGCAAGGCAAAGAAGTGTTCCCGGGCGCGGCTGGGCAGGTTCGTCGTGAGGTAATGGACGAAAGGCCGCTCCAGTTCCTGGGCCGCCGGGTGGCCCAGGATGCGGGCAAAGGCGCGCAGGATGGCCAAATCCGTGGAGCCTTCCAGATAGAGCACCCAGCCTTTCAGGTCGGCCTGGTAGTAGTGGTCGAAGCCAATGTCCGTCAGGGCCTTGACGACCTGTTGGCCGCGGTCATCCATGCGGTGGGGCTTTCCGACGAAGGCGATCACCACATCCCGGTTGGCCGCTTCATTGAGCACGACTTCGGAATGGCTGGCCGCGATAACCTGGGAGCCCTGCTGCGAAGCGACGTCGGTGAGGAGTTGGTAAATCTGCCGCTGGCGCAGGACCTCGAGGTGGGCGTCGGGCTCGTCGAGCAGCAGAACCGTTTTGGGATTGGCGTAGAAGTGAGCGAGGAGCAAGAGGGTTTGCTGCAAGCCGCGCCCGGCGCAGGACAGGTCAAGGAGGCAACCGGAGCGATCCCGATAGGTCATGGTAATTTCACCACGCTCTTTTATGAACTGCGGCGGCTGAAGTTGGGCGCCAAACAGGGATTCGATGTGACGGTAAACCTCCTTCCAGGCGGATTTTGGTTCAGGTTGCTCGTAAATCTGATGGCAGAGGTTGCTCAAGACCTGCGCCGTTTGCCCTTCGCCCAGCAGCACGTTGATACGACCGCTCTCCCATTTTGGTTCAGTCGCCGCAAGACCCGACATGGGAGGAAGAAAACCGAATCGCGTTTCACCGGCCTCGGCAGGCACCGGCATTCGCTGCGGCTACTTATCTTCACTGAGCCGCAGGGGGCGGCAATAAAATGACTCTTCGTTTGCGTAATAGAACTCGAACCCACACGCCCAGGCTTTGCCGCCATGTAAGGCCGTCCACAATGATTTCGATAAAAATGTTCTGCGTGTCCTGCTTGCCGTCTACGCGCCGGACGTCGCGGACATGGAGGTTATGCCAAAGGAGGTTCGCATCGGGAATCGGGATGGCGATGAGGTCACGGCGGTTGATGGTCACCCCAGGGCGTTTCTCGGGAGAAGTCTTACCCTCGCGGCGCTCGTTCCACTTTTGCAGCCCGGCATCCCAGAACGCCAAGGCTTGGAGCGCGGTGGTCTTGCCGGAGTTGTTTGGGCCGATAAAGACAACCGATTGGCCCAGTTCGATGTCGGCTTCGCCGAACCTTTTAAAATTGCGAATTCGTAGTCGTGTCAGCATAGCAAGGCGCTCAGCGATTTCTCGACAAGCTAGTGAGTTCGGGTGACGATTGCCAGTTTCAATTTGAGAGGTTGGTCTTGCTTAATTGGACGGCATCAACCTGCTTGACCCGGCGTGCAAGGTGGAATTCGTCATCACGGTGTAGGCGTTGAAGGAAGGCTGGGATTGCTCGTTTGCCTATGTGTTTTGCTCGCTGGCGACGGTGCACAGCAAGAAGGACGTGGAGCAGTTGCTCGGGCGCGTGCTGCGAATGCCGTATGCGAAGCGGCGGGCGCATGATGAGTTGAACCGGGCCTACGCGCACGTGGCGAAAACGAGCTGGCCGCTGGCCATCAACCAGATGCACGACCGGCTGGTGAACATGGGCTTTGATGAGGTGGAAGCCGCGAAATACGTCCAGCCGAAGGAACAGCCGACGCTGTTCCCGGAAGATATCCGTCCCGCAACAATTGACGTGGGTGCTCCGGGAAGCGCCGCAATTCTATGGCTTGCCGGAGGAGATTCGGTCGCAGGTGACGGTGACGACGAACAACACCGGCGGATTTGAGGTCACGTACAAGACAGTCCTGTCCGTGGAAGCGGAAGCCAAGCTCGTCGCGGCGATGCCCGAGAGCGATCGGGAGGCAGTGCGCCGTTCGCTGGCCGCGCGCCGGGAGCAGATTCTGGTCAAGCCGGAACCCAAGCCGAGCATAATGCGTGTGCCGCAATTGTGCGTCTGGGTGGACGGGGAGCTTGAGCCGGTCAACGATGAGCACTTCCTGACGCCCGATAGTTGGAGCCTGCTGGATTATCCTGCGGAACTGAGCGAGGCGGAGTTCCGGATCGAAGAGCGCGCGGACATGTACCTGATCGACGTGCAAGGCAAGCGGCTGGTCGAGAAGTACTTGGGAAGCCAGGCGGCATTCGGATTCGAGGACGTGCCTACGAATGTGACCGACCTGGCGTTATCCCGGCAATTGGAACGGTCGCTGAGGCAGCCAGGCATCCGGCCGGAAGTCCTGCTGGAATTTATCCGCAAGACGATTGGCTGGCTGGTGAACAGTCGCAAGCTGAGTGTCCCCACACTCCTCCATGTTCGCTTCGCGCTGGAGAAGGCGCTGCGGGAGAAGATCGAGGCTTACCGGCAGAAGGCCTACGATTCCGGCTACCAGCTCCGGCTCTTTGGTGAGAGCGCCGCCGTGGAGACGAGCTACAAGTACGCATTCGCCTTTGATCCTGATAATTATCGGGCCACGGCCTTTTATCATGGGGCGTTCAAGTTCCCCAAGCACCTTTGCGGTGAAGGCTTTGTCGGGGAGTTTGACAACCCGGAGGAAGAGGAGTGCGCCCGAGGCGATCGAGATGCACCCGCAGGTCAAGCGATGGGTGCGCAACGTGGTCGGGATGTTCGGGTTGCCAACGGCCACCGGCACATTTTACGCCGATTTCTTCGCCGAGCTTAACGACGGGCGCGTTTTGCTCGTCGAGTACAAAGGCGAGCATCTAATTGAGCACGAGCAGCAGAAGAAGAACATTGGGGAACGATGGGAAGACCGGAACATCCAACATCGAACATCCAACCTCCAACATCCAAGCCTGGACACCGTGACCCGGTTGCGGAGCGGCAGGGAAACGACTTGGATAAGCGTGCCTGATCAAAAACGGGGTCCGGAAGGGGGTCTATGGTACCAGGGTAGGACCAGGGTTTGTCCAGGGCGCCCCCAGACCACCGCGAGGGAGACGGGAGAGGCGAGTTGGATTCCGATGGCTTATGTTGAGCACCGAACCTTGAACCTTGAACCTCGAACCTCGAACCTCGAACTTAACTTGATCCCCGGGCAAAGCCGCCAAATGCCGCACTTTGGCAAAAGCTGAAATACTGAAAGGCTGAAAGCTGAAATCGCGGAAAGTCAACGCAAGCCACCCCGAGGCTACCCTGAAGCCACCCCGAGGCTATCTGGTGGCCAACCGGTAGGCACCCGGAGGCCACCCTGAGGCTACCCTGAGGCTACCCTGAGGCTACCCTGAGGCTACCCCGAGGCTACCCCGAGGCTACCCCTGAGGCTACCCCTGGGCTACCCCGAGACTACGGCTGGGCTACGAGTATTGCCGATTTAGCGGCCATTGAGCCTGGGAAGCCAGTTGGGTGTTCTACCGCGCCCGAGCGTCATTGCGCCGTCTGCCGCGTCACGATCGGCACGTAACCCGCCTCCATGCCCTTGGGCGGCGTCACCAGCAGCGCTGGATCCAGCGCAGCCAGTTTCCCCCGTCCAGGCGGCGCCATGTAGTCCCGGTCAATCGGCCAGGTCGCGTGGAGCTTCTCCACGAACGCCTGCAGCTTCGCCTTCTTCTCCTCGCTCCAGTGGTACTGCTGAAACGACGGCTGATCAACAAAGCGATACCACGAGTACGTCACCACAGAACCATCGGCCAGCTTGGCCGTGAACGGTCCGCGCTTCGGGCCCGGGCTGGCTCCAGGCCCCGGTGTCCGGGGAAGTGTAGGGCGCGCCCGGCCTGGCCAGCGTGAACTTCTGCGTCCGGCAGCCGTGTCTCCGCCGGCACGTCCGCCGCCGCCACTGCCACGCGTTCGTCTCCGACATGCTTGTAGTACTGGGGGAACAGACCCTTGCGGGCCGAGGTCGTTCGTGAACCACTGCAAACCCCACACATTGCCCTCGAATATCCGCGTGTCGAAGACCCGCTCCACGCCGGTGATTTGCTTGCCGTCCTGGTCATAGCGCGTCGTATGCGTGGTCAACTTGGGTTTCCAGGCCCCCTGCCTGTCGAATTGTCCTGAGCAGGCAGGGCCGCCGTCACGCCAGGCCTTGAAGCGGTCGTAAAGCGCCGCCTTCGAGTAGTAGGTCACGTCCTGCACCAGCACGGCCCGGCCCGCCGCATCCACCGGGAACCGGAGCTTTGGCAGTTTCGAGTAGACCGTCCCCTGCGCATCCCGGCTGTCGAACCGCGGCACGGTATTGATCTCCATCGCGCCGCCGCCCATGATGCCCGGGCGCGCGTCCAGGCCCCGTCCATAGAGGAACGGATAGTGGAACAGCTTGCCGATCTTGCTCCACGTTTCCGGGATGTAGTACGCGATGGGGCCTTTGAAATTGGCCGCGCTGAGGAAGCAGGTCCAGCTCTGGTCGCCGGTGGGCGGGTCGCCGGCGGTGGCGTCCGTGAAGGGCAAGGCCATCCACGTGTAGCCCAGGAACTGGCCATTGGGATTCCCCTCGAAGGGCAGCGCGTCGGGCGGAATCAGCAGCCGGTTGCTCAGTTGGGCAATACTCAAGCGATTGTCCGGCAGCGCTTCATTGCTATAGAAGAAGGACCAGCCGGGCGAGCCGACCTCGTAGTCGTAACACTGCGGCGTGGCGTTCATGCTGAACTTCGGCGGGCCGTAGCGGAAGTGGTTGCCGGCCCAGTAACCCAGTCCACCTTCCACCGTTTGGAAAACGCTGCTCCAGGTCGGCCCTCGCTCCCGCCAGGTCCGGGCCCGCGTGCCCTCCGGCGCGAGCGGTTGGTCCTTGTCGTCGTGGTTGTCCGGCATGATCCAGGAGCCGGGCAGGCCAATCTGAAATCCCGCCAGCGGCTGGTCCACAAGCTGCCAGACTGCCGCATAAAAACCCATGCCCGCGTTGTAGGCCGATTGCGGTGGAGGCCGCTCGTGCTCGAAGCCGACATACCCATGCAAGCCGCCCGAGTGCGCCGTCACCTGGCCGGCCTGTGATTTCGTTTCCTCGTTCGGCTCCCCGCCATTTCCAGCCCAGGCCCAATACAGGCAGGCCAAGCCGACAATGGAAAGCAGGCGGTGGTTCATTGGAAGTAACTGATAGAGGGGGTTGATGAGATTGCAATCCTTTATTCGGGTCTGCTCGCCAGGCCAGGGTCATTGACAAAATGCCTCCAGGCACTCGGCGCGAGCGGCTGGTTGTCCCCTGATAGGAGCAAAGCCACCTGAAAGCCAACCCAAAGCCTGTTCATAGCCAACCGATTGCGACCCAAAAGCCAGCCCAATGCGACCTTAAAGCCACCCCAAAGCCGCGAAAAGGCATAAGGCGTGCCCATAGAACGGGGGAACCACCGAGAGATCAGCCTGATGGTGGCTATGGCCGGAGGCTTCTATCTGGCCGATCAGAACGGCGACACCGAGGCCGGCCAGCAGGGCGAGCGAGAGTTTCAAACGGTCGTGGGAGTGGAATTGCAGTTCCGGCAGGAGATCGGCGCAGGCGATGCAGAGGAACGTGCCGGCGCAAAAGGCGAGGGCACACCCTAGGAACGCCGGGTTGGAGCCGAAAAGACGGCTCGCCCCGGCATAGAAGAGGAGCGCGCCGCAGGGTGTCACGAGTGCAAACAGGCCGTTGAGCAGGTGGCGCGCGAACCCCGAGCACCCACTGGCGGTCATCAGCGTCGCAACCGCCATCGCATCGAAGGGTTTGTGGAGGAGAATGACCAGGGCGGTGCCCAACCCCACCCATCCGCCTCCGGCGCCTCCATCAGCGGCCACCGCGGCGCCCAGCGCCACCCCGCCCATGAGCGAATGAAGCGACATGCCCACCGTGGTCGCCGCCCAGGAAAGCTGACTGGCGGAATGCGCGGCCAGGGTGTGGGCATGCGATGCGTGTTCGTCGTGCTCGTGGTCGTGGTCGTCCTGGTGGAGGTGGTGATGAACTGCTTCCTGGGCCGGAACGAGGTCTTCCGGCGCGCCTTTCGACACGTCGTGATGATGGTGGGGGAAAGAACCGCTGGAGGAAGAACATTGCCAGGAAGCCGCCCAGGACCCAACGCACTGTCTCGTCCAGGGAGTGAGTGTCCTCAGCGGCGTGCGGCAGAAAATGGAGCAGGGCAACGCCGAGCATCAGTCCGGCCACAAAGCTGACCGCTATTTGCAGGCGCGCATGGGTCGGCCGCATGGCCAGCAAAAGCCACCCGCCCGTCAGCGACGCCAGCAAACCAGCACGCAATAGATGCCTCAGCACGGCGGTGATGGACAAGGGAAAGCTGCTCATGCGGGTTGACTCAGGCCGTCGCCTGAAAGTAGGCGTGTTGTTTTCGGCGTGGGAGGTTTGGTCGTCCGGTAAAACCGCTCCTGTCCGCGTCGCTCGGGGCGGATGTGGCCCCGCGCTTCCAGGTCGGCCAGGAGTTTGACGGCCTCAGCGGGCTTGATGCCTAAACCGCGCGCCATGCCTTCGACGGTGCAGGGACGGCGTTGGATGAGCGCCAGGATGGCTTCCGCGGACGCCCGTGATTCAGCCGGCGCTGCTGAGAGCGATGTTCGGCAACCACTTCCGCCGCCGGTTCAAAGAGCCGCGCCAGCTCCGCGAGGCGCTCTGGCGGACACGGCCATCGCGTAGTCCTCGGCGGGCGGGCGGACGGCGGTATTCAACTGCACCTTGTCGGGCTGGATGCGCCGAACCCACTCGGCAAACTGGCGGACTTGAGTAGGCAGCGCGGTGTAGCCGCCGAGCAGCATGACTTCGAGCCAATACTGGCCGGAGAACTCGCGGCGAAAGGCCACCAGTCCCTCCATGAGCCGGTCGAAGGTGATCTCCGGATGGGGCCGGTTGATGAACTCGAAGCGTTCCGCATCAGGCGCGTCGAGTGACGGCAACACGACATCGGCCAGGGCGACCTCCTCGCGCACGGCTTTCTGCCACAGCAGCGAGCCATTCGTCAGCACCGCGACGGGCACGGCGGTCATGGCCTGGATGTGCTCGATGATCTCGCCCAGGCGCGAGTAGAGCGTCGGCTCGCCCGAACCGCTGAGGGTGATGTAGTCCGGGCGGGAGGTGAGCTTCTGCTTCAGTTCTTCCAGGACGGCATCCATCGGCACCCACTCTTTGCGCTCGATGCTCTTGCAGGTGGTGCGGCCCAACTGGCAGTAGATGCAATCGTAGGTGCAGGTCTTGAACGGCACGAGGTCCACGCCCAGCGACCGGCCCAAACGACGAGAAGGCACCGGACCGAAGATGTGATGCTGTCGCTGGTTTTTCATGGGGGCTTAAGTCTGTGGGCTAATGACTGCCGCTGTTTTGGCCCGCCTGCGGGGGCGGCGGCAGAGCTGGTTCCTGGTCGAACCGGCCAGTGGTCAAGAGCACGAGCGTGCAGGCTTCGACGACCTCCTTGCCGCGTTGGCGGAGTTGGTCGGCCAGTTCGGGGTTCTCGGTGCCGGGATTAAAAACGAAGCGGCGCGCACCGCTGTTCAGCAGTTCGTCCGCGATGGGCTGCTGGTTGTGGGGCGACAGATAGACCGTGACCGTATCCACCGGCGCGGGGATTGCGCGCAACGAAGGGAAGACCGGCAAGCCGTCCACTTCGCTGAGCGCCGGATGAACAGGGAACGGGGTATGCCCCTTCTCGCCGAGCATGCGCACGGCTTTGAAGCTGTAGCGCTCCGGCTTGTTGCTGGCGCCCAGGACGGCCACGTTCATTGCATTCCTTTGGCTAAAGTAATCTCTCGGCGCCATTATAGGCTTCCTCGACGCGCAGGAGCGTGGCCGCCACACCCGGGTATTTCGGATCATGCCAGGACTGCATGTTTTCAAAAACCGGACCTTGGGTGTGATAGGTCAGCGGCCCTTTCACCTGAAACGACTTGCGTTCCTTGGTGAGGAACAGGATGGCGCCTTTCGTCCCGTTGCTGATGTTCACGCGGGTTTTGTGGAAATAGTTGTCCGCCACAATGAAACCCTCGCCCGGAACATAGCGGATTTCACCGACATAGATAGCGTTGGGCGTTTTCGCCGCATCCACCGTTGCCAGCACGGCCGGTCCCTCCCGGTTGTCCCACGCTTGGGCGACAATTTCCAAGCCGCCAGTTGTTGATGAGGCCTTGCCTGGTTGATTGTTCTTCATAGTGAGATTAGAGGCCTTTGACGAGACGGCGCAACTGGCGGCCATGCCCTGCCTCGTCGGCGGCCATCTCTTCCAGCTTCATCCTGAGTTCTGGAAGTTCTAGTTGTTCGGCCAGTTTGGCGTGGGCTAGGTAATTGGCCACATCCTCCGCCTCCATCTTCACGTCCAGTTCAAGCATTCCCTTGAGGTCGGCCGGCTTGTCGAACGGCTTCGGGGTGGTCGTTGGTTCAGCGCCCAGGTCCTGGATTACATCCATCAGAAACGCGGCGTGGCCCAGTTCGTCTTGCGCCTCCTTGGCCAGGAGTTCGCGCAATTCTGCCGCCAGCAAGCCATCGCATTTGGCAGCTTGGTAAGTGTAGCGGATAACGGTGCCGAGTTCGGCAGCCAAGTCTTCGTTCAATCCTCGAATCAGGTTTTCTTTGGTCATAAGAGCAGTCTTTCTTGTTTTATGGTTTATGTGTTTGCGTTAGTTGTGGGTTGTTTCGATGCAGACTTAAGAGAATCGGTCGCACGATGTTGTCGAACGCTTGCGCGGTGGGGCTGCCGGCGAAACGCTGGACGAAAGGCGTGCCCGCGTCGCCCGAATCCACCACCTGAGGGTCCAGCGGAACTCTTCCCAGGAACGGCACACCCATTTCCTGCGCGAGCGCCTCGCCGCCGCCGGACTTGAAAAGGGCGGTCGTCTTTCCACAGTGCGGGCAGGCGAACCCGCTCATATTCTCCACAACTCCCAAAACCGGGAGGTGGACTTGCTGGCAGAAGGTGATCGAACGCCGCACGTCGGCCACCGCCACGTCCTGGGGCGTAGTGACCACGATGGCGCCGGCCGGTTGGCCCATCAATTGCGCGACTGACAGCGGTTCGTCCCCCGTGCCTGGCGGCGAGTCAATTACCAGGACGTCGAGGTTGCCCCAGGCGACGTCGCGCAGGAACTGCTCAATGACTTTGTATTTGAGCGGCCCACGCCAGATCACGGCATCGCGCGAGCTTTGGAGCAGGAAGCCGATGGACATGACCTTGAGGTGGGGAATGATGGCCACGGGCTGGAGGCCCCCAGGCTCCGCGGCCGGACGACAGTCTTCGCCTTCCAGCCCCATGAGTTTTGGAATGCTCGGCCCGTGGATGTCCACGTCCAGCAGACCGACCTCGCAACCTGCCAAGGCAAGGGACATCGCGAGGTTGGCGGCCACTGTGCTTTTGCCGACGCCGCCCTTGCCGGAGAGCACGAGGATTTTCTGGCGAATGGCTTGCAGGCGGTCCCGCAACACTGGATCAACCGTAGGCGGCGGTTGCGGCTTTGACCGGTCAATTTGGGCGGATGACGGCGCCTTCGGTTCGGCCGCGGGCGCGACGTTACCGCGGTATTGCTTGAGGGCGGTTCGCAAGGTGTCCACGGCAAGCACCGGACAATGCTTGTGATCGGCAGGCAGTTTGCCGACGGCGCTTTCAACTTGCTGCGGCGTCAGGTTAACGACTGCCTCGACGAGTCTTGCCCTCGGCCAGTCGGGCCGCCGCGGCGCCGCTGGCCATCGAAGCCCCACAACCGTCGGTAGTAAACGTGGCGCGCAGAATGCGGCCATCGCGAATCGTCAGCCAGAATTCCATTGTGTCACCGCACGGGCCGGTGATGCGTGCGTTGGCGTGGGCGCCTTTCAGAGGGCCGAAACTGGCTGGGAGTGATCGAACGCGGGGTTGATAAAGTTCGCTGATAAGTTTTTCCATAATTGAATCATTGCTTGGGCCGCCGGACCATCATGGTCGTACTCCACGACCGGCCGGGCCTGGCGTTGGGCGGCGGTCACGGCCGGGTCGTAGGGAATCCGGCCCGCGATGGTCGCGCCCAGTTCGGCGGCGCGGCGTTCGATCCGCGCGGTCATCGCCGGGTTCAAATCATGTTTGTTCACACAGACGAAGGCCGGGATTTTAAAGTGCCGGGCCAGCGCCAGCACCCGCTCCAGATCGTGTTCGCCGGAAGGCGTCGGTTCGGTGACGACCAGGAGCAACGAGGCGCCGGTGAGGCTGGCCATCACCGGGCAACCGACACCGGGCGGGCCGTCAATCAGAATAAGCTGGCGGCCAGCCTCGCGCGCCGCTGCTCGCGCCTGTTCGCGGACGAGCGCGGCCAGTTTGCCCGAATTGCCCTGGCCGGGCCGCAGGCGGGCGTGAACCAGCGGGCCGAAACGCGTGTCCGAGACAAACCATTCGCCGCCGTCGGCTGGCAGCAGTTCGATGGCGTGTTCGGCGCAGAAATGGGCGCAGACGCCGCAGCCTTCGCAGGCGGACGGGTCCACGCGGAACGTGCGCGGCACGTGGCCGTTGCCGGGTCCATCAAAGAAAATGGCGTCGAAGCGGCACAGTTCTTCGCACTTGCCGCAGGCGGTGCAATGGCCGGGCTTGATGCGGGCGCGCAGGCCGCCGGAGAATGTCTCGCGCCGCCGGATGCGCGGGTCCAGGACCAGCGGCAGATTGGAGGCGTCCACGTCGCAATCCGCCAGCGCCGGCTTTTCCGCCAGCGCCGCCAGCGAAGCCGTCACACGATGTTTTGCCCGTGCCGCCTTTGCCGCTGAGGACGACGAGTTCGCGGATGGAGGAAGCGTCGCTCATACGGTTGGTTGGGGTGAGGCGGATCGGGCCTGCCGCGCCAGGGGCGGCAGCGTCTCCGTCTTGACCTCGGCAAGCAGCCGTAGCCGCAAGCGATCGAACGTCCGTTGCAATCCCGGCACCACTTCGACAGCGAGCTGCCCTTGGGAATACGCTTTGGCGATGTCCACGTCGTCGGGAATCTCCTCCAGGATGGGCACTCGGGCCGACTCGCACAATTCCCGCGTTTCGGTCATGCGCGGCTGGGCGCGATTGACGACCACGCCGCAGCGGAGTTTCAACCCCTTCACCACTTCCAGCGCCAGCCGCAAATCGTGCAGCCCAAACGGTGTCGGCTCGGTCACCAACACCACGTAATCGCAATCCCGCACCGTTTCGATCAGGGGACAGGCGGTGCCGGGCGGCGCGTCCAAAATCGTCCAGTCCGCCAGCGGCGCAGCCTGCTTGGCGGCGCGAATGACCGGCGGGCTTGCGGCCTCGCCCACGTTGAGCGTGCCGGACACAAATTGAACCTTCCCGGCAGTGCCGGTCTTCACGACTCCCATCGGGTGCGACACTTCGGTGATGGCCCGTGCGGGACACACCAGCGCGCAACCGCCGCAACTGTGGCACAACTCGTCATACACCAGCGTCCGCTCGGGCAGACACACGATGGCGTTGAAGCGGCAAATCCGAGCGCAGTCGCCACAATGCAGGCACCGTTCCTGATCCACCCGCGGAACCAGCCGACCGACCGGGTTTTCGCGGGCGATGTCCGGCCTCAAAAAGAGGTGGCCGTTGGGCGCTTCGACATCGCAATCCACGTAGGCCACCGACTGGCCGTGGCGCGCGAGCGTGACAGCCAGGTTGGTGGCAACCGTAGTCTTGCCGGTGCCGCCCTTGCCACTGGCAACAGCGAGCTTCACGAGGCGTCACCAAGCTTGTTGGGTTTATTTGCGTCTGGATTGTTTGGCGGCGTGGGTTTTTGTGCCATCATCCCACCCTGCCCCCTGGCGCGGCCAAACCCCCTGCCACGGCCCTGGCCGCCCTGGCCTCTGCCGCCGCCCCAGCCGCGGCGCTGACCGCCGCCGCAAGGGCCCTGGCCGAGCGGTCCGGTTCCATCGCCCATTGGTATCATAACTTTGTCCTTTCGTTCACGATTGCTTTCCGTGGTTGAATTCGGTTCCCGCGCCCCGGTTGGAGGCGGCACGATGGCACGGCCCGCCGTCTCGGGAACATTGTGATGTAGGATCAGGCTCCCGACGGCCTGGCCGATGTGCCGGGACACCACGAGGCACTTGACCTTGAACAGGAAAAAGACATTTTGTTCGCAGCCATCCAACGACTCGAAATTCGCCTGGCCCTTGGCTATGATCAGGTCGGCGTGGGCAAACCGGTGTTGAAACTCCCGGCTGCAGGCCTCGATCATGATGCCGGCGCCGTCAGTGCCGGTGTCCATCACAGCCACCAGTCCGTCCAAACCGGCTGCCGTAGCGTCCGCCCGCAAGGCATCGTTGATAGCCGGCCCGCCTTTGACCACGACGGTGATCTTCTGGTGTGGCAGCAATTCGAGGAGCAGCCGGTCAAAGACCAGTTCGCCGGCGTTGTCCGCCAAAAACAGGATGTCGGTCGCGCGTTCCGCCGCCGCGAAAAGCCCCTCCACGTCGCCCATCAGCGGCGCGGCAAAGGAGCTTTCCAACGCGGCGGGAATTTGTTCCGCCGTCAGATCGCCCTTGATGCCGAAATCAATAACATTGGCGGCGACGGCGAGTTTCACCGCGGCAAGGCGCGGATTCTCTGCCCTCCGCAGGCGCTCGCGCCAAGCGGGCAATAGCGCCAGCGCGAGCCGGTTGGATTCTTGTTTGATCGCCAGGTAAGGATCCGATTGCCCTGTCAACTGGCGGGCCAGCCGGTGAATCCCCTGCCCGAAGCGGGCTGGCGTTTGGCCGAGGTCCGCCTCGCCGGCGCGCCTGAGCACCTCGCGCAGAATCCGCTCGCGAACCTGTGGCTCGTCGGTTGCCAGTCGCGCAACGTTCAGGCCCTGAGACACGAAGCAGGGGATGCAATCCAAGGCGCTTTTCATCACCAATGCCCTCGCACGTCCGCCTGGGCCAGTGCCTGGAGTTGGCCGGCCAGGAATGCTTGAACCACTTGGTCCACCGTGCCAGCGCTCACGGAATACACTTGGATGTTCGCCGCCTGAAGCGCGCTCCACGCCTTGGGACCGACATGGCCCGTGAGGACTGCCTGGACGCCCAGCCGCGCCAGCGTCTGGCCGGCCTGGACTCCCGCGCCCTGAACCGCGTTCACTCCGTCGGCGTTGTCCACCGCCGTTTGCTGCCCGGTTTCGGTGTCCACGATGCGGAAAAAGCGCGTTCGCCCGAAGCGGAGGTCCACCGGCGAGTTCGGTTCCGATCCCTGGGTAGTAATGGCGAGTTTCATGTGCAATGAGTGTGTTCGTGGTCGTGGCCGCACGTCGGGGTTCCGCCGCCCAGCGCGCCGTCCAAATAGGCCTGCGCCACGTTGTCCGGCGTGCCGCCCGATGCGCTCGCGTGAACGGCAATGCCGTTTTGGGCGAACAAATCCAGCGCGCGACGGCCCATGCCGCCGGCGATGACAACCTGGACGCCCTGCTGCTGCAGCCAGCGAGGCAGCAAGCCCGGCTCGTGCGGCGGCGGAACTACCAGCTTTTGGGTGAGGATCCGCTTGGACCCAGGGTCGGCCTCGATCAGCGCGAACTGTTCGCAATGGCCGAAGTGATCGGCCAAGCGGCCAGCGGTAAGGGGAATAGCAATTATCATGATTCTATTGTTTGTTTCGTTATCTTTCATTTCACTAAAAAGAATTGGAATGGGACAGCTTTGGGAGTTTCACGCGCTCGGCGTATGGCGATGCAATCTCTGTATCGCGCGTTAATCCCAAGGCCAGCCCGCTATGGCGCCCAGTCCCCAGCAGGGGATCCCCCAGGACGCTCGCCGCCAGCCAGTCCATCCCATGGACCTCGGCCGGCGCCGATGATGCCGTCTGCCGCCCCAGCCGCTTATCCCCCGCCATGCGGGCATCAAACCCATCCAATCAACTCGTTTAAGCTCGATCCAAAAACCAGGCCTTCGGTCGGCTGCCAAGTCCTTTCCCAGAGGCCCCATTCGATTCTTAAGCGGCATAGCTGATCTCCTTTCTCTCATCTCATTTTTGAGTGGCACGGTGGACCTGAGGGGCTGGAATCAGAGTCCTTTCGGCACCGGGGACCCCGCCGCCCAACCTCCCAACGCCGTCCGCAGCAGCCGGGCATAGCGAACTCCGGTTGCCTCAGAGTCCCCCGGCGATAGGCGGCGATTACTAAGTCGAGTCCGCCACAGATTTGTGGTAAAACGCGTATGCCCGCCTGTTCCAAAGCAAGCTGCAACCCTTGCGAAATCGCGCCGCAAATCAACACCTGGATGCCCAACTCGCTCAGGCTGCGCACGATCCCATCCGGCTCTTTCTCAAACAGCACGACGTCTTTGCGCTCCAGCTCGGCTTCGCCTTTCAGGCGGACCAGCACCAGCCGCGCCGCCACGTCGAAGACTGGCGACACACGACCCTGACAGTTAGGAACGGCAATCAGCACCCTTGCCCTTACGCGAGATTGATGCCAGTGCTGATCTGGCGGGCAAATATGTCGGGATCTCCTTTATTATCAGGGGTGACCGCAACGGCCAGTCAGGCCCGGAGGCAGGCGCTGAGTTGCAAAATGCAACGGATGGCACGGCCGGCCTATCGCAATTTGCGTCGCAGTCAGGCTGGAGATCCAGGCTCCGGCGTGCTGCTGGGCGCGGCCCCCGGCTGCTCACGAGCGATCCGATCCTTCGTCTGCTGGATCATCTCCACCAGGCTCAGCATCTTGGCAGGCGGGGCCGCAGCGCTGGCATGTTCCACCTGGGCCATAGCCTCCGCCGGCAGATGCGCCTGCAGGAAAGCGCGCACATCAAACTGTTCCCACCAGCAGTCCAGAATCAGGCGGCAGGGCTTGCGGCCTGCTTCCTGCCGGCAGTAGCCGAACGTCAATTCGTGGCCGAGGCGGGGGCAACGCGGAAGGACATCCTGGTCGTGATCGTTTAGCATAGTTTGCGTTTCTGCCACATGCGATGGGCTATTGCTTGAAGCATGCCAGACTCACGCGTTTGTGGCCAGCTTCAACGTCTTCAGCTTTCGGAACAGCGTGCTGGGATTGATGCCCAGCTCCTTCGCCGCCTTCTGATGGTTCCCGCCGTTGTCGGCGCAACGCATCCGTGATGAGCAGCTTCTCCATGGACTCCAGCGTCACGGCCTTTCCCAGGCGCAGCGCTTCGCCCAGCGCGCCGCCGCGCAGGGGCGGGGGAAGGTGCTTCAGTTCGATGACCCCGCCCCGGCACAAGACGAAGGCGTGCTCGATGATATTCTCCAACTCCCGCACGTTGCCGGGGAAGTCGTGCTCCATGAGCCGCGCCAGCACCGCGTCGGAAACGCCGGCAATGTCCTTGCCCTTGAGCCGGTTGAAGCGCGCGATGAAATGGTCAATCAGCAGCGGGATGTCCTCCCGGCGGTCCCGCAGGCTGGGCAATTCAATGCGGATGACATGAATGCGATAGAACAGGTCCTCGCGAAACCGGCCTTGCTCCACCAGCTTGCTCCAGGTGTCTTGTTGGTGGCGGCGATGACGCGCACGTCGGTTTTCACCGGCTCCACCCCGCCCAGCGGCTCATAGACTCGCTCCTGCAACACCCGCAGCAGCCGGGCCTGCATCGCGGAGGAGATGTCGCCGATCTCATCCAGGAAGATCGTGCCCCCGTGGGCCAGCGCGAACCGGCCCGGCTTGTCGCGCCGCGCGTCGGTAAAGGCGCCCGCCTTGTAGCCGAACAGCTCCGATTCCAGCAGGTTGTCCGGCAGCGCCCCGCAATTGATGGCGACAAACTTCTTCGCCCGCCGCCGCGACAGATTGTGCAGGGCGCGGGCAAACAACTCCTTGCCCGTCCCGCTGGCGCCCTCGATGAGCACCGCGCTCTCGCTCTCGGCAATCTCGGGCAGTAGCTCAAAAATCTGCCGCATGGCCGCGCTGCGCCCGATGATGTCCGAGAACGAGTTCTGCTGCTGCAACTCGCGGTGCAGCGCCTCGACCATGCGCAAATCGCGGAAGCTTTCCACGCCGCCGACAATCCGCCCCCGCTCGTCCTTCAGCGCCGCCGTGGAGATGCTGATGGGAATCTTCTGGCCGCGCGCGTCAATGATATAGACCACCTTGTTGACGACTGGGCGGTTGGTGGAGAGCGTTTGCTTCAAGGCGCAGGCGTTCTCGCAGATGCTGGCCCGGAACACGTCGCAGCAGCGGCGGCCCACCGCCTCGGCGCGCTTGATCCCGGTGATTTGCTCGGCGGCGCGGTTAAAGAACGTCACGCGCCACTCGGCATCCACCGTGAATACGCCATCGGGAATGTAGTCCAGCAGGTTGTTCAACATCTCTGTCAGTTTAAGGCCGAAACCTTGCTGTGGCGAGCTTCAACCTCCTGCCTCGGAGCGACACGGCAGGGTATCGATCAGGCCGCTCGCCCCTCCAGGTCAACGCGCTATCGCCCCTAGTGCTCCTGGCATGTTCCAAGCATGTTCCTAGGATGTTTCTTGCTTGTTCCTGGCCTCCTTCCTCTATTTCCAACCCTCGGCTCTGCCCCGCGCCACGGCACCGCCCTCAACCCGCGTTTCCCCACGGCTCGCGGTCCCCTGCAACCATCGGTGCAAAGAATATAGACGCCGGCCGGAACCTCACGGTTACGGGGTTGGCTCCCATAAGACCCGTGCGATGGCCTACCCTGCTCCTACACGCTTCGGAGGCTGCGGCGGGCTTGGAGGGCTCAAACCCCGGAGGGGTGGCCTGTGTATAGTCCCGCACACGCCTAGAGTCTCTTTTTGTTTTTGGACGGTGGCAGAAATACCGCTAATCCATCCTCCCTGGCATTCGGATTGCTCTATGGCGGCTGGAACAACCAACCATGCCCAAACTGAACATGACAACATCCGCCGCCGCCAGTCAGGCGTTGCTCGACACTGCCCGGGCCAACGCGCATCCCTTTTGCCTCGTCTGCAGCCAATCCAATCCGATGGGGTTAGGTCTGGAGTTCACTTCGCACGACGATGGCAGCGTCTCCACCTCTTTCCTCGGCCACCCGGCCCTCGAAGGCTTCCAGGGATGCCTGCACGGGGGGATGATCGCGTCGTTGCTGGACGGAACCATGACCAACTGCCTGTTCGCGCACGGCCACGTCGCCATGACCGGGGAGTTGAAGGTGCGCTACCGCGAACCGGTAATCATCGGCAAGGAAATGCTCCTCCGCGCCTGGATTACGCGGTCCCAGCCGCCGCTGCACCTGCTTGAGGCGGAATTGAAGCAAGAAGGTTGCATCCGGGCGACCGCTTCGGCCAAATTCGTCGAGCGCAATGGCACACACAATAGTCGTCACCACGCTGGTCGAGAATAGCGTCAACGTCCGCGGCTTGCTGGCGGAACACGGCTTGGCCTTCCATATCCAGGCGGGGTCACGCAGCCTTCTATTCGACACCGGCCAGAGCGGACTGCTGGTGCAGAACGCCCCGGCGCTTGCAGCGTGAGCCTGGCAGCCGTTGAAGCCATCGCGCTGAGCCACGGCCACAATGACCACACCGGCGGATTGAAAGCCGCACGCGAAGCCGCGCCCCAAGCGAGGCTTTTTCTCCATCCCGCCAGCCTGGCCCCGAAGTTCGCCGACAACGCAGACGGCACAAGCCGCGCAATCGGCACGGAGGAAGCGAGCGCCGAAGCCGTTCGCACGGCGGACAAGACCGTGGTCTGGACCAGTCGGCCAACGGAAGTGCTGGAGGGCATCTTCGTGACCGGAGAGATTCCCCGCCAGAACGCCTTCGAGGATACTGGCGGACGGTTCTTTCTCGACGCCGCCTGCACCCGGCCCGATCCCCTGATGGATGATCAAGCCTTGTTCTTCGACACCACGGATGGCCTGGTCGTGCTGCTCGGCTGCGGACACTCGGGCGTGGTGAACACCCTCGAATATATCCGCCACCTCACCGGCGGCAGGCCGATTCACGCCATACTGGGCGGGATGCACCTGCTGACCGCCAGCCCCGAACGCATGGAACAGACCATCGCCGCGTTTCGCCGGTTGGACATTCAACGGCTGGCCCCCGCTCACTGCACCGGCTTGCCCGCGCTGGCGCAATTGTGGACCGCGTTCCCGGGCCGCTGCTCCGCCTGCGCCGTGGGCACACGCTGGATCTTCTAAAGATAGAGACTCTCGGCAGTTAGAGTTACCACGCTTCTAAAGGCCTGGAGGATTTGCCCATAGATGCTTCCGACGAGCCAGAAGCGAAAACTATCACCTCGTCCCGGCGGATACTTTGTCCTTTTGACTTCAGTTTTTCGCATTACATAAAATAGAGCGTCGCGTTACAAATCATGCTTATATGGAACATCAAGCGTCCCATGTCTGAGCAGCCCAATCACGAGATTAATGTGCTGAATGCCGCGCTGGAACTCCACGGTGCGGAGCGCCTGGCTTTTCTCGACAGGTCGTGCGCAGGCGACCGGGCGCTGCGCCAACAGGTGGAGTCGTTGCTTCGAGCACACGAACAGGCGGGCAGCTTTCTGGAAGACGTCCCCATGGGATTGGCTTCCTTCGAGTCGGTCCGCGCCAGCGTTCCGCTGATGGAGAAGCCCGGTGACAGCATTGGGCGCTACAAATTGCTCCAACAAATTGGCGAGGGCGGTTGCGGTGTGGTGTATATGGCCGAACAGGAGGAACCGGTTCGCCGTCGCGTCGCACTCAAGGTCATCAAACTCGGCATGGACACCAAGCAAGTCATTGCTCGCTTCGAGGCCGAGCGTCAGGCGCTAGCGATCATGGACCACCCGAACATCGCCAAAGTGCTGGACGCGGGTGCCACCGATGCTGGGCCGGCCTTATTTCGTCATGGAGTTGGTGCGCGGCGTCAAGATCACTGACTACTGCGGCGAGAATAATGCTTCCACCCGGGACCGACTCAACCTGTTCATCAAGGTTTGTCAGGCCATCCAGCACGCGCACCAGAAAGGGATCATCCACCGCGACATCAAGCCCTCAAACATCCTCGTTACCGTCAACGACGGCGTGCCGGTTCCCAAGGTGATTGACTTCGGTATTGCCAAAGCCGCGCAGGGGCGCTTGACCGATCATACGCTCTTCACCGCGGTGGAACAATTCATCGGCACGCCGGCCTACATGAGTCCAGAGCAGGCGGTGATAACCAGTTTAGACGTCGATACGCGCAGTGACATCTACAGCCTGGGGGTGCTGTTGTACGAGCTGCTCACCGGTAAAACGCCATTCGATCAAAAAGAGCTGCTCGCCGCGGGCCTCGACGAAATGCGCCGCACTATCCGCGAGAAGGAACCGCCAAAACCCTCCACGCGGCTCACGCAAGAACTCGAAGCGACGCCTCGGCAGAGTGGTTCTGCCTTACGCGGCGAAAATGGCGGCACTCCGCCAAGACGACCCTCTGGTGAGATTCAGGAATTGATTCATCGGGTGCGCGGCGACCTCGACTGGATCGTAATGAAGTCACTGGAGAAGGACCGGACCCGGCGCTATGCGACGGCAAATGGGTTGGCGATGGATGTTCAGCGTTACTTGGACAACGAATTGGTGGTGGCGCGACCGCCGAGCGGCTTTTACCGCCTGCAAAAAGCAGTGCGACGGAACAAAACGGCGGTTGCCGCTGGGGCGGCGGTTGTCATGGTCTTGACGTTGGGTGGAGTGGCGAGCACGTGGCAGGCGGTGCGGGCACGGCATGCGGAGCGGGAGGAAGCCCGGCTGCGGCAGCGCGCGGAAGCGGGCGAGCAGCGAGCAAGCAAAGAAGCGGCCCGGAGCGAACAAGTGGCCCTCTTCCTCCAGGACATGCTAACCGGCGTCGGGCCCAGTGTGGCGCGGGGGCGCGACACCGCACTCCTCCGCGATATCCTCGAGAAGACCGCCGCCCGTGTAGGCGAAGAACTGCAGGCCCAACCGGAAGTGCAAGGAGACCTCTATTCCACCCTGGGCCAGACCTATTCCGATCTAACCGACGAAGGGAAGGCGGAGGAAATGTTTCAGCGCGCGCTCGAAAAATACCGCGCCGTGCTGACTCCGCCCCATCCCAAGCTCGCGCTGACGCTGGGGCGGCTCGCGGTCGCGCAAGTGTCCCAAGGCAAGGCCATCGCCGGCCAGCTTCCCGCTGAGGAAGGTCTTCGTATGGCGCGCGCCTCTGGGTGACCAGAAGATTCTCATCACTCTTCTGCGCAACCGCGCCCGCGCTCTCGACCCGGACCAGGACATTCCGGAGGCGCTGCCTTTCCTCCGCGAAGCGCTGGCCATCCAGAAACAACTCGGTGACAACCCCCTGGTTGAGGCTGAGATTCTCCGTCAGCTTGGCGGTTGCCTGGCTTGGGGAACCAACCTGCCCAATGCGGAAGTGTGCCTGCGTGAAGCATTGGAAATGCACCGGCGCTATTCGGCGTCTAACGACCTGGCTGTGGCGCAAGACTATTTTAACCTGGCCCAGGTGCTCGAACAGCAGCGCAAATTTGCGGAAGCGGAGGCGACCATCCGCGAGGCGATTGACATCGTTCGGCCGGTGGTGGATCCCGACCACCTGACGATGACCTCGTACATGGCCTTTCTTAGCCACATCCTGATCGAACTCGGAAAGTGGGACGAGGCCGAAACGCTGCTCAAGACGTCGGTAGCGGGCGCACCCACAAGCGCCGCCTATCGGAATGCCCTTGGCAACTACTACGCGCGCCGCGGGCGTTGGGCGGAGGCCGCGCAGGAGTTGCAGCGCGAAGCCTCGCTTTGCACGGACCCGGCCTACGTGCCGCTATTCCCGATCGTGGCGCTGCTCGAAGCGGGGCAGGTCAATGACTGCGAGGAACTCTGGCGAACTTACGCGAAACGTCACGCGAATACCCGGGAGTTCATCGTCGCCGACAAAATGGCAAAGGCCGGTCTGCTCCTGCCGCTTGATGAGGCCGACCTCGCGCTGGCGGGAAGGCTGGCCGATTACGCGAGCACCGCCAAGGAACCGGCGTGGCTCGTGCCGTGGACGCAATTTGTTAAGGCGCTGGCGGAACTCCGACGCAGTCACCTTGAAACCGCGATGGATTGGTGCTCGCAATGTCTCAACAATTCGTCGGCGATTCCTCCCTGCCGTGCCGGGGTCTATTTCGTCCAGGCCATAACCGCCGCCCGCCTGAACCACGCGGCGGATGCGCGCAAATCCATCGCGGCGGGCAAACGGCTGATGGCTGCGCGCGCGGATTCCGAACTCGGGAACTACTGGGGTTACTGGCCGGATTGGGCCATTGCTGATCTCCTGAGGCACGAAGCAGAGGCCCGTTGAGAAGCCCCGCCTGCCCGGCGGACAAGGATTAGCTTAAAACTGTCGCACTGGACGCTGGGCTTCCTTCGGCGCCCGGCGTCGGGTGATTCATGCCGCGCAGGGTGTCCCGTGCTTTGCGACCCGCCCTCCCGCTCAAGAAAGTTTGCCCTTTTTTGCCCGTGGCTGCGCATTAAAGGGTAAAAGAACTGACTTGGACAAAAAGGAAGCGAAGATTATGAAAGCAAATATCTCATTAGGCAGATGCGCGGTCGCGTGCGGGCTGGCCCTGATGCTGACAGCAAACGATCATTCCGCGAACGCACAGGGCACGGCCATCAGCTATCAAGGACGGCTGAACATGAACGGCGCGCCCGCCACTGGAGTGTTCGATTTTAAGTTCACGGTTTTCGATGCCCTGGTGAATGGAACCCCCAAAAGCGCCACAGTTCCCGCGAACGGAGTAGGCGTGACCAACGGGTTGTTCACCACGACTCTGGATTTTGGCGCCGGTGTGTTCACCGGCGCGCCGCGCTGGCTGGAAATTGCGGTAGCGACCCATGGCGGCGCGAATTTCACCAATCTTATGCCTCGGACAGCGCTCCTGCCCGCGCCTTACGCAATCTTCGCCGACACGGCAGCGAATGTCGCGGCCGGCTCGGCGGTGAAGAGCCTGAATAATCTCAAAGACAATGTGACGCTCGCGGCCGGAGCAAATGTGACCATCACCCCCAACGGCAACACGCTGACCCTTGCGTCGGCGGGAGTGGGCGGGAGCGGGATATGGTCCGTCAACGGCAACAATGCTTACTATACGGCTGGCAACGTTGGCATCGGCACTACCGCTCCCACCGTCGCATTGGACGTGCGAGGGAGTGTCGCTTTTGACACCGGAGGGAGCGCAACGCTCTATACGGGCACCGGGTCCACGGAATTGAACCGTTATCTCAATATCATCAACGCGCCTGGTTTGCCGAGCGCCTCCGGGTTGAAAGCCGGAGGGATTCTGGTCGCCGATTCGTATGGGTGGGACAACCCGGGCAAGAATGATTTGGTTGTCAAAGGCAGCGTCGGAATCGGAGTAAGTGCCAGCTCCATTGACAGGCTCTCGGTGTTTGGAGATTCGTCTTTGATCGGGAAGTTGTATGTGAGCGGGCCACTTGTTGTCGGCGATAGTTTCACGGCCACGATCGGTTGCGCGGACCTGCTCATTGGCTCGTCGGGGCGGCGCGGCAGTCCGGGGCGAGCCTTGTCTGACCTGGGGACCACTTTGGATATCAATTGCTGCGGCGATTGGGTAAACACCTATATTGGAGGCGGCAACGTTTCGGTCTGTAGTTTGACTATCCGCGGCGGTTGCGACCTGGCCGAGCCTTTTCCAACCATGGAGGAGCATGTCGAGAGAGGTTCCGTCATGGTCATTGACCCCGACCACCCGGGCCAACTGAAACTCAGCACGCGTGCCTACGACGCCCGGGTTGCGGGTGTTATCAGCGGCGGGAACGGGCTCAACCCTGGCATCAGCCTGCACCAGGAGGGCGTCATGGAAGCGGGCCAAAACGTGGCTCTGAGCGGGCGTGTGTATGTCAATGCCGACGCGTCGTATGGCGCGATCAGACCGGGCGACCTGCTCACCACCTCCGACACGCCGGGCCACGCGATGAGGGTTTCCGATCATGCCCAGGCCCAGGGCGCGATTCTGGGCAAGGCGATGGGCAGCTTGGCGGAAGGCAAGGGCCTGGTGCTCGTGCTCGTTACTCTGCAATAAGCGGATAAGGATAAGGACACGCGTATGAAACGAATCCTGCTGGCGTTGTTTCTGGCGGTAAGCGCGGCCAAAGGCGCGGATCGTGCGCTCGGCCGGCTTCCCGACGGGCGCTTGTATATCAAGGACGAACTGGACTTTTGCCTCACGTCACAGGCGGCAAGCACGCTCTCTCCCGCCGGAGCCTTGCGCCAACGGATCCAGTCGCCGCCTCTCCTGGCGTTGAATCCTGCCATCGTGAAAGTCGTGGGGAACCATCTCAGCGCGGCCAATTGGCTCAGCGGTCAGCCGTTACCCGCCGGCTTGCGGAACCAGGGAACCGAGGTGCCGGAGATCGCCCGCTCACTCACCGCGATGCTCGCGCCGGGCGCCGACGCGGCCATCGTAGTGGAAGAACTGCGCAAGCACCCGGACGTTCAATGGGCCAGCCTCAACTTCCTGGAGCCCGTCAGCCATGTTCCCAATGATGGTACTGGACGAACCAATGGGGACCCTTGCGAGTTCTCGCCACCAACGCCTGGGACGTGCCCCAGACATCCACCACCCTCCGCATCGCCATCATTGACACGGGCGTGGACTTTACTCACCCGGATCTGGCCTCACGCATCGTTTACAACAAAGGCTTTGGTGGCAACGTCAGCGGCGACGCGATGCGCGACGCGCGCGGCGGCAGCTCGATTGATCATGGCACCCACGTCGCGGGCATCGCCGCGGCCATTCGCGACAATAATATCGGCATCGCCGGCATAGCGAACGTGGGCATCATGGCGATGGGTTGCGCGATTTGGGATGGCACGAATCAGTATCAGATCGGCTCAGCCGCCGCCGCCATCAATGACGCGGTGGCGAATGGCGCCGCGGTGATTAACTGCAGCTTTGGGCAAAAGCCGCCGCTGAGCGATGCCGTGCGGAGCGCGCTGGACAACGCGCAAAACAACGGCGTGATCGTAGTCTGCGCCGCCGGCAATGACGGCACAAACATCCTTAACAGCCCGTCGGCCGCCTGGGCTGCGCATACGTGGCCGATCCTCGTAAGCAACGTTCAACAAGACGATACCGCGAATGCGACCAGCAACTACGGTGCTCCAATTACGCTGGCGGCGCCGGGAACCAGCATCTTCAGCACGTTCACCACAAACTATACCGCTCCCTCCGCGGGCGGCACCTACGGCAGGCTTACCGGCACTTCGCAAGCGTCGCCCCATGTTGCCGGGGGCGCCGCCCTGGTGCGCAGTATGAACCCGAATCGCATCGGCGGCACGGGCACGAAAGACCTCCTCATTCGCATGGCGCAGGATTTAGGCTCGCCCGGAAAGGACGACGTTTTTGGCTGGGGCATGCTGCAATTGCCCGCGCCGTTCCTGTCCGCACTGAAAAGCGCCAACAATTTCGTCGGTTACAATCTTCAACCGGGTCAGGCCAACGGCAGCTACGAGCTGCCGTACACGAGCATTCCGGGCGCGCTGGCAGTCACTCCATCCGGCGGAACCATTGTTCTCAACGGCGGCGTCGCTCCGCCCGGCCCCGCTTTCTATCCGGCGCAAAACTTCAATACGCCGGTGACGCTAACCGCTTTTCCAGACCAGCCTGCCACCATTGGTAACTGACGACGCATCGCCGAATGCAAGGAGAACCGCAACTGATTATGAATGCAAAAATGACCCTTCTCGCCGTCGCCGCCAGCCTGTCAGCGGTGACCCTGTTCGGACAGACCTACTCCATTGACTGGCATAGCCTTGACGCCGGCGGGGGCACGAGCACGGGCGGCGTTTTCTCGGTAAGCGGAACGATTGGACAGCCAGATCCCGGTCCGGCGATGAGCGGCGGGGCTTATTCACTCACGGGCGGGTTCTGGTCAATCTTCGCGCTCCAGACCCCCGGCGAGCCCCAGCTAACTGTGCGTTTGACTTCGACGAACACCGTGTTGGTGTCGTGGCCCTTGTCCGTAACCGGCTACGCCCTCCAACAGAATCCTGATATAAGCAGGACGAACTGGACGGTCCCGTCCGAGCTCATCACGAACGACGGGACAAACCAGTTCATCCTGGTGACCCCGCCAGTGGGCAATCGGTCCTACCGGCTCCGCAAGCCTTGATCAATTTCCAGTTGTCCCCGGGGTTCGCCACGCTACTTTGGAAGCGTGAGCGACATCACGCAGATTCTGGAGCGCGCGGAAAACGGCGACCCCAAGGCGGCGGATGAATTGTTGCCGCTGGTTTATGAAGAATTGCGCCTCCTGGCCGCCCGCCGGATGGCGAAAGAGGCCGCCGGCCAAACCCTGCAACCCACCGCCCTGGTTCATGAAGCCTGGCTGCGGTTGATCGGCAATGACGGCCAGGCGCAATTCCAAAACCGTGCCCATTTCTTTGCCGCCGCTGCCGAGGCGATGCGCCGCATCCTCATGGACCGCGCCCGGTGGAAAAAGGCGCAACGCCATGGCGGTGGCCAACAGCGCGTGGACTTGGAAGCAACAGAATTACCTACTCCCACGAATGACGACCAGCTTCTCGCGGTAAACGACGCCCTCGACAAACTGGCCGCCGAACACAAAACCGAGGCGGAACTGGTGAAGCTGCGTTACTTCGTCGGCCTGACCAACGACGAAGCGGCGGAAGTATTGAAGATTTCGCCGCGGACAGCCAAGTATTACTGGACTCATGCCCGCGCCTGGCTCTTCCGCGAAATCACTGCGGGCAACAACTAAGGGCCCTTCATTTGGCTCACCTTGAAGACGAGGAAATACTGATACTCCAGGAAAGTGTGCTCGGCGGCCAGTTGGAAGCCGTTGGCCTCCATTTCCCGCAGCAAATCGTCGCGGTCAATCCTTATCTCCATCGGCGGCCCCACCGGCGTCTTCGTTTTCTTGAAATCAATCATGATCACCTGTCCGCCCGGCTTGAGCATTCTTTTCAGCAGCGCGAGGTACTTGGCGTGGCCACTGATATGATGCCAGGTGTCGCAAATGAAGACTCGGTTGACGGAAGCATCGGCCAGCAGAGGATCGTCCGGCGCACTGAGAATCGTCACGACGTTGTCCAACTTGAGATCACGGATGCGGCGGTTCAGATGCACGATCATATCCGGGCTGACATCCACCGCATAGACGCGCCCCGTCTCTCCGACCGCGTGCGCCAGGCGGAAAGTGAAGTAGCCCGACCCCGCGCCGATGTCCGCAATGACCTCACCCGCTTTTATGTTCAGCGCGGCCACGACTTCCTGCGGCTTCTGGTAGGCATCGCGCATGGGCGCTTCGAGGCTGCGGATGTACGCCTTGGAATCCTGGTGCAGCCGGTTCATCTCCTGGGTGCTGCTCAAGGCGCTGTTTTGGGCCGTGGCAAGCGCCTGCGCCAATAAAAAGCCGGTCAATATCAGAATCATTCTCATGGCAACCTCATCCTTGCCGCCGCTGGTCATGGAGTCAAACTCCTAGCGCAGGCGGTTCACTCGTCGATTTGAGGGTACTGTTCCGGGGCTTTGCCCGCTGAATCAATCAACTTCGGTTTCTTCAACCGGCAGGTTCCGGCCTCAATCCCTTCCAGGCGCACTTCGAATTGCCAATAGTCCCCATAGTCGAACGTAAAGCGCATGGCATCCTTAACCGCCAACTCGGTTTCTCCGACCGCAATCTCCGCCGTCCACGGCCCTTCGTCACAGTAGGGGTGGTTATAGACATGGCTTTTGCCGCGCTGGTCGCGGTAACGGAAGTCGTAGAGGTGATCATCATCGAGCTTGAACGCGCGGAGGATCTCGCCCGCCAGCCAATCCAGGGAGATGTCTGGCGGCACGGCAAGCCGGCGCCAGATGTTGCCGCCCCCTCCTCGCCACCCGACCAGGGTGACCTTGAAAATGTGGGTGCCAGACCGGGCTTCCGAGCTGGGACGCGCGTAAACTGTCTGCCATTCCGGGAAGTAGGGTTGAAAGACCGGCTGAAGCATTCCAAATTCCGGCTCCGGGACGGATTCCTCTGGTGGTGGCTCCGCACCGGCCGCCTCTTCGCCCGGCGTGGGGGCGTCCGGCTTATCGTCTTTTCTGCCCGGCGCCTCATTCGCGAGCGCAAGAGCTTCATCCCCAAATACGATCTGCAATTCGTCGGCCTCCGGGGCCGGCCGGTCGCTTTCTGCCGCCGCGGCTTCTTCAAGGGTCTTTTTCAGGAACTGCAGCAACGCCCAGGCGACCGCCGTTCCCCACGGAGTCAATCTCGCGCGGCCAATGAGCCAGCCGCGTCCGCCCCAACCACTCCGTTCCCGTTCCGAGTCGGCCCGCGGATGCAGCTCGATGAGCCCCAACTGCTGCTGTAGGAATAGATTCCACGGCGGGAGTTCCCCGTGCGGTCCAAAAGTACTTGCGGACTCATAGTGGTGAAAACTACGCCAACGGTCGCTCAATTGACCCAGGAATAGCGCAATCATTTCGAAGGCCCGCGCCTCCTCGCGCCGGCGCTCGCCTCCCAACACGGAAGGTTGGGCCTGGAACAGGAGTGCCTCGAGCAGAGCGAAATACTGCTCGGTGCAATTCAACCTTCGCCAGGCATCGAGGGCTGCCGGACATACCACCAAGCGATTCCCCTTCATCTGGAGCAGGTCCATCACTCGGAGCAGAATAAAGATGCCCGCCAGATTCGGGTAATCCCGCAGCAGGGCGCGTTTCAGGACCAAGTCAATGGGATAGCTTGATTTCAGGTTGAGTTCCGGGAGCCGTTCGGACGGCAAGCTCGCGTTCCGGCTCTTGGTCACAATGCCCCCGGGACCGACGAACTCCAGCATCGCGTCCACATCTCTTAGGATGGTGCCCGGATTTCCAAGCGCGATCTGTTGCTCGGTCAGGTTTCGTTGGCACTGGTCTGCAACGGCTTGCCATCGCTTCCAGCCCCTCTGGTCAAGATCGTAAAAACTAAGCATCTATTTGCCTTTCTCGGAGCCGGCCACCCTCAGGCCCCGCGCGCCGGTTTCAGCGCCGCGACGACCTGATCCAAACGATCCGCATACGCCTCCAGCACCTTCCCAATCACCGCCAGGTAGCGGTTGGCTTCTTCCCATCTCCGCCCTTCGATGGCTTCCCGCGCTCCGGGCAGCGTCTTCGCGCTATAACCTGTCTCCAGCCCGGGCGCGTAGATCATGTGCCGATACCATTCTCGCCCCGGCAAACCTGGCGCGTAAAGGAGCGTCTGTTCCAGCTTTCCCAGCAGTTCGTCCACGGAGGCCCTCTGTGCGTCGCTCAGCCTGGTGTCGGACCGCAACGCACTGGCCAGCGCTTCATCGCATGCTTTGGCGCTCTTCTTCAGCCGCAGGACGGCGTTGTCCAGCGGTGCGAAGTTCAGAAACGGCACATCCGATTCGCGCGGTGGTGCCGCTTCGGCCTCGGTTGGGTCCGCCGCCAGCCGAAATGCGTGCTCGTCCAGCAGCCGATGCTGCCTCTCCGTCTGCTCCCGCAGGTCATCAGCAAGCTCGTGCACCTCCTCGGCGTATTCATTGACTACCCGTGCGAAATCCTGGAATCGCAGCGGCAGAAGGTCCGCGTCCGCGGCGCGCAGCACCACGTGGCCAACGGTCTGCGCCAGCGCCACGCCATACACAAACCCGGGGTCCCCGAACCTCACGTAATGGTCAAACGAATCATAGATCGAGTGATAAATGCCCCCGTCTTTGTCCTCGCCCCCGTAACCGATGTCCACCGACGCCACGCCCGCGTGGTGCAGAAATGCCGTATAGTCCGAACCAGCCCCGAGCGCCCCAGGGCCGGCGCCTCCCCCGCCTGCAGGCGTTTGGCCTCTTTCTGGGCCGCGGCTCCGGCACCTTCCCGGCTACCCTCCACCATGATCTTCGCCCGCAGCCGTGCGAGTGCTGTCGCGCCCGTCTCCGGATCGCGAATGCCCGCCGCCACTTCGTTCACCAGGTGTTGCAGACTGTGGCTGCCTTCGGCATCGACAAAGCCGCGTCCGTTTGAGTCGGAATTCACGTATAACACCGCCTTCTGGCGCAGCTCCTCGGCGTGGGTCTCGACCCACTCCGTTGAACCCAGCAAGCCCGGTTCCTCCCCGTCCCAGCCCGCATAAATCAATGTCCGCTTCGGACGCCACCCTTCCTTGACCAACGCTCCAATCGCTTTGGCCTCCGCCATCAGCGCCACGTTCGCCGACAGCGGATCCCACGCGCCAAACACCCAGCCGTCATGGTGATTCCCACGAATCACCCATTGGTCGGGCCGCTCCGATCCCTTCATCCTGGCGATCACATCATAAACCGGCTTTTGCTCCCAGTCCGACGCAATCACCAGGTGTACCTTCGCCGGCCCCGGCCCCAGGTGGTAGGTGATCGGCAGCGAACCGCGCCAGCCCGAAGCCGCCACCGGCCCCGCCAGCGCCTCCAACAGCGGTTGGGCGTCGTGATAAGAAATAGGCAGAACCGGAATCTTCAGCACCGTCTTGGCCTCGGCCAAAGCAACCCGCCTGGCCTCTTTGGTCGCGCCAATGCCCAGCGTCAACGGATCACCCGGCGCCACCGGCATGTCTTGCACCGAACCCCGCTGCACCCCATCGGGCGGACGATACGCCCCTTTGGGATATACGTCGCCCGCCGCGTAACCATCTTCATGCGGGTCCGAGTAAATGATGCACCCGATGGCCCCGTGCGCGGACGCGAGCTTCGGTTTCAGACCCCGCCAGCCGCCGCCGTAACGCGCAATCACGATCTTACCCTTTACACTGATTTTGCGCCGGTCCAGCTCCTTGTAGTCGGCGGGCATGCCGTAGTTTACGTACCACCAGCTCCGCCGTCACATCTCCGTCCCCGCCATAGACGTTGTATGGTGGCAAAGCGTCCTGGGTCCGGCCCGAGGTCTGGTCCCCCGCCACCGGCGGCTCCGACAATTGCGCCTTGAACTGGCCCGGGGCGACCAGTTCGAGCAGCTCCGTCCGGGGCGTCGGATACAGCACATAGAAGGTCTCGATCTCCGCCTCCCAACCCCATTCTCGAAACTTCTCCAGCATGAACTCCGCGTTGGTCCGGTCATGGGCCGACCCGACCTGGTTCGGTTCCGCGGCCATCCGCTCCAGCCATTCCCGTTGTTCAGCCGGGTTGATCTGCGCGTCGAACCGCTTTTCCCACGCCCGCTCCTGGGCCCCGCCCGAAGCGGTAAACCCCGTCAGGTTCGTCTCCCCCGGTTTCGCCGCCCCGGCCCCTCCTACCGCGCCCGCCAGCGACCCGCTCAGCAGCATACATAAGACTAAGCCGAATCCATGCAGCCGAGAACCACAGATGGACACAGATGAACACAGATTCTGAGGGCTGGACTCCGATCTTGCTTCGCCTGGCATTGGGTCACTGTCCGGTGAACGGAATCCCGCCACGGAAAAGCGCTGTTTTGAGCAGTCCTGATCTGTGTTCATCTGTGTCCATCTGTGGTTGTATTGATTGGTTACGCCCGAGGCTCCGGCTAACCGGGGGGTGGATTCTCTGGCCGGCTGGGGCGGCGTTTAACCCAGCGCAGACGCTGGTAGCGGGTCTGCCGAAGCAGTGCTTCGAGTCGGCTGAAGGGGTCGAAAGGAACGTGGGAGCGGCTGGTAAAGCGGAGCGTCTGCGAGGGCGTGTCCGGCTCATCGGGATCGTTGAAGCATTCGACGGTGTGGGTGTAGATGCTGCACCGCTTGCGGGACTGGAGCTTCTTCCTGACGACGGTGTGCCGAATGCGGAACTCGGAAGGCTCGGAGTAAGGTTCGTCGGGATTGACGATGCGAGCGGAGGACCTCGAGGGTGGGAATGGGCTGAGTGGCGAGTAACATGGGCTGAAAGGGGGCGTCTTGCGCGTTGCGGGTTACGTGAAATTAAGTGTCGTCAAAAAATCCAGGGTTCCAGCTTTGCTCATCCTGACAGCCTGCCTCAGGGCTCGCCCAAAGACAAGCGCTCAGGACGACGAGAGTTAATCCTTTTGCGCAGACCGTTGTCCCCGCGCAGCGCGAGCCGGGCCGAGTCACCTGGCGGGCCCTTCTGCAGCAGACCGGCCTCGGGGTGGAGGACTTCACTCGATTGCTTTGAGTTCATAGATATTTCAATTCAGTATTCGCCAGTAAGGCCCTCCGCAACCAACGGTAGAACTGAGCAAAGCGGGCGGCCCAGTGCGTCCCCTTTGCCAACCCACGTGGTCCGCCCGCTTTGGCTCCAGTGATTTTGCAAGCTGATGTCGTCACTGACTGTTCTGTGGACTCTGTACCTGATGCCGCCTTGTCATCTGACATTAAGGACGGCCAACTTAAACATGCGGATCGAGTTCGTTGCAGGCAACGCCACGGTGAAATTGGATCCGAGGATGGATGGTGAGTTCGTGACGGGTGCCCAGATTTGCTTTGGCAGGAGCACATCGCAATATTCAAGCTGGCACTCCTTTGCTAACGTTGACCAACTTAGTAAGGCCTGGCTGTCGTGTTGCTCGCCAAACAAGGTGGGCCGCGCAGGCCCTGTAAAAATGAAGTTCTGGTAACCTCCCACGAGGAAATTCGTCCGACCCGGAAGCTCGAAGACTGCACCACTAATCGTGCCGACAGGGTATGGTTGTCCTGGTGGCCACCAATTATCGTAGGTCGTAGTTTCAGCCAGACAACTTCGGATCGAGAAAGTGATGGGGTCATCCAGAAACGCTGGCGCTTCCGAAGGCCTCCAAGTTATCGCACCCGTCGCGCTAATGGAATGCGACCAACCCGGAGGGTCCTCGACTCCGCGGATGCCGTAGAACTGCATGGCAATCGTGTCGTTGGTGCCCAATCTGAACACGCCGGGCGCATCCCCCCGGTGGAATGTGTAGGTGTACAGACCGTTTCCGTCGTGGGAGCTGTCAACGCGGCAGGGGACTTGCCCAGCCACGCTCCCTGCCGTCCACAGGAGCAGGCTTACCGCACAGCTCTTTCGCATTGAGCCGAACACAAGCCGAGTGAATGTTCGCATAAATTCATTTTTGCCTTTGCGTGCGTTTTCAGCAGCCAACACCGCTGCTCAGGCAGGGCGCGTCCAGGACGTCCGACCTGGAACCGGAACGCAATCGCGCCCTTGCCGGCAGCAGCCTTGTTCGGCGCGCCAGCCCGGCCCACATGGCTACGCGCGCAACTTAACGCAGAGACGCCGAGAACGCCGAGAAACGCAGAGCCCAGTACCCGCCTCCGGTCCTTCTCTGCGAACCTCTGCGCCCTCCGCGTCTTTGCGTTAAAATGACTCGTCATGGAAATCCCTCTGCACCCCGCCGCCCAACGTCCAAGGTCACCGACTGCCGCCGGAAACGAACGCTGGCAGCGAATCCAGCGTTCGATGAACTGGCCCATCTGAACTGCAACGCGGGGCGGCAGTTCGGTGCACCGCATGGTTCGGCGATCATCCATCCTTGCGCTCGACCAAATGTCCGAACCTGCTGTTGAGAATGTTGGCTCTCTGCTCATCGAGGAGTCTGGATACATCAAATCGATCTCGAAGGAAAGGGACGAGTGCCTGCTTCCCAGCCCGCTCGGCGTCGATAACTCCGAGCATCTCGTCTGTCGAAACCCGAGAGCCATCCGCCAGATAATCCAAAAACGAACCGGCCAAAACTGTCACATCATCTGAATCCATCGGGCTGACCTGCACAACTGGCGAGTCGTCGCGCACGACACCGTCCAACTTTAGTATGGCGTAATGAACACCATCCACGCCCATCCAGCCAAAGGTAAGCGCGTTGCAGGGAGTGCTCTGGTAATCAACGCCTGATCTCGGAGGGCAGAGGACTTCATCACCACCCAGCAATCTCGAATGGGGATCCAAGGCGGCGAAGGCATCCATGAACGTGTCGAAGTGCGTGCGCATTTACGCACGAACGATCAGCTCACCGATGGCGGCCCGCCCCCGACTCCCAAATCGGCAGGGCGCATAGCCGGGCCGCCATTAGGTGCAGCGCCAAGTTCGGCGGTCCCTCGTGCTGCACCCGCAAGGCTCTCGTAACTGCCACACAGACCGAGCATGGCAACGAACGTCAGCGCAGGCCCAACGGGAGCCAGGAACAACATCACCAATGGCGGGAAGATCATTGCGAGAAGAGCGGGTATCGGCTCCCCTCCGGACCGTACGGGATGGGAGCCAGGAACAACGTGAACACCAGACTGCGGACGATCAGTCTCGACCATTGAGAAGAGAGACGGCTCACTGGCCACAAGCCCACTCCAAAGGCAAGCGCGAGGCCGATGAACCATGGAATCCATGACTGGTACTCCCAGCGATTGCGGATGAGGCTCTCGACGTGCAAATACAGGAAGGCAAGCGCGATCACAGTCGCGCTCAGTCCAATCGGCACAACGATGACGGGCTTTAAGCGCATACTCTCGCCGAACGCTCAGCATCAGCGGCCGGAGCCAGCCGCCGCTCAGCGACGGATTGAGACTGACCTAAACGGCTGGCTTCGGTCCGCTGCATGCTGCGTTCGGCTCTTCGTCATAAGAATGTGAACGCCAGTGCAACGCCTGTGCCAACAATAATAAGCGAGGACACTCCCGGCCACCATTTCTATTCACAATCGAGAACGCCGCTAGCGCAATTAACAGCGCTGCCTCAGCCGCAGCAATCAGCAGCAGGTGACCGAAGTCCAACCCGAAACGACCAGGTTTGTCGAAACCCACGTCTCCGAAATACTACTACTGCAACACCAGAGCACCTGGATTCCAAGCAGAGCCAAGGCAGTGGTCTTCATGTTGCCGAACAATAGAGCTCACCTAAAGTCGCGGGCAGCCGGGGCCCAGCCTGCAACCGCGACGGCCAAGCCACCCAAGCGTGGCCCCGGACCGGAGCAGCGACTTGAGGTGCAGCGACTTGTTCTCCTGCGCCTCTGCGTCGCTGTAGCCTCCCCTCCCCAATACCCGGGCAGGAGCGGCGGATGCCGACGCCGCAACGCCAAGGCACTTGCGCATCAACGCGCGACGCGCGGTTATGCGCAAGTGCCTTGGCGCTGCGGCTAGGTTAATTCCAGACGACGCTATCGACCAGCTCTTTCTTGCAGCATGCATCAATCAGGCAGCGTAGGCGTCAGGGGAACAGTAGGTTTGGCCCGAAGTTTCCCGCCGGAGGGGCAGCTCCTTCGGATTCACTGTTCTCATGGGCGAATTATGAAGGAGGCGGTGGATTCTGTCAACCCCTCAGTTTCAGTTCGAAGGGCCTGTAATCAAATGTATTAGAATGGGCGCGGGTTGGGCAGTCGAGGCCTCGCCGCTGTGCGCCATCTCGCCAATTCGGTGGCAACGCAAACGCCTCCACTTAAGGTTTGCACCGATGGCCCGCAGGTGGCAATACTTGGGCCATGCAATCTCAGGTTCCCGCATCCGGTCTGCCCTTCCCTACCGACCCGGAGATTATCTTTGCCAACTGGCGCGAGGCCCTGCACGGCAGCGGTTTAGCGCAGGGCGTGCAGGTGGTTTATACCCTGGCCGTGAGCGGTATCCCGGTCCTGAGCCGCAACGCGGTGAGCGTCACCACGGCCAGCGCCCGGGCCTTTATGGACGACGTCATCCGCAAGGGTCTGGCTAAACACCCGCAGCTTTCTGGAAGGACGGGCTCAACTGGTTCTTCCGGGAGGGCCGCCGGCATTGCGCCAGCGCGCCGCCCCTGGAGGACCGCTCCCTGCCCACGCTCTGCCAGGCCGATACGGGAGCCCAAGGCTCACACCTCCTGACCCGAGGAATCAGGACGGGCCGTTTAGTTTGAAAACCAGGCGCAGGTCGGTGCCGGGAAAGACGGTTTCCGTAGCGGTGAGTTCCTCGGCCAGGTGCCGCACCGCTTGGTCCTGCAAACGGCTGGGCAAGGGATGAAGGCGCACCGTCAGGGTCTTCTGCTTCCAAGTTTGGGTGCAGGTCTGCCGTCGTGCGCATTAACTCCCTCACCAGCGCACGTCCATCGTCGCTGCGCGCCAACGTTTCCCGCACCGTGCCCACCAGCGCGGTCTCCGCCCGGTAAGCGATCAGTTTGATGGTATCCACGAAGTGTTTGCGCTCGGCCCGCAGTCGGGGGAACTGCTCGGCGGGCGGCAGTTCCTTAAGCGTCAGATGGCGCGGGGTTTTCTTACGCTGGGCCTTTAATTCCTCCAGCCGCGTCTGCCGCTCGGTGATGGTTTGATGCAGCCGTGCTTTCTGTTGTTGCCAGGCTTCCAGTTCGGGCACTTCGGGGGTGTCCGAGAGGCTGAGCGCGCCAAAGGCGGCGTGGTCCCGCTCCCGCAGGGCTTGCTCGCGCCGGATCTGGCTGTCGAGCTTGCGCCAAGCCGGGATTGACCACGACGGTGGTCTCAGGAAGCGGCTCGGTCCCGTGCTCGACCAAGCGGTCAATGGCGTAGTGTTCCCGCATGTATTTGAGGAAGTTTTCCTGCGTCCACCGCGCGAAGAGCCGCACCGCAATGGGCCGCAGTTCGGAGCGGTAATCGGTGGCCAAGCACGCTGACCTGATGGCCGCTTTCTTCGCGCTGCCGGATTTCCCGGACCCACAGGCCGTTGCTCAGACAGGTGCCGCGCTCGGCCAGGGAGAGGGTGACGCTCTCGCCGTTGGCCAGGACGAGCGGCTGGGAGCTGAACTCCGCTTCCGGCCAGTCCTCGCCCGGGAACTTGTGATAGGTGATCACGGCCACGCGCTGCGCTTTCTGCTCGGCGAAGAACTCCGGCGAATAACCCGCCCGGTCAAACACCAGGGTGAAACGGTGGAGCAAGCGGATCCGCCGCCAGGGCCGCGGCGTGGGTTGGCCCGGCGCGTCCTTCAGGAGCCGGGGGACGATGTCGGTGCGCAGGACTTCGATGAGCCCCGGATCGACCGGACGACTGACCAGAAAGAAGGGCCGGCCATCCAGCGCGTTGATCCAGTAGTCGGTGGTGCCGCGCAGACACAACTTCTGCCGGGCCACATAGCGGCGGGGCAGCGCGGCCAGTTTCCCGTGATAGACCCGCACATGGCCGTCGGCGTAATAGACCCCGTCGTGTTCCGGCTGGGCGGCCATCCACTCCCGGGCCAGTTGGCTGCTCCAGGCTCGTCGCCACGCCCGGCGGTTGAGCAGAGCTGGCCCAGTTTCTGCCGCAGCGTGCGCACCTCCGGGAATGCGGTCCAGCCCGACTAACTGGCCCCATTCGCCGGGCGGTTCGTAGCGCAGCGCTTCCAGCGAACGCACCCGCACCAGCGCCATGAAGGCCAGCACCAGAAAGATCGTCTCCAGCGGATAAAATCCCTCCGGCAGAGGGAAGAGCTTCCGGCTGTGGCGCAGCAGACCCTCGGCCAGCAAGGCGGGCAGCGCCCACAAGACCCCGCCCAAGGGCACGTCGGCGGCGGACTCGAACTGCACCGGGGCCTGACGCAACACGCCCACCGCCGCCAGCAATCGCTCCTCGCTGCGCGTGGTGGCGCAACCCAGCGGGGCAGCTTGATCTTGCGCCCGCCGCTGGCTTTGCGTGCGGATCAGGGCGGCGGGACCCAAGGTCTTTTTTTTCGCGCTGCTCGCGCAGGCGTCCCGCCCGGATCGCCTTGTGGATCGTGTTGGCCAGCACGCCGGTCTGACGGCTGATCTCGCGGCACCGACTCGCCTTGGTCCAACCGGGCTTGCACTTGCGCCAACACCTCCGGCGTGAGCTTGCGGCCCGGTGCGCGCTTTGGGCGGCACAAAGAACGCGGCGGCACCCCCGGCCCGATACTTGTCCACCGCGCGCTGCACGGCCACTTTGGGCACGCCAAAAGCGCGGCGAATGTCGCCCTGGGTGGCACTGCCATTGACCACCAGTTGGCTGGTAAAGAGGCGGAAGGCCCCCAGATCGTCTTGGGCGTGGGTAAAGACGGGCAGATGCCCGTTGAAGTAAGTCACTTGGCCGTCGTGACACTCGAAGGCCAGATCCTCATTCAGATGCGTGGTCCCAGACGGAAACAGGGGCAATTGCACTTGCGGCATGGAATGGATTTACCGCTAACCACCACTCCCTGCCAGCCAAAACCGGCCCAACTCAATTCCTCGCAGCCCGCAAACCACGCTCAGGGGTCAGGAGGTGTGAGGCTAGTTTCGCTAGTGCTGCGCCAGAGCATCTCCACCCCTACACCACCCCTACACCACCCCTAACACCATCCGTACACCATCCGTACAAGATCCGGTACAATATCCGTACACCATCCGTACGCGTATCCGTACACCATCCGCACACCATGGTAACGGTAGAGCTACGCACCATAGAGTGGCTTGTGCCGAGCGATTAAGGCCGGTTAGCCGGGCTTCCACCTTGTAGTTTCCGACGGAGTCTGTTCAGGTCTGGGGAGCGCGCCCGCCACGGGCGCTGCCATGCGGCGCCCTCGCCGGATGGCGGTGGGGCGTCCAGGCGTGGCTGGCGAGGGCGCCATCCACAGCGCCCGTGGCGGGCGCGCTCCCCAAACCGGAACCGTTAGCCGACGGACCGTGGCGGTTTGAAATCGGGTCCTGGCCAAAGAGGAGGAGGGCCGCGTCCTCGCGCTCGGCGCGCCAACTCTGAACCAGCAAGGGGGCGGCGGTCTGGCTGGTCCAACGGAGTTTCAACTCCCCCCGCGCCCGGTCACTGACCGCACCCCGGGACGTCCGGGCAGCCTCCGTAACCGCCTTGGGAGCCCCTTCTCCAGCGGGCTGCCCGAGGAGACCTCATTCCGGCGGTTACCCGCAGCTATTCAGCCCCAAGTCACTTTCCCCCTCGACCCGGCCCGCCTCCTGGAGTTTGTTTGGCGGCGCGCTTTGGCCGTTGCGCCTTGCGCTTCGGAGCACGGGCGGCCTTCGCTGGCGCTGCTTTCGCCGCGGTCTTCGGGGCGGTCTTCTCGTGGATCACCTGGCGCATCCGTTCGAGGTTCTTGTCAATCTGCTCTTTGGCTTGGGCGATGCCCTTTTGGCTGAGGTTGATGGCGTCGGCCAGGATGGAGCAGCCCTTTTGAATGCCTTTCGGGTAGCTGCCGTCCTTCATCTCGATTCCTTTGGCTTTCAGGAATTGACTGAGATGCTCGTAGAGTTCGTCTTTTTGGATTGGTTTCATAGATAGTCCGTTGTATGCCGCCAAAATCACCGATTGGCCGCGCCGGCAATTACAGAAGCAGGGACGGTTTGTAATCCTTCGGCCCGCCTCAGTCGTAAAACCCGCACTCATAGGCGGTGTCGAACAGCGCCACAACGTTCTCCGGCGGCACTTCGCCCTGGATGTTGTGGACGTTATTAAAGACGTAGCCGCCGCCGGGCATGAACGCCTTCAGGTTCTGGCGCACTTCGTCGGCCACTTCCTGCGGCGTGCCTCGGGGCAGAATGTGCTGCGCATCGACCCCGCCACCCCAAAAAGCGATCTGGCTGTCCGAACCGGTGTTTCAGTTCCGCCGGGTCCATGTTGCGGGCGCTGACCTGCACCGGGTTGAGGATGTCGGCCCCGTTGTCAATGAGGTCGGGAATGAAATCCATGCAGGCGCCGCAGGTGTGATACCAGATCTTGGCCTGGGTGCGGGAGCGGATGTATTGCACCAGGCGCTTGTGGCGCGGTTTGACGAGGCGGCGGTAAATCGCCGGATTGAACAGCGGCCCGTTCTGCCCCGCCAAGTCATCGCCGATCATGATCACGTCCACCACATCGCCGACCTCGTCGAGGAAGAGGCGGAACCAGTCCATCCAGAACTTCAGCGTCTGGTCCAGCATGGCCTCGCAAAACTCGGCGTGCCCATCAGGTCGCAGAACCATTGCTCCAGCCCGCGCAGATACCAGCAGATCTCATACACGACGCCGGAGATGCCGCTGACGACGGCATAAGGCGTTCCTGCTTCAGCGTCAGCGCCCGCTCGCGCAGGCCGGCGAAAGCGGCTCGGGTCGTCGCCTTTGGGCCAGGGATAATCCTTGAGGTCCGCCAGGGTCGCGCTTGGCCAGCGGATGCAGCGTGATGTCCATGTAATAAGGCGCGTCCTCCGGCATGGACCAGCGGATGCCGAACTCATCGGTCAGATCGTCCCAGTTGCGCCCGTCGCGCTGCGCCTTGACGATGCCGCCCTTCCAACTGCACGCCGCGCCGGCCGCGATGTAGCGCGTATCCACATGGAACCGCTCCAAGCACCTGCTCGCAGGGTTGGGCGAGCTGCTGAACGGCGTCCATGATGCGGATTTCGTCCGCGATGCCGAGGTGCTTGATCAAGGACCGGTAGGCATTCTTATGGATGCCGGTCTGGTTGCCGCCGAGGTCAATGGGCACGCGGTCCGGGAACTCGTGGTTCAGCGCTTTATTCACCCGCTCGCGCGAGGTCATGGTTTCCTTCTTTGGCATAGGCAGTTGCTTTCGTTCAGGCTCTGCGACCGCGCGGGGCCATTGTAGAGCGGAACCGCCGGAAGGGTAAACCCGAAATCCGAAAACCGAAACCCGAAACAAATCCAAAAAGCGGAAAGTGGACCAAATCCTAAACCCGCACAGCGCCACGCGCTGTTTTGTGCCTTGGGCCCTTCGGATTTCGGATTTCTTTCGGCATCGGCCTTCGGCCTTCGGATTTGATCCCCTCGCTGCGGCTACGACCGTGCCAACCCGCCCTCAATCTCTCGACAATCGACGCTTGGCATGCCGCGCTCCTTTTCTTACCGTGGCCGGGTGATTGGGTCTTAAGATTTGTGGTAACTGAACGCTGCGGTGTGGTTTGGCAGCGCAATCTTTTTCAGCTTCGGGGTTGGCCTGGGCCCTTTTTTGCAGGAGATGAAGAGTTTGCTGGGGCAGAACAATTATCCCTACTACTCGGGCGCCATCGCGAGATCCTCATTGCGCGCTATTTCCATTTCCAGGTGGCCTGCGCCCTGGTGGCGGTCCTGCACCTGCTGGCGGAATGGCTTTACCTGGCGAAGCGCCCGCACCGATTCCAGGCCGGATTATTGGTGGGGCTCTGTTGCGCCGCGCTCCTGGGCGCCTACTGGCTGCAGCCCAGGATGAAGTCGCTGCACGCCATCAAATACGGGGTAAACAACCGCCGGAAATCCGCCAGGCGGCGGGCCGGTCCTTTCGGGTTTGGCACGCGGTCTCCGAAGTGATAAATCTTTTTGTGGTCGGCGGGCTCGCCGTATATCTATGGCGCGCCGCCAATCCTTCCGACCCGACTCGCTTCGTGAGCGCCGCCAAATTCACGATGCGCTGAAGGGCGGAAGCCGGGCTTGACAATCCCTTATTGTCGATGACCTTATCTTTAGTGTTAGATGATTAGATCGGGCCTTCCTCAAGGGGAGCCCAGAAGGGCAAAGTATATGATTTCTAACGAACGTTCATCGCCTTTTGGCAATCGCTCGCATGGGGATCGCCCCCACGGCGACCGCCCTTACAGTCCTCCCAGACCACCCGTCAACGAGGACACCCTCAAGTCCGCCAAGATTCAAGTCGAACGCAAGACGTTTGTCCTGGCGTTGAAGGAGAATCCGCGGGGATGCTTCCTGCGCATCACCGAGGACGTGGGCGGACGGCGCGATACCAAATCACCATCCCCGCGCCGGGCCTGGAGGAGTTCAGAAAGCTGCTGGACGAGATGGTTCAGGCCTCAGCGGAAACGCCGCCCAAGGCTGAGCCGGCCCCGGAGTGATCGAGCTCCTCGTCCGGCAAGTGGGAACCCATTACCCGGCTGAATTGATGCGGCTCGGAGGGCGGGCTATATCCGGGCCTTTTTCTGGAGGCACGATGGCGGGGCGGCTTGAATTCCGAAGGCCGAAAGCCGAGGGCCGAAAGAAGGCCGAAGTCCCAAATTCCGAAAGACCTTGCGGCTGGGTCTGCCACTCCAACTAAGAGGCAGACCGGTCAAGATGACCCTTTTGGCAACGCCCCGCAGCCCACGGGGGCAACCGCGGCTTAG
>CAVXLO010000035.1:0-28870 GCA_963762555.1 uncultured Verrucomicrobiae bacterium
CAGTAGTGACCAGGTAGTAGCTCTACTACCTGGTCACTACCTGGTCACTACCTGGTGACTACATGGTCACTACCTGGTCACAGTGGAATAGAGGGGCGCGTGCCGGTCAGGAGCGTCTGGGAAGAGAATGCCCCGAACCCTCTCCCAAAAACGGGACACTGCTTGCGATTGCCCCTCCCGATCCCCACCGGAGAATGCCGATTAGGGGCGGGTGCCCGCTACCAACCCCTGCTTCCTGCGAGTGGCCAAAGACCAATTCGCAAGCTGTCGCCCGCTTTTTGGGAGAAACCGGCGCACAGGCTTAGCGGTTAGGGTCTGCCTCGCGTGGGAAAGCGGCAGTTCCACTGGCGCCGGTTCTTGGCGCAAAACTGGCCTTTTACGGAGGTCTGATGCCATAGACATCGTGCTCCTGACGGAGCTGTGGCGGCCCCAGCCCATGCCTGGGCATCCGCTCGGCGCGGTGGTCCGCGGCCTACTAGGGGATGTTCCGCTGCACGATAATCTGGGAGAGAATTATCGTGACAATTTGGGCGAATCCCTCTCAAGCGCGAGATTCTGTGTCAGACGGGCCACAATTCCCGCTGATGTGCGCCGCCGGGATGAGGCGCAACGGCATCTGGGAGGTCGCGCAGGGCTACTTCGGGCTCCGGCGGGAGGGGCCAGCGCGTGCATAACTCGTTGCGGTTTGGCTGCTTGAGAAGTGACCAGCCGCGATGTTCAGACCGCTGCAAGATCGCGACGGATGCCCCTTTACTATGGCGAACGATCCTGGAACAGCCTGAAGTTGAGGAGTTTCCTCCAAGCGGTCAACGCAACTGGCTTCACGCCTACGACTTACGCGACTTCAGGTTCGGATCTGAGCAATGGTGTCACGACGGAGCGTGAGGAGAACCCCCCTCTTACTTCAGTGATTTCCCTGCAGCGGAACATCAGGGAGCATCTCACTTTCTTGTACATTGGAGGCTGCTTCGCGACGGCACCTGTTTCGGCGTCAGATCTGTTCCCCCTCACCCCGGCCCTCTCCTTTAGGGAGGTATGTGTTTGCGGGGAGCGCAGCCGCCCCGGCTGCCGTTCGGCGCGCCCCCGCGCTGAACACTGCCGCACCGGGTGCGAACGGCGGGCGTGCCCTCCCCGCTAAAACAAACACGAGGGAGAGGGCCGGGGTGAGGGGGAACGGGGCTCACGATCGCCAGAGGGCTATACAGGGTTTCCCGTTGGGCCTCACAAAAGGTGAGACGCTCCCCGCGACTCAGATCGCCCAGAATCCGGCTTGCGCCTCTGCGATTCTCCCTGCACCAATGACCCTTCCTGGTCGTCGCCGAAACGTGTCCGCCGCCGCAGGCAACTCAACCTCCCGCTGACGAACATGCCGCCCACGAAAAACCGCAGATGCGCACGGGGGTCCCGCGAGGTTCTCCCGGAATTGACCTCCACCCGGCAAAAAGGGTAAAAGATGGGGGGCGTAAAAATGTTCAAAAAAAGTTCTAAAACCTGTTGACAGGGTCCTTGAACTCTGCAAAAGTGGGAGCACACACGGTAAACACATACTACATATAAAGACAAATATGAGAACAAAACTCCTGTTAGGCGCAGCCGCATTGGCTGCAAGCATGGCCTGCTCTATGGCCCAAAACGTTTACTCGGTAAATGTTGTCGGTTACGTGAACGTCACACTGCCCGCTGGCCAGTTCACGGGGTCGCCAATCCGCTGGATGCCTCGGTGGGTGGCACAGTCGCCGGCGGTAATGATATCACCAATTTATTCAGCCTCGCGGCTGGAAACATTGCCGCCGACTCTACCATAGCGACCTTTAATTCGGCCGCCAAAGACTACGATCCGCCATCACGTTCAGCGGCAAGAGCGGAACATGGAATGGAAACTTGACTATGCCTCCCGGCGTCGGTGCCCTGTACTATAACAACGGAGCTTCTGACACGGTAGTCACATTCGTTGGTCAGGTGCAGCAAGGAGGTTACACGTGTCGGCCATGCCAGCTGGCGCCTTCACACTGGCTGGTTCCCCGGTGCCGCTGGGCGGCGATATATCCGACCTCAACACCAAGCTCGGCCTTGTGCCTGCTGCTGGCGATACGATCGCGATATTCAACAGCACAGCGAACGACTGGAATACTGCGGTGACTTGGAGCGGGAAGAGCTCCACTTGGACCTGCGCTTTGCCGGTCGCGGCCGGGGCGGGCTTCCTCTACTACAACGCCGCTGCCACCCCCAATACCTGGGTCAGCAACTTCACTGTTCAATAACCCATAACCACCCAAAACATAATTAATTAACAAAACACACCCACAGCAAAACAGACAACAGACAACCAAATCGTATGAAAAAACTACTTATTTCCTTTACGGCGACGCTGGTTTGCGTTGGCGCATTTGGTCAAGGCAAGTTGGGACTCCAAGTGGATTCAACTCAATTGATCTATATGACAACGGACGTGTCTAAGATGGCCGCAGGCGATGCGGGCAAGACCGTCGCGGGCTTCTCGCTTGCGGGCAGCAGCTTGTACACGGGCACGGGCAGCACCGTCGCCTCACTCGCTGGCTCACCGGTATTCACGGTGGGCCTGTTCGGCGGCTCCGCATCCGATGCGCTGACATTGCAGGCAACCACAACGCTCGCTGACGCAAATCTGGCAGGCCAGTTAAGCCCAGTGAACGTGACATTTGCCAATCTGGCGGCGGGCACCCCGGCGTTCTTCCGAATTGACGTGTTCGACAGCCGAGCAACCAGCACCGCAAATGCGTGGGCTAACGGACAATATGGTGGCACAACTGGAATCTTCCAGGCAACCCCTGCGGCCGCCAGTTACAGCCCGATCTATTCAGCCCTTGCGAACTCGACCTTGCCCGCTGGGACGTTCGTTCCGGTGGACTATGCGGCCTACCCTGGCTATGCGGGCCTCATCGAGGTTCAAATGGCAACTGTAGTTCCGGAACCCGGCACGTTCGCGCTGGCCGGCCTTGGCTTGGCCTCGCTGTTGATCTTCCGCCGCCGCAAGTAAGCGACTCAGAAGATTAGTTTTCACGAAGCCCCGAAGCGATTCGGGGCTTCTCTTTGTACACAGGGCATGTTTCGACGACGAGCCTGCGTTGGGGATGCATCCGCCAATCGCGCTAATTGGCACGGGTGGGTTTATAGACAGGCCACCCCTAACGTTTGGCCGCCGCCATCGAACGCCATGCCGGGATTTGGCTGCCGTCGCTAACCCCGTCAGGGGTGACCTGCCTATAGCACCGCCTCCCGATCGCCCACGCCCCAAACCCCACGGGTGGCCTGTGTCCACATCCTCGAATACAAACCGTTCGCCGTGGTGGACCTCTCGATCCTCCACGGCGATCCACCTCGTCCTTGGATCGTTGCGCCAATCCAGCACGCGCCTCCTCGTAATCGGAGATCGTCTTACGTGATCGTCCAATTCGTTTCAATTCGCGTAATTCGCGGATACCGAAACCTCTCCTTTCTTGTGGTGTTTCATAGAGGGAATCGGTATATTGCGATTAATGAAGCACGGTGGAATGATGCTCCTGTGCGTGGTGGGCGTGTGGGTCCTTTGGCCGACGGCCAACGGCGCTGCCCGGGATGCTGCCGGCAGTCCTTACCAGCCCATCATCGCGCGCAATGTCTTCGGCTTGAGATCGCCGCCGCCGCCGCCCAGCCCGGAGGCTAACAAGCCGCCGCCGCCCAAGATCTTTCTCCAGGGCATTACCACCTTCGGCGGTGTGAAACGCGCGTTGCTTAAGACACAGATGCCGCCTAAACCTGGCGAGAAACCCACTGGCGACCAGTCGTTCATCCTGGCCGAGGGCCAACGGGATGGAGACATTGAAGTGCTGGAGATCAAGGCCGATGGGGAGGCGAGCTACGTCAAGGTGAACGATTTCGGCACCATTACCAACCTGACTTTCGAGAACAACGGCATCAAGGGGGCGCCCGGGGCTGTGCCAGTGCCGGGCAGGCCGCCGATAACGACGGTTATGGCCGTCCCAGGACACATGCCCGGCGCCCCGAGAGTGCCGCCTCCCTTTACGGGCCGTCCACTGCGCTTACCGGGATCGCCCGGCGCATATTCGCCGCAGGGGGGGGTCCCAGGCGCTGGTCTGCCGGGCATGAACACCGGCGTGAATCCGTCGGCGACGCAGCGACAAGTGGGAAACGGTCTCGGCGCGGAGGGAAACGCCCTCATGTTGGAAGCCAATCGGCTCAGACACGCGGAGGACATCAAGGCAGGCCGGTATCCCCCGCTGCCGCGCTCGCCGCTGACCGACGCGATGGAGCAAGAGATGAACGCAGGCGCCTCGACACCGACGCCAACGCCACAAATGACGCTTCCCCTGCCACCTGGCGGGCCACGACCGCTTCCGCAGTAAATGCAGAAGGAAGAATGAAGAATGAAGAAAGGGGGGCTGATTGAAGTCAGTCTCCTCTGGCCCGCTTGGAAATGGTGACGAGGATTGAGACCAGTTCACCGGCCTCCTGGACCAAAGGAGCCAGCCGTTTTGGGGACACGATTTGCTCGTCGGAGAGCAATTCCAGCCAATACAACGTCTCGTCTGCCTCCTTAAGGCAATCCCCTATCTTGGAGATGAACTCGGCTTTGCTCCGCGCACGGTCTGCTTCCCGATAATTGGCGCCCACCGAGGTCCCCGATCGAAGAGCCTGTTTGCCCAGGACCTGTGCGACAGGTTGCTGTGGCAGCGCCACATAGAGCCGGATTATACGCCGCGCAAACGTCTTCGTGCGCGCAGCAAGGTCTTTTTCTGCATTCTTCCTTCTGCATTCGCCCTCAGTGCAGGATGGGCAATATGGACGAATAGTCGTCCGTCCAGAGAATCGGGCGGCGCGAGGAGACAAAGGCCGATGAGCGCATCAAGGCTGCAACCTCGGGCCGGTTGAGAAACTCGCGGTTGGCGGTGACCAGCATCCACATCGAGACCAGCTTGCCTTCCCGAGGGTCAACCAAAACGGGGGGAACGAGCACTGTCGTCATACCGTGCTTCTCGGCCAGGGCGCGGATGACGGGCTGCAGGTCAACGTGGCTGTTGGAGATGTTGAAGACGATGACGCCATCGGGATTGAGATGGCGCAGGTAGATCTGCATGGCCTGTTCCGTCAACAGGTGCAATGGGACCGAGTCACCGGCGAAAGCGTCCAGCAGGAGCAGGTCGAAGTGCTGGGAGGGCTCGTGTTCAAGCGAAAGCCGGCCATCGCCGAGGATTACGTCTGTTTGAGCCGGGCAATTGGTCAGAAAAGTGAAATAGGTGCGGGCAATGCGGACGACGTCGGGATTGATTTCGTAGAAGCGGATATAGTCGCCGGCCCGGGCGTAGGTCGCGAGGGTGCCAGCCCCGAGCCCGACGACGCCAATCCGGCGGTGCGGTTTGTCGGGCAGGGCTCGGAAAGTCACCCCCATGCCTTCCTCCGGACAAAAGTAAGCCGTGGGGGTCATGCACGCAGCGGGATTGGTAAACTGCAAGCCGTGGTAGATCTGGCCGGAGAGCAGGATTCGGGCGGTCCCGGCAGTCAGGGGCCAGTCAATTCCATTCAATAGCATGGTGGGGCCTTCTTTGACGCGGTAGGCGCCGTAAAAGCTGCGTGTGGTATAGATGGACTGTTTGCGCAGATCGAGCAGCACATAGCCGAGGGCAACGGCAATAGCTAGTGTGCTCAGCAGCGCCGAGGCCAACGGGGAGAGGGCAAATGCCCACTTGGGCTGCTGGCGCCACAGAAGGAAGGTAACCAGACTGGCGATGGCCAGGGTGATGATAGGGGTCTCGATGAACGTGCTGAAGATGGCGGGTGCGACCAGGGCGACAAACATGCCGCCCAACGCGCCGCCGAGCGCGATTGCCAGGTAGTAAGCCGTCAATCGCTCGGCGCGGGGCCGCAGCCGGTAGAGTTCACCGTGGCAGACCATGCAGCCCAGGAACAACACGCCGAGATAGCAGCCGACCTGGAACCAAAACCCCTGGAGGTAGCCCTGGTCGAGCAGCCAGGCCAGGAGAAAGAAGCCGAGAAAGGAGGCCGGGATGAACACCCCGCGCAGGTAGGAGCGCGGCCCCTCGAAACAGAGAATGAAGGTCAATAGATAGACGGCCATCGGCAGGACCCACAACAGCGGCATTGGGGCCACATCCTGACAAAGCTGGTTCGTCAAGGCCAGCAACAGGCCCGATCCGCACGCGGGCAAGGCGACCCACAGCCAGGCGGGTTGCGGAGGGCGGGCCTCCTGTTGGAGGCTATCCTGCCCGCTTCGCCGCCAGTTAGCGTCTCGCCGAAGTGGCTTGCCCCGCTGCGGTTCGGACGGAAGCGACGCCGGCAAGGCTTGCCCTGGTCGTGATCGCCAGGCAACTGCGGCGCAGGCCACCAGGAAGAGCCCCATTGTGGCTGCCCAGAGCCATGCCTGGGTAGTGCGCGTAAAGGCGGGCTCCAGGAGTATCGGGTAGGCCAGCAGGGCCAGGAGCGAACCGGCATTGGAAAAGGCGTAAAGCCGGTCATGCGAGCGTCCAGGGAAGGTTTGCCGGAACCATTCCATCAGCAGCGGCGCCGTGGCGGACAGGGCGAAGAAGGGCACGCCAATCGAGGCGAAGAGGCAGCGCAGCAGTTCCCATACGGGGGTGCCACCGGTATTTGCGCTCAAGTGGGCGCGAGGGGCCGGGGGCAGGAACAGCAGGGCCAGTGTCAGCACCCCGAGATGCGTCCAGCGCTGGGCCTTCGGGGAAAGCTTGATGCGGAGCAGATGAGCGTAGGCATAGCCGGCGAGCAACAAGGTTTGAAAGAAGACCAGGCAGGTGCTCCAGACCGCCGCCGTGCCGCCGAAGGAGGGCAGCAGGAACTTGGCGACCATCGGCTCGACGGCAAAGAGGAGGAATGAACCGAGAAAGACCGTGACGACGAATATGGGCATACAAGTTATTCTATCTGTTTCCGCGCCAGCCCTGGTCGGTCCGAGCCGCCGGAAGTGCGAAGCGTATCAGACCCACCAGGGCCGGAAAGCCGAAAAGCAGAAAAGTAGCCCAGCTAGAACCAAAGCCGGCCAAGGGCAACCGCGGAACACGCGGAATACGCGGAAGAAGGCATCCTCGGTGTTCTCTTTCCGCGTATTCCGTATTCCGCGGTTCCTTTCTTTTTCTGCCTCGGGTATCCTGCCAGCCCTATGAAGACTAGCCTGCTATTCGAGGAGGAATCTTACCAAATCCTGGGCGCGTGCTTCGAGGTTTACCGCGAGAAGGGCTGCGGCTTTGTCGAACCGGTTTACCAAGAGTGCATGGAGATTGAACTGCGTCTCCGGGGAGTCCCCTTTGTCCCACAGAAGCCACTGGCCCTGGAGTACAAGGGCTGTCCGTTGCGGGCGAAGTACGAGCCGGACTTTATCTGCTACGAAAAGATCATTCTTGAACTGAAGGCGGTGACAGAGTTGGCGGATGAGCATCGGGCGCAGGTGCAGAATTACCTCAAGGCGACCCGGTTCAAGCTCGGGCTGCTGGTCAACCTTGGGCATTATCCCAAGGTCCAGTTTGAACGGATCGTGGCGGAGCGGGGGCGCTACGGCAGGTGAGCTGTTAACTGCGGAAGACGCGGAATACGCGGAAGAGGGCCTCCTCCGTGTTTTCTTTCCGCGTATTCCGCGTATTCCGCGGTTAAACCAACCCTAATGCGCAGTAACTCACTTAGCTCCCTGTTTCTTTTCATGGAACGGCTGCCCTTGGCGATAGAGCTGGATCAGTTCCCGGTTCCTCGCGGCGACATCCTCGAGGCGCAAGGCAGTGGCGAGGGCCTCCGCCCGCTGGGCGGTGGCGATGGCGGCCTGGAAGTTGCCTGCTTCGGCCTGCGCGGCAGCCAAGGTGCCGATCAACAACGGCCTGGTGAAGCCGGTCAGTTCGCAGGCGCGTGTCGCCAGGCGCACTGCTTCCGGGCCATTCCGAAATGCGGCGTCGGGACAGGAGGCCAGCAGCCAGGCTAGGTTGTTCAGGACGCCCTCCTGGTTGGGTTGGGCTTTCAGGGCGGCCCGGTAGAAGCGAATGGCCTCGGCGTATTTGCCCTGACCGTCGAGCGTCATGGCCATCGTGCCAAGCGCTTCAGGATAGGCAGGTTTAAGCTCAATGGCCCTTTCCAGCAACCGTTTGCCCTCGTCCAGTTGCCCGGCATCAACCAGGGTGGCGCCCAGGCCGTAGAGGGCTTGGACGCTATTGGGGGCGAGCGCCAGCGCGTGGCTGAATAACGCGCGAGTATCTTTCCAAAAGGGAAGCTGAGTGCGCGTCCGCCACGCCAGGCCGGCCAGCAGGACCAGAGATAGCACCGCCAGCAAAGCGCCAGATGACTGGCGAACTCCAAGACGCTCCGCGTTGCCGGGTGGCAGCGAAGGCGCGCCAGCGTCTTGGACTGCGCCAGTCCTCTGGCGCTTTGGGGGAGACGCGGACCGCCGATTCTGCGCCACCGCGACAACGTCCACCCCCAGCCAGACCAGCGCAATCATGACTCCAATGAGCGGCAGATACGTATAGCGGTCGGCATAGGCCTGGCTGCCGACCTGGACGATGCCAATCACCGGTACCAACATCCCCAGATACCAAAGCCAGCCCACCAACCCATACGGGAATCGGCGCCGCCCCCACCAGGCCGTTGCCGTTAGCAGGATCAGCAGCGTCACCGCACCCGTAACGGGCCAGAACCCCCAATGGTCTGGATGCGGGTAGATGGGTGAGAGGTGGAACGGCCAGAAGAGCTTGGCCAGGTATTGGATGTAGGCTATCGCCGCGGTTGCGAGCCGGGCATCGAACGGCAGCGTCGTGAACGACGCCACGGCCCCACCGGCTTTCTGGGCCAAAAAGGTGACGACGCACGAGGCGGCGGAGAGGGCGAAGAAGGGGAGCTTTTCGAGGAGAAGTGAGGCGTGAAACGTGAAACGTGATGCGTGACGCGTGATGCGTGATGCGTGATTCTGCATTCCTTGCCGCGCCAGAGCACAGCGGCGGCGGGTGCCTTCTTCATTCCTCTTCAGTGGCCAGTAATCCAGCAGCAGCAGCACAAAAGGAAGCGTCACCAGCATTGGTTTGCTCATCAAGCCGAGGGCGAACATTACCAACGCCAGCAGGTAGCACCGTCCGCTCCCTGGATGCTGTGAGCACCGGGCGAGAACCGCCGTTGCGGGAGGACGGGCGGTTTGTTCCCCCTCACCCCGGCCCTCTCCCTTGGGGAGAGGGAGACTAGCCGCCAGCGTCGTGGCGCGGGCGCGGTGCCTGGACTTGGCCAACGACCGCCTTGCGCCCTCCCTCTCCCCAAGGGAGAGGGCCGGGGTGAGGGGGAAGGAGCCGTCCAAATGGCCCGAGCCCACGGCTTCCCTTGCCAAATCCTGGCCTTTGGAACTCCGGCGTCCGCCTTCGACCGCGCGTACATATCGCTCGTACGCCAGCAAGGTGAGCATAAAGAAGAACCCGCTGAGGACATCTTTGCGCTCGGCGACCCAGGCGACGGATTCGACGTGGAGGGGATGCAGAGCGAACAGAGCGGCCACGAAGGCGCTCCGCCACGTAGCGGCGGTGAGAGCGCGGAGCAGCAAGAAGAGCAGGACACTGTTGGCGGCGTGAAGCGCCACGTTAGTCAGGTGCGGGCCCTCCGGATTCAAACCGTAAAACTGGCAATCGAGCATGTGCGAGAGCCAGGTCAGCGGGTGCCAGTTGCTCGAGTAACTGTGGGTGAAAGACCAGAGGAAGCCGTTCCAGGTGAGTCCGCCCCGGACATGGTCATTTCGCGAAATGTAGGTCAGGTCGTCCCAATTGAGGAAAGCGAAATGCCGCGCCGGCCAATAGACCAGGAGAGTCACCGCGCCGAGCGCCAGCGCGATGCACGGCGTCAGCCACCGGCTCCCGCCGAGACCTTCCTGGGAAGATACTTGGTTCATGACGAAAGGAGCGATTAGCTAACCAGGGAAGCGAAGCGCCGGCGGGTGAGACTTCAAATCACATCAAGCGATCGGTTGCAGCCAGCGTGCGCACCTTCTCCCACCCCGGATCTCCGATGTACAGCCGCACCAGGTAGGCCGCATCAAAGTAGAGCATTAGTCCCGGTCCTCGCGATCCCGCGAAATTGCCCGCGTGCTGTCCGTGCCGCCGCGCCCCAGACTGCCGCCCTCAATGAGCCGTTTGATTCTCGGATTGATGTACCGGCGCCGCGCGAAGTAGGGAACAACCTCGGGTTCGTGTTCCGACAGAATCCGGGCGACGACCCGGCCTTTGATCGTTACCTGAATTGCGCCACCTTGAGAAGCTTCGCGCACTAGGTCGCCCGTCCGGGCGTGCAATTCCCTTAGCGTAACCGTCTTCATGTGCCACAATGTGACACGCGGCATAGTCCGGTGTCAATGAATCTGCCGTCGCTCAAACGAGGGAAACAGGGCGGCGAGTCACGCTTCACGGTTGTGAATGGACAATCGCCGCGCCCCCACTGTACCTTGCGCGCCGTTATTGCAGACGATGCGACGTGTTTGGCTGACCAGCCTGGTGCTTTTCCTGGTGACCTTTGGGGTCTTCAGCCGGGTGCTGGTCGCTGATTTCGTCCAGTGGGACGATGGCATCAGCGTCTATCAGAATCCCCATATCCAGGGCCTGGATTGGGCCCACGTGCGCTGGATGTTCAGTGACGCCGGCTACGCGATGCGCTACAAGCCGCTCACGTGGCTGACCTATGCGTTGGTTTACCAGTTCGACGGGCTGAAGCCGCTGGGCTATCACCTCGCGAACCTGCTGTTGCATTGCTTTAACGCGGTGCTGGTGTTCCTGGTGATCCGGCGGTTGCTGGCCGTCGGCGGCAGGGACGCGTTCCACGTCCCTCTTGTCTCTGAACATGAGCCGAAACCCGAATTCCCCCTCACCCCCACCCCTCTCCCCGAGGAGAGGGGAACCAGCCCAGCAACGCCTCTGGGGTGGGTCATGGTCCCGATGCAGGGCGAAAAGGCCGTGGGGGCTCTCCATGAACCTCAAGCGGGACAAGGCGGCCGCGTCTCCATTTCTCTCTCAGAGGGAGAGAGGGTGTCTCGATGCATCGGGAGCGAGGGGGCGGTTCATGGGTTCAAAGCCCGAGCTGGATGGGCCGATTCTCTCCCGGCGGCAGTTGGCGCGCTGCTCTGGGCGCTCAACCCGCTGCGCGTCGAACCGGTTGCCCGCGTCACGGACCTCACGTTTTGCCTCCTGACATGCTTCCTGCTGATTTCGCTCTGGTGTTACCTGCGGGCATGCGATGGTGCTGGAGAAGGGCACACGTTCGGTCCCTTCTACTGGTGTTCGGTTGCGGCGTTCGGTTTGTCCATGCTGGCCTATCCGTTTGCATTTGGCTTCGGCGTGGTGCTCCTGGTGCTGGACTATTGGCCGCTCAGGAGAAAGGCAGAATGCACCCGCCGCCGCTGTGCTCTGGCGCGGCAAGGAATGCAGAATGCAGAACCCGCTTCGGCACACCAAGGCGGCGACTCTCGCATCACGCATCACGCATCACGTTTCACGCCTCACGCTTCACTCTCCGCGTTGCTTCTGGAAAAACTCCCCTTCCTCCTCCTGGGCGTGACAATGCTCCCTACCATTGTCGCCCGGCTGAACCCGACAGGGGTTTGGGCGGCTTTCCGGGCGGACGGTCACATGAGCCTTTTCGAGCGGGCCATGCAGGCGTTTTACGTCTGGGCCTATTATGCCTGGAAGCCCTGGCTGCCTTTTCATCTCTCCCCGCTCTACACCACGCTGGTGGATTTCAACCCCAACGCCTGGCGCTTCTGGCTAAGCGCCGCGCTCGTTAGCGGCACCACGATCCTGCTCGTGCGCCGGCGGAGGCAATGGCCCTGGGCGCTTGCGTTATGGGTCAGCTACCTGGTGCTCCTGGTCCCCGCGCTGGGCCTGACCGAGCGACCACACTTCACGGCGGATCGTTATGACTATGTGCCGGGCTTGGTCTGGGCCGTGGCCATTGCTGCCGCTATGAAGGGAATCCTCTCCGCAAGAGTTAGGAACATCCAACATCCGACATCCAGCATCCAACATCCAATGATCGGCCGAGAGGAGCCCACTGGATGTTGGATGTTGAATGTTGGATGTTGGATGTTCCCGCTGGTTTTCGGGCTGGCCGTGTTTTGGGGAGGCTTGAGTATGCACCAGACGCGAATCTGGCGGAACAGTACAACGCTCTTCCAGTATATGATCCGCGAGCTGAAGGACCACCCCTACTGCGGCGATATCCACTGGCGCCTGGGGACTGTCCTGGCCGGCCAGGGGAAAACGCGGGAAGCGGAGCAGCAATACCAGGCCTCGCTGCGCATCCAACCCACCGCGAGGTGCCACCTGTCTTTTGCTGAACTGCTCGAACAGGGCAGGCAGCCTCAGGCAGCGCTGACCAATTGCCTGGCGGCCCTCGCGCTGAGTCCGACCTCCCTCGATCGCGCCAAAGCCGGCGAGGTGTTTGCGGCCCTCGGACGCAGCACCGAGGCCGCCAGCCAATACCGCCTGGCACTAGCCTCGGCTCCGGACCTCGTCCCGGCCCTCAACAACCTGGCCTGGCTTCTGGCCACTGACCTTGCGACAACCAACCGCAACGGCGCCGAAGCGGTCCGACTGGCGGAGCGCGCTTGTGCGTTGACCGGTTACCAGACCCCGGTGTTGATCGGGACCCTGGCGGCTGCTTATGCCGAGGCCGGCAGGTTCAAGGAAGCGATCGAAACCGCACAACAGGCGTGTGTGCTGGCGCAGACTTCGGGGCAAACCGATGTCGCGGAGAGGAACCGGCAGTTGCTCGAGCTGTATCAGTCTGGACGGGCTTACCACCAATCAGTCCCCTTGGGCGGCACGTCGAAACCTGCTCGGTAGTTCATGCCTTACCTGGACGGCGGCGTGCTGTTCGTGAATCTGCCTGCGTCAATAGTCTGCAGTCCTTGCTGGGCGGCCAGACGTACCGGGGCTTCGTTGTCCTGCGCCAGGTCGGTCAATGCTGTAATCGCGGGTCCAGCCGGCGGCCTGATTCGACCGAGTATCCGAGCCGACAATTCGCGGATGCCGGGAGATTTATCGTTCGCGCAGCCGAGCAATTGCGGCAAAGCGGCTTCCAGATTGCGGTTTGCCCGGGCCAGGCCCTTCAGGGCAGCCAGGCGCACGCCAGGGTCTGGATCCCCGGTTGCGCGGGCCAGCACTTTGACGACCAGCTCATCATCCCGGCCGCTCGCCCCGAGCGTCTCGATGGCTTGCTGGCGCGCCTGGGCCGTTTGGTCAGCCGCAAGCCGCCCATCTGAGGATTGGTCCCGCCTGGGCCAGCGGTAGTGCCACAGCAGAGCGATGGCTGCGGCGCCGCCGGCGGCGCGGTCCCCGCGTGCCACCATATCAATCAAAGGCGGTACAGCCTGAGGTCCGATTTGGGTCAGGGCCTGGGCGGCGGTTTGCTGCTCATACGGGCTGCTGCCCTGCCGTAACATTTGAATCAGCGCCGGCATTGCAGGGACGGCCGCCGGACCAAGCCTCCCCAGAGCCCGCGCCGCCATCGGGCGAATCACACACGCATTGGTCGAGCCTGCCCACCCCAGGATCCGCCTTCGCACCCGTCGCGGCAACCTGTCCGCATGAACCCAAATGAGCGTGCGCCACTCCGCATCCTTGGTTTGCGCCAACCGCGTTAACTCAGGGAGAGCGTTCGTCCCCAGGGTGTCAAAGGCGGCCTCGGCCTGGGCGCGGGCTTTGGGATCAGACGAGGAGAGTTGGAAAAGCCAGGAGGTGAGGGTCTTGCCCTGGTAAACCACGTTGCGTGAATCCGGCCTCCAAATCAGAACCCCGATCGTCACGCAGAAACCTATGACAGCCACGAGGGCGAGCAGACGCTTTTTCACAGAGGCTTAAGCCGAAGCAAGCTTCGCTTGGAATCAGCAGCGATTCAAGGCTTCTCCGGCCACCGGTGTCCATCTGCGGCTGTGCAGAACACTTACGGCTTGGCCGTCGCGCCCTTGGCGGCTTCGATCAGTTCCCAGAACTTCGGATTCTGCTGGAGCGCTTCGTCCTCCGGGAGCTTCAACCCGGAGCGGAACAGGAAATCCTTGACCGTGTGGCGGTTGAGGATGCGGTGGACCACCAGGCCCAGCTCATGCCGCTCGAAATAGACACGGTAATCTCCGACCCGGAACCGGTGGAGGATTCGGCCCGCGCGCTCGAGCTTGCCGAACTGGTCCAGCTCGGTGTTCATGACCTGCTGGGGCAGGCCGCGAAACTCGCCGAGGATCTGCAGTTGCAGCTCTTTAGGCATCCGCGCCAGTTCCGCGGCGCTGGTCGGATTAAAGATGATTTGAAACAAGCGCATGATTAATTGGTAGCGCGTACGGGAATCGAACCCGTCTTTCAGCCTTGAGAGGGCCGTGTCCTAACCGATAGACGAACGCGCCGCCCGGCCATTCCCCTAAATGCTAGCGGCTGGCAGCCGGATGTCAATGGCCGTGTCTGCCGTTGGGGAGCGTTTCCCCTTTTGTAATCGCCAACGGGAAACCCTTTATAACCAACCCTCTGCCGACCGTGAGCCCCGTTCCTCCTCACCCCGGCCCTCTCCCTCGGGGAGAGGGAGAACGGCCGGCAGCGTGTCGGCGAATCTGAGCCATCCGGTATGTTCGAGCGTAGGCGTGGATGGCTCCCTCTCCCTGAGGGAGAGGGCCGGGGTGAGGGGGAACGGGGCCTACGCCGAGGCAGGTGCTGTCGCGAACCAGCCTGCGGTGTACAAAAAGCAAGATGCTCCCGCGTTGAATACAGCACAGCCATCTGCTGTAATGGGCCCATGACGGTTCTCGCATGGCTACGGCAGCCGGAACAACGGGCGCAACTGCCCGCCCGCCTGCTGCTGGCGGCGGCCGTTGTTTGGGGCCTGGCCCGAACCGCGCGGTCGGTGGCGATGCTGTTCGAGGTGTCGCACGACCTGAACATCTATTATTCGCTCTGGTTCCTGCTGGGGCACCGCGATTACGCCGACATCGCCTTGAGCCAGGCGCTCTATCTGCCGCATACGTGGGTGGTGCTCACGCCGCTGTTCCTGCTGGGCTGGCCCGCGGCCCGATTGGCGATGCTGCTGATCAACATTGGGTGCGTGTTCTATATCTGGTGGCGGCTTAGTGAGTTGGTCGGCCTGCAAGACATCCGCCGGTGGCTGTTGCTGGCGTTACTGTGGAGTTGGCTGTGCACGGGACTGGTGGTTGGGTTGGGCAACCTGGCCCTGGTTTGCGTGGCGGCGGCCTTGGCGGCTTACCCGTTCCGCTCGACGTCTGACAGCCTCTTTCTGACACTTGCCGCCATGAAGCAATCGCTGGTGTTTCCCCTCTACTTGCGGGTGCTGTTCAAGCGCCCGAAAGTGTTGATCCTGCCGTTCGTGGTCTTCGCGGTGTGCGGGGTGGCGGCGCTGGTCTGGGCGCGGTTGGGGATTGCCGATGTCATCCAGATGGCGCGGGGTTCTCTCAACACCGTCCAGGCGTGGACCCAGTATGATCTGACCTCGCTGCGCCGGTTGCTGCGGCCGCTGCTGGGGGGTGGAGCGGCGTTGTCGGTGGTCGTGTGGGCGGTCTGGTTCGCGCTGTATGGAGTCGTCGTTTGGCGAGTGAAGGACCCGCTGGCGCAACTGGCGGCGCTTCTGTTGCTGAGCCTGTTGCCGGTCTATCACCAGGAATACGACCTGGTGGCGGCTGCGCCTGTGCTGGCGCTGTTGTTGAGGCGCGGTTCGCTGGTCTGGCCGGCGCTGATGACGCTGCTGCTGGCGGCCAACCCGGCCTCAGCGCCAATGCACGTGTTGCCGGCAGGCCTGGTGCGAAGCGCCGTCGAGGGCTTCGTGGAGGCCTATAACCCACTGCTCGTGCTCGCGTTTCTGGGGGGGATAATCTGGTTTCAGGGAGGCAGATACCACGAAATACACGAACCACACGAAAGGCCGGCCAACTGCTCAGGTAGTAGCGTAAGCCTCCGGCTTGCGGGTGTCCCGGCGACCCTCTGGGTTGCCGGGTAAAGCGCGAGCCGACAAGCCGGAGGCATGTCGGGACCGTCGCAAGCCGGAGGCTTACGCTACCACCCGCATAGCTACCCAGCGCCTAACCTCTGCCTTCCTTTCGCGTATTTGGTGTATTTCGTGGTGCTCCTGGTGTCCCCCAGGCGCGGCCTCGCAGGCCGTCGCGGAGCAGGTAGAACAGAAATAGGCTGTTATAGCGCACGTAGCGCGAGGCCAGGCGCCGGGGTTCCGACGCAAGCCGGTAGGCCCACGTCAAACCCAACGCGCTGCATCCAGGGCGGAGCATCGGGCTTCAGGCCGGCGTTGACATCGAAGGCGAAACCGACGGTTAGAATGACGCCGCGCCGCAGGCGGGGCTTGTAACGCTTCACCCAGGCCTGTTGTTTGGGCGTGCCGAAGCCGACCCAGATGAAATCCGGAGAGAGCCGGTTGATCTCCTCGATGACCGTCTCGTCGGCAGCGCCTTCCATCTGGCCGTCGGCCTGGCATTTGCCGTGGAAGGCGCCGACGAAGCGGATGCCGGGATTCACTTTGGCGAAGACTGCGCGCAGTTGGGCGCCACAGGCTTCCGAACCGCCCAGCAGGTAGTGGGTGAAGTCGGGAGGCACGCCGGCCAGGAACTGGCGCATGAAGGTGGGGCCATAAACCCGGTCGCGGAGGCGCGCCCCCGCCAGGCGCAGGCACCAGATTAGCGGCATGCCGTCCGGCGGAAAGCAATCATAGGCGCTGGTCAGATCGCGGAACCAAGGCTCGTGCCGGCGCATGGTGACGATCTGGGTGTTGGCGAAGTCCAGGGCGACGCAACCGCTGGAGCGCGCCCATTGACGACATCGCTCGTCCAGACCGCGGTAGTCGGTCAACAGCAGCGGCGTGCCCAGTACTTCGAGCGCAGTCATCGGGGCCGAGGGTTTGCAGGGGGAATGAGGGCATTCAAGCAAAAACTACGGGGTTCTAAAAAGGCTTCACTGACAGCGCATTTCTCGTTACCATAGCGCGTTAACTTATTCAGATATAGAATCACCGGGCTCCCTAACTGAGTCGCATGAAGCTGCTGATATTCGCCCATACACCGCCGCCGCACCATGGCCAAAGCTACATGGTCCAGCTCATGTTGGCGGGTTTCGGGGGCGACCACCGCAAGGGGGCCAGGCGTGGCGGAGCCAGGGGCGCGGCGCCGGTCTTCGGCATCGAGTGCTATCACGTCAACGCCCGCCTCTCCAAGAAGCTGGAGGACATTGGCGACTTGCGCTTGGGCAAATTCCTCCTGCTGCTGGGCTATTGTCTGCAGGCCATCTGGTGCCGATTCCGCTACGGGGTGCAGAACTTCTATTACATTCCCGCTCCGGGCAAACGCTCGGCCCTGTATCGGGATTGGCTGGTGATGCTGATCTGCCGGCCGTTCTTCAAGCGGGTGATTCTGCATTGGCACGCCGCCGGGCTGGCCAAGTGGCTTGAGATGGTGATGACGATGCGTTCGCGTTCGCTCACCTTCCGGCTGATGAAACACGTGGATCTGAGCATCGTGCTCTCCAAGTACAACCGGGCGGATGCCGAGAAGCTCTACTCGCGCCAGATCATGGTGGTGAGCAACGGGATTCCCGACCCTTGCCCTCAGTTCGAGCAGGAGGTGCTGCCCCGGCGCAAGGCGCGTTTCACCGCCCGCAGGAAACTGCTGTCGGCCCAGCCGCTGGAGCCCGCTGATCTGCAAGATGCCGGGGAAGACCCGCACCAGGTCAAAGTCCTGTTCCTGGCGCACTGCACCCGGGAGAAAGGTTTGTTCGATACGGTGGACGGGGTCTGGCTGGCCAACCAGCGGCTGCGGCAGCGTCAGGCCCCGGTTTCCTTCCGCCTGCTGGTGACGGGCGGCTTCGTGACCGCGACCGACAAGGCCGAGTTCGACCGCCGGCTGGCCAAACCCGGCATGGCCGAAATGGTCCGGTATTTCGGCTTCGTCTCGGGCGACCAGAAGAACCAGTTGCTGCGCGAGGCCGACCTGTTTTGCTTCCCGACGTACTATGAGAATGAGAACCAGCCGGTGAATCTGATCGAGGCCATGGCCTTCGGGCTCCCGATCCTCACCACCCGCTGGCGTTCGCTGCCCGAACTGTTCCCGGACGACTATCCCGGCCTGGTGAATGTGCGCTCCCCGGACCAGATTGCCGACCGCCTGCTGGCCTTGATGAGTGTCAAGACGGGCGAGGGCTTTCGGGACATATTCCCACGCAGCTTTACCCTGGAGAGACATTTGGCCGACCTCGCCCAGGCCTTCGCGCGAGTCGAGCCGCCCCAGCCCGACGCCGTCTCCGCTGCGGCGGTGGGTTCCTTCCCGAGGTAAGCCCAGGCTATTTGACCTTCGGCCCGCAACGTGGAAAGATGGACGGTGATAAAGGCTTCCCCCGCGTCTTGCATCGCGCCGGAAAGCCTTGTCCCCTATGAAGCGCAGAAGATTCAATTGGATCATCAGTGACATCCTCCGCAAGGGCTGAAGCAGTACATCCAGTGGTCAGCCCGGCTCAAGGGGCAGCGGTTCTATTGCCGGGCGCTGGCGGGCGAGTCGGAATACAACCTGACCATCAACTGCGACCTGACGGTGTCCTGTAATTGCCAGGATTACGACGGTTCGGGGCACTTGGGCGACCTGAACAAGAACTCGTTCCGGAAATGTTCTTTGGCCCGGTCGCACGGCGCTTCCGCGAGGAGCTGGCCAAGGGCAAGATGCCGATCATGACCTGCACCCGGTGCGGGGATTTGCAGCGAGTGCCGAAGTCCCAATCCCGCGCGGTGACCGGGCCGCCCGGCGGAGCTGCCGGCAGGAAAAACGCCGAAGCCGCGGTCGCGCAAGAACCCCGCCCGCTGCCGCCGAGCCCGACCTAGAACGGCAAATCTTCGCCGGGCCCAAGCCTCGGCTGCCTTATCGCGGGATGCTGCTGGAGAACACGGTGCGCTGCAACATTGACTGCATCGGCTGCGACCGCCAATCCGCCGCCCGCATCCGCACGACGCTGCAGATGGACCTGGAGAAGCTGTCGCGCATGGCCGACCTGGTGCACGACCTGGGTTTGGAGCAACTGTTCTACCTGAACCTGGGCGAGCCGTTTCTCTCCCCGAACATCGGCCAGGAGCTGCCGTGCTGCGCCAGAAGAACCCCGAACTGCCGCATCGTGATTTCCACGAACGGCATTGTGCTCAACACCGATGCCAAGCGCGAGGCGGCGCTGGACGCCAGCCATATCTTCTTTTCCATCGCCGGCGTGAACGACGCCATGCTCAAGAAATACGAGCACTTCGGCAGTTTCCAGAAGGCTTATGACAACATGAAGGCGCTGGTGGAGTATCGCGAACGCGCGCGGCCTCTCCCTGCCGTTGCTCGAATGGAAATACCTCCTGTTCAACTGGAACGACCACCCGCGACACCATCGCCCGGGCCATCGAGATGGCCAAGGACGCGGGCGTGGACGCGATTTCGTTCTGGCCCACCCATAATCCGTTCTATGGGTTCTCCTACCGCTATGCCCTGGGCCGGCTCAACCACATCGGGGTCGCGAGTTGGAAGGGCCGCGAGGTGGATCTCCGGCGGTCAGCCACAGTCCCGCTGTAAACGCGCGCTGTTGCGGCACTTCTGCTGGTTCTGTCCCTGCCTCGCTGTTTTCGCTGGAATGGGCGAATGACCCCCCTCCTCCACCGCCCCCTCATCTCACCCGTAGCCCCCGGGAACCTCGCCGAGCACCTCTGATCGCCGATCAGAGGTGCTACGGCGAGGCCGGGGGCTACGGTGGGGTGCGCGGGTGACCGGGAGGTATCAGAGCTTCCAGGGCGTCAGGACCTTCGTGGTCGGAGCGAACTTCAGTGACCGATACTGCGGCCAGGGGCAGCAAATCACGGCCAGCTTGACGTCTGACCGGTTCTGGAGGACGGCCGGGTCGTCCAGGTGCTCGAACTCGTGCACGCTGGGGGCAATGGCGGGCCGGGCGCCGTAATCGTGCACGACCACCTTATAGCCGTTGCGCTTTGAGTTGTTGCGCCAGGTAAAAGCCGGCGGCTTCCTCGGTGATATAGGTGTCGGGCTTGTAGGCCAGGCCCAGGACGGCGACGGTGTCGTTCTTGGTCACGAGCTGCTTGACCTTCTCGAACAGGTCGAGGTTTGTGCGCTGGTTGACGCGGTCGGAGGCTTCGGCCAGCGGCGCTTCCAGGCCCTGCTGGCGGGCGGTGTAAGCCAGCAAGCCGGTTATCGCGCGGGAAACAGGGCCCGCCGTAGCTCAAGCCCGCCCGCAGGTATTTCTGGCCGATGCGGCTGTCGCTGCCGATGGCATCGAGGATGTTGTGGATGTTGGCCTTGGGGAACTGCTCGGCGATCATCCGCAACTGGTTGGTGAAGCTGATCTTCATCGTGATGTAGCTGTTCACCGAAATCTTGGTCAGCTCGGCGCTGATGATGGACATGCGGGCAATGCGGGGCGAGTTGCGGTTATAGCGTTTGTAGAGTTCTTCGAGCACCGCGCCGCTGGCGGGGTCGGATTCGCCGATCAGGACCATGTCCGGCTCGAGCAGGCCGTTGACGACGTTGCCCAGCGCGATGAATTCAGGGTTGTAGCACATGCCGAAGTCGCGTCCGCACACCCCGCCCGTCTCGCGCTCCAGCATCGGGATCAACACCGTGTCCACGGCGCCGGGGGTGGTGGTGGAACTGCACACGAATAGGTGGCCTTTCTTGCCCTTTTCCCGCACCGCGGCGGCCACGGGCTGCATCGCGCGCAAGAGGAATTCGTTGGAGAAGCTCCCGTCCGGCAGGCTGGGTGACGGGGGGATGAAGAAGGTGACGTCGGTGGCGACCGCCTCGCGGTAATCCTGCGTGGCGCGCAGGCGGCCCTGGCCCGCGGTGATGGTCTCCGCCAGCAGCGGTTCCTCGACCGGCGGCTGGCCCGCATTGATCTTCCGCACCTTCTCGGCGTCAATATCAATGCCGACGACGTCAACCCACGCTGGGCGAGTGTCGCCGCGATGCACGCGCCGAGCTTGCCCAGCCCGCAAACGGAAGCTGTTTGAATCGGTTTCATCAATTTGTCCGCTTACCGTATGGGATGGCGTGGCGTCGGTCAAGCGCGAAGCCGTGCCAGCCAAAAGCCTCGGGCGCATCCCTCCTTTTGTGGAGAGCCGAACGGGCGAAACGCACTATGTTAGCCCTCGACCGATTTCATGCAGCCACAGTTCCCCTCAGCCCGAAGCCCGATATCCCTCAGGGAGAGGGAGAACCGCCGGCAGCGTGTCGGCGAATCTGAGCCATTCGGTATATTCCAGCGTTGGCGTGGGTGGCTCCCTCTCCCTGAGGGAGAGGGCCGGGGTGAGGGGGAACGGATCTTGACGCCGGGCAGGTGCCGTCGCGAAGCAGCCTGCGGCGTACAAAAGGCCTTTCCTCGGGCCGCCCTGTTGGTTAATGGTTGCCGTCGAGATGCCCGATTGGGCTCCTTATCTGTGTTCATCCGTGTCCATCTGTGGTTTCATTGCAGCGTTGGGCCTTTTAGGTCAATGTCCGAGCAACCAGAAATCAGCCAATTAGTCACCGCCGTATTCCATGCCTGGCAACAGGCCGGGATCAATTGGCTCGTCTTGCGGAATTATGAGGGCCTGCCGCATTTCACCACCAATGACATTGACGTGCTCGTTGATCCGGGCCAGTTGCGCCAGGCGGAGCGGGCGCTGCGCGCGGCGGCTGGGCAGACCGGCTTTCGCCTGCATAACCGGGTGGAATTCGCGACCCTGGCCTTTTACCTGTTCGACCCGCAAAGCAATGCCCAGGCGCACTTCGACCTGTTCACGGGCCTCAAATGGCGCGGGTTTGAGTTTCTCGACTGCCGGGAGTTCCTGCAGCGCCGGATCAGGCGGCGACCTGCTGTTCATACCGCATCCGGCGCACGAGACGGCGACCAAACTGCTCGCGTCACTGATCTACACCGGCACGGTCAAGGAGAAGTACCGGGCCGCCGTGGCGGCTGGCCTTCAGGCTGACCCGGTGGCGGTGACCGACTTGGTCGCCCGGACTTACGGTCCGGCGCAGGCAAGCTTCCTGGTGGAGGCAGGCCGAAAGAGCAAGTGGACGGAGATCGAAGCCGCTACGGGCGCCTTGCGGCGGACTTTGGTGCTCCGGCAACTGACGCGCCGTCCCTGGCGGACGACCCAATCTCTGCTGGCAGATGCCAGGCGCCTGGCCGGACGCTTCCTCCGGCCGCCCGGTGTGACGGTCGTGCTGTGCGGAGCGGACGGCAGCGGCAAGTCCACCGCCAGCCTCGCCATAATGGAGGGACTCAGCACTACCTTCAGTCCAACGAAGGTCCACCACTTTCATTGGAAGCCGCCGCTTTTCACCACAAGGCGACGGGCCGCGCGTGGGCTGGCCACCGATCCTCATGGCCGCCCCCCCCGCAGCGCCGGGGCCTCGCTCGGCTACTTCAGCTTTCACTGGCTGGAGTTCTTCCTCGGCTCCCATCTGTCGCTGCGGCCATTCACATTCCGCGGCGATCTGGTGCTGATTGACCGGTATTACTATGATTTCTTTGTGGACCAACGGCGCTACCGGCTGCGCGTGCCACAGGCCATCGTCCGCCTGGGAGGGTTGTTCATCAAGCAGCCCGATCTCGTTGTGCTTCTCGATGCGCCGGCGGAAGTGCTGCAAGGCCGCAAGCAGGAGGTCCCCCTGGCTGAAACCGAGCGCCAGCGCCAGGCCTACCGCGGACTGGTCCGCAGGCTTCCTCACGGACGGGTGGTGAATGCGACCCAACCGCCTGAAAAGGTCGGCGCCGAGATTAACCGCTCAATCCTGGAGCTCATGGCCGAAAGGACGAGCCAGCGCTGGGGAATGGGGGGGCGCAGGCCGACAGGTGAGTTATATGAGTTGCATCGTTTCAGACACCGATAGTGCCGTTCGCTCGGGGAACCCTGGCAGAGGTTTAAGTTTGCAGGCGCTTTAGACAATGCCAACGCCGCGCAATACCTGGGAAGATTTGTTCCGCGCGCCCGGAAGCCAGGAGCAGGGTATCCGCGTGCAAATGCGGCTGTTGAGGAAAGGGGGGCGGCCACTGCTTTTGCTCCCGGCCCAGCCACGGCTGGCGGCGGCCACCCTGGACCTTTACCCGGCGCAAACCGGGCGTGCGCGCGCCGCTCGGAGGCTCCTGCGCTGCCTGCTCCGGGCCTCGCTGCCACTCGGAACCGAGCGCGTCTGCCAAGTGATCTCACCCGACGACCCGTTTGCGCGATTCCTCGCATCCCTGGCAGGAGAGCCGGCGGGGAGGGTGCCGGCGCTGGGGATTCTCGCCGGCAATCCGGCCAGTGAGGGGCAACGCTTTTTGCTCCTGGTCTTCGACGCACACCAGCAGCCCGTCGCCGTGGCCAAAGCTGGTTTGAGCGAGCGGGCCCGGGCGCTCATCGAGCGGGAGGAGGGCTTCCTGGCAAGCGTGCCGCACAATGCGGTGGGGATTCCGCGACTGCGGGACAAGTTCGCTTCGCCGGCATTGCGCGCCTTGGCGCTGGATTTCTTTCCCGGCGATTCACCGCGTCCGCGGCAGGAGGCGGCGCTGCCTGACTTGCTGGCCTCCTGGATTGATTCCCAGCGAACCATCCGAGCGTCCGATACCCCGGACTGGGCGCGGCTGGAGACTGCGGCCTCAGCCGACGAGGTGTGGACCCTCGTCGCGGGGCGAATTCGGGGGCGCGTGGTTCATCCGGCCATTTGTCATGGGGATTTGGCTCCGTGGAATGTGAAGGTGTCGCCGACGGGCGTCTGGATGGTGCTGGACTGGGAACGCGGCGAACCGGCCGGCCTGCCCGGCTGGGACTGGTTTCATTATGTCATCCAAAGCGGCATTCTGGTCGGCCATCTGCCGACCTCGGCCCTGGTTGAGCGGGTGGAGGGTTTGCTGAACTCGGCGGCCTTCCAGCATTACGCGGCGCGCGGTGGCATCCTCGGTTGCGAACGTGAGCTGGTGCTGGCTTATCTGCTCCACGTGGTCGCGGTCATCCAGCCCGCGGAAGGGCGGGAGCAGACGGGGGAGTTGCTGAAGGCGCTGGCGGGCGGATGGAGGCTGTGAGGTGGGTGGCTGGGGTTTGCTTGCTTAAATCCGAAGGCCGAAGGCCGAAGGCCGAAAGAAGGCCGAAACCCGAAGCCCGAAGAACGCCCCGTGCGGCTATATGCTGCATTACCGAATCAGTAGCCGCTTCAGACTTCGGGTTTCGGGTTTCGGCCTTCTTTCGGCCTTCTTTCGGCCTTCGGCCTTCGGGCTTCGGGTTTCTATTTCACGCCTTATGGGCGTGCAGGGTGCGCGCGACAAATGCTTCCACCCGCGCCCACACTTCTTCTTCTTCCGAATTCACCATGCAATAGGGAACGGGAAACCGGCAGTAGTCCGAGCAAGGCTTGTAAGGGCAGGCCTTGCCTTCGAGCCACTCGGCTTCCGGGTGGAGCGGGGCGAACCACTCGGGCATTTGGGGGCCAAACAGGGTGAGTGTGGGCACGCCGCAAAACGCCGCCAGATGGCCCGGGCCGGAATCATTCCCGACAAATGCGCCCGCCCGATCCACCAGCGCAAACAACTCGGCGACCGTGTGGGGTGCGGCGAGGTTCTTCTCCCCGGCCCCGATCCACCAGCTTTGCTGGTCCAGGTCGCAGGCGACTTGGACGCGATAACCTTTCTGGCGCAGGCGGGCGACCACGTTGCGATACCGTTCCAGCGGCCAGACACGCACGCTTTGGCCCGCGCCCGTATGCACGAGGACCTCGCCATCGGGGCGCAAGTGAGGCAGCGTGAGCGCTTCGCGCCCAGGCACCTCGAAGCCCAGCGTTCGAGCCATCACCCGCCAATTCTCGTAGCGGTGAGCCTGCGGCTCCGGTCGCGTCAGAGGCTTCGCCAGAAACACCTCGCTCCCCAGGCGTGGGTACCCCAGGCGGGTCTTTGCGCCGGCCAGCAACAACAGCAGGTGATCGCGCGGATCTCCCCGCCCATCCGCACCCCGGCGCGCCGACAGGCCGAAGTCAAACCGCTTGGCCGCCAGGCGGTTGCGCAGCCGGAGCATCTCGGCCCAGGACCAAACCCAAAGGCGGTACTTGTGCTTGAACGCCGTCCAGGGCGCAATGAACGGCACCACCTCGACCCCCGGCCAGAACCGCACTTGCAGATCCAGGGCATAGGGTTTGGCCAGCAGCGTTACCTGATAGCGCTGGCTCGCGGCTTGCAGGAACGGCGTCGCGATCACCAGGTCGCCGAGCCCCCAAAGTTCTACCACTAAAAGCTTCGGTTTCACTGCGGTCGCCGGGCAATTGGCTCAGGTTCTGGCTGTGGCACAACCAACTCATACCGTGTGCCGAACCTAAAATAAAGCCAGTTGCCGGTTGGAATCAGCACCGCCGCCGTCACCAGGCCCGCCAGCACGTCCACGGCATAGTGATAACGGCAATAAACGGTCGCCAGGCAGAGCAGCACGGCGAGCCCGAGATGGACGTAGCGGATGCGGCGAAGGTAGCGGAACGAGAAGAACACAGTGCACAGCGCCACCGCGACGTGGCTGCTCGGCATTGCCGACCCCGGCGATTCGAATACCCGGTACACCCACTTCATGAGGCGAAAGAAGAATCCGGATTGCACTGCGACGGGATAAACATCCGTTGAGGCCAGTTGTTGCGTGGCGGCCGGCAACGCATAGCCGTCCACCTGGTGGAAGAATGCCCGGGACCCGATTACAGGCAGGATGATGTAGATCAGGTAGCAGACGTAGAACAGGAAGGAGACCACTGAGACGTAGTGGAAGAACTGTTGCCGGCTGCGGCACGAACAGGGCGATTCCGACCCCGGCGATCATGATGTAATAGGAGAAGTAGGAGGCGTAAAAGAGTTCGCTGACCGCCAGCCAGGGCAGTTTTTGCATGAACAGCGCGCTGGGCTGGCAGCCAAAGAGCCACTGTTCCCAGCCCGCCACCATCGGGTCCAGGTAATGATCGAAGAACATGCGGTTGATCATGCCCGTCTCGCAGAAGAACGCTGTATAGAGCAGCACCGGGTAGAAATGGCGGACAAGGTCGAGGACTATGGCCGAGCGGTTCCGCGCGTGCAACTGGATGAGCGCGTGAACCAGCACCAGGGACGCCACGTGGGCGCCCACCAACCGGGGCCAGCCCGGCACGGTGTGGTTGTGGAAGAGCAGGATCAGCAGCCCGACCAACGCCGTGTAGGCTTGGGTCGCATAATCAACAAAGGCGTAGTTCTTCACAGCCAGCGATGCTGTCGATACCAGACCAGGCTTTCTGCAATCCCATGCTTGAGCGTGGTGGCGCAGGAGTAGCCAGTCTCGCGCTCCAGCCGCGCCGAATCGCACGCCCAGCCCGGCGCGCGCAATTCGGCGAACTTCTGCAGGCTCAGAACGTTGGCCCGGCCCGTCAGGCGCGACAGGGCCTCCTGGACCAGGCACATCACCCACAAAAATGCTGTGGGCACGGGCAAGGGCAGCGTCCAGACCCCCATCTGGGCCGCGATCTCTTCCGCCATACGCTGCGCGGTCACTGTTTCCCGGCTGGCGGCAAAGTAGGTCTTACCCGCCGCTAGCCGGGTGGTCGAGGCAATTCACGACGGCCTTGGCCAGGTCCTTCACAAACACCAGGCTCAGGGCCTGCGCCCGGCCGAGCTGGGCAGAATGGCCCCTCACCGCCTTGAACAGCCGCAGGAACTCGCCATCCCGCGGACCGTACACCGCCGGCGGGCGCAAGATAACATACTCAGCACGGCAGTGGGTTTTGACCTCCAACTCGCCGGCCAGCTTGCTCTTGCCGTATTCGGAGACCGGCTGCGGCGGGTCTTCCTCGCGCGCAGGCCTTTCGGCCCCGGCGGGTCCGGCGGCGGCGAGGCTGGAGATATGAACGAGCCGTTTCACCCGACCGTGCTGGCTGTTGACGGCATTGACGACGTTGCGAGTTCCGCCCTGGTTGGTCTCGTAAAACTCCGACACCCGGACTGCCTTGGTGGCGCCGGCACAATGGATGACGTGCGTGATTCCTGCCATTGCCTGCTGGAGACTCTCCGGGTCGCTGATCGAGCCCGCGCGCAGCTCGACATCCGGCAGGTGGGAGGCGATGAACTGTTTGTTACTGGTGGGCCGGAGCAGGAGGACGGTGGCCAGGCCTCGCTCGCGGAGGCTATCGAGAATATGGCTGCCGACAAACCCGCTCGCTCCTGTGAGCAAGATCTTCAATTAGATCAGGCCGAGTTCCTTGCCCACCTTGCCGAGCTTGTCGAGGGCGAAATCAACCTGCTTATCCGTGTGCGTCGCCATCAAGCTGATGCGAATCAGTTCCTGTCCGGGAGCCACCGCCGGGGAGACGACCGGGTTGACGAACAAGCCCTCTTCCTGCAACCGCTTGCACATCTTGAAGGCGAGCATCAGGTCGCCGGCAATACACCGGGCAGAATGGGGGTTTCTGAATCGCCGAGGTTGAAGCCAAGGTCTCGGAGGCCCTGCTTCATCCGATGCGTGTTGCGCCAGAGCTGCGCGACCCGCTCCGGCTCCTCCACCATGATCTGCAGCGCGGCCAGCACGGCGGCGGCGTTGGCGGGACTCATGCTCGCGCTGAAAATCAGCGGCCGGGAATGGTGCTTGAGGTAATCAATGGTCTCCGCATCCGAACGCAATGAACCCGCCCAGGCTCGCCAGCGACTTGCTGAACGTGCCCATGATCAGATGAACCTGGTCGGTCAGGCCGAAATGGCTGGCCGTGCCGGCGCCGTTCTTGCCCAACACACCAATCGCGTGGGCGTCATCCACCATGACGGCGGCTCCGTATTCGCCGGCAATGCGGCAGAGCTCCGGCAACGGAATGATGTCGCCTTCCATGCTGAAGACGCCGTCCACGACGATGAGTTTCCCGGCTTCGGGCTCGAGCTTTCTGGAGGCGGCTTTCCAGCGCGGCCATGTCTTTGTGGGCAAAGCGCAGGAACTTGCCCTGCGAAAGCAGGCAGCCTTCGACAATGCTGGCGTGGTTGCTCTTGTCGCCCAATACGTATTCGCCTTTGCCGACCAGCGCGCTGATGACGCCGAGGTTGACCTGGAAACCCGTGCTGTAAAGCAGCACGGCCTCCTTGTTGACCAGCTTGGCCAGGGCCGCTTCCAGCTCCAGGTGGATGTCCAGCGTGCCGTTGAGGAAGCGGGAGCCGGCGCAGCCGGTGCCGTACTTCTCGACCGCGGCCTGGGCGGCCGCTTTGATCTTCGGATGGTTGGTCAGGCCCAGGTAGCTGTTGGAACCCAGCATCAGGACCCTCTTGCCCTCGATGAGTGACCTCGGTGTCCTGCGCCGAGGAAATGGTGCGGAAATAAGGGTATAAGCCCGATCGTGCCGCAATTGGGCGGCCGTCTTGAAGGTCCTGGCCTTCTCCAGCAACGCGCACGGCTGGGGGGCGGCGAGGCCCTTCCGGCGCACGGGCCGGTTGTTGACTTCCCGGGCGACGGCGGGGCGCGAGCAAGGGGTATGGCTCAGGCTGCTCGGCCCGGCTTTCTTCCAGGGTGGGGGACTTTTCGTGGTAAATCATAAACAGGCAAGGCGTTGCGAAAGCGAGGTCAGACCCTGGCGTTGACCCGCCGCTTCGTTCTCATAATCCATAGCCAGCAGCTTGTTACAAACTCACCGTCTCTTCTCATATTCTCGAAAACCAGACAACCGTTCAGCAGACCTTCCCGACCTTTTTCCGGTCTCCCTTTTACCCTTTATCCCCCGGCTGGCAAGCATTAATTTGCAGTAGTGCTTGCCAAAGCCGGTCTGGCTGGCGAAGTTGTGCCGCTTGGAGCCTGGCAGCAGGCCGCCAAGCCTTTCCGCCTGGGCGGGGCTTACCGGCCCCGGTCG
>CAVXLO010000036.1:0-220949 GCA_963762555.1 uncultured Verrucomicrobiae bacterium
CTGCTCGATCTGCGCAAACAGTCCATCTATACCACACGCAGCTTTTACGGCGCCTACCGCGTCAAAGAAGGCCCCACCATGCTATTGAATGGAATTGACTGGCCCCTGACTGCCGGGACCGCCCGAATCCTGCTCTCCGGCCAGATCTACCACGGCTTGCAGTTTACCAATCCCGCTGCGTGCATGACCCCCACGGCTTACTTTTGTCCGGAGGAAGGCATGGGGGTGACTTTCCGAGCCCTGCCCGACAAACCGCACCGCCGGATTGGCGTCGTCGGGCTCGGGGCTGGCACCCTCGCGACCTACGCCCGGGCCGGCGACTATATCCGCTTCTACGAAATCAATCCCGACGTCGTCCGCATTGCCCGCACCTATTTCACTTTTCTGACCAATTGCCCGGCTCAAACAGACGTAATCCTCGGCGATGGCCGGCTTTCGCTTGAACACGAGCCCTCCCAGCACTTCGACCTGCTCCTGCTGGACGCTTTCGCCGGTGACTCGGTCCCATTGCACCTGTTGACGGAACAGGCCATGCAGATCTACCTGCGCCATCTCAATCCCGATGGCGTCATCGTCTTCAACATCTCCAACAGCCACGTTGACCTGCAGCCCGTCATCCGCGCCCTGGCCGAGAAGCACGGTATGACGACAGTGCTCGTTCCCCCCGTTTTGGTTGACCCTCGGGAAGGCAAGCTGGTCTCGATGTGGATGCTGGTCACCGCCAACCGCGAGTTTCTCAACCGGCCCGAGGTTGCAGCCTTGATGCGCTCATCGGCCTTTGTCTCCTCGCGCCGCCCGATTCTCTGGACGGACGACTATTCGTCCATCTTGCCCATCCTGCACTGAGGGCGAATGCAGAAGGAAGAATGCAAAAAAGACCTTGCTGCGCGCACGAAGACGTTTGCGCGGCGTATAATCCGGCTCTATGTGGCGCTGCCACAGCAACCTGTCGCACAGGTCCTGGGCAAACAGGCTCTTCGATCGGGGACCTCGGTGGGCACCAATTTATCGGGAAGCAGACCGTGCGCGGAGCAAAGCCGAGTTCATCTCCAAGATAGGGGATTGCCTTAAGGAGGCAGACGAGACGTTGTATTGGCTGGAATTGCTCTCCGACGAGCAAATCGTGTCCCCAAAACGGCTGGCTCCTTTGGTCCAGGAGGCCGGTGAACTGGTCTCAATCCTCGTCACCATTTCCAAGCGGGCCAGAGGAGACTGACTTCAATCAGCCCCCCTTTCTTCATTCTTCATTCTTCCTTCTGCATTTACTGCGGAAGCGGTCGTGGCCCGCCAGGTGGCAGGGGAAGCGTCATTTTGTGGCGTTGGCGTCGGTGTCGAGGCGCCTGCGTTCATCTCTTTCTACCATCGCGTCGGTCAGCGGCGAGCGCGGCAGCGGGGGATACCGGCCTGCCTTGATGTCCTCCGCGTGTCTGAGCCGATTGGCTTCCAACATGAGGGCGTTTCCCTCCGCGCCGAGACCGTTTCCCACTTGTCGCTGCGTCGCCGACGGATTCACGCCGGTGTTCATGCCCGGCAGACCAGCGCCTGGGACCCCCCCCTGCGGCGAATATGCGCCGGGCGATCCCGGTAACCGCAGGGGACGGCCCGTAAATGGAGGCGGTACTCTCGGGGCGCCGGCATGGGTCCCGGGACGGCCATAACCGCGTTCTCGGCGGCATTCCCGGCCTTGGCACAGGCCCGGGCGCCCCCTTGATGCCGTTGTTCTCGAAAGTCAGGTTGGTAATGGTGCCGAAATCGTTCACCTTGACGTAGCTCGCCTCCCCATCGGCCTTGATCTCCAGCACTTCAATGTCTCCATCCCGTTGGCCCTCGGCCAGGATGAACGACTGGTCGCCAGTGGGTTTCTCGCCAGGTTTAGGCGGCATCTGTGTCTTAAGCAACGCGCGTTTCACACCGCCGAAGGTGGTAATGCCCTGGAGAAAGATCTTGGGCGGCGGCGGCTTGTTAGCCTCCGGGCTGGGCGGCGGCGGCGGCGATCTCAAGCCGAAGACATTGCGCGCGATGATGGGCTGGTAAGGACTGCCGGCAGCATCCCGGGCAGCGCCGTTGGCCGTGGCCAAAGGACCCACACGCCCACCACGCACAGGAGCATCATTCCACCGTGCTTCATTAATCGCAATATACCGATTCCCTCTATGAAACACCACAAGAAAGGAGAGGTTTCGGTATCCGCGAATTACGCGAATTGAAACGAATTGGACGATCACGTAAGACGATCTCCGATTACGAGGAGGCGCGTGCTGGATTGGCGCAACGATCCAAGGACGAGGTGGATCGCCGTGGAGGATCGAAGAGGTCCACCACGGCGAACGGTTTGTATTCGAGGATGTGGACACAGGCCACCCGTGGGGTTTGGGGCGTGGGCGATCGGGAGGCGGTGCTATAGGCAGGTCACCCCTGACGGGGTTAGCGACGGCAGCCAAATCCCGGCATGGCGTTCGATGGCGGCGGCCAAACGTTAGGGGTGGCCTGTCTATAAACCCACCCGTGCCAATTAGCGCGATTGGCGGATGCATCCCCAACGCAGGCTCGTCGTCGAAACATGCCCTGTGTACAAAGAGAAGCCCCGAATCGCTTCGGGGCTTCGTGAAAACTAATCTTCTGAGTCGCTTACTTGCGGCGGCGGAAGATCAACAGCGAGGCCAAGCCAAGGCCGGCCAGCGCGAACGTGCCGGGTTCCGGAACTACAGTTGCCATTTGAACCTCGATGAGGCCCGCATAGCCAGGGTAGGCCGCATAGTCCACCGGAACGAACGTCCCAGCGGGCAAGGTCGAGTTCGCAAGGGCTGAATAGATCGGGCTGTAACTGGCGGTCGCAGGGGTTGCCTGGAAGATTCCAGTTGTGCCACCATATTGTCCGTTAGCCCACGCATTTGCGGTGCTGGTTGCTCGGCTGTCGAACACGTCAATTCGGAAGAACGCCGGGGTGCCCGCCGCCAGATTGGCAAATGTCACGTTCACTGGGCTTAACTGGCCTGCCAGATTTGCGTCAGCGAGCGTTGTGGTTGCCTGCAATGTCAGCGCATCGGATGCGGAGCCGCCGAACAGGCCCACCGTGAATACCGGTGAGCCAGCGAGTGAGGCGACGGTGCTGCCCGTGCCCGTGTACAAGCTGCTGCCCGCAAGCGAGAAGCCCGCGACGGTCTTGCCCGCATCGCCTGCGGCCATCTTAGACACGTCCGTTGTCATATAGATCAATTGAGTTGAATCCACTTGGAGTCCCAACTTGCCTTGACCAAATGCACCAACGCAAAGCAGCGTCGCCGTAAAGGAAACAAGTAGTTTTTTCATAAGGTTTAGTTGTCTATGCTTGTCTGTTTTGTTGTGGGTGTGTTTAGTTAATTAATTATGTTTTGGGTATTTATGGTTATTGAACAGTGAAGTTGCTTACCCAGTTGTTGGGAGTGGCACCGTTGTTATAATAGAGGAAGCCCGCCCCTGCCGCGATTGGCAGAGCGCCGGTCCAAGTGGAGCTCTTCCCGCTCCAGGTCACCGGAGTACTCCAGTCGTTCGCTGTGCTGTTGAATACCGCGATCGTATCGCCAGCAGCAGGCACAAGGCCGAGCTTGGTGTTGAGGTCTGATACATCGCCGCCCAGCGGCACCGGCGAACCAGCCAGCGTGAAGGCACCAGCTGGCATCGCCGCCACGTCGTAGGCGCCTTGCTGCACCTGACCGACGAACGTCAGTACCGTGTCAGAAGCTCCGTTGTTATAGTACAGGGCACCCATGCCGGGATTCATAGTAAAGTTTCCGGTCCATGTTCCGCTCTTGCCGCTGAAGGTGATTGGCGCATCGTAGTCGTTGGCGGCTGAACTAAACGCCGCGAGGGTCGAGCCGGAGGCAACGGCTCCAGCCGCCGTGCTGAACAGGTTGGTGACATCATTGCCCCCTGCGACTGTGCCACCCACCGTGGCGTCCAACGGATTAGCCACCGCAGTGAACTGACCAAATGGCAGCGTGACGTTCACGTAACCAACAACGTTTACCGAGTAAACGTTTTGAGCCATAGAGCAGGCCATGCTTGCAGCCAATGCGGCCGCACCTAACAGGAGTTTTGTTCTCATATTTATCTTTCTCTGTAGTATGTGTTTACCGTGTGTGCTCCCACTTTTGCAGAGTTCAAGGACCCTGTCAACAGGTTTTAGAACTTTTTTTGAACATTTTTACGCCCCCCATTTTTTACCCTTTTTGCCGGGTGCAGGTCAATTCCGGGAGAACCTGGCGGGACCGCCGTGCGCATCCGCGGTTTTTCGTGGGCAGCACGTTCATCAGAGGGAGGTTGAGTTGCCCGCAGCGGCGGACACGTTTCGGCGACGACCAGGAAGGGTCATTGGTGCGGGAAGAATCGCAGACGCGCAAGCCGGATTCTGGGCGATCCGAGTCGCGGGGAGCGTCTCACCTTTTGTGAGGCCCAACGGGAAACCCTGTATAGCCCTCTGGCGATCGTGAGCCCCGTTCCCCCTCACCCCGGCCCTCTCCCTCGTGTTTGTTTAGCGGGGAGGGCGCCCCCGCCGTTCGCACCCGGTGCGGCAGTGTTCAGCGCGGGGGCGCGCCGAACGGCAGCCGGGGCGGCTGCGCTCCCCGGCAAACACATACCTCCCTAAAGGAGAGGGCCGGGGTGAGGGGGAACAGATCTGACGCCGAAACAGGTGCCGTCGCGAAGCAGCCTCCGATGTACAGAAAGTGAGATGCTCCCTGATGTTCCGCTGCAGGGAAATCACTGAAGTAAGAGGGGGGTTCTCCTCACGCTCCGTCGTGACACCATTGCTCAGATCCGAACCTGAAGTCGCGTAAGTCGTAGGCGTGAAGCCAGTTGCGTTGACCGCTTGGAGGAAACTCCTCAACTTCAGGCTGTTCCAGGATCGTTCGCCATAGTAAAGGGGCATCCGTCGCGATCTTGCAGCGGTCTGAACATCGCGGCTGGTCACTTCTCAAGCAGCCAAACCGCAACGAGTTATGCACGCGCTGGCCCCTCCCGCCGGAGCCCGAAGTAGCCCTGCGCGACCTCCCAGATGCCGTTGCGCCTCATCCCGGCGGCGCACATCAGCGGGAATTGTGGCCCGTCTGACACAGAATCTCGCGCTTGAGAGGGATTCGCCCAAATTGTCACGATAATTCTCTCCCAGATTATCGTGCAGCGGAACATCCCTGAGTCGCGGCGGCCGCCGCGCCGGCCGGATGCCCAGGCATGGGCTGGGGCCGCCACAGCTCCGTCAGGAGCACGATGTCTATGGCATCAGACCTCCGTAAAAGGCCAGTTTTGCGCCAAGAACCGGCGCCAGTGGAACTGCCGCTTTCCCACGCGAGGCAGACCCTAACCGCTAAGCCTGTGCGCCGGTTTCTCCCCAAAAAGCGGGCGACAGCTTGCGAATTGGTCTTTGGCCACTGGCGGGAAGCAGGGGTTGGTAGCGGGCACCCGCCCCTAATCGGCATTCTCCGGTGGGGATCGGGAGGGGCAATCGCAAGCAGTGTCCCGTTTTTGGGAGAGGGTTCGGGGCATTCTCTTCCCAGACGCTCCTGACCGGCACGCGCCCCTCTATTCCACTGTGACCAGGTAGTGACCATGTAGTCACCAGGTAGTGACCAGGTAGTGACCAGGTAGTAGAGCTACTACCTGGTCACTACTGTTCCGGTTCACGCTTTTCTGGGAGAGAAGTATCTTGATAATCAAAGGAGCCAGAGCAAGGCGTATCGAGATAATCGAGAAGGTTGAGGCCCGGGGTGTGGTGCGGGCAGGCAATCGCCCCGTCACGCCCTGAGTTCCGGCGCGTGTTCGCCAGGGACTCAGAACAGGAACTGCTCTTCGCGATGATCCGGGGGCAGACGCCGACGCATGTGCGGCGAACGGTGAGCGCGTTTAATGGATAGCTCCAGGACCAGCAGTGCCTGGTCGAGGCGACAGTCGTAGAGTTGGGGCGTTTGGCCCAGGGCTTCGGCGACCAGGCGGTGAGCGATTTCGAGTTTTTCGAGGACGGAAAGCTCCAGTGGCATAGGCTGGTTAGCGGAGGGTTTGTTTGAGTTGGCGCAGTTGTTCCAAGGCGCGTTGCCGACCCCGCTCTTGTTCGGCCGGAGAACCCGTCGGAGCCAGTGTGATCGGTGGCTTTGGCGGCAGCTCTGGAACGAGACGGACCCGGCTGATGTTGAGATCCTCTTCGAAGCGATCCAGTTGGAGGAGATTGGAGAGCTTGAGGGCGCCGACGTTGCGGCGGGTGTGGCGGATTTCCTTTTGCAAGTAGCGGATGACCTGGCTGAGGTCAGCCCGTGTAAAGCCGGCGTGGAGGAACTCCCACCAGAGCCGCTCCCGGTCAAAACGCCAGGAGAGGGTTTGACCGGTGAGACGGCAATAGGTCTGGTGGAGTTCCTCCAACTGAACCAGCAAGGGGAGCGGCGAGTTCATTTTGGGAACTGGGCGACCCAGGGCAGAAGTTCCAAGGCGCGCTGCACGTGAGCGGTGGTGATGGCGCGGGAGTTCTGGGCGGCGGCTTCTTCCAGGGCGCGTTGAGCCAGGTGATTGAGCAGCCGAGGCAAGCCGTTGCCGGCCTGGAGGAGCAACTGCAAGGCCGCCGCCTCGAAGGGGTTGGCGTGAATGCCGACAGCCTCAAGGCGCGCTTGGATATAACCGGCCAGTTCGTCTCCCGTCCAGGGCTCCAGGCGCAGGCAAAAGCTCAGGCGGGCCAGCAGGGGCGCGTTGATGCCCATTTGCAGCCGGGGCAGGAGTTGCTCGTCGCCCACCAACAGCAGACTAAAGGGCGGCTGGGTGTCACGGCGATCGCAACTCAACAGGCGTACCTCTTCGAGCGCGGTGGCGCTGAGGTTCTGCGCCTCGTCCAGGACGACCACGGGCCAGAGCCGTTCGAGTTGTTGCCAGCCCTGGCGGATGAGCATGACGTTGTCGCTGCGGCGCATGCGGGCGGGCTGCCCCAGTTCCAGGCACAGCAGGCGTAAGAGGTCGGTGCCGGTGACCGAGGAATGGGAGAGCACCAGCGGCTGGTAGCGTTTGTCGGGCAGGGATTTAAGGAAGTGCTGGACCAGGAGAGTTTTGCCCACGCCGTTGGGGCCGTGGAGCAGGCCGCAGGCCCGCACGGAGACCAACTGTTCGAGGCGGTGGCGGGTCTGCTTGAAGGTATCGGAAGCATAGGGCGTTTCGACGGCCGCCCCGAAGGGCAGCTCTCTGGCGCCCCAGAGGCTTTTGAGGGCAATATCCAACTCAGGAGGATTTATCGGGGCGGTCATAGTCGCGGTCGGTATAGGTTTTGGAGTTGAGTTGTTTGTCGCAACGCCGGGCCGGGCCGACGAGCTTATCCTCCCACCAGACCTCAACCCGGCTCCAATCGAAGGGGTTGAAGCGCACTTGGATGACCTGGCCGCGTAAATGGAGGGGCACTTCCCAGAGTTGGCCCTCCAGACTGAAAGTGGCGTCCAGGCGCACCCGGCGCTCGGCGCGCGAGAGGAAGAGGGCTTCCCAGTCGGTGTGGGCGTCGGCGACGCGCAAGTTGAGGGCGCGTTGGGCGAAGCGCTCGGCCGGGGTTTGACCGCCCAGCGCGCTGTGGGGCCTTTGGTGATACTCGGTTTCGATCCAACGCCAGAGCCGGGCATTGAGTTCTTCCAGCGTGTGGGCCGGATCGATGATCAAGCGGGCTTCGAAATCCATTTGGAGCGTGGAAAACCAGCGCTCTTGCTTGCCCTTCGACCACGCCGCATAGGGTTTTGCGTGGCAGAGCCTTACGCCCAAATTGGCGCAAACGACCTGCAGGTGATAGCTGGTGAAGATCTTGCCCTGGTCGGTGTAGAGCTTGTCGGGAAAGCCGCGCTGGGCCAGCCCCTGGCGGAAACAATCCAGGAACCAGCAGAGCTTCTCCGAGTCGTAATACTGCGCGTGGGGAACCACTCGCGAACAGTCGTCGAGCGTGCCGAAGAGGCGGGTCTGGATGAGTTTGCCGTTGGGCAGCCTGAGGGTGGGGCCGTACATCATGTCGGTCATCCACAACTCGTTGGCCAAGGCGCACTCGAAGGCCTTGGTGGGGCCGCCTTGCGGGGGAGGGTTACGTTTGATGGAACGGGCGTCCAACTGGTGGGCGGCTAACAACCGGTACACCGAGGGCAGGCTGAAGGTGCCCGGCTGGAGGACGCCTTTCTGGACCAGTTGGCGCACCACCACCTTGATCTTGAGTTGAGGATACTGCTGACGCAGTTCCACGATGGCTTGGCAGGCCTCGGGACTGAGCGCCTTGCGCGTGCCCTTGTCGGAACGGGGCTGACGCTGGAGCGCCGCAAACCCCTGGTGGCGCAAAAGGTAGTACCAGCTCTCCAGAGTGGAAGCCGAATAACTTTTGCCGCCCCAGGTCCGTTCACTGGCCAGGGCGGTAGCGCGGACCAGTGTGAAGTTTTGCTTTAAGGCTTCCTGGATCCAGGTCGCGGCAGCGTGCCGGGCCAGGGCCAAAGCATCGGAATCGGAAGGTTAATTCATACGCTCAGGAGCTTCGGCCCGGGTCCCCCAATCCGCGATAATAGAGGTGTGTGGGGGTAAACCGGCGCCGCGCTCCTGCGCGGGCGGACCTCATGCAGCCTGAAGCTGCCGACGCTGGTGGCAGCGGTAAGTTCCAAACAAACAGGTATGGAACTGATGGATGAGTTGGCGCGTCGCCGTGGCCAGATCGCCGCAACGCCCGATGAGTTGGTGCCACAAACCTCGGGCCGTGGGCCGAAGAGGCAGTGGACCAAACGCGTTGCCGACCTGTCGCACGAGCCCCGGCAGATGCGTCTCCAATCGCCGCCAGTAACCGCGGATGAGTTCGCTCCAACGCGCTACCTGGGGCGTAGCTTGGCCGTTAAACCCCTCGGCAATGGTCGGGGTGTTGACCGGCCGATACGGCTGCGCAAACTGCGGCAGGCAACTCACGCTGATGTGACAGTGCCGACACCAGAAGCGCCGGATCCAAATCCACAGCACCAATGCGGTCGTGCTGGTGATATAACGATGGTAATAGCAGAGTGCTTCCAGGCTGTGCGCCCGCAGACAATTGGGACAAGTTTCCGGCGGACGGACTTGCCGCTGATAGTCCTGCTCGGCATACTGTTCGGGGGTCAGTGACGTGGTGAAGATTGTTTGCACGACAGCTTCATAACCGATCTGGCCCCCGCTGAAAACGCCTTGATGTACGGTTATCCCCCGAGCAAAACAAGCCAACCGAAATGGTCCGAAGCCACGCTCTTCTTCTCAAGCTCCCAACTGAGATCTTTCCACCCCCTCCCACCTCAATGCGAAGCAGGCTATCCGCTTAGTTCATCGATTTCCGCGACTCGGAACACTACTACCTGGTCACTACCTGGTGACTACATGGTCACTACCTGGTCAGAGCGCAAGACAGACCCCGGAGTGATCGAGCATCGGACATCCGGGGGGGTTACCAGAACAACCTATCTCCACAACTTTGCCTATGGTTGGCACAAGTCTTTGACTGCTGGGCACTTGTGCAGCGTTGCTTCCATGCCGTTGCCGGCTGTCGGCCCTCCTTCAGACCTCGCTAAAGGGCCCCTCTGTTCCGGCACTGACTATCGCAGGTTCATTTCCCGGTTCCGGGCCATGGCGGCCAAGTGGGAACAACGGGTCCTCTCTTCAAAAAACGGGAGTCCTCCTTGCGAATGGTTTTGGCGCGAAACTGGCCTTTCATTGAGGTCTGAGCATAAACCACCCATGCGCCCTCCAAGCTCCGTCAGGTGCGGCATGTGTCGGGCTTAACGCGTGGCTATGCCCGTGTTTGCGGCGCCCATCTCCATGCCGCTCCTGACGGAGCTTGGAGGGCCTTCTGGGGCGGGTCTCCTATAAACATGGCGCTCCTGACGGAGCTTTCTCGAAGCCCAATTCCACTCAGAACAGCGAAGAACCCAGGAGGATCGAGTCGGCAGGCTTTAACCGCAGATGGACACGGATGAACACAGATGCGGGGGAATGGAATGATGAAATGATGGAATGATGGAAGGGGCAGGTATGCTGCGGTTGCTCTCCCCGTTGGATGCATCGTCCACCATCACTTCACTCGCAAGTCTATTATAATCCGCGAATTGCGCTAATTCACGCGAACTCAGGCGGCCTCTCACGTCTCACGCCTCTGGCCCATTCGCGCCAATTCGCGTAATTCGCGGATTCCCCCCATTCTGCATTCTGCATTCTGCCTTCTGCATTTACTTCACCGGCGGTGCATTGGTTCCCGGCTTCGGCGGCGGAGGCGCGGGAGCGTTGAGAGTGTGCAGGCCGCGCGGGAAGTCGGGTGATTCGAGCCAATCGGCCAGCAACTGCAACTCGAAGCCGGTAAGACCCACTGTCGAGGTGCGCACAAAGGAGAGCTGGGCCGGGTTGGCCAACTGCACCTCGGTTGTCGAGTCGCCGAGCCTGGGTGACAGGGCCGCGACCCATTCCAAGCCGGCGGTGTAGGTCATCCGCGGCAGGCAAAGCATGTGCCGGATCAATTGCCCCATCTGGGACCAGGCATCCAGGCAAACGTGGGTCTTGTCCCAGTCGTACGCTACCAGTTTCGGGTTCTCGTTCAGGAACTTTACGAGTCCCGCCGGGGAGGCTGGTTGGTAAATCGGTCCGGGGCAAGGCCGGCGACGAGATAGCGGTTGGTGCCGCAGTCCTCGTAAGTCAGGGCAGGGAAGAAGTATGGGACTCCCTGCCAGATTATGCCGTGCATATTGGTTTGCCACGCGAAGGCGCTCTTCGGCCAGCCGTTCGTGGCGAGGATGGGGTTTATATCCCGCAGCACAAGTCCGCTTAATATGCTGACCTGGTTGCTGGCTTCGGCCGAGGGCGCGGCGACGAAATGGAAGAACGGGGCCACGCCCTGGGCCCAAAAGAAGGCCTGGTTCGGCGCGGCGCCGAGATGCAGATCGTTCCAGGGCTTGAAGGACTCGAGCCAGGGCCGAAAGCCGCGCACGGCGGAAAGACCGATCAGCGGGTTGTGGATGAGGTTGGTGGGGACGTTCCAGGGCTCCATTTCGAGCCCCAGCGGCTTGGGGAAGTCCAGGTCCACGCGGGTGTGGACGTTCGTCTGTTCGCCGGTCACAGCCAGGGAGAGCTTGGGCAAATTATTGGGGGGTTGTGGGCCGAGGGCCAGAGCGCTGGAGATGCGCTCCAGGTTGAGCGCGGCTTCGAGCCAGAAGGTGGGCGGCGGAGCGCCAGGCACGGTATGCAGTGTCCGGGTGACCGGGTTCATCGCAAACGCCGTGCCGGTCTCAACTTCCGCAAACGGGGTGTGGTCGCGCTGGATGCGGGCGGCGAAGTCGTCGAGCAGGGGGTTGTGTTCCGTCGCCAGGCCGAGAAGGGTCCAGTCGCCGGCACGAGCGAGGGAGAGGTTCGAGGGGAGAGGAGGGGGGGAGTTTTGAGTGTTGAGTGTTGAGTGTTGAGTTGGGGGGAGGGGCAGGCGCCAGGCCAGGCGGTTGGTCTGAGCGGGGAGCGATTGGACATTGCCCATGGAACCGAGAGCGGCGGTGAGGTTTGAGGTCCAAAGGGCGGCACGGGCAGGGTCGAGCCGGATGGCCAGGGTGAACTCGGGCGGCTGGTTGGTCGCCTGCTGCATCTCGAGGTACCATTCGTCCTGGACCAGGTCTCCGAGAAGCGGACGCAGCAGAAGAGCCTGGGGATTTACGATTTGCGATTTACGATTTGGGGAGTGATGCGTGATTCGTGACGCGTGATTCGTGATCGGACTGGGAGACGCGATTTGCGATGCGTTCGTGATACGTGACGCGTGATTCGTGACTGGCGGCGGATTACTGGAGACTAGGGAGTGGATGCTGGATGCTCGATGCAGCGCGCTGGAGGCGGAGGATTGGATGTTGGATGTTGGATGTTGGATGTTGGATGTTCCCGCGGGCTTTTCTGCATTCTGCATTCTTCCTTCTGCCTTCGCCCTCGCTGCCTTCGCCCCCGCTGCCTTCTCCTTCGGCGGCTCATTGGTGAGCGCGGCTTCGGCGGCCCGGTCCCCGACCATCACCAGGGCCAGCTTGTCCAACGTTTGGGCTTCGAGTGCGGCACTTTCGGGGAGGTCCCACAGGCTCATGAAAGTGGCAGCGTTGGTGTCGGCGGCGATGCGCGTCATGCCCAGCCAATGGACCCGGGCAATGGTCTGCGGCGGCTGAGGCGGCGGCGAGGGGGGAGAGCTGGCTTCGGGGGTCGAGCGTTTGCAGCCCCCCGCGAGGAGCAGCGCCGTCAACAGGATCCAGCCAGCTTGCTTCATGCACATAGCCGAGGAGGTTTACACAAAGGCACAGCCGGGCGCAAGACAGCCGAAAGGGCGGGTTGCTAAATCCGAAGGCCGAAGGTCGAAGGCCGAAAGAAGGCCGTCCACCCTCCGCAGTGCTGCTACGGAGGACGGGAAATCCGAAACCCGAAGCCGCCGACTCGTGCCCTGCGGACAGACCATCGTAAACATTCGGCCAACCCGCTTATTGCCTCGCGAAGCGTCTTGGACTGCGGCTGTCCTCTGCCGCTTTCCGATGGCTCCGCAAGTCCGAAAGCGGCAGAGGACAGCCGCAGTCCAAGACGCTTCGCGACGTAGTCCACCTGAGTCAACAGGTTTGCCGAATCTTTACAGCGCATCCTCGCAGGCCGCTGTTTGAGCGGGACGCAAGAGCCCTGTCATTCTACCCATTGGTGCGGGCTGCCGCGCAACGTAGCTGGTGGGTTCGGACTTCGGATTTCCCGTCCTCCGTAGCAGCACTGCGGAGGGTGGACGGCCTTCTTTCGGCCTTCGGGTTTCGGCCTTCGGATTTCATCGAGAGCCTGATCCGTCCAGGGTGAGCCCTTCGTGCCGGTTGCCCCACCGCTTCGCCGCGTGCTATGTTCCTGGCATGTCGCACCGTGCATGGTCGGTCGGAGTGATCCCGGTGGTGTTGCTGGTCTTCGGCGCGTCCAGTATCGTAGCGGAGCCAGCCACCAACCCGCCGGTGAAGATGGTCACCAGCGTCGTGGGGCGACGGAGCGTTCGAGATGTCGTTCAGACCCTGGAGGCGGTGACCCGGGCTGTTCCCGAGGAGGCCTTCGGCGCGGGCGGGCAGAGCAGCAATACGTTTTGGGCGGAGATTGTGAAGCAGGCGCGCGTGGGAGGCTTCACGCTGGATACGAACACCGAATCAAGATTCCAGGGGATCGCCACCGCCAACGACCCCAGGCGCGTCGTTCCCCCAGAAGCGAGATCGTCGCCGACAACTCTCTGGGCCTACCGATTGACGCTGCCGCACCTGATCACCAACAAGTTCGCCGGGTTCGTTCCCGACAGCCTGGCCGGCGTAGTGTGGGCCGGGTTCCACACGAACGGGCGGACGACCCGGGTATGGTCCGAGTCGCGTCTTCCGCCCGGGTGGCCGAAGGTGCCGCCGGTGTTGCGGTGGAATACCAACAATCTCATGTGGGGACGCAAGGGCATGACAGCCATCAGCGAGGTCGCCGAAGACATGGGTGGTTTCGGCCAGCGCCAGATCACCGCCTTGACGCGGCGGCATGGATACCTGCGCGGCCACGATATGGGGCCGAACGGGTTGCAGCCCTCGCGGGTTGGCCGCAGGGTGTGGTTTTGCACCAAGGACAATCAGGTGATCGAACGGAAGTTCAAGTTCCTGTTCGTGCGCCGGCAAGCGGAGCCCTATTACGATTACTCGATCGTGCTGTTTGATGCCGACCTGCCGCCCGGGATCGAGCCGATGCGCGTCGCGAACCAGGACGTGCTGGGGCGTAAATACCTGCATTTCCTAACTTATGAGGATGCGCGCCAAAGGCCGAAGTTCATGTCACTACAGGCCGGCTATGTCAGCGCAGACGTGCCCGGCTGGACGGTCTCGATTCACGGAGGGGATTCCGGCAACCCGGTCATGCTGCTGCTGCCCGACGAACTGGTCTTCCTCAACGGAATCACCACCTCGCCTCCCAGCGCCCAGATGCAGGCGGACATGGACATGCTCAGCCGCAAGGCCAGCCTGGACCCGAGCAGGTACCAGATGCGGTGGGTTAACCTGGACCAGTATCCGGACTATTGATCCGGAGCGTTATGCACGATGCCCCACGGGTGGAGGATCTGAAACAAGCTGGTGAAGTCATCGGTCCAGAGCCGCACGTGTTTGATGTGGGGATCTGGCGGCCTGGACACCTGCTGAATGCGAGGAGAGTTGAGGATGGCCTGGTCCCGTGAGAGCAAAGCCCAGGTGGCCGTGAGCATCCAGAACGGATGATCGGGGGCAGTGTTCGAGTCAATCACCTTCATGTGGTAATGGCGTTCGCGGGCGACGTTCGCGAGCACCGGCAGGAGGTCCAGGCTCTTGTTGGAGATGTCCACCGCGATAACACCATTGGTCTTGAGATGCCGCTCGTAGATCTTGAAGGCCTCGATAGTGAGCAGGTGGACGGGAGGGGCATCGCCGTTGAAGGCGTCCAGGGCGAGCAGGTCGAACTGCTGCGAGGGCTCGCGTTCGAGCGAGAGGCGGCCGTCGCCCAGCGTGCACTCGACCTTGCCCGGGCAATGAGACAAGTAGGTAAACCGGGACTCGGCCAGGCGCAGCACTTCCGGGTTGATTTCATAGAAATGGATGTAGTCGTTGGTCCGGACATAGGCCGCCATCGTGCCGACGCCCAACCCGATGATGCCAAAGCGCCGCGGGCCCTTGGGCAACGAGAACACGGCCAGCCCGATGCCGCTATTGGTGGTGAAATAAGCCGTCGGATAAGTGGCACCAATGGGGTGGGTGAATTGCAAGCCATGCAGGGTTTGGCCATGGTGCTCGGCCACGCAATGAAGCTCCGGGTTGTTTTTGTACACCTCGGACAGGCTCAGCACCCCGTAGAAGTTGCGCGACAGAAGGATCTTGGTCTGCGTGAACTTGTCGGTTTGCAGGCGCAGCCCCAGGCCGAGCAGCACCACGCCGAAGCCCAGCCAGGCGCAGGCCAGCCGGCGCCAGTGCGGATACTCGCGCAGCCGGCGGAGCGCGGCCCAGGGCACAAACACCAGCACCAGGGAAGATACAAGGCGGGAGCCGGAACCGCCCGGCGCCAGGGCCAGATACACCAGCAGGAGCAAAAAGGTGACGCCGCCGATGCGCAGGCCCAGCAGCCAGTCCTGCACCACCTCGCTGGGGTGCAGGGCCCAACCCGCCAGCAGGCGGTCCAGCGCGACGAGCAATGCCAGCGGCAGCACCCAGGCCAACCGGCGCCATTTGGGCGAACTGTCCGGGGCGGGATCTCGCAGACAAGCGATCAGCAGCAAGAGGCCGGTGCCAAACAAGCCCCAAGGCAACTCCGCGTAGGTATCGAACAGGAACGGCGCGATCACCGCCACGAAGATTCCACCGAGCGCCCCGCCCGCGGCAACCATCAGGTAGAACGCCGTGAGGCGCTCCGGCTCGGGCTTGAGCCGGTAGAGTTCGCCGTGGCAAATCATGCAGCAGACAAAGAGGGTGGCCGAGTAGGTCGTCAGGACGATAAACAGGGGGGTCTCACTTTGGTTCGGCAGCACCCAGCAGACCGCGATCAGCAGCCCGATCAACGCCAGCGTGTAGGGGAGGCGCCGATACCAGCGTGGGCTGTCAAAGCTGATGATGAAACTCAGCAGGTAGAGCGCCAGCGGGGCCACCCACAAAAAAGGGATCACCGCGACGTCCTCGCACATCTTGTTCGTGGTCGCCAGCAGGAGGACGGAGGCGCAAGCCGGCAGCACCAGCCAGAGGATTTGAAGTCCGAAGGCCGAAGTCCGAAGGCCGAAAGAAGGCCGAGGTCCGGAACTCGAAGGGCAGTCCGGCGGGTCCTGGTCACAGAGGATCGGATGCCCTTGACTTGGCGGGTCCGAAATCAGCGGCCCGGAATTCTTGACCGCGGCATACGCGGGATACGCGGAAACCTGGGAGGCCGCAGTCCTGTTTCCGCGTATTCCGCGTATTCCGCGGTTGCTCTTTCCTTCGTTTGGTTCTGGCTCAGCCAGGCTAGGGTTTCGGCCTTCGGATTTCCATAGCCTGGCAGCGCAGAAGCCACAACACAGGACAAACACAACCAATCCCCACCCCCAAAACGACGCCTGCGCCTTGCGGGTAAAGTGCGTCTCGAAGAAGAAGGGGTAGCTGACCAGCGCCAGCAGGGAGGCGGCATTGGAGAGCGCGAAGAGGCGATAGGGCGAGCGGCCGGGGTTGGCGCGGCTGAACCACTGCTGGATCAGGGGGCCGGTGGTCGAGAGCACGAAATAGGGCAGGCCGACGGTCACCAACAGCAGGGCCAGGATGCGCGGCACGGGGTTTTCAGCGCCGGTTGGTTTCCAGGCATCCGACGGAATGATGGGCAGAAGAGCCAGCGCCGATAGCAGCAACACCAGGTGGAGGATCGCCTGGGCGCGAGGCTTGAGCCAGCGGGAGGTCAGGTGCGCGTAAGCGTAGCCACCGAGCAGCAACAACTGGAAAAACAACATGCAGGTGGTCCAAACACCGGGACCCCCGCCGAACCAGGGAAGGATGGTACTTGGCTATCAGCGGCTGCACCTGAAACAGCAGGAAGGCGCCGGTAAAGATCGTAAACGCGAACACTAACATGGGCCGAACAGTGCCATACCCATTGCGGAGCCACAAGCGAGCAGATTTCTACCAGCCACCACGCTACCGGCGCCAACCTTGACTTCATAGTGAGGAGAAATCAGACTGCCGGCGATGCGACGCGATTGGCAGATCATGGCGCTGCTGGCGGCTGCGACGGTCGCGGTCTTCTGGCAGGTGACCCGGCACGAGTTCGTCAACTTCGATGATCCGGCGTATGTGACCTACAACCCGATGGTGCAACAGGGGTTGACGTGGCCCGGGGTGGCCTGGGCATTCGGAAATCTGCATGGAGAGACTACTTACTGGCATCCGTTGACCTGGCTGTCGCACATGCTGGACTGCCAGCTCTTCGGGCTGAAGCCGGCCGGCCACCACCTGACCAGCCTGCTGCTGCACGCGCTCAACGTGGTGCTGCTCTTTGTGGTGCTACGCCGGATGACCGGCCGGCGCGGTCCCAGCGCGGTGGTCGCCGCCCTGTTTGCGCTCCACCCGCTGCAAGTGGATTCCGTGGCCTGGATTGCCGAGCGCAAGAATGTGCTCAGCGCGTTCTTCTTCCTGCTGACGCTGTGGGCGTACGCCCGCTACGCGCAAGGGAGAATGCAGAATGCAGAATCACGCGTCACGGATCACGCATCACGTTTCACGTTTCACGTTTCACTCTTCTACCTCCTCTCGATCTTCCTCTTCGCCTGTGGGTTGATGAGCAAGCCGACGCTGGTCCCGTTGCCCTTCTTACTGCTGTTGCTCGATTACTGGCCCTTGCAGCGTCTTCAACTCTCAGATCTCAGCTCTCAAAGCTCAAAACTCCGGCGTTTGGTTTTGGAGAAGGTTCCCTTCCTGGCCTTGTCCGCGGCTTCAATCGTGATCACGATCCGGGCCTACGAATCGCTGGGCGCCCTGCTCAGCACCGGGGAACTGCCGGTGTCGGCCCGGCTGGGGAACGCCGTGGTGGCGTGCGCGCTTTATTTGCGCAAGCTGGTTTGGCCGGCGGACTTGAGCGTGTTCTACCTGCACCCGGGCAGTTGGCCCGCTGGAACGGTCGCACTGAGCGCGCTGGTGGTGCTAGGGGTGACGGCGGCGGCGCTGAGACAGGCGCGACGTCGTCCTTATTTGATCGTGGGCTGGCTATGGTTCCTGGGGATGCTGGTCCCGGTCAGCGGCTTGTTGCAGGCCTATGTGCAGGCAATGGCTGACCGCTTCGCCTACCTGCCCATCATCGGAGTGTTCGTCATGGTCGTGTGGGCGATGGCGGATTGGGCCGCGCGGTGGCAGTCAGTTAACCACAGAGGGACACAGATGGACACTGATGAAGTTGGTAGTCCAAAGTCAGCGGCCAGCGTCTCCAGGGCAGTCAAAACGCAGAAGGCAGAAGGCGGAAGGCAGAAAACGGAAGCCGAGCCTCGAACTTCGAACGTCCCGCATCACGCCTCACGCATCACATCCTGCCTGGTCGGCCTGGTCCTGGTGGGGTGTGTGGTCATGACCTCACTGCAATTACGCTACTGGCGGAACAGCGTCACGCTGTTCCAGCACGCGGTGCGAGTGGAACCGGGCAACTACATGGCGTGGGTGATGCTGGGCAACGGGTTCTTCGAGCGCCACGAATTGAACAGCGCTTTGGGCGCCTACGAGGCCGGCGCGCGCGCGCGACCTGATTACGCCGCCGCCTGGCTGCGGGCGGGGGCGACGCTGACCGCGCTGGGCCGGCCGGCGGAGGCGATGCCTTATCTGAGCCGGGCCAGCCAATTGGCGCCGGGTCTGCCGGAAGCCCAGCGCCGCCTGGCAATGGCCCTGGCGCAGGAGGGGCGGACCAACGAGGCACGGCAAGCCTACCAGAAGCTCGAGCAGTTGATGCCCGCGACGGCGCAGGGCCGGCGCGACCTGGCGGATATGCTCGCCGAAGGGCACCAGTATGCCGCGGCAATTCGATACTATGATGAGGCGCTGCGATTGAAGCCGGACTTCGAGGCGGCATTGAACAACCTCGCCATGCTCCGCGCCTCGTGCCAGGAGCCGGAGTTTCGCAACGGCGGCGAGGCGGTGCGGTTGGCCGAGGCTGCCTGTCGGTTGAGCGGGCGCCGGAACCCGAGCTTCCTCGGCACACTGGCTGCAGCTTACGCCGAGGCTGGCCGGTTTCCCGAGGCGGTCGAGACCATGCGACAGGCGCTGGCACTGGCCAAAGCGACCGGCGCGAGCGAACTGGTCGCCATCCAGACACAGATGCTCGAGCAGTTCCGCGCTGGAAAGCCGTATCGCTACCCCCAGGAGTGATCCTGGGTTGTGTTACAGCACGACCTCGGTCCCTACGCCCTCGTCGGTGAAGATCTCCAGCAGCACGGCGTGGGGGACGCGGCCATCTACGAAGGAGACTTTCTCCACGCCGGCCTGGATGGCGGCGACGGCGCTGTCCACCTTGGGGATCATCCCTTTGTCAATCACGCCGCGCTGTTTCAGGGTATCCACCTCGTTGAGCTTGAGACGGGAGATGACGCTGTCGGGGCTTTTCGGGTTCTGCAAGAGCCCGGGCACGTCGCTCATGAAAACCAGGCGCCGGGCTTTGAGCGCAATGGCGGCCTGGGCCGCGGCCACATCCGCGTTGCAGTTGTAGATCTTGCCGTCCTCGCCCCGCGCGGTGGGGCTGATGACGGGGGTGACGCCTTTGGCAATGCATTCGAGCAGCGGGGCAGTGTTGACGCCTGATGACTTCGCCGACGTAGCCGAGGTCGAGGGCTTGGCCGTCCGGCCCTTTCACCCGGGCCTTGCGGCATTTGAAGATGTCAGGACCGGCGAAGCCCCTGGCAAGGCCGCCCAGAGCGTTGATGGCGGCAACGACTTCGGGATTGATCTCGCGGGAGAGCACGTTGTCGGCGATCTCCACCGTGGCCTCGTCGGTCACTCGCTGGCCCTGGAGGAAGCTGGCCTTGAGCCCGGCTTTCTCCATCGCGCGGGTGATGGCTTTGCCGCCGCCGTGGACGACGATCGGGTTGATCTCGACGGCTTCCAGGAAGACGATGTCGCGCGCGACGCTGTTGCGAACTTCGGGGTCGGGCGAGTCCATGAAGCTGCCGCCGTATTTGACGACGAAGGTGGCGCCGCTGAACCGCTGGATGTAGGGCAGCGCTTCCAGCAGCGTGCTGGCTTTGGCAATGAGGTCTTGCATAAAGAACCCGGGTCAACCACAGGTGGACACAGATGAACACAGATCAGGCCGAAAGTCCGCTGGACAAGGTCGGTAGTCAACAGACGCCCGCACTGGCGTCACCGCATTTGTGGCCGCGCGCACTTAGCCTCCCAGCGAACCCGGATCGCTCACGTCGCCTTTATTGAAGTCCACGTATTCTTCGGTCAGGTCGGCGGCGTAAATGAGCGCGCTGGCCCGCCCGAGGTTGAGGTTGATGTGAAGGTCAAATTCCCTCGGGGCGACCGCGGCGCAGAGCGCTTTGAAGCGTGGCCTTGGTCGGCTGACCGCGCTTGAGGCTCCAGAGAATCTTGCGGCTGCCGGGCGCGCTGTAGCCGATGTCCACCTTCTCCTCGACGATGGTCGCCGGGCTGTAGCCGACGGCGGCGATGATGCGGCCCCAGTTGGGGTCGCCGCCGTGCCAACTGGTCTTGACGAGCGGGCTGTTCGCCACGGCTCGCGCGGCGGCGTCGGCATCGGCGAAGGATCTTGGCGCCGTTGACCCGCACGGTGACGAAGCGGGACACGCCTTCGCCGTCGCGCACGATCATCTTGGCCAGCTCAAGGCACACGTGGGTCAGGGCGGCTTGGAAAAGTCCGAAGTCCGAAGTCCGAAGTCCGAATGTGCCGGTTGCCGAGCGAGGCCGTTGGCCAGCACGAGCACGGTGTCGTTCGTGCTCATGTCGCCATCCACGGTGATGCGGTTGAAGCTGTTGGCGACGGCCTCGCGCAGGGCGGCTTGCAGGACCTTGGCCTCGACCGCGGCATCGGTGGTGATGAAGCAGAGCATCGTGGCATGGAGCGGCGCGGCGCCGGGGCGCTTGCCCGTGGCGCTCATGCCGGGCTGGATCATGCCGGCGCCTTTGCAGATGCCGCCAATGCGGACGGGCTTGCCGCCCAGCTTGAACTCCACGGCGACCTGCTTGGACCGCGTGTCGCTCGTCATGATGGCTTCGGCGGCCTGGGCGGCGTGGTCCGCAGTGGAACCTAATTCGACCGCGGCTTCGATAATGCCGGCGCGGACATTGTCCATCGGCAGCGTGACGCCGATGCGGCCGGTGGAGCCGACGAGGGCCGAGCCTGGCGGCAACGCGAGCGCCTGTTCGGTGAAGCGCGCCATCTCCCGGGCGTCTTCCAAACCTTGCTGGCCCGTGCAGGCGTTGGCGTTGCCGGAGTTGGCGACGATAGCCTGGGCGCGGCCCTTTTTCACCCGTTCGACGCAGACCTTCACCGGCGCCGCGCAGGCCTGGTTGGTGGTGAACATGCCGGCCACGGTGGCGGGCGCTTCGGAGACGATCAGCGCCAGGTCGCGCTTCTTCCCTTTGTCCGAGCCTTTGCCCGTGCCGAGGCGTTTGATGTCGCAGAAGACGCCGGCGGCGCGGAAACCCCGCGGGGCGAGGATGGAGCCTGGAATTGCAGTTAGTTTAGCTTTCATTTTAGATCAGTCAGATCGAGTCGGCTCACTTCCGCCATTGGGCGTCGGCGAAGTTCATAAACACCGTCCAGTCATCCGCTGTCATCGAGTGCTTGCCTTCCCGGATGTAATATCCGAGGCGGCTGTCCACGAGGTGGCGCGGGGGCGGCATTTGTTTCGCGGCCAATCCTTCGACGCCCAGGAACCGATACACCGGGTCGGCAGCCTGGAGCACCTCGAACTGGCCGGCCGGGTTGGCCCACTGGTCGCCTTCCGCGGCGGAGAAGAGCACCGGGCGGGGCGCGCAGAGGGCCACCAGGCAATTCTGGTCGAAGGGCAGGCGCTCGGGTGCATCGTTGAACTCTTTGAACCGCGCGTTGAACCAGTGCGGGAAGTGGTCGTTGATAGCTTTGACGGATTCGCCGGTCTTGCCGCGGCTCGGGGCGGAGCCGCCGCAGCCGGCCTGGTGCGGGAAGGCAATGGCAATGCGCTCGTCGAAGGCCGCCGCCAGCAGAGCGGTCTTGCCGTTGCGCGAGTGGCCCAGCGCCGCGATCCGGTGGGAGTCCACTCCGCGCTCGGTGACCAGATAATCCACGCAACGCTGGAAGCCCCACGCCCACGCGGCAATGGTGCCCCGGTCGGCCGGCTTATTCCGCGCGGGGTCGCCGCCGGCCAGCCAGGCGTAGATGCCCTCGCTGACGTCCTTACGGTCGGGGTCAATGTCCCCGCTGTAAAACGTCGCCAGGGCATAGCCGCGGCGGACGATATTCGCCAGGGGCCAATCAGCCGCCTGCGAGCCCCGGGCGGCCTCGGTGGCGGTGTTGTTCGTGCAGCCCTTGCACGAATTGCCCAGCCAGCTCCGGGCCAGCGGCACGCGCGGATCAGTCGTCAGCGCGTGGTTGCCGCAGAAATCCATAGCGAGGAAGACGGGTGCCGGAGCCTTGGCATCGTTGGGCAGCACCAGCATCAGGTCAATCTGCGGTGCGTTTGCGGGACCGGTTTCCAACCTGACGAGCTTGAGCGTCGCCTTTCCGCCCAGGAAATCGTGGTATTCGCCGAGCAGCTTAACCTCAGTATGCGCCGGCTTCGGCGGGATGGCGCCATACATGTAATGCTGAAACAGCGCCTTTAGCTCGGGCCGGCGTTCTTTGAACCACTGGTCCCGGGAAGTGACGCGCCGCCCATCGAACATCACCAGCGGATCGGGCAGACCCGCGTGGGACGGCAGCACAGAGGGATCAGGAAAAGACCGCAGGGTGGCTGGGGCCGCGCCTGCGGCGGGAAAGGAGGCGAGTATTATTAGGGCCAGACCGAGTGTGCTTCGACCTATCAGAAGGCCAAGTCGCGCCGGAATGGATATCAGTTTCCCCCTCACCCCTACCCTCTCCCTTAGGGAGAGGGCGCCGCAGGGCCCGGTCTTTGAAGACTCGGGGGGCGTAGGCTTTGCCCGCTGACTGACGACCTTTCTCCCTCTCCCCAAGGGAGAGGGTAGGGGTGAGAGGAAAGCCTCCTTCCGTCCTGCTAGGCCCCTGGAGGCGCCGGGTTCTCTTCGCTGCCGTATAGAACTGGGGCGGAAATGAAGTGTCATACCAACCCCGCCGTTTCCGGGAAGCCGCACATCAGGTTCATGCTCTGCACGGCCTGGCCGCTGGCGCCTTTGACGAGGTTGTCCTCGGCGCTCATCACGATCAAGCCGCCCGGTGCGCGGGTCATGGCGCCAGGCGATTTCGATCACGTTGGTGCCGACGACGTTCTTCGTATCGGGCAGGGCCTTGCCCTCCAGCAGCCGCACGAACGGCTCATTGGCATAGGCTGCCTGGTAGCAGGCGCGTCACCTGGTCGAGGGTTGAGGCGTTGAGAGTCGAGGGGTTGAAAGTAGAGCGTGGTGAGGATGCCGCGGTTCACCGGGATCAAGTGCGGGGTGAACTGAATGGTTACTGGGCGTGCCGGCGGCCAGGGACAGCTCCTGCTCGATTTCGGACAGGTGCCGGTGTTTGGGGATGCCGTACGGCCGCACGCTTTCGTTGCACTCGACGAAGAGGTAGTCGAGCTCGGCTTTTCGCCCGGCGCCGCTGACGCCGCTGAGCGAGTCGGCGATGATGCTGGCCGGCTGGACCAGGCCCGCCTTCAGCAGCGGAATGGCCGGCAGCAGAATGCTGGTCGGGTAACAGCCCGGTGAGGCGACCAGCGACGCCTTCTTGATTTGGTCCCGATACACCTCCGGCAAGCCATAGACCGCCTGGGCGAGCAACTCCGGCGCGGGATGGTCGTGGGCATAAAAGTCCTTATAGACGGCGGCGCTCTTGACACGGAAATCCGCGCTCAGGTCAATGACCTGGCAGCCGAGTTGGAGCAGGGGCACGGCGAATTCGGCGGCGACGCCGTGCGGCAGGGCCAGGAACACGATCTGCGCCTGCTTGGCCAGCAGCTCGGCTTTGGGCTCGCTGAAGCGGAGCGTCCGGGCGCGCGGGTGATGGGCGAATTTCGGGAAGACCTGCGCCAGCGTCTGCCCGGCGTATTGGCGCGAGGTGACGGCGGCCAGTTCCGCGTGCGGATGCGACAGGAGCAGGCGGACGAGTTCTTCGCCCGAGTAACCCGAGGCGCCGACAATGGCGACTTTCTTTATAGCCATAACAAAAAACCCCGCCGGATTGAACCAGCGGGGCGGGGAAATTTCCAGCGCGATTAACGTTTGCTGTATTGGAAGCGTTTGCGCGCGCCCGGCTGGCCGTACTTCTTGCGCTCCTTCATGCGCGGGATCGCGCGTCAGCAGGCCCTCGGCTTTCAACAGGGGCCGCAGATTGACGTCCACGGTGAGCAACGCGCGGGCGAGGCCATGCCGCACGGCGCCCGGCCTGGCCGGTCGGGCCGCCGCCGCTGACGGTGATTTGCGCGTCGAACTTGTCGGCCGAAGCCGGTCACAGTCAACGGCTGGGCGGCGACCACGCGCAGGGATTCCGTGGGGAAGTAGTTCTCGAACGGCCGGCCATTGACCAGGATTTTGCCGGTGCCGACGGCGAGGCGCACGCGGGCGACGGCGGACTTGCGGCGGCCGGTGCCGAGGTGCTGGGGAGCTTTGACTTCGGGGATTTTGATGTCGGACATGACTGAGGAAAGTTAGCGGTTGATATGGATGATTGATAGCCTTACTTGGCGGCGACCAGCGGCTGGGGCTGCTGGGCGGCATGGGGATGCTGGTCGCCTTTATAGACTTTCAGCTTGGTCAGCAGCACCCGGCCGAGCCGGTTCTTGGGAATCATGCCCCGCACGGCGTGGGTGATGAGCTTTTCGGGGTGGCTGGGCGCGAACCTCGGCGACGGACCGGTATCTCTCGCCGCCTTTCCAGCCGGAATAGCTCATGTACTTCTTCTGGGTCTCCTTCTTGCCGGTGAGGCGGACCTTCTCGGCGTTGATGACGACCACAAAGTCGCCGGCATCGAGGTGCGGGGTATAGACGGGCTTGTCTCTTCCCGCGCAGGACATTGGCGACCTGCGACCGCCAAGCGGCCCAGAACGGCGCCATTGGCGTCAATCACATGCCACTTGCGTTGGTCCAAATTCACTTTCGGTAAATGCGTTTTCATCTCAAATCCTGATCAAAGGAGGGTGGAAACTAGCAAACGAACCGCGCTGAAGTCAACAGCCATTTCTATTGTTTTCCATTGTCTTTTGCCGGGCATCGGATTAAATCGGGACCGATCTCTGGAATGAGTCCATTAAATCCGCTGCTCCGGACGCCGAACCGCCGCATCGCGATGATCGCGTTGCTGGTGGTCGCGCTCGACCAGACTGACCAAGGAGATCGTGCTCGCGGTTCCTGCGGCTACGCGCAGGAAAAGGTCGTGATCCCGGGCTTCTTCAAGTTCGTGCACTGGGGGAACACTGGCGCGGCCTGGAGCCTGTTCCGCGGCAACAACGAGCTGCTGGCCGGCGTGGCGATCGTCGCGCTGCTGGTGTTGTTCCTGAGCCGGCATCATTTTGACTCGCGCACCTTGCTGAGCCAAATCGCCTTCGGCCTGATCTTTGGCGGCATCGTGGGCAACCTCATCGACCGGCTGCGGGTCGGGCACGTGATTGATTTCATCTATTTTTACGTCCGCACCGCGGCGGAGCGGAAATCGGCTTTCCCGCCTTCAACGTGGCCGACAGCGCCATCTGCACCGGCGTCGGGTCTGGTTTTCCTGATCACCTGGCGGAGCGACCGCAAGCCGAACCCGCCGAGCCGTCGCAGTCCAAGCATGACCCGGACTGCCGCCGGACCTGCCCGACTCGTCGAATGTCTCCCGCACTGAAGTCCTGACCATCGAACACTCGCTGCCGTCGGAGCGGCTCGACACTTTCCTGCGCGGCAAATTCCCGGCGGTCTCGCGCGGGCGCCATTCAGCGGCTGATCGAGCAGGGCCACATCCGGGTCAACGGCCGCACCGTCAAGCCCACCCACACGCCGCGCGCCGGAGAACAAGTCGAGGTCCACTGGCCCGAAGCCCGGCCCGCCGAAGCGCAGCCGGAGGAGATGCCGCTCGACATTCTGTTACGAGGACGAGGCGCTGCTGGTCTTGAACAAGCCGCCGGGGCTGGTGGTGCATCCCGGCGGCGGGCCACGAGGAACACACGCTGGTCAACGCGCTGCTGCACCATTGCGCGGGGCAGTTGAGCGGCATCGGCGGCGTCGCGCGCCCCGGCATCGTCCACCGGCTCGACAAGGAAACCAGCGGCTGCCTGGTCGTGGCCAAGAATGACGAAACGCACCTGGCGCTCTCCGCCCAGTTCGCCAGCCGCAAGGTGGACAAGATCTACCACGCCATCCTCTGCGGCGAACTGCCGCGCGACCAGGGCGAAATCCGCGCCGCCATCGCCCGGCATCCCTCCCATCGCAAGCGCATGGCGGTGGACGACGACGCCGGGCGCGAGGCGCGGACGGGCTATCGGGTGCTGGAGCGCCTGCGCGGGGCAACGCTGGTCGAGGCGGTCCTGCACACTGGCCGCACGCATCAGATTCGCGTGCATTTCCAATTCCTCGGGTTCCCGCTCGTGGGCGACGCGACCTACGGCAACCGGCAGAACCAGCGCCTGGCGGACCTGACCGGCTACACAGCCCCGCGCCAGATGCTGCACGCCTTCCGGTTGGCGTTCATCCATCCCCGCACGGCCAAGCGCCTGAGCTTCGAAGCGCCGCGGCCGGAGGATTTCCTGGATGCCTTGGCGGCTTTGCGTGGCCCCGGAGGGGGCTATCAAGGGACGGTACCCGATTAAGACTCCTCAATCCGGGCCTCGAAAAGGCCATCATGGCGCACCTGGGAGCTATACAGGGGGAATACAGGGGGATTACAGGGGGATTACAAGGGGATGGCGCACGGCCTGCGGCCCGATCCTGGATTACCCTGGAAGTTCCGGCGCCAGGGCGGCGGTGATCGAGGTAACATCCGTCTTCCCAACAGAGCCAGAACCCCGACGCACCAACCTTTCGACCGGGAGGAGCACTGCCCCGCTTCCGCAAGAATACCAGAACGGTCATCGGATTTCGGATTTCCCGTCCTCCGTAGCAGCACTGCGGAGGGTGGACGGCCTTCTTTCGGCCTTCGGGCTTCGGACTTGGGACTTCGCAGGCCACAGTCTGTCGCCGGGAGACATCCACGCGACCTTCGCTCAAGCCGGCCAGGGGGTTTCCGCGTGCGGTTCAGGGTTGACACCCTACCCAGAATGACGGTAGTTTATTGATACGGTTATGTGGACTGATTTGGTCCGATGTCTAACCTTGCGCAGTGCAGTGCACTTTTGATTAATAAACTTTATGAGTGATTCAGCAGTAGCGAACCAGGCGGCGGGCGGCGCGCCCAGGGTGTCGAAGATAGCGGAAGCCGTCATCCGCATTGCGGGCAATTCCCAGGATGGGATCCAGGCGATTGGCGGGTTCCTGGCGCGGCTGGCCGGGCGCAGCGCGCAGGAGGTCATGACCTTCATGACGATTCCCTCCACCATCTCGGGCGGGCCATCCATCTTCCAGGTGCGCATCGGCTCGGGGGAGGTGTTGAGCGCGGGCGACGACGCGGACGTGCTGCTGGCCTTTTATCAGCACTCGTACGAGAACCATATCGGCTCGCTCAAGAAGGGCGGGATCGTGCTTTACGATTCCGACCATGTGGAGCCCAAAGCCGGAGTGGCAGCCGCGATTATCATCATGTCGGGGTGCCGATTTCCAATCTGACCATCGAGGCGATCGGCGGCACGGCCAAGGATAAGGGCAAGAACATCTTTGCGCTGGGCCTGGTGGCCCGCATCTTCGACCTGGACATCGCCAAGCTCGAGACGCTCATCAGCGAGCGGTTCGGCGGCAAGGATGCCAGCGTGCTGAACAACGCCTTGGCCGCTTTCCAGGCCGGCTACAATCACTCGCTGGGCGACGTGCTGGAGACCTTCAAGTTCGTCGAGAGCCAGCGCAAGGCAAGGCCACCAGGTCGTGATGAACGGCAACGAGGCCATCGCCTACGGGCTGATTGCCGCGGGCGTGCGCTTCGGCGCGGCCTATCCGATCACGCCCTGGTCGGACGTGATGGAAATCCTGCGCCGCGAACTGCCCAAGTACGGCGGCACGTTCGTGCAGTGCGAGGACGAGATCGCGGCCATTTCGATGGCCAACGGCGCGAGCTTCGCCGGGCGGGTCGCCGTCACCGGCTCCAGCGGGCCGGGCATCTCGCTCAAGATGGAATCGCTGGGCTGGGCGGTGATGGCGGAAGTGCCGTTGGTGGTGGTTGACATCCAGCGCGGCGGCCCTTCGACCGGCCTGCCGACCCAGGTCGAGCAATCGGACCTGAACCTCGCCTGCTTTGGCAGCCACGGCGATGCGCCGCGCGTGGTGATCGCGCCGGCCAACGTGCGAGGATTGCTTTTACACCGCCATCGAGGCGGTCAACATCGCCCGCAAATACAACGTGCCGGTGTTCCTGCTCAGCGACCAGGCCATCGCCACGCGCATCGAGGCCTTCGCCGAGCCGGACCTGGAAAAGGTTTGCCAGGACATCACCCCGGACCTGACGCCGGTGGCCGACTACAAGCCCTACGACCTGACCTCTCCGGACGGCGTGACCCCGCGGGTGGTGCCCGGCACGCGGATTCTGAGCGGCCGGTATCCTATTGCCGGCGGGCTGGAACATGACGAATTCGGCCATCCGACCGGCTCGCCGAAGCTGCACATGGACATGACCGCCAAGCGGCGCAAGAAGCTGCAGGCGCTGGCCGCCACGCTGCCGACTCCCAAAGTCTATGGTCCGCCGGAGGGCAACCTGCTGCTGGTCGGCTGGGGCTCGACCCAGGGTCCGATCCGCGAAGCCGTGGACCGCGCCCGGGCGGCCGGCGACAGCGTCTCCGCGCTGCACATCAAGTACCTCAACCCGCTGCCGCCGGGATTGGAGAACATTTTCTCCGGCTTCAACGCCGTCCGCGTGGTGGAAATGAACGATGAAGGCCTTTACGGTTACGGCCAGCTCGGCGCGTTGCTGCGCGCCCGCTATTGCGAGCCGAAGATTCGCGGCATCAACAAGACCGACGGCCTGACCTGGAAAGTGAAAGAAATCCTCGAACGCGCCCGCGCGGACATTGCCGCCGGCCTGGGCCGCAAGTGAATAACCATCAGTAACCTATTAACGCTTTAAGAATATGAGTGCCCCCGCAATTGAAGCTGGCCCCCCCGAAAACGAACGTAGTTGCTCCTCCGCCCGCCAACGAGCGCAAGCCGCTGACGAAGAAGGAAATCGCCGCCGACCACCCGACCTGGTGCCCCGGCTGCGGCGACTTCTCCGTGCTCGCGCTTTACTTCAAGATGATCGAGAAGCGCAAGCTGTGGCAGGAGAAGTTCACCACCATCTCGGGCATCGGCTGTTCGAGCCGCTTCCCGTATTTCGTGCAGGCCTACGGCGCGCATTACATTCACGGCCGCTCGCTGCCGTTCGCCAGCGGCATCTCCCTTTCCCGGCCCGACCTGCACGTGTTCGTGTTCGGCGGCGACGGCGACCTCTTTTCCATCGGCGGCAACCATTTCACCCACACCGCCCGCAAGAACGTCAAGCTGACCTGCGTGGCGATGGACAACTGGGTCTATGGCCTGACCAAGAAGCAGACCTCGCCCACTTCGCCGCATCGGCTTCAAGAGCAAGACCGACATCTGGGGCGCGGTGGATTATCCGATCAACCCGATGAAGCAGGCCATCGCGGCGGGCGCCACGCTTCGTCGCGCGGACCACCAGCACCAATCCGAATCACGTCCTCCAGATGATGGAGGCGGCGATGGACCACGACGGCTTCAGCTTCATCGAATGCCTGAGCGAGTGCGTGGAGTTTTACGAAGGCGCGTTCGACGCCGCCAACCCGCGCAAGGGCGGCGTGTTCAACGTGGTGCCCGCCGACCATGATGTCACCGACGAAATGGCGGCGTACAAGCTGGCCAGCGAGCCGTTCCCCGGCTACTTCGGCATCTTCTACAAGGTCGACCAAGCCGACCAAGAACGCGAAAGAAGCCGGAATCCAGCGCAGCGGGCGGCCGCCAAGGTCAAGGGCCTCAAGGACTGGCAAATCCTGCAGAAGACCTTTGATGCGATGAAGTAAGCGGGAGGAAGAGATTTACAGAGCCCCGGCGAAAGCCGGGGCTCTTTGTTTGTCACGATGAAAACCAGGAGCGCTGAGGCTGCTCAGACCCCCGGCAGGCTCAGACATTCTGCTCCCGTGGAAACAAGGTGAGCCCAGTTCCCCCTCACCCCAACCCTCTCCCTTGGGGAGAGGGAGGACCATCCGCCGTAGTGCGACAAATCCGAGCGTCCAGGCATATTCCGCGACGGTCGGCGGGGCACCCTCTCCCCAAGGGAGAGGGCCGGGGTGAGGGGGAAGCAACGACCGGACTCGAGAACCAGCGCAGGCAATTCCCACTTCGCTCCAAGGTCCTGCGGCGAATCAGAAGTTCTGCGGCTCGTGTGGTCCTCAGCGCGTCGCGATACCCCTTTCCGCCCTTTTCACGGGAACATCGGTTTGCTACCAAGCGGGGGTGACGACCGATCCCGCATCACAGATCACCTATCGTGGCCGCCTCGCGCCGTCGCCGACGGGTTACTTGCATCTCGGACACGCGCGCACGTTTTGGATTGCGCAACAGCGCGCCTACGCTGGCGGAGGCATCCTCGTCTTGCGCAATGAAGACCTGGATGCCAAACGCTTCAAGCTGGAGTTCGTCGGCCGCCATGCTCGAAGACCTGAAATGGTTCGGGTTTGAATGGCAGGAAGGGCCGGATTGCGGCGGGCCGTTCGGGCCTTACAACCAGAGCGAGCGGCGCGAGTTCTACCTGGCTGCCATGCGCAAGCTGCTGGCCGCCGGGTTCATTTATCCCTGCACTTGCTCGCGCTCGGACGTGCGGCGGGCGCTTGTCGGCGCCACACCAGGGCGAGGAGGAGCCAGTTTATCCCGGAACCTGCCGCGGGAAGTTCAAGCTGGGCGATGAGGCGGGCGCTTTCGACCCAAGCGCGACGAGCGGCTCCACGCCAAAACGGAACTGGCGCTTCCGCGTGCCGGACGGCGAGAGCATCGGGTTCACCGACGGCCATTGCGGGCCGCAGCAATTCGTCGCGGGCAAGGACTTCGGCGATTTCGTCGTCTGGCGGCACGATGGCGTGCCGGCTTACCAGCTTTCCGTCGTAGTGGACGACGCGGCGATGCGGATCACCGAGGTGGTGCGCGGCGCTGATTTGCTCCCGTCCACCGCGCGGCAACTGCTTCTGTATCGTGCGCTCGGGGTGTCAGCGCCCCGTTTCTATCACTGCCCCTTGATGACGGACGCAAAGGGCGTCCGCCTGGCCAAGCGCCATGACGCTCTCAGCCTGCGCCGCCTACGCGCCGAAGGAATGTCCCCCGCGCAACTCCGTGCCCAGTGGTAACGGCCTCGGCCAATCACAATGGCGGCTGGCCGGCCGCCTGCCAGGCCTTGATCGCCGCTACAGGGTGGACCAGCATAATGACGTTCAACGTCAGATTATCGCGGACCCACAACGCGCAGCCGACTTCCATGACAATGACCGCGGCCACACTGACCCAGGGGCGTGCCCGGGATGCGAACAGAAAGCCGAGCGACATCATCCCGATGTCACTTAGCGAATTCATGATGCTGTCGCCCACATAACCCAGGGCAATGGTCGCCTCCCGGTAGCGGTTGATGATCAGGGGAGAATTCTCCAGCAGCTCCCAGCCTGCCTCGGCCAGCACCGCGATGAGGAATCGGTGGCGGATTGGCATTCTGCGTGCGACCAGCCACAGCAGCCCGAAGAACAATATGCCATGCGCGAGGTGCGAGAATGAGTACGGATCGGCCAACCTTTGCGAACATTCAGTGCTCCAGATATTCCCCTCCCATAACCCGAATCTGCCGTCCGGTCCGAGAGGGGAGCGTCCCATGCACAGTTCAATGCAACCGGTCAGGACGAGCACCGAAAGGAAAATGCCGAGGCTCCAGCGGCAGTGCTTCGAATCGAAAGGGACACCCCCCGATGCCGAGCGGAAACGCCGCCACAGCGCACCCAATGTGAGGGACGATTGTTGATCCAGGCGACTAATGCACCTAGCGTGGCATGGCCCTGATAAACCATCAAGCAGAAACCCGGGCCCTGTTTCCTGCTTTCCGACTCCGCGCGGTTCGGCTAGGTTCCTCCCAACGAGCTGAACGAGAATTTGTTATGCCAATCTACGAATATGCCTGCCCGGAGTGCCGGGTGATCTTCAACTTCCTCTCGAAGCGGATCAATCCCGACCGCTTGCCGGTGTGCCCCAAGTGCGGCAACAAGAAGATGACCAAGCACATGAGCCGCTTCGCCATGTCCCGCGGCCTCAAGGAGCCGCCCGCCAAGACCGAGTCGGAAGGCGGACGAGCCGCCGATGCCCGATTTCGATGATCCGCGCATGGAGCGCGCCATGATGGAGATGGAGCGCGACATGGAGCATCTGGACGAGAACAATCCCAAGCACATGGCCCACATGATGCGCAAGATGAAGGACCTCATGCCGCCGGGCACCATGCCCAAGGAACTCGACGTCGCCATCAAGCGCCTCGAAGCCGGGCGAAGACCCGGAGAAGATCGAGGAGGACATGGGCGACGTGCTGGGCGATTTATGGGCGGGCCGGACGAAGAGGGCGGCATGGGCGGCATGGGCGGCGGCGGCTATCGCGCACGACAGCGGGCTGTATGACTATTGATCGACATGGCTCACATCCACGAGCAGATTGACTTCACCGTCGCCATCTTCGTCATCCACGAGGGCAAGGTGCTGCTCATTCACCACCGCAACCTGAACAAGTGGCTGCCGCTGGGCGGGCACATCGAGCTGGATGAGGACCCGGAAACCGCGGCGTTGCGCGAGGCCAAGGAGGAGAGCGGCCTGGAAGTGGAGTTGCTGGGCGAACGCCCGCCCACGACCGAGCCGGGCACCCGCGCACTGATCGCCCCGCGCTTCCTGGACATCCATCGCATCAGCGACACCCACGAGCACATCGGCATGATCTACTGGGCGCGCCCTAAGAACGGCACCCTGACGCTCGCCCCCGCCGAGCACCACGACATCCGCTGGTGCTCCGCCGCCGACCTCGACCACCTGCAACCCGCCGATGTCCAAGGCCGTGAAGTGGTATTGCCACGCCGCTTTGAGGGAGGTTGAGGGTTGAGGGTTAAGCGTTGAGGGGCCGCGCCTCCCTCGCATCACGCATCACGCATCACGCATCACGTCCCCCCATGTTCTCCCGTCGCCTCAAATCCGGCTACTTCATCCTCGAAGGCCTTAACTCGTTCGCGACGGTTTACTATTTCTACTACTTCTACTTCTTCATGCAGACGGTGTTTGGCTTTGGCAACAAGGCCAACCTGCTGCTGGCGGCGCTGAACGGCGCGGTGTATGCGCTCATGGCGTGGCAGGGCGGGAAATTCGCCCAGCGCTTCGGCTATTTCACCGCGCTGAAGGTGGGGTTTGCAATCATGTTGGGCGCACTGGGCATTGGCAGCCAGCTCCACACCGCCGGCGGGCACATCGTCGTCATGGCCGTGACAGTCGTCGGCATGTGCTTCACCTGGCCAACGCTCGAAGCGCTCGTCAGCGAAGGGGAAACCTTGCGCGGGCGTGCAGCGCATGGTGGGGATGTATAACGTGGTGTGGGCCGGCACCGCCGCGGTGGCCTACTTCACCGGGGGCGCAATGCTGGAGAAGCTGGGCCCCCAGAGCCTGTTCTACGTCCCAGCCGCGATCCAGGTCGTCCAGCTCGCCTGACACTCTGGCTCGAATCTCAGGCCCGCGCGAGCGGCGCCAGCCACTGCTGCCAATTCGCCCGCTCCCGTGGCGGAGGCGCACCCGCATCCGGCCGCCCGGACCAAGATGTTCCTGCGCCTGGCGTGGCTGGCGAATCCGTTCGCCTACATCGCCATCAACACGATCGTTGCCGTGGTCCCCGGCGTCGCCCGGCGGCTCGACCTCTCGACCATGGCCGCCGGGTTCTGTTGTTCCGTCTGGTGCTTCGCGCGGCTCGGGGCGTTCTTCGCCCTCTGGCACTGGAACGGCTGGCATTACCGCTTCCGCTGGCTGCTCATGGCTTACGTGGCGCTGATTGGGACCTTTGCCGCCATCCTGATGGCGCCAAACCTGACCGTGCTCATCCTGGCTCAGATGATCTTTGGCAGCGTTGCCGGCCTGATTTACTACTCGTCGCTGTTCTACTCGATGGACCTGGGCGACACCAAAGGCGAGCACGGCGGCATCCACGAGGCGGCGATTGGCCTGGGCAACTTCGCCGGCCCGGCCGTCGGCGCGGCCTCCCTTTACCTTCTCCCCCAATACACCAACAGCGGCGCCCTGGCGGTCAGCGGCCTGCTGCTGCTGGGTCTGGGCGGCTTGCTGGCTATCTGGCGCAGGGGAACCTGAGCACGGCCATTGCACCGAAGACAACGAAGGTAAAGATTCGGCAAACCTGCTGACTCAGGTGGGCTGCGTCGCGAAGCTTCCTGGACTGCGGCTGCCCAAGACGCTCCGCGAGGTAATAAGCGGGTTGGCCAAATGTTTACCAAGGAAGAACCGCAATCTTCGTCCCAACTCGCGTGATGAAAGAGACTTGCGGGCCGGTGGGGACGGGCATCGCCATATAATGGTGAATGCTCAGTTCTTGTGTGACTTGCTCACTTTCAGGGCGACCCCAATCACCGGCAACGCGCACAGCGCCGCAATCAGCAGCAGCCCCAGTTGGTTATGCTGAACGAGATGGTGTGCTACCTCGATCGGCAGCACGCAGACGGCTACCAGGACCGCGTCCCAGAGCACCGCCTTGTCGGAGAGACCGGCGCCCCCGCCGACGCACCCTCGCTTCCATTTCTCGAACACCACAAAAAGCCAGACGATCCCCGCAAAGGAGCAGCCGTACCACAGGAGATGGCAAACCTTGGCCGTGCGACCCCCAAAGGAGAATACCGGGGTCTGCAGCAGCGGCAGGCGTTGGACGAACCAGCCGCCAGTGTGGGTGAATGAGTCCAACAGCAGGTGCGTCCACGCGCCGATCAGCAATGAGACGACAATCACCCACCAGGCGCCTGCCGGCCGCTGGCACAGCGGAAGGAAGACCTGCTGTTGCGAGGCAGGGAGCAGCTTCGCCAGCGGTGTTCGGACGCGATAGAACAGCAGGAGCAACACAATGCCCGCCGGCAGGCAGAAAGCGAAGCTGCCCAGGAAGCTATGACTGAGTGCCCCCCCGTGCTCTTCACCGAAAAGGTAGCCGGCGTCAGGAGTGAGGCTGCCAATGACCAATGCCGAAAAACTCAGCCACCGCGGGCAATACCGCTTGAGCGGCAGCACGGCGGCAGGATGGGCCAGGGGAAACGGCATCGTTCCAGATATACTCCCGAAACTAGTCCGCGGAGCCTCTTCCGTAAAGGGCGCAGAGAATTATGGCAATCCGGGACGCGGCGCCGTCACCCAGTTGCGGCTCCAATACAACAGCCACAGCCGTTCCAACTGCACCGTTTCAACATGCCCGCCAAATAAGGCCACGTTGATCGCGCCCGGCAGCCTCTGGTTCCCCGGCCAGTTGGTCGGCCCTGAGGTGCGCCGCGTTCCGTGGCGTGGGATGGATGTTGGATGTTTTCCTGTAGTTCAGGGGTTCAATGCGCGAGGCGCTGGTTTTGTGGGATTCTCACCTCGACCCTCTCCCTGAGGGAAGAGGGTCGGGGCACCGAACTCACGACCAGGAAGGCGCCGTCGCGAACCAGCCTGGGGTGTACAAAAGATGAGATGCCTGCTTGAACCGGGATTGGCTTCTGCTAAAACAGCCAATATGAAGATCAACCGTCGGCGTTTTATCACGGCAACCGGTCTGGGTCTGGGCGCGGTGAGCCTGGGCGCCACGGCAGCTTCCGGGACCCCCAGCTTCGTCGTCCGGCCCTCAAAAATGCACATAGGCCTGGTCACCTACAACCTGGCCAAGGATTGGGACGTGCCGACCATCATCAAGAACTGCGAGGCGGCGCAGTTCGAAGGGGTGGAACTGCGCACTACTCATGCCCACAAGGTGGAGGTCAACCTTTCACCCGAGCAACGCAAGGAAGTCAGGAAGCGGTTCCAGGATTCCAAGGTCCAGTTGATGGGCCTGGGCAGCGCTTTCGATTATCACACGCCGGACCAGGCCAAGCTGCGCCGGGACATCGAGGCCACCCGGGAATACATCGTCCTGGCGCAGGATGTAGGGGCGACCGGGGTGAAGGTGCGGCCCAATGCGCTCCCCAAGGAAGTTCCGGTGGAAAAGACCCTGGCCCAAATCGGCCACGCCCTGGCGGAACTGGGCGACTTCGCCCGCGACCACGGGCAGGTCATCCGGCTGGAAGTCCACGGCTCCGGCACCGCCTTCCCGCCTTACATCAAGACCATCCTCGACACCGCCAACCGCCCCAACGTGGGTGCGTGCTGGAACTCCAAGCGATCCGACCTGGGCGGGCAAGGCTGGGACTACAATTTCAACCTGCTCAAGGACAAGATCTTCTCTGTCCACATGCGTGACCTGTACCTGGAAGACTATCCCTTCCGCAAACTGCTGACGCGCCTCAACGACATCCAGTTCACCGGCTTTTGCCTGGCGGAGATTCCGGCCAGCGCCGACCCGGTGCGGCTGATGAAATACTACCGGGCGCTCTGGCTGGCCTACCAGGGGTTGCTGTAGCGTCTGCCCGTCCGGAACCACACCGTCACCACACCGTCACCTCACCGTAGGACCTCTAACTTGAGGTTAGAGGTCCTACGGTGAGGTGACGGTGAGGTGACGGTGAGGTAACGGTGTCACCCGCCGACTCCCAAGGCTGGGATACCGACGCGGAGTGTCCAAATATTGGACACCGTGACCATTCGTGGCGGGCCAAGGCAATTGGCGGACGGAACGGGCACGCAGGAGGATCGAGATCTCGAAGCTCAAGCCTCGCGCATCCTGAGCCCGTGAGAAAAAGGTGAGCCCAGTTCCCCCTCACCCCGGCCCTCTCCCTTGGGGAGAGGGTGCCCCGCCGACCCTCGTGGGATATATCTGGACGCTCGGATTTGTCGCAGCACGGCCGATGGTCCTCCCTCTCCCCAAGGGAGAGGGCCGGGGTGAGGGGGAAGCAACCGCTGGACTCGAAAACCGGCTCAGGCAAATTCCACACCGCTCCAAGATCCTGCGGCGAGTCAGGAGTTGTGAGCCCTGGGGTTACTGGGTTTGAGGCACAGCCGCCGTTCCAGAGGCTTCGGCAGGGGTCCTGCCGGGCTTGTATTTGCGATTGTAGGCCATGAAGTAGAGCACCGGCACGGCCATGCGGCTGATGAGGAGGGAGGCGATTTCGCCGGCCATCAGCGAGATGGCCAGGCCCTGGAAGATCGGGTCGGCCAGGATCACGCTGGCGCCCACCACCACCGCCAGCGCGGTCAGCAGCATCGGGCGGAAGCGCACGGCGCCGGCATCCACCACGGCCTGGTCGAGCGGCATGCCTTCGGCCAGGCGCAGTTCGATGAAGTCCACCAGGATGATGGAGTTGCGCACCACGATGCCCGCGCCGGCCATGAAGCCGATCATCGAGGTGGCGGTGAAGAAGGCGCCCAGCAACCCGTGCGCCGGCAGGATGCCGACGAGCGAGAAGGGAATGGCCGCCATGACCACGAGCGGCGTCACGAACGAGCGGAACCAGCCGACCATCAGGATGAAGATCAGCACCAGCACCGCGGCAAAGGCCGAGCCGAGGTCGCGGAAGACCTCGATGGTGATGTGCCATTCGCCATCCCACTTGATGGACGGTTCGTCCTCGGTGAACGGCTGCGTGCAGTTGTAGATTTTGAGGGGCGCGCCGGTGCCGCCGAATTGCCGGGTGTCGAGCGCCCGGAGCGCCTTGTTCATCTTGAGGATGGCATAGACCGGGCTTTCCACCACGCCGGCCACGTCGCCGATGACGTAGGTCACCGGCTTCAGGTTCTTGTGGTAGATGCTCTTGTCCACCAGCGTCTGCTCCTCGCGTGACCAGCTCGCGCAAGGGCACCAGCGGGCTGGCCGGATTGGCGCCGCGGACGCGCAGGGCCAGCAGGTCTTCGGGCGACGTGCGCAAGCGACTGCGGCAGGCGCACCACGATCTGCACGTCCTCCTTCTCGCGCGGCAGGTGCAGCAAATCCACCGCGCTGCCGCCGACCGCCATCTGCAGGGTCTGGGCGATGCTTTCCTCGCTGATGCCGTTCAGGGCGGCCTTTTCCTTGTCCACGATGAACCGCACTTTGGTCTGGTCGGCCTCGATATACCAGTCGGTGTCCACGACGCCCTGTGGTGTTGTGGAAGATGTCAATGACCTTGTGGGCCAGCGCCAGGCGGCTCTCTCGTTGGGCCCATAGATCTCCGCCACCAGGGTCTGCAGGACGGGCGGGCCGGGCGGGACTTCGGCGACGGCGACGCGGGCGCCGTATTTGGCGGCGATGGCCGCGACGCGCGGGCGGACGCGCTTGGCAATGTCATGGCTCTGGGCCTTGCGCTCGTCTTTGGGCACGAGGTTGATCTGCAGGTCCGCGACGTGCGGGCCGCGGCGCATGAAGTAGTGGCGCACCAGGCCGTTGAAGTTGAACGGGGCGGCGACGCCGGCATAGATCTGGTAGTCGGTCACCTCCGGTTCGACGCGCACGGCGGCGGCGATTTCGCGGGCGGCCTGGGCGGTTCGTTCCAGGGCGCTGCCTTCGGGCATGTTGAGGATGATCTGGAACTCGCTCTTGTTGTCGAACGGCAGCATCTTCACCTTCACCCAGCCGAGGCCGACCGTCGCCATCGCGGCCAGCAGCAGCACGACGATCCCGACCAGAAAGGCCAGCCGCCAGCGGGTCTTGGCGATCAACGGCCCCATGATGCGCCGGTAGAAGCGGGTGAAGAAGTCCTCCTCGTGCTCGAAATGGGAGTGCGGCTGGCCGGTGCTGGCCTCGCGCCGGCGGTGCCTTCGGTCAGCCGGGAATACTTCCGGCCCCAGCGCAGAATCCGAATGGCCGCCCAGGGCGTGACGATGAAGGCGATGGCCAGCGACAAGAACATCGCGGCGCTCGACCCGATGGGGATCGGCCGCATGTAAGGCCCCATCAACCCGCCGACAAAGGCCATCGGCAGCACCGCCGCGATCACGGCGAAGGTGGCGAGGATGGTCGGGTTGCCGACTTCGTTGACGGCCTCGACGGCAATGGCCGACCAGGCGCCGGCCCTTGTTCTGCGGCAGGTGGAAGTGGCGGACGATGTTCTCGACCACGACAATGGCGTCGTCCACCAGGATGCCGATGGAGAAGATCAGGGCGAAGAGCGTGATGCGGTTGAGCGTGTAGCCGTAGAGATAGAACACCAGCAGCGTCAGCGCCAGCGTGCACGGGATGGCGATGCCGACAATGACCGACTCGCGCCAGCCCAGCGTCAGCAGGATCAGCAGCGACACGCCGACCACCGCGATGCCCATGTGGCAGAGCAGTTCGTTGGACTTCTCCTCAGCGGTGCGGCCGTAGTTGCGGGTGATGGAGACCTGCACGCCGTTGGGGATGATGCGGCCTTTGAGCGTCGTCGACCTTCTTCAGCACCTCGTGGGTGACGGAGATGGCATTGGCGCCGGGCCGCTTGGCGATGCTCAGAGTGACGGCGGGTTCTTCGACGAAGGTCTGGGCCGTTCCCCTCACCCGGCCTCTCCCCGGGGAGGGAGGCACCGCCGTCATCGCTTGAAGCGTTGCATCGCGGCGCTGGCCGTTCCCTCTCCCTGAGGGAGAGGCCGGGGTGAGGGGACGCCTGCTTCAACGACGCCGCGCCGTACCGAAGAACACATATTGGCTCGGCTCCTCCGGGCCGTCCAGGATGGCCGCCACGTCGCGCAGATAGACCGGCTTGCCGCCGTACACGCCCACGACGACATTGCCCGCGTCCTTGGCGCTGGTGAGAAACTCGCCGGTTTCCAGCACGACCTCGCGGTTGTGGTCCACAGCGGGCCGGCGATGAGCTGGCGGTTGCCGCCTGGAGCAGCTGCAACGACCTCCGCGGCGCTGAGTTGGCGCGAGGCCAGCTCGCCGGATCAAGCAGGACGCGCAGTTGCCGGCGCTCGCCGCCGATGAGCGTCGTCTCGGCCACCAGCGGCACCTGCTTCACGGCGTCGTCCACCTGCGCCACGATGCGCCGCAATGTGTAATGGTCCATACCCGCTCCCGTGGAAGGTGAGCGCCAGGATCGGCACGTCGTCAATGGAGCGGGGCTTGATGAGCGGGAAGGAGACGCCTTGGGGGATGCGGTCGAAATTGGCCTGCAGCTTCTGGTTCAGGTTGACCAGGCTGCGCTCGATGTCCTCGCCGACCTTGAAGCGGACGATGACCAGGCTCTGGCCCTCGCGCGAGGTGGAGTAGATGTATTCCACGTTGGGGATTTCCCAGAGCAGCTTCTCCATGGGCCGGGTGGCGCGCTCCTCGACTTCCTTGGCGCTGAAGCCCGGCATGGCGACCAGCACGTCAATCATCGGCACCTTGATCTGCGGCTCCTCCTCGCGCGGCAGCAGCAGCGTCGCCGCCGCGCCCAGCAGGATCGAGGTGATGACCAGCAGCGGCGTCAGCTTCGAGTCAATGAACGACCGGGCGATGCGCCCGGCGATGCCCAGGCGCGCCGAGTCCGGCTTGGAAGAGGTCTGTGCTCACGGGCGCGCGGCTAGTGGGTTTGCAGCGGCTGACCGTCGCGCAAGAGTCGCGGCGCCTTCGACGACGACCGCCTCGCCGGGCGCCAGGCCGGCTAGAATCTCGATGCCCTGCGTCGGTCTCCTTGCCGGCGCGCACCAGGCGCATCTGCGCCTTGCCGTCGGCGGCAACAAACAGGATCTCAAGCTGTCCACGCCGGACCAGCGCCGCGGGCGGCACGAAGAGGAACGTGGCCTCGCTGACCGGCACGGCGAGCCGGCCAAATTGTCCGGAGCGCAGGCCGGGCGTCGCCGGCAAATCCACCTTCACGCGGACCGTGCGGGAGGCCGGGTCGGCCGCCGGTGAAATCTCGGCTACCGTGCCTATGATGGGGTCCGGCACGGTGTCCACGTCGCACGGTCGAGTTTCGCGTCCGCGCTCGACGTGGCTGGCGAGCAGACTCGGCACATCGGCCACCAGGCGCAAGCCGGTCCGGCCCTCCAGTTCGAGCAGCGGCTTGCCCGGCATCGCGAGGTCGCCCTCGTCGGCGAGCTTGCGGGCTACCACGCCGTCGAACGGGGCGAGAATCTTGGCGTAGCCGGAAAGCGCCTCCGCCTCCGCCACGGCGGCTTTGGCGACGTTGTAGCGCGCCTGCGCGGCGTCGAATTCGGCCTGGGTGGCCGCCTGCTGCTTGTGGAGGTTCGTCGGTGCGATTGAAGTCCAGTTCCGGCCTGGCGGCAAGGCGGCATTGGCCTGGTCGAGCTTGGCCTGAATTTCCTGGCGTGGCCAACTCCGCCAGCAGCTCGCCCTGCTTGACGGACTGGCCGAGCGTGACCGGCAGATGGGTGATACGGCCGCTGACCTTGGCTTCGATGACCGCCTGGAGCTTCGGCTGCACGGTGCCGACGACTTCCTCCACAGCCGATTGCTTCACGGGTTCAATCGTCTGCACGCGCACGGTGGCAGGCGGAAGGCTTTCGCCCGGGGCGGTTTCGATCTCATTTCTGCCACCGCAACCGACTAGAGATGCGAGGAGGCCCAGGAGGAGAAGGTTTAGCACGTTTCCCCTCACCCCGGCCCTCTCCCTTGGGGAGAGGGAGAATACTCGCCGCTCGGTCGGCAAACCTGAAGAGCCTCGGTTCTTCGAGAGCCGGACTATGTGGCTCCCTCTCCCCAGGGGAGAGGGCCGGGGTGAGGGGGAACGGCGCTCACGAACGGGCGATGTTCGCCCTCGCGGGGAGATGCAGGGTCTTCTCATTTTGACTTCGTTTGGGATTCCAGTTGCGGCAGGCCGAGCGCCTTGCGCACGGCGGCGATGGCGATCTGCCGATCGGCCTCGGCTTCGGCGCGGCGCACCCGGGCGGCCAACAGCGCCGTCTCGGCGTCAATCAAATCCTTGGACAGCGCCAGGTCCTGCCGAAGCGGGCGCGGGTGAGGCTCTCGCTTTCCGCGGCCTGGGCCACCGCCTGCTCGGTCACCGCGAGGCGCTCGTTGGCGGCGTTCAGATCGAGGCGGGCCTGCTCGACTTCGAGGTCGAGCGCCAGCCGCAGCTTGCGCTGTTCTTCGCGGGCGGATTCGAGATTGGCCTTGGCCTCGGCCACCTTGGCGCGAGTCAGCTTGCCGTCCCAGAGGTCCCACTGGAGCAAGCGCGCCGGCGGTGAAGCTGCCGCCGCCGTGCTCGTAATTCCAGCCGTAATCATAGTCCACGCTGCCGAAAGCGTTGACGCGCGGGAGGTAACTGCCTTTGGCGGCGCGCACCTGGTGCTCGGCGGCCCGCTCGCGGTGGCGCGGCGGCGGCCAGTTCCGGGCGCCCGGAGAAATCGCCCGAGTCGGGCGCCTGGATCGAAGGCGCGCGTGTCGGCGACCTCGAACTCGCCCTCCTCGATGCCCAGCAAGTTGCGCAGCGCGCGCACGGCCAGCGCATTCGCGTTGCGGGCGCGCACGAGCTCCTCGCGCGCCTGCGCCAGCCGGACCTCGATGTCCAGCACGCCGCTCTTGAGCAGCGTGCCGCCTTCCAGCCGCTTCTTCGCGATGTCCAGGTTTGTCTCGTAGGACTTGACCTCCGCCTCGGCGGCCCGGATGAACTGCCGCGTCTTGAGCACCGTGTAGAAAGTCGCGCGACACCTCGAAGCCCAGCGCGTTGCGCACGGCGGCGTTATCCTGCCGGGCGGCTTCGGTGTTGGCGGTGGCGGCCTTGCGCGTGGCGGCGTTCGCGCCCGCCGGCGTAAAGCGGGACAGTGACCACGCCGCGGGCGTTGAAGTCGTCCACCGTCGGCACGTCGTTGAAGTTGAGCGAGGAGCTATAAGCGCGCTGGTTGAGGATGCTGCCGAAGACCTGCATCGGGTTGTCGCTGCCGGTGTAGCTGGACTGGAACTGCAGGCGCGGCCAGAAAGCGGCGTTGGCCTGTTCCAGCCCGGCTTGCGCGGCCGCGATGCGCTGCTGCGCCAGGCGCGCGTCCGGGTTGGCCGACAGCGCCTGCTTCAGGGCGCCTTCCAGCGTCCACGGCTCGGCGGCCACGGCCACCAGCGACCACGAGAGCACCAGCCCGCAAATGCCCAGGGCCCTCGTCATCTGGCGCTGGTCGCTCCGGCAGTTTCCTTCGTTGCGCAGCACTCCCCGCCCACGCCCATTTTCCTGAGGATGATCTCCAACGGGCAGAAGTTGGTGAACGAGGACTGGAGCAGATTAAAGCCGACGAAAGCGGTGAACCAAAGCCAATACGGGCTCATGTAATGCGCCAGCAACAGGCTGACGAGAATAAACGCCCCGGCAAACCGGCGGATGATCAAATGCATTCTCATAAGATATGTTTCCCTTCGTCCCGATGGTCAGTGAAGACTGCTTGCGATCAGCGCTCCGACGATACCGCCATATAAGCGTGCTGATAAACGGGTTGCTGGTCAAGGGACAAGTGCCCGTCGAGCAGCCCACAAACTTATAGTAGGCGAAGCCCAGGCCGCCCCCAACCACTACGCCGATCACAATACGCAGAATCATACGCACTCCTTAATTCGCCGAGGACGCGGCGCCGGCGGCGGGGACGCTCGCGCCAGCCGCCGCCTCGAACCATGCCCGCAACTGCTTCGGCGAAGCCAGGCCCACCTGCTGGTCCACCGGCTCCCCGCCGCGGAACAGCATGAGCGTCGGCACGCCCGTGATGCCGTATTTCCCGGCCAGCGCGGGGGCCGTGTCCACATTCAGCTTGGCAAGCTGGAGTTTCCCCTGGAACTCACCGGCCAGGCTCGCCAGCAACGGCGCCAGCATCTTGCACGGCCCGCACCAGGGCGCGTAAAAGTCCACCACCACGGGCAGGCTCGCCCGGGTGATTTCCGCTTCGAAGTTCTGTTCGTTCAGCTCTAAAACGTTCGTCATACAGTCTCTTTCTCGTCTTCTATGGGAACTGAGCCACGAACGGCACGGAAGTTACAACCGATCAGCCTTCCGCGCGGTTGCCTGCGCCGTCCACGTTCCACGCCCCTGCCGGTCTCGCGGGGAGCCTCGGGGTAGCCTCGGGATAGCCTCGGGGTAGCCTCGGGGTAGCCTCGGGGTAGCCTCAGGGTAGCCTCGGGGTGGCTTCGGGGTGGCTACCGGTTAGCCACCAGATAGCCTCAGGGTGGCCTCGGGGTGGCTTGCAGCCCTTCTGCATTCTGCCTTCGCTTCGGGGTAGCTTGGCCCGGCTGACGGCGGAGTGCCCCCCCGGCGTCATCCGGTTCAGGGCCGCTGTCGGCCCGGCGGCGCGCTCCGCTCCCTGTCCGGCCCAGCAAGCCCGCGCGCCAGCGGCCCAAAATCGCCTCTTGACAGCCGCGACCGAATGCTGGCAAGATCACACCATGCTTGGCAGGTCCAAAAACCAATTCTCCGTCACCCGCCCAGCGCTACGTGCCTGCGCCGCGCAACAGCAGATCCTTACCAGTTGAACGGCGAGTTGGTTGCTTGCGTATGAAGACGGGTCCAAGGGGAGAAATGAAAGGCCAGGACTGTAGCGCGTTTACGCTTATCGAACTCCTGGTGGTCATCGCGATCATTGCGATCCTCGCGGCATTGCTCCTGCCGAGCCCGGCCCGGGGCAAACAGAAGGCTTATCAGACCCAATGCGTGAGCAATCTCAAACAGCTCGGCCTCGCCGTTCACCTCTACGCCGACGACAACCACGACACGCTGCCCGGGCCGGTTTGGCAGGGGCTCTACTACACCTACAACGACGAGACCGAGCGGATGCTCTATTACATCGGCTCTTGCCTCAGCCTGCCGGCAGCCTCGACCACCGTCCACACGGCGCAAGTTGCCATCTGTCCGGCTTCGGCGCTCCTGACACGCGAACCAGCCGGCACGCCGCAGGACTCGCTGTCCCGGCCGGTGAGCTATATCGTCACCGCGGAAGTCACCAACGGCCTGACTGAGGCCCTCACACGCCCCTTCGGCTACCCTTATTCCAGCAAGTATTACCGCTTCCCGCCCGGACCGGATGAGCCGCCCAAAAAGGTCCAGCAGATCAAGGACCCATCTGACTCCTGGGCCGCAACCGATACGGACCAGCAAAACGCCTTCCCCGGCGGCCTCTACTTTTCCATGCTGCCGGTCGCTCCGGCCCACGGCACCGTGCGCAACCAGCTCTTCTTCGACTGGCACGTAAAAGCCATCAAAGCCGACACCGCCGGCTCCGGGCCTGGTCCATGATCAAATACGTGATTGCTTTCCTGGCGAGCTTCGCCGTGCTTGTCCTCCTGAAGTTCTGCGAAGGCTCGCCCTTCCGCTCATGGAAGTCCGTCTTGCTGACAGGCATTCCGTTGGCGCTTGGAGTCGGTTATTACCTCAACCACGCCTTTCCGCCCAAATCGCCCCCCGTGCCGCAAGCCCAGAAAGCCGCGGCGTACCGGATCGAGTTGGAGAGGACTTGGCGCCAAATCGCCGGGGTACACAAGGTCAAGATCTCCGGCACGACTGTGCAGGTGGACCTGGCCGACTCGAAGCCCTTAACCGAGGTGAAGGACCTCGCACGTCAATTGGCGGGTAACGCCTCCTTCTTTCTCAAGACCAATAACCAGCCCATCCGCGTGAAGGTGAGAATCTCCGTGCGCGGCGCCGACCGCTACGAGCTGGATTACGACCCGACCAAAGGGGTTATGGCCGAGCAGGAATTATGAAGCCCCTCGCTCTAGCGGGTCAGAAGCGCTCACTTTAAGTGTGGCAGCGGAGCCCTTCAAGCACTGGAGAGGAGGGGAGGAGCGGGAGCAATGCAAAGACCACGCAGGCATCTACCGCCCAAGCCATCACTCACGCTCCCCGGCGCGGAGTTCATCTATCCAATCGGCGGTGGTGCGAGGTTCAGGCCGGAAGCGTCGAGCGAAGCCGAGCATCGCCATGGCGCCTGCCGGCTGCGGGCTTGGCGCCGTGGCGTGTTCCTGCCCCTGCAGCCAGGTCAGCAATTGCCGGGCGTGTGCATCGTCCAGTTGCCTCACCTTCTCAATGACCATTTCGATTGCGCTCACGGGGGCAGCGTAGCATCGGTTGAACACGTGGCAAACTCAGCTTTGGGGAATAAAGTGCCCAGACTTGCCCGCCGCGCACGAGAAGGACAGGCTCCCACCATGAGCACGGTGCAGGGAATAGAGGCCGCCATTACGCAGCTTGAACCCAGGAAGATTCACGCTGTGGCCGACTGGCTGCAGCAAGACCGGGAAGAACTCTGGGACAAGCAGATTGCAGCAGACGCCAAAGCTGGAAAGCTCGACTCGCTCATTAAGAAAGCCAAAGCCGGCGATCGCGCGGGCAAGGCCACGCCCTTTCCGTGAAATCGTCCGCGCTCCCGGAGTTTTGAACGTGCTTCGAGCAACTGCCGCCCAAGGTTCAGAGCATCGCGCGCAAGAACTTCAAGCTTTGGCAAAAGCAACTCGGCCCGAAATCCCTCGGCTTCAAGCGAATCAAACATGACCTCTGGTCAGTGCGGGCGGGTTGCCGGCTGGCCGCCTCGCCGAGCAACTAATCATTATTGCGGATGTGGCCGACCGTGTTAGACTTTCAACCAAGATGAGAACCGTCGAGGCAGTCATTCAACCCAATGGTGAGGTGTTGCTGGTCGAGCCGGTGCATTTGGCCTCGCCCAGGCGTGCGCTCGTCACCATCATGGAGGAAGCGCCCCACCCGCATGACGCGGCGCTTCTGAGCGAGGCGGCGCTGGGGGAGGATTGGAATCGCCCCGAGGAGGATGCCGCATGGGCACATTTGCAGCCGGGCAAGTCGTCATAGTTCACTTCCCCTTTTCCGATCTCACTGCGTCCAAGTTGCGTCCAGCGGTGGTGTTGGCCGAGGCTGGCCGTGGGGACTGGGTTCTCTGCCAGATCACGAGCAAGTCCTACGGCGATACACGTGCCTCTCAGTTGGACGCAGGCGACTTCGCGCAGGGTTCGTTGCGGCTCACCAGTTACGCGCGTCCCGGCAAACTGTTCACCGCACACAGCAGCCTCGTGGCCGGGCAAGTCGGCGAGTTGCAGAGCGCGAAGTTCACGAGCATCCGCGACGCCGTCGTGCGCCTGATTCAGAAAGGCTGAGAGAGGAACCTGCGGTACGGTCCAGCCGGTGGATCAGAAGAACAGCATCATTCGGATTACTTCCGCCGAATCGCTTCCGCAATGCCGGTTGAAAGTCATCTTCAACGACGGCGTGTTATGAGTGCCCAAGATCGGTCCGCGGCGGCCAACGTTGGAATGCTTTGACTGAAGCCGGCCCGGACAGGCAAGCATGATTTCACGACACGCCATCAGGAAATTCGCCAACGAAGTCGCCCGGCGCTTCAAGCCGGCGCGGATCATCCTGTTTGGCTCCTACGCCTATGGCAAGCCCACGCCGGACTCCGACGTGGACCTGTTGGTGGTCATGCCCTGCAAAGGCCGGCCACTGGATGCCGCCTTGGATGTGCGCCTCGCGGTTGGAGCCGGCTTTCCGCTCGACCTGATCGTGCGCACGCCGGCTGAGGTACGGAGGCGCCTGGCTCTGGGGGATTCTTTCCTGCGCGAAATCGTGGACAAGGGCATCGTCCTCTATGAAGGTGCTCACGGCTGAACTGTGAAGCCTGCTTGCGCCTACTCACGGCTTGATAATCTGAACGTGCGTCCTAAATTAGCAGAGCATGAGCACACTGGAAGCCGTGGTTGAAGAACTGAAGCACCTTTCTCCGGCGGAACTCGAGGAAGCGGCCAGTTACATCTCTCGCCTGAGACTCGACGTGGGCGCGGCGGAGCGCAAGCGCGCATTGGATCGCGCATTCGGCTGTCTCTCGGAATCGGAAGGGGAAACTATGGCGAGCGCCATCGAAACGCATTGCGACAGGGTTGATGCCAGTCAGTGGTGAGGTCCTGCTGGACCGCATCAACGGCTGGCAGGTGCTCAAATGGTAGGGGCTTCGTTACCGTCAATCAGGATTTCGGATGGGTCGAATGACCCGGCGGCGTTGACCTTTGACCGGATGCCAGGTATCAGGCAATGAGCGGGGCTGCATCTGAAGCGGAACTACACTCCTGTGGTTTTCTGGCGCCTGGCGCCGCTTAACAAGAGCTGGCGCAAGTTCTAATGTCTGCAAACCGTTTCTCGCCTCAAGGGGTGATGAGCCGCACGGAAGGGAAGAAGGTGCGGACGCGGCGCGGGTCACGGGTGAGCAGGGGCAGATGGGCGACGTAGGCGTGCGCGCCGATGAAGAAACGCCAGAAGTCCACCAGGATCATGCTGCGCCCCGGGTCAAACGCAACCAGCTTTCCGTGTCACCTTTGATTTTTCCTCCGCGCAGAAGCGCAGCGAGAACCCGCTTGCCGCGCGAGAGCTTGCCGGCCTTGACGACGAGCACGCCGTCCGGCCCGGTCCACAAACTCGACCTCGTGCTGTGGCAGCAACCCGTGCTTTTTTCGCATGGCCGGCGGGATGGTGACCTGGCCTTTGCCTGTAATCTTCACGCAAACACCCTGGCTCAGGCTGGTGTCTAAAGTCAATAGGCGACCGGTGCTTTCTCACGCCAGATTCAACCCGCCTTGCTCATGACTTTTGGCCTTGGACTTCGGGGCCTTCTTGAACGTCTCGTCCACGGCGGCGACGCTCGACGGGCGCTCGATGGCTTTGCCGTCCATCAATTCCTTGACCGTGCGCAGTTGCAGGCGGGGATACTTCTGCCGGTTCATCTTGTGCTCGTAGAAACCGGCGCTGGCCGCCTCCACTTCCATCGGCTTGGTCGGCGGCTGCAAGGTGATCAGCACCCCCATCGCCGCCTTCTCGCGCTCCAGCACGCCCCGCAGGTCGCGCACGTCGTTCACGCCTGCTTTCCCGCCCTTGACCTGAATGATGATCTGCTCCGGTTTGGCCGCCTTCAGGTCGTCGCGGAACAGGATCTTGCCGTCAATGCCGTGATCGGCGCCTTTCTTCTGCTCGACGGGGCGGGCGCCGACCAGGCCCAGCGCCCACCATTGGAACTGATACTTGTCCTGTTCGGCCAGCACAAAGGCTTCGTTGGGCGTGGTCGGCTCGCCAACTGTGATAATCTCGATCTTGTCACCGTAGGTGTCGCGCAGGCGGTTCTTGATGAGCGAGGTGGCCAGTTGGGTGATGTCGATGCCAATCCACTTGCGGCCCAGCTTCTCGGCGGCGTCAATCGTCGTGCCGCAGCCGCAGAAGGGGTCCAAGACCATATCGCCGGGATTGCTGCTGGCGTTGATGATGCGCTCCAGCAGAGCGACCGGCTTCTGCGTAGGGTAACCGAGGCGCTCTGACGCCTGCGAATTGATTGGTGGAATGTCGGCCCAGAGATTGCCCATGACAGGCCCCGGCATTTCGTGAAGATACCTCTTCAGTTGCGGGCGTTTGTCTTTCGAGTCCGGGTACCAGACTCGGCCTTCGGCGTCCAGTTTGGCCATCGTCTCCTTGGAGTAGCGCCAGCCCTTTTCTGGCCACTTGTGCCCCTTCCATTCGTACATCAGATTCGGGCGTGGGTTGGGGCTCGTCATGTTGTCCAGGCGGTAAGGGCCGCGATCGTCCTTATCGTCGTACCGGTATTTGTTTTCAAGATACCCGCCCCATACGCATCGTGCTGAGGATTCCACGTAAACAAGGCAGCTTTACCGTAGAAGAAGATGGTGTCCGTGTTGTCCGACCACCGCTTTGAGTCATTGTGCGTTGTCGTCCGCTTCCAGACAATTTCAGACTTGTAGTTCTCCTGCCCCATCACCGCATCACACAGCAGCTTGAGATAATGCGACGCCGTCGGGTCGCAGTGCAGGTAGAGCGAGCCGTTGGGTTTGAGCACGCGGCGCAATTCGACCAGGCGCGGGGCCATCATGGCGAGGTAGGCCATCATGTCGTTGGTGCCGAGGAACGTGTGGAAAGCCTGCATGACCTCGCTGACCTTGCCGGGCTGGAGGATCAGCTCCTCATAGACCTTCTGGCTTTCCTGATTCCAGCTCCAAGTGTCCTCGAAGGCGCGAATCTGGCTGGCGGCGTCAGTGCCGTCTTTTTCGTGGAAGAAGGCGTTATAGTTCTGGGCGGAGTTGAAGGGCGGGTCCAAATAGACGAGGTCCACCGTCTCGTCCTTGAGGTAGCGGCGGAGAATGTCGAGGTTGTCGCCGTAATAAAGCGTGCCCATGTGGCGATGCTAAGGAATGCCGCGGCCAACCGCCAAGCTTTTCTCCGGTGCCACTCAACCGGCTCCCACTGGGTCCCGGCAAGCCGCTACGGTTTGGGCAGCCGTTAACCAAACAGCCCCGGATTGCCGCGCTAGGAGCAAGAATTGCAAAGTCGCTGGACGGGGTTTACGTGTTGGAGAGAGGAGTTTCAGGCCGATTGTTCTTCCCTTTTCGGAGCAACTGGCTCATAAAAGATACACGAGAGCCATAAGCAAATCATTATGATGACTCTGCGGCATGGCAGTAACGGTTGCTCCTTCGGCAATTGCACGATTAACTCCCTGCTGGCCAAACCAAACTGACTTGGACAAGGAGAATTATGAAAGCAAGGAACTTGCGGACGAAAGCCCTCTTGGTGGTGCTCCTGCCCCTTCTGAGCCAACTGCCTTCTGCCAGCCAGTCTTACGACTACAAAATCATTGCGAAGACTGGGGACCAGATTAGCGGCCTGACCATCGACTCAATCAAGAACAACCCAACAATCAACGACAACAGCCACGTTGCTTTCGTCGCCTCGCTTCAGGGCGGGATGAACATGCTGGTCCGATGGAACGGCACGCAGAATGAATTGCTCGCAACCGCCCTGAGCGGCACGTATGGCTCGGCCTCAATTGACGACTCCGAGCGCGTCGGGACGAGGTTCTCCGCAAGTAGTGGCGGCAACAGCTATTCAGCTATTCAGCGCTATTCCGGGCCTGGCTCTTTCGTCACGCTCAACGAGGCGGGAACTGCACAGGCTGGCGGGACCTGGCTTTACCTTCTTCACTCTTTCATGGATGACGTGGCGATCAGCAGCATCGGTACCATTGCATATGGTGCCGTTGGCCACACTGGTCTGACCTATTTCATGGTCAATAACAACAGCTTGCGGGTTGATTCACCGCCTTTTCCTGTAATTTCACATGACGTGGACCGGGTGTTGGTTCGGCCCCTCGCACAAGCCAACTCTCCAATCCTGCTTTACATGGCCAGCCAGTTTTCCACGCCGGATACAATCGCCAGTTCGGGCGCGTTTTCGAGGACTGGTCAAGAGCCTGGCATCAACGAAACAGCTACAATAGCGGCTTTATATGGTGAGCGGAGCGTCGGAGGAAGCACGGAAAAAGGCATTTATGTGAGCGTGAAAACCTCCAACGGGTGGCAGGTTCAGTCGGTTATTAGGCTCTCCGATGGCTTCGACGGTTTTGCCGAGGATTCCCAGGTAGCAATCTCTTCGCCGGACTGTAGTGCAAACCTCGCAGCGAACATCGCATTCTTCGCGACCAAGAAGGACCAACTTCAAATCCCTCGACTCGGCCTTTACACGGCGCGGTTCGAGGTTCTGAACCCAGCCGACGGTTCCGGCATATCCACCCCGCCGTCACTGGTGGCGCAGTCCGGTTATTCTATCGCAGACGCCAATGGGACGCGCTTGACGGACGCGCTTCAAGGCCTGGGAACCCGCTGCGCCCTGAATCGGTCAGGCGACCTAGTCTTCTCCGCGCAAACGGCGACCGTGGCGGGGGCAGTGATTCTTGCTTCTTCGAGGTTTGATGGATTTTATCAAGTGGCTGCCGAGTGCCCTCCCGTGGACATGCGTGTGCCTGCATATTTTGGCTATCCCACGAGTCGCACCCCCAATGCCATACCGGGGTGTGGTGGAAAGGGCAGTATCGGTCCCGATCGACGCTCGCGTACAAAAAACGTTGGCTGCGCGCTGTGCTGCGTCGCAATGGCGGTGAAGGGGCTCGGGTATGATATTGACCCAACAATGCTGGACAACCTGATCGTGCGCCAAGCCCCCAGGCCCTTGGGATCTGGCGGCTTCGGGTACCTACCGAGTAACGACATGAACTGGGTTGGCATCGAGTATCTCTTCGAGTGCGTCAAGGTTGGACCTTGCGTGGGGACTGGGGGCAACAACTATATTCCAGAAGCAGTATACGGCCCTGTTTTTGAAGACCACTTTTGCCGTAAAGGGGATCAAGTAATCGTCCAGTTGACCCATGACGACGCAAGTACTGATAACCACTTCGTTGTGCTGACGGGAAAGAGGGGCAGCGACTGGCAGATATTTGACCCGGGCATGCGAAGCGCGAATCCAAGGGATTTGGCCTCTTTGACCTCGCATCTTACGGGCTACAAAGATTATGGCGGTAAGTTACATCGGTATTATGTATCTGGCTACAGGATCTACGGCAGGGACAAACAAAACAGCTTCTGCTCGAAGAGGGCCTCAGTGCTGATTCAAGCTCAATCTCCAGTCGAGGTTTTGGTTGTCGATCCTTCTGGCAGCAGGACCGGTTACGACAGTTCCCAACAACAAGACTTGGCCGAGTCCCCAGGTTCGAGCTACTTCAGGGACTATCCCCTCTCCGATGACACAGATGATGCCGGAGCGCCGAGCGGGGATACCTCGGGAGTCAAGACTGTGTTTATCCCGTCCCCAGTCTCTGGAATACACAATGTTACTGTTGTCGGCACCGCTCCAGGAACCTACACGCTGAACCTCGCGGTGACAGGACCGGGCGGTGCTTCTCAGGTCACGACCTACCACGGTTCGACCGGCGTGGGCGTGGTGTCGAACTACTCCGTGGTGTTTCCCGTCGTCGGCACGGCGGACTTGGCGATGAGTCAATCCCCTTCGACGAACGTGGTGAGCGTGGGCAGCAACGTTACCTACACGATTGGGATCGTGAACCTCGGGCCGTCGAATGCAACGGCGGTTACGGTGGTGGATACGCTGCCTCAGTATGCTGATTTCGTGGCCGCAGGGGCGAGCCAGGGGACCGTCACACAAGCATACGGTGTCGTGCGGTGTGATATTGGCGATCTGCCTATGGGCGGAGCTGCCACGGTGGCTGTCACCCTCACGCCCACTGCCGCCCGTTCGCTGACGAACATCGTGACGCTCATGGGCTTCGAGGCCGACCCCAATCCGACCAACAACACCGCCACAACAATCGTGTCCGTCCTCGGCACTAATCCTCCCCCCATCGCCGTCAACGACTCCGCCACGACCACCAACGGCATCCCGGTCACCATCAACGTTCTGGCCAACGACATTTCAACCAACGGCGTTCTCGACCCCACCACCGTCACCATTACTCGCGCGCCGACAAATGGCACGGCCACCGTGGACGCCTACACCGGCACGATCACCTACACGCCGAATGCCGGCTTTGCGGGTACGAACACGTTCCAATACACGGTTCAGGATGATCTCGGCTCGGTTTCCAGCCCGGCCACGGTGACCGTTGTGGTCTTCGGCACGCCCCAGCAACCGAACCTGACTTCGGCGCCGTATTGGGTGCGGCCAGCTTCCTCAGGGGCGACGGATCACCGCTATCCGATGCTGAACAACCTGGGCGGGTTCGTCTATAACGAGCAAGTGGGCGGGCAGTGGCAGGTATTCGGCACACCGTCAGCGGACGTGAATCCCGGCCAATTGACCGTCACTGAGGGGAGCTACACAGGGGCCCTTTCGCCCGCGATTGCCGATGATGGCAGCTTCATCTGCACACGCAGTTACACTAACACCGGCTACGCTGGCCAAATGGTGCTGACCGACGTTCTGCGTTACCCAGGACCTGCTGTCGCGGTGACAAACCCAGCGGCAACCCCTGTCTTCCAAGCCCAGGACTTGCGCTACCCGGAGGGCACGGGGCACTACTTTAACGGCGGGCCACACGCCTCGATGTCGGCTGGCGGCGCGGGCATTTTCTCTTATACGCACGTCCAAATCGGGCTTTCCGACTCATGGTACTGGTCCTACCTGGTCGTCTCGGATCGCGGCACGGTTTCCCTGAACGATCAATGGCAGGGCGACTACCCGGACCTGAACGCCAACGGCCATTTTGTATTTGCCTCCGGCTCGCAGGTGTATCTTGACAACAACCCCGCGCTGACCGGCCAGTTTGCTCATATCAACGACGCCCCGCGCGACAATCCCGAAATCGCCTATGTGAGTGGCAATAATCTGGTGTCCTCGCGTGTCGGGCAGGTTAAGGATTACAATGGCCAATCACTCACTGGCAGTTGGGTGGACATCAACCGGAGCGGCATATTGATGTTCGAGAAGCTGGTCGGCGCGAACTACCAAATCTTCAAGGCTTACCCCACGGAACCGCGCATCGTTTCCACTGGCGGGACCAACGCGCTTGTCGGCCTGCCGTACCGCTACGACAGTGACAATATCGCCGAGGCCTACGGCGATCCTGAGCCGGATGACCCGCGCAACATCACGCCGATTTATTGGACCAAGGTTTCCGGGCCGGCCGGCTTCCACATTGACGCAAATTCCGGCCACGTTGATTGGATACCCGACGCGCCCGGCGCCTACACCGTCGTCATCAGCGCCGCATTCACCTATCTGGACGATTATACGGAGGTCGAAGACCAACAGACGCTGACCATCCAGGTAGCGCAGTCCACTATTGAGGTGGTGGATGCCGTGGACTTCCGGTCAGGGAACTCGCCTGACCTTTTCACCGACCCGACTCAGTATCTGGGCGGCGGAGCGCCCCGTATCGGCGCCGCGGCTGACGGCGCGAGCAGGCTGGCGCTGCGCGTCAGGCTCAAGGGAGCGGAGACCAATTCTTTCCCGAACCTGCATTTCGCGATTGCGGGTGTCAATCAGGTCGCGGATGGGCTGCTGCGGTCGGTCACGATGACGAACTGGGCAGGCGATGTTCCCGCGCCTATTGGGAATGTGGGCGGCACCAACTGGGCGGTGGGCGTATATCAGTCGCCGACGGATTTTGACACTGCCTCTCAGCCCGTGACGGTTGTCCTGCTGAACGGCACGAACATTATTGCCAACCAGAACATTCTCTTGCGGCGGCCTCCAGTGGTGTTGGTGCATGACGAATGGAGCGGGCCGGACGAATTCGGCGTCCTCTTCAGTTCCCTGGTGGATGCCGGGCTGGACGGTACTTTTGCGGACTACTCGTTCACCTCGGGCGGAAGCTTTGAGACTAACGTGGCGGGCCTATACGAAACCATTGCCGACAGCATTTCCGGCCTGCGGCAGTCTGGCTTCGCCGCCTCACGAGTGGATATGATCGGGCACGGTGCGGGCGGCATCCTGGCGCGCCTCCATGTGCAGCGGCATTCTGTTCAGGGCGACAACTATGGACTCGGGGATGTCCACAAGCTGATTACGATTGGCACCCCGCACGGCGGTTCCTGGCTGGCATCCGTTATCACGGGGCTGCAAGCGACCAGCCCCTCCGCGTACGCAAACCTGCGGAATATCATTCTCTCAGCCAGCCAGGCCAGCGGCTACGTGCCGCCGATTGACCTAAGCCAAGGTGTGCTTGCCGACGAAAGTTATGGGTCAGCCGCTCTGGCCGATTTGCAGTCAGTTACCGTGCCCAGTCACGCCATCGCCTCCACCACCAGCCCAGCGCCGCCGCCCGACATTTATTCATTCCTCCAGTTCTGCCTCGGCCTGACCAATGGTAGTTGGGCAGGCGTCCCGCCTGCCAATGACGGCTTCGCTACGGTGGACAGCCAAACGGGTGGCATCGCCACGAACGCCTCGACGCTCGTAACCAACGTGCCGCACCTCTGGCAACCCGCCGATACCAATGTTGCGGCGCTCATCGTCGGCTTGTTGAAAGAGCCGATTGCCGGCTCTCCCCGCTTTGCATTCTTCCCTGCAAGCGTTTGGGCAACAAACCAGCCGCCAATCCCCGCCGCGCAAACCAACTCCGGGAACTGGCTGGTTCTTTCCGGTCTGACGAACGGCCAGAGCGTTTTTGCCGGCCAGTCTTTGGTTCTCACCGCCGCTGCTACCGACGCCCGCCCAATCCAAGCGGTTCATTTCCTTTCGCCTGTCGGCACGTCCGTTGACACGGCTGCGCCTTGGGATTTCTCTCTCGCCATCCCGACGAATGCCGCGGGGGCCTGGCGGGTCATGGCTGCCGCCCGCGATACCAACGGCCAGTCGGCGACTGCCTTGCTGGTGCTCAATGTCACCAACGCGGCCGCGCTCCAATCCATCCAAGTGGACCCGCCCGTCGTCTCCCAAACCTCCGTGGCGCCATTCCCGCTCCGCGTGTGGGGCCTCTATTCTGACGGCATCCTGCGCGACATCACCGACGGCAGCACCGGCACGAAATACAAGACCAGCGACCGCTTCCAGATCAGCGTTAACACCAACGGCGTCCTCACGGCCAAAGGCAACACGACAACAACCATCACCATCTCCATCACCAACGGTGTTGTGTTCACGAACGTTCAGGCCACAGCGAATCTGTTCAACCTGCCGCCAACCGCCCTGATTACGGTCACTTCCACGAATGGGGTAACCGGGCCTGCTCCGCTAGATGTCCAGTTCACTGCTTTGGGGAGCGGCGATCCTGAGCAAGCTAGCCTCGTTTACTCCTGGGACTATGGGGACGGCACCCCAGGGACGAATCAGCTCTTGGCGGCGCACAGATTCTGGAAGCCAGGGGCGAACGTCGTCACGCTCACAGTCACTGACCCACAAGGATTGACGGGCACTGCCCGATTCGTGGTCAACGTTGAAGACCACCTTTTGATAAATGGTTCGGACCAGACTCTGGGCGGCTTTAACATCTATGGGCGAGTTACAATCACGAACAATGGGAGTCTCGTTGCAGCTAACGGCCTTCACGGCGGCATCGGGACCCTTGCAAACGGAACGTTGACGGTCGGAGGGCCGATTACTATGGGGTGGCTGTCGCTAACAAGCACAAGCCTTGTAACTTGTTTGCCGGGAGCCACCGCCCAGATGTACAGATCGGATTTGGTGGTGAGCAACGATTTGGTAGTGGACGGGAGCAGTTGGATTGATGTGAGCGGGAAGGGGTATTTGCCAGGGCGGACGACCAGCAATTCAGTAATGGGCGTGCCGACGTGTTGGAGTGGAGGCAGCTATGGTGGATTGGGAGGTGCAGGCTACCACACCGACCCGGAGCACAGCACTGTTTTTTGTGCTGGCCAGCCGGGGTCGGTGTACGGGGACTATGGGGATCCCAATGACTGGGGCGGGGGATCGGCTGACGGTGGGAGCGGAGGCGGTCTGATCCGACTGAGGGCGGGGCAACTGCAATTGGATGGACAGTTGCTGGCCGACGGCCAGTCGCCCGTCCAGACGCAGACGGGGTTGGCTGGCGGAGCTGGCGGTGGCATCCGGCTGGATGTGGACGTGTTATCTGGCAACGGCTTGATTCGAGCTGCGGGTGGGAGTGGTGGTCGGTTGTCGGGTCAGCAGGACCATTTTACAGGGGGTGGAGGGGGTGGTGGTCGCGTGGCGGTTTATGCGCGGAACTACAGCGGGTTCGACACCAACCATATCACCGCGCCTGGCGGAGGTGGCGGAAACGGACGCAACGGGGGAGCTGGGACGGTGTATCTGCGTGATCTGGATAATAGTCAGGGGGTGTTGATAGTAAACGACGGAGGGAGCAGCGGTGGTTCGACGCCATTGGGAGTTTCGGGCACCAACTGGTATGGATTGGCGGAGCCTCTGGTGATTCAGGGCGCTAACGCCCATGTTACGGGCGAACACGCTGGAATGACGCTGGACTTCCTGGCTCCGGTCGTTTTGGTGGGGGGCGCGAGCTTGCAGGTGGGAGACCTACATGTGAGGTCGGGTTTGGACATGCGGGACGGGTCATCGGTTGGTGTGGTGGGCACGTTTTATCTGGACACTCTGATGAGCCTGAGCACTGGCGCCATGGTGAGCGTGAATGGATCCCTAGTTGCTGCTGTGCCGCTGACGGTTCCGCTAGGGGCGCAGGTGAGCGTGGAAGGTGCACTAGTTGCGGCTGCGCCGGTGTCGGTCTTGGGTGGGCTTTTGACCGCAGACCAGGTGCTGGCGCCCAATTGCTATGTGCAGAACGGCGGGAAGTTAACGAGTTTGGCTTCGACGGCGACGGCCATGCACTGGCTGAGCTTGGTGGTGAGCAGTAGTTTGGTAGTGGACGGGAGCAGTTGGATTGATGTGAGCGGGAAGGGGTATTTGCCAGGGCGGACGACCAGCAATTCAGTAATGGGCGTGCCGACGTGTTGGAGTGGAGGCAGCTATGGTGGATTGGGAGGTGCAGGCTACCACACCGACCCGGAGCACAGCACTGTTTTTTGTGCTGGCCAGCCGGGGTTGGTGTACGGGGACTATGGGGATCCCAATGACTGGGGCGGGGGATCGGCTGACGGTGGGAGCGGAGGCGGTCTGATCCGACTGAGGGCGGGGCAACTGCAATTGGATGGACAGTTGCTGGCCGACGGCCAGTCGCCCGTCCAGACGCAGACGGGGTTGGCTGGCGGAGCTGGCGGTGGCATCCGGCTGGATGTGGACGTGTTATCTGGCAACGGCTTGATTCGAGCTGCGGGTGGGAGTGGTGGTCGGTTGTCGGGTCAGCAGGACCATTTTACAGGGGGTGGAGGGGGTGGTGGTCGCGTGGCGGTTTATGCGCGGAACTACAGCGGGTTCGACACCAACCATATCACCGCGCCTGGCGGAGGTGGCGGAAACGGACGCAACGGGGGAGCTGGAACCGTATACCTGCGCGACTTAGACGAGCCTCTTGGCACGCTGGTCATCAATAACTTAGGCCTGTCAGCGCCTGGAGCCAGCACACCCTTGCTCGGACTCGACACAATTCGACTGAAATCCTGGTCCATTTCCGGAGGCGCTCGCGTTGGTGACTACCGCCAGCGTACGCATTGCGAGTGGCGATCCGGCTTATTTCGGCAATTTGATCAGCAGCGGCGTCCTCCAGGTTGGTTGCCTATGGGTGAACGGCCAATGGGTTTATGGGGACATGATGGAGCTTGAAGCCGGAATGGCCGGTAGAAGCCCGCGAATTGGCTTTTTCACCAAACCAAACCAGCCCTATGTCATCGAAGCCAGCACCAACCTATCTCTCTGGACGCCCATTCTGACCAACGCCTCCACCAATGGCATCTTCGAGTGGATTGAAACCAATACCGTCCAACGGCGATTCTTCCGCAGCCGGCAATAAAGCAGCCCTGGCCACCATTAATTGTTTCCGCTGGTCCTCGGCCGGCACCTTCACGCCGACGGGCAGCAGCTTTACTTTTGCAGACGCCGACGCTCCGCTATTTGGCCGGCGATTCTTCTGTGCGGTCATGGTTGAGTAGCTTTTCGGCGCGATTGGGATTCGGTACTGAAGCTCCTTTGGACTTCAGGATTCAGGGCTCGCGAGAGCGCTCGCCCGCCCCGATGCACGGTTCTGAGAGGATCTCTGCCGGGGCGGCCAAACCCGCCTGGGAATGGCCCGTGCCAGTCGTATAATCGCCTCCAGCGCCTCGGGTGCTCCCCGTCAGGGGAAAGGCCGCCTGGGAGCAAAAGCGATGTTACAAATGCGCGGCAGCGGCTTTTGCAACACCCTGGCGAAAAGGCAGTTCATCCTTCACGCAAACGCCGCCGCGCAGAGAGAAGTGCTCCGAGTTGCCCGCTTTGAGACATTTTGCGGCACGGAAGCTGCGGTGGGTATTCCCAACATCGGCTTGCAAGGGTTTGCGCCCAAGGTGCTTGCGCACGGCCACCACGGGCAAGGTCGCTGAGTTGTCTGGCGCGGAGGATGACGCGCGGTATTTCCAGATCAGCGTGCCGGTGCAGCCGGGCAATTCGGGCGGAGCGTTGGTGGACGAGCTGGGCAACATGGTGGGCGTGGTGTCGGCCAAGTTGAGCGCGCGGGCGGCGCTGGCCACGAGCGGGGCGCTGCCGGAGAACGTGAATTACGCAGTGAAGAGCAGTTTCCTGCTGGGGTTCCTGGAATCCGTGCCGGAAGTGTCCGCGAAGCTCAAAGAGCCGAACACGAAGGAGCGGAAGTTCGAGGACGTGGTGAAGTCCGCCGAGCAAGCGGCGGTGCTGGTGCTGGTGTATTGATTTGGGCAAGCCGAGCAGCTCTCATTATTCACACTTTTGAATGAACAGCCTTTACCCGTTTGGCAACGGGAGCCCCCAAAAGCGGCTATGCGCTGCAACCCGAGAGGGGCGGAAACCGTGGAAACGCGGGCAGCCGCCCTGTCCCGAGCCCTTGATCCCAAAAGACCGCAGTTGGCCAACCACAGAGAGCGCAGCGCGGCAAAACCGCAGCCGAAGCCAAACCAGCCTTAACGCAGAGGCGCAGAGGGCGCGGAGGAACGCGGAGGAGTAGAACCATCGCTTTCCTCCTCCTTTGCGTCCCTCAGCGAAATGAGAATGTCATATTCCGTGGCGTCGGTCGCCGCGTTTTCCTGTGCTGGAGATCACCGGTGCGGGGAGTGCGGGGTGAGAACATGACAATCTCATTGACCCCTTTCCGTGGCAAACTCAGCTTTTGAGAATGAAGTGCCCGGACCACGGCCAGTGACAAAGTCTGGCCCAAAACGTTGTAGGAGACGACGTAAGGAGTCTCTTATAAACAGCTTACGCAAGGACCAGACTGGGTTTAGTGAGAGACTCCTTACGTCGTCTCCTACAAGGGGTTACGCAGGAGTTTGTCACTGGCCGTGGTGCCCGGACTTGCCCGCAGGGTGCGGTGGAATCCGTAGCTGGGCCACAGGAAGACATAAAGACCGGAAGAGTGAAGACAGGAAAATGGGATTTCCCACATTTCCTGTCGCCAATCTTCCTGTCTTTCCGGGTCTCGGGTGCGGCTCCGCCGCGCTGCGCGGACTGGGCCACTTGCTTTCCCGGAGGCAGCAGTTGATGGTTGAGAGGTATGACACCCATGACTCGGCGTGAAATGATCGCGCGTGCCACCTTGGCCGCGGTTAGCTTTGGATTCCTTCCCTCCGCGCTGGCGGCGGCCCCCGGCGGCAAGAAACGAAAGGTGCTGTTCTTTTCCAAGTCCTCCGGATTCGAGCACAGCCCGATTCACCGGCGTGACGGCGGGTTGAGCTTCGCCGAGAAACTCCTGCAACAATGGGGGCCGGAGGAGAACGTGGAGTTCACTTGCTCGAAGGACGGCAGCTTGTTCAACCCGGAGTATTTGGACCAGTTCGACGCCTATTTCTTTTACACGACCGGAGATTTGACCAAGGCGGGCACCGATAAGAATCCGCCCATGACCGCGGAGGGCAAGCAAGCGTTTCTCGACGCGATTCACCAGGGGAAAGGATTCATCGGCACGCACTCCGCCTCCGACACGTTTCACAGCCCGAATTATTTCCACCCGGACACCCGTTACAAAGACGACCCGCCGGACCAGCGGGACCCGTATATTGTCATGCTGGGCGGCGAGTTCATCATCCACGGGGCGCAACAGCACTCCCGGATGATCCCGATTGACCGGCATTTCCCGGGCATGAAGGATTTCCCGGAAGACTTCAGCCCGCTGGAGGAGTGGTATTCGTTGAAGAACTTTGCGCCCAACCTGCACGTGATTCTGCTCCAGGACACCGCCGGGATGAAGGGGCCGATGTACCAACGTCCTCCTTACCCGGCGACTTGGGCGCATCTGTACGGGCGCGGGCGGGTGTTCTACACCAGCATGGGGCACCGTGAGGACGTATGGACCAACCCGGTTTTCAAGCAAGTCCTGTTCGGCGGCATTCATTGGGCCACGGGCAGTCTGCGGGCGAAGGTTCGCCCGAACCTCCAAAAGGCCGCGCCCGGGGCCTCGCAGAATCCGTCGCCCTCGTGAGCCCAAGGCGATCACCGATGGACACAGATGGACCCAGAACCGGTTACCCGCGAATTGCGCTAACATGCAGGCGTTGAAAGCCGCGACGAGTGCCTCCTGCGGGCTGGGTCCGGTGGGGTGGCCAACGAACTCTGTGCTGCCGCGAGTCCGTCTTCAGGCCCTACTCGAGCCCGTCAGTTAATGAGAATGTCATATTCCGTGGCGTCGGTCGCCGCATTCTCCTGTGCTGGAGATCAACGGTGCGGGGAGTGCGGGGTGAGAACATGGCAATCTCATTAACTGGTTCTGAATCTGAAACGGAACTCCATTCAGCAGCGGCTTTGCGGGAAGAGGAGAACGAGAACCAGTTACGGAAGACAGCGAGACGGTTTCTTCAACGCAAAGGCACCAAGACGCCAAGGCGCAGGGAAATCTGGAAAGCTCTTTGCGTCTCCGCGCCTTGGCGACCTGGCGTTAAACCTGTCTCGGGCGGGGCAGGGGTCAAGCCTCGCCGAGGAACCGGGTCGCCTGGGCTGGAAGGCGGCCGATCTCGCCGCGCGCCGCAAAAATGTTCCCGGCCGAACCGCAAGTCGCCGCCCGCCTGCGGAAGGAAACAACCCTTTCCATCAAGCCGGTCGCCGGCTGCCTTCACCCGAGGCCCCTGGGCTCCGCAACCTCGAAGTTGGGCGTGGGACGGCGCCGATCTATTGCGCGACCGCAACCCGCCAGCGATAAAGCCGATTTCGCACCGGCCGGCTCCGGGAGAAGCTGACCGCCAGGCATACTCCCGCAAAAACTCCCAACGCCACGTTCACCGGCTCTGGCACTGGGGCAATGGTGGTCCCCCCGAAACTAATCGTCACATTAAAGTTCTGCCACCCGCCAATGTTGCCGCCCAAGGTGTAGGTGCCATCCGCGTTGCCCCAAAGATTGAGTTCATTGCCGCTGGCTTGCGTGAACAATAATCCGTAATCGTCCAGGAGAGGATTCGCGACACAATACTGGGGATTAGAGGTGGGATACACGGCGTTGTTATACCAGTACGCACCGGCTGGTGACGTCAAGTAGTTTGGATAGCAGGAGTTTCCACCAGTCGTGAATAAGTTCCAGTCGCCCATCGCGGGCCCGGCCGTCACAGTGAGGACGCCGCTGACGGCATAGTAATTGTTATTGGCCGGTTGGACATCAATTTGCCCGAAACCAACGTCACCGTTGCCATCGTTGAAGGCGATGCGGTAAAGGCCGGTACCCGCCTGGGTCCTCATCCCCGACACCAGAGCCGTGAACAGTATTAGAATCTTAAGCGTTTTCATTAGGCGGAACTGCCGTGCAGGAGCTAAAGCGGCACATCCTGTCACTTTTTAATACATGGCAGCCACATGCATAAGTTATTGATTCGGCTAATACTCGCTTTTCAGGGGACCAAACAGCCCCCAAAAGTGATAGAGCACAAGGCGGGCCAAGCTCATTGAGCGCGGCGATATTTGTGGTTGGCGCCCGGGTTTTTGAAGTGAGCGTTGGAAAAAGCCGGTTTAGCCACGAGGTTCGGCTCTGGATGTTGGGCGTTGGATGTTGGGCGTTGGATGTTGGGCGTTGGATGTTGGATGTTGGATGTTGAATGTTCCTATCGGCCTTGCGTCAGCAGATAGACCAGTCGGCAGATCGGCAGAGGCAGAGGGTCGAGAAGCCCACGCAGGCGAGGAGACCGGCCAGGCCCACCAGCCGGCTCCAGAACCGGTGGGCTTCCTCACGGTGCAGTTCGCTCGTGGCGAAGTGGAACGACAGCAGGGCGCTGAGCAATTCCTCAGCCGAGCGGAACCGCCGAACCGGCTGGGCGCGGCAGGCGCGGAGGACGATCTTGATGGCGCGGTAGGCGCCAAGGGTGTTTCTGGCCAACCATACCTGGCCCCCGCTGCCCTCGCCGATGACCCGCAAGACTCTCCGCGGTCGTAGCTGTCTCGGGAATGATTCGCATGTGTATTGTATTACCGTCCGCTATTCCGGCCTCCAGGTTCCAGCGACAGCTACCAGCGCGACCACGCGCTAGCTGGAACGTACAGACTGCTTCCAATGTGAAACTGGCGGAAGCATAACACCGTCGGGAATCCGATTCTGCGTGTCTTGCCTGTTGGCGTCCTCCGCCAGTTCTGGCAGGATGCGGGCGCATTGAATGAGAGCGACAAGCAATTCTCCCTCACCCGCGCAGCGTTCAGTACGCGGGGGCGCAAAAACCAATTCTCTATCAGTTCAGTCAGAACTGCTGTTTCGCGGACGGTGAAAGGGGTGGCGAAAGTGGTTCCTGCGAGCCGCGTAGTGAAGATGGAGACGATATCGGAGGTGAAGCCGCGGGCCCCGGCGTTGCCGAAGAAATCCAAGCATTGGAGATTTTCTATGGCTGGCTTGAAGGGCAACCTCGCCGGGACCGGGGGGCATGGCCGGCCCCAGACTAACTGCCACACGGCATTCATCACTTCATTGGCGCTCATGGCGGTCATCGCCGTCCTCGGCATCCCCCTGCTCTCCGGGACCTGTGCCGGACAAGAGTCGAAAGAGGCAAGGAAAGCCGCCGCCGGCAATGTCACGGCCCATTCAAGCGGGCTGCATGGGTATATTGGCTTCAGCGCGACGCGGCCACCCGCCCGGTCCGAGTTCAGCGCGGGCATGGGGTTCTATTCCGCAGTCTGGCCGCTGATTGACCAACCGCTGGCCCACTTCCAGATCGGCCTGGCGGGCACCTGGATCACGCCGGACAATTCCGACGACAAGGACCAACCGCTGGCTCCGGCAGGCACGCTGGCCCGGACCTGGAAGGAGCGGGGCCCCACGTGGCAGAGTGTATTCCAAACCGTAGAAGGCGGGCTGGGCTATTGGGCCGGGAACCACTTCCGATACGGCCCCCCCAAGTTCAGCATGAACGCCACGCCGCAATGCTACGACTACGAGGTCGGGTCGCCGGGGTGGTCCTTTTTCCACGGCAACGAAGCGCTGCCAGACAACCGATTAAGCATCGCCCAACTGAGCAACCGCCTGCTGATTCCTCCCGACGCGCTGCCGTTCGCGGGTAATCCCAACGGCCAATTCCTCGGCTACACCTGGATGGCCCTGCCCTTCACGGACGCCAGCACCGGAGATCCACCCACCGGCGACCAGAGTTGGACCTGTTTCCTCAATGCCGCCAACTTCAAGGGTCCCATCGCGTATTACATCCCGGAGACCTGGAGCAAGATCGGCAAGTTGTTCAAGTATCCCTACATTTACGGGCGAGGGCTCGATGCGCGTCCGGGGAACATGGGGGGCGGCGCCATGGAGATCAATACCGTCCCACGCTTCGACAGCACCGACGCGCAGGGAGTCGTCTATTCGAAGATCCCCCGGCTGCAATTCCCAGTGGACAGCCAGGGAAGGGCGTTTCTCGTGGAAGATGTGACCTACTACTCGAAGGCCGCCTTGTACGACACCTTCAAGGCCTGGCGTAATGGCGGCCCGGCATGTGACGGACGATTCGATCAGAAAGGCGCCTGGAAGTCCCGGTTGACGACACATACGACGCACTTCGATCAGGACGGCCGGAAGCTGAGCGGCGTTGAGCGGGTCTTCGACACAAGAGTATTCGAGGGCAACGTGTGGGGGCTGGTGTGGTTCACCAACAACATCAGTCCCAGAGGTTTGTTTCCGCAGTACTTCAAACAAGCCGGGGAGGAAAGGGTTGCAGTAGCGGCAACGGACGTGCCGGCGGAGACGCGATTACTCTCGCAGAAGTTCAGACTGGCAGGGCACGGCGAGCCCTATACCTCACCGACGACGGGCGCCTGGAGCCGGCCCGGCCCGAAGCGGGGGCCGTTCACGGTTAAACTGGCCGACGGTTCCCGGGTCACGTACTGGTGGTATCGCTTTGTGGATCAACCGAGCTTCCAGCAGTATGATTGGAGCGAGGAGAAGAAGGCGGCGCTGCAGGCACTGGTGGAGAAGATCCATGCCCAGTGGCCAATTGACCGCGATTACATGGCGCCCCCCAGCCGCGGAGCATTGGCGAGCCTCGATCCGGCGCTGCTGGTGACGCCGCCCAAGGGCTTGGAGGTGGGTTACGTCCCCATCGTAACGCATCAGTCCGCACCATGACGAAAAGCAGGGGTCGCCCATAGTTTGGTTCGATCGTGCTCAGACCTGCTCACTACCTGGTCACTACCTGGTCGCAGGGCAAGACAGACCTCAGAGGGGCTGAGCATCGGACATCCGGGGGGGTTACCAGAACAACCTCTCTCCACAACTTTGCCTATGGATGGTACAAGTCTTTGACTGCTGGGCACTTGTGCAGTGCTGCTTCCATCCGGTTGCCTGCTGTCGGCCTTCCTTCAGACCACGCTAAAAGGCCCCATTTTTGCCGGCACTGACTATCGCAGGTTCATTTCCCGGTTCCGGGCCATGGCGGCCAAGTGGGAACAACGGGTCCGCTCTTCAAAATTCAAGGTCTCAAATACGCCCCGTGCGCTAGCAAGCCCTCCCGGAGCTTGGAAACATCTATGGCTGACGGGGACACACCACCCACCACGGCGAGAGCGGCCGCGCGGCCGGCGGCCTCGCCCATAGCCATGCAGGTGGACATGACGCGGACCGCCGCCATGGCTTCGTGGGTTGTCGAGACGCAGCGGCCGGCGACGAGGAGATTCTCCACGCGCTGCGGCACCAGGCAGCGATAGGGGATGTCGTAACAGTCGCCGCACCACTCCAGTGTGCAGCCGTTATCGTTCGGACGATGTATATCTATCGGGTAACTGCCGACCGCAATAGCGTCATCAAACCGGCGGCAGTTCAGAATATCGTCCCGGTTCATCACGTACTGGCCCACGATTCGCCGCGTTTCCCGGATGCCCAGGAACGGTGCCGTCCTGGTGAACCGGGCCTTCTCGAAGCCGGGCACATACTCCACCAGGTATCGCTGGATGTCCTTGATTTGGCGGCGGGCCTCGATTTCGCCGGCGGACAGGCTGCGCGGGTCGGTGCCGTCAGTGCCTTTCACCCGCGTCATGTTCACCCATACTTCACCGGCCCGAAGCCCGGTGATGAGAATCGTTCGCTCGGTGGGGATGGACAGCCCCGCCTTCTGGGCCGCCTCGATGAGTTGCCGCAGCCCGACGACAATGAACTGGTGGTTCTGGCCAAAGTATTCGGCGGGAATGAAATCAGCGCGGTAGGTTTTGGGGTCGCTGCTGAGGCTGTGGCGGAGCTTCTCGGTATCCACACCCGCGAGGCAGAACATCAGTGTGGGCGGCTGCATGCCGCCGTGTTCATCCCCTTTCTCGCACGGCACTCCCGCGCGAAAAGCGACATCGCCGTCGCCAGTGCAATCCACGATCATCCTGGCCAGGAGCGCTTCCCGGCCCGCTTTGCTTTCCGTGATGATCCCGCGCAACCGGTTATCCTCCATGACCACGCCGGCAAACATTGAATACAGCCTCAGGTCCACGCCCCGCTCCAGGAGCATCCCCATAGCCACAGTCTTCACCGCCTCGGGCTCGACCAGCGTCAGGCTGACGTGGAGCGGGCAGGGCCGATGCTCACTGGCCGCGCCTTGGGCTCGCAACCGGTCAATCAGCGCCTGCGGGAGTCCTTTGATGATGGGCACGCCTTTCTGGCTCAGGAAGCCCAGGATCGGCAAACCGATGGTGAGGTTGCCGCCAACAAAGCTGCGGCTCTCGACGAGGGTCACCTTCAACCCGCTCTCGGCGGCGGCTAGAGCGGCAGTGATACCGGCGGGTCCGCCGCCCACCACCAGGACATCAGCTTCGGCGCGCACCGGCACGGCTTGCGCCGGCTCCTCGATGCAATGAATTCCCTGGCTGCTAAGAATGCGGCTCATAAAAAGGGGGGATCAGGACTTGAAGGCGAGCTTTGCGCCAACAAAATAATGGTCGCTCGGGTAGCGTCCGTCACGGGAATCGCGGATGATCTTCCAATCGAGGGTCGAGACCGGGCCGTGCGTAAGGATGAAATCAATGGGGCCGCGCTTGCGGCCCGCCTTCGTCTTCGCGACGTATTTGGGGCCGAGAAAGCCGTGCACCGTGTAGCCGTTGTCGCGCGGTCCGGGCGCCGCCGTCTGGGTGTTGGTCCAACCGGCGTCGAGCGCCAGCTTGAGCACCGGGTTGCTGGCGTCGGAGTTGAAATCGCCGGCCAGAATCTGCGGAAAGTCCGGCGCATAGAGGGCGGCCTCGGCCAGGATCATCTTCATCTGCTCCTCACGGGCGTGCTGGCTGATATGGTCCAGATGCGTGTCGAGCAAGCGGAATTGCCGGCCCGACGCGCGGTCACGCAACCGCACCCAGTTGACGTGCCGGGCACGAGCAGAGCCCCACGACAGGGAGCCCGGCAGGTGCGGCGTCTCCGAGAGCCAAAAGCCGCCCTCGGCGACCAACTCGTAGCGTTCGCGCGAGTAGAAGACCGGGTTCTTGGCGATGCCATGGTAACCAGGCCCCCCGGCGTCCATCTCCGGACCCTCGAAGCCGAAGCTCGCGAATGACGGGAAACCCTGCTTGAGATCCTCCATTTGCACGCGCAGCACTTCCTGCAAACAGAACAGGTCGGGCTGTTGCGCCCGGATGACCTCCATGCACAGATCGCGGCGGGCTTTCCAGCCGTTGCCGGTGGCGTCATCCTCGGGCAGCGCCACGCGGATGTTGCAAGTGAGAATCGTGTGGGAGGCGGTGCCGGCATCCGGCGCCGCAGGCGGCGCGGCAAGCGCGCTGCGGCAGAGCCACGGAAAGGAGGCGGCAAGACCGAGGTTGGTGATAAAGGTTCTGCGGTTCATCTATGCATTCTGAGTCTGGGCGGCGGGATGCTCGCCCGGCTGCTCGGGACGAACCATAGTCCACAACACAAGCGCTGCCAAGGGATGAAGGCAGGCCATCACGGCGAACATCTGCGCCGCGCCGAGCGTCCCAATGACCTGGCCCACAAAGTAGTTGAACAATATCGCCCCGGCGGCGCCAAAGCCCGCGGCAATGCCCAGCACGCTGCCAATGTTGCCGGCGGGGAACGTTTCGGCGATCACCACACTGAGCGAGAACAACCAGCTCAGGCACACCGCGCCCGCGATGCTGAAAATCACGAGCGTCGCCGCCGGGTGGGGGAAGTGGGGTGTCAAAGCGCAGACCGGAGCCAGCGCGGCCATGCTGGTGAGCATCAGCTTGCGGGCGCGCAAGGGCGCGGTGCCGCGTTTCACCAGCCAATCGGACCAACCGGCGCTGCCGATGCCGCCGAAATCCGCCGCCAGAAACGGAATCCAGCCTACCATGCCGATTTGGGCCAACGTCAGCCCGGATTGCTCTTGCAGGTAGCCCGGCAACCAGAACAGGCAGAAATACCAGACCGGATCGCTGATAAAGCGGATGATCAGGATGCCCCACAAGCTCCGGGTGCGCCATAGCTCGGGCCAGGTGAACGCCCGATTCGGGAGCAGCGGGACATCGCCACCGGAGCGCGAGCCGTCCTCGGCTCGCAGTGGTTGGGAACGCAGAACGGCCACGGAGCCCAACGCGGGCTTCCCTCGCGGTTGCGGCCGCTGCGAGCCGAGGACGGCTCGCGCTCCGGTGGCGGCGTCCATCTCCGGCGGCGGGTCGCGATAGATCACCCACCACAACACCGCGATACACAAGCCCACCGTCCCCGGCACAAGAAAGGCCGCATGCCAATTGAACCTTAGCGCCAGCCACGCAACCAGCGGCGGCGCGACAATCGCTCCCATCGAGCCTCCCGCCACGCACAAGCTGTTGGCGGTGGCCCGCAAGGTTCCCGGGAACCAGCCAGTCACCACGCGGAGTTGGGCGGGGAAGGCAATGGGCTCCGCGAGCCCCAGCATCCCGCGGAAAAAGGCGAATTGCCCGAAGGTTCGCGTCAGCCCGGCGCCCAGGCAGGCGCTCGACCAGGCAATCACCCCGGCCAGCATCATGTGGCGAGCGCCCCATCGGTCCACCAGCCAGCCGGCCACGGGATACATCGCGGCGTAGCAAACCGTGAAGATGTTGGCCAGCAGCGCGTAGCCGGCGTCGTCCAGCCGGAACTCAAGCTTCAGCGTGGGCTTGAGGATGGAAACGATCTGACGGTCAATGTAATTGAGCACGATCGCGCAGAAGATGAGCGCGAGAATGAACCAGCGCCGGCGGGAAGGGTGCGGGAGGGAAGAATTCGGGACCGGGCGCATCGCCCAAAGACCTTAGCGAAAGGCACCAACCAGGACAAGCGTCCTCACCATTGGCCAAGCTTGGCAGACGCATCTCCCATTATCGGCCCCTGGGAGCGCCGGCATCCCTGCCGGCACCTTGCAACATCGCCCGATTTGAGGTAAATCCCAAAGTGTCCCGCGAGAGCACGCCGGCAGGGATGCCGGCGCTCCCAGGGGCCGATAACGTGAGTTGCGCCCAAGCTTGGCCCTGCTCTCGATTATCACGGAACGCCCACGGCCCGGTAAAACGCGGCGTTGGAGGAGACCAGGTCCGGGATTTGGCAGCTCGAGTTGGTCAGCAGTAAAGAGGTCAGCGTGGTCCAGGCCGGAGGGGACAGCCGTGGACTGTATTGCACCTGGTAACGCGCTCCGGGGGTCAACTGGGTCAGGTTAACGGCCGGTCGGCCCGATTCCAGGCTGATTCCCAAGGTGGGGCTGCGCGGGTGGAATAAAACCGACGAACGGGGCGCCATCGTTGAGCTTGAACAGCGCCGCGTCACCGCCGTTCAGATCGAGCACCAGTTGGTGCCGGCCACCCCCGATGGTGGCCATGGTGTTGGTCTGCAACAAGCCGGACTCCGGGTCGAGCATGACTACCGAGGACGGCGCCGCGGCCAGAAAGTTCAGCTTGATCTCCTGCATGCAGTCGGCGGCGGTGCCGTTGGTAGCCGTCAGGGCATTGACCACCATGAAGTAGATTTCATTGCTGTAATCCGGGCCATCGAGGCTCTCGTCCAGTGGCCGGAACCAGGCGATGATGACGTCCCCGGGCAAGCCGTTGTTCACCACGCCGGCTTTGTTGGTCAGCCCCCAGCCGGCGAGGTAAGGGTCGTTCTTCAGCCCTTCCCACCAGGTATAATTGACATAGGCGGGAGTGGCCACGCTGCCCAGCACGTCGCCCTCCGGATCATTGCTGAAGGAACTCGGCACATCGGTCCAGTTGGTGACGCCGCCCGCAAGGTAGCGTCCCCGGAAGAACAGGATGCTGGTAATCCACCCGTCCTGGAACCCAACGTTGTCACTGGCCGGACCGGGTGGGGGGTTCACATCGTTCTTGTTGTGCATCTCATAGACGGGCTTCAGGCAGACCAGCGCCTTGCCCAGGTTGGACGCGCGGCGGTTGGCATCGGTCATGTCGTCCAGGAGCGGCGTGGGATAGGTGTCCCCGCCCGGGAAGGTGAACAGCGAAGAGTTGCCAGTATTATAGACGAAGCTGATCAGCCACTTGGCGTTGAAGGCCAGCGCGGCGGACGTGTTGAGCCGCAGCTCGGACGGAGATGGGTCGCGATAGACGGTGCTGTTGTAGTCCTGCACGGAATGGAACGTCTGGCGATAGGCAGCCAGGGGCAGGTTCGCGCCGAGCGCGAAGGTGCGGTATTGCGCCAGCCAGCCGTACCATTGCCTCAATAAGGAATTATGCATATTCCACCCGATGGGAGGGCCGGTGTGGTTGGGAAGGTTGGCATTGTATTGGGATTGAAATGGATAGGTATCGAATGACAGCATATCCGGCCGGGCAGTCGCGATGTAGTCCTGCAGCGGCCCGGGCTGGATCTGTCCGCCCCAGTTGTTCCCGTAAAGGATGGTGTTGGGCCAATTGGCGCGCACCGAATTGAACCAGTTCGCCGCCCGGGCGCGCACGTCGGCATTGTTCAGGTCCCACTCGTCGCCGAGTTGCATGCTGATCAACTGGGGCAGGTAAGGGGTTTCGCCCGGCCAGGCCGGCGCGCCCGGCATGTTGGTCTCGCTGGTAATCCACCGCGACCAGGGAAAACCCGGAGCCGGACCCATGAGCGACGGATCGGATTGCCCCATCCAGTTGATGGAAGTGAAGCAGGCGTTGGAATAGGTGCTCAGGTGGAAGACATCGCCCGTAATGGTCATGCCTTGAAGCTGCAGGCCGCGGTTGAGCAGGATCTGTTGGCCTTTGCTGATCTGGGCGCGGACGGGCATAACCACCCCTCCGAGCAGAACCAAAACGGCGCCGGCGATGCGAGTACTCATCATACTGATAAACTGAGCCCAAGGCCGGCCCGGCGGCTACCACTTTTCCGCCAATCTGCGATACTTTCCCGATGTTACTGCCTGTAGGTGTCGAACCACTCCTTCGCAGCCGTCAAGGCCGGGATCACGCAGCCGGAGTGGTCCGCGCCGGGCATGGGATCAACCAGTTTCACGTCCGGCGCGCCCCGCGCCACAAAATTGCTGTAGGCGACCTGGGAATTGGCCGGAAGAACGTCCTGATCGCCGCTGCAATGATATAACCGCATCGGCGCGACCGGCCTCCAGCGGTAAAGGTCGTTATCGCGTAATGCCTGGTAGAGGGGAGAACCGGGGTCGTTCGTCAGAGCGTAGCGCACCGCGGGGACGAGGATGCTGGAAATATTGCAGGCCGGCATGGCGCTATTGATGGTGGAGCCGTCGGTGTTGCCATTGAAGAGCGGCGGGAGAGTGGTGTTGTAGGGCGGCACCAACAGGTCGGACCAACTCGGCGCCAGGGAATACACCGATTGGTAGGCGGCCACGACGTAGGCGGCGTAATAGGGGTTAGGCGGACAGCGCGGGGACAGGATGTCATGAAGCTCCACGCCGGACATATCGTAAGGCCCCGCCATCGGCGCACAGGCGGTGACGGTAAACTCATTGGTGTAATATCTCTCCAGTTCCCGATCCAGGGCCATCACGGTGTGCCCTCCTTGCGAGTAACCGGCCAGGAAAAGCTGGCCGTTCAGGCTGATGTTGCTGCTAACGCAAAAGTTCCTCGCGGCCCGGAGCATATCCACGCTGGCCGTCGCTTCACTTCGCGCGTGGAGGTAAGGATGCAAGCCGGGGCTGGAGCCCAGGCCCAAAAGATCCGCCACCACGCTGACGTACCCGACCGAGGCAAACGCCACGCCGCCCAAAGCATCCAATGTCAGGGATTCTGAAGGGACATCGTTGGTTTGGGTAAGCGTGCCATGTGAAAAGCTGAACAGCGGCCAGTTCATTCCGGCCTGGTCCGGCAGGTAGAGCCCTCCGGACGCCGTCGTCCGCCCGCCCAGCGGATCTATGGTTTCATAGACCACTTGGTAGCAGGCCACTCCATACTGCGCCGTCAGAGATATCCCAAACGCAGAATAGAACCCGTTAAGGAGGGTGGCGCTGAAATTAGTCACCAGGTTGGCCGAGAGCAGCCTCCCGCGGGCAGCGGGTTGGACGGCAACCACCCGGTAGAAGCGCATCAATTGGGTGGACGAGATGGTGTCATTCCACTGCGTTTGCATCGTCGGCCACGGTTGCGGGCTGTCGAGCGTCAGCCAGATGCTGTTGGTCAACCGGTCCCGCCCCTGCAAGGTGTACGACTGCCCGGCAACCGAGTTGCTCCACTGCAGCAACATTCCGTTTGTCGTCGGGGAGGAACTGGTGAAACGCAAATCCTGCGCGTGGGCCAGGTTAAAAAGGGCCAGAGAAGAACACGTCACAGCCAACCTTGCGAAGGAGTGTCTCATGGCGCGGAGCCTCGGCGAGTGCTGTGGCGGACGCAAGCAAAATCGGAGGCGTTACAATCGGCGGCAGGGCTGCATCAAGCTCCCATGCGGACCGCGAGCCGTCCCGGCTCGCAGCGCGCAGGAACGCGAGCAATGCCTATAAAACCAGGGAATCCGGGAGTGCCGGTGGCTGCTGCGAGCCGGGACGGCTCGCGCTCCGGGCGAGCTTGATGCAGCCCTGAATCGGCGGGAGCATCTCACTTTTTGTACACCGCAGGCTGCTTCGCGACGGCACCAGCCTCCTCGTGAGCACCGTTCCCCCTCACCCCGGCCCTCTCCCTCAGGGAGAGGGAGACCTGCCGGCAGCGTGTCGGCGAATCTGAGCCATCCCGTATATTCGAGCGTTGGCGTGGGTGGCTCCCTCTCCCTGAGGGAGAGGGCCGGGGTGAGGGGGAACAGTGCTCACGGTCGGCAGAGGGTTCTACAGGGTTTCCGGTTGGCACTCACAAAAGCTGAGAAGCTCCCCAATCGGCGGGATTCAGGTTCTCACCCCTCTACGCGGCCTGGGGGCGCGCGCTACCCCCGGGACCGGCTAAACCAGGGGAACATCCCGAACAACCGCTACTTCTGCCGGGCCTTCTCCACCCGGCCGTCGAAATAGAGCGCGTTCTTGCCCATCCAGACGCCTTCGGCAGGGTGGAACACCTCGGCGTCTCCCATCAGCGGAGTGGTAAGTCTTCCACCGAAAAGCTGGTCCACGAGCGTCTTGGTCAGGTCCGACCAATCTTCGGGGTGATCGTAAGAGGCGCCATTGAGCCAGCCGTTCCACTCGTAGCTGGTTTGTTCGATCGGAAACACGGAGTGATCGGCGGGACAGCGGAAGACGCCTTTGGCTTTGAGGTAGGGCATCAGGGGCGTCATGATGGGTGGCAGCGGCGGTTGTTGGTTGGTGCCCTGGCTGGGCAGCGGCCAGGCGCAGACCGGCAGGCGGCTCTCGTTGTCCTCGACGTAGAGGTTCAGGGCCAGCCCGAGTTGCCGGAGGTTGCTCACGCAGGCAATGGCGTGGCTGCGCCGCTTGGCGCCCGCCAACGCCGGGAGCAGCAGGCTGGCCAGGATCGCAATGATCGCGATGACCACCAGCAATTCAATCAGCGTGAAGGCGCGTTTCATCTTATGGCCCAGGTTTTGCCGCATCATTCAGGGTTGTCGCAGCGCCGCCAGCGTGGTCATCAGTTCGGTGATGACCTGCTTTTGGGCCGCCCGGAAGTAAACATCTTGTGATTGATACTGAGCAGTGGCCCGCTGGAGCATGGCGCGGCCGGCCTCCGAGTTGAGGTGGCGCTGGAGGTCGGCTCGTTCCTCCGGCTGCATCGTGGCGCGGTATTGGGCTATCCACTCGGCCATCGCCTGGGTGTTGGCCTGTTTCTGATCCCCGGGCGTGTGGCTGACGATGAAACGGAGTCCGTTGATATGGTCCACATCAAAGAAACCCAGAAAGGCCCTTTCGCGGTTAGCCGCGTTGGTGAGGGGGCCGTATCGGGCTTCGAGGAACGTTTCAATTCGCGCCTTCGGCTCACGAACATTCCGGGCGGCCAGCCCCGCCCGGACATCTTTCATGATCTCTTTCGGGGGGTAGTGACGAAAGGTCCGGACTAACAGCAGCGCGCCGGCCACGACCAGCACGAGTCCGACGCCTCCTGCGCACAGAAAGATCCTGGTTATGCGTCTTCTCATCACCGGTCTCAGGCCGTCTGCCCGGTCAGCTTTTCGAGGAAGATGCGCGCCTTTCTGGCTTCGGTCTTCACGCTTGGGAGAGGTCCGCGGGCGAGGCACTCAACGATCAGCGGTCCGTGCGTGAAACCCCCTTTCTTGAGCCGGGCAAAGACGGCCGGGAAGTCCACCTTGCCCTCCCCGATGTTCACCAACACTTCCTTGGGCGGCAGGAAATCCTTCACGCTCATCCCGACTACCAGGCCGTCCACTGTGGCGGCATCCTCCACCGGATCGAGCTTGCCGTCCGAGTAGTAAAACACATTGCCCGGGTCATACCACAGCCGGAAGTTCTTCTTGCCGACCAACTCGATGGCTTTGCGGCATTGGGGGCCGGTGGCGTTCTGGCCGCCGTGTGGCTTGATGCTGAGCCCGACGCCTTTCGCGGCGGCGTAGTCACAGCACTCGGCAACGGTCTGGTAGTAGAGCTGGTATAGCTTTTCATTCGCAGTCCCCGCCAGCATCAGGTTCGGGCAATCGCAGGCGGCCGAATCATCAATCAGCCGCTTGAGGTCGCGGATACCCGCGTCGAGAGATTCCGGGGCGGAGGCTTCACCATAAACGGACAGCACCTTGAGCCCCCGCTTCCGGGCCTCCTCGTGCATCCCCTGGACCTCCTCGACCGGCGTGTCAGTCCGGACCATCGCGGAGTGCTTCCCCTTGGTGGACATCAGCCCAACGTACCTGTAACCCGCCTCGGCAATGGCATCGAGTGCCACCGGGTATTCAAACTGATCGAACACGCGGGTGTAACAGCCGATCTGCCACGGCTTGCTGGTCGCTGCCCTGTTGGTCGCCGCGCCGACCAGCGGCTCGACGGACGCGGTAACCAGGCTGACGGCTCCGAGTTTAGCGGCTCCGGCCAGGAAAGACCGCCGGCTGATTTGGTTGGTAAAGCTCATAAGTTCGCACTCGCGGAATGCTTAGCCCATTCCACGGCCAAAAGCGCCTGCTGGCAAGCGCCGAATGGGCTCGCCCCGGATGCGTGATTCTCACGTATCCGCCGCCTCCACTGCCTCACAGCCAGTGGCTCCGCTGGCCCCACGCTCTGCCAGGATGCCCCTCCCACGGCCCTGCCGCCGAGGTGCCGCCCTCGGAGCGGCAAGCCAGGGTATCCATCAGGCCGCTCGGCCCTCATTGGCAACACCCTACCGCGCTTCTCCCCATTGGCTTTAGCGTTTGGTTCGCCGACTCCGTCTCGGTGAAAACCCAATGCTCGAATCCTGGTAGTCTTCGACCTGCCAAAACCGCCGCCCGATTTGGCCCACCACGTCTTCTTGCCGTGCATCCCGAACGCTAAAGTGCGCACAGATGTTCCTCGGTGAAGTTGCCGGGCAAATCACCCGGACGCTTTTGGGGTCGTCAGTAAGGGAATGGGCGGCGGACTGCATTCCCGCGACGTGCTTCTCCTGCGGCGTAACCGATAGGGTAATTGTGACAGCTACTTCCATCCGCTTAGGGTGAACGCTCTGCATCAGGCGCGCGGGGCACCTGAGCCACGAACTCGCGCAAGACGCAAACCCGCGTCGCCTGAATGCAGTTGTTAGGCCACTGGGTCATGCCTCTCAACTCCAATCTTGTCCAAAAAGGTCTGTGAAAACGCACGAACGAACGGGCCATCTCTTCCAGTGTAATTCTTCTGCCACGGTCGCGGCGGATAATTGGCACGATAGCCGACAAACAAAAGCCGACCATCGTCGAGGATGTCGTCAAGAATAAGGTCGAAGCAGGGATAAATATGCTCATCGTCAACGAACACCAACTGCGCAAGGTGCTCGGAAACCTGCGCCTGCTCGGCAGTGACGCGAGATGGATTGCAAAATCCGAAACAATACCGGCGCGGCAACGCATGACCAGCACGCTTCTCGCCTTCTTGAATGATGCTCTCAATCGTGTCCTCGACGTGCTTCTTGAAATCGTCACGAGTCATAACGCGCGAAGTGGCCTAACGTCGCAGATCACCGACCCGGCGCCACCGACTCTCAATATGCAACTGAAGCGTCATCGCCGGGTTCGGTGCATCTGCTTTGTTGGGCGGGGTGACCTTGTGGCCTTGGCGATGGCGCCACAGAATCCGCCAGGCACTTCCAGCCCAGCCGAGCAGCACCACAGCCAACCGCGCTAATGTCTCCGCTTGCGCCCAATGCAAGTAGTCGGTACTGAGAAGGGCTACCGACCCACTCGGGCTGAATGAGACGAAAATGCCAAAGGTGCCTCACGAGGTCGGCGTCGGTCCAGTTTGAGGCATGGATGTACAAGAGAGGCGTGAGAAAAGGGGGAAGAGCCCAAAACCACGCAGCAGCAAACGCAGCGAGCGTGAGGGCTACCAACTGAGACCTCGGGGTTGCCAATTGAGATCTGAGTCTTATGTCCACAAGTTGCTTCAACACCATACAGCGGCTCAAGTTGCAGCCCAACAAATAGTGGACCTCATATTGGACGGCTTATAAAACATCATTGGTGGAGAATAAAGCCTTTCAAGCGGCCTATCCGTAAGTGTTTATTAAGCAAATGGGTGGATATATTGGACCAGTAAAGGCGTCCGGGCTGCAAGAGGCGTTCATTCCCAGCCTGTATGTTTGGGACAAGGTCATCCATGGAAAGACAAGGGTTGAGGCTGCCCACACCATATGCGGCGATTATGCTCTTTAACGATAAGTGGTCAAGGGGAATCCGCCTTTCTGGAAAAGAGCCCTTCGAACCCGAGGGGCCTCCAGTCAACTCTGTTTTTACACCGTTATGGCTGATGTCGTAAAAGGACAAAATCATGGGCGAACAGGGATTCAGAAGCGGGGCAGTGGCTTCCTTCGCCGTGCTGACGGTGATTTTCGCCAAGTGGCGCGAGGGGCTCAACCAGGCCCGTTGGCAGGGGGGGCGCGCGGAGGATATTCGCTGGCGATTGCCGGTTACCTGGATATGTGTTCTTTGCGTTCTTTGCGGTTACACAGGACTTTTGCAACTGGCTCTCGGATTTCGGCTTCAGTTCCCCCTCCAGAGGATGTTACCGAAATGATGCGCCCGGCCGCAGGTGCTTGCCGCGACCGTTCCAGCTTCCATTAAGGTGCCTGATGCTCCGGGGCCGTGGAAGAGGGGGATCGTGGCAGCCCGGGGGCTCTTATCGGGCGATTCGGCGGGGGTTCTATGGTGCCAGGGCATGTCCAGGGTTGGTCCAGGGTACCTCCAGGGTTGGGCCGGGGTGGAGAGGGGGCATCCGGTGCCTTTCTCAGTATTGCGAATGCTTATCCTGCGCACAGGGGTAGTCACCTGCCGCTCGGGTTGCGGTGGAGCGGCCGGGTCTTCTGCTGTTAGCCATCGGCTATCGGTTATTCCCAAACCCTCCTCATAGGCTACCTCGAGGCTGCCCCGAGGCTACCGCTTCATCGGTGGGTATCAAGCCGGGAGGCGGGGGCCTATTGGACCAGCACCCGGTAGAAGCGAGACCGGCCATGCCGGAATTGACGTCAGTGCCGGCATTGAACACCTCGAACACCCCGCCGAGGCCGGTGGCCGGGTCGTAAGAGACATGCCGCAGGTTGTAGCCCGGGCTCTTGACCCAGAAGGTGTTGGCATCAATGGGAGACCATCGGAAGATGGCGAACTTGTCCCCGTTGGCGGTCAGCGCCAGGTTCGCGCCGTAACAGTGGGAACGGCCTAACTGGAGGCCATTGGATGTTGGATGTTGGACGTTTTCCTTCGGTTCATGGTCCCAATGCAGGCGCGAAAGAGGGCTCTCCATGAACCTCGGAGCGGCGTCTCGGCCGAGCGCCGGAACTTACTCTTTCTTTGCTCTGCTGGACTCGGATGGAGACAATGCGATGTCCGCTTCCGACCGGTCCAGCGTAAGGGTTCGCTGGAACGGTTCGGCTGCGCTGGGCCGCAGCAACGTCAAGTGGAGTTGGTCCCCCGCCGTTTGGCTCGAATGATCTCAAGCAACGCCTTGATGCGCAGGACTTTCCTTCCCTCGGCCGCAACAACGACCTCCCGCGGCTCGACGCCAGCCCGAGCGGCGGGTCCGTCCTGGCGCACGCCGCTCACCACCAATCCTTCTGTCCCGGCGGGAAACTTCTTCAAGAACTCAACGTCCCGCTCCCACAATTGATCCACCCAAAAGCCGGCGTCGGGTGTCGCAGTATCGCGGAGCGTTTTCAAGAGCCGGCGAATGGGAGCTGCTGGAACCAGGTAAGCGATTCCCACAGGCTTCCCGTCCAGGGACATCACCCCCGATTGGAGGCCAACGACTTTCCCGGTGCCGTCCAGCCAGGGTCCGCCGGACGTGCCGGCTTGCATCATAGCCGCTATGTGAATCACTTCGACGTAGCACTTGCGGTCGGGATAGAACTCAAACGACGTGTCAGGTTGAGCCACGCGCCCCGGCTGCAGGATGCCGGGTCTGAATAGCGGCGCGCCGAATTGGAGGATCTCGTCTCCAACGCGCAATGGAGCAGAAGAGAAGGCCAGCGTCGGGAAGTCGCTTCCAGGCGTCTTGGTCTTAAGCACGGCGATGTCGTCGCCGCGATCAACGGCTGCCAGTGAACATGCCAAGCGGCCGAGGCCGGGGGACACGACCTCGATGGCCGCATCCCGCCGCTCAAAGAGGTGCGCGGCCGTCACCACCAGGCCATCCGCGCGGGCGAACCACCCGCTGCCCGAGTGGCGGCCGTTGACCAGCACCTCTACACAGGCGGCCTGACAGCGCTGGTAGATCTTCTCGGTGACATAGTCCGGGCGCGGTGTGCCGGCGAACCCCGGCGCGCCAAGTCCCAGGAGGAAAGCCGGCATCAGCCAGCGCGCAAGCTTCGGAACGAACTTCACAGGCTAGACCATGACGCCAGGAGCCGCTCAACGCCAGTTCAATGATCGTAAACGCCGCCGCAGCCCGCCTGCGCTTCAGCGGCCCGCCGTTGGCCGCGCCACGCATTCTTCAGGCACACACCTTCACGTTTCACGTTTCACGCATCACGCATCACGTCTTCCCCGCCCCGCCCCGTTACGGCACTGTCAGAACGTAGAACTGCGCCGGGACGTTACTCTGGGCCTGGGTGTCAATGTATTGGTCAACCCCACCGCTGAACGTGCCTCCAGTGAGCAGCGTCCAAGTCGTTTCCACCGGCGCGAGCGAGAGATCCGGACTCGCCCACACCCGATAGCTAGTGCCCACGGGGCCCGAGAATGTCAGGCGGAACCCTCCGCCGGCCGGGATGAACCCGGCTGTGCCGATGGCCGGCCGCTGGATGACCGTGAGAGTGGCCTCACTGGTGGTGGCCAACCCGGCATTATTGGTCACCTCCAAGCGGTAGGTTCCGGCATCACCTGATTGGATCGCGGGGAACGTCAGCGCGAAGAAATTGGTCGCGCTGTTCGAGGTGCCGCTGCCGCCGGGCACGGGAGCATTATTCTTCAGCCATTGATAGCTCATGGGGATGCTGCCCACGACACCGGCGCCCAGCGTGAAGGGCAGGCCGGCATAAGCTTCCTGCGAGGCGAGGTCAGGGTTGACCATCGGGGCTTGATTCGTACCGAACGTAGCGAGCAGGAAGTGGGTCATGACGCGATCGGGGGCCAGCGCGTAGCCATAGTACGCCACTTCGTCCACGTCGCCCAACCAGTAGCTCCCGAGGCTGCTCGGGTACGCCTCGGTTCCGCTGGCACCGATCGCCATGACCCGGCGCTGATTGGGAATCACCGGCGCCTCGGTCGTCATCACCGGCGCGCCATTGACGTAGAGGGTCTTGTTGGTGCCATCATAAGTAGCGACCAGGTGGGTCCAAACATAGTGATCCACCGGTGTGGGGCTGCAGCCCAAATCCCAGGAATTGGGGCCGGGCCCTGTCCAGAACTCCCACACATTTCCGCACGCGGCGTAAGAAGTGCTACCCGCATAGAGGATATAGCCGGCGCCAGAGCTGTTGGTGTTGTCGCGCGAGGTTACCGGTGAGCGGTAGCTGTCGCCCGGGCCCGTATCATAGGCCCAGCACTCAACCGAGAAGACCCCCTGGTTCAACTCGGGATAGTAAGGCACGACAAAAGCCCCGCTGCCATTGAACGCTACACACGGGTCAGGATCGCCACTGGCGGCCAGCGGCGACCCAGCGGCCTGATCCCGGTAGGTGATGCCACTCCCGAAGGCCGTGCCGTCGTGCGTATCCACGAAGTCAAAGATGGTCGGCCCGCTGCTCTCGTCCAGCCGCCAGTAGGCCATCGGCTGGTCCGCGAGAACGCTACCGACATACCCGCTGCCGGCGGTGACAGTAAGCGTAACCGGCGCGCTGGTGATTGCCCCGAGCGAGTTGGTGATCACGCACGAAACCTGCAGGCCATCCAAGGCGAGTGGAACTCGGGGGAACAACAAGCCGGTGTTGGTTTGGTCCAGGGCGGCGACGCCGTTCGTGTACCACTGATAGCTCAGCGGGATCTGGCCGCTGCCAAGGATCGAGAAGCGGGCCAGAGAGCCGGCCAGCGTGCTGAAGGGCACTGGTGCGAGAGTAATGCCAGGCTTGGTGCCGAAGATGTTAATCACCTGTGGAGCGGTCAGAGCCGAGCCATAAACGGCCGCTTCGTCAATCGAACCGGCGAACCATTCCGATGCTGTGGGATTCCCACCCAGCCACAACGGTGCGCCCGAAGGTATGAGGGCGTTCAGGACGGTGTTGGGAGTGCCGACCACGCTGCCGTTGACGTAGCAGGTAACCGTCTTGTTCGAGTAAACAGCGGCGATGTGATACCACTGGCCCGCCGCCAGGTTGGCCGTGAAGCTCAGGTCCGCCACGCCAAAGCCGCTGAAGATCAGGTTCTTGCCATTCAGGCCGAAGCCGAACCCATAGCTGACGCCGGTTCCCACTTGCCGCGTGCTAAAAACGCGCTGCACGCCGCTAACGGCATCCGGCTTGACCCACGCCATGAGAGTGAACTGGTTGGTGGTGGAAAAGGCGTCGAACCTCGCGCTGCCCGGCACCTGGATGTAGCTGCCGCTGGTCAATTGAGCGCAGCCGTCATCATTGATGGCGAGCGCGCCGGGGGTGACATGCTGGCTGACTCCCACATATTCACCATTGTTGCCGCCCCAGCAATCCACCGCCACGGTCGAAGCAGCGCTGTCGCCCAGGCGCCAGTAGGAGATCGGGTTTAAGGCCAGCGCCCGCGCCACGTAATCGCCGGCAACAGGTGTCAGGGCCTGCAAGGTCGTGCCAGCGCTGGGCAACGTTCCGAAGGAGTTGCTGATGATCAGGCCGTAGTGGACGCCCGAGGCGGCAGCGGACAGGTTGGTCAGAGTCAGCGCGGGGACGGTAGTGACAGCGACGCTGACGCCGTTCGAGGACCAATAATACGTGAACGGCAGCGAGCCCATGGTGACGACCCTGAGTTCCGGACTGGCCCCGGGGTAAAACTGTGTGGTTGGGACCAGGTCGCTCACCATGGAGGGTGCGGCCCCCGGGTTGACCTGGAGATAAGCCGAAACGCTGGTGCTGCCGGCGCCGTTGGTAGCCCAGAGTTCATAGTTTCCCGAGGCGGCATCGGTGAGGCCCGACAGAGCCAGAATGGTATTGGTTTGGTTGAGGAGGATACCCCCATCCTTGTACCACTGGTATTGCATCGGAACACTGCCGATGGCAATGCCGGTCAGCGAAGCCGAGCCGCCGTATTCGATGTTCGTGCCTTGGGGCATGACGGTGAAAGTTGGAGGCGTCACCGCCGGTGTCGGCACGCCGCGAGCGGTGGCGTAATGGTTGGCAACCTGCGCGGGCGTCAGCGCATAGCCATAATAGGCCGCTTCATCCACCGTGCCGTTGACATAGAAGTTGCCCGCGACCGATTCGCTGGAACCGCCGCCGATGCGCAGGGCGTTGCCTGGATTGGGCAGAAAGCCGACCGACGCCGCCATCACCCCCACCAGGTCGCCATTCACATACTCGTACATGTACGTGCCGTCATATACCGCCACCACGTGGTTCCACATATTGAGGGCAAACACCGAGAACGGGCTGACCAGTTTGTTCAGCATATTCTCTCCGCTCCCCAGCCAAAACTGCACCCGACCGGAATTGTCTATGAGCACATCGTACCCGGCCCAAACACCCGTGACGTTGTAGCGGGCGCTCATCGGTGAATTCCACGTGCCCAGGGTTTGCAGATTGGCCCAGTACTCGAGGCTGAACGTCGGCGTGTTCAGCCCCGGATTAAAAGGCACCTCGATCCTGGCGCCCGTGGAGCTGCCGACTGTCAGCGGCATGAAAGCAACCGCCGGGTTGGTGTCCCCGCTGTCCGTGAGGGCGCCGGAAACCAGCGGCGCCAACGTGCCCGGGTAGTTGGACGGGTTGATTAGAATCCCCGTGGCGGGATCCGCCGACGGCGGGATAACGGGCGAGCCTTCATAAATGCCGTTGGCGGCCTCGCCGACGGTTGCCCCGGACTGGTTGTAAGCGATTGCGGTATTGGTCTCGTCCAGCCGCCAGTAGCCAATCGGGCCGTCGTTGGTAATCGTCGCGAAATAGGAAACCTCCCGCGCCGCATTGGTGCCAATCGCCCAGTGATTGGACACCTGCAAATCCGTCAGGGCGTTGGTGTAAAAGGCGACTTCATCCACCCGGCCGGGCCAGGGCACCTGGGGCGCCACGCCATAGCCGCCCGCCCCGATACGGAATGGTGAGATGTAGGGAGTGGCAGTGAGCGACCCGCAGTTGGGCTGGTAGTTAAAGCCGCTGGCATCCACCTGGAGGCTGGCCTGCCGGACGCCATTGACATACAGCGTCGCGAACCAGTTGGTAGTGGTTTCGCTCGCCACCGGCGAATAGGTCCCCACCACATGATACCAGGTGTTGGCCACCATGGCGCCGGTGGAGGTCGGATTGACCCACTTGGTCGTGGTCGCATTGGTAGCCCCCATCCAAAAGGTCCATTTATTGTTCGGGTCCACGTAGAACAGGAAGCCGTTGGCGGTGCCGTTGCCGCGCTCCCAAACCGGGGCGTAATAGGTGCTGGCGGCGGAGGAAGCAATGGTGCGCAAGGCCCAGAACTCGACCGAGAACGCGCCTTCGGGACTAAGCGTGGGCGTGTAGGGGACTTCAACGCGGTCCATCACACCGTTGAAACCCGCGGCAGCGTCCGGATCGCCCGCGATGGCGCCGGGCTGAGGCACAAAGGGGCCAAGGTTATAGCTCGCGTTCAACGCCGCGCCGCCGCTCCCGTAATTGGTGCAGCTCTGGCTGACGTTCTGCTCGTCCATCCGCCAATAGCCAGCGGGCGAATCGCCCAGGACCGTGGACCGATAGTCCGCACGCGTGCAAAAGGTGCTTGCCACCAACACAGCAAGAGGGAGAGAGATTCTGATGAGTGATAGTTGCATAGGTTTCATCAGCCGCGAGTTTTCGCGCCTTTCCCACCCCAGTGCAATGACGCGTTCGCGTCATCTCAGGCCCGATGCAAGCACCCCGGCAGGCGCCACAGACCCAACGAGGGAGAGCCACTTGGCCGCACCCTAATAATCCCGCAGCGCCTCCCTCCCCCCTCCGTGGCCACGCCATCACCTCCCCGTAGCACCTCTGATGCCCGATCAGAGGTGCTACGGGGAGGTGATGGCGTGGTGACGGCGTGGCCCGCGGGCCGGGCTGGTGCAGGGTTGGAGGAATAGGCGCCCAGAGCAGCGCCAGGGCGGGCTGTGCGAAAAGGAAAAGAGTTTCGTGCGCGCTGTGATCGGACATTGACAAGTCAAGGCTGAACCGAAGACTGATTCCCGTCATTTTCCGCGTATGAGATTGCTATGCATTGGATCGGTGATGGTGGCTTTGATGCTGTGCGCAACTGCCACGGCGCAGACGACCGAGGAGGACAGGCTCGAATCCTTTTTCAGGACATACCTGGACGAACATTTTCGGCAGCAACCCCTCGCCGCGACGCAACTGGGCGATCACCGGTTCGATAATTTGCTGGATGATATTTCCCAAAAAGCCCGTGCCCGCTGGCTGGCCCTGGACGAGAAGACCCTCCGAGAATTGCCGCGCCGGGTGGATTGCAAGAAGCTTTCGCGCGACGGGCAAGTTGACTTTGAGATTCTCGAGCACAACCTGCGCGCCCAAATCTGGGAGGCAAGAAACCTGCACCCCTTCCAGGAAGACCCGCGGACTTACGGCGCCTATCTCAACGACAGCGTCTATCTGCTGCTCGCTCAGTCCACCCTACCCAAAGAAATCAATATCTCCAATTGCCTGGCGCGCATGGCCGAAATGCCGCGCATCATCACCACCGCGGAGCAAACGTTAACGCGTCCGCCCAAGTCGGTCCTGGAAACGGCCATCCGCCAGAACCGCGGCGCCATTGATTTCTACAAGAAGGACATCTTCGAATTCGCCGGCGCCACCCCGCAGCTCCCGAGGCTCAGGGCCGCCGCGGCGAAAGTCGCGGCTGAACTGAGCGACTACCAGACATTCCTCGAGGGGCCGCTGATGCGTCGTGCCACGGGCGAGTGGCGGATCGGCAAGCGGAAGTTCGACAAGAAGTTTGAGCTGGAAACTGACGCGGGCGTTACGGCCGAGCAGAACCTGGCCGAGGCCGAGGCCGAGTTCGACCGTGTCCGGCGGGAGATGTATGTCATCGCGAGGCAGCTCTGGTGCCAGTACTTTCCCCAGAAGCCACTGCCCCCCGATGACGCAGCGGGTGAGCGCGAAGCTGTTTTGAAGGTCATCGCCGCGATTGACGAGGACCATAGCAAGCCGGAGGACCTGGTTGCCGACGCGCGCGCCACCGTCGAGCGTATCAAGGACTTCATCCGGCAGCGGCAATACCTCAAGCTGCCGGACCCCGACCGTTGCGACGTGATCGTCATGCCGGAATTCCGTCGGGGGAATTCAGTTGCCTATCTGGACAACGCCCCGCCGCTGGACCCGAATGCTCGGAGTTATTTCGCCGTCAGCCCGCCCCCATCGGATTGGACTCCGCAGCAGGTAAAGAGCTTCCTGGAGGAGTATAACCGCTACATGCTGCAGATTCTGACCATCCATGAGGCCTACCCGGGGCACTACGTGCAACTGGCCTACGCGGTGCGGGTGCCCTCGCTCATCCGGCGCGTGTACCAGTCGGGCGTGTTCATTGAAGGCTGGGCCGTTTATGGCGAGATCACGATGCTCAACGAGGGATATGGCCAGGGGGATTTGCGGCTCCGCATGATGCAGCTCAAGTTCTACCTGCGCGCGGTGGCCAATTCGATTCTCGACTACCAAATGCACTGCACCCGCATGACCGATGAGCAGGCGATGGAATTCATGACGCGCGATGCGTTTCAATCGGAAGGCGAGGCCAGGCTGAAGCTGATCCGGGCCAAGCAGAGTTCGGTGCAGCTCAGCACCTACTTTGTGGGACGAATGGCCCACTACCGGCTTCATCAGCAGATCGAACGCGAACTGGGCGGCAAATTCAGCCTGGAGCGCTACCATAGCGCGGTGCTATCGTGTGGCTCGGTGCCGGTGAGATATTTGCCCGAGCTGGTTCGTGCGAAGTTGGACATTCCTGCCGGCGCGAAGTGATGATCCCCGGCAGTTTGCGCGAATGGGCAAAATCAGTGCCTCCACGGATATGGCTAAAACTCGATATCGAACCGCGCCGCTAAAGACTGACAAGATGCCTCCGGGCGTCGGCTTCATCGTCGGCAACGAAGCGGCCGAACGGTTTAGCTACTACGGCATGAATTCCATCCTGGTGATCTTCATGACGCAGTACCTGGTGGATTCACGGGGCCGCCCGGATCACATGACCGGCGCCCAGGCGGACGCGTGGTACCACACGTTCGTGTCCCTGGTCTATTTCCTGCCCTTGCTCGGGGCCTTCCTGGCGGACGCCATCCTCGGCAAATACATTATCATCCTCCTGGTTTCGATCATTTATTGTTTCGGCCATTTCACACTCGCTATCAACGATACCCGCCTCGGCCTGGTCATCGGTCTGTTTTTGATTGCTCTCGGGGCGGGCGGAATCAAACCGTGTGTCAGCGCCAATGTCGGCGACCAATTCGGTGAATCGAACCAGCATCTGCTGCCCAGAGTCTTTAGCTGGTTCTATTTTTCCATCAATTTTGGTTCCGCCTTTTCCACCCTCCTGATTCCTGAATTGCTCAACCGCGTTGGCTCGCGCGTGGCTTTCGGCGTGCCGGGGATCGCGATGCTCATCGCCACCATCGTCTTCTGGCTCGGGCGCAAGCGCTACGCCCACATTCAGCCCGCTGGCCTTAAGAAGTATGCAGCGCAGTTTTACAGTCCAGGCCGGGGTTGGAATACGGAGAATCTCAAGGCCCTGGCAAATCTCCTGATCCTCGTGCCTTTCGCGGCGATGTTTTGGGCGCTGTGGCAGCAGAACTTCTCATCCTGGGTGCTTCAGGGAGAGAAGATGAACCGCCATATCTTCGGCCATGACTGGCTTCCCGCCCAAATTCAAACGGTGAACCCCCTGTTCATCCTCATCATGCTGCCGCTCTTCTCCTACGTGATTTACCCGGTCCTTGACCGGTTTGTGAAGGTGACACCGCTCCGGCGCTTTGGCGGCGGCTTGTGGGCGATCATGTTTGCGTTCCTGATCGTTGCCTGGATACAAAAGCGCATAGACGCCGGCCAGCACCCGCACATCATTTGGCAGATCCTGGCCTTCCTCGTGCTCACCGCGGGCGAGGTGATGCTCTCGGTGACGCACCTCGAATTCTCCTACACCCAGGCGCCCAAGGCGATGAAGTCGCTGGTGATGTGCATGTATCTCGGGTCGGTGGCGCTGGGCAACGTGTTCACCGCTCTGGTCAATCTCTTCATCCAAAACCCCAACGGCACGGTGAAACTGTCGGGTGCGGCTTACTTCTTCTTCTTCGTCAAGGTCATGCTGGTCACGGCGATATTATGGCTTGTCGTCAGTCCGTTCTACCGCGGCAAGACGTACATTCAGGACGAAGGCGAAGCGAAGCCGGCGTGAGAGCGACGCGCGGTCGTTCTTCAGTCAGCCCGCCCTCCGCCCCGGGTTCGATTTTGTGACGCGCCTTTGCCCGCCTCTGCAAGGGTGTTGACGAAGTCGCCCCTGGGAGCGCCGGCATCCCTGCCGGCCTTTGAGGACAGCGGGAACATGCCGGCAGGGATGCCGGCGCTCCCAGGGATTCCGCCGGTTGGCGGACTCTGTAACGCGCCCAGATCCGCCTCGGCGTCTCGGCTGACCGCTGGATTTGGCATTGACACGCAGCGGGCTTTCTGAAAGCATGGCCCCAACGCAGGCAAGAGTCGTTCGAGGAGAAGCGTATGAAGAAGCTATTCGCGGTTTGGTTGGGCGTGGGATTGATCGCTCTGGCGTCACGCGCGCCGGCCCAGTCGCCACCGGGGCTGAACGTACAATTGTCCAACGGCCAGGCGTGGCTGAGCATTACGGGGGCTGTCGGCACGGAATACGAGGTTCAATACGCCACCGACCTGACAGAGACTAACGGGTGGCTTTGGTTGACTAATCTGGCGCTGGCCAGCAACCCCCAGTTGTGTGAGGACCCTTCCTGCCCGGCCACTGGCCGGCGCTTCTACCGGGCCGTTTGTGTGCCAACGGACATGGTGCTGATCCCCGCCGGCAGCTTTACGATGGGCAACTGCATGGACCCCAGCGAGGGCGGGCCAGAGGAGCTTCCGCTGCACACGGTTTATGTGAGCGCGTTTTACATGGACAGATACTTGGTAGCCTCGAATCTGTGGCTGACGGTGAGGACCTGGAATGGCGGGAGCGGGTATGCTTACGACAACGCCGGCTCAGGCAAGGCCACCAAGAATCCGGTGCAAACGGTGAATTGGTATGATGTGGTGAAGTGGTGCAATGCGCGGTCTGAGCAGGAGGGATTGGTGCCGTGCTACTACACGGACTCAGGGCTGAAGGTGCTGTATAAAACGGGGCAGGTGGCACCACACGTCAAGTGGACCGCTAATGGGTATCGGCTGCCGACCGAGGCGGAGTGGGAGAAGGCGGCCCGGGGCGGCGTCAGTGGGCATCGGTTCCCGTGGAGCGATACTGACACGATCCAGCAAGGCCGTGCCAACTACCACAGTAGTTCTTCCTGCTCCTATGACACCGGTCCGACATGGGGGTTTCATCCCGCGTTCACCGATGGGGTTTTCCCCTATACCAGCCCGGTGGGGTATTTTGCCCCGAACGGATATGGGCTTTATGGCATGGCGGGGAACGTGTTGCAGTGGTGTTGGGATTGGTTCAACGATTCGTGGTACTCGAGCGCCGGGGCTATCCAGAGTGATACCCGAGGACCTGGTTCAACCGCTTATTGGCTCCGTGTGGTGCGCGGGGGCGCGTGGATCTACAACGCCAACGAGGCGCGTTGCGCCTACCGCCACGGCTACGGGCAATCGAGCGCCTACAATGTTGTTGGGTTTCGTTGTGTGAGGGGGCTTTAAATTCTGCTCTCTTGCCATTTCACTCTCTTGATGAGTGCGCGTTTTGGGGCTGTGGGTCGAGGGTGTAGCAGAGGTGGCCGGCCAAGAACCCTGGGAGCGCCGGCATCCTTGCCGGCACTTGGGTTGGAAAAGCAGTGTGCCGGCAAGGATGCCGGCGCTCCCAGGGACTGGCGCGTCGCGCAGCTCCGCAGGCGCATCGTCGGTTACCGCCCGGGAGCGTCAGCACCCCTGCCCGCAAGACACGCCCCATGAAACCTGACGCGCAACAGAACTCCAAGCCCGTGGACGACCGCCCCTCCCTCACTCCGTCCTATTTCCCCGCCAGCCGCGAAACCAGCCGGGTCATGACGAATGTTCCTTCGCCGCAGCCCCATCTGGGATGGTTTTCGCGCGGGTATGTCCCTCACTGGGATCATCCGGGCATGATGCAAGCGGTGACGTTTCGTCTGCACGATTCGCTGCCGCGCGAAGTCGTGGAGCGGTGGAAGCTCGAACTGGGCCTGGGAGCGCCGACATCCCTGCCGGCATTGGGGTCGGAGAAGCAACGTGCCGGCAAGGATGCCGACGCTCCCAGGGAGTGGCGCGAAGTCGAGCTGCGCAAACGCATTGCCCGCTACGAAGATGCGGGCCATGGAGCCTGCTGGTTGCGGACACCACGCATTGGAGGTTTGGTCGAGCAGGCCCTGCTTCACTTTGATGGGCAACGTTATCGGCTTTTAGCCTGGTGCGTGATGCCCAACCACGTGCATGCGCTGGTGGAAACGAAGCCGGGCTTTCCTCTGGCTGACCTCCTACACTCCTGGAAGTCCTACACGGCCAGTGAGGCCAATAAGCTGCTCCGGCGCCAGGGCGAGTTTTGGCAGCGCGAGTACGTGGACCGCTACATCCGCAACGCTGAGCATTTCACCCGGGCCATTCGCTACATTGACGGCAATGCCGCCAGGGCCGGATTGGTGAAATACCCAGCCGAGTGGCCGTTCACGAGCGCCCGCTACCGCCTGGGAGCGCCGGCATCCTTGCCGGCACCGTGTTCGCAGAAGGGAAATGCCGGCAAGGATGCCGGCGCTCCCAGGGACAGTACCGCGCCTCCTGGCCCGTCCGAGCACCAGACGCAATGACAACCTACAGGCTACACAAAGTGACTTAGGACTCCCGCCCGTGCGAGGCGTGCAGTCCGGTGAAGGAGAGTGATTGCTTGCCTCAGCCGCGCTTCAACGTGCAGACTTATGGTTTGAGTTCTTCATTGAATCGCCGTCAGTTCCTCAAGACGTCGGCGGCCAGCGGTGGCTCGTTGCTGCTGGCCCAGGCGGCTCCTGCCGCCGCGAACCGGCCCGCCCTGAGAATCGCCGATCCGGCGTCGTTGCCCGCGCCGGCAGGACGCAGTCTCCCTGACCTCTCGCCTGCGCGCTGGATCTGGTATCCCTCGGGGCGGACGCTGCCGAGCACGTTTATCCTGTTCCGGCGCGAGCTGAACCTGTCGGCCCAACCTCGCCGCGCCACGGGCTGGATTTGCGCCGATAGCCGCTACCGGCTCGAAGTGAATGACCGGCGCGTGCAGTGGGGGCCGGCGCCTTGCGACCCGCGCTGGGCCGAGGCGGACCCGATTGATCTGACGGGCTACCTGCGTGCCGGGACGAACGTGCTCGGGGCCACAGTGCTGTTTTATGGCGTGGGCGATGGCACCTGGCCGATTGGGAAGCCCGGCTTCCTCTTTTGGCTCGAGATCGAGGGCCCCGATGGGCTCGCAGAGCGAGTGGTCTCGGATGCCGATTGGAAGACCCTGCTCTGCCGCGCCTGGCGGCCTGGCCGGCCGAAACGCTGGTACCTGCGCGCCTTGCAGGAGGAGTTTGACTCCCGGCTCCATCCGCACGAATGGGCCGGCCCGGCTTTCCAGCCCGGCCCGGAATGGCTGCCCGCCATGCCGCTGAGCGGCTCGCCCAACCAACCCGCCCTCTGCGCCGGCTATTACGAATACCAGATGGATGTCGGCGGCGGCCCGGGCTACTGCCAGCTCCGCCCGCGCAGCATCCCAATGCTCCACGAAACGCTGGTCCCGGTTGCCCGGCTTGTAGAATCGTTCCGCTTCGATTGGCGTGTAACGCCGGAGGATTACTTCGATTTCCGCGTCCCGGATGCCTTCAACGCCCAGCGCGAAGAGGTTGCTACGGAGACCGCGCCCGGTCATTGGCGAGTGGAGCTGGATGGACGGCGCGGCGCAGCGCTGACTTTCAACCTGACCGAACAGGTCGTCGGCTGGCCCGGCTTCACGATTGAAGCGCCGGCGGGCACGACTATCGAGCTGCTCGTCCACGAAGCCCATGCCCCGGGCGGGCCGCCCTTGCTCAATACGCATTTTGATTCCTGGACCCGGTTTATATGCCGCGAGGGGCGGAACGACTTTGAGACCTTCGACTTCGAGAGCCTGCGCTGGCTGCAACTGCATATCCATAACGCCAAAGGCCCCATCACGATCAGCGACATCCGAGTGCGGCGGCGGATGTTCCCGTGGCCGAACCAGGCCGTCATCCACACGAGCGAGCCGGCCCTCGAACGCCTGTTCGACGCCTCCCTCAACACTCTGGATAACTGCGCCCAGGAAACGCTGGTGGACGGCATGGCCCGCGAGCGCCAGCAATACAGCGGCGACGGCGGCCACCAGATGCACGCCTTGCACCTGGGCCCGGGCGAACGGCGCCTGGTCGCGCGTTACCTCACCACCTGGAGCCAGGGCTTGACCAAGGAAGGCTTCTTCCTCGACTGCTGGCCCGCCTACGACCGGCTGGCGCGCCTGATCGAGCGGCAGTTGGACCTTTCCGGCTGGGGGCCGATTCTCGATCACGGCGTCGGCTTCACCCTCGACTGCCATAGTCATTACCTCTACACGGGCGACCTGGACGCCGTGCGGGAACCCTACCCGCGCCTGGTCCGCTTCGCGCAATACCTCCAGGGCATCGTCGGCCCCGACGGCCTGCTGCCGGTGGAGAACCTGGGCATCCCCTCGGTGTGGATGGACCATGTCGCCTACCAGCAGCAGCGCCACAAGCAATGCGCCTTCAACCTCTACGTCGCCGCCGCGATGCAGCACGGGCTGGCGCCGCTGTGCCGCGCGTTCGGAGACAACAGCCAGGCGGAGGCGGTCGAGGAATTCGGTGGGCAGTTGCTGGCGGCAGCCGTGCGGCGGTTCTGGAGCGCGGAGCGAGGGCTGTTCGTCAACAACCTGCCCTGGCTCGCCGAGGACAAGGCGCCCCGCACATGCGACCGCTCGCTCGCCACGGCCATACTCTTCGACCAATGCCCTGGTGGCCAGACCGGCGCGGCGTTGCGCTCCCTGGCCGAGTGTCCGCCGGAGATGGGCTTTTCCTACCCGGCCAACGCCGGCTGGCGGCTCTGGGCCTTGGCCAAGGGCGGACGCGCGGACGTGATCGTCGCCGACCTCCGCCGCCGCTGGGCGACGATGGCTTCGGTGAAGGAGAACAACACCTTGCAGGAGGACTGGCAGGCTCCGCCGGACTCCGGCTCGCAGTGGAGCCACTGTGCGGTGGTCCCGCTTTACATCACGTATCAAGGCCTCCTCGGCCTCAAGCCGCTGGAGCCGGGTTTCAAGCGCTTCGAACTGCGGCCCCAACTGGCCGACCTTCCCGACCTGGAGGTGACGGCATTCCCGGTGATTGGCCAGGTTTCGCTCCACTCAAGCGGCAAGCCAGGCGCCCGTGAGGTGGTATTGCACCTGCCTCAGGCTGGCCGCGGCGAACTGGTCTTGCCACAGGCTGAAGCGGTGGACCTGCCACCCGCTTCCGGGCCGGTGCCTACCGGCTGCCGCCGATTCCAGTTGCCATCGGGAAGCGAAGTCAGACTTCGATTGGCCCACGTCTAGGGTGGTGTCTCAGAATTCCGTGGACACTTGCGGGCCATGGCGCCAGAGGACAGGCGCAGTCCAAGACGCTAACGCGCGCGCCAGAAAACGCGAAGCGTCTTGGACTGCGCCTGTCCTCTGGCGCTTTTGACGGGCTGCTAAAAGTAAGATTGAAAGGCTCGTGATCTCGCACGATGTGGAAGATTTCCACCGTGACGGCAGTCGCAATCAGACGTCGTGCTTCGTCGGCGGGATTACTCGATGCGCAGTTCGAGCTGGCCTGTGAGTTGGCCGGCCAACGGACCGGTTTCCTGGACCATCCGGACAGTGTAGCGCCCAGCCGGTACTTTCGGCCCTCCCCATGAGAGCCCACAGGTCCCGCCTCAGCCATAGTCCATGGTTTTGGACACCAGTTCCTTGCCGTCAGACCCGGTGATGGTGATTCGGGGCGGACGATCGGTCTTCTGGCCCCTTGCCGCCGTGCTCTGCCGGAAACGACCGAACACCTCGTGGTTCTGACCAACAATCCTGGGTTCGAGGTAGATTCGCGTCCCTTGCTTAAACGTAGCCGACTCATCCGCGTTTGACGTGTAGCGGTCTTGTTCCTTGATCGCGCGCACCTTGAGGGTCGGCTGACCCAACACCTGCTCGGAGACCTGACCGGCCTTCACGGTGGCAAGAGGACCTTCCGAAAAGGACACTTCCCAATCCTGCCCGTTCGACGTGCCGTAAGAGACCATGCCGTTGTTCAGGACGTAAGCGCCCACCGGCAGCGTCACTCGCTCTTTGGAGGCGCCAACACGCAGGAAGATGGTCTTGTCTTCAGCTCCGCGCAGGTCCAGCGAGGAGAAGGTGGCCTGGAGCGCATTGGAGCCCTCAAGCTTTACGGCCAGCGCGCCGGTAGGCGAGGTGTCCTTAACGAGCAATACCCTGGCCGGCAGACCGTTGGAATAGTGCCCCTGAAGTGTCAGATGGTAAAACTGACCCTCGGTGGCGATCAGGCTGCTGAGCATCTCGCGGGGAATGTATGTGCCCGCCACAGGCTTGGCCTGGTCGCCCAGCAAGAGGGAATAAGCGGAGCGGCCGTATTGATCAAACCCGCCGCCCGGTTGGCTGGCGTAAAGCAGCAAGCGGGTGGTCTGTCCATTCAGCGTGGTCGAACCTTCCAACAGTGCCGCCGGGCTCCAGATACAGTTCGGCTCGGAACTCCCCGGGTAGAAATTCACTCGGAGCAGCACCCGGCACAGCATCGGCTGGCCGCCCTCCCTCGGCTGCGCAAAATCCGGGGTAATGAACTCGACGCCCTGGTCCTCCTTGCGGGTGGGCAGGATGCGCTCGTCCTCTGAGAACTTGCCGTCGGCATTGAGGTCGAAGTAGAACGCACACGCCTGGCGCTGATGGCATTCCACCGCCGACCATTTGCGCCCGGTCAAAGCGAAGTTGCTGACGTTATGCAGGCCGGAAGCTCGCTTGCGCACGTCCTGGAGGAAGGGGTTGGTCTTGGCTTCCGCCTCAGAACCCCCATATCCATAAAATGCACGATAGGGGATGTCATCCGCCGCGCCGGTCTGGGGCCGGTACCTTCAGGTCGAACACGATCGCCCCGGGTGGCGGCGTGGACAGGCCCGTAACCGTTCCCAAGTCGGCCGGGCCGGGCGGCGCCGGGGCGAAGGCGGTGGAAGCCGGCCGGCCACAACCGGCTAGAGAGCATGGCGACCGCGGCGCAAAGGCTGCCCAGTACGGGAACTCGCAACGGCTTGTTCATACGCGTAAGGATTTAATGAAGCCGTGAACGACTATGCCCCGCCTTCGTTGCCGGGTAAATCACAAATGTCGCAGCCGGCCAATCGGCCAAGGCAGACTCCAGATTCTCAAAAGCCGGGCTTTTCGGCACCCATTCCTCCAACCCCGCACGAAGTCGGCCAGCGGGGGTATCAGCGTACGGCCAAGGCCAGCACGGCCATTCCATCAACGACGGCGAGGCGCCATTATCTTTGACTGAGGGGGAGAGAACAGCTTTGATCCAAGGCATGACAACTCGCCTGAAACTGGTTCTGACATGTGCCTGCCTGGGTTGGCTATGCAATAGTTCGTTGCCTGCCGCGCAACCACCCCAAGTCATTGTGCTCTGGCCGGGAGTGGCCCCAGGCGATCAGGGGGAAATCGGCGAAGAGCATGACACAACGAAGCCAACCGACGGCCAGGTGGCCGGCAAGCCGGTCGTGCGGTTGAGCAATGTCTCCAAGCCCACCTTAACCCTCTATCGTCCCGCACCCGAAAAGGATACCGGGGTGGTAGTGATGGTGTGCCCGGGCGGCGCCTACCGGATCCTGGCGATGGATTTGGAGGGCACCGAGGTCTGCCAATGGCTGAACTCGCTGGGAATTACCGGCGCACTCCTGAAGTATCGTGTTCCACCGCGTGCGGGTCGGGAGAAGTATGCGGCGCCATTGCAGGATGCGCAGCGCGCCTTGGGTCTGTTGCGGTATCACTCCAAGGCTTACGGGTTTGACCCGAAGCGGATCGGGGTGATCGGGTTTTCGGCGGGAGGGCACCTCGCGGCGGCGCTGAGCAATAATTATGACCACCGCACTTATCCGGCAGTGGACGAAGCGGATACGGCGAGCTGCCGCCCGGACTTCACGCTGCTCGTTTATCCCGCCTACCTCACGGTCAAAGCGGAGAATGACAAAATCGCGCCGGAGCTGAACATCACTTCGAACACGCCGCCGACTTTCATCGCCATGGCGGAAGACGACCCGGTGCGAGTGGAAACAGCCCTGTTTTATGCCGCCGCGCTGCACAAAGCCAAGGTGTCCTGTGAGTTGCATGTTTACCCCGTCGGCGGGCACGGCTATGGGCTTCGTCCAACCCGGGATTTGGTGACAACCTGGCCTCAACGCGCTGCTGAATGGATGCGAAGCCAAGGCTGGCTCCAACCGGAGGCGGTGACGAAGTAGCTCAAGGCGGGCGGTAGCTGAATCGAATGAAAGAGCCTTTGCGAACCATTCTGAGGGTGGCCGGTTGCGCCTCGACGTCGCTATCCCGGCCAATACCACCGCCCTCGTGTTCATGCCGGCAAAGGATGCCGCCGCAGTCACCGAGTCCGGCAAGCCCGCCTCGCAGGCCGAAGGGGTGAGGTTCCTTCGCATGGAGAATGGAGCAGCCATCTATGGGGTGGAATCGGGGAGTTATTCGTTCGCCGAATGACTGGAGGGGTGCCGGGATGCGGGCTGATCTACTTGCCAGATTACCTTACGCTGACAGGGCGGGCACTCCGCTGCGGAGAGGAATCCGGATGGTCCTCTGGTGCCTGTTGGTCTCGGTTGTCTTCGCCGGGTGCGCTACCACAGAGTTCATCAGCAGCCAGCCGCTCGTGAACGGCAGGCTTCCCCGACCCAATCACATCTGGGTCTATGACTTCGCCGCCACCCCCGCCGATGTGTCGCCCGCCTCCGCCTTCGCCGACCCGAGCTACCGTCCCGCCCGGCGGCAAACTGCGGCGGAGATCGTGGTTGGCCGCCAGGCCGGCGCTGAGTTGGCGGCGGCGCTCGTCAGGCGCGTCCGCGACATGGGATTACCTGCCGAGCGGCCGACCCGGCAAACGCAGCCGGAGACCAATGATCTGGTCATTGGAGGCTGCTTCATCGCGCTCGACGAAGGCAGCGCCGCGCAGCGCATCTGCATCGGGTTCGGCTCCGGCTCGTCGCAATTGAGGACGGCGGTCGAAGCCTACCAGATGACGGCCAAGGGTTTGCGCCGGCTCGGCACGGCCAAAGTGGACGCCGGCGGCAACAAGAGCCCAGGCGAAGCCTTGGGGGTGGTGGGGTTCATCGTCACCGCCAACCCGGTAGGGCTGCTCGTCGGCGGCGGCATCAAAGCGTACGGGGAAGCGAGCGGCGGTTCCGGGGTTCCAGGCCGGGCCCGGGCGACGGCCAAGGTCATCGCAGCCGAGCTCAAGCCCCAGTTCGAACAGGAGGGTTGGATTCGGCCATGATCCGTTTGAGCCGGGGAGGATGAATCTTTGTACACCAAGCGAACGAAGGAAACGAAGGGTTTTGTGCCGCGGCGTTGGACAGGGGCGAATTCTCGACAGTACCTCCCAAGTGCCAGGCTCCCAAATCCGAAATCCGAAACCCGAAGGCCGAAAGAAGGCCGAAGTTCGAAACCCGAAGTCCGAAATGCCTGCTCTCGCCCCTCTGCTAGCGCTGATTGAGCCGCTGCCGGCTGGCTCGCAGGCCCAGGCACGGGGATGGAGCAGGGCCGCCTTTCGGGTTTCGGACTTCGGCCTTCTTTCGGCCTTCGGGTTTCGGCCTTCGGGTTTCCGGCCTGTGGCTGCCCGAAATGGTGGGTACTAACAAGACGCGCCCGTTGAACAGGGCGCACCTGACAGAAACCCGCTCCCGCCTTCGTTCTCTTCGTTGGCTTCTGTGAACCTGCAGTTCGCAGCCGCCGCTACTCCTCGAAACAGGGCCGCGAGGGGTTGCACGCGTCGAACCCTACCGGGCGGTCGTCGGGGCCGGTCTCGGTCAGCGTGCGGTTGCACCAGCAGTGGCTGGAGCGGACGGGCTTTTGCCCGGGCTGGCCGAGGGCTTGATCCTCCAGCGCGGGAATGAACATGCTCTTGGTGCGCAGTTTCTTGCAGGTGCCGCCGGGATTCATGGTCAGGTCTTGAGTTGCATCAGCGTGCGCCGAATCAAGGCGCGGGCGATGGGTATCTTGTAGCCATTGTCGGAATGAGGCTGGGCCTTCTTGAGGATAACGTCGGCTACTTGGTCGGCGAGTTGGTCATCCAGCACCTTTCCTTCCATCAAATCATTGGCGGCCTGGACCTGGTAAGGAACGTTCGCGACCGCGCCCAGCACGACGCGCGCCTGGCTGATCCGGTCGCCCTCGATCCTGCCTGCCGCCGCGCAACTGACCAGCGCCCAATCGAACATCGCCTTCTCGCTCACTTGCAGATAGGCGCTGCGACGCCCCTGGACGGGCAGCTCGACTTTCAGCACCAGGTCGCCCGGCTCCAGCGAATTGTGAACAGTCGGGTTGTCCCAGGCCTTGGCGTAAAGCTCGGCGATGGTCATGCGCTGGGGCTTGCCGCCGCGTTGCACGATGATGGTCGCGTCCAACGCGGCGAGGGCCGGGGCGAGGTTTGACACGACCGGACTGATGCACGTGGTGCCGGTGAACAGGCTGTGATACTTGTTTTCGCCCTCGCGGGCGTAGCAGGTGTCACCGCCGCGTTTGAGGCAGTGCAGGTCCCGCTGGCGGTAATACCAGCAGCGCGAGTGCTGCGCGAGGTTTCCCCCGACGGTGGCGACGTTGCGGATTTGGCGGGAGCCGACTTCGGCGGCGGCTTGCTGCAAGCCCCGGAAGGTGAATTTCAACCCCTCGTGGTCTTCAAGCTCAGCAACGGTCACATTGGCGCCGATGCTCCAGACCTTCTCCCCGGGTTCGATCCGGTTCAGGCCGGGCAGCGCCTTGACGTTGACCAGCACCTGCGGCTCGGCGATGTATTCCTTCATCTCACCGAGCAAGTCTATTCCGCCGCCCAGGTACCGGCCGTCGTCCCCGAGCAGTTGGGGGGCGCTGGCTGGCGTAAGGGCGGTGGCGTAAGCAAACGGCTTCATGCGGTTCCTCCTGTCTTGCCCAGGGCGGCTAGGACACGCGCGGGGGTCATGGGCAGGCTGGGGACGCGCACGCCGAGCGCGTTGGCCACGGCATTGGCGATGGCCGCGGCGGTGGGGATGGTGACCGGCTCGCCGATGCCGATCACCCCGCGCTCGGGCATGTCCATGAGGACAATCTCAATCTCCGGCATGTCAGCCAGCGCGGGCAGCTTGTAGGTCTCGAAGTTCGGGTTGAGGATCACCCCGGTGTGCTCGTCCATGACGCGCTCCTCGTAAAGGGCGTAGCCGATGCCCAGGATGATGCCGCCGTTGACCTGGCTCTCACAGGTGAGCTTGCTGACGACCAGGCCGCAGTCCTGAACGCAGGTGACCTTCTTGACCCGCACGAAACCGGTTTCGGTGTCCACCTCGACCTCGGCAAACTGCACGCCGCCGACGCCGCTCGAGGACAGGCCCTCCTGCCATTGACCGGACACAACAAGCGGGTTCACCCCCAGCTTCTTGCACGCCCCCAGCCAATTCGGCCCGCGCGCGTCTTTCACACCAGTCCGCTCCTGTAGTTCCGCCAGCGCTTTCGTGCAGGCGTCATAAGCCGCCGGGCAGACCGAGGCGGCGGTCGTGCTGCCGCCGCTGTTGTTGCCGTAAGGGAATCGCGTGTCGCCGATCTCGACCCGGATTTGCTCCGGGGTCAAGCCGAGCATCTCGGCGGCGACCAGCGCGATCAGCGTGCGCGTGCCCGTCCCGAGGTCCTGCGTGCCGCAGCGGACTTCGACGCTGCCATCCGGGTTGACTTGCGCCTCGGCCCGCGCATGGCGGTTTCCGCCGCCGCCCCACGTCGCCCCGCCGCAGCCCACGCCGGTCTTGACGACTCCGGCCGAGGCGCCGGGTTTGTGGTACTTTTCCTTCCAGCCAAATCGTTCGGCGCCAAGGCGGTATTGCTTCCGGCGGACCTCGGAGGGGTCATTCTTGATGCGCAGCTCCACCGGGTCCAGGTTCAGCTTCACGGCCAGTTCATCCATGATCGCCTCCATGCCGTAAGACGACGGCGGGGCGGCCGGGGCGCGAAAGGCGCGCGCCGAACCGGCATCCACTGCCACGGCGGACTGTTTGGCGCGGACATTGGGCACCCGGTAGATGTAGGGCGCATGCAGTTCGACGCCGCTACCGCCACCCGCCGTCACACCGCCGCTGCCGATGCCCGCGGTGCCGTAGTTCTCGAACTCGAAGGCGTGCAAGGCGCCGTCCGCGGTGGCGCCGAGCTTGATCTTCTGGAAGCTGGAAGGCCGGTTGCCGACCGCCAGCGCCTGCTCGAACCGCGTCAGCATGAGCTTGACCGGCGCGCCCGCCGCCTTGGAAAGCTTCGCCGCCAGCCCGCCCTCGACGCCGGGGCCGAATTTGGAGCCGAAGCCGCCCCCCATGTTCTCGCAAATCACGCGCACCTGGTTCTGCGGAACCTCGAGATGGGAAGCCAGCCCCTCCCGAACGCTGAATACGCCCTGGGTCGAGGACCACGCGGTGACGCCGGCGTCATTCCAGGAGACGGTATTGCCGTGCGGTTCGAGCGGGTGATGAATCTGGACGGGGGTAGTGTAGAAGCCCTCGACGACCGCCGCGCATTCGGGGAAAGCTTTATCTACGTCGCCCCGCTCATTAACGCTCGGCTTGGAGAGATTGGGCGAGTCTTCCCAGACTCGGGGCGCGGACTCTTCCCGTGCGGCTTCCTCATGCACCACAAAGGGCAGGGGTGTGGCCTGGACTTCGATGGCCTTCAAAGCGTCCAGGCACGCCTGTTTGCTGGTGCCGGCCACCGCCGCAAGTTCCTCGCCGTAATAGCGGACGGTGCGCTCGCCGTCGCGCGCCAGCACCGCCGCCTTGATGCCGGGCACCTTGAGCGCCTTATCGAGGTTGATCTTCCTGATCTTTGCCTTTGGCCATTTCGAGCGGAAGATCATGCCGTAAAGGCAGCCCTCGGGTTGGACATCCGAGGTGTATTTCGCCGCGCCGGTGACCTTGGCCGGCCCGTCCACGCGGGTGGCGTGAGACCCGATCCACGTCCGCTTTTCAGGCCAGGCTGGCATACGAGATCACCTCCGTCTTGCTGGCGGTGGGAACGCCGGCGGCCCTGAACACGGCCTGCATCACGCGCGGATACGTGCCGCAGCGGCAAAGATTCCCGGAACAGGCGGCCTTCACCTCCGCGGGCGTCGGGTGCGGATTCTTTCTCGAGCAGGGCGGTGACGCTCATGACGAAGCCGGGAGTGCAATAGCCGCACATGAGCGCGTCCTCGGCGACGAAGGCCCGCTGCACGGGACTAAGCTCTCCATTCTTCGCCAACCCTTCCACGGTGGTGATGGCGTGGCCCTGCGCTTCGATGGCCAGTTTCGAGCAGGCGTAAATGGGCGTGTCATCGAGCAGGACCGTGCAAGCGCCGCAGGTGGCGCGGTCGCAGACTTCCTTGGGGCCCGTCACTGCCGAATGGTCACGCAACGCCTCCAGCAAGGTGACGCGCGGCTCCAATTGCAGCTTGAGGGTCTTGCCGTTCACGTTCAGCGTGACCGGCACCGCGCCCGGCCCGTGCAGCTTTTCCGCGTCGGCCTTGGACAACTCCTGGGCCACCGTCTCAAGCTGGCCCGCGGCGGCCACCGCGGCGCTGGTGCCGAACGTCTTCAGAAACGCCCGGCGTGAGACCGATAGGCCGTCCTCCGGCTTGGCATCAATCATAGCGGATATTGTTGAATCCTGGCGGCCCCGGCGGCCAGTTGGGGAGCGCGCCGGGACCTCCGCTACCATTGCACCCAAATGCCGGGAGCGCAAATCACCGCGCTGCTCTTTCCCGTCCAGCACCTTCAAGAGGGCTTTTCTTTCACGCACGGAAGAAATGCGCTTGCCGAAACCCGGGTCACTCGCTTCAATGCACCCGTGAGCGTAATCCAGGTCAGCGGTGGCCACCTCCTGCCCTCACCAGTGCCTTGCGCAAAGCCGTCATCAGGCGCGTCAACGACACCGGCCCGCCACCGGCCGGCCAGGGCGCCCGTTCATCCGCACCAGGAACCGCCGACCGGGGAACGGTGGCTCGAACAGCAGGATCTTCAGATTCCTTTTTCTGCGGTAGTCCTTAATAGCAATTCGCAGGTCTGCCTTCATAACCCTCTGCAAATACCACTCCTTACAAAAGTCAACCGTGCACGAGCCAATGCACGGTCTTTGGCCCAAACATACTGATCGTTAGGTGCGAATGCGCGGGCCACTCACATGGTCGGTCGGTCTAGCGGCCATCCCGATCCTCGGATGGGTCGCCAGTCTGCTGCACAACTGGTGCCTCGGCGGGCACTTCTTCTTCTACTCTCCGCTTTCTTATCTGCCACTGTGTCTCGTGACCGCGCCACTCCAGTCCATCTTGGGCTGGCTTTCACGCGCCTTTGGCGAGCAGACGCATGGCGTGATTTTTGTGTATGCGCTCATGGCTTCGGCCATCTATGGTCTCGTTGGGTTCGGAATTGGCTATGTTTGCAAACGACGAGAGCACACCTAACCAAGGTGTGGAGCGGATGGGGGCCAGCCGTTTAGGTGACTCACAATTCGGGCGTCAGTGGCGGCTGGCCCCCACCCCTCACACCGGGCGTTAAGCAAGATATGCAAGTCAAAGCCCAGCTCACAAAACAGGATTATTCGAAGCTCCGGAGATTTGCTATTGTCCGGATTCGTAAGGTGTGGCTGATTTACCTACCGATGGCTGCTCTGTTTGCGTGGGTTGCGTTTCCGAGTAACTACGCTGCACACGGCATGTCGTTTGCCGTCGCCCTGACCATGACCTCGTTGATCGCGCTGATTCTCAGCGCGATCATCTTTTTTCTCTCGCTCGGTCTGACTGCTTTATTGCCCAATCGTCCGGGGACCGTTCTGGGAGAGCACACCTTTACCATCACCGACTCCGAATTTCAGGAATCAAACGGTGCTGGGTCGGCTTCTACCAAGCTGGATGTTCTACGCCGTTATGAGACAGCAGAGCACATATTCCTCCTGACCCCTACCCACACCAGCTACATCTTGCCGCTGAGAGATGTACGAGCCAATCCGGAGTTCATGCAGGCATTGAGAGAGAGGACCAGAAATGCTTAACAACTGCGTGAAGGCGACGCCGGACTACGCGGTTGGGTTTATCCTGAGCCAGTGGTCCGGCGCGCCTGACCCAACCCGTTAGCGGTGGTAGTCCGTGTTTAATTTGCTGTCCATCACTTCGGGCCTGCTTGTCGCAGCGGCTCTTTTTGGCTTGTTCTTTTGTGGCGCGTCGTCAAGCGAAAGAAAGCGCAGGGTGTTTCGGACCGGCATGCTCTTTCTGTTGGCGACGGCAGTCCAGTGTGTGATTCTCTACGTCGCCCTGGTCCGTGACTACGAATCGGTCTGGATCCTGTACTGGCCTGTTTCGTTGCTCAATGAGGTCTTTCCCATTCCCGCGCGGTCTGAGGCCGACGTGTGGGCTGGCGCTGTGTTCCTGCTGCCAGTCGTTGTGTTCTATTCGCTGGTGCTGACCGCCCTGGTTGCTGTAATCAAGAACCGTTATGGCCGCTAATCTGGTCGGCGGGGGGATTTCTCCCCCCGCCTCCCACACCATCCGCCGCCGCTGGCGCCATGGCGAGACAAGCCGGACATGCGGGTCCGCGTCCGGCGGTTCCTGGCAGTCCTAACGGATAGAGCAGCCGCTCTTTCTCTGCCACGGGGATCGCTGCCCAGTGCTCGGCCAATGAGCTTCATCGCCCCGGGATCAAGACCACCGAGGGTCGTGTTCTGCCTGCCAAGTTCAGCCCTTCCCGAGCTGTGAGGCCCTCCGGTGTTACCCGGCTCGTGGCTCTGGGTACTACGGCCTCGGCTGACTCCTGCCAACGCTCGGGGGCCATTGCTGACCCTCACTCCCGCCGTTGCCGACGGGGCGTGATGGCAGGTCTCCCTGAGTAAGAACGTGAACTCTCGCTGCACAACCGGACCATTTATCTTCCGCCTCCGCCAAGGCTACGGCGGGACGAGGCCGGAGCTGAACACCGGACAGCGCTGTGTTGTGCCAGCTTGTCCGCTCCGTCAACCTCGTATGGTCTTTCTGTTCGTCGGCTCATCAGCTTTGACCTCTGGCTTCCTTCCCATCCGCCTTCGCTAAAGCTACGGCGGGACGGGCGAAACCTCGCGATTTCGCAGTTGCCTCGGTCTAATGTTTTGGCGACCGTATCCCTCGTTATGAGAGGCCCGACAGCCGTGTCCACACATAGGGGACTTCCCGGCCTCGCCGAAGCTTTCAGCGAAGGCGGGTCACCCCATCAGTTCACGCCCATGTCAGGCGCACACAAAGCGCCTGCACCTAACCGCCGCCTGCGCTTTCCGCTCGGCAAATCGGGCGAGTTCGGGTATCGCATCTGCGCTCAACCTCCCGCTCCGGCGGCGGTAGGTGAGGCGCGGCGTTCGGGTGACATTGCCCACAACTGACGATTGGAGAAAGGAACACGAATGTCATGCTGTTCTGCAAGACGAGTCGCGGTGGTAACGCTTGCCACGGCTTGCGCGCTGGCGGCACAAGGCCAGACTGATACCACCGATGTGTCCGTCACCATCAGCAACTGCAGCGACACGGCCTTGACGTTAACGCTTCGTGAGTCGCTAAAGCCGCCAATGCTCCCGCCGCCGGAAAGCTTCGCGGCACGACATACAAATTCGGCTCCATCAGCGACGCGCATGGGCTCGATGACCAACGAGGTGCGGCACCTCGCGCGCCCGGTATGGGAGCAGATACCTGCGAAGCAGTCCATCACGATCAAGATTCCTCCTGGCGAGTATTCCCTCGGGGCAGCGGCGGCGGCGCCGCCTTCCCCACGAGACCGGCACCATTTGAAAGTTGTCATGCCACTTAACGGTTATATCTCGATTACCAACAAAGAACGCTGGGTTTTCTCGTCATCGTTAGACAAGAAAGGTCAGGATGAAGTGCTTTCCTGGGAGTTTTGGAAGTGGCAGTTGGAAGTGCCCTCACGGCCCGGGTTTCTGCTCTCGCAGCTCCCCGAGCACCTCAGCAACAAAAGTCCTCTGCCAGGGATCCCCGCTCGCCCTCCTCCTTCTGGGTACCAGCGCTCTGAGCCCGACCGCGTGCGACTGCCCCTACCCGCGTCGAAAGCCACTCCGACCAACTCTCAGAGGTAATTGCGGCGCCGAACAACTGCGTGCAGGCGGCGCCGGATTGCGCCTTGCCGTTCAGATTGCACACGCTCGACCCGCCGCCGCTGACTCGTATCGTCAGCTTTCAAGGGCGGTGTCAGACCGTTGAAAGGGCCGGCCTTTAGACGGGGCAAACCACGATAAGTGACGATGTCCTGTTTCGAGCAGCCGTTGACCAGTTGGCGGGAGGCGGCGGCGCTCTGAGCGCCTTTGCAATAGCCAACCCGGACACCCCCGGATGTCCGATGCTCAGCCACTCTGGGGTCTGTCTTGCGCTGGGACCAGGTAGTGACCAGGTAGTGACCATGTAGTCACCAGGTAGTGACCAGGTAGTAGGCCTACTACCTGGTCACTACCTGGTGACTACATGGTCACTACCTGGTGGTTGCGGAAGAGAGGGGCGCGGGCGGCAGTCGTCAGCGTCTGGGGAGAGGGGCGGGGGAGCCCGGGCGCTTCTTATTAGTACCACCATTTCGGGCAGCCAAAGGCTGGAAACCCGAAGCCCGAAACCCGAAGGCCGAAAGAAGGCCGAAGTCCGAAACCCGAAAGGCGAACCTGCTCCATCCCTGCGCCTGGGCCTGCGGCCCAGCCGGCAGCGGCTCAATCAGCGCTAGCAGAGGGGCCAGAGCAGGCTTTTCGGACTTCGGGCTTCGGACTTCGGCCTTCTTTCGGCCTTCAGGTTTCGGATTTCGGATTTGGGAGCCTGTCGCTTGGTGGGACTGTCGAGAAGCGCCCGGGGAGCCCCGGGACCTGTTTTCCTGGTTGTAAAAGGCGGGGGTTCGTGTTTTCTAGCGGGATGAACCTGCTGCCGTGCTGCCGCTTCTTTTGGCCTGTGCTCGCCTGCGGGATGTTGTATCCTGTCGGCATGTCCGCAACCACCATTCCCGCCGGCAGCCCGCTGCGGGTTTATTTCGGCACTTATACCGGTGCCAGGAGCAAGGGCATTTATGTTGCCGGCTTCGACACCGCTACCGGCCAACTCGCGACGCCTGAGTTGGCGGTGGCCACGGCCAGCCCGAGTTTCCTGGCGGTCCATCCCAACGGGCGCTTCCTCTATGCGGTCGGTGAGACGAGCATTGTGGACGGCAAAAAGGTCGGCGCGGTGAGCGCGTTCAGCGTGGACGAGAAGACGGGCCGGCTCCGGTTGCTCAACCGGCAGCGCTCCGGGGGCACCGGGCCGTGCCACTTGTCCGTGGACCGGACGGGTAAATGTGTGCTGGTCGCCAATTATGGCAGCGGGAGCATCGCGGCACTCCCCATCGAGGCGACGGGGGAATTGGGAGAGCCGGGCACGGTCGTTCAGCACCGGGGTTCGAGTGTGAACCCGCAGCGCCAGGCGGGACCTCACGCCCATTTCATCACGCCCGATCCGGGCAATCGGTTCGCCCTGGCCTGCGACCTGGGTTTGGACCAGGTGCTCGTCTATCGGTTGGACCCGGCCAAGGCGGGGCTGGTGGCGAACGATCCACCCTATGCGGCGGTCACGCCCGGTTCCGGCCCGCGCCACCTGGCTTTCGACCCGTCCGGCCGCTATGTGTTCCTGATCAGCGAAATGGGGGCGACGCTAACGGCCTTTGCCTACGACGCCAAGCGCGGCGCTTTGAAGGAGTTGCAGACCGTCTCAACGGTGCCCGACAGCTACACCGGCCAGAAGTCGGGGGCGGAAGTGCAGGTTCATCCGTCCGGCAAGTTCGTCTATGGCTCGAATCGCGGGAACAACAGCATCGGGGTGTTTAGCTTCGACGCGCGGAGCGGGAAGCTGCGGTGGGTGCAGTATCAATCCTCCGAGGGCAAGACGCCGCGGCACTTTGCGATTGATCCGACCGGCCAATGGATGCTGGTCGAGAATCAGGATTCGGACAACGTGGTGGTGTTCCGCATTGACGGCAAGACCGGCCGACTGAAGCCCCACCGGGCAAACGGTCAGCGTCGGCGCGCCGGTGTGCGCGGTGTTCGTGCCGGTGCAGTAGGCCTATTTCTTCTTGAACAGGCCGCCAATTCCCTTGGTGACGTTCTGAAGGACGTTGCTACCCTGGCCGCCTACGTCTTTCACGACATTGGCGGCACTCTTGCCGAGATCGGCTACCGCGCCAGAGGCGGCCTTGGCCGCCTCGGATTCGATGGCCGCCAGCACGACCTTGGTCAACTCGGCCGGAGTAATGCCTTCCGGGCCCGTGCCCAGATTCTCCAGGTGGATGGGGGGCAGCGGGAGGGTGACTTCCTGTCCGCCCAGGGCGGTCACGCTGACGTGCAGCTTGGCGCCGTTGATGACAAAGTCATCCACCTCCAGCTTCTTGCCCGGCTTCGCCGGCTCGGCCGGGGCCGCCTCTTTGGGCTGGGCGGGCTGGTTGGCGCCGCCGCCCGTGGCGGCTTGCACGTTCGCCATGATCTGCTTCAAATTGTTGCCCCGCAGGTCCGTCTCGAAGGTGATCTCGGGGTCTTGCAGATTGATATACCGGATGACGACCTTGTCCGAGAGGAGGGAGGCGGGTTTGATGGACAGGCTGGCGCTGCCGACGCTGATGGCGGAAGGGGTCTTGAAGCCCTGGGGATTGCCCACCACCAGGCCCTTGATCGCGCCCGACCCGGACAGCAGCGACAGGCTGACGGATTGGAGTTTGATGGAGGTCTGCGTCAGCTTGGGCCCGATAGTCTCAATCCCGCGCTTAATTCCCGCATCCAGGAACAGCCCGACGGCTATGACCGCCACGACCACCACCACAACGAGCGCAATGAGCAGACGAATGATAATCTTCTTCATAAACACCTGATTGTTGTTGCTCCGTAGTCTAAAGGACCCTTACCGATAACGCACGTCCATCCTCTAAGCCGCCAGCGTGGTGGCCACCGCGTCAATGAGTTGCTTCGACTGATACGGCTTGGCCAGGAAACAGTCCGGTTTTGCCGGCGCATGATCGAAAATCTCCGGTCCTATGGTGCCGCTGACCAGGAGGGTCTTTTGCCGCGGGCGAACCCTCCGGCACGCCTCCACCAGTTCGAGGCCGTTCATAGTGTGCATGGCGTAATCGGTGATGATCAGGGCCGGCGGCGGGTCGGCCACCGTAAAGGCCTCGAGGGCAGCCTCCGGGGAACGGAACGTTTTGATGTCGTAACCCAACGGCTCGAGGATCACCGAGGCAAGTTCCAACAGCATTGGTTCGTCATCCACCACATAGACTAACGCCCCGCTACGCTGCCCGGTTACCACACTTTTAGCCTTCGGCTCGTTCATTTCCTTACGCCCTGCTTAGAATAAACACCGGCTAATGCCGGCTCGCAAGCGGGGATTGCGCATTTCCGGACCGCCTGGCGGGGCGGGGCGGCGAACCGTCCCAGGCTCGGGAGGTGTTGGGAGGGGCAAGGAGGCAACCGGTTTGGCCGCCGTTTCGCATTTGTGGCCTCCGCCAGCCAGAGACGGTGCGCCCTCCACCCGAGCGTCAACCGATCCGCGCCCTACTTCTTCTTTTTCCGGAAGACGGAGCCGATGGCGGACTTGGATTCCTCGCCTCGCTGGCGGACCTTCAGTTGTCCCAGAATAGCGTGCCAGCCGATATAAATCCTGTGCCACTGGCTCTCCAAAGAGCGCAAGGCGCCCTCGTTCATTTCGCTCAGGTAGCGCAGGGAAGGGGCCTCGGTAATCAGGGCGTGAATCTCCTCCCGGGTCGGAGAGGCCACTTCGACGGCCGCCAGGATCAGTTCCAACTGCTGGATCAGGACGCTCTTGACTTCCAGGAACTGGTCGTCGTCTTCCTGGCTGAACTTCTTGGCGCGCGCCAGGTTGACGAAGTTATTGAACTGTTTCCAGCACTCAATGTAGTTTTCCACCTGGTCAACGAGTTGGTCCAATCTCGGGTTGCTCATAGGCTGATGCAGCTAGCTTTGGCGCATGGGTGAGGCGGGGGCTTTGGGGCAGAGAAACACAATGGCACCGCCCCGCAGTTCGCGGGCGGAGATTTTCAAGCTGGGGTAGTTGATGACCAGTTCGGCGAGGGTCAGGTGCGCGTTCGCCGCCTCGCTGAAGGTGGTGCGCACCTGCCGGGCGATGTCCTTCACGAGAGCGGGGGGAAAGCTCGAAGGCAAGGTGCCCATGAGCACGCAGCCTTCCCGGTCCACGGTGAAACTGCCCGAAGGCAGGCGCAGCAGGGTGGCTTCCGGCTTGGCGAAGAGACTCAGGAGGCCCATAGCGCTAAAAGCTTCTTCATCATGCCGCGGACCTGCTCCGGCATCAGCGAGTGCTGCCAGCCGACGCAAAACTCGGTTTCATTTTCGCAGGCCAGCACCACGTGGCGTTGCGGGCCAAAGCCCTCGACCTGTTCGAGCGGGCCTGCTCCCAGGCGGTCTCCCAGCAGGCGGAATCGTTCCAGGCTCTGCCGGGCCCAGGCCGCCATGCGCTCCGGGTTCTCCAATCCGCGCGCGACCTGGTAGCCCCCCTCGCCGGCCTTCATCGCCAACACAAACTCCACTCCCTCGACCCGCGACACTTGCGCCAGCAGCGACGTGGCCGAATGGGTAGCGCCTTCCGTCGCCGCTCGGCTGCTCGATTCGTCCATGGCCTGCGCGGATTCGAGCAGCAGCGCGTTGTAGGACTTAAAGATGGTGCGGGGCCGGCTCGGCTCGGTGGGGAGCATTTCGAAGTTGCCGGCTTTCCAGGAAAGGATCTTTTGGAAGGCGGGCTCGCCCCGCAGGTCCGCCGCTTCGGCATCCACCAGTTCGCCCCCTTGAATCCAGATCTTGCCGGTGAGCAAGCCGTTGGTGATGCGCAGGACGGAAGAGCTCTGGGAGATACATTCCAACTGGATGATGTCCATCAGGCTCTTGCTTTGCACCCCGCGGAAGCCGCTGCCGGTTTCGCGCCCGAGCAACGACTCGATGCACTCGAGGAACATCTTGGTTTCCTGCTCGGTGCCGGGCTTATGCCAGAACAGGTCCACCCCCAGGGCATAGGCGCGGGAACGAAACTGCTCATCTACTTCCGCGGTCAACGCCACGGTGCGCAGGTGCGGGTACTTGCGGCGCACGATGGCCAGGACCTGCAGGCCGTCCATCTTCGGCATCTTCAGGTCGCAGATCAGCAACTGGAATGGCTCGGCCTCCAGCATCGCGATGGCCCGCGTCCCGGAGCTGGCAGTCTGGATCTCGGGCCGGCTGGGCAACTGACCCAGGATTTCCCGGTACAAGTCCAGCAAATCCGGATTGTCATCCGCCAGCAGAATCTTAGGGCGTCTGTCCATTGCTTCCTGCGTCAACCGCTAACTCCGTAATGAGGCAAATTCAAGCCTGAAAAAACCAAACACGGTTTTCCTGGTCCTACAGTAGCAAACCGTATTCCCCGTCGGCCTTTTGCCTGAAGTTTTTAAGGAATCGGCTGTCTTCGCCCCGTATTGCGCGGCGGCGGCGTTGCGGGGAGCCTGCCCCCGGCAGCGAGCGGAACGCCCCGCAGGGCAGCAATAGGACAAACAGTCCAGCGATAAGACATTGCCCTGGGAACGCCGCGAAACCTGCGCGCCCCGGCGCGGCGTTAGAGCCGTTGGGGCAGTTCTGGCATAATTCCTGCGCGAAAGCCCGCCAGAAGCAGTTCAACCGGAATTGAAGAAATGAATCATGCACCAACGAGCTGTTGGGGCGGCTTGCCGCCCTCAACGCACCGGTCGCAGGCTAATGCCGGGCGGGGCCACATTGCTTTGCGGGCCTTGATTCCGGCGGGGCAGAAATGTCGGTCGAACCAGGAGTGCGCTCACTCCCTTCCTAAGCCTTAACATGTTTGGTCACCTGAAGAATCTTCTCCGAAAGCTGGTCGAGGCCCCCCCCGAAGCCCAGCCCGAGCGCGTTGACAGTCCTGCCTCCGCGCCCAGGCGTCCAATCGTTATGGGGCCGCGCTCCGCCGCCTCGCCTCCTTCCGGCAACGGCGTTCACCAAAATGGCAAGGGCGTCGAATTGCCCTTGCAGCCCATCCTCAGCGGACTGCCGCTGGAATTGCAGCCTCAGCTCAAACATGCGGATGCCGGCAGTCTGACCATTTCCGTTCCGCTTGAACGAATCCTGGCGCAGCTCTCGCGTGGGGCAGTGCGGATTCCTTTCGGCGATTTGCGACAGGCTGCGCCCACGCTCTTCCGACCCGAGCCCGAGCGCGATCAGGTCATGGTCACGCTGCCGCTGGGGGAGATCCTGGCACGGCTTAACCCCGCTTTAATCACGCGCCGGCGCGTGCAAAAGCGGGTTGAAGTCCCCGAGGACATTTCCAGCCCGTTCGACCCGCAGCACCAGGGGCTGATCTTTTCGATAGGCCCGGCCAAGCCGGAATCCGCCCCTGTCTCGCTCCCGCCCTCACGCCACGCTGCGGCTCTCGCCCCAGCGCCGGCTCCGCCTCAAATGCGCCCTGGATTTACGTCCGCGCCCCCGCCACTCCAGCCGCCCGCGCCGCCGGCTCGCGCCGGGATTACGTTTGCACCCACGCCGCAGCCCCCGGCCGCGGTGCCGCTCACCCCTCCGGTCGTGGACTCCGCCCCCCGCGCGTCGCGCGAGCTGAGCCCCAGCCACCCGCCCGCACCGGCCGCGCCGGCTCCTGAGCCGCCCCAGCCGTCGCGTGAGCCCAGTCCCCTGCTGGTCAACCTGACCTCGCTCGCCGAAGGCTGGCCCGAAACTGTGCGCCAGGAACTGGTGCAACTGAGCCTGGTGGACGCCAAGGTGGCTTTGCCGGGCGAGATGGTCGAGCGCGCCCTCAAGCAGGGGCGAGTCGCTTTCACCTGGAAAACGCTGCGGTCATGGATCAAGCCCTTGCCGCTGCCGACGGTGTCCGCGCACGATAGTCTGGTGCTCGAACTGCCGTTGAAACTGGTCGCGCCTTTGTTTCTGGCCCGGCAGAAGGAGGCTGGCAAGGCGCAAAAGAGACTCGTGGTGGATGAGGAAATCCCCAATCTCTTTTTTGGCTTCCCGCAACCCGAGTCTGGCAGCGCGGGCAAGGCGGTCACCGCCGGCTCTCCGGCAGCGAGGCCCGCCGATACCAACTTCTATGTCTGGGACGACTCGTCTGACCGGGCTCAAATCCTGGAGGACGAAACCAGACGCGGCCCCACCCCCGGGACCAGGTTCGTCGCGAAGTACGCCACGCCCAACGAAGTGGTCTCGCGCGCCGCGGCACTGGATGGAGTCGCGGGCGCGCTCATTGCCCTGCCCGACGGGCTGATGGTGGCCAACCGGCTTCCGGCCGAAGTCAATGGTGACACAATGGCGGCGTTCCTGCCTCAAATCTTCGGCAAAGTCAATCAGTGCACCAAAGAACTCCGGATGGGCGAACTCAACAACGTCAACTTCACGGTGGGCAACGTGCCGTGGAAGATCTTCCGGGTGAACGCAATCTTCTTCGCGGCGTTCGGGCGGGCGGGTGAGCCGCTGCCCACGGCGCAACTTGCGGCGCTGGCCGCGGAACTGGACCACAGACCCAAATAGCTTTATGGCCATTATCAATCAAGCAACCAGAGAACTGCAGGTCAAAGTCGTCTATTACGGCCCGGCAATGGGCGGCAAGACGACCAACCTCGTGCAGGTGCACGACCACGTGCAAACCGCCGCCGGCAACAAAGGCAAGCTCGTCTCGCTGGCAACGAGTTCCGACCGCACGCTCTTCTTCGACTTCCTGCCCATCGAGGCCATGTCCATCAAGGGCTTCAAGACCAAGTTCCAGCTCTACACCGTGCCCGGCCAGGTGATCTACAACACCACCCGCCAGCTCGTGTTGCGCGGGGTGGACGGCATCGTCTTCGTCGCCGATTCCCAATACGAGAAGATGGCCGAGAACGTCGAGAGCTTCGCGAACCTGGAAGACAACTTGAAAACCCTCCGGCTCAACCTCGCCGACATCCCCTACGTGCTTCAGTACAACAAGCGCGACCTGCCGAACGTTGCGCCGGTGGAATACATGGAGTTCCTGTTGAACAACCGCGAGGTCCAGGTCCCCTCGTTCGGCTCGACGGCGCACAAGTGCGAAGGGGTCTTCGAGACGCTCAACATGATCACCCGCATGTTGCTCCACAAGTTCGTCAGCCAGGGAACGCCGCAGTACGCATGACATGGCCACCTTGCCCCAATTGGTCGAGGAAGACATCGAGCGACTCGACGCGGAGTTGCGCGAGGTCATCGAGAAAAGTGACGCCACCACGGCCCTGATCATTGACAAGGGCGGCTTTCTCATCACCAGTCAGGGCGATGCCCGCCAATTCGATCTCACCACCATCGCCGCGCTCGCCTCGGGCGCGTACATGGCCAACCAGACCATCGCCGGCCTGGTCCATGAGACCGGCTTCAATAGCGTCTATCAGCAAGGCGACAAGTTCAGCATCTTCGTCATGGCGGTGGATGACAACTGCCTGCTGGTGGTTATCTTCAAGGCCCAGGTGAGCGTCGGCGCCGTGAAATACTTTGCCTCGCCGGCAGTCAAACGCATCGCCGTGCAACTTCAAATCGCCCAGGAGCGCGAGCCGGGTGTCGGCCTGGACTTGTCCGAGCTGAATCTCGCCGATCCGAGCCAGGTATTTAAGCGGAAGCCCTGAAGGCGTCCGGAAGACGCAAAAGGTGGAATCTCAGCCGTGAAAGGGCCGGGCCGGCTCACAGCAACTCCTCACGCCAGCCAACTCTCCCTCCGTCAAAGCGTCGAGTGCGTTCCGTCGCAGAACGGTGGATGCAACGAGTGCTTGCACCCGCACCAGGCGACCGTTTTGGCCTCGGTAATTTCCGACTCCACCGGCCCCAGCCCCGTCCCTTTGTGTGACCCGTCGCAGAACGGCTGGCCTTTCGAACGCCCGCAAGCACACCACCAATACGTGCCCGCCTCCACCGCCTGCACGATGGGGAACTTCTGAAAGATAATGGCTTCGCTCATAGCTTCAGCCGCCAATCTATCCCCCGAAACCAAATAAGCAAACTGGCGGGCTCAAAGCAACCCGTCATGGGATTGGCTAAGTGGGCGGCTGGCGCTGGCTGTGTACACATGCCAACGATAGACCGGGTGGCTATGCGTGGCCCGGCGGGACAAGCTGGCGGAAGCTGTCGGGGGCAGTTCGTTTACGGCGCCAGACAGTGAGGTCTTCCGATTTGCGTTGGAGCAGGGCGCGTCGGTTTATGGCTGGCGTCGGTGCCCGAACCACTGCGATAGTTTGTGGGGTTGACCCCGAATTACTTTGGGCTAGTCTTCGTCAAATGATTGCTGTGACAAGCAAATGCTATCAAATTGATTTATGGAAAAGAATGCAACTCCTCCGGCCTCGGCGCTTCCGCGCAGGGACTTCCTCAAACGCACGGCTACCGCCGCGGCGGCCGCATGGCCGCGACGCCGCTGCTCACGGACGCCGGTCTATGGCCAGAACCAGGCGCCCTCGGCGAACGTCGCCGGGGCCAACAACCGCATCCAGGTGGCCATCATCGGCGTCGGCTTCGGCATCGGGCAGAACCACCTGGTCGGCATCCACGAAAACGCCAATGCAGGACAACACCGTGATCGTCGGCCGCCTCCGACGTGTTCAACAAGCGGCGCGATTTCGCCAAAGCCAAGGCCGAACCTCAAGGACTCGGACGTCCACGACGATTACCGCAAGATGCTCGACCGGAAGGACATCGACGCGGTGCTGGTTGCCACGCACGACCCGTGGCACGCGCAGACCACGATTGACTCGCTGGACTCGGGCCGGCACGTCTATTGCGAGAAGCCGCTGACGCGCTACCTAGGCGAGGCGTTCCAAGTCTATGACAAAGTGAAGGGCACCGGGCAAGGTCTTCCAGGTCGGGCTCGCAAGGCTGTTCGGCGGGCGGTTACCACAAGTGCGCCGAGTTGATCAAGGCCGGCAAGATCGGCACGCTGGTCTGGGGCGCAGGCCTGGTATTCCCGCAACAGCCTGAACGGCGAATGGAATTACCCGATCGAAACCGAGACGCACGGCCGAGAACATTGACTGGGAGCGCTGGCTGGGGCCGGTGAAGACGCCGCGACCCCTTCAGCGCCGAGCAATTCCACCGCTGGCGCAAGTATTACCGGTATTGCGCCGGCCCGCTGGGCGACCTGGCGCCGCACCGGCTGCATCCGCTGCTGCTGGCCACCGGCAACCCCGAGTTCCCGATGCGGGTCGTCTCGCTCGGCACCAAGCAACTGTCACATGTGGACCGGACCGTGCCCGGCACGCCCGAGCGGGAGACGCCCGAGCACGCGCAATTGCTGGCGGAGTTCCCCAGCGGCTATGTCATGATGGTCACCTGCTGCACCGTCGAACGCCTCGACCCCGGGCTTGAGCCTCTTATGGCCACAAGGCCAACCTGGAGATTGATGCCACGGCCGGGAAGGTCCAACTCTGCCCCAGCGCGAGTTCGGCGACGAGATTGATCCCCGAAACCTTCTCCGACATGCAGCCCGAGGACATCCGCGTCCACGAGAAGAACTGGTTCGATTGCATCCGTTCCGGCAAGGAGCCGAACGCGAACATTGACCTGGCCATCCGGGTGCAGACGGTCCTCTCGCTGGCCGAAATTTCCGACCGGTTGAAGGTCGCCTGCCTGTTCGACGAGAAGACCCGCAAGATCACGCACGGACGGCGGCACCGACGGTGAAGGCGATCACCTACGGCACCTTGCCGCTCTCCTGACCAGGCCCGAAACGGAGGGGTGGAGTGACGGAGTGATGGAGTGATGGAGGGGCGGAAGCGCGCCTTCCTCACCCCATTGCTCCAACACTCCATTCCCCCAATACTCCCCTCCCCCCGTGCTCCCCGTCACCCTCGCCTGCCATGCGATGGCGACGCGATTCGAGATCGTGCTGCATGGGGAGAATCCCGTCGCGTTGCGCGCGGCGGGCGAGGAGGCGCTGCGGGAGATCGAGCAACTGGAGGACCAACTCAGCCTGTTTCGATCCGGCAGCGAAATCGCTTACCTCAACGCACGCGCGGCCCGCGGTCCGGTGCGCGTCACGCCGAGCCTGTTCGCGCTGTTGCAGCAGGCGCTAGAAGCTGAAGCGAGGAGAGCGGCGGCGCATTCGATATCACCATGGCCCCGCTGGTCCGTTGCTGGGGGTTCATGGGCGGGGTGGGCCGCTTGCCCGGCTCCCGCCGAGGTGGCGGAGGCGCGCGCGAAGGTTGGCATGGGGCTGGTCCAGTTGAATCCGGCGGACTTCACCGTCCAGTTTGCCCGGGAAGGGGTGATGCTGGACCTGGGCGCGATCGGCAAAGGCTACGCCGTCGAGCGAGCGGCCGAGGTGCTGCGCGAGGCCGGGGTCACCAGCGCCCTGATCCATGGCGGCACCAGCACGGTGCAGGCGCTCGGGCCGCCGCCGGGAGAGGAGTTCTGGAAGATCGCCATCGAAACCCCCGCCCCTCGGCCTGACGCTCCGCCCACCCTGCTCGCCACGGTGCCCTTCAACAGGAGGCCATGTCCGTCTCCGCCGTGCGTGGGCAATTCCTTTCAAGCCGAAGGGAAGGACGTTGGCCACATCCTTGATCCGCGCACCGGCGAGCCAGCCCTCGGCACGGTGCTGGCCGCAGTGGTGCTTCCCTCGGCGACGGAGACGGACGCGCTGTCCACCGCCCTGCTGACCCTCGGCGCTGCCGGGCACGAAGCGATTGCCGGCTGCGCCCCGGCATGAGAACGCTCGTGGTGAGTGAAACCGGCGGCCAATTGAGGTCGAAGCCAAGGGTATCCAGGTGCGGTCGGCGGCGTAATGGGCCGCGCCTAGCCAGTGCCTCGCGCGCCGCGTTGCGCCGGATCAAAAGCCCGATTGAAAAATCCATCCTCTGCGACTACGTTCACGATGAGACGATATGTTAGAGGACCGTTATTATATGCGCCGGCCAGCGTTCAGGTCTCGCTGGTCGGCGACGGTGGTGCTACTGGTGGTGAACGTGGCCGCTTTTATCCTGCAGAACGCCATTAACGGTTCTCCGGACTTTCCCGCCGACGCGATTATTTTGCCCTGAGCGTCGGAGGCCTGCGGCACGGGTTACGTCTGGCAATTGCTGACCTACCAGTTCATGCACGGCGGCTGGTTGCACCTGCTGCTCAACTGCTGGGCCATTTACGTCTTCGGCCGGGAAGTGGAGGAGACGCTGGGCATGAAGCGCTTCCTGACGCTCTATTTTACCAGCGGCGTAATCGGCGGGCTGTTCCAGGCGCTGGCCGGGTTGCTGCTGGCGGGGAATTCGCCGTCACCGGTGGTCGGGGCGTCCGCGGGCGCATTCGGCTTGGTGGCGGCCTTTGCCACGCTCTATCCGGAGCGCCCGCTGATGCTGCTGCTGTTCTTCATCATCCCGCTGAGCATGCGGGCGAAATTCCTGCTGCTGTTCTGCGCGCTCCTGACCCTGTTCGGGCTGGTCTTCCCGATGGACAATATCGCCCACGCGGCTCACCTGGGCGGCATGCTCACCGGCATCTGCCTTTGTGCGCTATGCCATTCACTGGAATTGGCATTGGCCGCGCCTGACCCGGACTCGGATCCAGCCGCTGCGCCCGCTCGCTAAGGCCCCATCCGCGGCGGCCTGACCGGCTGTGGAGCCCAAAGGCAACGTGCGCGTCGAGGAAGACTGCCGCCCGAGGAGTTCCTGAGCAAGGCCGTGGATCCCGATTCTGGACAAGATTTCCGCCCACGGCATCCAAAGCCTGACCGAGCGCGAGCGCCGCATCCTCCAAACCGCCCGCGAGAAGATGGTCAAGCGGTGAGCGGCGGCGGGGGAGTAGTAATCAGTGATCGGTGATCAGTAATCAGTGGCCGCCCCGCTGGACAATTCACTGATTACTGGACACTGAATACTGATCACTGTTCCCCCTTCTCCTCACTCCCTATCTCGACAACCCCTTCTCGGCCTTTTACAGTGGGGCCATGATTCAACGTTACTCGCGCCCGGCGATGCGGGAAATCTGGAGCGAACAGCGCAAGCTGGAAATCTGGCTGCAGATCGAACTACTTGCCGCCGAAGCGCTGTGCGCCGAAGGGCTGGTTCCCCAAAAAGGACTTCGAGCAAATGAAGACGCGCGCCGCGTTCAGCGTCGAGCGCTGCAAAGAGCTGGAGCGCACGCTCAACCACGACGTCATCGCCTTCACCACCAACGTCGCCGAGAACATCGGCGCGCCCGCCAGCCGCTGGCTGCACTTCGGCCTGACCAGCAGCGACGTGGTGGATACCGCCTTCGCCGTGCAGATGGTGCAGTCCGCCGACATCCTCATCGAAGACGTCAAGGCGCTGCGCAAGGTCATCGCCGCCCGGGCCAGGGAGCACCAGTTCACGCCGATGATTGGCCGCAGCCACGGCATCCATGCCGAGCCGACGACCTTCGGCCTGAAGCTGGCGCTGATGCACGACGAATTCGGCCGCGCGCTGCAACGGCTCGAAGCGGCGCGGAACGACTGTGGCCGTCGGGGAAGCTCTCCGGCGCGGTCGGCACCAGCGCGCATCTCTCGCCGCGCATCGAGGCGTTCGTATGCAAGAAGCTCGGCCTGCGCCCCGCGCCGATTGCCACCCAGGTGGTGCAGCGCGACCTGCACGCGGAGTTCATCGGCGCGCTGGCCCTGGTCGGCGCCAGCATCGAACGCTGGGCCACCGAGTTCCGCCACCTCCAGCGCACCGAAGTCCTGGAGGCGGAGGAGTTCTTTGCCAAAGGCCAGAAGGGGTCGAGCGCCATGCCGCACAAGCGCAACCCGATCACCGGCGAGCGGCTCAGCGGCCTGGCCCGCGTGCTGCGCGGCAATGCCGTCGCCGCCCTGGAAAACGTCGCCCTCTGGCACGAGCGCGACATCAGCCACAGCTCGGTCGAGCGCATCATCTTCCCCGACTCCTGCACGCTGCTCGACTACATGCTCGTCACCCTGACCCGGCTGGTGGAGGGCCTGATCGTCTATCCCGAGAACATGAAGCGGAACCTCGCGCTGTCGCTCGGGATGTGGAACTCGCAAACGGTCCTGCTGGCGCTCATCAAGAAAGGGCCTTACCCGCGAGCAGGCCTACGACCTGGTCCAGCGCAACGCCATGCAGACCTGGCAGGCCAAGCACGCCGGCCGCGAGGACGCCGATTTCCTCAGCCAGCTCAAGGCCGACCCCGAAGTCGCCCGCCACTTCAAGAAAGGGGAACTCGAGGCCCTCTGCTCGCTGGATTTCCATTTCAAGGAAGTCAAGAACCGCTTCCGGAAGCTGGGGTTGTAAGTTGACCCAGCTGATCATGCGCGCCATGCCGACATTATTGCAATAGTCAAACCTCGTCGCGCGGCAGCGAGCATTCACCGGATGAACTGCTGCGCGAAAGGTTTGGAGTGCTCCTGACCGCTTGCTGGCACTGTCGTGAAGCGGGAGCAAGCTCCACGCAGCTCCCTACGCTTCGCGCGCTTCGGTTGCGGCTGGGTTCATTGCGTTCGCCTTCTTTCGCTCAGTTTCCTCCCGCCTGCGCGCACGCGGCCGAAACCTGGCAGGACGCCCTGTCCCGCATGCCGCTGGGCACCAACGTCACCGAACTCAACCGCACCAACTGCGTCGGCATCATGCTGCGCGCCTTCCAGTCGAACAACGTCGTGAAGGCCCTGATCTTCATGCCCGGCGCCACCGACGAGTTCTACTTCTTCGCCGCGCCCGGGCCGATTTGACGAACAGTCCGCCTCCCTGCTCGACGCCGTCAATGCGCTCACCAATCAAACCCTTATCCGCGCCACGTTCCGCCCGCCGCTGCTGCTACTGCACACAGGCAGGACCTGCTGGATCCCCCGATCAAGATCGAGGACCAGAAGACCGCCGACAGGATCAAACAGGCCCGCTTCGTGCCGCATGGCCGTCTATATTGACCGGGATTGGGAAGACCTGCGGCCGGCGCTCAGGCATTCGCTCCACGCCGATATGCGCCCCTGGCCGAATTCGGGCGACTCGTGGCATTTCTACCGGAACAATTTCGCCGCCTGGAACCTGACAGAGTGGGAGGCGCTGGAGGCAACAGCTCTGGCCGGGAAAACCGGCTTCCGGGTCGAGCAGAAGCGAGTCGTATTCGAACTCGATCAGCGCCCCCGCATCGCGCCTAAGCTGGAATCTTTCCCGCGCTGACAAGAGCCGTGGTCGAAGCAGTGCAACGGTCCCCGGGGCGCATCTGGTCGCTACGCCCGTAACGACGCGCGTTGTGGGCGCAACGGCGCGAGGCGGTCGGGCGGGCCTTGCGCGCCAGCGACCGCATCAACACTAGAACTGAATGCACAAGCAAGAATGCGGAATGCAACGGCAGCCGCCGGTTTCCCGGTGAACGCTCCCTGGTGGTTAACAGAAACAAACCAACGGCTGAAGAACCAGGGGCCTCCCCGCACCTCCCCCGGACGCTCGCGACGGTCGCATACGCCCCCCTCTTCCGCTGGCAGCAGGTAGTGACTACGTGGTCACAACCTGGTGCTCAGCAGCAAGACCACCCCAGAGTGGCTGAGCATCGGACATGCCGGGGGCTGCTGGCTTGGCTGTTGCAAAGACGCTCAGAGCGCCGCCGCCGCCTGCCAGCCGCTGAACGGCTGCGGGAAATAGGAGGTCCTTACTTACCGTGGTTTATCACGTCTAAAGGCCGGCCCTTTCTAAGGTCTGACGCCGCCTATGGGTGCCTGCGCCAGTTGGACGGAAGGCGGTTCATTAATCGAAGAGGCACTGCAGGCTTATCGTTACAAAGACAACAGAGTGAATCGCTGCCAATGCCGCGAAGAGCTTCCGGACCTTTGTTCCTGCAATGAAAAGGCACCCGACCGCGACAAGGGTTATTACTATGTTCATCACCACGAGAAGCGGCCACCAAATGTCATTAAACAGGAAGAAACAGCCCATCCCATAGATGTTGTCGCCTACAGCCCGGATCAGCATGAGCGGCAGGTAAAACCCGGCCCAGCTTCCCGCACTTAGAATAACAAGCAAACAAGTCCAGTTCCCGACTCTCAGCCGCGTTAATGCGGGCGCACTCATTTCGTCGAACATCCAAGCTCACCGATGCGGCGGAGCCGCACTCGGTGGAGCGCCTTGTTGGCCCGTTGGGGTTTCCCGCTTCTGCTTCCGCCATCGAATGTAGCTTTCAAGCACACTGATCGGCAGATCGTCCTCGCCCGTAGCCCTTCGACGGAAAAAGGCTACGATCCTCAATCCCGCGAGAAATGCGGTCCAAAGCAAGGACACAGCAGATCCAACAAAACATAGATAACCAGGCCAGTTTATGCAGAACTCCCTATAGTGGTCGGGTACCATCACAGGCTGGCCATTAGCGCGGTGCACAACTTGTCCGTCTGGCCCAACCAAGCCTTTGTGCGCCGACATAGGCACCATCAGGCAACTGCCGAGCATCGCCAAACCAACGGCCACCAAAAGCGAAAGGATTGGGCGCTGCATGTCAGTGGAGCCAACAAGGAATTAGACAGACCTGTCTATCTTCCCATTTTGGGATGATAGGCCAACGGCTCCCTGCGGCCGATGAATCCCTTTGTTTCATCAAGACTGCTTTTACTCCTGACAGGTTCGGCTGTAAAGGCCCCTCTTGACGGGTTTTTCGCCTTGCCGCCGTATCGAATCCCCCCCCACCGGCAAGATTATGGCGTCAGCGCGTGGAAGTTCCCGACGGCTTCACTGATGCGCAGGGCGCGGTTGTAAATGCGCAGATGTTGCAACTCGCCGTGCAGGCAAGGGGCGATGCGCAGCTCCCGGCCGCCGCTGACGTCCTTGAGAGTGGGACTGAACCGGCCATAGCCGAAAGGGCGCTGGGCCCCGCCGTCGTTGAGCGTCCGTCGGTCACGAAAGCAGATGACCTTGGCACGGCCATCTACAATCGCGACGATGTGGTGAAGGGTATTGGTCTTGAGCACGCCGGCATCGCAATCCCAGAAAGCTCCTTGCCAGCCGTCGGATAGCTCCAGGCGGACAGTGCCGCCCTCAGCGGTGCACAGTCGGTAGCCACGACCGGCGGCGTCACGCGAGTCGAGCAACACCTGGCCGGGAGCGAGATCGGAGAACCGGACTGCTAAGTCAATCGAGAAGCCGCCCGCGCTGTCGGTCGCCGCGTGCGCCGTTGCAGGTCGCCGCACAGCGGGAGCCAGCCTGGGGGCACGCGCGATGGTCATGGGCCGCGCATCGGCCGCCGGACAGGTTTAGCACCAGGCCATTAGTCGCCGTCTCGTGCGAGCGTATCCTGTTCCCAGAGCCCCTCGATGAGAGCGGGATCAACCGCCATGACGCGGGCTTCGGTCTTCTGGGTGGCGCAGATGTGAAACTGGCCGTCCTGTTCGATCAGGTCGGGGTAGCTGCATCCTTCCAGGCCGCCGTTGACGTAAGCAACGATTTCGGGCTGCGACCATGAGACGAAGCCGTCCTGGAGCCGACCGGCGCTGAGCCAGGCGAGGTTGCGGCTGCCGGCGTTGAGGCCGTTGTTGTAAGAAGTGGTGCCGTTATTGTGAAACCAGAGCAGGTAACGGCCATCGCGGGTGCGCCAAATCTTGGCGCAGGCGCGTGGCTGTTTGATGACGCGACCGCCGGGGCGGTAGCGCAAGGAGTCAGGGTGGGTCCAGGTGTGGCCGCCGTCGCGGCTGTAAGCGCAGGCGGCGTGGCCGAGCGTCGTGCGATAGACGCACAGCAAGTCCTCTTTCGCCAGGTGGACCACGTCGAACTCCTCCTGCACCGAGCCGAACTCGGGAGCGCGCACGCCATGATCGCCGTCGGGAAGCAGTTGCCAATCGAGCTTGGCCGGGTCCGTCTCCGTGAGGATATTGTCGGAGCAGTAGAACCAGCCCTCGCCATTTTGGAGGATATACCTGCCGAGCCTGGTGAAGCCGAAGATGACGTTGCCGTCGAAGATGGCCGGTGTGCCGATGGCCCAGAACATCTGGACCTTGCCCTGCCAATCGTTGCCACGGTCGGCGGCGGTCACCCGCATGGGCAGCCGGTATCGCTGCGACCAGGTCTGGCCCTTGTCGCCCGAGTAGCGGTAGCAGAACCAGCCTTGCATGTCATCGCGGATCGGCGTGCCGTCGGGCTTGGTGTGGACGGCGTCGCCGTTATAATCGTAGAACGCATAGACGCGGTCCTGCGGCGTGATCAACGCCAGCGCGTAGGCCGATTTCCGCTCCTTGTCCGCCGGCTCGATGTCGGTCAACGGCGACCAGGTCTTGCCTTTGTCCTCGCTGCGGGTGGCTACAACATGCTGCCCCGCTCCACCCTCGGCGCCCGGGCCGGTGGTTAAGACGCAAACCCACGTGCCGTCCCTGGTGACCACGATGCGCGGCTGGTCACAATAGCCTTCGACTGGAACGGGGTATCCGTTGGCGAAGTTGCGGGAGTCACGGGCCAATGGCCCGGGCACGGCGATTGCGTGGTGAGCCAACAGCACGACCGCAGCTATCCCAGCCGATCGTATGCGTTGAGCGAGAGGCACAAACAATTCGATCAGGGTGAACGCCTGTTGACAGACTTTTCGCATCGCCTGGTCAAGATTATCGCTTAATTGGGCCATTTGGCTATCTGTAATCAACTGAACGACAGGCGAACGCAGTTGACGGCCTCAGAAGGGCCGAAAAGAAGACAACCGCAACTCGTGCGAGCGACCGCTCCCGTGATATTCGCAATACTGAGAAGGCACAAGCCGTGCTACGAAGGAGTTGTTCGCACCAACGTGCGGCGAGATTATGTGGTCATCGTCAATCAGCCAAAGAGCCCGGGTGGGATTCACACTCACCGAGCTGATGATCGTGGTGGCAATCATCGGGCTGCTGGCCACCCTGGCCATTCCCGGCTTCGCACGCGCCCGTGAGCGCTCGATGAATGTCCGGTTCACCGCCGATCTGCAGGTGGCCAAGGCGGCCTTCACTGAATACTCCTTTGATCATGGCAAATACCCGCCTGATACCATGCCGAGCGTCGTGCCCGAGGGCATGGGGGATTACCTCAAGCGCATCGAATGGACCAAGCCCAACACCTTGGGCGGACAGTGGGACTGGGATAACGGGCAATTTGGCTTCGAGGCGGGGGTTTCGGTCTATCGTCCCACCGCGAGCGCCGGACAAATGCTGAAGCTCGACAGCATCATTGACGACGGCAATCTGGGCACCGGGGACTTCCGCGCGCGGGCGGACGGATACATTGGGATAATCGAAGAATAACGAGCCGGGCGAGCCCCCGCCCGTCAAGATGCCTTGGGCTCTTGAGCCCCGCAGGCACAGGTCTCACCGCGTCCCGTTCTCGATGGCAAGCACCGCTCAGGTAGTGGGGCGGGCGTCCCGCCTGCCATATCGGGCGTCCCGCCCGCGTCGCTGGGTTCGAGGGCGGGACGCCTGCCCCATGACCTGAACAGTTACCCCAGCCCCAAGATCCTTTCCTGGGTCATCATTGGATGTTGCATGCCGGATGGTCCGGTCCCGGACTGTTACAAACACCTGCAGCTTTTATAGATGCGGAGAGGCGGCAAAAAAAGGAATGTTGACACATCGCAGAACAATTGCTAACCGTGCGCTGTTGCGTGTGGGTAGCAGTGGGAGAAAGGCTTAGGCTGAATATGAAGATTATTCTATCGCTCGCTGTTATGACTGCTCTGGTCGCCCTGGAGCAGGGCACAACCTGCCGCGCCGCCGACCAGGACGGCGTCGCGCTGGCCATCATCTACGACACCTCCGGCAGCATGCACGATGCGGTGCGCGACAGCACCGGCAAGCGGTCGCCCAAATATGTCATTGCCAACCGCGCCCTGACGGCAGTGGCGAGGCAGATCCAGGCCTTCGCCAGCGGCACGGCCGCCGGCGCGCCCCGAAAAGTCGACGCCGGGCTGTTCGTGTTCAGCGGGGACAGCGCGCGGCAGGCGGTCAAGTTCGGGCCGTTCGACGCGGCGGCCTTGGAGAAGTTCGCCCAGGACTTTTCATTCCCCAGCGGCAACACCCCCTTGGGCAACGCGCTGACACTCGCCGGCCAGGCGGTCCTGGACTCGCCGCTCTCCCGCAAGCACGTGCTGATCATCACGGACGGCATGAACACCGCCGGGCCCAAGCCCGAGGAGACCCTGCCGGTGCTCCAGCGCAAGGCGGCGCAGAAAGCACGCCGCCGTGTCCGTTCACTTCGTGGCGTTTGACGTGGACGCCAAGCTATTTAACCCCGTCAAGAAGCTCGGCGCGACTGTGGTCAGCGCCACGGATGAGAAGCAGCTCAACACACAGTTGGAATACATTCTCCAGCGCAAGATTCTCCTCGAAGAAGAGGAGCCGGTGAAAAGAACCATAACCAGCAAGCATTAGAAAGAAGTCCCTATGTTCAGAGCGATCAAGCGGGTGTTTATATGGTTGGGCCTGATGGCGGAGAAGGCAACCGAAACCGATGCCATTAACCAGGCTGTCGTCGAGCGCGGCATCCGCGACTCCAAAGCGAAGGCCGACAAGGCGCATTATGCCAACGGCCAATTGGCCGGGCAAATCGCCCTGCTGCGCGACCAGATCAAGCGCCAGGAACGCCAGCGGGAGGAGCTGCAAAGCCTGCTCCAGGCCGCGGCGGCCGCCAACGACGAAGCCAACGGCGCGCATTACGCCGAGGAACTGGCCACGCTCGAAGCGGACCTTAATGATAACAAGTCCCAGGCCGACAGCCTGGAGCAGCTCTACCAGCAGAACACGCAGATCATCGCCGAGAGCCTGCGCGAGATTCAGAAGTTCCAGCGCGAGTTCGAGGCCGTCAAAGCCAAGGTCGCCATCGGACGCTCGCTGGAGAACCTCGCCGGCATGATGAAGAGCTCGATCACCGAGTTGCAGGGCATGATGGGCGGCGAGTTGGGCCAGTCCATGCAGCAACTCCGCCAGTCCGCCGCCTCCGGCGAGGGCCAGATGCGCGCGACGCTCGACCTGGCCAAGGAAATGGGCTCGGGCATCTCCCGCCAGCAGGAAGCCCGCAAGCTCCGCGGCGCCGTCCTGTTCCAGGAATACAAGAAGAAGATGGGCATGGTGCAGCCGGAAGTGGCGGCCGCAGCCGCGACCGCGGCCCCGGCCGCAGCCCGAGCGGCAGAAGATTCCCGAGCAGTGAAGCCAGCCGGAAATGGAGTAGTCGGAGTAGTGGAGTACTGGAGCAATGGACGGACAAATGAAACGGTGTTGGAGTTGAGGCGTGCTGGAGCTCGGGATTCTCCCCATCACTCCATCATTCCACCACTCCATCACCCCAATCCCCTTAATCTTATGACAACACGTGGAAAGATCGTTCTAACCGTCCTGATCCTGGCCGTCGTCGGCTTCGGGATGTACAACTGGTGGGACAAGATTGCGCCCCAGAGCAAACCGCAGAACCTGTCTATTGACGTCGCCAAGGTGAAGCAGGAAATCGCCCAGGCCAAGACCGCCCCGACGGACATCCCACTGCTGGCGGGCACCAACGCCGCAACGCTGGTCCAGCGCTCCGGCATTCCCGCCGTCACCGGCGTCAGCGATTACAAGAAGGACATGAAGGACGGCAAGCTGGTCGTCGAGTTCCCCATCAACGTCTGGCCCGGCTGGGCGCCCATCATCATGGCCAACGCGGGGATGGAGCCGAATGACCAGAGCGTGTTTGCCAAGAAGTACGGCTTCTACGTGCACCTCGCCATCGTGGATGACCCGGTGAAAGCGCGCGACCTGTTCGCCAGCGGGCAAAGCCATATCCTCTGGGGCACGCTCGACATGATCGCGCTGTTTGCGCCCGAACTGGTCAAGGACTCGCGCACTGTGCCGGTGGTGTGCCAGCAGATTGACTTCTCGGCGGGCGGCGACGGCGTGGTCGCCCGCGGCGACATCCGCAGCATCAACGACTTTCGGATCAAGAACGGCAAGCGCCGCAAGGTCGTCCTGGCCCAGAACTCCCCAGCCATTACCTGATCATGTCCCTGCTCATTGATGCGGGGATTGATCCGGGGGACATTGACTTCAAATGGTCGGCGGACGCGCCTTCGGCGGCGAAGATATTCGTGCGGGACCCAAGCTACGACGCGTTCGTGGGGTGGTCGCCGGACATCTACAACGTCACGGATAAACTGAAGGGCTCGCGCCTGGTGGTAACGACTGGCACGGCGAACCATCTGATCGCGGACGTCTGGGCGGTGCGCAATGACTTCTACCACGACCACCCGGAGATCGTCTCCGGCCTGGTGCGCGGCATCTTCGAGGGCATGGACATGGTGCGCAAAGACCCCGCCCGCGCCGCGCAGGCGCTGGCCACCGCCTTCAGCCTGCCGGCCGAGGACTGCAAGAGCATGATCGGCAAAGACGGCGGCATCGCGGAGGGCGACGCCCACCTGACCAATTACCGCGAGAACTCGAAGTTCTTCCTCGATCCCTTCAACCCGGCGAACTTCGAAGTGGTGTGGAACAGCGCCTCGACCATCTACAAATCGCTCGGCACCATCAGCACGACCGTGCCTGCCGCCAAGGTCAAAGCCTCCGGCGTCCTCGCCGCCATGGCCGATGAATACAAGGATGTGCGCGACCTGTCGCAGCCGACCTTCAAGCCCGATGCGCTGATGAAGATGAGCGCCGAGGCGGGCGCCGGCCAGGTGCTGACCAAGGCCGTGATCATCTCCTTCGAGCCCAATAAGTCCACGCTCAACGCCGAGTACGATCCGACGATTCCCGCCACGCCTGGAGGAGATCGGCAAGCTGGCCGGCAAGTTCGGCAATGCCTATATCATCATCGAGGGCAACACCGACGCCAGCCGCAAAGGCATCGTACCCACCGACCTCGTCCGGCAGCTTTCCTACGACCGCGCCGATTCGGTGCGCAAGGCCATCATGGAGAAGTATCAGTTCGACCCGAACAAGTTCAAGGTGGTCGGCAACGGCTGGGACAACCCGCTGCCCGGCTGCACCGACCCGAGCAATGCCGAGAACAACCGGAAGAACCGGCGCGTGGAAGTGAAAGTCTTCCCCCTTGAGTCTGGTTCGTGAGCCCGTGGCGTGGCCGGTTGAACAAGTTACATGGGTTACATCTGTTGCATGGTTACAAGGCCGCGCGCGATGTTCCCCCATGTAACCCATGTAACCCTGCAACTCATGTAACTTTGTAACCTTGTAACCTTGTAGCCCCGATGCTCGAATTCCTCCGCTTCCTCATCTTTGCCCTGGCGTTCGTGGCGGCGCTGACGCTGGTTGTCCGCCTGGCCCGGCTCCATGTCCACGCCGACTTGTCCTACGCCCGGATGATCGGTCTCACGGCGTTGTTCATCGGCATCGTTCTGGCCGCCTGGTGGGTGGTCACCCGCGGCGACACGGAAAAGCGGATCGTGCAATCACTGATCCTGCCCAGCCCGATGGAAGTCCTCCAGGCCTTCAAACCTTTGCACTTGGAGCAGGGACTGGTGCGCAGCGCGGTCTATTCCTGCCTCCGGGTGACGGCGGGGTTTGCTCTCGCCGCCCTTGTCGCCGTGCCGCTTGGGGTCTATATGGCCACGTTCCCGTCGGTCGCCGCATTCTTCCGGCCCTTGTCGCTCGCCGGGGCCTATGTCCCCATTGTGGTCCTGATTCCACTGAGCATGACGTGGTTCGGCACGGGGGAAGCCCAGAAGATCGGGTTCCTGTTCATCGGCTGCTTCGTCGCCTTGCTGCCGCTGGTCATCAAGGACATCGCCGACGTCCCAGCCGCCTTCCTGGACGTTGCGGTGACCAAAGGCGCTTCCCAATGGCAACTGGTCCGGCACGTCCTGTTCCCCGTCGCGCTGCCTAACATCTGGGACCATCTGCGCGGAGTGTATGGCGTCGGCTGGGGCTGGATCATCATGGCGGAGGTGTTCGTCCGGCCCCTGTATGGTTTGGGAGGTCTGATCGAGGTCTCCACCCGACGCAGCCAGACCGGCGCGGTCTATGCCATCATCATTGTGATTGTGCTGATCGCGGTCGCCTGTGACCAGTTGTGGCGGCTGGGCGGCGAGTTGCTGTTTCCCTATCGGAGGCTGAGCGAATAGTTATGCCCGAACCCACCCATATAGCCGAAGGTGCCGCTCCGAAACAACCGCAAGCGGAAAAGCCCGAAGGTCTGCTGAAAGCCCCGCCGGAACAGAAACCACTCGCGCCACCCGATGTGGTGAGCTTCAAGAACGTCAGCAAGACCTTCGGCAACGGCGCCAGCGGCAAGCTCGCCTTGCAGGACATCAGCTTCACCATCGAAGACCTGCCTAACGTCGGCGAGCTAATCACCGTCGTCGGCCCCTCCGGCTGCGGCAAGTCCACCCTGCTGCGGATTCTCGCCGGTTTGAAGCCACACTTCCCGCCCACCACCGGCGAGGTGCTCGTGCTGGGCAAGCCGGTAACCGAGCCCGGACCCGACCGTGGCCTCGTGGACCAGAAATACTCGCTCCTGCCGCACCTGAACGTGACCCGGAACGTCGCTTTCGGCCTGAAGCTGCGGGGCGTCGCCCGCTCCGAGCGCTTGGATCGGGCCGCCGAGTGGGTGAAGAAAGTCGGCCTGGAAGGCTCGCGAGAAGAAGTACCCGTCCGAGCTTTCCGGCGGGATGCAGCAACGGGTGGCCATCGCCGCCACGCTCATTCTCCAGCCGCGCATCCTGCTGATGGACGAGCCCTTCGGCGCGCTGGACCCGGGCATCCGCCTGCGGATGCAGGAGTTGCTCATCGAACTGTGGAAAGAACAGCAAAGCACAGTGTTCCTGGTCACCCATTCGGTGGAGGAAGCGGTGTACCTCGGGGACCGGGTGTTCCTGATGGCCCCCAGCCCGGGGCGGTTGGTTGACGTTCTGAAGGTGCCGCGCCCCGCCGAGTCGCCCGAGGAGAGCCGGCGCAAACCGTGGTTCATCAACTTCTGCCAGGCATTGCTGCGCCGGCTCGAAGATGAGTTGCCCGCGCCGCGACGGGAGTCAAACTCTAAAGTCTGGAGCCTGGAGTCTAATGTCTGGTAAACTGGCCGCGCAGAGTCGCATGGACGAGCAAGCGCCAAACTATCACCGCGAGTTTCTGAAAAGCCCGCAGCACGCGGCGCTGGGCCTGCTGACCCTCGGCGCGGGCTTCATGAGCGGGATGGCGCTGCCGCTCATCGCCGGGGTGACCTGCTATGCGCTGGGCTGGATTTATTTGCCGGACATGTCCTTCTTCCGCCGCTGGGTGGACCGCCGCCACGACGCGGCCAAGCGGGCGGAGGACATGCGAAAGGTCGCCGTCTTTGTGCAGCGCCGGGACGCTCTCCTCGCCTCGCTCTCTCCCGAGCGCCGCGAATGCTATAACCGCCTTTCCGGCGTCTGCCAGGACATCGAGACCGCCAGCGCGGATAATCTGCTCGCCTCCGCCGACCCGGCCACCGACCCGCGCCTGCGCAAGCTCGATGAATTGATGTGGACCTACCTGCGCCTGTTGAGCATCCAGGAATCGCTGGAGCGCTTCCTGGAGACCGAGCGCAGCGAAGACGTGCCGGCCCTCTTGAAGGACGCCGAGGCCGAAGCCACTCGCCTGAATGCGGAAGTCGAGGCCATGAAAGCCAAAGGCAACAGCGCCGGCCTCGACACCAAACAGCGTTACCTGGGCTCCCGGCTGGAGCGATTGGAGGTCCTGCGCAAACGCCAGCAGCGCAGCGAACAGGCCCAGTCCAACCTCGCCCTGGTGGTCTCCGAGCAGGAACGCCTCGACCAGCAGATCAAGCTCATCCGCGCCGATGCCATTGCCACCAAGAACGCCGAGACCCTCACCGCCCGCATTGATGCCACCGTCGAGCACCTCGACCAGACCAACAAGTGGCTCTCCGAGATGGATGAATTCAAGGACCTGGTAGGCGACATGCCCTCGACGGAATCGCGCGTCGGCTACCAGGCGAGTGCGGTGCCCGGCGTGTATAGCCCCGCGCCGCCGATCATTGAAGGGGTGCCGTTTAAGAAAACCTATCCAGCGCGGCAAAGGCAGCGATGAAGAAATCCGAAACCCGAAACCCGAAGGCCGAAAGAAGGCCGAAATCCGAAGGCCGAATAATACCTGCGCCCATTAGCAGCGGACCCGTCGGCGTGGCTGCGGTTTCGGGCTTCGGATTTCGGGCTTCGGCCTTCTTTCGGCCTTCGGATTTCGGCCTTCGGATTTCCCTGAACGCGCCATGAAACCCGACACCTCAACCCCCGCTCCCGCCGCCCCCCAATCCCGCCTCCCCCTCAAGGGCTGGTCCCTTGAACTGGCTCGGCGCTGGAATGGCGGCACCTACTCGCTGTTCATCCTCCACGGCAACATCTTCGACCTGTTCCCCGTGCAGGACGATGGCAAAGTCAGCTACGTGCCGCTCAAGACCTTCCTGGTGCGCCGCCTGTTCCCAGAGCGCGCCTGCCTGCTCTTCTACGACATCAGCGACGGCCTCACCTTCGGCTCAGCCGACATGCAGAAGCGCTTCTTCGAGTGGCTGGAAGTTTATGACAGCGTCGAGAACACCAACTTCCACGCCTCCGGCCCGCCGCGCGACCTGCTGCACCTGGCGCCCTTGCTCCGCCGCTTCTTCCTGCGCGTCGCCGAGGAGAAAGAGAAATGGCGCGGCATCACGCTGGTCATAGATTTCCCGGAGAAACTCATCCCCGCCTGCGAGGAAGCCAACGCCAGCATGGAGGAGCGGATGAACCTGGTCACCTTCCTCAAATGGGCCGCCGCGCCCGAGCTCGCCCGCCTGGACATCGGCGTCGTGCTGGTCACCGAATCCGCCGACGAACTGAGCGCCAATCTCCTCCAGAACCCATACGTCGCCCAGGTGCGCATCGAGTTGCCGGACGCCGACGACCGGCTCCGCTTTCTCCAATCCGGCTGGGCCGAGGAGATGGCCGGGGGCCAGCCCTTCTCCAAGTGGAGCGATTTCACCGCCGAGGAACTCGCCGCGCGAACCTCCGGCCTGAACCTGCTGCGCATCCGCCACTTCCTGGCCGGCGCCATCCGCAACGGGATACAAGTCACGCAGGAACACCTCACCGCCAGCAAGAAGCAATTGATCGAAGAATACTGCCAGGGCTTGGTGCGCTTCAAGGACCCGAAAGCCGGCGTAAGCCTCGATCTCGTCGCCACTCACACCGCCGCCAAGAAACGCCTGCGCGAACTGGCCTGGCTCATCAAGAACAGCAAGACCGATGTGCTCGAACGCGGCGTCCTCGTCCCGGGCCGAGTCGGCGTCGGCAAGTCCTTCCTCATAGACTGCTTTGCCAGCGAATGCGGCCTGCCGGTCATGGAGATGGGCGAGTTCCGCTCCAAATGGGTCGGCGACACCGAGCGCCAGCAGGCCCGCATCCTCATGACCATCCGCGCCCTCGGGCCGGTGATCGTGGTCGTGGACGAAGCCGACGCCGTGTTCGGCACCCGCGAAGCCGACGGCGACAGCGGCGTCTCCGGCCGTGTCTTCGCCGCCTTCGCCGCTCACATCGGCGACTCCACCCTGCGCGGACGCGAGCTATGGGTCGCCATGACTTCCCGCCCCGACCTGCTCTCGATAGACATGAAGCGCCAGGGCCGCTTCGGCCTCTGCATCCCGCTCTTCCCTGCGCAGGGCCCGGACGACGTCCTCGACCTGTTCACGACCATATCCAAAGGTAAGAAGATTTCACTCACCAAGCCCATCCTCGCCTACATCCGCGACAACCTCGGCTCCCGCCCGTTGACCGGCAGCGACGTCGAATCCATCCTCATCCGCGCCAAAGAACAAGCCGTCCTGGCCAAACGCGACGACGACGTGCAGCGTGCCGACCTGGAGGCTGCCGTAAACTCCTTCATTGACCCCCTCGACCCTGACCTGCTGAAGCTGCAAGAGCTGGCTGCCGTTCTCGCCTGCTCCGACAAGCGCTATCTGCCCGACCATTACCTCAACGGCGACCGCGCTCAATTCCTGGAAGACTTCGCCCGCCTCAGGCTCCGCGCCGACCGGCGGTAGTACGAAGGCCCACATTTCTCCCCGGGCATCGTGCCACCCTGGATGAACGGCAAGGATGAGGCGAGCAGCGCCTCGAAACCAGCTTGCTCAAAGTAGTGGTCCGTGGACATCCCTTCTGTAAAGCCGTCCCGACCCGCCCGCCGCTGCCCCAGAAACCGCTTTCGCAACGCCAAGAAGGGTCTTTACTTCGCTCTTGTAATTCTCCGGCAGCCGCGCAAAGTCAGACCAATGACCATGTGGCTTCAAGGTTCAACGTCGTTGGCGGGCAGCCTCGCCCTACTCCTGAGCGCGGCAATGAGTTTCGCCCAAGGCACATTTCAGAACCTCGACTTTGAACAGTCCATAATTGTTAGTTCCCATCCATCAGGATACGGCTTTGACACTGGCACAGCTAACGTGCCGGGTTGGACGGAGTACAATGCTGTTGATTCCTCCAATTACTCCGAAGGAGCCACCCTGAATTATAACAGTGAGACTTTGGATGCTCAGTGCGTTTCTCTGGAGGGAGTAGCCTATCCGAGGCCGGCGATTGATGGCCAATATTCTATCTTTTTGGAGGGTGGGTCAATTTATGACATATATTCACACGCTGGCGCTTCTATTGGGCAAACCGGCCGGATTCCAGCCACTTCGCATTCACTAACCTATTGGGGTACCGATGGAAATTGGTTGCAGGTCACCTTTGACGGCCATGCGCTCTCATTCAGCCCGATTGCGATCTTTCCCGACTATGCAGTTTACGGGGCGGATATTTCGGCCTATGCGGGACAAACAGGTGAGTTGCTCTTCCATGCTCCTTGGCCATCGGGCGGGGGCATGCTCGACAACGTTGAGTTCTCCGACCGGGTAGTTCCCGAGCCGAGCGGCTTTGCCCTGTCGGTTCTAGGGGCTTTGCTCCTTGGCTGGCGCCAACTGGTGCAACGGCCATGCCAAGGTAATTGAACGTTCGGCTATTGGGCGCAGTCATCACAGGCTGCGCTTTTCTATCGGCGGTGCGTCCCACAAAAGCAGGGTCAGTCCAACAGAATGCCATATTTCCACCGTCCCGGGTTAAGGACAAGGTCGCTCGGCTTAGGAGGTCGAACAGCGGAGCAACTTTGTGCTGGCTCCACACGTTCTGCCTCAGAAGCATTGTTTTCCCAGAGGCGTCGCCTCTCCCGCACGGGTCTATCCAGCAAGAGTGAGTTCCAGTTTCCGGCTTTACGGGAACGGGGTGCATGGTACCCTTGAAGTGTGAGCACGAAATCTGTCCAGGCCCTCAAACGCGAAGAGGCCCGCCAGCGCATGGCTGATCTGCGCCGCGCCCGCAGGAGCCGGCGGGCAGCGATTGCTTTCGAACGACGATACGCGTTGACACACGGGATGAACGGCCGGATTACCAACCTGCGCCAGATGCTGCAAGCGATGGCCCGGTAGTCGTGGCGGGGTCACGCGCAACCTCTCTTCATGCGCTTTGCCCTTGAAGAATTCGGCCGCGTCCTCGATCAGCGTGACGGAAAAGGCAACCCCTATCTCTTGATCGGCGGCCAAGCCGTTTACTTTTGGGCCAACCGCTACGCCGTAGAGGAACCTGGTGTGGAGCAATGGCGCCCCTTTACCAGCAAAGACATTGACTTCCAAGGCGGACGCGAAGACGTATTGCGCATTGCTAAAGAGCTTGGTCTGAGGGCGCGGCTGCCTGATTTCCGAGAGATGACGGCGTTGGCAGGCGTTGTTCCATTCCAAGTCGGCGGGGCACCGACAACCGTGGAGGTCCTGCGGGTCATCGCCGGGGTGCGGCTTGGCGTTGTGGAGAGATTCGCGGCGGAATACGAGTTTGGAGGACATCGGGTGCGGATCGCTGATCCCATCTCCCTCCTTTGCTGCAAACTATATCTCACCGTGAAGGTGGACCAAAAGGAACGCCGGGACGTGGAACACTTGCGCATCATGCTCTTGTGTGTCCGGGCGTTCCTGCGCGAAACGTTGCGCGGAGTGGAGACGGGTGCGCTCCCAGCGCGCGGCTGGCTGGGGGCTGTAGAACGAGTGCTCAAGTTGGCCGAGTCCAGCCGTGGGAAGAAAGCCGTCCCCACACTGGGAGTGGACTGGACGCAAGCACTCCCGCTAACAGAGATAGCGGCCAGCGGGCACCGCACGGCCAGACAATTCCGCGAGAAGCGACTGGTTCAGTGGCAGAGCAAGTTGGTCCGTCCAGCGTAACTCCTTAACGTCCATCGCCGGCCTCCGGTGCACCCGCCTCAGTATTCCCGTTTCCGACGAAGACAATACCGGAGAAAAGAAAGCAGGCCCGAAAACCGGTAGCTGGATCCTCCTATTGTTCAGTTACGGAAAACAGTTGTTGACGAAATAGCCGGCCTGCGATGTAATGGCATGGTCGCCCAGGGAATTGTTCGTCGGGGGCGTTGAAGGGTCCGAGGATACTAAAATCCCCGGAGGTCAACTGGATGGTCGGGCCGCCATCCGATGAACTACGTTGCCGTGTTAGCACTGCAACGGATCGTCGCGCGTGCGCCAACATGCGGACCCTCTACTGCGGCTCCGCGCTTGTGTTGCGCCGGGCTGCGGTGACTCAATTATCATGAGCCCACAAACCATCGCCCGCTGGGTTGGCATTGGCCTCCTTGTTTTCGTGGCCGTCATTATGGCGTCTTCGGGCACTTACGTCGTCCAGCCCGGCTATCGCGGGGTCGAGGTGACCCTCGGGAAGGTGTCGCCGGCTTTCAAACCCGATGGCTTCGGGCTGAAGATGCCGCTGGTTACGACGATTCATCCGGTCTCCATCCGCCAGCAGACGGCCGAGGACACCGCGGAATGTTACTCGTCGGACCTGCAACAGGTTCGGGTGAAATTGAAAGTGCTGTTCCGCATCCCCGAGGCCTCGGTGGTCAAGCTCTTCCAGGATTACTTCGGCGAACCGTTTGAAAGCCTCGTCGCCCCCCGTGTCCAGGAGGCGCTCAAAGAAGTGGCCGCCCTGCAGAGCGCCGAGCAAATCGTCAAGAACCGGGAGCAGATCAAGAGCCGCGCCCTCGAGTTGACCCGCCAGAAAATCGGCTCACTGCTTGTGGTGGAGGACATCGTCGTCCAGGACATCACGCTGACCAAAGAGCTGGAAAGCGCCATTGAAGCCAAGATGGTGCAAGAGCAGGAAGCGGCCAAATCAAAGTATTTCCAGCAGCGCGTCCAAATTGAGGCCGACACGGCCGTCATCCAGGCCAAGGGCGAAGCCGAATCCATCCGCATCCGGGGCAAAGCGCTCAAAGAGAGCCCGGCCTTGGTGGACTTGAACATTGTTGAGAAATGGGACGGTATCACCCCGCTGGTCATCGGCGGCGACGGCGGCGGCCTCGTCTTTCAACTCCACGAACTCGAACGCATACGTCAGGAAAAACAAAATGGCCTTCACACCACACAATCCACGGCCACCCCGTAGCGGCGGCCCAGGTTTCGAACTCCCGATAAACCCCGCGTTCCTGCCGCAACTGATCGGCTTGGGCGTGCTGGCGTTAGTGCTCGTCCTCGCCGGCTCGGCCTCGACCTACGTCGTCCAGCCCGGCACGCGCGGCATCAAAATCACCCTGGGCAAAGCGGCCGAGCACTTCCTGCCGGCAGGCTTCGGCTTTAAGACCCCCTTCATCACCAGCATCGTGCCGGTCAACGTGCGGCAAAAGACCCAGCCGCTGAAGGCGGACTGCTTTTCCTCCGACCTGCAGCAGGTCGGAGCCGAGCTGCGCATCCTTTACCGGGTGCCGGAGGAATCGGTGGTGCAGATCTACAAACAGTATGCCGGAGACCCGTTCGACAGCCTCATCGCCCCGCGGGTGCAGGAAGCGATCAAAGAAGTCACCGCACTGCAAACGGCCGAACAGATCGTGAAGAATCGCCAGGAGATCAAGGAAAAAACCCTCGCCGCGGCGCGCCAGAAGATTGGGACCATGCTCCAGGTTGAGGACATCGTGATTCGCAGCCTGGATCTCTCGCCGGAGTTGGAGCGGGCGATCGAGGCGAAAATGGTGGCCGAACAGCAGGCCGCCCAGGCGCGCTTTACCCAAATGCAGAAACAGGTCGAGGCGGAGACGGCCATCATCCGCGCCGGCGGTGAGGCTGAGGCGATCAAAGTCCGGGGCGAGGCGCTGCGGCTCAACCCGGCGTTTCTGCGCCTGCAGATTGTCGAGCGGTGGAACGGCAAGTCGCCGCTCGTCGTGCCGAGCATCGCGAACAGCAGCGGCGCGGGCCTGCTGCTGCCACTGGGCGCGCCGGAACCGTTGGCCCCATGAGCCCGCGCCTGCGGGCCCTCATCCAGGTTTGCATCCTTTTGGTCGTCCTGGTGGCGCTCGCCCTCGTTTTTCCCCGCGCCGAGGCCTTCGTTCAAATGGCCGCGCGCGAGCTGCGCTATTTCTGGTGGCTCATTCTGATCGTGGCGCTGGCCATCTGGTTCATCTGGGGGATTGGCCGTAAACCCAGGCGTTGAGTCGAATGATGCTGTTACAGCCACCGCCGGGCGCGGTCCCTGCCATTAGAGGCAGCAGGCCGCCGATGACCCAATAGGGCCGCCCCGTGGTCGTGCGCCACAGCTCTCACTGACCCTCAACCCGGAAGTACTCCCCCGCTTTATTGCTCAAGGGATAGTCGAACCGGTTGCTGCCGTTCCCTAACGAAATGGGCGTCAACCCGGGCACCTCCACGAACGGCCCCGTCAGACTGTCGCTACGCAGCAGTCGAAAGCTCTGCCAGGGCCCCTGGTTGCGGAACATGACCTGCAACTGGTCTCCCGCCGGCGTCTTGCGCGCCGAGAGCAACTCGATCAGCGTCGTCGGCTGCCGCAGCAAATCCGCAAGCGACTCCCCCGACCGCCCGGACTGGTAAAGCTGCGCGACCTCGGCAGGGGCCAGCGCGCGCCTCCAGATCGCCACGTCGTCCACGTAACCGGTGAAATAGTTGCCGCCCGTCGTGCCTTCGCGCCCCATCGCCGCGGCCTGGCCCGTCTTGACGTTGTTGGTCAAACCGACCGGGCTGGTGCTGTCGTCACCAGTATGCACGTCAATGGCCTGGCCATTCATATAGATCACCGCCTGGCCGGACACGGGACCGACCTGCCCGGAGTAGGTCGCCACGATATGGAGCCATTGATTGGTGCGCAGCAGCGCCTCGGGGATGCCGGGCCGGGCGGCTTTCCCGGTGGTGTCTGTCACCTTGAAGCGCAGTTCCTTGTTGGCCTTGTCCAGGTAGAGCACGTAACAATCCGTGGTCGAGTCATAGATCGCGCCGTAGCTGGTCGCCAATTGCGACGGCAAGGCCGGCAGCCACACCCAAGCCGAGAAGGTGATCGCATTGGTGTTCATTTCCATGCTCCCCGCCTGGGGCATCACCACATACGCGTTCGTGCCCTCCAGCTTCAGGCAGCCGCCGAATTGGGCCACGCTGCTGCCAAACCAATGGGACGCCCCGTCATTGCGCATCAGCGCCGCGGAATTGGTGCCCTGGCTGTCCGCGACCTTGGTGGCGAAAGCGTCGGCCAGCCCATCGTCCATCTTCCAATACGCCACCAGTTGGTTGGTCAGGCTGCTCACGCTGTTGGTGCTCGGCTGCTGCAAGGCCCGCACCATCCCCGGGTCATCCGAGATCACCCCGTCCACGCCCAGATCAATGAAGGTCTTGATGGCCGGCCCATCCACCGTCCAGACAAACAGCGCCAATCCTGCGTTGTGCACCAGGGCGACCTCATTGCTGGTAATTGTGGACTGCTCCCACGCCACCGTGCGCGCGCCGGTGCTGATGATGCTGGTCAATTGCGCCGCCGTCAGGGCTCCGCTGCCCAGCGCCGCCAGCGGGATCTTCGGCTCCAGCGCGTGGAGAGAAGACAAAAACGCCCAGTCGAAAGATTGGACCACGACGTTCGTGGTGAAGCCCAGCGCCGCCAGCTCGGTGACGAACTGGCCGGGGCTCCCCGTGTATTGGTGAATCAATGGAATCGCTTCAGGCAGGATGGTCTGCAGCGCCTGCGCAAATGTGGGAATGCGCTGACCCGCGTAGCTCGGCGAAAACCACGAGCCGGCATCCACCGCCTGCAACTGTGCCAATGTCAGGCTGGCTATTGCCCCGGTCCCGTCCGTTGTGCGATCCACCGTGGCGTCATGCATGACCACCAGCACCCCGTCGCTGGAGAGACGGGCATCAAGCTCCACGAGGTCCGCCTTACCCAAAGCCGCGGAAAACGACGCCAGCGTGTTCTCCGGAGCGAACAGGCAGTTCCCACGATGCCCGATGCTGAGCACCTCGCCCGAGGCGGTATAGTGAAGAAGAACGATCCCGGCCAGTAAGCACTGCGCGTATCGCATAGATGTGCGACCACCGTAACGCGTTAACCCAGATACGGTCAACCCCCCTTTCCCGCATCACCCAGACGCCAGACGCCCAGACGCCGCAGCGCCAGAACAAAGTGGCAGAGTGCTGGTTTCCTCACCGGTTTGAGGCTTCAGCGGAGCCTCGGGGGAGCCTCGGGGGAGCCTCGGGGTAGCCCCAGGGGAGCCTCAGGGTGGCTTCAGGGTGCTTACCGGTTGGCCACCAGTTGGCTTCGGGGTAGCCTCGGGGTGGCCTCAGGTAGCTTGGCGGCTTCTGGGCCAATTCACGAAGAAGGGGCGGGTACAGTCCCGTCCCCATCCTGAGTTCCAAAAAGCTTGTGTGGTATGGGGACGAGGCCGTCCCCGCCCCCTTCATGAATTGGCCCTGTGGCGGCTTGAAGTCCTTCAGAATGTCATTGACGCGAATGCGTCACTTGACTACTATGCAGGCTAACGCTCAAAGTTGGGCCACATGGCAAGTTTCCGACATGTCCGGCGGCGTTCGATCAGCGCACGGTTTTCGAGCGGAGACAGTGCGCGGGCAGCTTCGACAGGAGAGGCTTTGTGTTCAGGCGCCGGGGACTCCAAACCACAAACCATCATGAAAACACGTTCCAATCCATTGACCATCACGCGGGCAAGCGTTCGACTCACCGGTCTTCTCCTCACCACGCTCCTGTGCTCCGGCACGGGACAATTGTTGGCGGCCTCCTCGATCATCTACAGCAACAGTTTCGAGAACTACAGCGCCGTCGCCACGGACCTCTCCGATACCACCAGCGCCAATCCGACCGGCTCCGAGTGGAGCATCGTGGACGACACGCCCCTGAGTCCCGATGTTGCAGGCACCGGGGTGCAAGTGATTAACTGGCTGACGAATCACACCGGCGCGGTGGCGAATAAGTCACTGCTGGTGCGGCCCGGCAGCGAGGCCGATGTCTATCTCACGAATACAAAGAGCGGCAGCCGGTACCAGCTCGACTTCTGGGCCTATATCGCGCGCGGGCCAACGAGCGACCGCAGTTTCCTATCTCGTTCTGCGCGGTGAAGGGGCGGACTTCAACGGGGACGACTACCTCGCCTACCGGACCGCTCGGACCACCAACGATACCACGCTCAATCTCTACGATGGCGTCAAAAGCCCGGCCGGCTGGGTTGGCCTCGGGTACCAACACTTAAACAACCAATGGCAGCACCACCGGCTGGTGATTGATCCGCAGGCGCGGACAGTCACCGTGTATGTGGACGACATGGTCAACCCAATCGCCGCCCCGGTCGGGCTGGCGCGCAGCGCGGTGGCGGTGCCGACGGTGATGAGGATCATCAACGAGGGCAACAGCGCGGATGACGGATGGTGGGCTATTGACGACTTCAGCCTGACGGTGACGGATTCCGTCAACCTCCTGACGGCCTTTACCGAGGGCTTCGAAAACTACCCGGCCCGGACGAGCCCAACCGATGATGCGAATCCGCTGGCGCCCTGGATTACGGTAGAAACCGATGGCACGGCGGCCAGTGGCGCCCCGCCGGCGCCGACGAAAGTGCAGATCGTGGATTCCACGGAGGTGACCCCGCACTCGGGCAACAAGTGTTTGAAACTGGAAGCCGGACAACGTGCCGGCGCGAGCGTCGCCTGGGGCCAAACGCCCTTCACGGATGTCCAGATCACCTGGTGGGCGAAGGTGCCGGCGGTCGTGAGCGGCAGTGATGCGGTTTACCTGCGCATGTCGCTTTACGGGGCCGAGGCGCCCAGCTCTGCCGCTGGCGCGCTTTGGGGTGACAGTGCGCTGCTGGGTTACGGCATACGCTCGGGGCTGGGCACGCCGACGAGTCTGCTGTATTACACCACAACCTGGGTGGACACGCAGGTATCGTTTACGCCCGACACTTGGGAAGAGTATCAGTTGACGACCGCTAATAACCTGGGAACTTACGATGTGGTCAAGAATCCCTACAGCGCGAATCCCATCCCTCTCGTGAGTCATGCGCCACTCATCGGGACGGCCCCTTTTGGGCCCAGCTTCATGGCCGCCTGGAGCACCTCCGAATGGCACCAACCATCCGCCGGTGTATGTTGACGACATCACCATTGTTTCCGGCGTCTTCTCCAACAGCATACCGATCCCGGTCCCCTATACCGTCCAGTTCGATACGGACCGTTTCACCAACACCACCGTGTTGAAATTAGGCGGCCCCATTGGGGCTGTGACGGTGGACCCGCGTGACACTAATACCATCCTCTTCACAACTGATGCCGCTTCGGGCGGCGGCATCTACCAGGCCAGGAAGGTCGGATCAGGCAACTGGTCGGCTGACCCCACGCCGATCGTGAGCAACCTGGCCAACCCCTCGGGCCTGGCCGTCGAACCGGCGGACGGAACGCTTTGGTGGACACATGACTTCGCCCAAAGCGTAATGCGGCTGCGTTGGCCCTGGTCCGCCAATTCTCCCGAGCAGGTGATCGCGGATTTCGTCTGCCAGACTAATGATCCGGCGGCGAGCGGGGTTTGGCTGGATGATGATCCCTGCGATTGCATCTTCCCGCCCGCCGGCTTCAGCGGAACCATCCCCCAAACCTGGCCTGGCTCCTCAACCTGGCCGACCACGGTCTCCTCCAGCCAGTTGGTGGTCCTGGACCGCGGCACCGACTTCAATGGCGACAATGCCCTGTATCTCGTTGATCCCAACACCACCAGCCTGGTGCAGACGAATTACGATTGGTATTTGCTCAGCCCCAGCACCTTCGGTTTGGGGTCCATCACCATGGTCGGCATGACCACCCTGCCGGCGTCGGGCGAGATCGTCACGCTGAATCAGGATGGGCAAGTGACTGCAGTGAACGCCAATGGCGGCTCGCGCTTCTTCTGGCCCGAGCTTTACCAGGACCCCTACGTGCCCATCCTCCCGACGTGCATCGCCACTGACCCAACCACCGGGCGGCTGTGGATCGGCGATCAGTTGTGGCGCCAGGTCTTCTCGTGCGCACCGGACGGCACCGGCTGCCGGATCGAGCTGAGCTTCCCGCTGGTGGATACGAACCGCACCGACCAGCAAATCCAGATGCACTCGCCCGGCGGCGGCATGGCCTTCGCGCCGGACGGCAGCTTCCTGGCACTGAGCGACAACAGCACCATCAACAGCGGCGGCCGGGTGTTGATTTTCCACAATCAGCCCTTTGCGGCGAGCTCCTTCTCGCTCCTGAGCGCCTCGCCCAGCGGCCAGGACGTCCAATTGACCTGGTCCTCGGCTGGCGCGGCCAGTTACAACGTCCAGCGGATGGCTGACCTGGGCAACGCCGCCGCCTTCGAGAACATCGCCACCAACCTGAACGTGCGCCAGTTCTCGGATACCAACGCGCCGCCTGCCGGCGCCTTTTACCGGGTGTTGGCCGTACCAACGACGACGCCTTAAGCGTCGAGCTGAGACGAGACCAATCAGTAACAAAAGCAAATGTATAACCGCGGAGCCTGCGTCAGTTCAGGACGGATTCAAGACAGCGCCAAAGCTGGGGTGGGGACGGCTCGTCCCCATGCGTTAGTTTTGCGCCGCCAATCCTGGGGACGAGCCGTCCCCACCCCCATCGTTGAATCCGCCTTGGCCTTCGCTGACGCGGGCTCCGCCTCCGCACCAATGCACACGAAAAAACGGCCTTGCCCGCCTGGAGGGTTCACCTTGATTGAGCTGCTGGTCGTCATCGCGATCATAGCGATTCTGGCTGCCTTGCTGCTGCCGGCGCTGGGGCGCGCCAAACTGAAGGCACAGGGCGTCCAGTGCATGTCCAACAACCGGCAACTGATGTTCGCCTGGCGCATGTACACCGAGGACGCCCAGGACCATCTGCTGAATTCCAAAGGTGGCCCCTACCAGTGGATGAGCGGCCAGGAGGACTACAACCCCGGCAACCCCAGCAACTGGGACATTACCGTGGATATCATGCAGAGCCCCTTGTGGTCCTATTGCGGTAAAAACGCCAAAATCTTCAAATGCCCCGCGGACCGGAGCACGGTTCTTGTCCGCGGCGTGACTTACCCGCGGGTCCGCAGCCTGGGAATGCTCAACTGGGTCGGCGGTCGTGGGGACGCCAATGGCCGTCCCGCCGCCATGAATTGGTCCAATACCACCATGGGCAGCTCCCCCGGCGAGTACAAGGTCTATTACCGCGCTTCCGATATGATAGATCCCGGCCCGTCGAAAACGTTCGTCTTTGTGGACGAACCGGAGGACCGGGTCAACGACGGCTTCTTCGTCACAGACATGCTGGTCTATCCGACCTCCACCCAGGACATCTGCGATTTCCCGGCCAATTACCACGGCGGCGGCGCGGGATTCTCGTTTGCCGACGGCCACGCGGAGATTAAGACCTGGAGGACAGCGCTGCTCCTCAAGCAGCCCGAGAAGGGAGTCGTTCTTCCCTACCCAACCTCTATAAATGGGGTTAACCAGGACGTGCTCTGGCTGATGGAACACGCCACTCGTATCATCAAGTAATCCAAATCAGTGAGAACAATATCCTGGCTCAGCATAATCCTGGTCGCGGGGGCGCTCGTCTGCGCCACCGGCTGCAAGAAAGCGGAAAAACCCTCGGAATGGACCACTGGGGGCAGTGTGCGGGTATCCCTGCCCGAGCTGCAGCAGGCCTTTGCGGATACCACCGCCCCAGATGTCCAACGCTGCCTCAGCGACGCCGCCCTGGCACTCCGCTACGGGCGATACGATAACGTCCTGGCCGCGCTGAATAAGCTCGCCAATCGCCCGGATTTGACCACCCAACAAAAGAAGCTGACCAACGAAGTGATAAGCCAGGTGAAGCAACTGGCCGCAAAGGCCCAGTCCAAGTAAATCGCCGTCTCCCCTCCAATCCGGCACCCGACCTTCGGGCGAACTCCACCGGAACCTCCCCGTCACCTCACCGTAGTACCTCTAGCCCTGGGCTAGAGGGTACCACGGTGAGGTAACGGGGAGGTGACGGTGGGGCTACCGATGTATGAGCGAACAAATGAGGCTCGGAATTCCTGACTCGCCGCAGGATCCTGGAGCGGTGTGGAATTGGCCCGAGCCGGTTTTCGAGTCCGGCGGTTGGTTCCCCCTCACCCCGGCCCTCTCCCTTGGGGAGAGGGTGCCCCGCCGACCGTCGCGGGAGATGCCTGAACGCTCAGATTTGTCGCAGCATGGCCGATGGTGCTCCCTCTCCCCAAGGGAGAGGGCCGGGGTGAGGGGGAACTGGGCTCACCTTGTTTCCACGAGACCAGGATGTCGTCTGAGACTCTGCGTCGGCCCGCTGGCTGGCACGGCCAGTGACAAAGTCTGGCCCAAAACGTTGTAGGAGACGACGTAAGGAGTCTCTGATCAACAGCTTACGCAAGGACCAGACTGGCTTTAGTGAGAGACTCCTTACGTCGTCTCCTACAAGGGGTTACGCAGGAGTTTGTCACTAGCCGTGCGCTGGCTGGCCCTGGGGTCAGGTTCTTGTTTGCCTCGGGGGTGTTCGAGGCTACCCTGCAAGGCATGGGCGTCATTACACTTACGACGGATTTCGGCACGCGCGACTGGTTTGTCGGCACCATGAAGGGCGTAATCGCGGGTATCGCGCCGAAGGCCCAGCTCATTGATCTGACGCATGATCTGGCGCCAGGCGATATTCACGGCGGGGCGTTCGCGCTGGCAGCGAGTTGGCGCTTCTTTCCCAAGGGGACGGTCCACCTGGTGGTGGTTGACCCGGGTGTTGGCAGCCGCCGGAGGGCTATCGCAGTTACGACGGCGAGGGGTGTGTTCGTCGGGCCGGACAATGGCGTTCTCTCCTGGGCGCTGCGCAAGGAGAAGATCACCGCGGTGCACGCGCTGGAAAACGAGGCCTTTTTTGTGCGCCCAGTCAGCCGCACATTTCACGGACGTGATGTCTTTGCGCCGGTCGCGGCCCATTTGAGCCGCGGCGTCCCGATCGCGAGGGTGGGCTCGGCCCTCAAGGACATTATGCGCCTGGAGTGGCCGGAGCCGAGGGCGCGGCAAGGCGGTATTGAAGGGGAGGTGGTCTATATTGACCGGTTCGGCAACGCGATCACCAACCTTGAAAGCAGGCTGGTGCCGGCCTCGGCTCGTGCTTCATGCGAAGTCTATGCCAAGCGGCGCCGGATTTGCCCGCTAAAGCCCTTCTACCAAGCGGCGAGGCCGGGAGACCCGGTCGCGCTCGTCGGCTCAAGCGGCTTCCTCGAAATAGCGGTCAACGGCGGCTCGGCAGAGCAGGCGCTTGGGGTACGGATCGGTGATCGCGTTGCGGTGCTTCGTTAGCGCGGGGTCTCAGAATTACCAGTATAGCCAAGAGCCGATTGCCAATGGCCGGTTCATTCCCGCGGGTTGAAGCGCGAGTCGCGCGCCAGTTGTTCCCACAGCTTCCGCTCGGAATCCGTAACGCGCTTCGGCACTTCCACCCGGGTCTGGACGATCAGATCCCCGCTGCTGCCGCCGCGTTCTGGAAGACCACGGCCTCGCACGCGCAGCTTTTGTCCATTCTGCGTGCCCGGGGGCACCTTGATGCTGACCTGCCCGTCCAAGGTGGGCACGGAGATGTTCGCCCCCAAAACGGCTTCCCACGGAGCGAGTTCAGCCTCGTAGATAAGATTATGGCCATCCACCTCGAAGTCGGGATGCCGGGCCAGGCGCACCCGCAGGTAGAGGTCGCCGGCCGCGCCGCCCCCAACGCCGGCCTCACCTCGGCCGGCAATGCGCAGTCGCTGGCCCTCGGTGCCCCCGGCTGGAATCTTCACCTGGTAGGTCTCGGTCTTGGCAACCATTCCGGTGCCGCCGCAGGCGGTGCAAAGGCGCCGGCGGTTCTGGCCGGTGCCGCCGCACTGGCTGCAGACAACCGCGTGTCGCACCGAAACCGACCGGACCGATCCGCGCATCGCTTCTTCCAGCGTTACCAGGATATCGCCCTCGATGTCCTGGCCGCGTTCTCCACCCATAGTCTCCTCGGTGAATCCGCCACCACGCCCAAAGCCGGCTCCACCCCGGGCACCCGCCGAACCGAAGAGCTGCTCGAAGAAGTCGCTGAAGCCGGTCCCGCCGAAGTGAAACTCGTATTCCCCTCCGCCCGGCCGGCCCCCGGGGGCACGGCCACGCCCGAAGGACTCCCAGCCGGGCGGCGGACGAAACTCGGCCCCGGACTGCCAATTGGCGCCCAGTTCGTCATAGCGCTTGCGCTTGGCCGGGTCGCCCAGGACCTCGTAGGCCTCGTTGATCTCCTTGAACCTCTCCTCCGCCTGCTTCTTGTTCTTGGCGACATCGGGGTGGTATTCGCGCGCGAGTTTGCGGAAAGCCTTCTTGATGTCGGCGTCGCTCGCGCCACGGGGCACCCCGAGGCTCGCATAGTAATCTTTATATTGCAGCGGCATAACCTGGGCGGCTCATTACGCCACAACCCGCCGCCCTGCTCCAGAGAAAATGCCCCGTGCCGGGCATTTGTCCAGTATTGTTCAATCTGGGTATGCACTTGATTCCCCTGCGCCGCTTCTGAGACACGGATTTCACAGATTCTCACAGATTCTTACGGTTTGAGTTGGTGTTAATCCGTGAAATCCGTGTCAATACGCGGGTGAAGGGACACCGCCCGGACTCGCAGGCGAGACGCCTGCGCCCGGAGCTTGGACGTTTTGCCTGCTGAGGAGGAGGCAATCCCGAAGGGATTGTATCTCTCAGCCCAGGGTTGCGAGCAGCGAGCTACCCTGGGTGGAGGATGGGTTAGGACACCAACCCTGAAAGGGTTGCATCACCGCCCCAACCAGTCCATGCTCACCGCCATGCCGCAATCATTGGCCAGGATTCTCGTGCATACGGTCTTCTCCACCAAAGAGCGCCGTCCCTGGCTGCGAGAAACCGCCTTACGGCAAGAGTTGCACTGCTATCTGGGGGGCATTCTCAAGCACTTGGATTGCCAGCCGATCAGCGTCGGTGGGGTCGAAGACCACGTGCACCTGCTGGCCGGCCTCGCGCGTACCTGCACAGCGGCGGAGATGGTCAAAGAGGTCAAGCGCGGCTCGTCGCTTTGGGCCAAGCAACGGGAGGCCGGGTTGCGGGACTTTAGCTGGCAAAACGGCTACGGCATGTTCTCCATTGGCGCGTCGCAAATTGAGGACGTGCGACGCTACATCGCCGAGCAGGAGCAACATCACCGCCAGCTATCATTTCAGGAGGAGTTCCGGCTATTGTTGAAGCGGTACGAACTGGCATACGACGAACGGTACGTGTGGGATTGACTGCCGTGACCGGACAAACCATGCAACCCTTTCAGGGTTGGTGTCCTAACCCATCCTCCACCCAGGGTAGCTCGCTGCTCGCAACCCTGGGCTGTGTGATACAATCCCTTCGGGATTGCCCGTTCTTCATACAGTAAAAGGTCCAAACTCCAGTCGCAGGCGAGACGCCTGCGGCACAGCGTCAGAGTTTTCGCGACCAACCATCGGCACCCAACCCGTGGGCGTGGCCAGGCGAGACGCCTGCGGCAAAGCGTCAGAGTTTGCGTCGCGCCACTTCTTCCCAGTCGCTCTCGCGGCGCAGGTCAGACTTGAGGGCGGCCACTTCCCGCAGCAGGGCTTTCACAGCGCGGTCAAATGCCTCCACCGGCTCGGGACCGTCCTTCTTGCTCTCCAGAATGTTCGAAGGCAGACGAAGGGTCAGCGCCGTCGCGAACCATTCCCGCTTCGGCTGCCGCTCCAGGTTGACCTGCAAGTGGACCGCGTCGGATGGAAAGTGTTCCAGGTGAGTTTCCAGCTTGGCGATCTTCTGCTCCAGTTTGGCCTGCAACTGCGCATGCGGCCGCATCCCTTTGGTGACCAGGTTCCATTTCAATGTCATAATCCACTCCAATCGTTTCACGTTTCACGTTTCACGCTCCACGCTTCACGCGCCCCGCCTACTTTCGCTTGGTATTGTCCACCGAAAGCCAGAGCATCCCGCCGCCTCCCTCGCCGCCGCGCCAGACCCGCAGGAGGATGTGATCGCCCTTGGCCTTCTCGCTCAACGCCACGGCTTCATCCGCGTCGTGCACCGGATGCCGGTCAATCTCGACAATGATGTCGTTCGCCCGCAGATCGGCGTCTGCGGCATTGGAATTCTGATCCACATTGGTGACCAGAGCGCCGCGGATATTGCCCGGCGCGCCGATGTCGCGGCGGGCCTGGTCATCGAGATCGGTCACCTCGACTCCGTCCAGCTCGTCCATCTGCGACTGGCTACTCGGGTTCGGCTGGGCGCGATCGTTGCGGGCCAGCTTTTCTTTGTCCATTTCTCCGAGCGTGGCGGTGAGGGTCTGGCCCTTCCCGTCGCGCAGAATCTCCACCTTGACCGACTTGCCCGGCGCGGTCTGGGACACCATCAGGCGCAGGTGCCTCATGTCCTTGACATTCTGGCCGTTGAACTCGGTGACGAAATCGCCTTCCTTGAAGCCGGCCTTGGCGGCGGGCGAGGCCGGGTCCACCGTCGTCACGAGGGCGCCGTTCATGTTCGGCAGCTTGAATAGCTTGGCCAACTCCGGGGTCATATCCGGTTGCAGCCACAGGCCGAGGTACCCACGGGCGACTTTGCCGTCGGTGATGAGCCGTTCCATCACGTAGCGGGCCATGTTAATCGGCACTGCGAACCCGAGGCCCTGGAAGCCGCCGCTCCGGCTGATAATCCACGTGTTGATCCCCACCAAGCGTCCTTCGGCATCCACCAGCGGCCCGCCGGAATTGCCGGGGTTGATGGCCGCGTCGGTTTGGATGAAGTTCTCGTAGTTGTTGATGCCAAAACCGCCGCGCCCCAGCGCGCTAACAATGCCCATCGTGACCGTCTGGCCGACGCCAAACGGATTGCCCACGGCCAGCACGACGTCCCCCACCTCCAGCTTGTCGCTGTCGGCTATTGTGACCGCCGGCAGGTCCTTTCCCTCCACCTTCAACACCGCGATGTCCGTAGGCGGATCGGTGCCGATGACCCTGGCGTCGAATTCCTTTTCGCCCGAAGCCAGAGCCACTTTCACCTTATCAGCGCCCGCCACAACATGGTTGGCGGTCAGGATGTAGCCATCCGGCGTGACGATGACGCCGGAGCCGAGGCTTTCTTCGTGGCGCGTGCGCGGCTGGTCGCCGCCGCCAAAACCCTCTCCGAAGAACCGCCGGAGCAGGGGGTCGTTGAAAAGCGGGTTGGGCCGCAAATGGACGGTCACTGTGGAGTAGATGTTGACCACGCTCGGCGCCACCTTCTTGACCACCGGAGCGACGCTGGTGGCGGCTTTGAGGTCGCGGGCAATGGGTGTTCCCTCGACCTTTAAGCTGGGTGGGGGATTGTCCTTCGCTGCCGCTGACGCGGCCCCGACCAGCGAAGCCACCTGGACAAGGACCATGATCAACCCGCCGCTCCGCGCGGCCAGGGACCATCTGCGAAGGGACTGCAAAATCCTGTTCATGTCATTAGTTGTCCAACCATTCCGCACTACGGACGCCGAGGGAATCGTCCCTCGCGAAACTGCGCTTTAACCTTTCGGGCCGCCGTTGCTTCAAAACTCACCCCGCCAGCGGGATTTGTCAAAACCGGGAGCCCGGTTGACCAGAGTCAGCACAAGTTCGGCGGGATAGGTGTGACTGTTCCTGCACCAGGCGCCTGCGTGCAGGAGTTCGCGATACGCCGAAAAGCGGCAGAGGGCACTGCTCCTTGCACTCTGGTATAGGTCCTATGGATTGCCAAGGGGCGCATCTCCACAGTACCACCAACCGCCAGGCCCCCAAATCCGAAGCCCGAAACCCGAAGGCCGAAAAGCCTGCTCTCGCGCCTTTGGTAGCGCTGATTGAGCCGCTGCCGCCTGAGTCGCAGGCACAGGCGCGGGTTCGCCTTTCGGGTTTCGGATTTCGGCCTTCTTTCGGCCTTCGGGTTTCGGGTTTCGGGTTTCCGGCCTGTGGCTGCCCTCTGCCGCTTTCAGGCCAGGAAGCGCAGGATTCTTTCGACTTGAGCTTCATGCACCTCCATGCCTCCTTCGGTCCACACGAGGTAATCGGCGCGGGCGATCTTCTGCTCGACGGGCCATTGGGCACGGTTGCGCTGCGCGATGTGTTCGGGGGACCAGCCGCGGCCCTGGAGGCGCTGCTGCTGGGTCGCGGCGGAGCAGGCAACACAGATCGTGGCGCCCAGCTCGGCTTCGGCCCTGGTTTCAAAGAGGAGGGGGATTACGACCATTGCCAGGGCGTGGCCTTCCGCGCGCCAGGTCTCAAATTGAGCTAGCCAGAGTCTGCGGATGGGGGGATGCAGGATAGCTTCGAGCTGTTGGCGGGCGGCGGGGTCGGCGAAGACGCGCCGGGCCAGTTCATCACGGCGCAGCCGGCCATCCGGCCCGGCGACCTGAGAACCGAAGGCCGCCAGAACGTCCGCCAGAGCCGGCTGGCCCGGCTCGACGACCTGCCGCGCCAAATCGTCTGTGTCCACTACTAAAACCCCTCGGGCGCGGAAGAACTGGGCCGAGGTGGACTTGCCCATGCCAACGCCGCCGGTTAGACCCAGAGATTTCATGTGCGGATTCCCTTCTTCGCCGCGACCACCCTCCCGAGCGATCCCGCGCCCCGGCGTGGTGGTTCGGCCAGAAAAGGCCGAGGAGAGAGGCCCTCCCCACCAGGGGGCTGCCGCCAGCGCGTTCGCCTAAGATCAGGGAGCCAACTGCCTGGTGCGGTAAAAGCGTTGTTTAAGCCCTGGCGCGGCGGTGTCGGTGTATTTGATCGTGCCGCCGGGCGACGCCATGTTGGTACTGAGCGCCTGCCAGACACCCAGGTTGGTGGAACCCTCAATCACGTAAGTGAAATCCGGTTGCGCCGTGACGACCAGATGGAATTCACCGTTGGAGACCGATCCGCTCAACTGTGCGCCGATAGGGCCGACCACGGATGTTGTGGTGGAAGCCGAGTTATTCGCCACGTTGGGATCCACTTCGTTGCCAACCACACTGGCCGTGTTGTTGATGTTGCCGGCTTTCGCCGGAGCAATGGGTAAAGTTACCATCGCGCTGGCCCCCGAGGCCAGACTCCCCAGGTTGGCGGCCACCTGCTCGCCGCTGGACAGCCGGTTGGTCACCACAACCCCGGTGGCCTTGGCCGGGCCTAGATTCGTCACCCAGATGGTGTTGGTCAAGGTGGCACCGACAAACAGCGAGCTAGGAGTGCTCGCCAGGCCGATCGCTAAATCCGCGACGGGATTGACGGGGACAAGGAAGGTAAGGTCCAGGCTCCAGCCGCCGATCAAGCCGCCGTCGTCTGGCGTGTCGTCGAGCACATACAGCGACCACAAGCCGTCAACATGCCCCCCGTTCAGAGCCGACAGCGTCGCGCCGTAAGAGCCCGAGGGGGCCGGCGCCGGGAACGCCACGGGCCCGGGGTAGCTGGTCGGCTTGTACGTTAGGTTGGAGAGCGGGTCGCTACTAGGCAGGGAGTTCGTGCTCGCGTCGGCGAAATTAAGCGTAAGATTGTTGACCGCATGGCCGCCGCCGGTGTGCGACATTAGCAGCACAGCGTCCCAGCTTGGACTGACCAGCAGAACGCTGATGTCGTGCGGGAACGTGTGCGTCAGACCGTTCAGCGTCACTGTGGCTTTCGACACCTGGCCGGTCACACCTGAGACTATGATAGAGGATGGGTAGGGCAGACCGATTCCATGATCGGGAATTGTGATCGCAACGTTGGTAGAGAAGGTCTTAGTCATCGGCGGGAAGAATGTAAAGGTGACCGTGTCTCGAGCGAGCAGGTTAGTTCCATCCTGGAGTTTCAAAGTGGCGCTCGTCGCCTCGCCCAGGGCATCGGCGGCTTTGAACGTGAATGCCCTGTCAGTCGACGGCCCGCCGTGGATCAATCGGCCGTAGGTGTTGGTCAGGACAGCGTCAGCAGGCTGGTTGGTGGCGACAGCTCCGGTAAGCTCCAGGACCGCCGTCAGATTAGTGGTGGTGTCTCGCGCGCCGATGTTGGCGAGTGCGAGGGACAAACGAACCGTCTCGCCGGGGTCAATCCCGCCGTTAACAGGTCCGCTCTCATAAGTCAGGAGTGCGCCGGCGCCGATAATTTCTGGCGCGGCTTTAAGGACATTGACGTTGGTGGTGGCAGTGTCGTTGGTGGAGTTCCTGTCCTGCGAATACGTAGTGACGTACACCATGTTGGTTAGGTCAATAATGTTGGTTGCCTGTAAATACCAGGGCGGTGTGGCATTGGTTTTGACCGTGCTTATGTTAGGACCGGTGTTTGCATAGATATAGTTGGTAAGCGTCGAATTAACTATATTAGTACCCTGAATATACCAGGGGGGCTCAGCGTTGGTATAGGCAGTGCTTACGTTGGTCGTAGGACTGGCGTTGGTATAGAAATAATTAGTTATGGAGGGCGACCAGGGGATCAGCACCAGACTCACGGCCGCCTTGCCATTCGGGGCGATGTCTCCCAGTAAGCATGTAACATTATTACCAATGAGCATGTTCGTGCCAACCGTTGAACTGACGGAAACCAGGGTCGTGTTGGTCGGCAGCGGACTTGTCAGGACCACGTTGAGGGCAGTTTGCGGGCCGTTATTCGTGACGACGATGGTATTGGTCAAACTGAGCTCCGCGTACACAGGGTTGGGGGCTGCCGCCAAAGACACGCCCACGTCGGCAATTGGCCGGTCAATCTCCGCGGTCACTGAGGCCGAGTTATTGACCAAGTTGATGTCGGTTTCGGTCGCGGCAACCACTGCGGAACTGGTCAAGGTGACAGCGTTAGTTCCCGGACCCAGGACCGTCGAGGTGGGCAACACGACCATCGTCACCGTGGCGACGAGACCGGTATTTACCGTCCCCAGGCTGGCGACGACGCTGCCGGCGCTTGTGCTGACGCTGCCTTGCGAGGCGGCGGCGGAGATAAACGTCACACCCGCGGGAACGGAGTTCGTGAAGGCCACGGAGGTGGCAGCGGCAGGACCGTTGTTGGTGATGGAAAACGTGTAAGTGAGCGCGTTTCCGGCTATGACCGGGTAAGGCGTAGCCCTGCCGCTCACGGAGAGGTCGGCGAGCAAATTGACCGGGCTGATCATGCTCAGCGCCAAGCTCCAGCCGTTCGAGATCGCGCCCGAATCGCCGCCGCCGTCATCAAACACGTAAAGCGACCAAGTGCCGTTGGGATTCGCGCCGTTGAGTGCTGAGAGGCTGGCGGCATACGGGCCGGATGGGGCATTAGCCGGGAAGACCGGAGGAGTGCCATAGGCCGTCGGGTGCCATACGCCTGAGGCAAGCTGACCAAGAGCGGGCACGATCCGTCGCGGCATCGTCAAAGGTCAGGTTAAGGCCCGCAACCGGCTGGTTGCCCACATGCGACATCACTAGGGCAGTGGCGCCGCTGGGCGCACCAGCAACGCATTGATGTCACCCGGGAAGGTATGGCTCAGGTTGGAGAGCGTCAGGGTCACCTTGCCGAGCACACCGGTGAGGTTTGAGACGCTGAGAGTTGACGGGTATGGCTTGGCCGGGCCCGACTGCACCGCGTAGGGCGGATTGGGCGCGGCGGGATCGGGAACGATGATCAGGTTGGAGCTGGCAAATTCATGGGTATTGGGAAGGACGAAGTTGAACGCAGCCGGCGGGTAGGTATTGGTGCCGTCCTGAAGCTGGAGCAGAGCCGTAACCGTTCCATTAGTAGCACTGGCAGTAAAGCTGAAGGGACGGCCCACCGAAAAGCCGCTGGGGAAGAGGATCCCGTAGGCTTGCGGGTTGTTGGGAAGCAACGGCACGACGCCGTTGGTCGCCAACAGAGTGGCTACCAGGTTGCGCGTGCTGACATTGCCGGTGTCGCGCAGGCGGAGGATCACCGTGACGGTTTCGCCGGGGTCAACCGCGCCGTTAGTTGGTCCGCTCTCCGCGGTCAGGGTGGCGTCGGCCGCGACGATGCTGACGAAGGGCGCCGCCACCGTTGTGGTTGCTGTCGCGCTGTTGTTAGCGAGGTTTGGATCGGTTTGTGCGCCAGAGACCGTCGCAGTGGTGCTGAGGACGCCGGTGGTCGTGGTGGCAACCACAAGGCTCAGGGAGGCCTTTGCGCCGTTCGCCAGGGTGCCGACCGTCCAGCTCAGGGTGTTGCCGGAGATGGAAATCGTGCCTTGCGTTGAGTTGGTCGAGAGCACTGGCGCACCTCCCGGGAGAAAATCATTCACGTTCACGCCCGTAGCCACGCTGGGGCCGAGATTGGTCACCACGATCTGGTAGGTCACGTTGCTCGACACGACCGTCGGATTGGGCAGACCGGTGAGGCCGATCGCCAGGTCCGACGCGGCTCCGACGACTGTGGTCACCGAGGCGGTGTTGTTGACCGGAACCGGATCCAACTGGTTTCCCTGCGCGGTGGAGGTCGCGGTTATCGCGCCCTCTTGCGTCGGAACCGCCGTGATGGTGGCCGTGGCGCCTGCACCGTAGGGCAACGAACCGATGGTCCACGAGCCGCCGTCAGGCGAGATTGAACCCTGCGTGATCGTGGCCGACAGAATCGTGACGCTTGGCGGGAAGACGTTGCCTGCCGTAACCCCCGAGCTGGCGCTCGGCCCCCGGTTCGTCACGGTCACCGTGTAGGTCAAAGTCCCGCCCAGCACGATCGGATTAGGAGCGGCGACGATGCGCGCCACCAGGTCGGCGCTGGCCGGATTGACACGAGACACCACCGTGGCTGAGTTGTTGTAGGGGTTAGGATCGGGCTGGGTGGAACTCACGCTGGCCGTGGATGAGATCGTACCTGCGGTGGAGGGTATTCCGACAACCGTGATAGTAGCGCCGGCGCGTGAAGCCAAGGTCCCCAGACTGCAGTTGACAACGCCGCCGGCTTGGGAACAGCTTCCTTGCGAGGCAACCGCCGAAACGAAGATCAGGCTGCTGGGCAGCAGGTGTGTAACCGTAGCGTTCTTGGTGGCACTCGGACCATTATTGGTCACGGTGATTGTGTAGCTTAGTGGGCTGCCAATCACGACCGGGTCCGGCTGCGCGGTCATCCCGAGAGCCAGATCCGCCCCGGGGCACTCACCTCCGCCATCCTGGCACAGGGCCGGCGAGAGGAATAGCGACCAGCATTGGATCGTCCCCGTATCAAAGAAACCCTGGTCAGTCGCCCGGAGCGTCCAGGTCCCGTTGACATTGGTCCCGGCTTTGGCGGCGAACACTGACAACGGCGTTTGGGGCTGGAACACCCCGACAAAAGGAGCCTGGCCGGAGCTGATGGACTGCAACGCCGTGTCGTCGAAGATCGTCCGCTGCGAGTCGGATGCGCATGCGGCGCCATAATTCTGGCCCCCTCCGCCGTTGTTGGCTGACAGCGTGCAGGTGGTGCCGTCCGGCGCAATGAGCTGGAGCAGCAGGTCGGCGTCGAAGGTGTGGGTAATATACAACGCAACCGTCACCGCGCTGAGGGCGGAATCCACATTGGATACAACCACGGAAGAATTGGCCTGGCTGACATCCGGAATCGGCACCGGGGTCGAATTGTCGAACCGGAGCGGCGTGCCCGGCAGACTGGAGGCGAGCCGGATTTGGTTGGTGAAAGAGCCCTGGTCGCACTTGACCAGGAGAGTCAGGTTGACGGGTGTGCCGCAAACGAACGAAGGGGAGGTGCTGATCTTGAACGGCGTCTGGTTCACCGCCGACCCGCCCCCAGGAGTCAGATCGGGATAAGTCGAGACCGCCTGGGCCACGATCACCGCCGGCGTCGTTGTGGAAAGCGTTGCCTTGATCCCGGTAGCGCCAGCCCCACCCCGGTTGGTCAGCACCACCGAGAGGGCATTGCACTCGTTGAAATCAATGATGGCGTCGCCGTTCCCACCGGAAAGGGAATTGGTTACGACCACCAGGATCGGCACGGTTAACGGCGGGGTGGCCTGGAGCGCCTGGTACGCCATCACGATCCCGTAGCCGCCGTTGTAATCATACCCGGGAGCCTCATTATCGAGGGCCGTGGACGTCAGAATCGTGCGTATCTGCCTCGGGGTCAAAGTCGGGTTGGCCGACTTCACCAGCGCCGCAATGGCGCCCGCGTGCGGCGCCGCCGCGGAGGTGCCATAGAACGGGTTCAACCCGCTGAAGGGCGGCAGCGTCGTGGAGACGCCATCCGCCGCTGTGATGTCGGGCTTGCGGCGCACGTAACCGCCGGTTGACAGGAAGTTCCCTGGGGTGATGGGCGTGCCGTCGGCGTTGTAGAAAACGCGCCGGGGGCCGTCGGTGCTGAAATACTCAACCGGGTTGGCGGCCCCGCCGGAGAACGGGTTTGGATACGCAGGTGTGAACGTCCACCGCCGCACAGGCAAAGGCATTGGTGGCGGCAGCGTGCCCGGTAATGTTCCCGGCGGTGTTGATCTCCAACTGGCCGCGGATAGTGTCTATATGCAGAAACCGGTCGGCGCCGGTAGCCTTCACCACCACCACTCGCTGGCCAAGGTCGGGCGCGGGCACGATCTCAAAGGGATTCTGGCTGCCATTCTGGACCGTAGTTGAACTGCTCACCACCGTTGTGCCGTTAGTGTCCAGGATGTAAAGGTCGTAATCGTTGGTCGAGGCCCCGAGCGGGTCGGACCAGTCGAGGACGGTGGCCATGCCGAGCCCGGTTACGGTATCATAGGTGTTTGTACCGAACATGTGGAGATTGCCGCCCTTGCCGTCAACCGGCGGGCCGGCAGGTCCCCCGTCCAAAAAGTCGCCCTCCCACGTGCCGGACGTGCCGTGCGTCAGGTTCCCTCCGTTCCCCGCCGCCGAGAAGTACAGCGCCCCATCGGCTGTCACCGAATTAACCGCCCGGGCGACGATGCCATCCTGAAACGGCGACTCGTCGAAATAGCCAATGTCATCAATGATGATGTCGCAGCCTGCGGCGCGCAGATTGAGGATGTTCTGGGCAAATTGCGCCTCCCCGTTGGTGCCGGTAGCGTAGAACAACTGGGCGCCGGGGGCAAGATCATAGACGATTTCCAGCATGGCCGTCCCCTCGCCGGCCCCGACCCCAGCCTGACCCGGCAGAACGGTGACATTGGGCGGAAGGTCGCCCGTCGAGACCGCTTGCGACATGTAGTCCACGCTGTCGGAGAGCACCCCAACCTTGACTCCGAAACCATCCGCATTGAAGGCCGGGCGCGCCTCGATGGCGCGGTGCGTCGTATCCCCCTCGGAATCCACGCTGCCTGTCCGGGTCAGCGAAGGCACCGCACCCCGGACGAACCGAACGTCAGCCCGGCCCGCCAGCGCCTCGATCGCGGACAGCGGCAACACCGCCCGCACGGCCTGGAACTGCGGAACGCTGCTGATAAGGCTGCCCCCGGAGCTCTGAATAAACGCCAACAAGTCCGGCGTGATAGTCGCGTCCACATCCACCTTGACGCGTCCCTTGGCGTCTCTTTCGATAAAAACCCGAAGGTTGGTGACGCCCGGGGCGATCACCTGGTTGAGGCTTTGCTTCAAGGCATAGACCAACTGCGAATCCATCTTGAGCTGTGCGGGAGTCCGCGAAGCCTTCTCCGCCTGGAGGGCTGAGATTTGCTGCAACGCGCTGTCGCTGATTCCCCCCGCCAGCGTGGCGAGGGCCGCAGTAGTTAACGCGAACGCAGCGCACCGAAGAGCCAGGCGCGCCAGCGGATTGTAGCCTCTGAAGAGACGTTCAACGGGGTTTTTCATGATCAGATTACTCATTTGGGCCGCTCGGGCTTGTCAGTCAGTAGCTTGGAATCATCGCCGTTTGGATTTGGCCCAGACGCTGGAGTTCCGGCGCATCATTCGAGTCAAAGCAGCAAGGAATCAGTTGCCGGGGCGACGTCATGGGGTTGTCCCGCGCAACCGGAAGTACTTGTGCGCGCTGTTGTCAATGGGCAGAGGGAGAGTGTTCTGGTCGCCCCCAATTGCCGGCGGCGGATTAGTAACTGGGGTCCAGACTCGCCGGCGGATGCAGGTTCGTGGCGCTATCCAGGATGGCATTCCCCGGGTTGACCGGCCAGGAGATGGATCCAACGTTGCCGGCGCGCGACGGACAGCGTCTGAGCTCCTTGAACGACGGTTTTGACCGAGGCGGAGTTATCGGCCTTGTACGGGTCGGTGACAGTGGGCGAACTGCAAGTGGCGGAGTCCGTGAACGTGCCGGCAACCATGGGCCGAACTTTAATGGTGAAGTCGGTCGAACGCTTGCCGCTGCCCAGATTGCCCAGGTTGCAACTGACGACGCCCCCATGTAGCGAACGTGTAGCCTGGTGGGCAACCGCCGAAACAAAATTCAACGTGGGCGGCAAAGTGTCGCTGGCGACCACTGCTGTGGCGGTAGCCGGACCGCCGTTCGAGATCGTGATGGTATAGGTCAGAGTCTGCCCAGCCAGCACCGGGTTGGGCGGACCGACCAGGGACAGCACCAGATCGGCGGTGGGCGGGAGCACTGTTGTCTCCGCGAGGCGTCGTCATCGTCAGGGTTCTGGTCGTCCGTCGCGGTGGCCACGGTCGCCGAATTGGTGATGGTGACAGGAGCGCTGGGCTGGATGTTGACCTTAACCACGAGCGAGAGCTGGGCGGTGCCATTCTTGGCGAGCGAGCCGATGTTCCAGATGACCAGGCCGGCAGTGTTGGTGTTAACGGTGCTGCCTGCGGAGATATCCGGGACGGAGATCAGGGCCGCGCTCGGCGGGGAGCGTATCCGTCACGACGATATTCGTGGCACCAGCAGGGACCGTAATTGGTGACCGTGAGGGTGTAGGTCAGGTTGCTGGTGGCAATCACCGTGGCGTTCGCAGGAGTCATCGTCAGGCCCACATCGGCGGCGCCGGCCACCGGGCCGGTGACGGTGAGGTTCAGAATCCAGCCGTTGGCGATGGTGCCGGAATTCAGGTAGGCATCGTCGAGCACATAGAGCGACCAGGGGCCGTTAGGGCTGGTCACATTGAAGACCGTACAGATTGGTGACGTAGGGCGGAGGCGGAGCGTTGGTCGGGAAGTCCGGGGTAAGCGTGGCGTACGATGTGGGCCGATAGATGCCGTTGGTAATCCGCGCATACTGGGGCAACGCGTTCGTGGCGGCATCGTCGAAGGTGAGGGTGACATTGTTTAGGGAGTAGCTGCTGCCGGCATGAGCCATCAGGTACGATCTCTGCCCAGTCGGCGAGACCAGCAACGCATCAATGTCCCGCGGGTAGCTGTGACTCAAGTTCGTAAGGATGACCGTGGTCGAAGTGACCAGGCCGTTGATGTTGCTGACATTGATGACGGAGGGGTAGGGCGTGGCGCTGGTGTTATCGTTAATCACAATCGCCGTGCTGTTCGAGTACAGGTTGGCCACCTTGCCGAGGGCGAAGCTAAACGAGGCGTTGCTCAAGAGGTTGAGGCCGTCGTGGAGCGCGAGCGTGGCAAAGATGGTCTGGCCATTGGTGCCACTGGCGGTGAACGTAAAGGGCCGATAGGCCGACGGGGCCGTGGGCGGCCAACGCGCCGTAGGACTGAGGCGCCGGTGGGGTTGGCCACACCGTTGGTGGCCAGCAGGGTGGCAAACAGGTTGGCCGTGTTGTTGCCCGTCGCGTTGCGCAAGGCAAGGAGGAGGGTGACTCTCTCGCCCGGATCAATGACGGTATTGACCGGTCCGCTCTCCGAAACCAGGGCCGCGCCGGCCGGGACGATCAGGCTGCCGTCCGTTTCCGAAATCGTCAGCGTCGCCTCCTTGGGATTAACCAGGATGGCATTGCCAACCAGGTTGGTGAGATACAGAGGCAGGGTGTGACCGCCGTCAATGACGTGGTTGTCCAGCACCTCCACGGAGAAGGTCTTGGAGGTTTCTCCATTAGTGAACAAGAGGGTGCCGTTAGTCGGCCAGTAATTGACCCCCGGCTGAGCCGTCCCGGTCCCGTTCTGCCGGGTGAAGTAATCCACCGCGACGGTGCTGTTGGTATAGTTGCTGCGGAAGACGGTAATATTGGCCGATCGAGCGTTTTCATTCGCGGTGTACCCGGCGCTGGAGAAGCTGAGCCCGGAAACGTCATCCGTAATGGTGACCGTGGCCGTGTAAGGCGGGAGCAGGAAGGCGACGTTCGTCGGCGTAGCGTTGGTCAAATACACCCGGAACGTCCGGTCACCCTCAATGAACTGGTTGCTGACGATCTGCACCATGAACGTCTGGAAGGGGATGCCATTGCTGAAGGTCAACGTGCCGCTGTTAGCGGCGTAGTCTATTCCTTGGACGGCCGTCCCGTCGGCGGTGGCAAAGCCGGCAGCGATGGTGCCGGTGTTGACGTTGGAGCGAAGAACGGTAAAGAGGATGTTGGTGCCGCTGCTCTTGAAGGCGCCGTAGTTGGCCTCCAGCGTGACCGAGTCACCATTGGTGACGGACGCGACGTTGGTGGTGGCAAAGCTCAGACCGGATTCCGCATCGAGGAGGTCCACGGTGGCGGAACCTATCGGGCCTACTTGCGCAGGCGAGCTCGGGTTGAAGAGGTTCACCCCGAACGGCACATCGCCCGTAACGAATGGGATCATGCAGCACCTGGACCGTGATGTTCTTGGCGGTCTCGCCCGCCTTGAACGTGAGTCTGCCGCTGGTGGCCACAGTAGTTGCCGTTGGTGACACCTCGCCAATAGCGACCGGCAAAGTTGACGTTCGTGGTGACGACACCGTAGATATTGGTCGTCACGAGGGCGACGTTGGTGGTGGCGTACTGGACGGTCGTCTCGCTATTGGTTCCATTCTGCCGATACACTGCCAGCGACACTGTGCCCGCTGTCTCCGGCACCGCAAAGAACGGCAAGGAAAAAGTCACCCCGACGATCATCATCCACAATCGTCACCGGCACGGTGGTGGGTCCAAGCAGCGACGCCCCTCCGCTTGCGTTGGTTAGCAGCAGGGAGAAACCCTGGTTGCCTTCGACCTGGTCTTCTTCCAGGATCTGCACCGGGAACGCCTTGCTGGTTTCCCCGTCCTTGAAGGTTACTAAGTTGCTGGTCGCGACATACTTCAATCCCGCTGGCGCGGTCCCCGGCAGGGTGCTGAGATCCACCGAGACCACGCCTTTATGCCCGTTTGTCCGCAGGATGGTCGCGTAGAGGAACCCGTCGCCCTCGCCGACGGTATAATTTGTTTGGGCGAACAGCAACTGCCCGGGGGCGCTGTTCGTGCTCTGAATGATCAGCGTGGCCTCACTGGGGACGGTCAGCAGCGTATTGAACGTATTGGACAACTGCATGACAACCGTCAGGTCATTAACTGACAGTGGGTTGTTGAGAATCGGCACGGGAACCGACACTCGCGTGACGCCCGGCGCGAAGGTCACTGTGTTGCTGACGGTCCCGTAATCCACCCCAGCCACCGCCGTGCCGTTGGTCGTGGTGAAGAAATCCACCGTGGAACTGCCGCGCGTGCTGCCAGCGCGATCTATTCTAACAAAAGAGACGCGGCCCGATACGTCTTGCTGCACAGAGTAAGAGGCCTGCGAGAAGCTCACCGTGCTATCGTCGTTCAGGATGGTGAGGTACGCGTAGGGTTGCACACCCAGGATTGAGGGCGGCGAGGGATTGGACAGGTAATTGCTGACCACCAGGTCCGGGGTGACTTGGAAATCATCCATCACCGGGACGAGCACGGACCGGAAGGTCTCGCCAACCGGGAAAGACAGCGTGGTGTGGACGTTCGAGAAGTTGATTCCCGGAACCGCCGTCACACCGACCGTCGAGAAATCCACGGTCATATTCCCCGCCGTGCCGCCCTGCCGGCGCACGGTGAGCACGGCGTTCGTCGAAGTCTCATCGGCCTGGAAGTCGCCAGTGGAGAACTGGAACAATCCCGAGCCGGCAAGCGAGCCGCCGTAAACGCGGGCAAGATGTGGCCGCGACCGGCCGTCATAGGACGTGAACCCGCCGCCGATGACCATCATCCCGTCCGGTTGAAGGGCGAGGGCACTGATGTAGCCATTCGCGCCCAAACCGAAGTTGATCGCGGGATCCACCGTCCCGTCGGGGAGCAGCCGGGTAAGGCGATTGCGGGAAACTCCGTTGGCATGGGTGAATAACCCGGCCACCAGGATGCGCGTGTCGGGCTGCACCACAATCGCATCCACCGTGTCATCGGCGCCCGCACCCACATGGAAAGAGGTATCCACCTCACCGTTGCTGTTCAATCGGGCGATATGGTTCAGCGCGTAGCCGTTGAAGTTGGTAAAGGAACCGCCCACGAGCACCCGGCCGTCGAGTTGGATTGCCAGGGCCGTGACGGTGTTGGTGGCTCCCATGCCGGGGTCAAAGCTCGTATCCAGCGTGCCGTCCGGGTTGAGCCGGGCGATGCCGTTGCGGCTGATGGTGTCCACGATCGTAAAGTTGCCACCGATGACGATCTTGCCGCCGTCGATCGTGTTGGTGGGGTAAACCGCAATCGCATAGACGGTTCCGTTGATGTGCAGATTGGGGTCGAACGTGCTGTCCAGCAAGCCGGTGTTGCTGAGGCGCGCCAGCGAGGGATGGCTGACCCCGTTCATGTTCAGAAAACTGCCGCCAACGAGCAACCGGCGATCAGGCATAAAGGTCTCCGCCAACGCGTAAATGGTATTGTCGCCGCCCGCGCCCGCGTCGAATGAAGAGTCCAGCGACCCGTCGGACATCAATCGGACCAAACCATTGCGGTTCAACCCATTTATCTTGGTAAAGGGGCCGCCCGCCAGAATTCGACCATCGGTTTGCACCAGGATCGTCTGGATCGGGCCGTTGGCGCCAGCTGAGCCCATTGTTGCTATCGAGGAAGGAGGTATCAATCGAGCCGTCGCCGTTGAGCCGCGCAATGCTGTTGCGCGGGTAGTTGTTCACGACGGTGAATGCGCCCGCGGCAATGATCTGGCCGTTGGTCTGCAGCGCGACGCTATAGACGTCGCCATTGAACCCCGGGTTGAGAGTAAAACTCGGTGTCTGGCGAGCCGGCCGGATAATTGAAGCCCTCGGCATCCACGATATAGACTCGCGCACTGGTCTGGTAACCCAGCATTCCCGGCGGCGTCGGTCGTCGAGAGGTTCACGGTGAAATAGAAGTCGCTGGGCGGCCCGTTGATCACCCCGTCGTCCAGGATCGGCACGTCGAAGGTCTTGGCCACTTCGCCCGGGCCGAAGGTGAGCGTGTTGGTGACCGCCACGTAGTTGGGCAGCGGCCCCGAGGAATAGGCGAGCGGGCCGTCGGCGGTCGAGTAGTTGACCGTCAGTGTTTCGGCGGAACCACCGGTCCGGATTACGGGAATGGTGATGTGCCCGCCGTTTTCGCTGACGGTGTAGCTGGGGGCGCTGAATTGCAGGTTGGCCGTAGGAGTCGTCGTCAATGATCGTCACCGTCGTGGCCGTCGGCGTGCCGGCCAGGACGAAAGGCGCGTTGGTGTTATTGGCGATCGCATTAGTGAGATAGGCGCCGAACGTCGTGTCGGGACCCACCAAACCGTCGCGGATGAGCGGGATAACGACATACCTGGGCGTGGAATCCAGGCTGTTCCAGACCAGCGTATTGGTGCACACCGACATAATTCACGCCGCTGATGGCCGAGCCGTTGGTCGTGATGCATTGCACGGAGAGGCTTCCCTTGTTTGCACCGGCCCGGTTGACCGTCAGGATGGCGGCGCCGGAGGTTTCATTCGTGACGTAGGAGACGGACGAGAAGGTAACGTAGCCGGGATCGTAGTCGTTATCAATGATATTGAGCGTGGCGGAGGCGAGGCCCAGGGTGGCGTCCGTGACCTGACTAAGCCGGAGGCCGACGGTGAGGCCGTTGGGTTGGCGGATGCCATCATCAATTATCTTAATGTCGCTGATTGTCAGATTAGTTTCGCCGGGATTGAAGGACCAGCGGTTTGCTGTAGGTAACATAATTCGAGCCTGCATGGCCCGTCCCATCAGACGGTGGAAAGCACGACCGAAGGGAAACCAGCCGCCCCATTCGTGCGGGTAAGAATAACGGTCGCGTTTGTGCCGCCTTCGTTGACGTAAAAATTGGCGGTAGCGAAGCTGATCGTGCCTGCACTCTGAGCATCATCCACGATAGTGAGCGGAGCAACCGAGGCGCCCAAGGCGTTGCCCAGCGGTATGTTTTGCCCGCCCAGGAAGAACTGGTCGGCGCCGCTCGGGTTGGCCAGTTGGATCTGGGTGTCCACGGAGCCGGGCACGCCGCTGTTCCTTGATCGTCAGGGTGAGGTCTCCGAGCGGGTAGGGGACCAAATGTTCCCGTAAACGTCAGTAGGAATGTCGTTCGTGCCGAAAAAGCCGTCGCTGTGTGCCCGGGTGATGGCGTGGGGCTGGGGGGAATACCAAGGTTGCAGTTCAGCCGTCCGGCCACCAGGAACTGAGGTAAAGCGGCGGTGTGGCATTATACACATAATCAACCCCGCTTTGGGCCAAGCCGGGCTGCAGAGCAAAGTTGGCCGCAGGAGTAACCAGAGCGTCCCGTTGGTGCGGATTACATCCACATACAGACGAGGCTGACTTTTTGTTCACCGAGTAGCTGTTATAAAGCAACCCTATGTTCCCCGGCCCCGGCGTGGCCCCCCCGACAAGTCGGGCGAAATTGCTGCGGTTGCGCACCCCATCCCGGGCTTTGGGTTCCGTCCAGACGTTCGTGTCCATGGTGGAGGAGGGATAGTCGGAATCGAACCGGATGGAGGCGTCGGCCTGGCCGCCGCCGACCTGCTTGAAGCTGCCGCCGATGACGACGTTGCCGTCGGGCAGAACCTGCGAGGCATAAACATAGGGCCGGGGATCCGGGTTGGGGTCCGGATTGACCGGATCAGTCCATTGCCGCTCGTAATACTTCCGATGGAGGCCGGCGAACTGGTTGTAGGCGGTGTCGAGGAAGGTGGTGTCCACCGAGCCGTCCGCATAAAGCCGGGCAAAGCCAAGCCGATGGGTGCCGTTGTATAAAGTGAAGTACCCGCCCACATACATACTGCCATCCGGCTGGGCGCTGATATTGAAGACGGTGTCATCGGCTCCGGTTCCGGAATTGAACGTGTTATCCACCGTGCCATCGCTGTTCAGCCGGGCGATGCGAGTGCGCTGGGCGATGCCAACGTTCTGGAACTCGCCGCCGATCACAATCTTGGTGCCACCTTGCACCACTACGGAATAGACCGTGCCGTCCACGCCGGAGCCGAGGTTTGCGTTGAAGGCGGCATCGGCCGTTCCGTCGGCATTGAGCCGGGCCAGGCCAGAAAGGGTTTGGCTGCCTAGATGGGCGAACTGGCCTCCAATCACGACCTTGCCGTCCGGTTGCTCCGCCAAGGACCAGACGGTGTCGTCGGGAGCATTGGCGCCCGGATCGAAGGCCAAATCCAGCGAGCCGTTCGCATTATACCGGGCGATATGTGCGCGCGGTACCTCGCCGATCATCGTAAAATCTCCGGTGATAAGGACCTTGCCGTCGGTTTGGATGGCTAGCGCCCAGACGGGGCCGTTCGGGTCCTGCGTCGGAGCGAAGGACCCATCCTGCAAACCGTTCGGGTTGAGGCGGGCGATGTACGGACGGGTTGCCCCGTTGTACTGCCGGAAGGTTCCCCCGATCATCATCTTCCCGCTGCCATCGGGCAACAGTGCCAGTGAACTGATCATGCCACCATTGGCGCCAGTGCCGGGGTTGAAGCTCGTGTCAATCGGACCGCCGGGCATGGCGCGGGCGATACAACTGCGCGCGGTCCCGTTGTAACTGGTGAACTGGCCGGCCAGGATCGCCTTGTCGTCGGGTTGCACGGCCAGCGCCCAAACCGTCCCGTCCGTCCCGGGGTGAGGCTGGTTCGATGGAACCGTCGCCACCGGCGGTTTCATCTGCTTGCCGAAGTCGGTATTGTAGAACTCATCCACGGAACCCGCGGGGGGTTTCGTCGTCATCGAAAAGAATCGTCACGTGGCACTCGTTGTTCTCCCCGACCGAAACGTCCGAGTCGCCAACATGCCGGAAGATGACAACGTTGAAATCCTTGTTGAATTTCGTCAACTGGTCGTTATTGACCGTGAAGCTGATAACGCCATAGCCGATATTCGGAATCGTGACCGTGCCATCGGCAAGGGTGAAATCCCAGGCCGGATAAGGCTCGACGTTGGTCCCACCCCCAAGGAAAGATATCGGAAAGATGTCGCCACCAGCATTGTTCGTGTCGGGAATGGCATATTCCGAGCCGGGGTTGAGCGCGAAGTAATTGTTCGCGTTCCTGCGGAGCGATGTTGTCGCCGACCTGGCCATTGACGCGGTAAATAAGCGTCGACGCCGTTGTCATTGGCGGTGCCAAGCTCGCGCTTGTACGTGCGGAAGACACCGAGGCGAACGGTGGTCATCAGAAATTATTGACGTCTCTCGGCACCCGGTAGTTCTTCTTCCCGAAATTATACACATCGTGGGTGGGAGCCGCCGGAGTTTCCTTCTGTCCAGGAGTTCTGATCCGGGTCCTGCCCCAGACCCGCCATGACAGGATGCGCACCACCGCCGTGGCAAAGGGCGCGTCCAGCCGCGGGGGCGAGACGTTCGTCGTCTCGTACGGGTCAAGCCGCGGATTGGAGAGAACGACTGTAAAGTCCTTGTCAACCCAGGTGTTATCCCACGGTTATTCGTCCACGCGGGTTGTTGGTGGACCGCTGTAGTCATGCCCCTCTGCGTCGGAATGATCGGGATGACCAGAGTCTTGCTCATCTCGAAATCGTCGAAGACCAGCGTGCCCGAAATCGGCACGTAATTAACGCCCGCCACCGCGGGTACCGGCCAAAGGTCCAAAACGGCGCTCGAATTGGTGATGTCGGCCGTGGTGTAATCCACCAGCAGCCGTCCGCTAGGAACCCCGACACGAGTCACCGTAACCAACAACCCCGCGGGTCGTACGGGTAATAGGTATCGTGCATCGTTTCATTGCCCGCATAACCCCTCCTCCCGGAAGCTGTTCCCTTTCGGTGCATTGGTAAAGCGGTTGCGGATTGCCGGAGCGCCCGGATTCAGAATCGAACTGATAATAACCCATATTGATCGATTCCTCGGTGGCAAACCGCAGCACTCCCGAAGGACGAAACGCCCAGTTGAGCGATGATCGGACCCACGCCCGCCTGCGAAAGCCACTAGGAATGAGCTCAGTAGCGTGAAACCCTTGCCCAGCATGCTGTCCACCTCAATGTAATAGGTCGTGCCCGCGGTCGCGTTGAACCGCACGATGCTCGGCCCGTTGAAACGGCAGCGTAGTAATCCGTGCGAAGTAAGGGATTGTAATCATTACCTGTTGCCCAATACGTCTCAGCGTCCGCCGGTTGTCAGGATAGGTTGCCGTGAGCGGATAATAGTCGTCGTTGGCGGCCACTTGGAGCAACTGCGACATGCTCGGCCCGTATAGACGGCCACGACGGTGTCCAGGTTCGTGCCGCCCGCATCCACACTGCCGATGGTATCGAGGGTGACCTCGCCGCTTTCCGGCGCCGTCCACTTGTACCAAAGCGGGTGTTGGGGCGCAAACCCCGCGGGGCTGGGCCCACCTGGGTCAGGGACGACCCCGGTATTATCGTTGGTCACGCTTCCCCATTGGCCGGTGATGACTTGGGCGGTGCTAAAACTGGTCTGCGCCCAACCAACGCTGGCCGCCAGACTGAGGCAGGCCAGCAAGACCGAGCGCCGAATCCCCAATCGGCCTGCAAAGGGTATATTTCTAGTTGCATCTTCACATAACACTTCTAAACGTTTCAGAAACTCACTGACTACTGACGCGAACACCAGCTGCGGCGCCATCCACCCCCAACCCTGTTTAGCTATACCGAACCTGCCTGCTACGGCGAGGCCACTCGAACACGGTAGTAAACCGTACCCTGTTAGTACCTGACCAGGTCCGTCACGGTAGCCCGGGCGCCGATGGTTGTGTCCGACAGGAAATTGGTCACAAGCGCAGTTGGTTATGGGCAGGTCCAGCGATGCGGCGCTGTAGAGGTAATTGGTCGTCAGCGGGACGGTATTCCAAGAGAGCACCACCGCCGGCGAGGGGCGATTAGTGAGTGTCGCCGTGAATCGCAGGGTGGCCGGTGACACGACCGGTATCGGGTTGGTGTCCATGCAGTTGCGAACGCCGTTGCCGTTGGAATCAATCGAGCAGCTCGTCACCAGGGCGGTGTTCAGCCGGTTGGTCGTCCCATCGGTATAAACCACGTTGGTGGAGGACCAAAAGCCGGCGTTGTAATTGCTGACCCAGCAGAACCGTCCGCCGTTGGTGTCCGTGACGCCAAGCGCGCCGTTGAGCTTCTCGGCGATGGATCGTCCATTGACGATGGCTTGCGCGTAGTAAATCGTAAAGTTCGTATCGAGCTTGAGCCCGATGAAATCGAGCGTCGCCGGGGAGATTGCCGGACACACTGTTGGTGGTAAAGTCCTTGAACTCAAGCAAATCCACATAAAGCGCGTTGGTCGGGCCGGTGCGCAGGAAGGTGAACAGGGTGCCAGAGTCCGGGCCATCCAGGATCAACCGGCCCAGGGCGGCGTTGTTCACATAACCGTCCGGCCAGCAACCGCGGTCCTGGCCCGCCCAGTAGTTGATCACTTCGGCATTGGGGAAGGCGGTGTTCGTGACGGTGGTGCCGAGGAGGCTGGCGCATTGGTGGGGAACTGCATCAGGTTGATGCCGGCGCCGACGGTCCACACATTCTTGTTGGTAATGATATCCACGCTGTTGCGTCAGGCTGCCGTCATCGAGATAAGTCGGTCACAGTCCAAGGTGATGGCGCGGCCCGCCTGGAGAACCTGGTTGCTGATGAGCAGGCTGCCGGAGGTAAGGGAGATATCGGCATCGGTTGCCTGGTAGGCGCCATTCGTGACAATAGCGGATGTCGCCTGCACGCTGAGGGCGCCCACGCCGCAATCGTTAGTCCCGCTGGCTTCGTAATAGTTCGCCCAGGTCGAGTTCCCTTGCGAGAAGATCAACCCGTGGGTACACGAAGCTTTGATACGGCTCGTCATAGGTTCCACTGAACCACGGCGGAGTCCGGGATCCTGCGAAATAGATCGAGTTGACCGAACTGATCATCCCGAAGTTCGTCAGGCACTGCAATTTCGGCAGGCTCGCCGACCAGGTAAGGTCTCCCGAAGTCAAGTTGAGCTCGCCGTAGGGCGTCGGCGCAGTGAGATCATTAGTGCTGATGGTCAACCGCTCCGTATCGAGCAACAGGCTGCCGAACACGTTCAGCGCGTCGCCGACCAGCAGGTTGGTGCTGCGAAGGCTCAGGTTCTGGATCTGCGACGGCGTCTTGGCCATCAGGTCGCTATCGACCATCGTCACCGTAAAGAGGACCCCATTGCTGGAAGCGGTGACGTTCGTCCAACGTCCGCTCCAGACCTGGATCTCCCCTTCCATCCGAGGGACAAATGGAGTCGTCAGGTTGCTGATGGCCATCGTCCCGTTGGTGCTGCTCAGGTAAATGTCGCTGACGGGGGATATGATCACCGCGTTGGTGGAGCCCACGAAGTGGTTGGTTGCGCTCAACCGCAGATAGCTCTCCCCATCCATGTGCGTCCGGGCCAGCTCCAGGTACGACTCGGGGCCGGAGGCCGTGATCTCAATCCGGCCCGGGCACGTTCGTCCAGGCCGCGCCCTGAATCGTTGGATCGGGCGGAAAAGCGGCAGCGGTAATGGTCTGCTCCCCAGCCAACATTGGTAACAAAGAGCGGGGAGTTGGTGCCGGTGAAGACGGTGCGGATCCAGCACGGTCGGGGGCAGCGTGGGCAGGGCGTCATATCCGAAAGGGCGCAGCATGGGTGATGGTATAGTTGATCGGACGATACCGGGCAGCGGCGAAAAGTGTGTAGGAACGTCGGCGCCGGCGTCTGCAAGAGGGTGGGAAGGGACCAACCGCCAAAACTGTCCGTGAGGAAAAGCCGGTTCGTGGTGACGACCCCGTTGACCCGGTTGGTCAGCAAGGCCTGAAACTGGATGTAACTTCTCCACGCCGGGGCCGGTGAAAGTGGCCAAAGCGGACATCGGTTGTGATGGCCGGGTTCGTTTGGCGAAGGAATAGCACGTCAATGGCGCTGTAAATCGAGCCCTGGAAAAAGACCGTATTAGTGGACACGTAGACCGTGAACCCGTTGGTGCAAACACTGTTGGTGCCGCAGGCGTTCGTAAAACGGAGGGATTGGAAGTATGAGCCATAGTACGGAGTACCTCGCCGGAGGAAACACAATCGTCGTCAGCAGCATCGGTGAACTCTGAACCAAATCTCCACTATAGGAGCCGCCTGAGAGACGATTCACCAGCGCCCCAGTAAAGATCCCGCACCCCCGCCAGATCATTGGTCTCATTGCCCACCGCCCCGAAAGTTCCCCGCGTCAGATCAATGTTCTTGCCGTTCAGCGTCATCAGGCCGGAACCGCCCACCGCCATCGTGCCTTTGTTATTGACATTCGTCGCCGCTACTTGCACATAGACGTGCCGAAGATGCTGGCATTGGTCGGATTGGCATTGCCGGCATTCTGGAAATTGGCGGACCAGCTGTTGGTTTGCCCCACACTGTCGAAATAATCGAAGCGAAAGCCCGAGTCGCCCGCCATGCGGTTCGCATTGGTCCAGTTCCGCGTGTTCCAGGTCTCGTAGGGCGACGGCGGCTGGAAGGTCGTGCTGGAGTAATTGTTGGTGATGAAGAAGGTGCCGTTGTTGACGAAATTCGAGGCATCAATCTGTGGCGCGATCTGCGGCGGCGCCAGGATGCTCACTATGCCGTTGTTGATGTAATTGGTGGTGGCCAGCGCCGCCGGCACCACCAGCATGCTCTGGAGAATCCACAATAAAAGCCGCTTCATAGTCAGATGTCTTCCTGGGTCAGTCCGCTCACGGGTTGATATTGATGGAGTAGGAACGAGTGATCGTGCGCGCGTCGCCCCCGGTGACGCTCACCGCGAACCCATAGGTCCCCGCCGCCGTTGGCGTTCCCGTGATCACGCCGCTGGGGCTGATGTTTAATCCCGGCGGCAGTTGCGGCCAGCCATTCGCCCAGGTCCAGGGACCGTACGGCAGCACACCTCCCGCCGCCTGGAATTGGATTGGCGGATAAGCCGCGCCCACGTTACCGTCCGGCAGCGAGGGCGTGATGATTTGGAACAGAATCTGGTTCTCAAGGTTCATGATGCTCGCCCCGCTCGGATAGACGATCGGGTCGTTGGTGCTGCCGTCGAAAGTGCCCCAGATGAAGTTGGTGACCGCCGTGGATTCGCTCAAGCCGCTAAAGAGATAATTGGTGCCATAAATATTTCGGAGCAGCGGCCCGACCTTATTAAAGGTGAACACCATGTTGGGCTCGATGTTGCCAGGTCCCGCCAGTGTTGCGTTCGCGTTCGCGTCGTTAAAGTTGCCGGCGGTGTCGCTGCGCAAGCCCAGGCCGGACACATCAGTGGTGTCTTCTGCGGTGAAGAGGAAGTCGGGCCTGGTTATCACCCGGCGCAGCCGACGCATGACGGGCTGGCTGTTGGTGACTTCGATCTGGTAATAAATATTGGTGATGGGCTGAAAGAACCGGCCGACCAGCGAGTCGTAGTTGGCCCGGAGGAACGTGAGCTTGTCTATGCCTTGACGCAACGAGAGATTCGTCGCCAGGCAATCTACTTCATAGAAGGTGAAGACGTGGTTGGTGAAGTAGTCAATCACGCTCTGGTCAATGAGCTGGGTCTGGGCATTCGTCGTGGTGCCGGTCGGGTTGTTCGTCGCCGACATCACAACATTCGTGTCGTAGTTGACCAGCGTCGCTTGGAGAGGGCCCAGGGCGATGTCGCAGAAATTCGTGGGCAGGATAAAGTACTCTCCGGCTATCTCGTTCGTCAGGTAGGTGACACTCGTCGTGTTGGTCCTGAGCGGGGTCCCTGAACCGTCCAGGGAGAGTTGGTTACGATGGTGGTCTGCACCGTGATCGGTACAAGATTGGTGTGGAACACAATATCCGGCAGCGGCTCCACCTTCCACACGCCGTTATCATTGGTAAAGGTAACGACGTTGTCGAATATGTGGTGATACCAGGTCTGGACGGTGAGGGTCAGGTTGGTCACGAAGGCGAGATGTTGCGGAGTTCCAACCGGATCCAACGGGTAATTGGTAAAATAGGCCGTAACATTCGTGACGTAAATATTGGTGAAGATATTGGTGGTGGCCACAATGTTCAGGTTCGGATACAGCGTCTGCAAAGCTGCCGCATTGTTGGTCAGGGCCTGCGCGGCGAATGTCGTTAGGTTGGACGTGAACAATAATTGCTGGCCCGCGGCGTAGTTCGTATAGAACTCCGTGCTGTCGCTGGACATGGCCTCCAGATTGACGTTGTCGGGCCGGTAGCTATAGCGCAGGCCTCCCACATCATCCCGCGTCAAGCCTGTCGTATAAATGCCGTAGTTAAGGCTCTGGAAACTCGTCACCGGAAGATGCTCCACTGCGATTGGGTCCACCGAAAACGGAATCGTCACGGCCAGAGGATTTGGGCCGCTGCAGATTTCCCGGATGATATAGCTGTAAAGAGCGCCGTTGAGGTAGCTGGAGGGCTGCCAATTAACCGGGTCAAAACTCAATTTGATCACCCCGTAAATCATGAACGGACAAGACAGCCCCGGCTGGGTGTCGCGCGTCCGCAAGGTCCAGATGTAACGCTCCGAATCGGTCAATCCCAGTTCCTCCAACATGAGGCCCATAGCGGCCGATTTGAGGTCCATCAGGTGCAGTTCCTGGGCGCGGTAATTGATCCGCCGGGCCTCCAGCGGCACTTCCCTGAGGTCCTGGCTGTATTGAGAGAAATTCGTTAGAGCGTTCAGCACACCGATTCCCTGCTCAATGGTCCAAACTCCGTTGGAACCAAAGTAATCGAGGAAGTTCTGGTCGAAGGCGTAGTAATTCGTGGGCGTGTTCCACCGGTACTCTTCTCCCAGATTATGGGGCCCGCCAATATCTCCCGGGAGGTTGTAACCGATCGCGGGGGTTTGCCAGGCTTGGTTGAAAGGCCCCATCAGCGAGAACGCACCAACCGATTGAAGGCCAAGCCCCAGGAGGGCCAGAGCGCCGACTGTTTTAGCAAATCGCAACATAGAAGTGCCTTAGTGCAAACACAGCACCCGATAGTAGCCTTGGGTGCTGCTGCCGAGATAAACCGAGTCCACGTCGCCCGCCGCGAAGTGCGGCAAACCAAAATTGACCCAGCTTTTCAGATCGCTCGAGGACTGCGCCTGGTAGGTGCGGCCTGGTTTCGTGTTCCATTCGAGGGAAAACCCTTGCACCGAACGAGTGATCGCCGTGCGCAGCCAGGTGCTCGAAACGAGCGGGTTGCCGCCGCTCAGGAAGATCTCCAGCGGAGTGGGTCCCCCCGGCACCAGGGGCGTATTAGCCGGGGGCCAGGCGTCACCCCAGTAGGTATTCATCCACTCCACCGGAATGCCGTAGTAGCTCATCCCGCTCCAGGTGGTGGCACTGGCCGAGGGCGAGCGAGGCGCGCGGCGCCCATCGGTGGTGGCATAAAGGACCTGGAACGAATGGGTGCTGTTGGCGGTCAAGCCATTGGTTGCGGTCATCATCCACACGTTAGTCGTCAGCGAAACCACGGGCATGGCACCGCCATCCACATACACTTCATAGTGGTCCACCGGCAATCCCGCCTGGGGCTGCCAGAGAACCCCGATCTGCGGTTGATACACGTGGTTGCTCACCACGAAGGGGACATAGACCAGCGGCGCATTCAAGCCTGGCAGCGGCGGCATGTATTGGGCATAGCGCTGCGCGTACAAGTCAAAACTGGCCGGCCCCCCCGCGTAGCTGCTCCATACCGCCAGGAAACGGCTGGTCCCATCCGAGGCGACACAAGGATGCATCTGCGCATTGATCACAGTCGTGTTGACACGGAATTCCCCGCCCCACGCGGAGCCGTCCCCATGCAGAAACTGTCCGAAAACCCCTTCGTGCGAGCCGTCCTGGCCGAGGCTGGTCCACACTGCAAGAAAATCGGCGCCCGCGGCAGTGACTTTGGGCGAATACTGGTCGCCAAAGGTGAACGTGTTGACCCTCCGGGCCGTCCCGGCGCTGCCTGCGCTGGTAAATGGCCGGGCGAAGATGTCCCAACTGTTGGTCTGCAACACCATATCCTTCTCGCTCCACGCGACCATGAAGCCGCCGTCGGCGCTGGCGGCCACGCTGGGGTTGGCACAGACATTAGTGCCGGCGTTGATCAGGAACTCATCGCTCACACCGGCGCCGCTGCCGTTGTAAATCCGGCCGTAAATGTCCACACTGGGCGGGCCGGATTCATCGGTAAACCGCTGCTGCTCCGAAACCCAGACCACAACGAAACCGCCCCCACGCAAGGCGGCGACGGCTGCGGATCGCTGATTGTAAGCGGTGAATTGGTTCACCAGGAATTCGCCGCCGACCTTCTCGCCGGCAGGCGTCAGGAGCTGGCCATAGACATCCTGGAGGCTGCTCGAACTAACCTGGCCATAACTGCCCCAGACAACGATGACATTGCCGTTCGTCAAAGTCGCCACCGCCGGGTTCACCTGCTCGTTGGCGGCGAAAGTGTTCACCATCACTTCATTTCCGACCCAGGTCCGGCCTGGCGAGAGAAACCGCGCATAGATGCGCTGGAAACCCTGGCGGCCCCCCTGCCAGACAAAGGCGGCCCCGCCGTCATTGAGCAGTGAGACTTGGGCATGCTCTTGATCGCCCGCGCCAATGGAATTGACGCGGAAAGGGGAAAGCACGCCAGAGAAGCCGCCGTCCAATTGCAGCGCGCTGATGCCGAAGCCATCGCCGTCGGTGAAGTTATCCTCCCAGACCAGGTAGCCGCCCGACCCATTAATCGCGACCGCGGGGTGGACCTGGTCGCCGGCCAGAGCGCCGGCGATGGCGTATTCCACTCCATTGGTGAGGTAGGCATTGCTTTGCCCCCAGACGACACCGGGCGCGGCCAGGGCGAGGCACCCGCAGAGCCACACGTTGCGGCCGAACAGCGAGAGAGACATACATTCAGCTTTCACGATGATTTAACGCGGCTTACACGGTCGGACATAAGGTTAAAGGGACCGATTGGCCACAGCGATCACTGCGCCCGCCGGCGCGGCGGCCGACGGCGGTGGCTGGGGCGGGATGCCCGACTGAGCAAAGGGCATTTGATCCTCGGAATGCAGCCGGTTGCCCGCCGGGTCAATCAGCAGCGGGGTGACAAAGATGAGCAGGTTCTTCTTCGAGGTGTTCTTGGATTCACTGCGGAACAGCCGGCCCACCAACGGCAGGTCACCCAGCATGGGAATCTGGTCCTTGATGGTGGTCACCGTCTCGGAGAGCAAGCCGCCCAGCACGACGGTCTGGCCGTCCCAGACATTTACGACCGAGACGACCTGGCGCACGGTGAAATGCGGCAGCACCGTGGGGACCTGGATGAAGCCGCCCGCAATGGACTGGTTGATGGCGCCGGACGAGAGCACATCGTTGGGGTTGTCGTAGCCGGCGAACTCCGTCAGGGTGGGGATCAAGGTCAGGTTGATGGTGAAGCCGTCGGACAATACGCACGGGATCACGTCCAGCACCGGCCCCAGCTCCATCTGTTCGGGCATGGGATACACGACTGTGGGCGAGGGCTGGTTGACGACGGTGCCAACGCCCGTCGCCGCGGACTGGGTCTGACCGGAGCTGAAGCCGTAGGCGGTGATGATCGTCCTGACGTCGGTGGCCTTCATTTGCGCCTGGCGACCGCTGGTGGTGGTGACCTCGGGCTGGGCGAGCAACTCGGCGCCCTGCCGTTGCTGCAAGGCCTTGATGGCGACCCGGAATTGCGGGTCGGTCAGGATGCCGGTGAAGGTGAAGAGCGTCGTGGAGGGATTGCGCAAGCCGCCGGTCAAGAGCTGGTCCGTTGGGCTGGGCGCGAGGGTGGTGGGGGTGGCGGCAAAGGGATTGCCGGGAAAGACCCCTATGGGATTTGCGGCGGTCGGTGTGCCGTTGAAGGAAGGAGCCGTGCCACCCTGCCCGCCAATAGAACCGCCATTCATCAGCACATTGCCCAAATACCAATCGAAGCCCAGCGCCTTGGTGTCATTCTGCTCCACCTCGATAATCTTGGACTTGATGTTGACCTGCGGCGGAATGATGTTGAGGACCTGGATGGCGGCCTCGATCATGTCCAGGTCCTGCATGGTGCCGCGCACGACCAGCATACCTTGCCGGTCGTTGAAAAAGAGGGCTTTGCCCGGGTTTCGGGTGGGATCCAGGTCCACTCCCAGGCTGGCGAAGTAATTCATCGCGGCCTCCGAAACGTCCTGCATGTTGTTGGTGGTGGTGATGAACTTCAGACCGCCGCCGCCGCCGCCGCCGCCGGTGCCGGTCCCCTGCTGCTGCCCGGCGCCGCCATTCTTGCCGCCCATGATCCCGCCCGGGGCGACTGACACGCGGGAGATAATCGCGCCGACGATGGAGTTCTGGCCCTGGCTCTGCCCGCCGCCAAAGCCGCCGCCGCTCGAACCGCCGAAGCCGCCGCCGCCGGAGGAGCTTTGGCCGACGTTCATGGATTCGCCGAAGTCGAAGGCGCCGACGCCCTGCAAGCCTTGATAGAAGGTATTGGGGTCCACCTTAAAGGTGCGGGTGTAGAGGGGCACCGCCTCGCGCGCCTTGAGGGAGAAGACGACCGCGTAGTCCAGGATGGAATACTTAATGGGCCGCTCGGCGACACTGACGATCGCATCCAGCGCGTCGGCAAGCCGAATATCGGTGAGGGCCGGATTGATCTTGATCAGAATGGAGCTCATATCCACCTGCTCGGGCGGCGGCGCCGGCAGCGGCTGGCCATCCGGCCCGAGCACAGGGGCGGCTTGGGCGGCGATCCCGCCGCTGTCTATGTTCTGGCTGATGATGAAATTGATGCCCTTCTTCTCCGGGTCGCGCTTTTTGGCTTCGTCGTTCAGGTTGATGATGACCTCGCCCAGCGGCAATCCGTCATACTTCACACTATCCAGATGGATGCGGTCCAGCTTGAGAATGATCGCCTGGCGGCCCCGGCCGGTATAGACGAGGTTCGTCGTGGCGTACGGATTGGGAACGGGCAGCAACTCGCGTGAGGTGGGGTTGGCCCAGGCCTGCTCGACTGCGCGGACGTCCTGCCGCATGGAGACCTCGTGCGCTTTGACCGCTTCCTTGTACTTGGCCTCCGAGACGAGGTTCAGATAATACAACGCGGCTTCGTTATGGGGGTCTTGCTGGATGGCCAGTTTGAGCTTGGCATCCGCTTCGTCCAGCTTGCCCATTTCGTAACAGCAACTTGCCATCATGCACCAGCGTGCTGGCCTTGACCCGTTCCTCGATGATGGACGGCACCTGGGCGGTGACCTCCGGGCTGGGGATGGTGCCGCGCTGCTCGGCCAGCAGCTTTTCGTTGCCTCGATTGAACTCAATCGCCGCCGCGTTGGTGGGATCCACCCGCAACACGTCGGCCACCTGCTTGCGGGCTTCACTGTAATCGCCATGCCGCTGGGCCTCGCGGGCCAATTCCAGGCGCACCGTCGCCAGGCCGGCGACGGTCTGCTCGCGCTCGGCGTCCACGCCCGAGCCGATTTGCTGCACCAGGTCCCAAGCCTCGTCGTACAGTTTCGCGGCCGTGGCCAGGGCGCGGCGCTCTTGCGCGGCGCGCGCATCTACCAGCTTCTGGCGCAGCAGGATCCGGTTGGCCTGGCGATAGACCGCTTCATCAACGGCGGTTTGCGTGGGAGGCGGCTCGGCGGACCGCACCGGAGCGGCGCCAAGCAAAATGACCAATGCAATGGGAAAGGTAGCTGCTTTCATCATGGTTTCGGGTGCGTTTGGAAAAGAAATTAACGCGGTTCAGTGTGGGGCACTAGCATTGTATTTGACGGTCCATTTTTTCTGGTTCGATTTGGCGGACAATACTACCTCGTCCTCCGAGATGGCAACGATATTGTATTCCTCCCCGTTGAAAGGCAGCTTGGCGCCCACGCGGCGGTTTTTCCAGGTCTTGGATTCCGGCGGGTACTTCAGGTCCACCATGTAGCCGTCCACGCGCCGGAAAGGCTGGTCTTTGGACAGCTCCACGCGCTTCCGGGTGTCGTTCAATTCGAGCAGCACGACCACATTGGTCGGGTTGGGCGTGGCCTTGACTCCGCGCAGCGTGAACAGTTCGGTCTTCTCCTGAGGCGAGCAAAACTTCTGCCGCTTATACCGGTCATGAGCATTGGCCGCGGCTTCGTTCTCGATGCCGATCACGTAACGCGGCTCGGAACCTAGCGTCGTCACCGAATCAAGCGTGAGCTTCAGGTAAAGCGGGATGATCTGGGTGATGACCAGGGCTTTGGGGCCGATGTTGCTCTCGTCAGCCTTAATGAGATGCCCATCGGCCGCTTTCTGCCACAGCATGGGGTTGAACAGCCGGTTGGGGGCGGAGAAATCGAGTGTGACCGGAACCGCCACCCGCTTGAGCGTATTATCCGGCACAGTCAGGTCCAGGTTGGTGAGGGGCTTGACCTTGGGGTTGATAAGCTGTTGGCGCATGTTCAACAGCGTCTGCTTTTCGTTGGCGATCTTGAGGGGCAGAAACGCCACCGCCACCGCCAGGCCCAGCAGCACGACGCCCAGCAGGACCTTTTCGTAATGTTTCTTGAGGAAATCCATCTTACTTGAGCGGGAGGAGTTTCACCACGTTGAGCGTCAGCGTGATCTTCAATTGTTTCTCGTCCAGCGCGGGCGGCAGGCCGCCCCGGTTGGCGGGCGCGGCCGGCTGGGACATAAACCGGCTGATACCGCGGTTGGGCCGGTGGCGGCCGGGAGCGGGCGCCCCCCAGACCGTAGCGGTCCATGAACCGGGCCTGGGCCGTCTCGCGGCGCGGGCCTTCTTGGGCGCCGCGGGAGTCGGGATCTGGGGCATATAGTTCGGCGTGGTACATCACCGCTGGATTTTGGTCCTCGCTGGAGGTCGCCGAGGGCGGCGCCGGCTCGACGTTGATGGTCTTGACGATCAGGCCGTGGGGCGAACTGGCAAAGCCCGCCAGCACGGCCGCCAATTCCGCGCTGAAACACCGGAACGTGACTTCGTACGGCGCCAGCACCGCCAGGTCATTCGTCACGGATTTCTCGGACAGGTAATCGGTTTGCGGCCCCTTCAGATCGTCATCGGACACGCGCTCGCGCCGCAGATCATCCAGCGAATTGATCTTGGCCGCGAACAAAACGCCGCAGATGGCCTTGACCTCGCCCAGTTGGACGGACAGCGGCATCGAGGCTGCCGGGGGCATAGGCCAGGCTTTCCCTCTGGGCCGCGAACGAGAAGCTATAGGTGTTGCCCTTGCTGTCCTTGGGCGGCAGCGTCACGCTGGCCTTTGTCAGCGTCGCGCTGCAACTCCTCGATGGTCCGGCTGAGGGCGGAGCTGAAGTCCTGGCTGGTCAGCTTGCCGGCATCGGCCTCGGGGATGGGGGGGCAGGGGACGAAATACTGGCGGGCTTTCTGCAAATAGGCGCGCAACTGCTGCTGCTGGTCTTTGGCGATCTTGATATTATCAACCTGGCTGTTGCCGGGATGCGGATTCTGCTCGTAGAGCCGCTTCAGCGTCGCGTATTGTTCATCGAGCTTGCCGAGGATCTCGTTGTTGAGCTGCCATTTCGAATAGAGGTACCAGCCGGCCAGACCCATCAGCGCCGCCGCCACCAGGCCCCCGATCAGAAAGTACAAATTGCGTTTTATCCAGTCCATACTACAGCTTGAGCGGGCGCTTCAACCGAGCGATGATGCGGAAGGTAAAGGTGCCGTTCTCATCGTAGCTCACCTCGCTGTCGGTTCTGGTCTGCTTGGGGTCCGGGTCAAACAGGGGATCGTTTTGCAGCTCTTGCAGCACCGTGTAGGCGATCCCCTTGTCGGCATCCGGCATGGTTTGATACATCCTTCAAACTCACCGCCCGGAAGGTAAGCGTCAGAGTGGCGATTTCGTTGGTGTCGCCGGCGGGCGGCGTGGCGCCCGGGACGGCCCCCGCCGCGGCCGGGTCCATCGCGGGGATCGGCGCTTCGGCCTGCGGCGGCGCCGGAAGCATCCCCCGGTCCATCCCCCGATCCAGGCCATAACGCTGACGGAAACGCGCTTGCGCCTCGAGGGCCGCCGCCGACATGTCGGGGCTGGCGGGCGTGGGGCCCATCGCTGATCCCGGCAAGCATGTCTCCCTCCGGCCTGGGCGCGGCAGTTATCATCTGGTCGATCCAGACGCCGGCGTCAATCCGGAGCGTGCTCTTGGTGGTTTGTTCCACCCGAATCAGCACCTGGCGCAGGCCGTTCAGAACGTCAGCCCAGTAATAGCGGTCGCGCATCCATCCGACCATTTGGTCCACTTCCGCCTCGGTCTTCTTCAAATCGCCATAAGCCTTCTTGAACCGGACTTCTTTCTGCTCCTCCGGCCCGACGTCGTTCTGCACCGCCGTCAGCACTTCGGTTTTGACCTGGGCCAGCCGCGCGAACAGGAAGCCCATGGCGGCGACGACCGCCACCAGGCTGAACACGGTGGCGATGAAGTAAGGCTTTTTCTGGTTGAAGCTCTGCCACCGGAGCGTGCTCTCCGGCATGAGATTGAGCTCGACCGGGCAATGCGCCAGGTTGCGCAGGCCCAGGCCGATGACTTCGCCGAGCGAATGCGCCACGCGCGCCAGTTCCTCGAGGTTGAGCGCAGGGATCGAGCTGAACGTTGCGCAGCGGGTTGAAGTATTCGACCGGCACGTTCAGCTTTTCGGCAAAGAACTGCGCGGTGTAGGGCATCACCGACGCGCCGCCGGACAGGAACAGCCGCTGCCGGCGCCGAGCCGCCCTGCTGCCCGCGGTAAAACTGCATGGTCTGGTTGACCTGGATGTGCAGCCGCGTCATGAACTGGCGGGCGATCTTCGAGATGGCCGCCTGGTGCGGGTTCTCCGGCTCTTCGTACGCGCCGCCCAGGCTCACGAAGCCTTCCTCGATCTTCAGCTTCTCCGCCACATCGAACTTGAGCTTGGATTCATTGGCGAAGTCCTGGGTGATCGAGTTGGCGCCCAGGTTGATGCTGCGGGAAAACATCTTGCCCTTTTCGAAGAACAGCAGGTTGCTGGTCTTGGCGCCGATGTCCAGCAGCATCGTGCAATCTTCCAAATCGCCGTAGTTGTAGCGGAAGCGTTGCACAGGGCCGCGGGCGACACATCGGTCAGTTGCAGCCGCAACCCGCTGCTCTCGGTTACCCGGAACAGACCCTCGACAATGTCCGCCTTGATGGCCACCAGCAGCACTTCCAGTTCGCCGCTGGGTGTCGAGCCCAGGATCTGGTAGTCCCAAACCACCTCTTCCAGCGGGAAAGGCACATTTTGCTGCGCCTCGTACTGGATGATCTGCGTGACCTTGCCGGCATCCACCGGCGGCAGCTTGACGAACTTGGAGAAGACATGGAAGCCCGGGGCGCAGACATTGACATTCTTGGCCTTGATGCCCTTCTCGGCCAGCATCTCCTGCAAGGCCTTGAGAACGGTCGCCTCGCGCGTGCTCTCCTGCGCCCCTTCGGCCCCGAGCGACTTGCAGCGCGTACTGCTTCAGGCGCAACCCGCCCGCTTCGTTGATCTCGAACTCGGCCAGCTTGAGGCTGCCCGCTCCGAAATCAACGGCGAGAAATGACTTTGTATTCAGCATTTACTATTGTGGCATACGGCCGACAAAATTCTTGCCGCCCGCATTGGGTCAACCTGCGGGCAGCCGATGGTGCTTACAGAAAACTCGAACACCGGTCAAATGGAAAGAGAAAAAAGGTTTTGGCAGAGGAAAAGAACAAACGGGGTTCTTGCGCGGGGAATCTACAACCAACTCACTTACCATGCCGCGCAGTCTCATGCTCAACCCTATCCCACTATCAGAAACCGTGCCAACACGATTTCCTGGCAATTCCTGAGCAATTCGAGGGATCAGCCGCGCCCGGCGGGGTGAACTTCACGCATAATGCGTGCGGCTCGCGCACTGGGGTGTTTGAAGAACACGCACCGGTCAATCAGGCTGCAGGTTCCCACGCAGGCGGGCGAAGTTGTCGCCCGCCCGGCGGCGAAGACGAGGCTCGCCCGAACCTGCCGGCGCTAACAGCCGGCACGCCCCGATTCCCGAGTCTGAGCCCCGCTCGCTCCCAACTCCTCCAGGCCCCCCGCAGGCCCCCTCCAGGCTTATTACTGGCCAACGGGTAGCCAACTGGTAGGCAACCGGTCCGATGTGGATCCGATCCACATCGGACCGGTTGCCTACCAGTTGGCTACCCGTTGGCCACACCCAGGCTTGTGGCTGGCCTGAGCCGGACCGGCAGCGGGGCTGTGCGGCACTGCCGTCGCCGAGGCCAACGGCGGACAGCCATTTTGCCAGGGAAAGGGGTCTCTATTGGCGTCGGCTGCTGCCAGCAGCCGTCCAAGCTCTCGCCGACGCCACGCCCGAGTCTGGGCAGGGGCGCCGGCGGGGCCGGTGAGCGCCAGCAAAAGGGCCAGTATGACGCACATCCAGAAGGTGGACATGGAGAACACGACGGGGTTTTCCTTGCCGCCGCGGTGCAGCACGACGAGGCCGCGCATTCCAAAGGTTGCGCCAAGCACTGCGCCGGCTCTTCACTTGAGCTTCTGCCGGAAGTATTCGATGGTGTTGACCAGCCCTTCCGCCAGCGCGACCTTTGGCTGCCCAGTGGAGAATCGTCCGGGCCCGGGTGATATCCGGGCGGCGCTGCCGGGGGTCATCCTGCGGCAACGGGCTTGAAGGCGATCTTGCTGCGCGAGCCGGTGGCGCGGATGATTTCCTTCGCAAATTGCAGCACCGTCATTTCCGCCGGGTTGCCGATGTTCACCGGCTGGTCATAGGAACTCATCATCAGCCGGTAAATGCCTTCGATCAAATCCGATACATAGCAGAAGCTGCGCGTCTGCTGGCCCCGGCCAAAGACGGTCAGCGGCTTGTTCTTGAGGGCCTGGCTGATGAAGGCGGGCACGACCCGGCCATCGTGCAGACGCATCCGCGGGCCGTAGGTGTTGAAGATGCGGACGATCCGGGTTTCGACGCGGTGCTCTTTGTGGTAGGCCATCGTCATGGCTTCGGCGAAGCGCTTGGCCTCGTCGTAGCAGCCGCGCGGGCCGATGGGGTTGACGTTGCCCCAGTAGTCTTCGGTCTGCGGATGCACCAGCGGGTCGCCGTAGATCTCCGACGTGGAGGCGAGCAGGAAGCGGGCGCCCTTGTTCTTGGCCAGGCCCAGGGCCTTGTGCGTGCCCAGCGAGCCGACCTTCAAGGTCTGGATCGGCAGTTCGAGGTAATCAATCGGGCTGGCCGGGCGAGGCGAAATGCCAGACGTAATCCACCGGCGCATCCAGGAACAGGAACTCCGTCACGTCCTGCTCGATGAACTTGAAATCGGGATTCCCGCCCAGGTGCGCGATGTTGTCCACCGAGCCGGTGACGAAGTTGTCAATGCCGATGACCTGGTGGCCGCGCGCCAGCAGCAGGTCCACCAGGTGCGAGCCCAGGAAACCGGCGGCGCCGGTGACGACGGAGGTGGGCTTGGAGGCCTTGAGGTCTTTCTTTGTGGTTTTCATAGTTTGCCTGTCGTTCCGGGTTGCGCCCCCTTGATTGCCCTGGCTCCGAGGCCTCACTTGGCGCCGGTGCCGGCGAGCACGACTGGCAAGGTGCGGCACAGGATCTTGAGATCGAGCCAGAGCGACCAGTTGTCAATGTATTCCAGATCCAGCCGCACCCATTCTTTGAAATCGGTCAGGTTGTTGCGGCCGCTGATCTGCCAGAGGCAGGTCAGGCCGGGCTTGACGCTGAGCCGCCGCCGATGCGCCAGGTCATTGAAGCGCTTGACTTCGTCCACGGGCAACGGGCGCGGGCCGACCAGGCTCATCTCGCCGCGCAGCACGTTGAAGAGCTGGGGCAGCTCGTCGAGGCTGTACTTGCGCAGGAAGCGGCCAATGGGGGTGACCCGCGGGTCATTGGTGACCTTGAAGACCGGGCCGCTCATTTCGTTCATCGCGGCCAGCTCGTGCTTGAAGCTGCTCGGCGTTGGTCACCATGGTGCGGAACTTGTAGAGCGTGAAGGGCCGGCCATTAACCCCGGAACGTTGCTGGCGGAAGAACACCGGCCCCGGCGAGGTGAGCTTGATGAGCAGAGCGATCAAGGCAAACAGCTGGCGAGAGCACAACCAGCAACACGCCGAGCCCGACCGTATCTATGAGCTGCTTGATGACCCTCGGCCACGAGGATTCCGGGGTCGAGTGGAAGACCAGCACCGGCCAGCCGTAGAAATCATCGAAGCGGGTACGCGAGATCTGGGCCTTGAAAAAGTCCGCCACCAGCCAGGCCTCGACGCCTTCCAGCTCGCAGGCGCGGATTGCGGCTTCCACTTGCTCGAAATAGGCGTGCCGGGCGCTGAGGATCACGCCGTTGATCGAGTGCTCGTGCAGCATCTCCACCAGGCGCGGGACCGAGGTCTCATTCAGGTCGGCATGCCCCAGGATTTCGATCTCCCGCGCCGACTTGGACCACAATTCCTTCTCCATCCGCGCGGTTTCGTCGGGTGCGCCGACCAGGATCAGCCGCCGCCGGTACTGCTCCTGCGCCAGCTTGGTGCTCACCACCCACCGCAGCAGTTCTTCCTTGGCGGAAACGAGGCCGAAGGCGATCACGCCAAACCAGATCACCACCCAGCGCGCGACGGGTGGGATCTTGAACAGGTACATCGTCAGGACCAGCCCGAGGCTGGTGAAGAAGCATGCCTTGAGCAGCATCCAGGCCGTTACCCTCCGGGAACAGAACAGCGGCCGCATGTAAAACCCCTGCGCCTCCAGGATCAGCGGCGCGGCGGGGATCAAAACCAGATACAGCGGCACGTAGGTCGCGAACGGGGTCGCCCATTCCCGCAGGCCGAACAGGTCAATGAGGGTCCTCGTTGGCCCGCAACTCGTAAGCCAGCCAAAAGCCCAGCGCAAAGAGGGCCGCATCCATCAATTGATGGATCTGCATCCGAATCTGGCGGTCACGGCGCAGCATGGATCGTTAGCGTATAGGAGATTTGAGCAGGATTGGGGCGCTTTAGTCGAGGAGAATCTTAAGTCGTGCAGCGCGCCTGAAAAGCGCGGTTCCCCCAAAATCCCTTGCCAGCGGGCGGCTTTTGACCTACTGGTTTTTCCACCGAGTTAACCATTTAAGGCCTTAACGTTTTAACGCACTCATTAACCGCATGTCTTTACTGGCTGGCAAACTGGGAATTGTCTTCGGCGTAGCCAACAAGCGCTCGATTGCCTGGGCCATCGCGCAGGCCTGGCACAACGCGGGCGCGAAACTCGCCTTCACCTACCAGGGCGAGCGGCTCAAGGAAAATGTCGAGGAGCTGGCGGGGACCTTCGGCGCCGATACGCTGATCCTGCCGTGCGATGTCACCAAGGACGACCAGGTTGCCGGCGTGTTCCAGGCCGTCGGCGAGCGGTTCGGCAAGCTGCACCTGCTGCTGCACTCGGTGGCGTTTGCGCCGAAGGATGCGCTGGAGGGGGACTTTCTCAACACCAGCCGGGAGGCGTTCCGGATCGCGCACGATGTCAGCGCCTACTCCTTGGTGGCGCTGGCGCGGGCGGCGGCGCCGTTGATGCCGGATGGGGGCAGCATCGTCGCGATGAGCTATTACGGCGCGGAGAAGGTCGTGCCGCACTACAACGTCATGGGCGTGGCCAAGGCCTCACTCGAAGCCAGCGCGCGTTACCTCGCCTACGACCTCGGACCGAAGAAGATCCGCGTCAATTGCATCAGCGCCGGGCCGGTGAACACGCTGGCGGCACGGGGCATCGGCGGCTTCAGCGAGATGCTGAGGCATTACGAGGCCCACTCGCCGCTCAAGCGCAATGTGCTGCCCGAGGAATTGGGCGCGACGGGGCTATTCCTGGCCAGCGACGGCGCGGCGGCGATTACCGGGCAGGTGGTGTACGTGGATTGCGGGTATCAGATTATGGGGATGTGACGGGACGGGGCGTTGGGGACATCCGAAACCCGAAGGCCGAAATCCGAAAGAAGGCCGAAACCCGAAACCCGAAGCAGTCGGGCGGCGATGGGCTTGGTGTCTTCGGGATTCGGACTTCGGCCTTCTTTCGGGTTTCGGCCTTCGGGTTTCGGATTTCGCCCCCGCCGCTCTCAGCGCGCTCCGCCTTCACAACTCGCCTCAGTTCCGCGAAGTCACGAGCACGATACCCTGGCCGGGGCGCAGGGCGTAGTGGAAGGGCTCGTGAATGTACTCGAGCGCGTATTCCGGGGAGACATCGCGTAACGGGGCGCCGGCCTGGACGAAGTGCCGGAAATGGTCGGTCTGGAACTCCTGATGCTGGTGCGGGTCCTTGTTCAGAATCAGCAGCGCCTCATCCTTGTGCTTCGCCGAAGCCTTCCACATCAGCAGGATGTTCGGGTTCTGACACGGGAAAGATGGTCGTGGGACATTCCTCACGGAAGACAAAGTGGGCCTTCTTGATCGCGTTCACCTTGGCGACGAAGGAAATCAGGTCCACATCGGTTTTCTCCCAGTCGGCCGGGGTGGTTTTAACGACGTGCAACGGCTTGCGGAAGCCGAATTCGAAGCCCATCGGCATCATGACGCCGGCGGAAAACAGGGCGGCGAAGAGATACCGCTGCTTGATGCCATAGAGGTTGCCGTTCATTTCCTGGCAAAGGCGGGGCGTGTCGTGGCTTTCAGGGAAGCCGATGGAGCGGGTCGTTTCGCGGATCAGGTTGTACTGCTCGATCAGCCAGGGGTCATTGAAAGTCCCACCACTTGGAGCTGTTGAAGACGTAATCGAAGCCCGCCTGGGCCGTCTCGCGCGTCTGGTCAGCGGAGCAACCGAGGGTTTCGGCGACGAAGCAGGTGTGGGGGTGGCTCGATTTGGTGTCCCGGATAAGCCGGTGCCAGAGTTTGCGCGGCACCTGGTAGGCGGCGTCGCAGCGGAACCCCTCGAACCCGAGCGCCAGCAGGTGCTCGACCACGCTCCGGCAATAGCGGTAGAGGCCGTCGGCGTCGCGTGTGTGCTGGTGATCGAACTGGGCCAGGTCCTGCCAGACCACTTTCTCGCCGTTGTGCTGGCAGAAGGAGTTGGCGACCCGGCCATCCGGCTCGCGCAGAAACCACTCCGGGTGCTCCCGCGTCAGGTGCGAGTCAATCGCGCAGTGGTTGATGACGAGGTCAATCATCACCTTCAAGCCGCTGGCCTTGGCCTGCGCGAGCATCTGCCGGACCTGCTCCTCCGGGGGCGCGGCGCTCTGCGGATCGAGCAGGGCCGGGTTGAAGCGAAAGTAGTCGGCAATCGAGTAAAGGCTGCGCGAGGCGCCCGATTGCTGGATGGGATTGACGAATACCCAGTCGAACCCCATCGCCGCGGCGCGGGTGAAGTGCTCGCCCCAGCGGGAAAAGGGGCCGGCCAGGAGGGGGAAGAGATTATAGAGAGTCATGATTTGGCCGTCAGCACGACGTAGTTCCGCTTGCCTTTGCGCAGGAGCAAGTATTTACCGAAAAGGAGGTCTTTTGCCGCCACCGTGCGCTGGAAGCTGGCTTCGCGTTGGTTGTTGATATAGACGCCGCCGCCTTCGATGTCCTTTCGCGCCTGGCCTTTGGACGGGCAGAGGCCGCCATGCACGAGCAGTTCGACGAGGGGCTTGCCGGCGCCGTCGAGGTCGGTCTTCGCGATTTCCTTCGTGGGCACCTCGCCGATAACCAAATCAAAGACTCCTTCTGCAACACCGTCCAGGGGCAGGCCAAAAAGAACGAAACTAGCGCGGGCAGCGTCTTTCGCAGCCTGATCGCCGTGGATCAATTTGGTCATGAGGTTTGCCAGGACGTTATGCGCTTCGCGAGCGCCCGGGTTTTGCGCGTGCTTATTCTCGAGTTCCCTGATCTGGTCCTGCTCCAGGCTAGTGAACAACTTCAGATAACGGATGACGTCCCGGTCATCGGCATTAATCCAGAACTGGTAGAACTTATAAACGCTGGTGCGCGCCGGGTCGAGCCATACCGCGCCGGCTTCCGTCTTCCCGAACTTGGTACCATCGGCATTAGTGATCAGCGGCAGGGTGAGCCCATAGACGGTGCGGCCAAGCTTCTTGCGCGTGAGGTCAATGCCGGCGGTAATGTTACCCCATTGGTCGCTGCCGCCGATCTGGAGCTCGCAGTTGCAGTCGCGGCACAGCACGTAGAAGTCAAAGGCCTGGAGCAGCATGTAGCTGAACTCGGTGTAGCTGATGCCGGACTCGCGATCCTCCATGCGGGCGCGCACGCTTTCCTTGGCGACCATCTGGTTGACGGAGAAGTGCTTGCCGATGTCGCGCAGGAAGTCGAGGTAGCCGATCGGGGCCGTCCAAGTGGCATTATCCAGCAGGCGGGCGGGGTTGGTCGGGGTGTCGAAGTCGAGCAGGCGGCGGAGTTGCTCTTTGACCTTGGCGATGTTGTTGTCCAGGACCTCCTTGGTCAGCAACTGGCGCTCCTGCGTCTTGCCGCTCGGGTCGCCGATGGAGCCGGTCGCCCCGCCGGCGAGCGCGATGGGGTGGTGGCCCAGAAGTTGGAAGCGGCGCAGCGCCAGCAACGGCACCAGGTTGCCCACGTGCAGACTGTCGGCCGTCGGGTCAAAGCCACAATACAGTGTAACGGGGCCCGGGCTGACGCGTTTGGCCAACTCCTGCGGGTCCGTGCAATCAGCCAGCAACCCGCGCCATTGGAGTTCTTCCAGGATGTTCATCGAGGGGAGCATAGAATGGCGGCCGCCGATTTCCAACACGGACTTTAGGCGCGGAAGGAATGGCCAATAGCGAATAGCCAATCGCCGAGGGCAAATGGCAGATGGCAAACGACCGTGCGGTTACTCGCGGAGGCCTGAGCGGGCCGGACCTGGACGCGCGGGCACTGAGCGGAGACTAAAAAAGAAGCGGGCCGTTGCCGGCCCGCTTGCCTGAATTCGACTGCGAGTCTGACTCGCGTTACTTCGAATCGTCCTGCTTCGCCTCGTCGGCGGCGTCGAAGGCGTGCTGCAGGGCCACCAGGTCTTCGCCCGGCTTGAGCGCGTCGAGGGCGGCCTGCTCGGCCTTGAGCTGTTCGGTCGAGTAGTTGGCGGCCTTGATGGACAGGCCGATGCGGCGGTCGCTCTTGTCAATCTTGATGACGCGCGCGGTGACTTCCTGGCCGACCTTGAGCACGTTCTTGATCTTGTCCACGCGCTCCTCGCTGATCTGCGAGATGTGGACCAGGCCGTCAATGTCATGCTGCAAGCCGACGAACGCGCCGAAGCTGGCGAGCTTGGTGACGTTGCCGGTGACGAGGTCGCCGACCTTGTAGATCTGGTCAATGCTCTCCCACGGATCGGGCGTGAGCTGCTTCATGCCGACGGCGATGCGCTGGTTGGCCTTGTCCACTTCGAGCACGATGGCTTCGACTTCGTCGCCCTTCTTGAGCACTTCGGAGGGGTGATTGATCTTGCGGGTCCAGGACATGTCGGACACGTGGATCATGCCGTCCAGGCCCTCTTCCAGTTCGATGAAAGCGCCGTAGCTGGTGAGGTTGCGAATCTTGCCTTTGACGTGGGTGCCGGCGGGTATTTCTCCAGGGCCTTGTCCCACGGATTGGCTTCGAGCTGGCGGATGCCGAGGGAGATTTTCTGCTCCTCGCGGTTGATGCCGAGCACGACGGCCTCGATCTCCTGGTCCGGCTTGAGCACGTCGGACAGGCTTGGCGACGCGCTTGGTCCAGGACAGTTCGGTGACGTGGACCAGGCCTTCGACGCCGGGTTCGAGTTCCACGAACGCGCCGTAGGGAACGAGGTTGACGACCCGGCCTTTGACTTTGGCGCCGACGGGGTACTTCGCTTCGATGGTGTCCCACGGATTGGCCATCTTCTGCTTGAGGCCGAGGCTGACGCGTTCCTTCTCGCGGTTGATGTCGAGCACGACGACGTCGATGTCCTGGCCGACCTTGAGCATTTCGGACGGATGGCCGATGCGGCCCCAGCTCATGTCGGTGATGTGCAGCAGGCCGTCAATGCCGTTGAGGTCAATGAACGCGCCGAAGTCGGTGATATTCTTGACCGTGCCCTTGCGGATGTCGCCCGGGGTCATTTCGGTGAGCAGCTTCTGGCGGCGCTCGGTGCGTTCCTGCTCGATCAGTTCGCGGCGGGACAGGACGATGTTCTGCCGCTCCTGGTTGATCTTGACGACCTTGAAATCGTAGGTGTTGCCGACGTATTGGGCGAGGTTCTTCGGGGTGATGACGTCAATCTGGGACGCGGGCAGGAAGGCCTCGACGCCGATGTTGACGAGCAGGCCGCCTTTGACGATGGCTTTGACCTTGCCGGCGATGGTGCCGCCCTCGTTGCAGATGGTGAGGATGCGTTCCCAGTTCTTCTTGAACTCCGCCTTTTCCTTGGAGAGGACGACCATGCCCTCCTTGTCTTCGAGTTTCTCGATGAGGACATCAATTTCGTCGCCGACTTTGACGGCTTTGATGTCCTCGAATTCGTTGCCGGGGATGACGCCTTCGCTTTTGTAGCCGATGTCCACGAGGACTTCCTTGGGGCGGACTTCGATGATGGTTGCCTTTGACGATATTGCCGGCCGCAAAGGGCATATTGCCCTTTGCTTCATGGCTTCTTCCATGGTGAGCATAATATGATGACTAACTTACTTGCGATGAACTGCGGGAGACTTGGTCAGCGCGGGGCTTTCCGAGACTCCATTGCCTAACGGACCAGACGTTGCAGTGGCAACGGAGGTTGAGGGTTAGGTTGTTCGTTAACTTCTCTTTCTCAGCCTCAATGAACATCCGCACACACGGCGTTCAGGCGGGGTAAAACATAGGCATTTCGACCTGGGTTGCAAGGGAAATAATCGAGAATTCCGCGGGCAGGGCAACCGCTAGACCTGCCGGCACCGATTGGAGCCTCAGTGGAGCCTCAGTGGAGCCTCGGGGTAGCCTCCGGGGAGCCTCGGGGTGGCTTCAGGGTGCTTACCGGTTAGCCACCAGATAGCCTCAGGGTAGCCCGAGGGTGGCCTCGAGGTGGCCGTAACCCAGCTCCGGCCGTTCAAGGTTCAAGGTTCAGGGTTCATCCACCCTCCGCAGTGCTGCTACGGAGGACGGGAGGTTCAGGGTTCGCGGTGTTGGTTATTGGATGTTGAGAGTTGGATGTTCAGTGCCCGCCATAAGCACTCTGAATACATCCCCCCTCTCCCGCCTGCCTCGGGTTGGTCTCGTGGCACCCTGGACAAACCCTGGACCTACCCTGGTACCATAGACCCTCTTCCGGACCCCGTTTTTGATCAGCCGCACTTATCCAAGTCGGTTTTCTGCTGCTCTCCCGCCGGGGAGCGCTCCCGGGCATAGGCTGTTGGAAGTTCGGCGTTTCGAGCTCAACTCCCGGACATCGTGTCGGAGCTTGAGGCCGGGAGCCACATCACTGAACTCCGCTGGCTGCCAGATCACGGCAAGCTTGACGACGGGTCGCGTCACTGGGTCCCAAATCCTCGCCTAAGGCAACACACTCAGAGGCTTGGGGAGCACACGCGCCCTCGCGTGTAGTGGCCGGCACCCTCGCCGGCCACACCTGGCTGGGGCTATAGAGTTCATATTGAGTTGAGGTGAAGCAGTCGGCGAGGGCACCGACGGCGACACGCGGGGGCGCGTGTGCTCCCCGAAGAGCTGCAATTCCGGGCTTAGGCGAGGATCAGGGTGGGTTCAGCGCGCTTGCGTAAACCTGGAAAAGCAAGATAATGTGGCGATGAAGAGCTTTACCGCAGTTGTCGAGCGCGACCCGGATACTGGGCTACTGGTGGGCTACGTTCCAGGTTTTCCCGGCGCTCATTCACAGGCGGAATCGCTCGACGAACTGCAAGCCAACCTCCGCGAAGTGATTGCCATGCTCCTGGAGGACGGCGAACCACGACTCGAAGCCGAATTCGTCGGCACCCAAAGCATCGCCGTAGCTTGAGTATGGGTTCCGTGCCCGTCCTCAAACCCGCCGAGGTCTGCCACCTGCTCGAACGACTGGGTTTCAACGCCGTGCGCCAGCGCGGTTCGCACATCCAATACCGCCACGGCGATGGACGCGGCACCACCGTCCCGCTGCACTAAGGTCGCGACATCGCCCCGTCTTTGCTGCGGCAGATTGCCCGCGACATCGGCCTGACCGTCGAAGATCTTCTCCGTAACCGCTGACGGGGCCGGATTACGGCAACCTGGGGTGCAGAGCCGAGCAATAATCTGGAGGACTATCCGATCCTGAACATGACAACATTCTGGCAGCAATTGAGTATGCGGCACACCAGACGGACCACGTGGTATTGCGGGGAGTTTGAAGTTCCTGGTGGACCATCAGTAGGCTGAAGCAGGTTCTGTTGGAGGCGTTTCGAGCTCACCTCCCTGGCATCGTGTCGGAACTTGAGGCCGGGAGCCAGATCGTCGAACTGCGCTGACTGCGCCGGATCACAGCAACCGTGGGCACAAAGCGGTGCAAATCTACGGGCTTTCAGCGGCCGTTCCGTGCCTGAGGAGGGAACAATGACGAGAGCGCCCAGCAGCGAGGTGGCAATTCTCTCGGATTTTGCGTGCATCTTGGGAGGTCTTGTCCCAGCATGTTGCGGGGTTTCGTTATGGTCGTTGAACCACTATCATACGCTTTGGGCCAGAAAGGGTTGCCGTCCGTGCAAAGCGCGATCCGGAAGGCACTTCCGTCCGAAGCCCGCTGGTCCTGCCGGCAGGGCTGCGCCAAAGGCCCGACTACCGGCAGTCCGGCCAGGATGAACTTCACCAACTACGAATCTAACTAACCATGCTCAACGGCGAAATCCGCAGTAAAATTGACGCCCTCTGGAATGCCTTCTGGACCGGCGGCATTTCCAATCCCCTCGAAGTCATCGAGCAGATCACCTACCTGCTGTTCCTCAAGCGCCTCGACGACTTGCACACGCTGGAGGAAAACAAAGCCGCCCGTCTGAAACTCAAGAAACTGGAGCGCCGCGTCTTCCCCGAGGGCAAAGACGCCAAGGGCCGCGCCTACGAAGATTGCCGCTGGTCGCGCTTCAAGCATTTCGAGGCCAAGGAAATGTTCGAGGTCGTGGATCAACACGTCTTCCCGTTCCTGCGCACGCTCGGCGGCGACGAATCCACCTACGCGCACCATATGAAGGACGCGCGGTTCACCATCCCCACGCCCGCGCTGCTCGCCAAGGTCGTGGACATGATTGATGGCGTGCCGATGGAAGACCGCGACACCAAGGGCGACCTCTACGAATACATGCTCGGCAAAATCGCCAGCGCCGGGCAGAACGGCCAATTCCGCACCCCGCGCCACATCATCCAATTGATGGTGGAACTCGTCCGGCCTGTGCCCACGGACATCATGTGCGACCCCGCCAGCGGCACGTGCGGCTTTCCGGTGGCGGTCGGTGAGTATCTCCGGCGGCATCACCCGGAAATCCTCCGCGACGCCAGGTTCAAGGAGCACTTCCACCACCACCTCTTTCACGGATTCGACTTCGACAACACCATGCTCCGCATCGGTAGCATGAACATGCTCCTGCACGGCGTGGAAAACCCCGACATCCGCTACCGCGACTCCCTCGCACAGGACCACGCGGGCGAAGAGGAAAAATATACCCTCCTCCTCGCTAATCCACCCTTTGCCGGGTCGCTTGATTACGAGACTTGCGCCAAGGATCTGCTCCAGGTGGTGAAGACGAAGAAAACGGAATTGCTCTTCCTCGCTCTCTTCCTGCGCTTGCTCAAGCCCGGCGGACGCGCCGCCGTCATCGTGCCGGACGGCGTCCTCTTCGGCTCATCCAACGCGCACAAGACCCTGCGCGAACTCCTCGTCGAGCAACAGAAACTCGATGCCGTCATCTCCCTGCCCGGCGGCGTGTTCAAGCCCTACGCGGGGGTTTCAACGGCCATCCTCCTTTTCACCAAAACCAACTCCGGCGGCACAGACCATGTCTGGTTCTACGACGTGGACGCCGACGGCATGTCGCTCGACGACAAACGCACCGAACTCCTGCCGCCGGAAAAGCTCGGCCCGGTGCCCAAGGTTGCGCTCACCGCCGAGGACCACGGCAAGAACAACCTGCCCGACATCCTTACGCGCTGGGCGCAGCGTGACCAAGCCGAGCGCAAGAACGCGCGCACCGCGCAAAGCTTCTGCGTGCCCAAAGCTGACCTGGCCGCGCAGGGCTACGATTTGTCGCTCAACCGCTACAAGGAAGTCGTCCACGAAGAGGTAAGCCACCGCTCGCCGGGCGAAATCCTGAAAGCCCTCGGCCAACTGGAGGCGGAGATTCAGCAGGACATGAAGGAACTTGAAGGGATGCTGAAGTGAAGACCGTCGAGTTCGGCACACTGTTTCGTTTCATCCGAAATGGGATGAACGTGAAGCAGGACAAGTTCGGTGACGGTCTGCCCATCACCCGCATCGAAACGATTTCCGATGCGACGGTGGATGGAGCGCGTGTTGGTTTTGCTGGGTTGGCGGAGGCCGAATGTCGAGATTGGCTTTTGGAGACAGGGGACATCCTGTTTAGCCACATTAATAGCGTTGAGCACGTTGGGAAATGCGCCGTCTATCGAGGCGAGCCCGAGAAGTTGGTTCACGGAATGAACCTGCTCTGCCTTCGCAGCGATACGACCAAGCTCCTGCCGGAGTTCGCAAAGTATCTCATACGCGGCACAGAGTTTCGGACCCGGCTTTCCAACTTTACCAACAAGGCCGTAAACCAAGCGAGTGTCTCAATCGGCAATCTAAAGACGATTCCCGTCACCGTGCCGCCGCTGGAGGAGCAGCGGCGGATTGCGGAGGTGCTGGACCGGGCGGACGGGTTGCGGGCCAAGCGCCGCGCCGCCCTCGCCCAACTCGACTCCCTTACCCAGTCCCTCTTCCTCGACCTCTTCGGCGACCCTGCCATCAACCCGAAAGGCTTCCCGAAGAAGCCGCTGGCTTCGCTGGTCAGTGACGACGACACAATCAACTACGGTGTCGTCCAGCCCGGCGATGACTTCGACGAAGGGGTTCCTCTTGTTCGTGTTGGCGACCTCATTGGCGGGAAGGTCAGACACTCGGACCTCAAGCGAATTGCTCCGTCAATCGAGGCGGCTTACAAACGGTCACGGCTCCGCGGTAACGAAATCCTTGTGAGTTGCGTCGGTTCGGTTGGCGTTATCGCTTTGGCAGATGAGTCGGTGAAGGGGTTCAACATCGCCCGCGCGGTTGCCCGCATCCCGCTCGCCGAAACGACAAACCGGCTTTTCATGGCCGCCTATCTCAGCACCGACTTCGTTCAGCGGTATTTCACCAACGAGTTGCGAACCGTGAGTCAGCCGACGCTGAACATCAAACAACTCGCCGAAACCACCGTCGTGCTCCCTCCCATGGAATTGCAGCGCGAGTTCGCCCGTCGAGTTGGAGTGGTGGAGAAGCTGAAGACGACGCAGTGTGCCGCGCTAACGGAGCTGGGCGCCCTCTTCGCCACGCTCCAACACCGCGCTTTCCGACCTGAATTATGATATGACCGGCAGATTCCAAGACACCTGGCAATATGTCTGGCCAGAAATCTGGCTGTTGTTTGAACAATCTGACATCTGGCCACAACTCGTTGAAAACGGTGTATATACAACAGACGATCTTTACAAAGATGTCTATGTGGAGCTTGCGAAAGCTCTCAAGAAAGCCCCTCAACCGGTAGATTACGATGCGACAGCCAACGACCCAATGCGAGCACGGCGGGTTTTGGAAACCACTCCAGCAAGTGCGCTGCGCTGTGAAACCGCAACGGCCCGGTTCTTTGAGAACGCTTATGAAGCCATTTCGGAAGCCGGCAGTCCTGAGCTTGAAGAGGAGTTTCGCTTGCTTGTGAAGAGGTTTCTTGCTTCGCGCAATCTTCGCTATGAATTGCTTGCTCCATTCCGACTTCAATCTCATTTGCCGGGAGTATTTTCGGCGCTGTTTTCGGACATCATCGCGGCCACCGCTGCAAGCCAGCACTTGGGTCAGGCGCGAGCAGATTTTGAACACTCCTTTCATGCTCTTGGTCATTCGCATTCCGAAGCCGACATGAAGACTTGCATCCAGAAGGCTTCGATGCTGGTGGAAGCGCTTGCAAGCGCAAGCCCCGGCGCTCAAGGCCACACCTTGGCTGAACTCTGCAATAGCATAAAATGCTGGCCGCATGCCGCCGTCAAAGGAGCGGTTAAGCAGATCTACGGGTTCTGTTCCGATTATCCGGGAATCCGTCACAACACGACTACCGGAGGGAAAATACGTCCCCTTGAAATGCGCGACTCGATCATTGTCCCTCTCCTTCTTTTGATCGCGGCGGGCTATTTCGGCGCGAACACGAATCTCTTGGACACGCTCCGAAGCCAAAGCAATGAGCCCAAACAAGAGCCGCCCGATCTTCCGGAAATAACGGAGGCTACGGCAAATACGAATTTGCCATGAATAAGTGCGTTTCACGCGCCAGCCCGTTCGATGCGGAACTGGACTCGCTCTTCGCCACCTTCCAGCACCGCGCATTCTGCGGGGAGTCATGAGGAAAGTCTTCTTCGACGAGTCTGGGAACACAGGGCAGAATCTGATCGACGATGCCGACCCGGTCTTCGTCCTCGCTTCCTGCTCTTTCCAAGCGGACCAGGAGCAGGAAGCGTTCTCGCACCTTCAACAATTCAAAGGCCCGGAGCTTAAGTTCTCGCGCCTGCGGAAGAATCCTGCTGGCCAAAGGGCAGTGCTCGCTTTTCTCGGTTCAGCGAGCGTCACCTCCCAGACTGCCGCTGCAGTCGTCTTCCACAAACCCTTCATGGTCGTGACAAAGTATTGCGACCTGGTGCTTGAACCGTCGCTTCGCAAAGCAGGAGCCGATTTCTACGCGCGCGGCGCAAACATCGCCACGGCTAACCTCCTTGCCACGACCATGCCCGTGCTCTTGAATCGCACGACATGGTTCAACTTTCTTTCCTTGTTCGTTCGCGTTGTGCGCGAGCGCACGCCTGGCCTATTTAACGAGTGGCGCAGATCTGCAGAACTGATTTTTACATATCTGGAGCACAAACATCGCACCGCAGCCGATCTATTTGCCCCGGTCTTCCTCATGCACGATTGCCGTGAGCTATTTGAAATGCTCGCCGATGATGAGCTTGATCCTCTGGTTCCCGCGTATTCTGTCATCGTGAACCACTGGGGAAAGGCGATCGGCGACAGTTACGAGGTAATTGCTGACGAGTCGAAGGTCTTGGCAAAGGGGCGTGCCCGATTGCTCGCTTTGTCCGACCCAAACTTGAAACCCGTCAGTGCGGGATACGACCGGCGCCGAATGGAATTCCCATTGAAGGTGTCGGACATCATTGCCGTTGATTCTACTGCCTGCCGGCAGGTTCAGCTTGCCGACATTCTGAGCGGGGCAATCGCGAGCGCAGCCAAAGCCAGAACAAAGGGCGCGTTGCAGTCGGGCACGTTTCCCCATGATGTCTTCCAGTTATGCTTTTCGAGGGGACTCATCGTTGATCACCTCTGGCCGAGCCATGAGATCGACCCCACGGATTTGGGAACTGACAGCGCTCCGGGTCCGAGCGATGTCGATTTGGCAACATATACAGCAATGATTCTGAAAGGTCACCCTTCAACCAAGAAGAGCGCCTTGTGAGCAACTTCGCGTTCCTCAAGACCGAGCGGCCTGACCTGCACGACGTAGCGAGCAAGGCAAACTCACTTCCCGAACTGGACGCGCTCTTCACCACCCTCAAGCACCGCGCTTTCCACGCGAAATCATGAGAAACCAGTGTTTCTGACCGTTACACCCCATGACTCCCCACAAATATTTTCCCCACTTCTTCAGCGTGTTGGAGAACAACCCGGCGCTGCTCACCCCGCGAGCTGAGGATGTGTTTCGCCAAGGAGTGCCGCGTTGGATGTCGCTGCCGTATCGGTTCACTGGTGTCGGTTCTGTTTTGGCAGGTGCGCGGTGGAGCGTGCAGTGGCTGATGCCTGCCGTTTACGCGAGCACCGATTTAGCGACTCTCAGCGCAGAGGCGTACTACAAGAGCCGGCGTTACGGTTGGACGGCAGCCCAATTCCAACCGCAGTTGGTGGTCAATATGCGCTGGGAACTTCAAGCGGTGGTGGATCTGACATCAGCCGCCACGCTCAAAGCCCTGGGAGTGACAAGAAAGGAAATCGTGACTTGCGACTGGGATGGGGAACAGACGGCTGGCCGAGAGCCGGTGACGCAAGCGATTGCCAGAGCGGCATTCGAAAATCTGGCTGAGGGATTGGTTGTCCCTTCAGCCCGGCGAGCCGGCGGCGTGAACATCGTGTATTATCCAACCCATCGCCGCGCTGGCACAGTGATCCGGACCTTGAACGAGGCAGCCATCCCGTTCATGCACGGGCTATGATGTGGGATGCAGATTTGCATGCATATCTGCTGGACGCGGTGTGGTAAATGGCGTAGACTTTGGCAGCTATGAGCCACAAGAAAGCGGGCAAGACCAAAGGCAAAGCCTCGTATGTGAAGGTTGCCACATTCGGCAAGAAGGCCAGCGGGCCGAAGATAGCGCTCTTTGGCGAGAGCGCTAAACTGCATGGTTTCAAGCCGAAAACGGCAGTCGAGGCTGGGAAATCGAAGGTGGCTTACGGCCCCAACGACCCTTCATCTTGGCAACTCCACGACGGCGGCCTGGGGGTGGATCTCGCGGGCCCGCCTGCCGGACTGGAAACCACACCGGAGGAGCAAGAGACCGAGTTGGCTGACAAACTGGTTGCCGAGGTGGCTGACAGCGGTCCCGACGTAAGGGAATTGTGCGAGACTTATGGACTCAAGCGCGAGGAGCTGGGCCGATTGACAGGGTTTTCCCTGCGGGCATTAGCCGAATGGGCAGGTGGCAAGTTGCCGAGCCAGCCTGCCAAGAGGCGGCTGCAGGAGGTGAGGCGGTTGCTGGACGCCCTTGCCGAGATTGTAAAGCGCGAGAGCATTCCGGAGTGGCTTCACCAACCAAACCCGGCGTTTGGCCCCCTAACCCCGCTGCAAGTCATAGAGCTTGGCGAAATTGACCGCCTCTGGGCGATGGTTCACGACCTGGGGTCGGGCCAACCAAGTTGAAGGGCCGCCGCTCCACCACAACTGTGCCACAAACAACTTGTTGCAGAAGAAGGCACGGACGATACTTTGGTTGAGCACAATATGCGCGGCGAACTGACAGAGCTCGAGGTACTGGCTCGATGATATGATCGGTGGCCGTCCATTGACCCCGGCCACGGTGGACCTGCCGACGTTGCGCGGCTTTCTCGAAGAGGTGGAGATTCTGATCAAGGGCGATGTGCCGGGCGCAAGCCTTGCGGATTCACGCGTGCGTATCGAACCCGGTTCGTTGAAAGTGGTCGCGCTCGTGGCGCACCTGCTGGCCGCCGACGTGCGCGCGGACCTGGAGAAGCTGGACAAGACCGGCGACCTGGATGCGATCCAACCGAAGCGCGCTCAGATAATCGAGCGATGGCAGCTACGGGCACGCCGTTCTCCGAGCCGCGTGTATGCAGTCGGCACGGGAGCGAAGAAAAGCGCGATCCGGGTTACGAATACGAGCCAGTTTCAGCACGGCGGTGAAAATGCCTGGGTCAGCGTCGAGAAGCATCTTGCCGGCAAAGTGGTTGACCTCGGGGGCAAGCAAGACCCGAACGTGCATCTGGTGCTGGCCGACTCGGGCGAGAGCGTGCGAGTGGGAGCAACCGAGCAGCAGTTGGGTGCAGAAAAGGAAAACCAGCTTTACAAGCTGGTGAATCTCCGGGTGCAAGGTGAGCAGCATTTGCGGACGAAGGCGTTCCGCAATCTTCGGTTGATTCAGTTTCTGCCGCAGGCCACTGAAGTGGATGAGCAAGCACTGGCGTTGCTTTGGGAAAAGGGCCGTAAGGCCTGGAAAGATGTGAAGTCCGCCGCTGGATGGGTGGAAGCGTTGAGGGGAAACCAGTGACGACATGATTCAGGTCTCGCTCGACACCAGTTTCCTGATTTCGTTTGCCGACCCTGACCGGCCAAATCATGCGGTGGCGGTTGATTATTTTCGTCATTGCCTTGCGCAGCAGATTCCAATGTGGATTTCCACCGTGGCCGCCGGTGAGTTTGAAGTGGGCCAGCCCATCAGCGATCTGCCGCTCCAGAATTTCCGCGTTCAGCCCTACAATCTTCCGCACGCCATCAAAGCCGCCGCATTGTTCCGGGCTATTCGCGAGGAAAATGCTCCTTCCGTTGAGGACCGCCGCCCAATTATCATCAACGACCTAAAGATTCTTGCTCAGGCAGAAGAGGAAGCGATTCCGATAATCTTGACGGAGGACCGGAATACCTTGTGGCGAATTGCCGAACGGCTTCGGCAACATGGCCACACTAACGTCCGGGTATTGCTGCTGACCGAAGGATTCACTCCCGGGCGGCTGGAACAACCGGCCCAAGACGAGCTTCGGCTGCCAATCCCGCCTTCTCCGGCAGCACCCCAGGCGTGATGGGGTGAGGCTTTTGTAATCGGACTCGCCATCGCACGCAGGCTTTGGCAGGGTTGCGGCGCGTATGGCCGCACAAGCGTCGAACTTTCATTGGCTAGAAGCTGAATGGCCGGACCTGTTTGAGTCTGCTTCCAAGGCGGAAGCTCTCGCTCATGCGGATGCGCGGACGGCGTGCTTCCATGCGCGGCGCGGGTTGGAAGTGCTGGTGCATTGGCTTTACAAGCACGATGCGGCGTTGCGGCTGCCGTATCAGGACAACCTGAGCGCGCTCATTCACGAGCCGACTTTCAAGACCACGGCCGGCGCGGCGGTCTTTGCCAAGACGGTGCTCATCAATCGCCTGGGCAATCAAGCCGTGCATGGTCATCGCCCTGTCCAACAATTCGACGCGCTGACGGCGGTGCGCGAACTCTTCCATGTCGCCTACTGGCTGGCACACACTTATGCGCGCGGCGCAAAGCCGCCGCCTGGTCTGGCGTTTGATCCCAATGCGCTTCCGAAAACCACGCCGCTGCCGAAGCAGACCATTGAGCAGCTTCAACGGCTGGAGACGGAACTGCAGGAGCGGGACGAGAAGCTGTTAGCGCTGCTGGCGGACAAGACGGCGCTGGATGGCGAGTTGACGCGCCTGCGCGTCGAGATTGCCGAAGCCAAGAAGGCCAACACCGCGCAGGCCGACACCCACGACTATTCCGAAGCCGAGACGCGCGATTACTTCATAGACCTGCTGCTCAAGGAAGCGGGCTGGGAGCTAATTCGCGAGGGGCATGACACGGAATATCCCGTCACCGGCATGCCCAATCAGGCAGGTGAGGGCTTCGTGGATTACGTGCTTTGGGGCGATGACGGTTTGCCACTCGCGCTGAACGAGGCGAAGCGCACGAAGCGCGATCCGCGCGTGGGCCAGCGGCAGGCCGAGTTGTATGCCGACTGTCTGGAAAAGCAGTTCGGGCGGCGGCCCATCATCTTTTACTCGAACGGATACGAGCACTGGATTTGGGATGACGCGAATTATCCGCCGCGTCCGGTTCAGGGATTTTACAAGAAGGCGGAGCTGGAGCTGTTGATTCAGCGCCGCAAGACACGGAAACCGCTGGCGATGGCGGAGATCATCGAGGCCATCGTCGAACGCTACTACCAGACGCGCGCTATCCGCCGCATCTGTGAAGCATTCGAGAAGGATCACGACCGCAAGACGCTCCTGGTGATGGCAACCGGCGGAGGCAAAACGCGCACGGTCATTGCACTGTGCGATTTGCTGATGCGCTGCAACTGGGTCAAGCGCGTGCTGTTCCTCGCCGACCGCGTGGCGCTGGTGAATCAGGCGGTGAACGCGTTCAAGCGGCATCTGCCCGAAGCGTCACCCGTAAACCTCGTCACCGAGAAGGATACCGAGGGCCGTGTGTTCGTTTCCACTTACCCGACGATGATGGGCCTGATCGACGAGACGAAGAACGGGCAGCGGCGGTTTGGTCCCGGGCATTTCGACCTCATCATCATTGATGAGGCGCACCGGTCGGTTTATCAGAAGTATGGCGCCATCTTTGAATACTTCGATTCGCTGCTCGTCGGCCTGACGGCGACGCCGCGCGACGAGATCGATCGCGATACCTACGGCCTGTTCGACCTCGAAAAGGGTGTGCCGACGGATGCCTACGATTTGAAGGATGCCGTGGCGGACAAGTTCCTTGTGCCGTCGAAGTCCGTGTCTGTGCCCCTCAAATTCCAGCGCGAGGGCATCAAGTACGAGAATCTGTCCGAGGAGGAGAAGGAGCAGTGGGACGCGAAGGAATGGAGCGAGGACGGCAGCACGCCGGATTACGTGGAGGCCGATGCGGTGAACAAGTGGCTGTTCAACATCGACACGGTGGACAAGGTGTTGGAGCACCTGATGACACGCGGACAGAAAGTGGCCGGCGGCGACCGACTCGGCAAAACCATCATCTTCGCCAAGAATCAGGCCCACGCCGATTTCATCCAGGAGCGGTTCGACATCAACTATCCCAGCCTGGCCGGGAAGTTCGCGCGGACGATCACGTTCCAGACCGAGTATGCGCAAAGCCTGATTGATGATTTCTCACAGAAGAACAAGGCGCCGCACATCGCCATCTCCGTGGATATGCTCGACACGGGCATTGATATACCGGAAGTGGTGAACCTGGTGTTCTTTAAGCTGGTGCGGTCGAAGACGAAGTTCTGGCAGATGGTCGGACGCGGCACGCGGCTATGTCCCGACTTGTTTGCGCCGGGCAAAGACAAAGAGTTCTTCTACATCTTCGACTACTGCCAGAACCTGGAGTTCTTCAGCCAGAACCCGGAGACGACCGAAGGCGCGCTCGGCGAATCACTCGGCAAGCGCCTTTTCAAGACGCGGCTGGAATTGATCAGCGAGCTGGATCGGAAGTTGTCCGGCGTGGTGAGCGAAGGCCCGGAGAAGGAAGCGGAATTGCGGCGCGAACTGGCGGCACTGCTGCAAGGTGAAGTGGCCGCAATGAACGTGGAGAACTTCGTTGTCCGCGCAAAACGCCGATTGGTCGAGAAATACGCCAGACCGGAGGCGTGGGAGGAGCTGAAGCTGGAAGCATTTGCCGAACTGGCGCAGGAAGTCGCTGGGTTGCCCTCTGAGCTGGAGGCGGAAGACGAAGAGGCGAAACGCTTCGATCTGCTTATGCTCAACCTGCAACTCGCCGTGTTGCGCGTTGAGCCGGCATTCAAGCGGCTTAGCGACCAAGTGAAGGCGATTGCTGGATTGTTGGAGGAGAAGTCCAGCATCCCGATGGTGCATGAGCAGATGCCGCTAATTCAGGAGATTCAGACTGACGAATGGTGGCAGAACGTGACCACGCCGATGCTGGAAAACGTCCGTCGTCGTCTGCGCGCGCTCGTGAAGCTCATCGAGAAGCAGCAGCGCAAGCCGATCTACACCGATTTCGAGGACGAGATCGGCAGCGAGACAGCGGTGGAGCTCCCGGGCTTCGCCACGCCCGACAGCTTCAAGCGTTTCCGCTCCAAGGCCCGGGCGTTCCTCAAGGACCACGAAGACCATATCGCCATTCGCAAGCTTCGATCCAACTCCCCCCTCACGCCGTTGGATCTCCAGGAGCTGGAAAGGATGCTCACCGCCAGCGGGGTTGGCAGTCCCGACCACCTGGAAAAGGCAAAAGCGGAATGCTCCGGGCTCGGCCTCTTCGTCCGCTCGCTGATTGGTCTCGACCGCGAAGCTGCCAAACAGGCCCTCGCCGGTTTTCTCTCAGGAAAGACCCTCACCTCGAATCAGATTGAGTTCGTTGACCTGATAATAAACCACCTCACAGAGCATGGTGTTATGGCCCCGTCCCTGCTCTACGAATCGCCTTTCACCAACATCACGCCGAAAGGGCCGGATGGTCTATTCCCCTCGGCACAGGTTGATCAACTGGTGTCGCTCCTTTCAGATGTCCGGGCGCGGGCCGTAGCGTGAGCCATAGCGGGCGGTCGCGTGCTGCAAACGCTTCTCAGAATTGATGGTCATTCTTGGCGTAGGTTAAGTTCCATTTGCCGTAACCGAAACGGGAGCAGAGCGGAGTGGTTCCGGTGCCTTTCAAGAGGAGTCTTTAGATTGTCATGTTTCTGCGCGGTGAATACACCCGCACCATCTCAGGGAGGATCTCCCGCCCAGCCGCCCCCTACAGGGTCTGTCGGCGTCCTCGCCTGTCGGCGGGGAAGGGCATTTCGGGGGCCGTACCGGCAATTGGAAATGAGCCAGGGCCAAATCCACTACCTGTAGTGTGAGCCGTCCTTGCGGGAGCACAAGATATAGCGTTGTTTTTGGCGTTTCTGGCTTAAGGGGGTCCAGATTCCAACGGTTGGGCTCCCGGACGGGGTTCGGGACGGGGATGCGAATGGCGCCGAGTAGAGGTCAGAAGCGCTTACCCAACCAAGGCGGTTAACGCAAAGCCGCAAAGAGCGAGGACGCAGGCGGGCAGAGCCGCTATCGGCGGGGAGCCGTGCAGTTTGCGCACGCGCATCCCAGCGTGGGTATTGGAACAAGCGCGCCGACTGGGGACTTCCGAAGCTGACAGTTGGACTTGGCCAACCGGCACGGTGGGAGTAGGGTATGCGGGTGAGCGCAACCGAAATTATTCAGGAACTGCCCAAGCTCAGTCCGGCCGAGCGGCGGAGCGTGCGTCGTGTGCTTTCGGACCTTGCCGCGAAGGAGGAGGACGTTCAACTCTGCAACCAAGTGGCGACCGAAGCCGCGATGATGTTCGACCGCATGGAGGAGGAAGATGCCCGGCGTCAGCAAGGGTGAAGTCTGGCTGGTGGACTTCGGCATGGTCGCTAAGGTGCGCCCGGCCTTGCTGCTAACGGGCGAGCCGGCTGACGACGAGTTGGACCTCGTGACGGTTCTCCTCCACACGACTGCCCTGCGCGGCAACCGGTGGGAATTGAATCTGCCAAAGCCCTTCCTGCGGCCCGGCGCCTTCCATTTGCAACAGATTCAAAGCATCTCCGCCGCCAAGCTGGAACGGAAGCTCGGCGGGCTGACGCAACCCGAGATACAACAAGTCGAGGAGGCGCTGCTTCGGCGACTGGCGTTGTTGAAGGGTAAATACTGAAATACTGAAAGCTGAAATGGGACTGGCGGCGGGCAGCGAGGACCGGGCTTATGGCGTTTGACCCGACATTCCTCCAAACCGCCGGACGGCGCACTGCGGAGAGTCGCACCCCACCACTCTCGTCATTGACCACGACGTAATCGTCTCCTTTTCCATCGGCCCGCACGGCATTGTCTCGAAATAGTGATCTCCCGCCCAGCCTCCCGAGGGCCTGCCGGCGTTCTCGGCTGTCGGCGGGGACGTGGATTTCGGGGGCCGTACCGGCAATTGGAAATGAGCCAGGCCTACCAAAAGAGACAGAATCATGGCGGGACAGAATCATGGGGATTTGCCCGGGCTTTTCCTCTCGTTGCATGATCCCGTCCTGCCATGGTTTTATCTCTGTGCCTGGCGAAGCTGCCCAGGAACCGAAATCCTTGCGTCTTGGCACCTTTGCGCCTTCGCGTTGCCGCAACGGCCTTTCTCAGTTTGGACGGAGCCAGGAGCCAGAGCTTGGCATCTTCCCAGCGGGCGGCGGTATCCTTTGCCAGTGCCTGTCGGAATTGGCATAACCCGCTGCAAACAGGGAGGACCAGGGCGTATTCATGAAGGCGAGAATAAAGGGGCGGGGACGGCCTCGTCCCCGTGATACGGCCCAATTCAGCAGCCGAATGGGGACGAGGCCGTCCCCGCCCCTTTCATGAATACGCCCTGCAGGGAGGACGAAAACGTACAGATTGCGCTTGCTGGCATTTTTTGCGGTGGTTACGTTATCTCGGGCGGAGCGGTCCCGGGCTCCGCCGGATCCTATGCAAACAAACACGGAAATGGGCTACAACTCAAAGGTCGAGGGAGACGTCATCGTCACCCGGCGCGACGCCGCGCATGAGCTGGTTGCGCAAGGGCCTGGATGCCGGCGCGAACTGGGGGCGCAAGAACTCTCTTTGGCCCATGCCGATGGGGCTGGCGTGCTGCGCGATCGAGCTGATGGCCGCCGGGGCCAGCCGGTTCGATATTTCGCGCTTTGGGGCCGAGGTGATGCGGTTTTCGCCCCGGCAATCGGACGTGATGATCGTTTCCGGCACGGTGACCTACAAGATGGCGCTGGCGGTGAAGCGGATTTATGACCAGATGCCCGAGCCGAAATGGGTTATCGCCATGGGCGCCTGCGCTTCGACCGGCGGCATGTATCGCAGCTACGCGGTGTTGCAGGGAATTGACCGGATCCTGCCGGTGGATGTGTATATGGCCGGGTGTCCGCCGCGGCCCGAGGCGCTGCTGGACGCCCTGATCAAACTGCAGAACAAAGTGGCCAAGGAACCGGCCATGGCCACGCTGAAGAAAGTGGCCTGAGAGCCAGGCCCGGCCTCTCGCTCCAGCCCCGGCAGCAATGACCGCCCTCGAACTAGCACAACAGCTCAAAGCGAAGTTCCCCGGCTTGATTTCCGAGCCGGCCGAGTTCCGGGGCGAGATCACGCTGAAGGTGTCCGATGCCGAGCGGATGCCGGAGGTTTGCGGCTTGGCCAAGAAGGAGCTGGGGTTTGATTACCTGGTGGATATCACCAGCGTGGACAATTATGGCGAGGACCCGCGCTTCACGATCGTTTATCATCTCTATGGCTATGGGCATCTGTGCCAGCTTCGGCTTAAGACCGAGGTGAGCGAGGAGAAGGGCGAGGTGCCCACCGTTACCGGGGTGTGGCGGACGGCGGATTGGCACGAGCGGGAGATTTACGACATGATGGGCATCCGGTTCCGCGGCCACCCTGACTTGCGGCGCATCCTGATGTGGGAGGGCTATCCTTATTTCCCGCTGCGCAAGGATTTTCCGCTGGCCGGCAAGCCGACCGACGTGCCGGAGGTCGGCTTTCACCAAGCCGTCGCCGCTGGAGGGCGGCCCGTTTGTGACGATTGCCGGGCGGCAAGGACACGATTGCGCGCGAGCCGCGGGTGCGGATTCCCGAGACGGATGCGCTGGAGACCAATGCGCGCCTGGAGCGGCGGCACGACATCAAAGAGGCTCACGGCCACGCGCAGTGGGCCCGGCCCCATTGAAACGAAGAAATGAGCATGGCCGAGGCCCAGGACATTCAAGTTCAAAGACACGGCAGCCCGCCTCGCCGAGGCAGGCCAGCCGTCAATGGCGGCACCGCCCAATCCGCCGCCAGGGGAGCTCGAGGGCGAGAAGATGGTCCTGAACATGGGGCCGTCGCACCCGGCCACGCACGGCGTGCTGCGCATTGTGCTGGAGCTGGACGGAGAGATCATCACCGGGGCGCAGGCCCGAGATTGGGTTACCTGCATCGCGGCGACGAGAAGATCGCCGAGAACATGACCTACACGCAGTTCATCCCTTACACGGACCGGCTGGATTACCTCGCGCCGCTGGCCAACAACGTGGCCTACGCGCTGGCGGTGGAGAAGCTGATGGGCATTGACCAGCAATTGCCGCCGCGCTGCCAGTTCATCCGGGTGATCTGCTGCGAGCTGGCGCGCATTTCCTCGCACCTGCTGGGCATCGGGTCGTATGCGATGGACTGCGGGGCGCTGACCGTGTTCCTGCACACGTTCACCGAGCGGGAGAAGATTTACAACCTGTGCGAGTCGCTGACCGGCGCGCGGTTCACCACCGCTTACACGCGCATCGGCGGGGTTTCGCGCGACTTGCCGCCCGGCTGGGTCGAGCAATGCCGAAAGTTCCTGAACGAGGTCGTGGTGAATATTGACGAGACGGAGACGTTCCTGACGCGCAACCGCATCTTCGTGGACCGCACGCAGGGGCGTGGGGGTGATCCCCAAGGACGTGGCGATTGACTACGGCCTGACGGGCCCGAACCTGCGCGGCAGCGGCGTCGAGCACGACCTGCGCAAGGCGCATCCGTACCTGGTCTATGACCAGCTTAAGTTCGAGGTGCCGGTCGGCCCGACGGGCGATTGCTACGACCGCTACCTGGTGCGCATGGAGGAAATGCGCCAGAGCGTGCGCATCCTGCACCAGTGCCTGGACCAGTTGCCCGGCGGCCCGGTCAACATGTGCCGGATGGCAAGATCGTGCTGCCGCCCAAGGACCGAGTGCTGACGAGGATGGAGGAATTGATTCATCACTTCATCATCGTGACGCAGGGTGTGAATGCGCCGCCGGGCGAGATTTATTTCGGCGCACGAGAATCCCAAGGGCGAACTGGGCTTCTACATCAACAGCAAAGGCGGGGGCACGCCGCACCGGCTGAAGATCCGGTCGCCGTCGTTCGTGAATTTGAGCATCCTGTCGTAGCTGCTGCCGCGGCCACATGCTGAGCGACGTGTCGGCCATTCTGGGTTCGTTGGATTTCGTGATGGGGGAATGTGACCGATGAGCGAAGTCCACCCCATAGAGCCGATCCCGAACCCGCTGCTGGAGCAGCCGGACTTCGCCGTGCCGCCGCACGATGGAGGCGGAGATTGACGAGCTGATCACGCATTACCCGAAGAAGCGGAGCGCCTCGCTGATGCTGCTGCACGCGATGCAGGAGCATTTCGGCTACATTTCGCGGCAGGCGGTCGAGTGGGTTGCCGCGAAGCTGGAACTGCAGCCGATCAACGTGTACGAGCTGGTGACCTTCTACCCGATGTTCCAGCGAGAGCCGGTCGGGAAATATCACTTGCAGGGTGTGCCGCACACTGAGCTGCGCGCTGGGCGGCTCTTACAAACTGCACGAGCACTTCTGCCGCAAGCTGGGCCTGGACCCGCACGCGCACGGGCCGCAAACGACGAAGGACGGGAAGTTCACGGTCGAGTTCGTCGAGTGCCTGGCCGGTTGCGGCACCGCGCCGGTCATGATGTGCAACGACGAGTTTCACGAAGGGGTCACCGAGAAGAGAGCGGATGAGATCCTGGGGCGAGTGCAAATGAAGACCCGCATGAACCGGCAAGTCGCAAATCGCAGAGCGGTCAACGGGAGGTTGGCTGCCCGACATGGATTTGAACCATGACAAACAGATCCAGAGTCTGCTGTGCTACCGTTACACCATCGGGCAAGCCGGCGCGCGACAAACGTAGAGAATTTCCCGAGGGAGTCAAGCTGCTGATATGCCCCAGGAATACCGCCAGATTCTCAAAGCACGTCGATCAGCCGGGCTACACGCCCGACCTCGAGTGCTATTTGCGCCACGGCGGTTACGAGGCCCTGAAAAAGGCGCTGGCGCTTCAGCCGAAGACGCTGCCGATGGCAAGACCGCTCAGCGGGCCGGAACAACTGCGGCAGGAAGTCATGGTCTCCGGCCTGCGCGGGCGCGGCGGCGCGGGCTTCTCCTGTGGGCTGAAGTGGTCGTTCGTGGATCGCAAGAGCGGCAAGCCGATCTACCTGATCTGCAACGCGGACGAGTCGGAGCCGGGCACTTTCAAGGACAAGCAGATCATCCACAAGGACCCGCACCAGTTGCTCGAGGGCATGATCATCGCCAGCTACGCCAACGACGTGCATCTCGCCTACATCTACATCCGCGGGGAATTCGCCGAAGGCGCAAGCATCCTGAACCGCGCGCTCGAAGGAGGCCCGCGCGAAGAACTTCCTGGGCAAGAACATTCTCGGCTCCGGCTACGATCTCGAAATCCACGTTCACCGCGGCGCCGGCGCTTACATCTGCGGCGAGGAAACCGGCCTGATCGAATCCCTGGAAGGCAAGCGTCCTTATCCGCGCATCAAGCCGCCCTACTTCCCGGCGGTGCTGGGCCTGTACCTGTGCCCGACGATCGTGAACAACGTCGAGACGCTTTGCGCGGTGAAGCACATCGTCGCCATGGGCGGCGCGGAATACGCCAAGCTGGGCACGCCCAACAACACCGGCACCCGCATCGTCAGCATCAGCGGCCACGTGCAAAAACCCGGTTATTACGAAGTCGAAGTCGGCAAAGCCACCGATTGGGGAGCTTATCAATGATGCCGCTACTAGCCGATGCGTTGGCTATGTTTGTTGTCTCCTCTACTTGGTAGGTTGCGTATTGCTATCTGCAAAAAGTGCCTTATGAGAATCCTGCAGAAATGCCATGGTTAGGCCCAGCTGCAAGGCCCTTGTGTGCTTGAGCTTCACTGATCAAACGCAGCTTTGGGGACCAAAGCGCCCGCCAACGGTAATCTTGGCAAAGCAAAAATTATGTACGTTTAAAGAAAATATTCGAATTCTTGGAACACAAGCCAAACTTCGTCGGATAACATTTTCAATTACTTCACAGGACCAAACCACCCAAAAGACGGTGTCATAACTGGATAGGGAGGACGGCGAAGAGGACGAGGAAGAAACGGAAGAAGGCGAAAGAGGGAGGCCGGGGCGAGACGCAAATCGCAGAAGTCGCGGATATCGTCGTTGGTGGCAGGAGCGCGAGGCTGGCGGAGAGGGCAGCGGCAAGGAGAGGAGGGAAGGTGGCGGCTGCTGGCCGCGCGAGGCGTAGTAGCTGTCGACGACCGCACCAGCTCCTCGCAGGTGGTGCGCAGCCGGTGCGAGCTCCTTTGGTGAGCGGTTCGAGTGTGAGGAAGAGCGCCTGGAGGAGCGGCAGTGGTTGCGCGTCAGCAGGGCGCACAGGAGGCCTGGCATTTCGCGCGCGAAGAGCAGCGTCGACGAGAAAACATCTCGGTCCAACTGATGAAAAACGACGATGTGTGGAGCCCCTTGGTGAGGAATTCGAAGAAGGCGACGTTGCAGTTCAGTGCCTCCTTCTCGGAGCCGGTATGCCGCAGGGCCACCGCGCGGAAAAAGTGGAGGAGCGCGCGGAGGATCTGCAGCAGCTGCCGCGGCGTGCCCCCGCCGTGGTTGTCGGCCCGATCCGTGGCCTCTTCCAACTTCTCCAGCTTGACGAGTTCGACTTGCAGCTTCTGTCGTTTCTCTGTTCGACCACCACCACAGTGAGTAAACAGCCGCGCTCGCCCACGGGCGCGACACAGGCAGAAAGAATGGAAATGCGGCACCTTGTGGAGAGTAGTCACCACAAGTCGCGGCGGTGATGCCTCGAAATGACTCCAGGATGAAGTCTTTGATGACTTCGGTTATGCGGCCGTACTTGTATTGGGATACATAGATCTTGCCCTCCTTCCATCTCTTGTTCCATTTGGGCTGCCTCAGCGCGTGCTCTATCTCAGCGTCGACGGGCACCTGATAGTAGGCGTTCATGTTCTTCAGCGTAGCTCGTCAGTCTCGTCATTCACCGCCCCGATTCGCTCGCAAATCTGCTTGCTCATGGTCAGGTAGTAGAAACCCTTGGCCATCCGGCCCTCGCTTTCGTCGAGCACGCGCGCGACAGATTGGCGCTGTGTCGTAGCACGCAGGCCACATCGTAGTCGTTCGAGTCGAGCAGGTCACCCAACAACTCTCTGTAAGGGCAGGCATTGGGGAAGTAGACGTTAGTTCGAGCGCCGCCCTTGGGAGACTGAGTGCCGAGGACTGGAAGAGCAGGAGAGAGATCTTGCCTTGATTTGAGCCAAAACTCTCGTGAGCGCTGCAGATTGCCGACTACAAGGCTTCCTGGAAACGGGAAGGGAAACGGGTTCGGTGAACATGCGCCAGGTCAGAGGTAGTCCAACCGCGACGTGGAGGGCGGTACCGCAGGCGAGCGCAAATATGTACATAGGGCGAGCGGGCTTCGCTCTTGCGCGCCGTCGTCCGAAGCCACCAGGTACTGCACATTGGCGATCTTCAGGCAAGCAGGATTGATGGGACTGTCTGACGAAGGACGGGGGAAACGAAAAAAGAAATGTGCGCGAGTTCCGTGTATCGAGCCGACACCGCACGGTGGGCCATTGAGATGCATACGCACAAGGCGGCCCAGGACTCCTGTCGGAAGACTCGGCAGTACTGGTGGAGGGTTTCAATGAGATAGAGGTGAGCGTTGGAGTTCCACAAGTTGAAGGGGCGGGTTCGGCTGAGCAGCCTGCCGCTGTCCGCTGTCGAAGGAGGAGACCGGCAGGATATGGGCATGGGCGACATCGATCGGGGTGGCGGGTGACGACGTGGCGTCGAGCGGCCCAAGCCGCTTTCGATCGCTGCAAGCCGGTCGATGTCAGCGCTCAGGCGGCACCGTAGTCGCCGTACGAGGTCTGCGTCCTCGGTGGGCGTACCGTCCGGCAGCAGGTCGGTGGCGTGGTAACCGGCACCACCGCCGCCGCCGCCGCCGACGCACATTTCGTCCCTTTCGGTGAGCGCTTTCGCTTGCCGCAACTGTTGGGTGGCGTTCGCTCCAGTGGAGCGCCGGCGAGATCGGCGAGTGGAGGGAGCCGAGTGGACGCCGCGGGGAGGAGGGTAGACGGGTTCAAGTTCGAGGAAGCTGGTCTCGGCCGTACGGTTGTAGTGGCGGGTAGGCTGTCGAGCGTGAGTCGAGAGGAAGATAATACGAATCGGAGCGACGTCCGCGGTGATGCCAGGGGATGAGGTGTAGTGTCGGAGAGGTGTGCGTGAAGAAGGCGCTGCAGACGGAGACCGTGTTCGACGTGGTCAGACTGAATTCATGGTCATCGTGGTAGTAGTCGTCGCGGCTGAGCGATTGCGTGTCGAGCCCGAAAGTCTGTTGATAGTCTTGTTGGGTGATGGTGGCCGCTTATCTCTCTGCTCCCGCGTCGCCCGTCCATCTGCTCCTAAAACGTGGGCGACCCGTTGGCGAGGCGCTGATGATGGTCGGCAGCGGTGCTGCGGTTCCCTTCTTGAGCGTGAGGCCGCTGTAGTGCCAGCCTTTTTGCCTATGTCTACCCCGGCGGCGCCATTTGGACTCGTGGAAAACGGCGCTTGAAGATCTTGCCGAAGGACGCCGCGTTCGTGCATTCGAAGTTGTTATGTCGCAGAAGTTCAACGTAGGCCTGGTAGACGTTACTTATTGAGCAACGTCGCGCCTTGCCTTCTCCCGTAGTTCGTTCTCGAGCCTGTGTGGGCGCCACCCCACAACACGACAGAGGAAATGCGACGCGTCAGTTAACGTCACAAGTTGACCCCAGTGGACTGCGCGCTCCAGGACAGGAAACGGTACACAACCAAAACCAAAAAACAAAAAACATAAAAAATGTGAAGGTGGAATTGTCTAAAAAAGAGAAGACTTCAGGCTCATAAAAGGAGACACTAAAATTGTCACCATAAAGATATTCGGATGGAACTGCTAAGGGGGGGACAGAGTTTGTTCGATCAGGAAAGGAAGGAAATCCATCGGTCTAAATGAAGGTGCGAATCCATGAGACGGGTACCAAGCCACGACATGGGTATGGCCTCTTCCCGGCTTGATAGGATTATGGACGATGGCTCCGCTGCCGCGAGCACTAGCATCCATTCTGGTCGTGTGGCGAGGGTGGTCGCAGTGAACCTTCTCGTGCCGAGTGAAAACGATAGGATATTGATTTGCTTCTTCTTCCGGTCCCGCCCGGAGACCAGTTCCTGGAACAAGCGAAGTAGGCAAGCCCTCGGAAGTTCCGGGATGAAATTGTTGGAATCCTTTTCGTAAGGGAGCTGCTGACGTTTCGCCCACGAAATGGTGATTGGCAAACAAGAAGCACGGAGCGAGAGGAGTGGTGCGCAATTCGTACGCGTTTGCGCGTAATGGTTGGGAAGAATTTGCTCGATATTGGGGTGCTGCTGTGGCAGGGGAGAAATTTCGTTTTTCAGATCACAACGAGAACGAATCACAAACGAGAATTTTCTGGGAATTCTTCTATTTGGGGGACAATCGAGGAGTTATGGGCGGCGCTGGGGTGATACTGCGGGGGGGAATAAGCAGACTTCACCAGCTCAACTCGGCGAAACAGCACACAAATCCGTTTTGTGCCTCGAAAAGTATATCCAGCTGCATCATGCTCAAGCGCTCCGAGGCCCTGCCTAAAGTGAAAGAGTGGTACGCAAGCTCTTCGCACCTTCCTTCTTTTTTTTCAGCCTTTTTCTTGTTCGTTCTTTTTCTTCAAGTCCGTTTGGCTGCGAACTCCTTTCTCCTGCTGACGACGCCGAACAAGGACGAGGCCAACTTCGAGGACAAGAAGGCGGTTGCGTGGCCAGAGGATATCTTCGACGCCTACGTCGCTTTCTGCCGCGCTCACAACACCAGTCGACCAACGATGCCACCTTGGCAAAATTTTCAAGGCCATCTTCCCGCACGTGCAAGTGAGCCGCCTGGTCCGCCGCGTCAAGGCCAAGAAGTGGCACTACTGCGATGTCGCCTACCGACACGACTCAGCTCTCAACGTGCCGGGCTGCCGCCATCCTCCTCCACCACCGCCACACACACTAGCGCGCCATCCACCGAGAGGTTCGCGAGAGGTTCCGGTGGCGGCCGTAGACAACCCAAAAAGAGAAAGCGAGATGTGTATGTCCCGCCAATTACTCTGTCAGGAAGAAGGGCAACGCGGGGAAGATCTTGACGACGATTACTTAGAAGCCAAAAGAGGCGAGGAGGAAGAAGCTGAGGAAGACGACGAGGCAGATGGCACCCCGAGCGCCGGAGCGACGAGTCCCTGGAGCGACAGCGAGGGCGAGAACTCATCATCGTCTTCATCCACATCCTCCTCGCCTTCGCTGGCTCGGCCTCAGGGCGAGGCCCGAACAGCCACACGTAGACGACAAGGACCTCCTCCACTCAAGCACCGACACACCGACCTGCCAGACTCAGACCGAGCGGGCCGCCCCAGCCACATTCCTGGGCATGGGCGGCGACATCGACCTATCGGCGTCGAGCGTCATCAACACCTCTATGTTGCATTCAGCTTCCGCATTCTCCCTCGGCCGGGCAGGTGTCCGCCCCGGATCCCTCCGCCTTTCGGCCCGTGCCAAGCGTCTCGATGACTGGTCCGATGAGCTCGGATCTGAAACGCCAGCATCACTGACGTCATCGTCGGCCGAGATGTTTTCTCCTACCAGCCCTCGTCGGCGTCCCTAGCTGATTTCGCGAGCCTCAGCCCCAGAACCCGACGGTGAGCAGGACGAAGCCCGGGGCTCCGCCACCCGGCTCCGACGGCTACAGGGCTGAATCACGCCGCGCCTCGCTACGCCTGCCATCGTGTCATCGTACGCCCATAAGTCCTCCGCCACTATTGACACCACAGCCGAGCCAGGGCGAGCCTTCGCCCTTCGAGGCCAGCCGCGACCTGCCCATTCACTCGCATACCATGAGCAACCTCTTCCTCGCACACGGCCACGGAACCTTCTCGACGCCCTCGGCCCGTATGCGTGCCGCGCCCCACACGCCGCTTCATTCCCCGCCGTCAGCCGCCTCAGCGAATCAGGCGTCGGCCTTCTGCCCGGCCGGCAGCTCTGCCACCACGACGCCCACCAGCACCAGCACCAGCATCAACACCAGCATCAACACCAACATCATGCATCAGCACCAGCAGCACCAGCAGCTTCTCCTATCCCCACTATGTTACGCACCACCAACCTGCCTTCGCCCCCGCCACCACGCAACTCCGCTTTCAACGCACACAGGCCAACCGGACAGAGAGATGAGTCCTGAGTCGGTAGAGATCTTCATTTCTCGACTACTGACCGACAAGAGCGGCGAGGTCATGACCCTCGGGCGTTCCCATCAACATTAACCACCAAACACAATTTTAAAACTGTTATTGCGAATATTTTTCTTCTTTGTATTTCGGGTAGTGCCAAGGACGAAAAAGGATATCAGGGGTTGAGTGTGTCAAGGACACGTGGGTGCCACTTCGTGGGTTCCAAGGACGCTTTAGGAAATTAAAATCTTATGATTAATTTAGGGAATTTTCTTTTTTAAATTTGGCTTTTTCTAGGCAATAGGTATAATAGTTGTAAAAAGTGAAATAATTGAAAGTTTGTGTGGGCCAATCAGAAATCAAAGAGTAATTAATGCTGATTGCGTGCGTGCATAGCAAACAAAGGGACACGAGAAGCGAGCGGACAAGAACAACTACAACTCATAATATTGACGCTGTAGCGCCCGTGTTTGCTGTATTCTGTGGGGCGTGAAATATACTCGCCTCCAGTCCCGCATAGAGGCTGCCCTCCCACCTCTTCATATTCTATTTCCCATTTCCCACATATTTAAATACCTACTACAGTTCAAGTCGGAAGACCAAAATCGTTCCGGCGATGTCTTTGAGCTGGCCGTGTTGGCCATGTCCCTCCTTGGCCAACGTCGGGCTGTTCTTCTTACGCAAGCGTGGTGTTCAATGCGAAGACCGACTTCCCAATTGCTGAATGAAATGGCAAGGTCTGCAGAAAAAGGTGAATCGATCCATTCGGAGGAGAGGCCGGGGGCCCTACTAGAAGCGCTGAAGGGCAAGCAGGCCGAGATCGACGAGGCCGGCCAAACCATCGCCAACCAAAAGAGCTGAGATCGGTCGGTGGAAGAAGCATAGCGAGGATGAAGCCAAGGCTGCTGCACGCGACGCCGAGAAGCAGAGGTACCTCAAGAAGGAGAAGGAGCACCGAGGCCTGCCCTCGACCAGCTCAAGAAGAGCGCAGGCGGTCAGGGACGAGGAGGCCCGCAACGTCAAACACAAGGCGGAGAAGGAGAAGGAGACTAGACCAGCTGCAAGAAGGACCTGCAAAGAAGAAAGTCGAAGAAGACAACAAAAAGGAAGACGAGAGAAACGCCACCAGACCGACGCGGCACACAGGGACGAGGTGCTCAGGCTCAAGCAGGCCACGACGCCGAGCGGGAGCGGGCCGGCCAGGCCGAAGCGGAGCACCTGGATAAAGCGCTGAGCTCCAGCGGGCGCTCGACGCCGAGCGAGAGCGGGTCAGGCAGCTCGAGGCCGCGCGCGAGGACGAAGTGCGTCCAACTCAAGCGAGCCGTCGACGTCGAACGGGAGCGCCTTGGGCAAGTCGAGGCGGCGCACAGGGACGAGGTGCTCAGCTCCAGCAGGCGATCGATGCAGCGCGCGAGCAGAACGCTACAGCCCAGAGCGGACAGCTGCAGGAGATAGAAGCACGCTTGTCCGCCCGCTCCGCCGAGCTGGACCAGTCGCGCGCTCTCCTTACGCGACCTGCAGCAGGTATATTCTTCACTCACCCATCCACGCTTGCACGCGCTCGTCTTGCTCACAATTCTGTCCTTCCTTACCACTCTCTGTCTCGTGCGTGCGTGTCGTGTGTGGACTGCTAGGAGAAGCGAACGCCGAGGTTGCTGTGGCCCAAGCGGAAAAGGCGCTCGAGCGGAAGAAGGCCGACGCCGCCTCCCTATACGAGGGACGGAACGATCTGGCGGGCATGTTGGACGTCGCCCGCGAGGAAGTGTCCAAGTACGCGGAGGAGCTCATGGTGCTGGCTGAGGAGTGGAAAGGACGCAAGGAAGAGCTGTCGCTCCGCGAGGAGCAGTTGACTCTGGCCCACGAAGAAGTTAAGCGCCTGGAGGGCATCGTCAAGGAATTCAGAGCGCGTCGCAAGCGCGAGGAGCAGGAACGCGCCACGGAAGTAGAGCGCGCGGAGCTGCTCAAGGAGGAAGTGGCCAGGCTCGAGCAGGAGATCGAGGCTCTGCGGGAGCGGCGCAAGCGGAGCGACTCGGATGTCCAGCCGAGAGGCAAAGAGAGCTTGATGGTCTGCAACGAGCAGCTCCAGCAGGCGCGCGAGGAAAAGCTACAGAGCGAATACCGAGCTCGAGCGGGAGGCGGCGCGAGAAGGAAACGATCGAGGACGAGAAGAGCAAGGTCGCGGCCGAACTCGCCGCGGTGCGGCGTGAGAAAGACGAGCAAGCTGAAAGGCATGCGGAGGAGGTCAAGGTCACGCAGGCCCGCCTGGCGCAGCTCCTAACCGAGAGCGAGGAGCAAATCGCCAGGCTCGGAGACGAGAAGGCACGCGCCGAGGAGGAGTTGGCTAAGAGGCTGAAGGACAAGGAAGCCCTCGAGGCCACCCAGCGACAGCACTCAGAGGAGTTCGACGCGTTGAAGCGCGAATGCGAGAAGCTGAAGGAACAAAAGAACGAAGCGTCAAGCGAACAGGAGAGAATGAACGAAGAGCTCGAGCGGATACGTTCCGAGGCCGAGCTAGCGCGAAGGGAAGCGGATGCAGCCGGCGAGGCCAAGAGCGCGGCCGAGCGTGAGATCGAGACATTGAAGCGAGAGAAGGAGGAGCTCGCCAGCCGCGCCGGCGAGCATGCAGACCAATCCCAAGCCAAGCTCGCCCAACTCCATGAAGAGAAGCTAGCGGCGGAGGAAGAAGTTCGTGCCAAGAGAGAGGAATTGGAGGCGGCGGCGCAGGAGGCAGCTAAGCTCAGGGAGGAACTGGAAAGCGTGCGTCAGGGAACAGGAGGCGAGGCTCGATCACGCGCGCATCAAAGCCGAAGAGGCGTTGGCCAACGCGACAAAGAGCGCCCTGGAAGGCAGGCAACACGCCGAAGCTGCGCTCGCCGCGCTGCGGACTGATGTCGACGAGAAAGAGCGTCGGCGGCTAGAGATCGAAGAGGCGGCCGCGAAGCAGGAGGCCGAACTGCGATCGACTATTCGCGAACTCGAGGAGCGCTTCGATCGTCTGTCGCAGGACAAGGAAGGTGAGACGCAGCAGCTGCGGTTACAACTCGATGACAGCAGGCGATTGGCGGCTGAGGCTGCGGAGAAGCTCACCCGCGCCCTCGCGGAATCAGAGCAGCGCGCCGACACCCAACTCCGACAGAAGAACGAAGAGTCGGAGCGCGCGCAGGCCGCGCGGGACCACGAGCTACAGCAATTGCAACAGCGCATGGAGGAGCTGCAGAAGAGGGCCGACGAGGCCGAGGCCGCCAGGCAAGCCAGCGAAGAGGAAAAGCAGCGAAAAGCAGCGGCGCTCGATGAGGCTCGGCTGAGGGAAGCGACCGAGGCCGAGCAAGCGAGGGAGCGTATTGCCGCGCTGACACGCGAGAAGGAAGACGCTCTCAAGCGGGCCGATGACGAGCGACAGCAGCGGGAGAACAAGTGCGAGCGCGAGAAGATGTAATCATCAGAGAAGGGCGAACGTAGCGCGCAGCTCGAGCTCGAGCTCAAGCAGCGCGATGAAGAGCTATCGCAGCGAGCCGCTGCTGCCTCGTGCGCCGCCGCCGACGCCGACGAGCGCGTCGCCCAGGCGGTGCAGGAGGCGATCGACGCAGCCGAACAACGGTGGTTGGCAGTCAAGCAGGCCGATGAGGAGCGCATCACAACCGACTTCCAGAAGGAGATCCAGGAGCTTCGTGAACAGCTCAACGTCACTACCCAGGTCAAAGAGACCGAGAGCAAATCGTCTGATGATATCGGTACCAAGATACATCCACACGACGCACAACGGCGCGCTACCAACATGCGAGCGGCGAAGAAGCAAACCGTTTAACAAGACGTTGCCTTTTTGGTTACAACAGGCGAATTCAAGGTTGCGAAGAAGGTCATCCACGATGCGCTGCAGAAAGTGAGGCACAACATGGCGGCTATCACCTACTCCATGTCCACGGACGACGAGTTCAGCAGCGCCGACGACGATTCGAGCTCCGAAGAGGGCGAGGAGGGAGCGACGTCGCATGGATCGGGCTCCAGCGCCAGAGCATCGGTCAAGGAGACCAAGAAGCAGGAGCGCAAGCCGGTCGTCAAGAAGGGTGACCTGGTCACCGCGCTCATGGACAACCAGGGCGCCGACCTGCACGAAACCGAGCTCGCCTTTGTGAAGGTATAGGTTGTACCAGGTCCCCCTCCCGCTGGCAGAAGGATCTCACACGGAACTTCGAAACGCGCACACGTTGTGTGTGGTGTGTAGGGTAGTGTGTGTACTGTGTGTGTGTGTGTGTACGCGCAGGGCGACATGATCGAAGTGGTCGAGCAGGTGAACAGCCTCTGGTGCGCGGGCAAGTTGCGACGCGACGAGAGCACGATGGGCCCGGTGGCTATTTCCTTCTCGCAGCCGTGCAACCGCCCGGAAGGTACGCGCCTTTTATCTTTTATCTCCTCTCCCCTCCTCTTTTCTTGGGACTAATTTCTATCATCCCCTACGCAGTCGCGCCGACAAGCGGCATTCGCGAGCACTTTCAAATGAAGGCATGCCGCCCGCATGTGTTGTTGGGTATTGTTGCTCGTGACGATCGACGGACTTACGTCATAACCACCCCCCCCATGTATGCAGGCATCAAGGATACGAAGCAGATGGAAAAGATCAAGATCAGACTGGCCAAGATTCGGCGGCAGACGGTCGGACTGTCGAAGGACGAGTTCCGGGACAAGGTGCGCGAAGTCTGTCCTCTTCTGACATTGCTGAGCCACCGGTGTCGCAACGTCGGTCGAGGACTAGTCCCTGATTGGACTGTTGGTTGTTCTTGGTGCAGGTCATCGGCAAGCGCAGGATCAGCCTAATGGGCGGGTCCAACCGAAAGCGTATGGGCTCGGCTCGCTCCGAGTCCAAGGAGTCGAGCGACGCCAAGGACGCGGAGGCCATCACCCGCTACTCGTCGGTGGCGGAGAGCGTCACCAAGGTTGAACACATACCCCCTTTCCCTCCCTACAGGCGTGGCGAAGGCCGTCGTGCTCCCGGGAGTTCTGATTGCATCGATGGTGGCCGTTACTCATTTAGGCTGAAGCGGAGACGAGGATCGTGCTGGAGAACCTGCAGAAGCAGTTCACCCCTAAGTCGGTGGAAACCGAGGAGGAAGTCCGTACGTGGCCTCTCCAATCCATTTTATAATCATAAGAACTTTTAATATATTAAAAGTTTC
>CAVXLO010000037.1:0-186284 GCA_963762555.1 uncultured Verrucomicrobiae bacterium
GTAGAGCCGGTGGTTGCCCACCGGCTCCCCCACAGTCCCGTACTAGCCCAATTAAGGCATACGGTTCTTCCGCTCACGGCTTGGCGTTGTAGATGGAGTGTACAACTCGGGCATAGGGAAACACGAAGGTCTCCTTGAGCAGTCGGTTCATCCGCTCCCACGTTAGCCCACCAGGGGTTCGGCTTCGCCGCCGCAGCCATTTGTGCCACAGCTTCACCGCTTCGGTGCGGACTTGGTTTAGGCTCGGCCCATTTCCGGTGATACCGTAGTAGGCGTAGTGGCCTTCCAGTTTCCGCACCAACTCTCGGAACTGGTCAAACATCCCCCGATGACGGTTGATGCGACACCAGTGTCCAAGGGCTTTGAGGGTGCGCCGCAGCCGTTTGGTTGCAGTTTTGCGCTTAATAACCCAGTGGCCTTTCCAAGACTTGCCCCAATAGTGGGTGAAGCCCAAAAAGTCGAACGTGCCCGGTTCGTCCGGCCCTTCGCCGTCCGGTCCGACCGTTTCGGGTCGGGCGAACCGCAGCAGGCGCGTCTTCTCCGGATGGAGTTTCAGTCCGTACCTCTCGAAGCGTTGGAAAATGACCCGGTAAACCCGCTCCGCATCTCTCCGATGCGTGAAGCCAATCACCAGGTCGTCCGCATATCTCACCGCAAACACCTTGCCTTCCATCCGCTCCTGCACGACCTCCGCGAACCAGCGGTCGAATACTTCGTGCAGATAGATGTTGGACAAGAGCGGCGAGAGCACCGAGCCTTGCGGGTACCCTCGGGCTCGTAATGCGCCAACCCCTCTTCCATTACTCCGGCGTGGAGCCATTTGCTGATCAATCTCAGCACCACTCCATCTCCGATCCGTTGGCTGATCAGCTCGAACAGGCGCTTCCGACAGACGCTGTCAAAATACTTCCGGATGTCCACTTCCAGCACCCAGCGCACTCTCCCCTGGCTGGCCTGTTGCCAAAAGGCTTCTAGTGCTTGATGGGCCGAGCGTCCAGGCCGAAACCCATACGAGAAGCCGTAGAACGCCTCCTCGTAAATGGGCTCCAGCAGCATGACGATGGCCCGACCCAGCACTTTATCCTCGGTCGTGGGTATGCCGATGGGCCGGGACTCCCCGTGGTCCTTCGGTATATACACCCGCTTGACCGGCGGAGCCAGGTAGGCTCCGCTCTTGGCGCGGTCCAGCAATCCGGGAAGGTTGGCCTCCAGGTGCTCTTCGTATTGAGCGACGGTCTGCCCGTCCACTCCCGGTGCGCTCTTTCGCCGCACCCGGTGGAAGGCTTCGGTCATCCACTCGACATCCAGATAGTGGTTGAGCGCCGTCATCCGCTCCTGCGGTCGCTGACGAGCTAGTTCCGCTATCCGTTGTTGTTTCGTGCACACGTTTTGTGATCTCTGTGTATCTTTCATGTTTCTCAACAACGATTCCGTGTTCGTGCGACGGCCTTCCCTACTCCCCGGCTCCCTCGACGGTCGAGGTTCGCCGGCTTTGTCTGCGGTACTATGCCGCCGCTAAGACTCCCACCGCGCTTCTTCCCTCGCTCTGTTCGTCCCATTGCGACGGAATACCCTGGATCGGCTTGGCTGTTTCGCTCCTTGAGGCGGGCAAGCCCACTGCCTCAAGGCCCGGATGTTGTTAAGCCGGTTCATCCATCCCGGCGTTTAGTCCCAAGGACGCGGACGGGTCTCCCATGTTCCCAGGGAACCCCATTGTGCCTTTGCCCTGCTCTCAGACCCCGGCCGGACTTCGGCGCCTAGCCTTCGCGGCGCTTCAGTGCTGCTCCCGCTTGTCTGACGACGAGAGCTCCAGCGATCTCATTATTTCGAGGCTCTATAACACGGCTTTAGCACTGGCTGTTTACGCTTCGTGCCGCTGCTTTCCAGCGACTACGCAAAACTCGCTTCCGGGGGTGGCCAGCCTTTCCCGGGTGGGATTCCAGTGTACCCACTGAGTTCCTGTAGAGAGTTTTGGGGCTTCCGAGACCCGCCCCTCTCTCTGGGCTTGTCATGGCGCGACAGGACTCCTGTTTCTGCTTGCTTGAGTTGTTCACTTGCCGGTTGGATTTGCCGGTTGGCACTGAGGGGGGCAACGAGTATCCTGCTGACATGGTTTCCGATCGTGACAAAGCAACCATCGCCGCCTTGGCGCGCCGTTACGGTGCTGCCACCGTCTGGCTTTTCGGTTCCAGCGCCGACCGACGCCGGCGGGGGCGGGACCTCGACCTTGCCGTGGAAGGCGTGGCGCCCGCGCGGTTTTTCCAGTTCGTGGGCGAGCTGATGCTGGCGCTCTCGCAGCCGGTGGATGTCGTCGCCTTGGAGAAACGGTCGAAGCTCAGTGCGCTGATCCGGCGGGACGGGATACCCATCTATGGCCAGCCTGCGCGAGAAGGTTGAGGCAGAACTGGAGCAGATGGACCAGGCGCTGCGCTTGTTGCCCGAGGCGCGCCGCGTGACCAAGCTCTCGGTCCTGGAGTTGGGGGGCACCGCCTCGCTGTTGAGTTCCGTGTATCACGGGGTTGAGAATATCCTGAAGCAAGGGTTGCTGAGTGTCGGGGTGGCGTTGCCGGTCGGGGCGGCGTGGCATCGCGACCTGCTCCAGTCGGCCTGCGAGCACGGGATTGTCTCGACTGAACTGCGGGACCGGCTGGTGCCTTTTTTGGCGTTTCGGCACTTTTTCGCTCACGCTTACGGCTTCGATCTGGACCCACAGCGGCTGGCGCCGCTGGTCCGGGATGTCCGTGCGGCTTGCGGCTGCTTCAAGCGGGAGGTGAAGCGATTTGTGAGTATGCAGGCGACGAAAGACGGTGCATCCAAATCTAAGCACGCGCAGTCACGGGCCAAGTCTAAAGTCAGGACGCGGCACGTAAAGGGTTAGAGGTGCGGGGGTTCGGCCCTGGGCCGGATTATGAAATCAAGGGCCCCAGCTTTGGCGTGCAAGCCAACGAGTTCGGTTCCATCATCTCCCGGGCAACCAACAGCGCCATCGTAGTGGAAGCCTGCACGAACCTTGCCAATCCCAACCGGTCTCCGGTAAGAACCAACACCCTCACCGATGGCTCGGCCTATTTCGGTGATCCCCAGTGGACGAATCATCACACCCGCCTTTATCGCCTCCGCTCGCCGTGAGCGAGAGTTAGGCCTCCAAGGCACTCCGAGGATCGCCGGCCAGCTCTCGGCATTGCGTTGGGGATGGTCTTGTGACACGGTGGCGCCATGAAACGCGGATGGCAGATCTGGTTGGTCCTGCTCGGCTTCGGGGTGATGGGCGTGATCGCGGCGTCGGGGCAGGAACGGCTGACCGGGCAGGCGACGTTGGTGAGGCCGCTCACTTCGCTGGAGGCCACGATTGTGGTGGGCACGAACGGGGCGATTCTCAGAGACGGCAAGGCGTGGCGCGGCATCGGGATCAATTACTTCAGCGCCTTCAATCGGCTGATTGCGAACGGCGACGACACATCCTCCTTTGCCGGGCTGGAGGTGCTGGCGAAGCATAAGATTCCGTTCATACGCTTTGCGTGCTGCGGGTTCTGGCCAAATGAATGGAGCCTCTACCGCACTAACCAGGCGGAGTATTTCCGGCGGATGGACCGCTTCGTCGCGGAAGCCCATAAGCGCAACATCGGTTTGATCCCGAGCCTGTTCTGGTATGACGCCTGCATTCCGGACCTCGTAGGGGAGTCGCGAAACCAGTGGGGGAATCCGAAGAGCAAGACGATCGCCTTCATGCGGCAATATGTGAGTGAAGTGGTGGGGCGCTATCTGCATGAACCGGCGATCTGGGCGTGGGAGTTGGGGAACGAATACAGCCTGGGGGCGGACTTGCCCAGTGCCGCCGAACACCGCCCGCCCGTCCATCCCAATCTCGGGACGGCGGCCTCGCGTAGCGCGGAGGACGATCTGACACAGGAGATGGTCGTGACGGCGTGCGCGGAGTTCGCCAAAGCGGTGCGCGCGCTCGACCCGAGGCGTCCCATTACCACCGGCCATAGCCTGCCGCGCGCCGCCGCGGAGCACCTCCGGCGCGAGAAGAAGTGGACGCAGGACTCGCCGGAAGAGTTCGAACGCAACCTGCTGGAGGTGACGCCTTCGCCCTGCGACCTGATTTCGGTCCATCTCTATCCGTTCGACAAGGAACGGTTCAACGCCAAGGACACGCCTTATGCCCAAACAATGCAGTTCTGCATGGCAGCGGCGCGGCGTGGCGGCAAGGCGCTCTTTGTGGGCGAATTCGGGGCACCGGATTCACCGCGGGACGGCGGCCCCGAGGCGGCCAGGAAGCAGATCATGGAGATGATCGCCGCCTTCGAGTCCACCGGTGTGCCCTTGGCCGCGCTGTGGAATTTTGACCTGCCAAACCAGGAAAGCACCATCAACGTTACTGCGGATAACTCGCGAAGCTGGGTGTTGGATGAACTCCAGCGCGCGAACGAGAGGCTCCAAAAGCAACGATGAATTCCGGGTCCAATCTTGCTTTTGGCAAACACAGCTCTAGCATCCGCTGATGACCATTCTGGCGAATCCAACCGCCTCTGTGAGCGATGTGAACGCACCGCTGACCCCGACGGTGCCGGGGCGGTTTGCGGCGCTGGATTTTGAAACAGCCGATTACGGGCGTGACAGCGCATGCGCCTTATCCATTGTCATTGTCGAAAACGACACGGTGCTCGACACCTGGACCAGGCTGATCCGCCCGCCCCGGCGCGCGTTCGTTTTCACTTACTTGCACGGCATTGCCTGGACCCATGTGAAGGACCAACCCTCATTTGGCGAATTATGGCAAGAAGCCGCCCAGAAGCTGGAAGGGGTGGATTTCGTAGCCGCGCACAACGCGGCTTTCGACCGCTCCGTGCTGCGGGCCTGCTGCGATGCGGCCGGGGTTGAGCCGCTTAAGAAGCCGTTCGTTTGCACGGTCAAGGTGGCCCGAGCCGTCTGGAATTTGCGTCCGGCCACGCTGGCCGATGTGTGCCGGCATCTGCGCATCCCTTTGAACCATCACAACGCCGAGTCCGACGCCCGTGCCTGCGCCCGAATCCTCCTGGCGGCGCGCCAACAAGGCCACCCCTATGAGCACGTCCTGAAACGCCACGCTCTGCGCCCAGCCCGATAAGCTCGACGCGACCCGACCACGCACCAATACGAGTCCCAGGTATCCTGGCATAAGAGGGTCCGCGGGCATAACCTTTCCACGACATGCACCCAACACAGGGAAGGCCAGCGGAACCAGTTCTACGCATCCCGAGGCTACCCCGGAATGGCACTTAGATAAGGCGTAAAACACTCAGCGGCAGGCACTTCCATAGAGGCGCCGGGTTCCGGCCCTCGGGCAGTCTTGCCCAGCCCAGCAGCTTCAGGCCCAATCTGGAACCTGTCCGCCCGTTTCGGTGCCCCAGACTCGCGGAATGCTGTCCCCGCGACACTGGCGCACCCCGCTGCCCCCGGCACCGCGCCGGAGCCTCGCCGTAGCCTCGCCGGAGCCTCACCGTAGTACCTCTAGCCTTGGGCTAGAGGGTCCTACGGTGAGGCTCCGGCGAGGCTACGGCGAGGCTGGCGTGTGGCCACTGGTCTTATTGCCCCCTATCTAAGCGCCATTCGAGGCTACTCCGAGCTACCTTGGGCGGCATAGGGAGACGGGACGTTTTGAGGGCTATTTCGCCCGGGCGGTCTGGATGCCTTGAGTGGTGCTGACAAGGTTGAAAAGTTGGTCATTGTGCCGGACATCCAGCAATTGGCCTTCGAAACCGCGTGGGCGCGGGTCGGGGACGAGGGTTTGCGCCAGGAAATCAGGCTGGTAGCCGAAGAAGCCGCGGATAATGGTCTCGGCGAAGGAACCGCCGTTGCTGGCGTTGTAGGTTTGGGTGGGCCGGCCACCGGCGCCGCGCTCGGCGATCCGCACCGGGGCGTCGGGGGTTTTGTTCATGAGTTCACGGGACTGGCAGAACGGCCCTTCATAGGTGACCGCCGCACAGCGATGGAGGAAGTCCAGCGCCTTGTCGAATTGTCCAAACTTGCAAAAGGTGGCGATGGTTTCGCCCGGCCAAGCGCAGAAGGCGCCCATGGGGCCGTGGTCGGGGCGGTCGGATTTCACCGCTGCCGGATCGCTCAAGGATTGGGCGCGCATCCAGTGGTCGGTCAGCAGTTCGCGTTCGACGAAGCCTGTCATTTCTTGCCGCATTTTGGCCGAAAGGTCATTGGGGATGGTCAGGCCGATGGTGGTGAAGTCAAATACGTGGCGCATTTCAACGCGCGTGCCGTCGCGGTGGAGCGAGTCCCAGACGCCCTGGCCCGGTTCATAAAGCGCGAGGACGGCGGGCAGCAGGCGGGCGGCGTCGGCGCGCAATTCGGCGGCGCGGGCCGGGTTTCCTTCCGCTGCCTGGATCGCAACGACGCGCCTCATCATCCAGACGTTGGCGGCGTTGAAGGACGGCACTTCGTGGATGTAGGTGGGGACACACTCCAGCAGGTTGCTGGCTTTGCCGTAATCGGCGAGGGTGCGTCCCGGCCTGACCAGGGTCTTCCAGTGCGTGGCGATAGCGTCCATGTGTTCGAGGACGGTCTGGCCTTTGATCTTTTCGGCGAGGAAGGCGCGGTCGCCGGTGACATTCAGGTAATCGTTGAGGAGGATGAAGACGGAATAGTCATTGGCGCTGTACCAAGGGCCCTGGAGCGTGCCGGTGAGGTATTCCTCGGCGTAACCGTTGGTGATGCCGCGGGCCAGCCAGGAGCGGAGGCAGTCCTTGAGCATGGCCGGGTCGAGCAGCGCGAAAGCGGTGGCCCATTCGCGCGTGTCCCAGAAATACATCATCGTGCAGTTGCTCTCGGGCGTGTTGCTGACATAGACGCGCCGCTGGACGGGAAAGCCGGTGCGATAGACGCTCAGGAGGGAGACTACGCTCATGTAATAAACGCGCCGCATCTGGAGGTCGGGTGTCACGAGCGTGGGCAAGCTGCCGGAGAAGAAGGAGTTGCCGGGTGTGAACATGGCATCGAAGCGTGTCTGCCAGTCGCTTTGGACCTGGGCGAAGACAGCGTCAAAGTGCGCCGCGCACTGGGTCGCCAAACTGTGGACGGCATCGTCCTGCTCGCCGAAGGCCAGCACGTAGTTGATGGTGAGGGACGCTTGCGGCTTCAGGGTGGCAAGCCAAACCGCCTCGCCGGAATGTGGCAGCACGGTCAGTTCGTCCGGGGGACGCTCGAAACTGAAGCAGTTGGCCAGGTGATTGATCGAATCGCTGAGCAGCAATCCCTGGCCCTTGTCCATCGCCCTGGTGGTGAAGCGGGCGGCGGCATCCTTGTCCCTCGGAACTGCCCAACCCCAGCGCTCATGGCGGGAGGTCGCTGCCGATAGACCTATCTTCAATTCAAATGTCCGCGACTCGGTTCCGCTGTTCGTGAGTGCGATGTGAAAGAGCAAACCCCTGTGTTCGTAAGTCATTCGCGCCGCCGTCTCGATCTGGAGGTTGCCGGCATTGGCTTTGCGCAACACCTGATAGGGGAACCACCGGGTCTGCTCCAGTGTGGGTGCTGCCCCGTCAATGAGCAGGCTGCCAGTGTCGCCGGTCAGGGTGATGGGCGGGAAGCTCAATTTCCCCAGGGCAAGCGCATCGCGGACGGCCTGGGCGGAACCGAGAGTATTGTTGAGCGCCGGCAGGCTGCGGACCTCGGCAGCGCGCTGCCAGTCGCCCGCCAGGTCACTTAAGGAAGGGACTTGCGCAGTGGCCGGCCTGCTCAGGAGGGAGAAAAACCATACGACGAGAAGCAGCGCAGGCAATCGCGGCCGGTCATTGAGCCTGATCAAGAAGGACTTGGTCATGTCTAGCGGCAGCTTTAACAGTTCCCAGCCGTCAATACAAGGTCAGCGCCAGCATGTGGGATTGGCGGATTTGTCACCGGATTGTCACAATGCTCGGACGCTTGGGGGCGTATTATTGCATTGTCTATGCAAGCACGCATTGAAAGTCGTCCGCTAGCGAGGGAGTGGAACAGCTTTGCCCGGGCGGAACCGATTGCGCAGAGTTCCCCTGTCGAGGCAGAGCACCAGATCACCGTGCTCACGGACTTAAGCAAGTGGATTGCCCCTGCCAGGATCAAGGAGTGGGTTGAGGCCGAGATTCGTGGGCTGGGCGAGGAGGTGCCGAACATCGGGCAGTTCCCCTGGTCCCGTGGAGACCGTCCCTCAGACCCGCTGCTCGCGCTGCTCTCCTTTGCCTATATCACCGGAGTATTCTACCACGAGGATGTCGCTGCGAAGTGCCGTTCGGAACTCGTGTTCCGTTTGCTGTCCGAGGGCACGTTTCCGTCGGCGCAGGAGTTGTCTAATTTCCGGCGGCGGAACCGGCATCTGCTGGAACGTATTCTGGCGGGCGTCCTTCTCCGAGCAGTTGAGCAGAGCTCTAATCGTGATTTCTCATGGATGGCGGTGGAGGTGGCTGAAGAATTGGGCCACCGCGCCGCCGACCGGCTTGATCTCGCCCGGCACGTGAATAGCGGCGACTAGCGAGGCGCTGGGCCTCTGGCGGCGCTAACGCATAACCAAACGTCATTATCATCTGCCCGTCCAAACGGGAGCTAACCATGCCATCGGCTGCGCCGGTTTGGCACCGGGCACGTCCCCGCCGCCCGCGTTCCAGACGCGGACAAAGAAGTACCGGTTGGTGGCGCCCTCGATCGTCGGGCTCCAGCGCACATTGAAGGCAGGAGTGGGGTTTTCCGTAGCCACCGCCTTGCCTCCATCCGTCACAATATCGAGCCTGGTGATCTTGTCTTTAGGCTTGCCGGTATCCGGGTCGCTGATGCGGATGTCGAAGTGGAAGACATCCGAACGGTCGAGCGTCGAGCCCATGATCGCGCCGTTGACGGTGTAACGGCATTGGATGTTTCGGTCGAGGGCCGCATAGGTGCGCCGGTGCTTCATCGCGTCGAGAATAGCCTCCTTGGTTTTGTTCGTTGCCAGCACAAAGGTGCGGGAGGCATGGTGGGTGATGCCATAGAAGCCGTGGTTGTCATGGCCGCAGACGGGGGAGACCTTCCAGCCCTTGTCGAGGGCATTGACGAAGGCCCCGTAGTGGAGGTGGTTGTTCGAGTTGATGACCTCCAGCATGGTGATGATGTCCGTGACTTGCGAATCACGGTAGGCCCAGTCGTTGTATTGATGCAAGCCGGGGTGGTTGAAAGTGGCGACCACCGGGCCGTCGCCGTTGGGTGGAACAGTCCCCAGCCACTTATACAGGCAGGGCAGGTCAATTCCCGGGGACAAGGCATTCAAGTATCCTGCGCTGTTGAGAACATTGATGTGGCCGACACCGCCCGGGCCGTTGTTCTCTGAGTATTCGAAGCCCGCCAGCGCTACGAACGCAGCATCCGTAGCCTCGGCAGCCTCCCGTTTGGTCGCCAGCCAGGCGGCGTTTGTGGGGCTGGTTGGTGCGAAAGCTGATTCCTGTGAATGGTCGGTGACGGCGTAGAAGTCGAAGTCGTTCGCTTTGGCGAGGGCAAAATGCTTCGACGGCGGCCCCTGGTGTTTCTGCCAATCCGGCCTCACGGCCTGGAACTTTGAGGCGGCTTGGACGCCGTCGCGCGAAACGGAGATGCCGGGCACCTTCTTCTTGCCGCGCCCCTGTTCCAGCTTCAAGAACTGCTCCCCATGCGACCACGTGTAAGCGGTGTGTGAATGGGTATTGCCGGCGTAGATGTGGTATTGCGGACAGAGGACGTTCGTTTGGGCCTTGGCCGAGGCGAGCGGCACGCCACCGAGCATCACGGCCAGCGCGGGCGCGCACAACAGTTGGACCTTCGCGGATTTCATCATGATCTCAAAGGTTGCAATGTTGCTCCATGCAGGGCGAGTGCAAAAGATCATGGCTTACGGGAAGCCCAAGCGCATGCGACAGAGCGCAGGATCACGGAGACTGGAATGAATCCTTTCAAGGTATTGTCGCCCGGGATGGTCCCGGTTCCCGACGCTTACCCAATTGGGTTAAAACGAGAGGGGGTGACTCTTTCGAGTCACCCCTTGGAATGCTGTGCTTCGAGAAGGGTTATGGGGTCTTCAGGAGGAAGAAGCGTGCCGGCTCGGAGGTGACGTTCGGGAAGGCGTTCGAGAACGCGCCACTCCCGTCAAACACTCCCGTGATATTCGTCGTCCAACTGGTCACCGGCGCGGCTATATTCGTGGAGGTGAGCCAGGAGTAGGTGCCCCCCGGAGTGCCGCCCACGCCGGTCAGAATCAGATTGCCATCGGAAACATGAGGCGGATTGATCGTGGGTGGAATGGTCAACTCCCCGGTCGCCGGGTTGAACATGCCGACACCGCTCGGCAGGATCCTCACGGAACTAAAGTTGCCACTGCCCGGACTGGCGGACTGGAACAACTTAAAGACCGTACCCCCCACCAGGGCGTTGGTGCCGACGTTGCTCACCACCAATTGGCCGGAGTACGCCACACCGGTCAGACCCGTAACCAGATCGTTGTGCGTCGTGCCGCCGTCGAGACTGATCTCGACGAACGTGGTGCTGCCCGGCGACAAGGTGAGGGTGTTATTAATCGTAAGGGTGCCGATCGAAGCTCCCGGCGCAAGCGCGGCGCCGCCAGCCACGGTCACAGGACCAGCGATGGCGCCCGTGCCGCCCAGAGTGCCGGCATTCACCAGCGTCGGGCCCGTGTAGGTGTTGGCGCCGTTCAGATACAATGTGCCAGAGCCGATCTTGGTTAAGCCGCCCGCGCCGCCGCCATCAAGCAACGGCTGCGCGACCGAGATCACATTCGCGCCGCTGTCAATCACCGCGCCGCCAGCCAGCACATTAGCCGAAGTGAGGCCGTGCAGGAAGTTTGCCGTGCTGGCGCCGGCCACGAGCGTGCCGCCGTTGAAGTTCAAAGTGCCCGTGCCACCCGCGTTGCCTGAAGTTATCTCAGTCGCGCTGAAGGTGCCGCCGTTCAGATTCAGTGTGCCATTTGCGCCGTTGTTTATCGGCAGAAAAACGGTGCTCAAAACAGCCGAGCCGCCATCCATGTTCCAAAGGCCTGGCTGACCGCCTTCCCCAATAAAGGTGGAGCTCTGGGTGCTGGTAATCGTGCCGCCAGTCTGGTTGACCGTGCCAGGGCCACCCGAAGCGATGGTGATGTGATTGTCGCCGTTGCCGAGTTTGGTCAATGAAGCACTCCCTGAAATATTCAGGGTGCCGGTGGCGCCAGCCCGACCAACTGCCACCCAATTATCCACTGACACCGTGCCGGCGCTCAGATCATATTGACCAACGCCTCCACCCGACTGGCCAATCCACAACTCGCTGTTGATGGTCAAACGCACCGCCTGTCTGGTTGAAATAGGCGTTGCCATTGTCTCCGATAATGAAGTTGCCGCCACCGGTCTTGGTGATCGTGCCGCCTGAGAAGTTGACGACCGCATGCCCGCCGCGACCCAACGATACCCAGTTAGCCACATTAAGCACGGCCGTGCCCCTGATGTTATTGGTACCCACGGTTGCGGTGTTTTCGGCCACCCAGTATTCACTGGAGCAGTTGATGGTGCCGGCGCTCTGGTCAAGGAACCCAACGCTGGCAGCCCCGTTATCTCCGGCACCGCTGCCCACGATGAAGGCAGGCTGCCCGCCGCTCGTGTGGTTGAGTATTCCGCCATCCATAATCATGGTTCCGGACCCACCAGCTCTGCCGATTACGAACCAACCCGTGGAATCAAGTTCGCCGCCGTGAAGGTTGTAGAATCCGGTGCCTTGCGCTATCTGGCCAAGTTGTATTTCGTCGCTGCAATTGAACGTGCCGCCCGACTGGTTGACCGTGCCGGTGCGCGCGCCGTCTCCGTTCCAGTTGCCGGAGCAACGATGACCGTGCCCCCGGATTTGTTTAGCAGGCCGCCGTTGATGTTCAACGTGCTCGTGGTGCCCGGATTCCCGCCCATGAGCAGGTTCCCGTTGTTAGCGTTCACGGTGCCTCCATTAAGGGTGCAGGTGCCAACCGAGTTGGCGCCGTCTCCGAAGATAAACCACGAACCCACGGTCAAATTGACATTACTGTTCACGATCAGCGTGCCAATCGTATCAGGGACATTCCCCAAGTCCACATTACCGCCGACGTTCACGGTCGTGTTGGTCATGATCACCGTGGCGTTGGCCGCGACTCCATTAACCCCCAACCTGTCCCCTTGGACGATATTGGTTTGGCCGCCGGCGGAACCGTCAAACAGCACGGTTCCGGCCTGCACCAGGTACCCCGGAGAATTCGCGCCCGAAAGGAAATTGGTTCCCGCCGTTGAATAGGTGAGCTGAGCGTCGCCGCTTTTGATGAATCCGCTGCCTGTCGTCGCAGTTGCAAATCCGCTCAAGGTCAGATTGCTCACGGTTTCAATCGAGCTGTTGGTGGCTTGAACGGAGTAACCACGATTGATCGTCACGGGAACCCCGGAGTAGCTCAACGTTCCACCCGCCAGCACCAGGTTGTTTGGATCGGGCAAGGACGCACCTATGGCGCTCGGTGAGCCACCGTCGGCCAGACTGGTCACGCTAAGAGCGCCACCTGAAATGACGGTTGGCCCCGTGTAGTCATTGCCGCCCGTATTGGCAATCGTCACAACGCCGGAGCCTTGCTTGTTCAAAGCGGTGCTGCCGCTGATCTTGCCCGAACCATTCAAGGTGTAAGCCAGGCTGCTGTTGTTGATGGTGACACTGTTGGGATTGAGGGTCGCAGTGAGATTCACGGTCGTTGTGCCGAGGGCACGATCGTCAAACAGCACTGGGTCGCCCTGACTATAAACGGTCGGGAGACCATCGCCGAGGTTGATCCAGTTGGTGGTCAGACCCACGTCCCAGTTGCCGCCCGCCAGACCTTCCCACCGAGGCAGGTTCACTGAGGTGATGTTCAGATCAATGGAGTTGTTTCCCGTGTTATCCACAATGCTCGCAGCTACGCCGACCGGGAGGGAACCGATCACAAAGCTGTCTGAGCCGGTCTTGCTGCCGTATTTGATCAGCGGAAACTGACCGGGCTGGGGCAAGGCGTCCGTGATGTTGATCGTGACTGTTCCATTGGCATTAAGGGCACTGACCACATTCAGAGGAGCGGAGGTGGTAGGATTCCCGAAAGCGCCCAAATCAAAAGCGAGGGCGGGCGCTGGGCCAGCCAGCGTCAGGTTGGCAACATTGAGCTGGGCGTTCAAAGCCAGGACAGTGAGACTCAACTGGGCGCCGCTGGCGACGGAGTAGTCACCGTTTGCGGTTGCGTCGGATTTGATGGCCAAAGTGCCGGCGTTGACAAGTGTGGGTCCGCTATAGTTGTTGGCCCCCGTCAGGGTGAGCATGCCTGCGCCGTTCTTGGTCAAGCCGCCGCCAGCGTCGGCCAAAACCTGCGGGACCGTGACATTGAAACCAGCCGTGTCAAACACCGCGGTGCCCGCGACGTTAGCCATGCTCAAACCGTGCATAAAGTTCGCGTTGTTGGCTCCCGCCACCAGCGTGCCACCATTGAAATACAAGGTGCTGTAGCCACTGCCGCCGGCAATTTCATTCGCCGTCAGCGTGCCGCTGTTAAGATTCAACGTGCCGCCACTCGAGGTGTCGTTACCGATTATCAGCACGTTATTGACGGTCGCTGTGCCACCGGCCAGATTAAACGTGCCGATGCCTGTTCCCAGGCCAACGTAGAGCACGCCACCCACGGTCAACACGCCATTGTTTAAATCAAGTTGCCCAGTGTTATTATTGCCAATCCAGTATTGCGCGTCATCAATGAACGTGCCGCCAGTCTGGACGACCGAGCCGGCGTTGTTATCCCCGATGATGAAGTTGCCGCCGACGGAGGTTGTTTTGTGAATCGTGCCACCGGAGAAGTTGAGTAGAGCCGTTGCTGCGCCACGTCCGACTTGGAACCAGTTGTTCGCGACCAACAGCCCGCCGCTCACGTTAATCGTGCAGGCGTGGCCACCGCCACTGTTGCCAACCCACAACTCACCGTCGTTGGAGATCGCGCCGCCGCTCAGGTTGAAAATGGCATCGCCGCCATCACCGACGATAAAAGCACCATTACTGTTCTTGTTGAGCGTGCCGCCGGACATGTTGATGACACCCAGCCCGCCGCGGCCTATGGACAGCCAACTGTTGATGTTCACCACCGCTGTGCCACTGATGTTATTGGTCCCCACGGTAAGGGTGTTTTCGCCCACCCAATACTCGCTGTTGCAGTTGATGGTGCCGGCGCTCTGGTTCAGAACTCCGACGGTGCCCGCAAGACCGTTGTCACCGGCAGCGCTGCCTATGATGAAGGCGGGCTGGCCACCACTGGTGTGGGTGAGAGTGCCGCCATCCATATTCATGGTTCCGTAGCCACCCGACCGACCGATGACATTCCAATCGGTTGAATTGATCTCGCCCCCATGAAGGTTATAAGTGGCGTGAGCATTTCGACCTTGGGCGACCCATAACTGGGGGACGTTGTTCGTGCCACCGGTCTGGTTGACGGTGTCCATGACCGAATCCGAGACGTAGGGAGTTGGCGCCCCCGCCTCCACCACCACGTCCGCATTGTAACCGCTAATCGCCAATGGAGTGAATGGATTGCCAATAATGTCCTGGCCGCTGACCCCCAAAAAGGTCGCGGTAGTATAGGTTCCAGGACCGCTGGCGTATGTCAGAACGATGCTCTCAACCTTATCGGTGTTGACCAGGGAAATATCAAACGACCATAGGTAAGGAGGATTGTATGGTTCATAACCGGCGACGGGGGTTGTAATCTGGAAGTTGAGTCCAAGCCCGTCCACCCGACCATTGGCTGCCAAGGCCAACAAATCGGGGCGGGGGTCTGTTTGATAATTTTGACGGTAAAACCAGTCCTCAACTACGATCGTCCCCGTATCAGGGTCGCCAGAGGCGTGATTCACGGTATAGCTGATATTCGCCGGCCCGGTGCCGGCGCCGCACATGAAGGACAAAGCCGAGCATGCTGTGGGGGATGTGAGTGTCATCGTGGCATTGGAAACGGCGGCGTCGAGAACCACCGCGTTAGGGGCCGCGTAACTTTGAGCCAGCGTGTAGGAGTGATCCGCCGAACCAACACTGGTAACAGTCGAACCGGCTGGCGGCAGCCCCTTTGACGCGTCGGGTGTGTAATACCCCTGTTCAAAGTAAGTCATATCGCCCAGATACGGGCCGTGGCCGGCGGTCGCCGTAATCACGGCGGGGTTCGGAACGGCAATACCGCCGGAATTCACGCTGAAAATACCGCTGCCAGTGATTGTGCCGCCATTGATATTCAGGGTGCCGGTGCCGACCTCCCCGACATGAAATGGGCCTATGCCGTAATTGAGGGTGCCGCCATTCAAAGTATAGACGCCCGTGCCGGCGGCCACGATTCCCAGGCGGAAAGGCGTGAAGAATTCAGTGACCACCGGACCATTGTAATTGGTTCCCAACGGGGTCACAGTTTGGCCGTTCTGCTCGAAGGCGCCATTGCCGGCACTGTTGCCGGCTCGGATTTGACCCACCGTCCAGTCCGGATCGCCCACATTGATCTGCACCGCATTGGCGGTGCCGTGGTCATTGATAGCGTTGTCGCCCGCACCGGGAAGCACCCCGCCGACCCAGTCCGCCGCGTTGGTGTAACTGGCCGTCGGGCCCTGCCATTGTATGTCGGCTGCGTTGGCGCTGGGCGCCGGGAAGGCTGCTATTGTGGCCCAAACCACAGCGTTGATTTCCAGGAGATGTCTGATCCTTGCGGTCTTGGAGATGATTGAGCTTTTCATGTCAGTTATCATTTTGGAGTCGGGTTGCCCAAGTCAAAATGGCCTTGGCTCGACGGAATGAGGCCACAAGCCATTATTTGACTCGTAGAACATGCTATGATTTTAGTCCCTCCCTCCAAAACCGTCATGTGGCATAAAGTGGCCACATGGGGGAATCGGCTGGCCGGGACCGGAGAAGCCGAACCTCAACCGAACTTCAGACTCATCCGCGGCACGCAACGGAGCGCGCGCCCTGCCTGTGCGAAAGAGTCGGGCTAGGGATCGTTGGCGTTGACCCCGGTCAGCCCATTCAAGGCGGGCCAGGTAAACTCGTTGTGGGGTTTGTTGTCGTTGTTCCAGCGACTGCGCCACACCCAGTTCGGCGCCGAATTGATGACGTCGTTGCGCCTGGGCTTCTCGACGTGACCATCGGCAAACATAAGATCGGTGTGGCCGCTGTGCCGATTGGATGGGCGCTGCGTGTGGGCAGCGGTGTTGTCCGAAGGGTCCATGTTGGCGTTGAAAAGAATGTTGTTCTGGGCGGCAGGCACGTCACCTACCACGATGAATTGAGTGGGGGAGACCACCGTGCTCTCCTTCACGACGGTCCTGCTCATCGTGGTGGTGCCGTTGATGTCACCGCCCACGCCGAGACAGGCGGTCCCCGGCGAGGTCAATCCCCAATCGTTGATCCCCAGGGAAAACCGTGACCTCTCGCTGATGCCGTAGGGGTCGAACCTGCCGTTCTCATCCGTCGCGCCCAGCGTGCTGATGTTCGGATTGGAGATGCTGCGGTTGGCATTGGTATCCCAGGCGCTGTTGGGGTTGGCCGCCGGACACCAGAAGGCCTTCCGGTTGTTGGCCATGTAGGCCAGCAGCCGCACCGGCCAGACATAATAGTAGCCGTGATTCACCGACAAACAGCCCGTGTACCGTTGATAATCCGAAACATACATCGTGTTGGCGATGCCAATCTGGCGCAGGTTATTCATGCAAGCGGCCTGTTGGCCTTTCGCCTTGGCCTTCGCCAGCGCCGGCAGCAGCAACGCGGCCAGAATGGCGATAATGGCGATGACCACCAACAGCTCGATCAATGTGAAAGCGGAGGCCGGCCGGGCAACGGACCTGCCGACCCTCGCCCTTGGGTTCAAGAATGCTTTCATATTAACACCATACAGAATCGGTCTGCCGCTTGCCAATTTAAACAACCCTAACACAGGCGCCGGGAGGCGTCGTGTGGCATAAAGTGGCCACAATCGGCGGTGAGTTCCTCTGAACTCAATTCCTGCCCGCTCGTTCTTTGTCCGAACGCGGCACCACTATCCCCACATCAATGTATTGTCCGCCACCGGTTTGATGGCAGTGAACGGCCATGACGTTGAGGCCTGGTTTTAGCGCGGCGAGGGCATCGGGATTGATCTTCACCAGGTCGTAACTGGTCACGAATCCCGGCGCCTGGGCGGCCAGGATGCCGTTGAAATAGACTTCGGCATCCTCGTCGTGGTGAATCTGGAGGACCGCCTGGCGCAAATCCTCCTGGTTCAGCGTAAAATGCCGGCGGAGCCACACATCCGGGGTGTCCCAAGTGGTGTTCACCAGGCTGCCGGGCGTACCTTTTGTGCCGAAACCGCCAAGGCCTTCGTTCCAGCTCGCATCGTCGAACGCTGGTGCAAACCATCGGTCATCCGGCTTGTTCGTGGTGTATTTCCAATTGACCCGGCCAGACAGAGCGTTCGACGTGATCACGCGGTAGGGCTTCTCACGGCCCCCATCGCGATTGGCGGCACGGGCGATGGCCGGATCAAGCTTCGCCACCGCGCGGTCATAGGTCATCAGGCCGTTGCACTCGGTTTCGACGTCGGTCGTCTGCGTGTAAACCGCGGCGCTCAGCCCGAAGAAATCCCGCAGCAAGTGAACCCGGTCCAACAGAGTAGCGACCCGCTCGTTCAAAGTCTTCTCGTCCGGCATCGGCTGGTAACCCCAATACTGCGTGGACCACGTATGCCCCGGCAGCCCGAGGCCAAGCCCGCCAAACTCGCCCAGGACTGCCGCCCGGTCGGGTTCGGACTGGGGAGCTTCAGGCCCCGGGTAGCTGTGCATGTCAATGATGTCCCCGACCCGCTTATCGGTCCAACCGCTGGCGTCATCAACGAGCCGCGTGGGATCCAATGATTTCAGCCAGGGCGCTAACCGCTCGGTGTCGTATTGGCCCCAACCTTCGTTGAAGAGCACCCAGACAATAATAGACGGGTGGTTGCGCCGGCCTTCAACCAGGCGCTGCAGCTCGGCTTCGAACTGGGTGCGGCCTTCGGTGGTCGTGTTATTGCCGCTGGGCATGTCCTGCCAGACGAGCATGCCCAGTTTGTCGCACCAATAATACCAGCGATCCGGTTCCACCTTGACGTGTTTGCGGGCCATATTGAACCCCGCCCGCTTGAGATACTCGATGTCGTAACGCAGCGCGGCGTCCGTCGGCGCGGTGTAAATCCCGTCCGGCCAGAAACCCTGGTCCAATGCGCCGATCTCGAACGCAAACTTGCCGTTAAGCGCGATCCGCATCACTCCGCCCTCGTCCCGGAGCAAGGCAACCTTGCGCATCCCAAAGTAGCTGGAGACCGAGTCCACCAGCTTGTTTCCATCCTTGAGCGCGATCTTCAGATCGTAGAGAAACGGATCATCCGGCGTCCACAGATGAGGTTTGGCCAGTGCCAGATTCAGCTCTTCATTAGCCGGTCCCGTCGCACGACCGGCTTCCTTGCCATCCGCCAGCGCGGTGACCTCGACCTTTAGCGACTCCGAGGCGCTGTTGGCGGCGACGCTCAATCGCAGCGCGTGCGCGTCAACGTCCGGCCTCAGCACCAATCCATCTATGCATACTCGGGGCACCGGCTCCAGCCAGACCGTTTGCCAGATGCCCGAAGTCGGCGTGTAAAAGATTCCCTCAGGCTTGCGCGATTGCTTGCCGCGCGGTTGATCGCCTTCTGTCGGGTCCTCTGCCGCCACCACGATTTCCTCCGTATTTGTCCGCCTCAAAGCACCGGTAATATCGAAGCTGAACGCGTCATAGCCCCCACGGTGACGCCCTATCTCCTTGCCGTTGATGATGACGCGCATGCGCCAATCCACCGCCCCAAAGTGCAACCTCACGCTCCGCCCCGCCCAGGCTTCCGGTATCTTGAACTGCCGGCGGTACCACAACGTGCTGTTCTCATCCAGACGCCGCATCACACCGGAGAGCGCCGACTCAAGCGGAAACGGCACCAGGATCTCGCCTTCGAATTGAGCGGGTTCCCGGGCCGCCGCCGGGGTGATGGCGTAATCCCACAGCCCATTTAGATTGAGCCAATCCGGGCGCACTAACTGCGGGCGCGGGTATTCGGGATGCGCGTTAGTGGGATTGACTTCCGCCGCCCAACGCGTCAGGAGGGGACCGGGGGCTGGATGCCACGCGGCCGGCGTTTGCCCGCCGAACAAGACCCCGCCGCTCAGCGTCAGCCAGCCCGCCAATAGTAGATGCAATGCAGTCTTCAATCCAGCCAGTTTGCCGCTCCGCGCGGGCTTGTCATGTGGCATGATATGGCCACAGTTCGAGCGCGTGCCTTCAAGTTCGCAGGTATTTGGCCACCGCCTCGGCGGACGAGCGCACATGGAGTTTCTCGTAAATCCGGCGGATGTAGTTGCGCACCGTGTGAATGCTCACGCCCAGCTTGTCGGCGATTTGCTTGTAGGCTTGTCCCTCGGCCAGGCTGTCCAACACCTCGCGCTCGCGCGGCGACAACTCAGCTCCCGCCTGCGCGCGGACCGGGGATTGCAGCGATTGGACCAGCTTGCGCGCAATCGGCGCCGACATCGGCGAACCGCCTTCATGGACCTCACGGATGGCTTCGAGCAATTTGGCCGGCGCCAGGCGCTTCAGCAGGTAGCCGCTGGCCCCAGCGGCCAGCGCGCTGAAGATCCTCTCCGTGTCCTCGAAAACCGTGAGCATGACGATCTGGGTATTGGGCATCAGCGGCTTCAAGCGGCGCACGCACTCGATGCCGTCCATCCCGCCGAGGGTGATGTCCATCAGCACCACATCCGGTTTCTCTTTCGGCAGGTTCGCCAGAGCCTCCTCGCCGCTGCTGTGGACACTCACGCAACGGAGTCCCTTGGCGGAGCTCACGTACCCCGAAATGCTCTCTCGCAAGTCCACTTCGTCGTCCACAATCGAGACCCGGATCAGCTCACTCATCATTTAGCTCTCTTTCAGCGACGCGACCGCCGCGCCGAGCGGCACGCTCAGGGTAACCGTCGTGCCCGCGCCCGGCTGACTGCGGATACTGCATTCTCCGCCAACCTCGCCCAGGCGTTGCCCCATGTTCAGCAGCCCGTTGCCGCGGTGCCCGCCCGGGGACGGCTTGGCGGGGCCTGCCTTCGAGACTGAGGGTCCAGCCTCAAAACCGCAGCCATTATCTTCCACCCGGATGTGGAAACGGGAGGCTTCGACGCGCATATCCACGCGCACGCGCGAGGCTTTGCCGTGCTTGAGTGCGTTGTTCAGGGATTCCTCGAAGGCGAGAAAGAGGTTATGGCGGGTCTCCGCGGAAACCGAATGATGCGGCAGTGTGCGCGGGATGTGCAGTTCACACTCCACCGGCGTGTTCTGCAAATACTCGGTGGCGTACTGCCCCAGGTAGGCCGCCACGTGCTCCAGGGTGTCGTTCCTCGGATTGACCGCCCAGACAATCTCATCCAGCGATTGCAGCAGCTCGCGCGAGGTGTGCGCGATGGATACCAGCTTGCGGGCCACCGGTTGGTGTCCTTCCAATTCGCCCTTCGCCAACTCGCTCATGAACGAGATCTTGGTCAGTTTCGAGCCTATCTCGTCGTGCATGTCCTGGGCGATCCGGATCCGCTCCCGTTCCATAGCCTGTTGCGCGTGCAACACGGCCAGGCGGCGGCGAAATCGGCGGTGTGCGATCATTCGCACCGTCACCGCCACCAGGCCCAGCGCCACCAGGAGGTAGGTTGCCAGCGCCCATTCCCGGCGCCAGAGCGGCGTCGGCAGCATGAAGGCAAAGGAAGCCTCCTTCGCCGGCCAGGGGCCATCCACCATGCTGGCCTGCACCCGGAAGTTATAGGCGCCATAGGGAAGCCGTCCGTAATGCGCCGTCCGGTCAGCGCCTCCCTTTACCCAATCCGGTTCAAAGCCCTCCAGCCGATACCGAAAGCGGATCTTCTCAGGCGCCGAAAGATTCACCGCGGTGAACTCGATTTCGAGCGAGCGCAAGCTGGAGGATAGCCGAAAGGGCGAGCCCTGGCGGTTCGATCGGGGGGCCGGTGCGGCCGCCCAACCGGGCGCCAGGGGCTTCCCATTGACGATGACCTGTTCAATCAATACCGGCAGGGGCGAGGCGCTGACGATCCCATGCGCGTCGAACGTCACTACTCCGCCCGCCATCCCAAACCATAGTTTCCCCTGGGCGGATTTGACGGCTCGCGGCCAGCCATAGCGAGGTGCGGACTCGGGCGCCGGCTCCCATCTGAAAATGGTTTCCGAGCGGAGCGAACTCTCGCCGGAAAGCGACCGGGCAACGTCGTCCTTCGCCACCCGCCGGATCAAACTTGCTGTGCTCAGCCACAGGTCACCGTCGTCGTCCGTGAGGATTCCGGTGATCGGATCGGTGGGCGGTGGCTGATTGACTTCCCACTTCGCGAAATGGCCTCCCGCCAAACACCCGACCCAGCCACCTTCTGTGCCCATCCAGAGGCGGCCGGCCGAATCCTCGTTCAATGAGGTAATGGCCTGGCCCCCGAAGACTGAGGAATCCACCGCCGCCTGGAATCCAGCTCCTCGTTCACGAAACACCTGCCCCCGGCTAAACCCGAGCCACACCCCTCCGTTCCTTGCAGGCAGGATCGCCCTGACAGGTTCGACTGGGAGACCAGCGCCAGCGCCGTAACTTACCACCCCGTCCTCCCTGAATCGCTGCACGCCTCCCGCCAGGGTTCCAACCCAAACCGACCTTTCGGAATCGGCGCCCACCGACAGCACAGTGTCATCCGGCAACCCATCCGCCGTGGTGTATCGGACGACCCGTTGATTGCACAACTGGAAAAGCCCGGACCCGACAGTCGCCACCCAAATGTTGGAATCCGGCGTCACGCACATCGAGGAGACTAAATTCAACGCGACCGCCGCGTCCCGATGCGCGATCGGCTCAAAGGCCTCGCCCGCGCCCTCGTAAACACCCCCGCGCTCAAAGCCAATCCACGTGCGGCCACGCGGGTCCAACGCCAGGCACAGCGCCGGCCATTTGGGAAGCCCCATGCTCGCGTTGAGCAAACGGAAATTCCGCGGTTGGAGCCGGGCCAGCCCGCTTCCGTCAGTGCCCAGCCAAAGGTTTCCCTCGCGATCCTCGCACAGCGCCCGCACATCACTGGTCAGGCTGCCATCGCGCAACGTGATCGGAATGAATTTCTCCTCGGCGAAGCAATACAAGCCCTTGCCACTCGTCCCAATCCACAGTTCTCCGCGCCTTCCCTCGCACAAGCTCCAAATGCGCATCGAGGATGTGGTGTCGCCGCTGCCGAAATGGTTCAGATGTTTCCCCTCCGTCAGGTTCACCAGATACGTGTCGCCGAACGCCCACAGATTCCCCCGCCGATCTTCATAAACCCCGAGCGACTCCGGGCTGCGGCCTGGGCTATCGGTTTGGAAAGGGAATAGCTGCAGCTTGCCCTCCTTAAACTGGCATATCCCGCCGCGCGTGGTAATCCAGACTGTTCCCGACCGGGCGACGTGAACACTGGATACAAAGTCATTCGGCAAACCGTCCTTCACCGTGAACTTCACCACCCGCTCGCCGCGAAGCTGGTCCAGTCCTGAAGGTGTGCCCAGCCAAAGGTTGCCGGCCGGGTCCTCCGCGATGCTGTTGATGGTCTTGTCCACCGGGCCGTGGGCGCCGCCAAACCGGGTCACGATGCCATCCGCGTAGCAAAACAGCCCGTCCCCCTGGGTGCCGATCCATAGACGCCTCTGTGAATCCTCCCACAAGGCAGTGACGCCGATCGGAGGTCCGCTCCCTTTCGCGTGCGCCGCCACCGGCACAAACCTTACGCCGTCAAAGCGCGCCAGCCCGGCGGCTGTTCCCACCCACAGATAACCGTCGCGCGTCTGCAGGTACGGCGGTGACCGAATCGTCCGGGAGCCCCTGCTGCTTCGTCCAGGTGCGTATTGTGAGGTCTCGGGGCAAAGGCGGGGGCTTTTCCCCCGAAGCGGCAGTAGCAAGGCACGCCATCGCCGCGACGACAGTGTTGCAGAACTTCAGCCCAATCCGCCCGATCGTCATAAAGCATTACGCCTGCGAGAACGGACCAAAGGTTACGTGATGTGCCCATCCTTGAACATGGAAAACTTGGGCTTGGAAGAATGGTTGCGGGGGTTGGATTTGAACCAACGACCTTCAGGTTATGAGCCTGACGAGCTACCGGGCTGCTCCACCCCGCGATCCGTAAAACTGTCTCAATAATGCCCTAGCTTTCCTCGCACGCAAGCCCTTTTGTGGGGAATATTGCGGGCACTTCATTTGGTCGAGTTCAGGTTGCACCCGGGAACCATGCCGGATTCAGTTGGCCGAGCGCTCGGAGCATGAACTGCATTGCCACGGACGCGAGTAGCAGGCCCATGATGCGCGTGGTGATACTCATGGCGATGGGGCTGAGCCAACGCGCGCCGCGCGCCGCGATGCGCAGAATGAGGTAGCTCGCCGCGCACACGGCCAGGATACACAAATATAACGCCACGCGCTGACCCAGGCCCGCTGCCTGATTGTGCAGCAGGACGGCCGTGGAGATGGCCCCTGGGCCGGCCAGCATCGGAATTGCCAGCGGCGTGATGGCGATGTCGGTCTTCTCGGCGCCCGCCGCCGTTTCCTCCAGGGTCTCCTGCACCCGCGAGCGCTGTGCCCGCAACATGTCGAGCGCCACCAGCAGCAGCACGATGCTCGCGGCGAGCTGGAAGGCAGGCATGGTGATGCCCAGGAACTTGAAAATCCATTGGCCCGCGATGGCGAAGGCCATCAGCACCCCCGCCGCCACGCAACAGGCCAGCCGCGCCATCCTGATCCGCTCCTCGGGTGAATCGGTCGGCGTCATCGCCAGGAAGGCGGGCACCGTCGCCAGCGGGTCCACGATCACGAAGAGGGAACTGGTGGCCAGGAAGATGTACTCGAACAGGTTCATGCCGAACACGGCGCGAAGATGGCCTCCGTCATGCCGTGAATGATCTTCTTGTCCGCCGGGCAAATTGTCGCCAGCACGCCGCCCAGGTGGGCTCTCGCGGCCTCGGCCTCGCCGGAGACAAAGTAGTAGGGACAGAGCCGCACGCGGCCTTTCATCGGCACAAGCTGGTTGCGCTGGAAGTCATACCATTGCGCCTCGACCAACCCCGGCTTGTGATAGCGCTGCAACACCCGGGGGGAGCCCTCGTAGTTCGCAATCGCCGCATCCACCGCCGCCGCCCAATCGGCGTGCGAGAGGTCGCTGCCGAGATGGACGCCCCGCGCGCCCCAGGCGTGGGCCGAGAAGCCGGACACCTTGAGGATCAGCTCCCGCTCCTTTTGGGACAGCGCCTTGAGTTGGCGCCAGTCGGTGAGATTCAACTCCGGAATGGCCGCGTGCGGGGGCAGGGGAGCGGGATCAACGACCCAGGTGTAGGGCGCCAGGCCAAGCAGGCGCTGGAAGAAACTCTCGCCCAATTCCTGCCGCCAATAATCGTGCAGGTTCCGGTTCCACAGCAGCGCGAACAGCATCTTCTCCTCGAAGACCGGCTTGGGCGGCGGGGTGAGGCGAATCCGTTTCGCCGCGGCCAGCTCGAAGATCGCCTTCGCGTTCGGAACATTGGCCAGGTCGAACAGTTCAAAGAAGCGATAGACCGCCTCGCCGTCATTGAACGCGTTGAACTTTGCGTCCTGGACCTTGAATTTCGACTCCCCCAACTGGCGAGCCATCCACAGCATCTCCGGCCGATACGTTGCGGCTTCTTCGGACACAACGATGTGCACGGCGGCGCATTTCCGAAGATGCTGGCGAAGCCGCGCAACATCCCGTCTGCCCCGCCGAGGACTTCCGCCCCCAGGGCCGAATAAGTCTGGTTAAGCCAGCCCGTGAGGCCGATGCCGCCGGGCACCGAATCGAGTTCCGTGACACGAAGACCCTGTTCCGTGATGAGGAGGTCCGGGCGGATGATGCGGGGCACTTCGTTCTTCAAGGCAGCAGATCGCTGGAGTTGGACGAGCTCGGCCGGTTTGCCCAGGTCCAGCCAGCGGGCGACCCACTCAGGCTGCTTGCCTTCCACGCTCTTGCGGTAGAGCAGGTTGACTGCGCGATAGAATTGCAGCAGCACGCGTCCGAGCGATTCCACCTCCTGCGCCAAGGCCGGCCCGAGAGGGTAGGGGACCGGCGAGGTCCGCCAGTCGTGATCGGCGAATAAGCCCTCTGCCGGGAGGCGCTCCCTGACGAAGCGCGCCCGACCTGCGGCGTCGGCGGGGGGAGATGTGAGGGTCTCGCTGCTCATTTGGAGCGCCGACGTCCCGGTCGGCAGGATGCACTTGGCCCACAGGGCACCCCTTGTGTGAACTCCAAAGCAGGACAGGCGCCCCGTCTGTCCCGACCAAGGCCCGCCAGACCGAAGGAAAACATCCAACATCCAACATCCAACATCCAACATCCAATCATCGTCCGGAGCAAGCCCGTTGGATGTTGGCTGTTGGCTGTTGGATGTTGGATGTTCCCCCTATTCATCGAGTGTGTGGACCACCTCAGCGGCCATTCTTCAGGCCCGCACCTGACCGTTGCCGATGCCGATCCACTTGTAGCTGGTCAGTTCCTCCAGGCCCATCGGGCCGCGCGCGCCGATCTTGTCGGTGCTGATGCCGATTTCCGCGCCCATGCCGAATTCGCCGCCGTCGGTGAAGCGCGTCGAGGCGTTCCAATAGACCGCCGCGGAATCCACCTCGCCGAGAAACTGCTGCGCGCGGGCCTCGTTCCCCGTCACGATGCTGTCGGAGTGCGCCGAGCCATAATGGTTGATATGGTCAATCGCCTGCCTGCACGCCATCCACCACGCGCACGTTGAGAATATAGTCATTGTATTCAGTGAACCAATCCTGCTCCGCCGCCCGCCGGATTTCGGACTTCGGACTTCGGACTTCGGACTTCAAGATCGCTTCGGCTTCTTCATCGGCGCGCAACTGCACCCTCCTCTCGCCCAGCCGCTGCGCGATTGCCGGCAGGAAGGTGCCGGCCACTTTGCGGTCCACCAGCAGGGTCTCCATGGAGTTGCACACCGCGGGACGCTGGACCTTGGCGTTCATTACGATCTCCTCCGCCATTTTCAAATCAGCCTCGCTATCCACATAGACATGGCAGACGCCCTTGTAATGCTTGATCACCGGCACCTTCGAGCAATCCGCCACCGCGCGAATCAGCCCCTCCCCGCCGCGCGGCATGCACAAATCCACATACTGCGTCAGCGACAGCAACGCTTTGATGACCTCGCGATCGGTCGTCGGCACGACCTGGATGGCGTGCCCGGGGAAAGCCGGCAGGGTCCGCTTGCCCGCTTCGATCATGATCTCGGCGATCTTCAGATTTGAGTTGAGAGCCTCCTTGCCGCCCCGCAGGATCGTGGCGTTGCCCGACTTGAAGCACAGGCTCGCGGCGTCCGCTGTCACATTGGGACGCGATTCATAGATGATAACCACCACGCCAATCGGGGTGCTGACCTTCTGCAGCTTCAGCCCATTGGGGCGAACACGCTCATCCAGCACCCGGCCGACGGGGTCGGGCAGCGCGGCGACTTCGCGCAGGCCCTTGGCCATGCCCGCGATCCGCTTGTCGTCGAGCCTCAGTCGGTCGAGCATGGCGGAGGACAGGCCCATGCTCGCGCCGACTTCCATGTCAAGCGCGTTGGCCTCTTTGATGGCGGCGGCGTTCTGTTCGAGCGCATCGGCCATGGCGAGCAAGCAAGCGTTCTTGTCACCGGTCGTCACCCGGGACAGCTCGCGCGAGGCCGCCTTGGCTTGCTTCGCCAATTGGGTCATCTGCTCGGTTAGCGTCATGCAGGGACACTAATCCAAATCCGCCAACTGAAAAGGGCGAAATGACTAGGGTTCCTCGTCGGCCCGTTCGAGGACAGTGAGGATCTTGTTGAAGGCGTCGGCTGTGTCGGCGTAATTGCTGAGGTCCACGACGAAGCGGTTATCCCGGTTGGGGCGCGAGACGGTGTGGCCGTCGGAGAAGAGGATGTCCGCTGTGCGCCGCTCGTGGTGAGTACTGGGAGTGATGCCGAAGGTGGCCATGGCGGGGGAGCAGATGAACTGGGTGTCAATGGCCAGGGCGCTGATGGGCAAGCCGTTGCGGTTATTGCCGAGGGCGTCGAGCTTGAGGTGCTCGGGCGGCGGGGTGCCACGGTTGGGATTATCAAACAACTGCGTGTTGCCGCCGTGGCGGTAATAGTAGCTGCATTGGGCCTGGCGGACACCGACGTTGGCGAGCTGTCCCCCGGCGTCGAAGGGCTGATCAGTGCTGGGGCAAAAGAGGGCTTTGGACTGGTTGCCGAGGTGGTCCTTGAGCAGCAGGCCCAAACCGACGGGAGCGCCGTTGCCGAGCGAAATCAGGCTCGTGGGGGCGCCGGTTGAAGGATAGAGGTCGAAGGGGCTGGTGAACGGGGGGGCTTTCGGGCCGTAAGGGATTTTGCCGTCGTTGTCGCTGGCGTAGGCGTGCATGGCGATGCCCACCTGCCGGAGGTTCGAGAGGCAGGCGGCGCGCCAGCCTTTCTCGCGCGCCGAGGCCAGGGTCGGCAACATCAAGGCCGCCAGGAGAGCCAAGACAGCGATGACTACCAGCAACTCGATGAGCGTGAAGGCATGGCGTAATTGTTCAGGTAGGAGCGCAGCCTTCAGGCTGCAGAAATCTGGACTACGCTGCGGCGTCGGCAGACTCCAACGCTTCCTTGGAGCCTCCTGGCTTCTGCAGCCTGAAGGCTGCGCTCCTACCTGAACAGTCACAGCACGGCTATGGCAACTGATGCGCACGGTAGAAACGGTGGGTGAGCCCCGGCGTCGGGTCAAAGAAAGAGACGGTGCCGGTATCGTTGGTCAAGGTCCCGACGCTGGTCCAGTTGGACAGCGCCAGGCCAGGGTCGTTGGCGGCGAGGATGTCGAAGCGCAGCCCAGGCTCGCTTTGCAGCGTGAACCCGAACTGGCCGCTTACCATGCGTGGATCGGTCAAAGCCGGAAGCGGTATCTCGGTCAGCCGCGCATTATCCACGTCCCAATACCCGCCGACCAGGTCGAAGCCGACCGTGGAGGCGATCTCGACGCCGATGTGCTGGCCGGCCCAGGGATCAGTGGCGCGGACGGGGGGAACATGGACGGAGAAGTCCACAAAGTGCGTGTTGGTGGGGAACAACTCGGCGCTGTTCGTGATGGTGGTGGCGGCGACGGTGACGATGTTGCTGGAGGCGTCGCGGTAGTAGAGGCTGAGTTGGAGGGTGGCGCCTTCATAGAGCGGCGGGCGCCCGTACACGCCCCCGATGACGCCGACGGTAAGTGCGTAGGCGCTATTGACGTTGAACATGGCTTTGAAGGCGTGGCTGGGCACGGTGTTGGTGCCCCCAACGGAGTCGTAGTCCTGGAAGATGGCCACGTCAGGGAGCGCGAAAACAAAAGCGGCCTGTGTGCCGTCGCAATTGTCAATGTAGGCGCCGGGGAAGGGCACATTGTAGAATGTGCCCGCGAGGTCTTCCCACGGGGTGTCGTAGTTCTGGCTGGGATCATACCACGCCGGCTGTGATGATTTCTGCCACTCGTCCATATCAGGAACGGCGTAAGGCGAGACGGGCGGGACGACTGGCGACTCAAAGGACGCGTTGGGCAGAAAGACAGGCCCGGCCCGCAGCGGGGTGGTCCAGGCGATGAGGGCCACAAGACCCACGGCAATCTCCGACAGAATAAACGCGACTCGGCTGCTAGCAGCGCCTGGCTGAGCCGGGGACAGGGCCTCGCAAGGCGGGGCCCCACGGTCCGTGGCACCACGAATGGTTCGGGGTCTGGGCATGTGCCTTAGTGTTCACCTTCGCGGCGTGGCTCGCAAGCCTGTTTGCAGAGGGCAGGGGGTTGCCAGGCCTGCGGGGCGTCGCGTCATGGGGCAATCGGCTTCTCTCCGAGCATCGCGGCCAGTTCCGGTTCCATCGCCTCAGCCCAGAGGCGATAACCCTTGGCCGAGGGGTGCAGGTAATCGCGCATCATATCCCTGGGAATCCTGCCATCGGGCTGGATGAACAGGTAGCCGATGTCGAGAAAGCGAACCCATTGCCCGTCGTCCAGCTTGTGCAGGGCCTGGTTAATCTGGAGGGCCTTGCCGCGCTGGAGGCAGAAATCTTCGCGGAAGGGGAAGATGGCCAGGAGCAGCACTTTGGTCTCGGGCAGCTTCTCGCGGAGTTTCCTGACGACCGCGGTGACGCCTTCGAGCACGTCCCGGCAGGTATTCTTCTCGTCAGGGATATTGTTGACGCCGATGAGGACGACGGCGACTTTCGGCTTCAGGCCGTCGAGGTTGCCGTGGTCCAGGCGCCAGAGCACATGCTGTGTATGATCGCTGCCGATGCCGAGGTTCAGGGCGTGGCGGGGGGCGTAATACTTCGCCCAGACTTCTTTGCCGTTGCCCTCCCAGCCCTGCGTGATGGAGTCGCCGACGAAGATGACCTCCGCCTGGCCCTTGCTGGCCTGGACGCGCTGGTTCAGTTCCAGGAATCGCTCATAGGCCTGGCCTTGGCGCGGGATCGGCTTGATGCATTGATTAACCTCCGGAGGCGGGTTGGTCTGTGCGAAGACGGTGGCGGCCAGCAGGAAGCTCGCAGCGATCAACTGCGCACGAACAGAGACAGAAGCATTCATGCCTGGAGTTTTGGCGCGCCAGGCCGGCATTTCAAGGCGTTTCAGTTCGGGAGCGCGGGGAGCAGGCGATGGAGTGCGACGAACCCGCCAATGTCTTCCAGAATGAGCACCACCCGCTCATGTCCCTGGTAGGTGAATGGCGAGGCGGTGAGCAGCACGTGCAGTTCCTTGACCTTGCGCCCGGACCACAAATCCATGCGGACCTGGCGCCGGACACTCTTCTTGCCGGCGAACGCCTCATTGACCGCTCCCCGCACCAGGCAGCTCCTGCAGAACGGGCCGTGCCCGCACCCGGCGGCAACGTCCCGGGAATGCAGGCAGTGGAAGACCTCGCCGCCGCGATGGCGAAGGATGCTGCGCCGGCCAACGCCCAGGAAAGCTCCCGCCGCCGCGTTGTAATCGAGGATGGTCACGTCCCGGTCCACCAGGAAAACGTAGGACGGAATGGCGTCCAACAACTGGCGGAGCAGGGCTTCGTTGCTCATCTGCGTGACTGGGATGCGCATGGGAGGATTCTCGCCAGCGTGGGAACCGCCAGTCAACTTCAAAACTGGTAGGCGGTGCCCGCAAGCAAGCGGATGTCATTCTTCTTCCGGTCGTTCGCCGGTGCGCTCGCGTACATGTCCTGGAAGACCACCCGCAGGCTCCACTGCGTGGTAATGGCGGTATCAATGCCGGCCTCGAAATTGACGCAGGTAATTCTTAGCCCATTGGTCCACCTTGGGCAGGTATTCCAGTGACTCCCACACCTTGGTGGTGGCGGTCAGCTTGTACTCAAACCGCTCCGCCAACCGGGCGGCCCAATAGCCATGCGAAGGCTGGCCTTTCAGATGCTCGTAGATGAGCGAGGGGCCGCCTTCCGCAGCCAGCGTCATCCGGTCGTTCTTGATCAGGTAATACCCAGCCATTGGGCTGACTGTGAAGCGGTATTCGATACCGGCAATGCCATCATATTGTCCCTCCAGCCGCAAGGCACCGTAGAACCGGTCGCTGAACAAGTGGTTCAACTGTCCATGGCCCTGCAGGAATTCGGTGTTTTTTGACGTAACGCCATTCACCGTGCTGTCGCCGTAACCGGCGGAACCGCCAAGGCTAAGTTCATCCTTTTCCCACTTCCGTTTGGTGTCCAGGCTTATGGTCGCAAGGAACGTTTCGCTATTGCCGCGTGTTAGCGTGGCCGACGCCGCCGCCGTGGTTTCCCATTTCTTCTTGGGTGGGACCTTCGGGGCTGCCTCCTCGGCGAAGCCCAAGTCCGAATTCACGCATACCAACGCCGCCGCCAGGACAATGGCTTGGCGGCAGCCCGCATACCCTTGCTTAGTGATCATGGTTTGTGTTTTGTGGCTATCAGGTGATGAGAAGTGTATTAGTCGTTACGCATTGTGATCCGAAGGCCTGTTTCTACGCCAAAACCAGGGATCAGTCAAGTAGCCGGTTAGCCCATTTTTCCGGGAGGGAGCATCTCACCTTTTGTGAACACCAACTGGAAACCCAATGCAGCCCTCTGCCGACCGTGAGCCCCGTTCCCCCTCACCCCGGCCCTCTCCCTCAAGGAGAGGGAGCCACTTGCGCCAACGCTCGAAGATACCGGACGGCTCAGATTCGCCCACATACTGCCGGCCGTTCTCCCTCTCCCTAGGGAGAGGGCCGGGGTGAGGGGGAACGGATCTGAGGCCGAGGCAGGGGCCGTCGCGAAGCAGCCTGCAGTGTGCAAAAAAGTGAGATGCTGCCTTTCCGGGAGGCGCACTTCGCCAACCTTACTGGCACCGCGCCGCCCGCGATAAGCACACACCGTGAGCTGAGAGAGCTCAGACTCCGGTCGTACGCTTGCCCGGTCGGCCGGTCAAATCTCCAGGACCTTCTCGAAGCGGGTCAGGTTGCGCGGGCGAGTCGGGGTAACGAGCGCCACATCCTCCAGGCGCACCCCGCCGATGTCAGGATAGTAAAGCCCGGGCTCTACCGTGACCACGTGCCCGGCTTGCAGTTCCCCGGCCGAGTTCGGCCCCACGCGCGGTGCCTCATGGATTTCCAGTCCCAACCCGTGGCCGGTGCCGTGGAAGAAGCCTTGCATGCGGCCCTTGCGTTTGCCGGTCCGGTAGCCTTGTCGCCCGAAGAATTCCTGCACCGAGCGATGCACTTCCGCCGTTGGCACCCCCGGACGCATCTGGTGGAAGGCCAGCTTCTGGCCCTCGAACACCGTGTCATACAGCTTCCGCACGGCCTCGCTCGCCCGGCCGCGCACGACCGTGCGGGTGATGTCCCCGAAGTAGCCGGTCTCCTTCGAGCGGGGAAAGATATCCAATATGATGGGTTCGTTCGCGCGCAAAGGACCATGACCCGTTTCATGCGGGTCGCAGCCTTGGCTGCCGCCGGCGACAATCGTGTGGTTGGCCAGGCCGCCCGCCTGAAGAATAGCGGTGTCAATGATCGCCCGCAGGACCTCGGACGTCAGCGGGGCGCCACGGTAAATCAGCCGGCGGCCTTGGCCGGCCTTCGCCGCGCGCAGCGCGCGGATGCCTTCCGCCATGCCGATCTCGGCTATCCGCAGCGCGGCGGTGATCTGTTTGGCTTCAGCGGCGGACTTGCGCTCGCGTGCCGGAAAGAAGGTGCCGGGCCGGGCTTTGACCTGGATGCCAGCGCGTTGGAGGTCAGAGGCAAGGCCGTAGGGGAATTCCTGCGGCACCACCACCTGCCGGATGCCGCGCTCGCGCAGCAGCAAGGGAATTATCTGGGCCAGGCCGGGGCGCTTTGTTCCCTCTCGCCCCAGTTTCCGCTGGTAACGGCTCAGGGAGAGGATGGAGCAATGCGGGGCCTGCCTGCGGGCGCGGTCAATCTCCAGATCGCTCATCACCATGTAGCTCCGCCCCCGCGTGCGCAGAAAGATAAAGGGGTCGGGCACGAACATGCCTGCCGCGTAGAGCATGTTAGCGTCGTGCTCGCTGTCGGCCACCAGCAACAGATGTTCGGCCTTGTTCATCCTTGGTGTTCTCCTCAGACCCCGAACAATCGGTCGCCGGCATCGCCCAGGCCAGGGAGGATATATCCTTTGTCGTTGAGCTTCTGGTCAACCGCAGCGGTGAAGATCGGCAGCGTTGGATAGCGCCCGCGGACCCGGCGAATGCCTTCCGGCGCCGCGACGAGGTTCACCATCCGCACGTGCTCTGCTCCCAATTCCACGAGCAAATCCATGGCCGCCACCGCACTGCCCCCAGTGGCCAGCATGGGGTCAATCAGGATCACCTCGAACGGGGCCAGGTCCGGCGGCAGGCTCTTGTGGTAAGAGGTGGCGCGCAGCGTCGTTTCCTCCCGCTTCAGGCCGATGAACCCGACGCGCGCATGAGGGATGAGCTGCAGGATCGAATCCAGCATGCCCAGCCCGGCGCGCAACACCGGCACGAGCACGACCTCGCGCCGCAGCCGGACTCCGCGCGGCCTTGGCCAGCGGCGTTCGCACCGCGACAGGGCGTCACGGCGAACGAGCGCGTGGCCTCATAAAGCATCAGCGCGGCGACCTCGCTGAGCACCCGGCGGAATTCCTGCGCATCGGTCCGCTGGTCGCGCAGCCGGGCCAGGTTATGTTGCACCAGCGGGTGCGTGATGATGGTGACCCCTTTCACCCTTAGTGCACAAACGTGGGTGAGAGGAAGTAGAGCTGGCCGGCCTGGAGCTTGGGTGGCTCCATGCCCAAGATCCACCTTCACAACCTTGCTGTCCGTCTTGCCGAAGAGCCGGAACAGGTCGGACAGGTCGTAGCGCTGCTGGTATTCGATGATGTTGGCGTTACGGATGCCCGCCAGGCTCTTCGCCCGCTTGACGGCATCCTCGAAAGGTCCCCACCTCATCCACAAAGCCCAGCTTGTAGGCCTCGTTGCCGGAGAGGATGCGCCCGTCGGCAAAGTCAGCCCAGTCCGCAGCCAGCGCCTTGCCCTTGCCGCCGTTCTTCTCATTGCGCCGACTCGCGGCTGGTGGCGACGATGTTGGTGAACTTCCCGTAAGTCTCGTTCACCAGCGCCTGCACCATGCTGCGTTCGTCCTCGGTGATGGAGTCCGGCTCGCGCGAGCCGCTCAACATGTCCTTGTACTTGCCGCTCTTGAAGGTCTCGGGCCGCAACCCGACTTTGTCCATCAGGCCGCGGTAATTCCACGTGCTCAGGATCACGCCGATGCTGCCGGTGATGGTCAGTTCATTGGCCACAATCCACCGGCAGGGGGCCGAAACGTAGTAGCCGCCTGACGCGGCCAGGCTCCCCATCGAGCATACCACCGGCTTGCTGTGCGGCTTGGCCTGGAAGTCGGCGATGGCCCGGGCAATCTCATCGGACGCCATCACTTCGCCACCCGGGGAATCCACCCGCAGTATTACCGCCTTCACCCTGTCGTCTTCCTGCGCCCGCCTCAACTGCGCTTTAATCACCTCGACCATGCTGTAGCCGCTCGAGTCAATGGCACGGCCGGTGATGATGCCATCCACCGGGATGAGGGCGATTTTGCTGGACGAATCATTATCCTCCTTGATGGCTTCCTCCAACCGCGGGCCGACCGTGCGCGAGCCGGCGACCCGCACAGGAAGCAAACTCTGCACGACGCGTCCCACATTGAACAGCAGGCTGATCCCCAGCAACACCAGCAGCACGATGGCGAATATCATCCAGCCCCGGCCACGCCGCCGCGGGGCTGGCGCCGGTGCCACAATAACCGGTGGTGGTGACAAGGGAGGCGGAGGCGGCGGTGGTGGCGTCGGCCCTGCTGGCGGCGGTGTATTCTCTTCCATATCGGGCGGAAAGTAGCCTAAATCTCCTAAGTGGGCAAGCGGATTAGGACTCTACAAGCACCCGGTTCGACGAGCGAGCAATGAAGTGTGACCGCGACTAGATCAACGCAAGCTGGCGACCATTGGCTCGGTTGTTACGATGACCGGTGACGAAGTCGTCAATCGCCTCCCTGTCGGCCAGCATGGCAGCGCGCTCAAAAGGGGGCAGGTCGGCACGGGTGGAAGCCAGCAGCCAGTCCGAAAATCCCTCCGGGTTCCCCCAACACAGGTTCTCCAGTGCTTGCCGGACTTCCGCTTGCCGGTCACCACAGGCAAGACTCAGTGGCGGGGCAAATTGGTTGTGTGCCCAGCCGTAGGGCAACTGGGTAAAGCCGGCCTGCGGATTCAGCGCTAGCCACAGCAAGCGCACCACCGAACCCAGCAGCTTCGGCGCCCAACCACCCAGCGGGCCGAATCGTTCCCAGCCCAGTGGCGGGACTTCCTCCACCGTGAATTGCGCCTCCAGGCCGGCAAACCGCCAGACCAGGAAGTGCGCCTTGCGCGGCCAGACCCCGGCACGATTGAACCGGGGCCTTAGTTCGCGGAGCAGCTTTGCCTCATGGGCGAGCGCGGCGGATTCGCTGCGGCAAAGGTCAAAATCAATCCGCACGGCCTCGCGCATCAACCGCACCTGACGCCGACGCACCCGCTCCGGATTGGCTACCCGATAACTGCGCAGCCGCTGCCGTAAGTTCTTTGCTTTGCCCACATAGACCACGGCGCCGGCTGCATCCCGCATCCGGTAAACGCCCGGCTGGGCCGGAACCTGGCGGAAGAAGTCCCTTCCCAGCCGCTCGACGAGCGGTTGCGCGGGCGCGAATAACCATTGCTGACCGGCAGCCACTAACCTTTTCTGTGGGCTCGGCGGTGTCGTTGCCAGAAGAACGCCCCTAAGCCGGCCCAGGCCAGCAGTGTGGCCGAGGTGGGCTCGGGAACCACGGTGTTGATCCAGGACATGTAAGGGGATACAAGGCCGAAGCCGGTGAGGTCCCCGTAGTCTGAATTGGCGTAGCCGTCGGTGGGGGTGGCGGCGACGAAAGAGATGACGCCGGCCAGATAGGTTTGCGAACCCACAGTGACGAACACACCCCCGCCGCTGTCGCCATTGGCCACACATCCTTCAAGCGGCAGCGGAGTCGGGTCCCCAAACCAGTTGTCGGCTTCCGAGTGGGGATTATCGAAATCCGCACCTAATAAGAATGCCGGGTTGCCGAAATCGCCATCCCCCACGTTTTGGAAGGCCCGCTTCTGGAAATCGGCCCTCCTCGCACCCGTCAGTCCCGTGCCGGTCATGCCGAATCCGACGAACGTCAGGACCGGGACCGGCTCCAGCGATGCGCTGTAAGGGGTTGCGGGCGTGACGCCGGAAACCGGTGTGGTCAGGTGCGCCAGGCCGATGTCGTATCCTTGCAGCTCCTGGCCGCTGACATATTGCGGGTATTTGATCAACTGGTCGGCGACGTAGGTGGTGCCGTTAATGGTGAAAGTGCCCGAACTGGAGATGAAAAGGTGGGCGGCGGTCAGAACCCAATTGGGCGTGATCAAAGTGCCGCAGCCGGTCAGACCGCTGGAGAGCGTGCCGACGCTGGCGTAGTCCGCGTTCGCCCCCAGGTCCAAATAGAGCTGGTCGAGTTGGTCATCCCGAACGGTGATGCCCGAGACTGGAGTTGCGCCCGGGATGGCCCCGGCCGCCATCAAGCCAAGCAAAAGGGCCACGAGATTGCGTTTCGCGCCCAGCCGCTGCTTTGAGCTCGTACCGACGGGGAAGCATTGGCTTTTGGCGTTACTCTTCATGGGAGTGAGAAGAGCAGAAACGCCCGCGCTAGTCAAGCGCGATCCGTCCCCCGGAGCCGGGCGGGAGCATCGCAGGTTTTGTGAGGGCCAACGGGAAGCCCTATATGATCTTCTGCCGACCCTGAGCCCCGTTCCCCCTCACCCCGGCCCTCTCCCTGAGCGAGAGGGCCGGGGTGAGGGGGAACGGGGCTCAGGGTCGGCAGAGGGTTATTGATATCCGAAGGTCTGCTCAAGCGGTCGAACTCACCCTCGGTCGGCGCAGTGTTGTCTGCCAGGCATTCCTGAGCCGCGGCAAAATCTGGCTCACCAGCGTCTCATAGCCTGGCAGCGTTAGAACTTCACCCCGAGGCCCAGGGTGAGACGGAAATCGCTGTGCACGGGCACCGCGCCGCTGGACTCGGTTTGGGGATTCTGGAGGTAATCCCAGACGAACGAGACGTCCAGGTTCAGATGGCGCTTGATTTCGAACTCCAGGGTGGATACCGCATGGTGCGAATAGAGGCCCGCCTCCTCCTTCGTCAGGAAGAAGTTAATGGTCTCCATGAATTTGAGGCGCCGGGTGATGTCGGCCTTGAAGCTGGTTTGCATGGCCACCGCCGGAGTTGAAGTGGTGTCGGCCTGACCCGGCTCGACGGTTTCGAACTGCGTGTGCTGGTAGCCGGGACCACCTGCCACCAGCCATTCGAGGCCCTCGCGGTCAAAGATGTAGTAACCCACGCCCACACTGAGGGTCCCTCGGTGAGCAATATTGGCCAGTTGGTCCTGGTAATACTCCAGGTAGGCCGGGCGCAGGAACCAGTGGCGATTGAGGCGGATGTCGTAGAGGCCGTTAATGCGCTGGTTGTTCGCGTTTTGAATCCCCTCGGCCTCGCCGTAGTTGCCGAGGTAGTTCAATTGAATGGTGGTTGCGGGCGTCCGGCGCGCCAATTCAGCGCTGGTGGACAGCGTCGTCTGCCTGGTATTGCCGGCCTGCAGATTCAGGCTGACGCTGAGATTGCCAGACCAGAAATCAATTTCCCGCTTGCCTCCCGGCGTGATGCCGGTGAGTTGGTCGCGAGGCAGGCTGACCTGCTCCGGTCCGAAAACTTCCACCACATCGTTGCTGACCACAACCTTGCCGTAAATCTGATTGCGATGATTGAATTTCGTGAACAGCGGGTTCGCGGGATAGACTTGTCGGACATCCTTCAGGTCGAGAGAAAGGTCCTTAAGCTCGTCGCTGTCGAATTCGACCTTTCGTTGCTGAATATAATAGAGGCGGCCTCGGAGCCACTCGCCCGATTTGAGTTGGATCCAGTCGGCTGAGTCGTGACCGATAGCGGGGGGAAGCCAGGAGAGGTTGGTTGAGGGTTGAGGGTTGAGGGTTGACCTGCCTTCGCCTGGCTGGGGCGCGGCAATGAGCTGATTGGTGACCGAGGCCGGGGTGCTATTGGTAGTTAGGGAACGGTTATCAGTTGTCGGCGGGAGCGTGCGCTGGATTTCGCGGATACGGCTACGGGGGATAGTGAGCTTTCCACCAAGTTCGGCGTCGAACACGACAGTGTCTGGGGTTTCTTCAACCACTTTGCCGGTGAAGCGGTCGCCATTGGTGGCGATGAGCACGTCGGCCCGCCCTGACAACGCCACCGCGCAGAGTGCGAGGGCCAAGCAAGAGGCGGCGCGCACGGAGGTCCGAGCCCGACGGGCGAATAGGGCTCTGCCGACGAGCGACCAGTGACCAGTAACGAGTGGCGGGTGACGAGTGGCGGGTGAGGAGCGGGGAGCGGGTCTTTTGGTTGAAGTCTTCATAGGGGGACGGTTATGGCGTGGCGGACTTCGCCTTTGTTGCGGCCATGCCTGTGGCGAGAAAGCGGTAAGTGAGGGCAGCGAAGAGCAGGATGACCACGAGCAGGAAGCTTTTCCAGAAGGCGTAGTCCACAATCGCCTTGCCTCGGGTTTGGGCCTGTTGCACCGCCGGGGCGACCTGTGCCGAAAGTTGGGAGAGGTTGGTTGAGCCGAGCATCCGGTCGAGCGTGAGGAGCAACTCGGTCACCTGTCGGGCCGTGGCTTCGAATTGCGCCGCCGTCTGCCCGTAGTCCTGGATGCGGAACGGCGCGGTATTGGCGCGGGGCGGGCGAACCTTATCCGTTTCGCCAATGCCGAAGCGTTGCATCAGGGCGTCGCAGGTAGTCATCGTGGTGTTCAGCGAGGCCGACATCTGGCTTCCTGCCGTGAGTGTCTGGCGCACCTCGTTGACCAAGGGCGTCAGGTGCTTTTCCTGCGACTCCAGGGCCTTGAGGATTTCCCCGCGCTCGGCGCTGAACTGGCCCGGCAGTTTTTCGGCCACGGCGGCGAAGCGGTCCACGGAAGCCGCGATTTGCGTGGAGTTGGTGACTAACTGCTGCACGGCGGGCTGCGCGAGGGCGTTGACGCTCAAGAGTTCCGTTTGCCACCGGAGCAACATCGGCATCTTCTGGGTCACGAACAGTGCGCGCTCGGCAAACAGCCTCGTTTCGGCGATTTCGCGCGTGGCCGGATCCAAGCCGGAGAGCGGATCGAGGTTTAGGAGGTTGAATACGCTGGTCGGCGCGGCGGTGCTGTTTGCGCTCGACTTGGCCACCTGCGACGCGAGGCCCAAGGCGCGGGCAGCGAGGAGGTCCTCCGGGTGCGGGTTCTGCCGAGGCCACACCTGGATGGCCTGACGCAGTTCCGCCTGCTGCGGCGGCTTAAGCATGGTGGCGGCGATCCGCCAGATGTCCGTCTCGGCGTTCCGGCAGCTTTCGAGGATGGGCTGAGCGGACGCGCCGAAGACCTTCGGCTGCCAATATTCCTCGAACGCCGTCCGCGCGACGGTGACAAAGACGGTCATGTCCAGCAGGTTGGCGACGGGGTTCGCTCCCGAGGCGATGGAACAGGTTTCGGTGCCGAGCGCGATTTTCCATTGCAGGGTTTCAGCCGGAGCCAAGGCGTTGGTGCCGACGGCGGAGTGTCTCGACGCCGAGGGTCAGGCGCGTGGAGAATTCATCGGCGAACCGCAACAGCGTTTGCTGCAATTCTACCGGGTCAATGGCATTCTTGTCCTTCTTGCCCGGGGTGACGGCACGGACGGTCTGGCTGGGAGCCTGGAGGGCCGTCTGCACCAGCCGGCAGCCCGTGCCAGCCAGCAGGAAAAGGCAAAAGGAAGCAGCGATTAATCGGTTCATGGGAGCCAAAGGTCTGCGTGGCGGTTCATTGGTTCACGGTTTGGGATGGCCGCCAAAGGGGATATCAATCGAGCCGCCGACCCAGAGCTTGGCATCGGTGTTGTTGCCATCCAGAATGGAGGTCAAATGGAAGCCGTACCGCCAATGGCGGGTGGAGGTGGTGTAGCTGAAGCCGCACTCGAGGGCGTCGTAGTTCTCCCTGGGGTCGCGCGGGTAGATGATGTTATAGCCGCCGTTGCCGGCCGGGTTCACAGGAAAAACAATGTCCGAGCCTGAGAGGGTCTGGAGGTGCTTGTAGCCGAGATCGAGCTCCCAACCCCTGATTTGTTGGAACAGGCCGGTGGCGATGATGTACTGGTCGTTGCCGGTCGTCCGATTCCAGCGGAAGAGGCCATCTCCGTAGATACCGAAGCCCGGCCAGCCCAAATGTTTGCGGAGGAGCAATTCCGGCTCGATCGCCGCCGACCGAAGGCCGGGAGCGAAAATAAAGTTCTCATCGAAGCTGCCGGGCATTACCGCGCCGATGCGAAAGGTCAGGGTAGGCACCCAGGGGGCCGGGGCATTGGTTTCATTGAAGACCTGGTAACGCACACCAAAGGCCCAGTCCATTAACCCGCTGGTGGACTGAACGGCGCCGCCGTCAAAGTAACGCCAGCCTTCAGACGTATAGCCAATGTTGAAATCCAGGGCCCACCGCTCGGTGAGGCCGTACTGGAGAGCGAGGTAGCCCTGATTAATATCAATGCCATAGCTTTCGCCGCCCGCCTTCGTGGTGACATCATGAATTCGGCCGGCGGCCCAGATGTGGTAGGATTCGGATTCTTCGTAAACCAGCCCCGCTACGAATTGACCGCGCGCTGGGAGGTCGGCCCACTGGGCAAACGGCCGGTGGGGGACGTTTTCGGAGGCCAGCGCGGTCTGCACCAGGGCAACGACTGGGAGGAGTGCGGCCAGCTTCGTGAATGACCGGAGCCGAGGCGGCAGCAACGTTTTCATTCGTATCAGTTAAGGTTTCGGTTGGGGCATCGTGCCGATCATCGGCATCTCCGAGGCGATGTTCAGATCCACAAATATGGCCATCTGGTTTTCGACCTGCAGGAATTGCGCGGCCCGAACGGGCGACACGGCCTCGCTGATCTGCTGATGATATTTCTTCCACAGGTCGAGCCGGTCCTGGGCGTTTTGCAGCCACTGCACCGCCATCTCCTTCGAGTTCTGGTCAGTCAGCGTGCCCGCCTTGTACTGGGTAAGGAATTCGCGGATGAGCGCCAGCTTGCGGTCGCCGACGGCGGCGAGGTCCTTTTCATACTGGCGGTAGGTAGGCCAGAACTTGTCCGCTTCGGCGACGGTGAGTTTCATGGCCTGGTTGAGGGCGCGGATTTTGCTCGCGTTGAAGTCGGAACGGAGCACCTCGAAGTAGGCACGGGCTTCGTCGGGATTGGCGGCAACCTGTTTGTGACCGGATGAGGCGCAACCTGCGAACAGGAAAGCGGCCGCGAGCAAGGCAAAGAAATAGGGCGTTGGTTTCATAATGATGGACTGGATGCTAATGGGGTTCATACCGATGTGGGTTTTATTGGTTCAATTTTGAATCTTTCCAATACTTGGTGCCCGATACCGTCGCCTGGAGGGCGATGCCGCTTTCAGTGAATTGGTAAACCTCCATGCCGCTGCGCGTGGAGAGTTGCGTGCTGCTGGCGTCGCTCCGGTCCGTGCCGGCCCGCACGTCGGTGGAACTGCCGGCGGCAACCGTGCCGTCGTGGAAGCTCACAGCCCCCTTTACGTTCTGCTCGGCGGAGACGCCCGTATCCTGGTATTTGGCGGCCGCGTCCGCCTGGCCACCGAACTGCCAGCCTTCCTCAATGAACTGCTTCATGACCTTGGCGTCATGGAACACGAAGATGAGGCGCACATCCTTGACGCCCGCGCCCACCCCGCCGCCGAGCGAACCCATGCGCATAAAGGTTTCCTTGCGGGCCTTGTTGTCCACGACCACGCCGTAGCCATTGGCGGTGGCGAGCAGGAGCAAGTTGACGTTGACCTGTTTGAAGGTCGCGTAGCCGGCGGCCTTCTTGAGGATATTCTTCATCTCCGGATTGGAGGCATAGAGTTGCGCGAGCATCTCGTCGCGCTGCTTGCGAATGTTGGCTTTTTTCTCGGTGTTGTTGTCGCCCTTGGGGCCGAAGGGCCAAGCCATCGCGCTGCCGGCCAGCGTCATGGCCAGGGCCAGACAAAGAACTCGTTTCATACGAATGGTTTTCATTGGATCGAGCACATCCATTGATTCAGTCCGGCGGTGCGGCCTGGGTCTTGTGTCAGCAAGGATACGATGTTGGTTTGGAGCGGGGTCGCTGGCGGCGACGGACGGTTTTCCATAAGACCGGGCAGAAGGAAGTCTATGGGGGAGACCGACTTGCTCGCGTTGATGCCGCTGCAGCCTGTCGCAACCGCAGCGAGCAGCGCAAGGGCGAACGCGGGGAGACTGAGGATTCGATTGTGTTTCATATTCTGCCTTGCTTGTGGAGTTGCCACCACGTTTGAGGGATCAACCCGGGACCGTCCCAACTGAAGTTTTAGCATACGCATAACTCAATGTTCATTTGATTTGTTTGGAACTCCTACTGTGCGGGAATGGTAACCAAAGGCAGCTTGGCGGCCTCGCCGGTTTCGGCCAGGGTGAAGAGGAACATGACGGTGGTGAGAGCCCGCTTGGTTAGCAAGTCGCTGTCGTCAACCCAAAACCAGTAATCCCGGTAATGCACGGCGGCGAAGGCGTGCGCCGGCTTGGCCTTACCGCTGTGAATGCACGCGACGTCCCCCCGGTTGCCCGGGGCGGCCTGTTCGAAACCGGGCACGGCGCGGTGATCCTTCAGGTCCGCCTCCGGGACGTCCAGGTAGCTCGAGAACGCCGCCATGATTTGGAGCATGGAGCGGCTGTTGACGGCCAGTTCATTGTCCGCTCCGCGGACAGGAGAATAGACAATTGTGTACTTCGTCCCTTCCGCCGGGAGCTTGAGCAACCGCCGGATTTCCGCCTCCTTTTCCAGGATGTCGGCGGGCACGCCGTCACGCCGGAAGAACACGACGCCGGTGGAACCCTTGGCCTTGTCCTCTTCGACGCGCATGCCGAAGGCGCCGGCGGCCTGCACCTGGCGCAGCAGGTCCAGCGCCCGGGTGAAATCCGGGTCTGCCTCACGCTTGGCGGCCGCGGAGATCGAGCGGTTGCGAGCGCCGTTCAGCGCTCTCGACGGTCAAAGCGAGGATGAAATCCGCCGGGTAGCCGGCTTGAAGCATGAAGAAGATGTTCTTGGGGTCAATGGGCGTGATCAGCCCGCGCAGGAACTTTTCCCCGGTCAACGGCACGTATGTAACGGTGGGGCGGTCGGTGTAGATGGCCTGCCCGCCCGCCGCCAGGTAGTTGCCCTGGATGGCATTTTGAGAAGAGAGGGTGCCGTTGACACTCACGCCCGTTTGCATGGAGTAGCCGCTGACGATGGACGCCACGTCCACGAACACCGGCAGGTCCAGGTAGCGAAGCTTGACGATGTTCAGGAGGGTCTGCTGTTTCCAGGAGTCGGCGATGGCCGTGCTGTAGTCGAACCGGTCCACGGCGACGGTTTTGGGGCCGAGATGGGTGCAGCCGGTGAGGAGGAGGCAGAAAGCAGAAAGCAGAAAGCAGAAGGCAGGAATGAAATCGGAGAAGGCGCGACGCGACTTGGCGGACAGTGACGAGTGGCCAATGGCAGGTGGCCCCTGGGCGGGGATCAGTGAACGGTACTCAGTGGACAAGGGCGATTGAATGGCAGGTGCTCGGACCGAGGGACCGGTCGCGGTCCGGCTGAGCGCTGCAGTGAGGAGCGGTGGTCTGTTCGTGTTCATAATCGGTGTCTTTGGTCGTGTCAGTTATAGGTCATTAGTCATCAGTGGGCAGTGGTCTGCGGGTGGTTTTCATTCCGGCGTGGTTTCGCTTGAAGTGACAATGCGTGCTCCTTTAATGGCCCCGAAGGGAAGCACGGCCGCCGACACCGAGGCAGTCTCCAGGCATTTCACGCTGGACCACGGGATAACGATGACTTGCTCGTCCGTTTGGATCACGAGCTTATCGGTTTCCAGGATGCGCTTGATTCCTTCGAGCAGGGCCCCGGTGGAATTCTTGACCTGAATGGGAAACGACACCTCCATCTTTGTGCCGTTGTTGAAGTGAATGGTCATTTGTTTGTCGTTATTCATGGGAGGTTGCTAGTTATTAGTTATCAGTAGAGTGACGAGGGGCACGGCGATGCCGCGCAACAGCGCGTTGGAGCGTGAAGCAGAACTACGGGCCAGAGTCCGATGCCAGAGAGTTCCAAGACCCTGCGTCCATGCCAGCAAGGCAGTGCCTGTTGTGGCCTCAATGATTGCCTTGGTTATGAAGAGTGCTTTCATGCTCCATCTTTGCGTTTTTGATCACACCGAAAGGCAGCGAGGGCGACACCGGGCTCACTTCCGGCCGTGCTACGCTGGCCCAGGGAATTACGATCAAGCGGCCTTCTGCCTCGATGACAAGTTTGTCGGATTCCATGATTCTCTTCATGGCTTCCAACACAGCCGCCTGGGAATTCTCTATCTGAACCGGGAAAGAAAGCTCGAGCCTGGTTCCGTTGTCGTAGTGAACCACCAATTTCCTGTCTTCGTTCATAATGTTACAGGCTAATTGTTAATACGGTTCGCCTCCCTCATGAACTTGGAGCGTGATCCCCGGTCGGTGCGGATCTTTCAGCAGGCGCGAGGTGTCAAAGCCGAGGTGGCCGGCCTTGGCTACCAGCGCCGCGTAGCGCGCCTCGGAAATCGTGGGCGTGCGGGCCAGCAGCCAGAGATACCTACGGTTCGGGGTGCCAACGATTGCTTCCTGATAATGCGCATCCACGTGAAGAATCCAGTAGTTGCCTTCCTTCGGCACGGGAATCAGCGGTCCAAACCATGTTTTGAAGCGCACGGTGAGCTTGGTGTTTTCCGGAGGATTCAGCACCTTCGCATAGCCACGAATGTCACGCTGCGAGCCATCGGGACGAATCGCAATATTATGCACCGAAATCGTGCCGTCGGCATTAGTGCCGTATTCCGCGACGGCCGCCTCGTTCGCCTTTTGAAACGGCATCGGCAGCCGTGCAAGCTCATGCCAACGGCCGATGTAGCGACTGAGGTCCACCGACTCCGCGGTCACGGGAGCGTCCACGCGCCTGCCAGTGGTGGAACAGGATGCCAGACCGAGTCCAAGCAAGATTAACGGAACCGGACGCAGCATGGCCAACCTCCAAGTCATACGGCAGTGCGAGCAGCGGCCATCTTGAAAGCCCGCGTCCTTTTACGGAACGTTTTCCATTCTTTCTCCATTATAATTTCATTCTTGATTTCGCTATTCGTTTCGACCGTGAATGCGCGGGCGACTTCGTGTCGAAGCGGTCCGCGTCGTTCACGAACAGATCATCCGGCTACGGTATGCAATCCGAATAACCGGGACCGGTCTTGCCGTAGATGTTGAAGAACTCTTCGGGCATGATCTTAGTGACGCCACTCTCGGGCACGAGGGTCAGGTCGTCTCGCTGGTTAATTCACGGACTTCATTTCGGGAACAGCAAGGTGAGGGCGAAACGAAGTCCCCAGTCGGGCCCCCCGCTCGGGCCGTCGGCATAATAGCGATAGCCCAGTTGGAGGCTGATGGGCTGTTTGCCGGCCTTCAGCATTTGGGTGACCATGAAGTTCATCGGCACCAACCACTGATGCCCCTGCCAGTCGTACGTGGATTCGGTGCTCACCACAAAGCTGGTGAAGGTCTTGGTGGTGTAGGCGAGAAACGGCTGCAAGGACGTGGCGTTCACATTTTGATCTCCCCACCCTTCGTAAGACCAAATGTGACTGGCCAGCACACCATACGTAAACGCCTGGTCCTGCCTCAGCACGACGGCGGTCGGGCCGGCTCCCCACTTCCCCGAACCGAGGGCGCGGTCCGTGGCGGTGGGGAGAAGCAAAGCCGGCCCCGCACCCATAATCCAGCCGCCGGGGGATTCTTTGGGCGAAAAGAAGAAGCTCTGCGAGGTGTCACCGAGGCCGAATTTGGAACTGACGCCCGGGGCGGTGGACTCCAGATAGATGGTGGGCAAGATCGTCCGGCTGATCACGTTCCACTTGTCGTTGAGCGAAATGGGGATGACCGGTTGGAAGTTCAGCCTGTATTGCATGGCGTCGGAGGGGCCGATGCCGAAATCCCAGTCGTTCTGGAAGGGCACGCTGACGAGGCTCGAGATCGGGTTCAGGGTTTCCTTGACCAGTTCCGCTTCTTGCTTCGCGGCTTCGTCATCCCCCGGCCCGCCGCCGGAGGAAGTAGCGTCGGCGGGCGCGAGGTTGAATTGGGATTCGCAGCCTGGGTGAGCCAGGTTTCCAGATTGAGCGTGGGCCGCGGCGCACAAGACCAGACTGCCTGCCAACAAGCCCAGATAGACTGGTTTATTCAGAAAAGTCTGATTCATACGCGCATTTAGTTTGTTGGAGGTGCTGGTCATTCCTCGCTTTTCAGGCGCTTCTGGCCCTCGACGAGCTTGTGCCAGCCGTAGGTAAGCGAGATGCGGAAGCCGTCCATCCGGAGGTCGGTGGGTTGGCTGTCGTTGACGGTCGCCATGTAGCCGGCGGTGAGGGAGAGGTTGTCAGTGATCTGGTAACCGAGAGTGAAACCGACGCCGAAGTTGTTCAGTGCTTCGCCGCTGACGCCATCTATGCTCGAGTTGCCGCCAGCCACCCAGGTGCCGTCGAGCGAAGCCCAGAAGTGTTCCGTGAAGTCGCGGGTCAAATGCAGTTCCAATTGGAACATGGGATCGGTGCTCAGCGTTTGGCCCGAGGTAATCATTGTTGTTGCTGAAAAACCAGACAGAGGGGAGAGCCTCGAAGGTGGTGCGCCGACCGGGCACCCACGGGCCGATCTGCTAGACGATGGGGGCGCCCAGCCGGCCATACCAGCGGTTCTGGCCGAGGTTCAAGGGCTCACTGCTGTCATAATCGCCGATCGGGAACGCGAGGTCCACGATCACGTTGAGCGAGAACTTGGGCTCGTAACGCAGCAGGTCGGGGATGTTCCTGATGGCCTTGGGGCCGATGAGGTTGTAGCCCACTTCGAGCATCGGATCGCCAAATCCGTTGGCGTCCTGGCTGAGAAGCTCGGCCAGCGACGGTGGTGGAGCTGGAGATGCGACCCATCGGCTCAAGCACGGCGAGGGTGAGTGAGCGGTCGAACAGGGGGAGGACCTTTGCGTAGCCAACTGTGAGGACATTGGCATCGAACTTGGCGTTGGCGGAGACGACGTCCGCCGGGTCCATGGGGTTGGCGTTGCCGCTCAGGGATTGGAAAAGGACCGGCACGGCGTTGCCGCCGGAGAGGTTTTGCCAGTAGAAGCGCGGCGGCACCGCCACCTGCGCTAGCGCGAACATCGGGCAGGTTATCGCCAGAGCGAGGATGGCGTTGCCGAGACGGCGCGAGCGCGCCGCGGATGAAAACTGATTCCCCTCGGGGTGTCGTTTGTTGTCGTTGTTCATGGGATTGGTGGTTCGTTGCAAGGAGTTCATTTTAGGGTTCGGGTGCGATTACGGCTTCGGGTCGGCCATCATGTTGGCTGGTGGCATAAACTGCTTCTGATAGAGGGCCGGCGGGTAACCGTCCACCACCGGATACCGGTCCGGCAGTTGTTTCTCCTGCCCCTCCCAGATCACGCGACTGGGCAGGACCACCTTGTTGGCGCGGACATAGTCGTCCCAGAGCGCTAGCAGCGTCTTGACCTTCTCGGGTTGCTCGGCGGCCAGATCGTGGCGTTCTCCCAGATCGCGGCGAGATTGAACAACTCCCATTGCTCCGTGCCATACGGCTTGTATTCCCAGACCAACTTCCAATCACCCTGCCGCACCGCGCGATTGCCGAAAATTTCCCACGCCAGGTAATCCTGTGCCGCGAACGGGGGGAATCCTCCTCGCCCGCCAGCATTTTGACCCACGACTTGCCGAGCAGCGGCGGCGGTTCCTGACCGTTGACCGTCTTGGGATAACTGGCGCCCGCCACTTCCAGCAACGTGGGCATGATGTCCGCCACGTGCATAACGGCCGCTGATTGATGCTCCCGGCGCGGGCGTTTGACGATCGGGCCGCTGACGATGAGGCATTGCGGATGCCGCCTTCGGCCATGATACCCTTATACTGGCTGAACGGGCGTCATGGAAACCTGGGCCCACATCGGACCGTAGCCGACGTAAGTATGGGGATCACCCCAGGCATTCGGGTTGAGTTTGCGACCACTGAATCGAGGCGAAGAGGAAATTGCGCGTGCCGGGCGTGCCCGCGAGCATCTTGAAAAGGTCGGCCCCTTCCGCCCCGTTGTCGCCAAACACGATGAAGATCGTGTTGTCGTACTCGCCGATCTTCTTCAAGTAATCAATCAGCCGCCCGGTGTGGTAAGTCCATGTTCTCCACCATGCCGGCGTATAGCTCCATTTTCTTGCCAAGGATGGCGCGCGAAATGGGCGCCAGCAGAGTGGCATCGGGAATGAACCACATGCGCTCGGCCAATTCCGTGCCCTGTCGGCACGATGCCCATTTCAATCTGGCGCTTGAGCCGTTCCTTGCGCACGACGTCCCAGCCCTTGTCGTATTCGCCGACGTGCCGATTGCGCCAGTCGCGCGGCAGATGATACGGGTCATGGGGCGCCTGGTGGGAAACGTAGGCAAAGAACGGTTTGCCGTCCTTCCGGTTCGCCTCGATGTAGCCGATCATCTTGTCGGTGTAGGTCTTCGTGGCGTAGTAATGCTTGGGCAGCTTCCTCAGGTAACGGCCATCCTCGGTGAAAGTGGACTTCGGATTGGCGGCGGTGAAATTCCACATGTCCCAATAGCTGCCCGCGCCGTCGAGCAGCGAGAAGTCGCGCTCGAACCCGCGCGCGGCGGGGATCTGGTCAGGGGATTTGCCCATGTGCCATTTGCCGACCATGTAGGTGTGATAGCCGGCGTCCTTGAGCAGTTGGGGCAGGGTCTGACGTGGTTATTAAGGTGGCCTTCGTAGCCGTCCACGCCCCATTGGTTGGGCGCCGTCCATTCGTCCATGTTGCCCAGGCCGTTCAGGTGCGTATCCACGCCGCTCAAGCAGCATGGAACGCGTGGGCGAACAACTGGCGTGCGTGTAGAACTGGGTGCAGCGCACCCCGGCTTTGGCAAGCGAATCCAAGTTCGGCGTCTTGATCTCGCTGCCGAAGCAGCCCATGTCCGAAAAGCCCAGATCATCGCCGAGGATGATCACGATGTTCGGTCGCTTTCCGGCGCCGGCGGTCGTGGGGCTGGCGGCGTGCGAGGCCACAGTTGCCGCCACCAGGGCGATCGCGGTCGCACCAGCGAGGAAGAGTTGCTTGATTGTAATTCCGGTTTTCATATCGAATGGTTATCAGGTGATTGTTCGGTGCTGGTTCGGAATAGAAATTGTGTTGCTCTGCGGCGGCCTTACTGCGGCTTCTCGACACTGATAGCCAGCATCTCGGTGATACGGAGGACCACCTCTTCGCCGACGTGCCGCCGGGTGAGGTCCACGTCCGGACGGACGGCGACCGTCCGGGTGGTGCCATCGGGAAACTGGAGCGTGGCTTTATGGTGCCTGAGATCGATCGCGGTGACCTTCGCAGTAACCTGGACCGTGTTGGCCACGACACCGCCGGGTTTGGCGCCCTTGGGAGCCAACACCACCACCCCAGCTCCGCCGTCCGTCGGCCCCGCGCCTGCATCAGCCAGGTAGGCTACGAGTTGGTCTGTCACTGTGACCTTGAGGTGATCGCCGACGCGGATTTGATCGAAGTTAATAACGTCTGGACCGCACTTGACGGTCGTGTTTTCCCCCTCCGAGTTGACCAGCGTTACCTCACGTTTGGCCGCGTCAATGTCAGTCACTTTGGCGGTCAGCGTGTGAGTCTCCACTCGCACTCCGCCTGGGACCCCGGGCCGATATGCCACGGCCGAGCTGGTTTCCGGTGCCGGAGGATTGGAGGAGCAGGAGCTGAAGGTGAGCATGGCGGCTGGAGCTAGCGCCAAGATCGTTGTCAGTGTTTTAGCGTGCATAGGTTGCTATAGATACTTCTTATTTAGTTGTGGTGTTGCGGGATGGGCAGCCAGCTTGAGGCTGCCCGAAAAGTCGGTCTGAGTGCTGCTGGGCAGCGATTCTTTGAGATGCTCGTGGAGGATGCGGCGCACTTCCTCGATCGTGGCCGGCTGCTTCAGGCACCTATGTTTGCTGCGCACGATGAGCTCGGATTCCACGTAGTCCACGTGGGCGCTTCGGTAGGCCACTACGCCGTCCCGGCCCTGCCGGTAGTCCCCTTCGTCCGAAACGGGAATGATGGAGTGGGCCACCACCGACGGCACCACGGGGATTTCCGCCATCGCCATGAGCCCGGGGTTCTTCGGTGACATGCCGTCGAGGCTGGTGGGCATCTTTCCCTGAAAGAACTTGCCGGCTTCGGCCCCTTCGGTCAGTCGCACCAGGTCCGGCGCGCGGGAAACCATTTCGCCCGGCAGCGAGACCAGCCGCTGGGCCAACCGGCGCACCAATCGGCCTGAGAGATAGCTGCCGCGGTGGGGGGTGGCGATGAACACGACGCGCCGCACGAACGGCAGCGGTTCGAGGAAAAACACACGGCGGAGTTTGGCGCGGTCCGCATCACTGATCTTCAGATCCTCCAGGCGGTTGGTGCTGAACACCCTCCAAAGCCGGTCGCCGGTATCAATGGCAGTGCCCTTGGCCAACAGGCCACCCTGGCTATGGCCGATAATCACCATCTGGCGCAGGGCGGCGTTGGTGCCGGCCGGATCGAGCTGTTGGACCTGGGCGGTCAGGGCCGCGCGCAAGTCCGCGATGGACTGCAGCAGCGGGTTGCCGCTGCCGTAGATGAAGCTCCAGAGTTGATAGTGCTGGCACAACACCGGGTCGGCGGTCAGGGAGTTGACCATTTCCGCCCAGGTGACCGGGCTGGAGAAGGTGCCATGCACGAACACGACGGGGATGCGGCCGGGCTCGTAGGGCTGATTCAAGATCAACTGGCTGGGAACATGTTCGGCGGGAGCAAGAAAATCCAGCATGCCGAGCTTCCAGATCGTGGACTGATTCAAGGCATAGGCGCGATACGTCGTGAGATCGGTCTCGAGCGGCACCCGGGCCTGGTTGATCGTAACCTCGGTTGCGTCGAAGGGAGAATAGAGTTCCAGCGTGGCGGCGCTCCGGCCAGCAGCGAGGCTAGCCAGAGACCCGTGCAGCCGCAGCAGAACCGTAGCCGGCACGGCACGATGCATGCGCAAAGCAGGGTCAACCGGCAAAACCGCAATCAGTGGCGTCCCCACGCCCGCTTCGCGGTTGCGCACACTCAGGCCGCGGACGCGGAATTGATCCGCGAGCAGGATCGGCTCGCAGAGGGTGAACTGGGATGCAAGCTTGTTTTGGCGAAGCCGCAATTCGATTTCACCCACAGGCAAGCGCCGCCGGGCGCTTTCCAATTGCACAACCGCGTTGGTGCTCCGTCGCCCGGTGAGCGCCAAACCGAGGCTGTAGTTGTAGAAATCGCACGCCTCGCGGAAACGACGATCATACGCGCCGGGTGGGGCCTCCTTGCCTTCGCCGAACAGGAACAACCAGGCATAGACAGCGGAACCGAGGTAATAGTCGCGCGCGTCGCGCGGATCCCACGGCTTGACGCTGCGGCGAATGCGGTCGCCCGCCGCGTAGCTCAACTCCGCCAGCGCGAAGAGCAGGTTTCGCTCGCCCGTGGCGACCGCCTGCTCATGGAGTCGGCGCACGGCGAGGTCCGGGTGGTGGACGGCCAGGCGGTCCAAGTCGTAGCGGTGCAGGATTGCGGCGGTGTTCGCGCTCAGTCCACCGGTCCGGAGCGCGTTCGCTTGCACCTGCGCGTAGGCCTGCCGCGTGGTCACCCGGTCGGCGCCAACCGGCGCGGCGCAGCCGGCAAGCAAGAGGGCCAGGAAAGCCAGGACAGGGGCGGCGAATGATGCCGCACGAAGAAGCCCATGCTCCAGGAGGAGCCCCCCTGGCGATGGCTGCTTGGCAGCAGATGGCTTCGGGAGGCTCATAGTGCGATCCCGGGCACCCCTTGCCGAATCCGGCGGGAGAAGTCCGCCGCCTGGCCGGCCGCCCGGGCGCGCGCGTTGATGTGACACCGCTCTTTCAGCTCGGCCAGCGGCAGGTTGCTAGCGATCAGGCCGCGCTCGTAAAGCAGCTCGTCGCCGTGGCCGTTGAACAGTATCCGCCAATCCCACGGCGCACGGTCCGCCGCGGCGCGCTGGGTGCGGATGCTGGTCGTGCAGTTGTGGGTGAACGCGCTATACCACTCGGGGCGTTGCGTCAAACTGTTCATGCGGCGGAGGTAGTCGAGGAAAAACACGCGTACCGTTTCGGGCGAGCCGTTCAGCCGGAAGAGGTAAGCCTCCTCGCCCTGCCGATAATTCGTCCGCAGACGCACCAGATCGCGTTCGTCAGCGGCCACGTAAACCAGTTCGAACTGGCGGAACAATCCCTTCAAGGTCGAATAGCCCTCGCCCTTTTCCTTTCGCGCTTCGATTGAGAAGCAGAGAAAGTCGCCACCCTCGAACACGAAGCTCACCATCGTGTGCGCTATGTTCGGCGAGCCCCAATAGACCATGAAAAGATCCACGGCACGGAGTGCCGCGAGATCGAAGGTCTTGTCGTAACGCCTCACGTCGAAGTCGTGCTCGGTGCGATAGTCGCAGTTGCGGATGTTGTGAAGGAGGATGCGGTTGCCGTTAATGTCCGCGTAAGGCAACACCGCCACGTCCGGCTGCCAGTCGCGGTCGTTGGAGGGCTGGAGCGTGCACCACCACGCGAGCACCAGCACGAAAGCGCCGGCGGTCAGCCCGGCCGCGAGCCTGGGGCGTTTGATGAGCACCCAGACCGCCAGCACTGCCAGCATATACACTGCGGCCAAAGGCAGACGGAGCCAGGGCACCCGCACATCGAAGTACAAGGCTGCCGCCGCCCAGAGCGTTGGGAGGAGGAGCACGCCACCGCGCACCATGAGGCCGAACCCGCGCAACACCGCGCGCAGCGTGCCAGCCTTACCAGGTGCGGGAAAAAGTGCCATTGGGGTGTGCGGTTCGGGTTGGAGGCTGGCTCTTGCTATCGGCTGCGTCCGCCCCCGCGGCTGCTGCTGCGAGAGCCGCTGTAACTGCTGCCGCGGGAGCTGGAAGACCTTTGATACGACTGGGCTTTTTGGGTTTGCTGGTTGCCGTGACTGGCGCGCCTGTGACTGGGATTCCAGGCTCTGCTTGTTCTGGCTCCAACTGCTGGAAGTGGCGGATGTTGATTGCGGTCTGGCCGTGCTGCCATAGGAGCTGGTTTGCGGCTTCCCACTACCGCTGTAGGAGCTGGACTGCGATTTAGCGGTGCTCTGCCAGCCGCTGCCCGTGTTTTGGGACCAGCCCCCGCCCGAGTCCTTCTTGTAAACGGTCCCGTCTTTCGCCGCATAGACATCGCCCGACCGGGTCTTGCCGACCGCACCCTGGCCGTTTTTCGTATCCCAAGCGACCATGCCGCTGCCCTCGGTGGTTCGCACCGCGCCGGCGCTGCCGTAGGCGCCGGAGGCATAGCGGCCCGCCGCGCCTTGTCCCGTCGTTGGATTGTAAGCGGCGCCTCGCCCCGCCGAGCCATAGGCCGTGTTGACCTGCCCGCCGGCGGCCCGGGCCCCGGTATAAGGATTGTAGGCGGCACCTTGCCTGGCGCTCCCATAAGGCGTGCTGACCGTGCGCCCCGCCGCTGAGGTGCCGGTGTAGGGATTATAAGCCGCCCCGCGGCTGGCGCTGCCGTACGGACCGTACGCATAGCTCGAGCGCGCGTAAGTACCGGTGGCAGGATTGTAGGAGGCCGTCCGCCCAGCCCCGCCGTAGGGACCGTAGGAGACGTGCGCCGAGGCATAGTAGCCGCCGCCACCGTAGTGATACACCGCACCACAGCCATACGAGTAATGACATGGGGGCGGGTAATGGTAGTAGTTGTCGTGGTGGTCGGCTATGGCCGCTCCCACCAACACGCCCATGCCGAACATCAGCACGCCCGTCGCCGCCACGTATTGCCCGCTGTAGCCGGCGGTCTGGCTGTAAACGACAGTCGTCGGGGTCGAGCTTTGAACCACGACGTACGTGACATTGTAGTTGGGGTTGGACGGCGGAATGGTGTAGATGGCCGACGGCACGCTGGTGCAGTAGGTCCAAGGCCCGCTTGGGGTGGGCGCCGTGAGCCAAGCGCCCCCGTAGCACCAGTAATAGCCGCCACTCACCAGGAACACCTGGTTTGGAGTATTCACGGCGTACTGGACAGTCGTGCTCGGGATGGCGACGAACTGTGGCGCGCCGCTGTAGGTCACGGTTTCAGTGACGGGTGCAAGCTGCACCGTGGTGCTGCTGGGTATGGAGGCCAACAAGACCGCGTCTTGCGCTTCGCGGGTGCCGGGAACCGAGGCCTTCACGAAGGCCGCCGGATCATCGTCGGGGATCTGGTACAAAGTCCGCCGGCAGATCCTTGCTGGCCGCGGACCACGGCCCATAGAGACTATCCCCGCGAAACCAGCGGCCCGCGACCAGGAAGTAGAACTTCCCATCGCCACTATGCAAAAACAGCACGCTGTCCGTGTTATTCACGCGCAGCAAACGGGTCCCGCGAACGGGCATGTAGCTGGGAGGGCCATCCGTCAGGATCATCTCCGCGGGTTCCGTCGTCACGAAGACGGTGGGGGCGACTTTGGCCGGTTTGCCGGGCAGGCGCTTCCGCGCCTCTGCCCAGTTCTCATTCGCCGGGAGGGAGTAGAGGGAGGGCGGCAAGGTCCGGGCCGGAACCCAAGGCCCCTTGAGCACGTCCGGCGCGGTCAGCCAACCTTCGCCGTTGAGAAGGTAATACTGCCGGTTCGCGGAATCGTAGAGCACGTCCCAGTTGATGTTGACGGCGAAGAGGAGGTTGGTGCGGTTGGTTTCCACGGGCTTGAACTGCGGCTCGCCCATGAACATCGCCAGGATCGCGGGGGTGGTGCTGGTGAAGATCTTCGGCGGATCGAGGTTCACTTCCACTGGGCGCTGAATCGGTTCGGTGGCCGGGTTCAAATAGGCAATGACCCGATCCAGGGAAAGGGTGGTCACCTGGCTGGCGGGACGCAGTTGGTCCACCGCCTGGCGCAGGTATGTCAACTCCGGCTCCGGCACGTTGGCAAAGCGCAGGTCGCGCTTGAGCGTTACCAGGGCGACAACCCGGGCGCCATGATCGGTGATGGTGAGCGCGTCCACCTCGGCAACGCCAAATCTCTCCTGTTTCGACACGCCTTTGACGGCGATGGCGCAGCGGAAATGGAGATTGGTGTATCCGTTCCAGTAATCCACCTGGGGCTGATAGACGGTGAGTTGTTTGCCGGCCTGCTTGAAGACACGCGGCCAGCCCGGGTCGGCCGTTTGAGCGGTTGCGGTGAAGCAGTTGGAACTCCCCGCCACCAGCAGCGGGACGAGCAGGAGAGCAGCGATTTGAGTTCTCATAGGCTAGGTTTGTGCTCGCTGGCCGGGGACTACATCGTCTTCCGGTAGCCGCTGTTCTGCACTGTGATCTTGAGGTTCTTGGCCTTGGCATCAAGCGTGACGTTCGAAGCGTAGGTGGTGCCGTCGTTCAACTGGCCCATACGCACGCCGAGTGTGACGGCGTCAGCGGCGTCGTCCAGGTAGGTGGAAACTTTCAAGCCCAACGGGCGATTATTCGCCAGATCCACCTCCACGCCGAGAATATCGCCCGGCTTTTCATAATCCCGGAAATTGAGGCGGGCACGTTTGCCGGGCTGGAGGATCTCGATGGATACCTTTCCCATATCTTTGGCCGCCTGGATCCGCAGCGGGCTGGGGGGCACGTAGCTTTTCACGAGGGCGATGGCGTTCTTCATGTAGTCCGTCAGTTCCTCCTGCTTCCTTTCGGAGATCTTGCGGCGAAAGAAGCCGCGTTTCTTGGGCGGGGGGGCGCTTTGGGTCAAGAGCACCTTCTGCACGCCCCCGTCGGCGCCGTAGTAGCAGCGCTCTTGCTTGCGGGACTTCTCGTCGCCCTTGACGCTGACGACAGTGGTTTCAACCCACTCGTATTGTTTGATGAGGACCTGACTGGCCGCCAGGGTCGCCTTGAGCATGGCGGCGCGCTCGGGGGCGCTCGGCTGTTGTGCGAAAGCCGGCAGCGCGAGCGCGGCCAGGGCGAGGGTCAGACATGACTGTTTTGCGAATCTCAGGGTATTATTGTTTTTCATGGTGTGTCTTTTGGTTGTTCGGCGGACCTGGGTGCCAGGGCCCCGTCTTGGTTTCATTGCGTTACTGGTGTCAAATATTGAAGGAGGATTCGGATGTTTGGTTTCGTGGTCATGGTTTCCGGGCGGGTGGCTTGCCAGAGCCCGGCGCGGTATGCGCAGCCTGGTGGTGAGCGCTGTGAGTAGCTAGCCGGATGGCATCCAGCACCCTTTGCCCGGAGTCAGTCTTCCGGAAAAAGCCGGCACAACCGCAGGCGAGAGCCTGAGCTTGCACCTCCGGCTCATCGTGGGCGGTAATGAAGATGACCGGCGTCGGATCTTTGACCGCCGACAAGCGCTGGCTCAGTTCCAGGCCGGACATCCCCTCCAACTGGATGTCGAGCACCAGGCAATCGAACTTCGGACGTTTGACATCCTCGAGCAGGGCTTCGGCTGAGAGGTAGGTAACCGGCTGAAATCCGGCGGTGCGAAGTAGTCGGCCAAAGGACCGGCACACGCCTTCGTCATCGTCCACGACCGCCACATAAGTGATGCTGTTGTCCACGCCGCCCAATTGCATGGGGGCATCTTCTCAGAAAGATAGAAACGGCGGCTACTGCCCTTTGGGGAAGGTCGGGAGCGGGAGGGCGGTAATGAACCATGCGTGTCAACTCGGCCACCGAGTGCCCCCGGAGCTTGGTCGTGATATGGGTGCGATGCAGCTTCACCGTGCGCTCCTGGAGGCCCAGGTCGGCGGCGATCTGCTTGTTGAGTTTGCCGGCCACAGCCTGCCGGAGGACTTCGGGTTCGCGCTCGGTCAGCAGCGCGAAGGGTTGGCGCAAGGCCGACATGCGCGCGCGCTCCGCCCGATCCGCTTCGTTGCGAGCCAGGGCGCGGTTCACGGCGGCAATCAACTCCTCTTTGGGGGCGTGCTTGGTCAGGAAGTCCTCCGCCCCGAGGCGTTCACTAATGACTGCTTACCGCTCACCTCGTTCGCCACCGGAACGGTGAAATAGAAACACGCGCCGCCGTCCGGCCGATTCTCCGCCCAGATTTTTCCCTCATGCGCCTCGATGACCATCCTGCATACAGCCAGACCCATGCCCATGCCCTGCGGTTTAGTTGAGAAGAACGGTTCAAACACACGGGAGAAGCTCTCTGCGGGAATGCCCGGGCCGGTGTCCCGCACGCTCACCTCGACGGCCTGCCCTTCGGTCCTTCGCGCCCGAATGATGACCCGCCGGGTCTCGGGCGGCTGGTGGCTCATTGCGTCCATGCCGTTGAGGAGCAGGTTGAGCACCACCTGCTGCAACTGGATCCGATCGCCGCACACCGGGGGAAGGTCAGGAGCAATCTCAAGGGTCAATGAGACCTTGCGTTCGAGCGCGTCGGGCCGGGCCAGCCTCACGACCTCCTGCAACAAATCCCCAATGGACTGTTGCGTTCGCTCCACGCCGCGCCGTTTGAGGAGAGTTCTCATGCGGTCGATCACCCCGGCAGCTCGCTGCTCGTCCTGGCGGATATCGGTGAGGATAGCGCGAACCTCGGCCAGGTCGGGAGGTTCCTCTTCGATGAGCAATTCGGCAGCCTCAGCATTGCGGAGGATAGCGCCGAGGGGCTGGCCCAGCTCATGCGCGAGCGCGGAAGCCAGTCTTCCCATCGTTGAAACACGGCTGGAGTGAGCCAGCCCGTCGCGCAACTGCTGCATCTCGACCGCCAGGCTTTCACGCTCCAGAGCGCGGGCAACCCTTCGGCGAGACGAGGACCAAACCAATGCGCCGCCCAGCGCGATGAGCAGCAGCGCCGTCCCGGCGCGGAACCACCAGGTCTGCCAGAAGAACGGCTGCACGGTGAAGGCAAGGCTGGCGCCGGTCTCGTTCCAGACACCATCGTTGTTGGCCGCGCGGACGCGGAAGACGTATTCACCGGGCGGCAGTTGATGAAACGTAACGGTTCGAAGATCCCCCACATGCTGCCAATCCGGATCAGTTCCTTCCAACCGGTAATCAAAGCAAACCTTCTCCGGAGCGCTGTAACTGAGCGCCGCAAATTCGAAATCCAGCCCGTAACTGCCCGGCGGCAGGCGCAGCGGCCTCGGGAACGGCGCCGAGAAGCGGACCTCGTTCGGGGCATCGGAAGCCCGCCTGCCCACTTCCTTGGGCTTGGTCCCTGCCAAGTGATAATGCAATTGTTCGACTTGCACTGGAGGAGGCCGCGAGTTGATGCGGAAGCTGGCCGGATCAGTCACCGCCACGCCTTTCTGGGTGGCAAACCTTAACTTGCCCTCGGCGTCGCGCACGCAGTTGGGCTGGGAGGGGGAACATTCGGGGCTGGGCAGGCCGTCATTGCGATCCAGAAGCTGAACGACCAGGCTTGTGGTGGCGCCGTCAGCCTCGGCGTAGAGATCCTTCCGACTCGCGCGCAAGATACCACGGTTCGAGGGCATCCAGAAATAACCCAGTTCGTCCTCAATGATGCCACGCACCTCCAGATCCGGCAGATGGTTCTCCACACCGAGGCGGTCCATCTTCCCATTCCGCCAACGGATCAGTCCCGCGGCCCGCGTCCCCATCCACAGCGTGCCGTCGGCATCGGCTTTGAAGCAAAGCACTCCTCGCAGCGGCTGGCCGTCGGCAGTGCGAATCTCTGCGAAACGATCTTTCTCCCGGCGAAACACGCCTTCCGATCCGGCCAGCCAGACATGGCCAGACTTGTCCTCGCCAAAACAAACGATTTCACCCCGCGGCAAACCTGCCTCGAACCCCAGCGGTTGAAAGCGGCTGCCATCGTAAATTACGGCGCCGTCCCGGGTGGCGATCCAAACGCGACCTTTGGAATCCTCGAACAACGCGCTGACGTTGGCGTCGCCGGACGGCTGGAGTGGCACCTTCTCAAAGACTCCTTGGCCGCTCTGCCACCAGCAACCATCCTTGTCACCATACCAGAGACGTCCAGCCCGGTCCTCCAGCACCGATAGACCATAGGCGCTCCGATTGGTCGGACCGGGGACCGATATCGCCGAGACTCCGGCGTCATCCTGCCGGAGGAGCCCTTCGTTAAAGGTGGCAATCCACATGCCCCCGTCGCGGGCCAATGAAACCGATCGAGCCAGTCGTCCGGATAGCGGGCTTCCGGCGCCCACCTCGAAGAACCGTCGCGGTTTGAGCCGGGTCAGTCCACCGCCGCTCGAGCCAACCCACAGATTCTCCTCCCGATCCTCGAAGACAACGCGCGTGGAGGCAGACCCCAATCCATTGGTAGTGGTCCAGTGACACAGATCCCCTTTGGGATTTAGCTGGTACAACCCCGAATCGTAACCACTGGCATCCCACAGGAGGCAAAACCGGAGCGTGATCCTTCGTTTTTCCGAAGGAATTGAACAGGCCACGGCGGAAGCGCTTTAAGAATTTCAGGTCATTTTGGGTGGCGGTTTGAGTTGTGTTGGCTGGGGTGAGGCCGGCTGTCCCATAGCCTCAGACGAATCCCGGGAAAAACGCCTGTTCTGGTCGTGCCAGATAACGGAAGCTGCCTCCGGCTGTCCCATAGCGCGCCAGGAGGTTGAGTAAGTCCCACTTGCGCCATAGGCACGTGCGCACGATGGCAAATAGCCGACTGAAGCTATGCGCCCAGTTCGAGAGAAAGGCCAAGTATCGGAGCAACAGATAGACCAGCAAAGCCGTCCAAATCTGCCACCGCACCGCATTGGCACTGGTGCCCAGGAAGTCGGCCAACTGCAAGGTCTGCTTGATCTGCTTAAAGAAGACTTCAATGCCCCAACGACACCGATACAACTCCGCCACGCTGCTCGCGCTCCAGGTCAGGTGGTTGGTTAAGAAGGTCATCAGGCGCTCTTTGCCGTCCACCTCGACCCACGCCACGATCCGCCGCATGAGCTCCGGGTAGGCCTTTTGCGATCCCGCGTTCTTCAACCCGACCAGTTCATCGGAAACGATCTTGCCGCCCTCCGCCACCGGGTAGGTCTCCACCACCTCAAACTGCAGGTTCTCTTTGGCCCGCGTCACCCAAAACACCCCACGGTCCTCCAGACTCCAGAGATGGTCAAAATCCACGTAAGCCTTGTCAAATATGACGATTTCACCTTCTTTAATCCCGGCGCACAGTTCCCGGGCGCGCTTGGCGTCGGCCTCCCGCGCCGTGTCGATGATCGCAAAGCGCGGCAAAAAACTCTGGAGGTCCAAGCGCAAATGACACTTGGCGGCGGCTTTGCGACGCCGGTGCTTGGCCCAATCCATACACGAGGCAATCAACTGAATGGTCGTCGAGTCCACCAAGTGAATCGTCCGCTTGAATTTGCGTGCGAACCGCTTAGCGGCTTTCCCGCTGACGAACTTGGGCGAGATATTCCCCAAGTGTTCATACACCGCCCAGAACAGCTTCTCGGCCATGATCGGATCCCGCACCTTGTTGGCGTGCGAGAGATTGTTGCGGGTGGGTGGCGTTGCCCCTCGAATCGCCGACAAGGGCCCGGAGTTGAGTTGCAGCGCGTCACAGACATCGTTCAGCCCGATACTGTGGGTTACCTGCGCATAACACAGGGTGACAATGTGGCTCCACTCATCATAGGTGCGGGCCTGCTCATCGACTCCGGTCTCTCGAGCCAACTTGGGCACCAAATGGTTGGGAATATAGTTGCAAAGCTGGCGGACAATCAGTGAATTTTGACGCGGTTGGAAGTTTTGTGTTTTTCATTACCTGCCTTGTGGCAGGCTTTCATGAAATTTCCAACCGTTTCTTCAACTTTCTATGGGACGCCAGTGTAATCGTAACTGCAAATCCAAAGGTTCGTCCGGCTGTCTTCGGACATGGACCAGATGCCGCCCTTCAACTGCGGCAGGGAAACACGGGACACTGCCTTCCCTTCACGAAATTTCAACAGTTCCTTGGCCAGAAGCACCCAGACTCCGCCGCCGCGCGCGGAGGCGCAGGCCACCTGCGAGCGGTTCAGTGATGGGCTTAGAGAGCGGACCTGGATCCATCGCTGGCCGTTCCAATAGCCAAGGAAACGGTGCTGCGCCAACCACCACTGGCCGTGTTCGTCCACTGCGCCCAAATAGCCCTGGCCTGGCTCGCCCGGAGGGGGGGGAAGCTCAGTAAGCCGGTCATGCTCAACCGCCAGCACGTGGCCATCGAAAGTGGTGAGCAGGAGATCGCCGTTGAGCCGCTCGGCAAAGGAGCGGACATAGTTCCCGACCCAACCCTCGTTGGTTCCCACCGAGCGCCATTGTGTGCCCTCCTTTACAACCAATCCCGCGAGGGTGCTGACCCAGAGCCGGTCGCGCTTGTCCGCATGGAGGTTCACGATTCCCGCGTCGGGCAACTGTGGCGAGTTAGCCGGATTGAAGACCATGAACCTTTCTCCGTTAAAGCGTACCAGGCCACTGAAGGTGCCGAACCAAAGGTAACCATCCTGTGTTTGCGCGATGGCGGTGGCCGAATTCTCGGGCAGACCATCCTCCGTGCTCCAGCCACGGAGAAGATACTCGGAGCCAGCGGGGGGGTGGGGAAGATCGGCCCGGGCCGCAAAACTGAAGCCGGCCAGGCTTTGCAGCAACACCGCCAGGCAGACCATACGCTGCGGCGACCTAAACAACGCTGTTATCACGGACTGCCCCGTAGCCTATACTCAGGTGCTTCGGTTGGCGAGCCTCAATAGGGCCTCAGTGCCCGGCCTTCACAATGCGCCGTCGGTTCAGCGCGAGGCGGCAGTGCCGGCGCGAGTTCCGATACCGCTAAGCGCTTTCTTGGGGCGGGTCGGTGGGGCGCCAGCCAATCCGACAAAGGAGAGTTAAGACGGCAGGCAGGAAGGCCAGAGAAGCTACCACGCACGTGCCGGTGCCGATGGCCATGACCCCACCCAAACTGGCGATGCCCTTTTGAATGCCAGGAATTGGCGCCGGTGAGACTCTCGCACCGAAATCAAATCATTCCTATCCGTGCTGAGCTGTAGCGTCGTAACTGTATAGCCAAGGCAGACCAGAGCCAGCAGCAGTTGCCCATAACAGAACCATCGCCGATGACGAATGACCGATTCCGCCAGGGACTGCAGTATGCGCCCCGCTCGGTTCTCATCCAGCGGCTTCATATCGGCATTATAAACGTTGAAGGTTCAGTCACGCCAACCGTGGCCCGGCCCTGGGCGGCGCGCCCGGCCGGGGCCGCCCGCCTGGGTCGCCCTGTAAACAGAGCCGTCCCAGGTCACGGGCGCAGCCCGGCAAAACTGCCCGGCTGGCCTTGGTTGGTGCTGCCGGCCAGGCCCTGATCCGTCCCGGGATTTAATCAGGGGCATACTCCCAGAAACGTCAAGACGGCCGCCACTGCCCTTTGGGGAAGATCGCTGGGTGACGGCTGGCTCGAACCCTTAGGGCAAACCCGTGGTGATCCCAACCACCAGGTTAAGGACCACCAGCCAATGCGGTCAATCACTCCTCCCGCTCGTCGTTCAAAAACCCCGCCTCCTGAGCCATGAGAGTCAGCTCAGCCACAGAGTGCACCCGGAGCTTGGTGGTGATATTGGTCCGGTGAAGTTTTACCGTGCGCTCGTGAATGCCGAGGTCGGCGGCGATTTGCTTGTTCAGCTTGCCCTGGATGACGTGCTGGAGGACTTCGCGCTCACGGCCGGTTAATAGTTCAAACGGCTGTCGGAGCGCTCGCAAGCGGGCGCGCTTAGCGCGATCTTGCTCATTCGCGGCCAGGGCGCGGTTTACCGCCGCGATCAGCTCCTTCTTTGGCGCGTGCTTGGTCAGAAAATCCTCCGCGCCGCGCCGCATGGCCTGCACGCTGGCCGGGATGTCGCCCTGACCGGTGAGGAAGAGGATCGGCAAAGGCGACTCGGACTTCTGGAGCGCCTGCTGCAACGCCATACCGTCCATACCCGGCATCATCAAATCCGTGACCACGCAACCGGCCGCGTCGGGCTTCAACATCGCCAGGAACTCTTCCGCCGAGTTGTGGATGACCACCCGAAAGCCGGAAGCGCGCAGCAACCGCGAAACGGAGCGCAGGTATGAAACATCGTCATCCACAATGAAGACCGTTTCCTGGTGCGATTCGCCGCCGCCTGGTGGGAGTGGCGGGATGGCGGGAGATTGGGGATTTGACGGCTCAAGATTCATTGTTTGGGTTCCCTTTGCTGGTTGCCTGCGAGGCGACCTCGCCACACCCAACCGGCAGCGTGAAAGAAAAGCACGCGCCGCCCTCCGGGCGATTCTGAGCCCGGATCTTACCCTTGTGCGCTTCGACGATGGTCTTTGAAACCGCCAGGCCCATGCCCATGCCGCTGGATTTGGTCGTAAAGAAGGGCTCAAAAAGCCGTCCTAAAACCTCGCTGGGTATCCCCGGACCATTGTCGCAGACCTGAATTTCGATTTCCTGAACGCCTAACGGCTGCGTCGTGACCTGGATGTTCCGCTTGTCCGCTCGAACTCCGGCGACCGCATCCATCGCGTTGACGATCAGATTCAGCAGGACTTGCTGAAGATGCGTTCGGTCGCCCTGGACCTTGGGGAGCCCGGGCGTGGCAAAGTAACCGAGCTTCACCCGCCGCGCGGAGGCATTGTGCTGGAGCAGCGAGAGGACCTCGGCGATCATGCCGTCAATTTCGAGCGGCTGCAGTTCGAGGCTGCGCCGCTTGAGCAAAGAGCGCAGTCGGTTCGATCACCTGGCTGGCCCGCTGGTCATCGCTGTGAATGTCGGTAATGATGGCGCGCAGTTCTTCCAGGTCCGGCGAGCGCATCTCTAACAGGAGTTCAGCCGTTTCAACGTTGCGCAGGATGGCCCCGAGTGGCTGGCTGAGTTCGTGGGCGATCGAGGAGGCCAGTTGCCCGAGAACGGTGACGCGTCCCGAATGGGCGAGATTGGCACGAAGCTCGTGGGCGTCGCGTTCGGCGTTCTTCTGCTCCGTAATGTCCTTGCCAAATACTGATACCCCGAAAACGCTGCCATTTTGCTTCAGCACATTGAAACTGAGCTGCAATAATCGATTCTCAGCGGAAACCAGGTATTCCGCCGTGTAGGGACCTTCTCGGAGCGCCTGCTGGTAAAAGCCACGCCACCGCTCAACATATTCGCCCGGCGGAAACAGGTCCTCGGGCCGCATCCCCGGCTTAAGCGTGATACCCCGGCCCTGCCGGAAGTAATCATGCAGGCCCCTGTTGAAGGTCATCAGGCCGAATGAAACCGGGTCCACGCTCCATATCAAATCGTGCGTGCTGTCAATGATCGCCTTCAGCGTCGTCTGGAGTTCGTTGAACGCTGCTTCGGCTTGCTTCGGCAGGGTCCGATCTACCGATACCCCCATCAGACGATCGGGCTTGCCGCAGCCATCGCATTGGACGCGACCCCGCGAGAGGATCCAGCGCGTGCTTCCGTCGGGCAGAACGATACGGTATTCGACTCGGCCTTCGTCCTTCGACTGCACAACCGTCTGCACTTTCTGGCGAACCCGTTCCCGATCGTCAGGGTGGACCAGGCCCAGGAATCGCTCGAAGGTCACCTCTTCCTCGGCGGAAATGTGGAATAGCTCCCGGGTCCTTTTGGTGAGCCAATGGCGACCGGTAGCAAGATTCAGGCTCCATAAGCCCATCCCGGCAGCATCCGCGGCCAGGCTTAGCCTCGCCTCGCTTTCGCGCAAGGCCAGATCGTCGCGCTGGCGGGCGAGGGTGCTGGCCATGACCTGCGCCAGCAGTTCCAGATCGTGCTCGAAGCCACCCGGAAGGGGTCGCTCTTGGCCGACGGATGCCAGGCACAAATTCCCCAGCGCTACTCCTCCCGCTCGCAAAGGCCAGTTGTACCCGCTTTGTACGCCAAACTTTTCGTATGTCTGGCGGTCCCGTTCCCCCTCCCTCGGCAGGTCCTTCAATGAGGTGAAATAGACTCGGTAGCCTTGCATCAGGCGCTCGGCAATCCACGGGAAATCCAGTTCCGTGAAGCCCGGCGGAATGGGGGGCAGACCCTCCGCCGTCCAGATATGGGTGACCTCCCCCGCGCTGCCCCGTCCGGAGAACTTGGCGATCGCGGACAGGTTGAATCCGAGAAAGGTCGCGACCCGACCCAGCGCCCGGTTAATGTGCCCGTTGATCTGCTCCGCCGGCAGGTTAATAACCTGGGCCGAAACCTCGCTCAACAATCGTTGAAACTCGAGTCGGCGCAGGAGCGAAGCAATCTCCGTCTGGTGCGGATTATCGGAACTCTGAGGCGCTGGCGCGTTGGTCGTGCTGGAGTCTGGATTATTCACAGGATCCGACCCGAATTGTATCGAATGGCGCAGGGCCCGCAGCCGACCGAACACGGATTTCGACTGCATTTGGTGTTGGTGCCTGAAGTACAAAGAGAAACCACGTCCAATTGCAGTGGTCCCAGCCAAGCCATGCCTTGTGGCGATCCGGATACCGCCATTGTAACACGTTCACTCTGGCAGACTATCTATTGGCCCTTTTGTTGACAAGTGCCAGCGCAGCAACTGCCATCGGCGGTTATTTCTCGCCGTCAATTGCGCCGCCTTCTTAGCGACCTTGGCGGAAGTGCAAAGGCTCGGACAGCGTAGCGACCAAACCGGGAGACTTGAGTGGCGGCAGGCATCCTGGCCTACGGCAAGTCCGGCTTCCAGCCACCCGCGACAAGTTCGCGATGGGAACCGCGCCGTTGTCAGGTGGTGTTCTACTTTGTTCTACTTTTACCCCAATTCGATCCCACATCGGTAAACACGCGCGATTTTGCACCAAAGTTGAGAATCGCGCATAAACACCGGATCGAAAGCGATGTTCGTGAGACGCAATCAGACGCTGTGACACGGAGTGCGACCTTTGGGGTCGGGATTCTCAGTCCTCTGCTCTACTTGAGCCCCGTTCCCCTCACCCCGGCCCTGCCCATGAACCTCTAAAATACGACTTTCGTAATGCATTGTGCCCCAGCATGTTGCGAAGAATAGCTGTTTTTGACCACTTCGCTGGGTTCAGGGGCGCAAAGCGCGTCAAAAGGTCGGGGGGGGTCTCTCCCTGGTATGTGTTTAACGAAACGGTTAGCGGGGAGCGCAGCCGCCCCGGCTGCCGTTCGGCGCGCCCCCGCGCCGAACACTGCCGCACCGGATGCGAACGGCGGGGGCGCCGTTCGCTGCGCCCGAGGCGGGCGCGCTCCCCGCTAAAAAAATACTCTCCCTGAGGGAGAGGGCCGGGGTGAGGGGGAACGGCGCTCATGACGAGGCAAGTGCCGCTGCAAAACAGCGTGCGATGTACAAAAAGTGAGAAGCTCCCAAGGCAGGCAGGCTCCTGGAGCCTCCCTGAAAACCAGCAACGAACGCGGAGCCTGCCTTCCCCCCGTGCCATTAGTCCCATTGATGTTTCGGGATGCGACCCGGCGAGGCCGGTGGCCGGAACGGCCCGGTCGGGAAGGAAGAGCGGGGTTTCTATGATACCAGGGTATGTCCAGGGTGGTACCATGGCAGCACCAAGCCAAAGGGTGCGCAGTCCGCGTTTCGCAGTATTGAGAATCCTTATACTAGTGCCCGTTTGAGGCGGAGGTTGCGACTGGCTTGCTGCGCAGGGCAGGGGGCGTGGGGGCGAATACTCTCAAGCTGAGGCCATCCACGTTGACGCTGGCGGCATAGACGGTGAAATAAAAGTACTGGGCGACCTGATCGAACGGGGGCAACAGCGAGAAGTCCATCCACGCACTGAGGTTCTTTTCCGGGCCGCTTATGCCGGGCAGGGCGGGGAAAAGGGTGGGGCCAATGCCGTTGGTGGATGCGCCGGGGTCATTCTTCGCCGCAGCGAAGGCGGCGCGCATCGCGCTGGCCTCGTTTTCATACCCGAAGAACCCAGTCCCCATGCCGCCCACCTTCTGGGCGGCCTCCAGCAAGCCGGCCTTCTCGCGCAGGGGCTTGGCCTGGCTCTCACTGCTGCGCAGGTATTCCTCCAGCAGGGCCGTGTCGGTGGACATTGCCACGTACCCGCCGCTCCCGGCCCAGCTTAGAGTGCTCGGGGCACCCCCTTGCGAAGGACCCGGCATCAGCATGGACAGCGGAGGCAGCGGGACGGAGAAAATCTTCCGGCCGAGGAACTCTCTTTCGGCCTGCGTGTCGCCCTGCGGGAAGATCACAAAGAGGCGCTTGAGCGCGACGGCCAATCGGTCGGGGTTCGGTGACCCGAGCAGGAAAAGGGAAGGGGGCGACGGCAAGGCTGCCGCAGTCCCGCCGCGGGGCGCTCTTTCATAAGTGATGAGGTCGTCGCCGAGATTGGCCAGGAGGCTTTGCTTGAGATCGAAACCGGGATCGGTCTGTTTGGCCCTGGCATCGGCGGTGTCGAGGATCAGCTTGATGGCGCCGAGCGCCTGCGGGGAAAGGGCGGTGAGCACCTTGCCAAGGGTGGCACAGGTCTGCGGTCCGTCCAGGCGCCAGCGAAAGAATTGGCCCGCGTCCGCCGGGATGAACGGCGGGGGACTGGCCTCTTTCGCCGGGCCGGCCAGGATTTGGAAGATCCCCTGGCGGGCAGCTTCCGGCACGCTGAGGAACAGATCGAGCAGCGAGCCTTCGGTCGAGCTGCTCAGGCTGAAGGCGAGCGCCTTGCAACCCGCCAGCCCGGTGCTGCGAATAACCTTTTCCGCTGTGGGCGAGTCAAAGGGATCGGGGACTTCGGACGACTGGCTGTCGGTGGGTTGATGGCCCAGGATATCCGCGAAGGCCTTCACATTCACCCAGCCATAGAACGGTGCGTCGCGAAAAAGGGCCTGGTGGCTGGTTTGGTAAGCGGCCGTCTCCCCGAGGGTCGGCGTGGCGCCGCCCGTGAGGCGGGTGACCACCTTTTCGACGGTCGGCACTGAGTTGCCGACTACGAGCAGCGAGTCCACTTGCCCGACGACCAATTCCTTGCTGGTGGTCAGCACGAGCGAGAGCATGTCGAGCAACGGGTCGCTCTTGGCGGACGGGTTGACCGGCCCCTGCTGGAGGTCGGGGCTGCCGGAAACCGGCGCGAAGACCGGGGGCCGCCATAGGAACTTGCTCAAGGTTTTCGGCACTTGGTTGGTGGTCACTGGGAAGATGGCGAACTCGACATTGCGAATGCGCACCGTCTTGAGGCTCCGGCCAGTGGCCATCCATTGCTTGCGCAGTTCGGCAAGGTTGGTCTTGAGCAGACCGCTCTTGTCGCGGGCATCGAGCAGGAGCAGCAAGCCGGGCGGTTGATCAGCCGTGCCCTGCCAGGAGGCCTTGGTCAAGGCCAGGGTCACCTGGCCTTGCGGCAGGCTGGCATAGCTGCCGAGGCTGGTGTTGAGTTCGCGCTCCAGGGGCTTGATGACCCCTTCCTGCCAGCTCGACACAAACTTGTCCCTGAAGGGTTTCATGGCCGGATCGTTCCAGAGCATGCCCTTGGGCGAGCTAAGACTCATCTGGCGCAGCTTCGCGAAATCCGGTGTGGTTAACAGGATAAGTGTGTCGTCCGGCACCAGTTGCTCGGCGGCAGGGACTGCGGCGCGGCTGTTCAGACCGAGGCAGAGGAGGAGCGCCAGGAAAACCAGCGAGGCGAATGGGGCGCGGGGGAGAAACCCGAAACCCGAAGGCCGAAGCCCGAAGGAAGGCCGAAATCCGAAATCCAAACGTGCGGACCAAGGGACTTGGCACGCAGTCCCTTCAGAGATCAGAACAGGCAGGCCAAGGTACCCCAGGGCAATTCCATTCCACCGGGATGAACCATCTGGCAGGTTCGGGCTTCGGATTTCGGTCTTCTTTCGGGCTTCGGCCTTCGGGCTTCGAGTTTGGCCGCTGGATTCCGGCGAAAGGCTTGAGCAACCCGCAATCTGCGCGCGCAAGCGGCGCGGCTCTCGGCGACTCCGCAGGTGATGAGGATTCATCAAACGAGCTTACTCCTGCGCTTGGGCATGCCGCGTGCGGCTGGGCGGTTCGAGGTAGCGATAGGGGTTGCCCGGGTTGTCGTTGGAGTAGGCAAACGCATCACGATGGTCGAGGAAGAACTTGACCGATTCGACCGGGATGGCGAAGCCCAACCCCTCACCCGAGGTGACTTTCATATTAGTGACGCCAACGACTTCACCGCTCAGGTTGAAGAGTGGTCCGCCGCTGTTGCCGGGATTGATCTGGGCCGTGGTTTGCAGGTAGAGGATCCCTCCCACTTCGCGCGTCTTGGTGCTCAGGATGCCTTCGGTGACCGTGCGCTCCAATCCGAGCGGACTGCCAATCGCGAAAACCGTCTCCCCCACCGATAGTGCGTCGGCACTGCCCAACGGGACAAAGGTGAACCTGGGCGCGTCCTTGTCCTCCACCTTGAGCAAGGCCAGGTCCGCAAACTTGTTGAGGGCGACAATGCGCACCTGCCTGTAAGTCTCGCGATCAAGCTGGCCGTCTTTCTGGTGATAGACCTCGACGGAGATCTGCGTCTCGCCCTCGATGACGTGGAAATTAGTGATCAGGAAGCCGTCCGCGTTGATGAAGAACCCGGAGCCGAGGCCGCTCGGGGTGCGGACCTGGACCACGGCTTCCCCGATTTGGCTCACCAGTTCGCGCACACTGCGGACGGAAGCGGGTATGCTGGGCGCCCAATAGAAACCGGGCTTAGGTTCAGTGACGGCCAGGGCGCTGAAGGGGGCGGTCTTCCGTCCGCGTGACCGCTTCGTAGTGGGCGTCTCAGCCTCGCTCTTAACGATCTTCACGATCTGGTTGCGCGGGATGACCAGCACCGTGTAGCCAATGTCCACGGCAATATGGTCGGACTTCTCGGCGAGGACTTTCCCCACAACCGCCGTCTTGCCTTTCAACTCAATGGTATCGCCCAGCGCGCACGACAGGCTGAACGCGACCAGAACTGAAACCAAAACACACGGTCTTAACATACCCTGACACTACTCAGGCCCCACGGCTTTGACAAGCAGACGGAGGAAAAGGCTGAAACGTGATGCGTGAAACGTGATGCGTGATGCGTGATGCGTGATGCGTGAGCGGAGACAGCTTGTTGGGGAATCACGTTTCACGTTTCACGCATCACGTTTTACGCATCACGCATCACGTTTCCGCTTGCGAGCCGGCCAGCCTGTCAATTAGGCTAAGCCCACTATATGGCAGCCATTGGGCGATTTCAAAAGGGCGACGAGGTCTTTTTCGCCAAAGTCATTGAGGGCGAACTCTACCGCGCGCGCGGAGATGTCTTCGGTTCGCCCAGCTTCGAGAAGAAGCCGACACCCTTTAAGGGCGTGCGGACGCTGACACCGGTTGCGCCGTCCAAGATCATCGCCGTTGGCCTCAATTACGCCGACCACGCTCGCGAGCAGAACAAACCGCTCCCTAAGGAACCGCTCATTTGGCTCAAGGCGCCCACTTCGCTGATTCCGGACGGCGGGAAGATTGAGATCCCATTCCCCAACCACCGGACCGACTACGAAGCCGAGCTGTGCATCGTGATTGGCCGGCGCATTCGCAACGTGACCCCCGCCGCGGCTTCGCGCTACATCTTCGGCTACACCGCCGCGCTGGACATCAGCGACCGGACCATCCAGAACAGCGAGACCCAATACGCGCGGGCCAAGTCCTTCGATACCTTCACCCCGCTGGGCCCGTACGTGGAAACGAAGACCGACCCGCACGATCTGACCATTCAGCTTTTCCAGAACGGCCAGTTGCGCCAGAACTCGAACACCAGCCAGCTCATCTTCGATTGCTTCCACCTGGTCAGCTTCATCTCGACCAATATGACCCTGCTGCCCGGCGACATCATCCTGACCGGCACGCCCAGCGGCGTGGGCCCGATCACGTCGGGCGACCGGCTGGAGGTGCGGATTCAGGGACTCACTCCGCTGGTTATTGCGGTCAAATAGGCGCCGGCGGCTTGCCCCGACTAATCCTGCAAGGCACATTTCTTGTATGAAGCAAAAGACGGCTAGGCCAAAGGCCAAACGAATAGACTGGGAAACCGTTTGTGAGCGCACGCGCCAGCGGTGCAACAAACTCTCCGATGAAGAGCGCCGCCGGGACCGAGCCGAGGCGCTTAGAATCATCTACAGCGCCGATGCAGAAGCCACAACTCGTTGCCGTTGACACCAATGTGGTAATGCGCTTGGCCGACGGACACGAGGCCACGACAGACGCTTGGTATCTGATCCGGAGGCGCCTCAACCCCGTGCAATTTCTTGTTACGCCTACCGTTCTGGATGAACTGGGTAACAAGGCACTGGTTCATCCAGATCCCGCGATCAGACGCGTCGCGATGTCGGCCCTCCGTTCAATGCGACAGCGTTGGGCGTTTCAGCCAGCGGACTTCAATGCCGTCCAGGAAGCCATCGCTGCCAACGCGATCCACCGCCTTCGTGAGTCTGGCTTATTGCCTTATGAGGAACGGAACGACGCCGCGATTATTTCCGAGGCAAGCATCTTGAACTGCGTTCTGCTGGTCAGCCGAGACTCGCACCTGCTCGACATTGACCACGAAAAGCTCACGCTATTGTTTCGACGGTTGGACCTGTCTGCTCCGATTATTTCGTCACCAGAGAAGTTATTGCAAAAGTTCTACACTTAACGTCCCATGCGTTGGACCCAAACACTGATTCCGACTCTGAAAGAGACACCCGCCGAAGCGGAGATTGTCTCGCACAAGCTGCTGTTGCGCGCCGGGCTGATCCGCAAGCTTACCGGCGGGCTTTACACCTTTATGCCGCTCGGGCTGCGGGCGCTGCGCAAGGTCGAGCAGATCGTCCGCGAGGAGATGAACCGCGCCGGGGCGCTCGAAGTGCTCATGCCCGCCCTCCAACCGCCGGAAATCTGGCAGCAGAGCGGGCGTTACGAGACCGCCAAGGACGTGCTGTTCAAGGTGCGCGACCGGGCGAAGAAGGAATGGGTGCTCGGCCCGACGCACGAGGAAGTCATCACCACGCTGGTGGCCGGGGAGATCAATTCCTACCGGCAGATGCCGAAGAACTTCTACCAGATCAGACCAAGTTCCGGGATGAAATCCGGCCCGCGCTTCGGCCTGATGCGCGCCAAGGAGTTCATCATGAAGGACGCCTACAGCTTCGACGCCACCGACGAAGCCGCGCAGGCGAGCTACCACAAGATGTATGACGCCTACGCGCGCATCTTCCAGCGTTGCGGGCTCAAGACCATTGCCGGTCGAGGCCGACACCGGCGTCATGGGCGGCAAGTTCTCGCACGAATTCATGGTGCCGGCGGAGACGGGCGAGAACGAGGTCGTGTTATTGCGAGGGCTGCGGGTATGCGGCGAACGTCGAGAAGGCGACCAGCGCCGTCGGCCGAAGTCCGAAGTCCGAAGTCCGAACTCCGCAGTGGAGAAGTTCGCAACGCCGGGGGTGGTGACGATCGAGGCGCTGAGCAAGGCGCCTTACAATGTCGCGGCCGAGCGGCAGATCAAGACGCTGGTGTATATGGCGGACAGCAAGCCGGTGCTGATCCTGATGCGCGGGGACGACCAGTTGAACGAGGCCAAGCTGGTCGGCGCGCTCGGCACGGCGACATCTCCGGCCGGCGGAGGCGGAAGAGATCTTTGCGGCGCTCGGGGCGCATCCGGGCAGCCTTGGTGCGGTGGGCTGTGACCAACCTCCCGGTTTATGCCGACGAGCGCCTGCGCGATGCCGCCGAAATGACCACCGGCGCGAACGAGGACGGCTTCCATCTGCGCAATGTCGCCATCGAGCGGGACATCCAGGTCGCGCACTGGGCGGACCTGCGCCTGGTCCAAGCAGGCGAACCGTGCCCCAAATGCGGCAAGCCGCTCAAGATCCAGCGCGCCATCGAAGTCGGCCACGTCTTCAAGCTCGGCACCAAATACAGCAAGGCGCTCAATGCCCTGTTCCTGGACGAGACGGGCAAGCAGCAGCCGGCCATCATGGGCTGCTACGGCATCGGCGTCACGCGCACCTTGCAGGCGGTCATCGAGCAGAGCCACGACAATAACGGCATCATCTGGCCGATCAGCGTCGCGCCCTATACCGTTTGCATCACGCCGCTGAATGTCGCCCCCGAGAGCGCCGTGATGAAGCTGGCGGAAAAGATTTACGCCGAACTGACCGCGCGCGGCGTGGACGTGATTCTCGACGACCGCGACGAGCGGCCCGGGGTGAAGTTCAAGGATTCGGAACTGGTCGGTTTCCCCATCCGCATCGGCATTGGCGAGAAATCGCTGGCCAAGGGCGAGGTCGAAATCAAGCCGCGTGCCGGCGCGCTGATGCTGGTAAAGGCCGAACAGGCCGTCGAAACGGTCATGGGTCAGCTCAGCGCAGCCTGAGCAACCCAATTGATGGATTAATGGACGGACGAATTGTTGGGTTCTTGGCGGTACCTGCATAGGCTCTCAAGACAGGTTGTTCTCGTTATCCCCCGGCTGTCTGATGCTCAACCACTCCGGCATCCCTCTACCGCTGTGACCAGGTAGTGACCAGGTAGTAACCATGTAGTCACCAGGTAGTGACCAGGTAGTAACCATGTAGTCACCAGGTAGTGACCAGGTAGTCCCTTTACTACATGGTCACTACCTGGTCACTACCTGGTCACTACCTGGTCACAGCGGTAGACCCGGGTGCGGGCCAAGCGGGAGGGACCGGGAAGAGGGGCAGGGGAGTCTCGGGCTCTGAACCCGTTGGTATGTCCCTGTGAACCAGTGACTTACGGTGCAGGCACCACGGCGGTGGTCTGGCTGCGGAAGCCCCGCCAGCCGTTGAACTGCTGGGTGGTTTGGATGAAGACGCGGTCGTGGGTGGCCAGGACGCGGTATTTGGCCAGGTACATCAGGGTGATATCGCAGAGATCGTTCTCGGGGACGGGCAGGAGGCCAATGAACACGAAGCGACTCGGAAACTGCGCCCCGGCGCTTCCCGGTTTGTTGGCTGAGACCAGGATGGGATGCTCCGGGGCGGTGCCGACCGGCAGGCACAAAGTAATGGTACCGGCGGTGTTGGTGATGGACAGGTCGCCGACGGGGTTTTCACTGAAATCGGGCAGATCGGGCGCCTCATCCAGCCAGGGTTCACCGAGGAACAGGCGGTTGCCGTTGATCTTCTGGTAGAGTTGCTGCCCTTGCAGGAAGCTGTTATCGGCCAATCGCCCGTGGCTAGGAGCTCGGGAAGCCAGGTCTTTCCACCCAGCGCGCTGGATCTCGGTGAGCAACCGCCAACGCGGGGCGGCCTCGGCCCAAGCCCGCCATTGGATGGCGACCTTGACGGCTTGGGCGGGAAGCACCTCCGGCCCCGGCGCTCGTCGCCGAGGTTTTCACCTGGGAGCATGGGCTCAAGGCTGGGGGCTAACGGGACCCGAACCTTGAACCTTGAACCTTGAATAGCGTCAGGCGCTCGGCTCGGGGTGTTCTTGCGCCGGGTGGAGGCCGAACTGGTGCAGCTTCTCGCGCAACGTCAGGCGGGAAATGCCGAGCCAGCGGGCGGCTTTAGCCTGGTTGCCATGGGCCAGCTCGATGGCTCGGCTGATGATTTCGCGCTCGGCGGCGGCGAGGAGGCGTCCGTGGGCGTCGGTGACTTCGCCGCGCTGGGCGCCGGCGAGCAATTCGTCCGCCTGTTCGCGCAAGGACGGGTGGGTGGCTTCAACCGGCAAGGCCACGCGGGACAAGGCGGCGCGGACATGGTCCATGTTGATGGTGTAGCCCTGGGCGTAGAGGAGGACTTTGCGGATGACATTCTCCAACTCGCGCACGTTGCCCGGCCAGTTCTCGGCCTGGAGAAAACTCACGGCGTCGGAATGGATGGAAGGGTCGGCGACGCCAAGCTCGGCGGCGTATTTGCGCAGGAAGTACTTCACCAGTTCCGGGATGTCCTCCTTGCGCTGGCGGAGGGGAGGCAGGTGAATGACGACGACGCTCAGGCGATAGTAAAGGTCCTCGCGGAATTGCTTGTGGCGGATCGCGCTTTCCAGGTCGCGGTTCGTGGCGGCGAGGACGCGGACGTCCACGGGGATGGTTTCCTTGCCGCCCAACCGCTGGAGACAGCGCTCCTGCAGCACGCGCAGGAGTTTGATCTGCGTGCCGGGGGTCATGTCGCCGATCTCATCGAGGAAGATGGTGCCCTGCTCGGCCTGCTCGAAGCGCCCGATGCGGCGGGTTTCCGCGCCGGTGAAGGCGCCGCGTTCGTGCCCGAAGAGTTCGCTCTCGAGCAGCGTCTCGGGAATCGCGGCGCAGTTGATCGCGATGAACGGCGCCTGGGCGCGGTCGCTGTGCTGGTAGAGCGCGCGGGCAATCAGCTCCTTGCCGGTGCCGGTCTCGCCGCGGATGAGGACATTAACCGGTTTGGAGGCGACGCGGCCAATCTCCTTGTAAACTCCCTGCATGACGCGGCTGTTGCCGACCAGGGCGTCGCGCCCGGCGCCGGGCGGGCCAAGGTCCACCGGCTCGGTCATCAGGCGCCTGCTGGTGACGGCTTTGCCGACCAGCGCGAGGAATTGGGGCAGCTCCAGCGGCTTGAGCATGTAATCGTAGGCGCCCAGTTTGGTTGCCTCGATGGCGGTTTCAGTCGTGCCGTGGCCGGTGATCAGGATGATGGGCAGGCGCGGTTTGGCGGCGTGAAGCTCCCGGATCAGCTCGAGTCCTCCCAAGCCCGGCAGCCGCATATCGGTGATGACCACATCGAGGGAACCCTCGCGCGCGCGGTCCAGGCCGGTGTCGCCGCGACGTCTCAACGAAAACCTCGTGGCCTTCCTCCGCCAGCAATCGGCGGAGGCTGACGACGATGCCCGGATCGTCCTCGATCAGAAGGATCTTAGCGGCACTGCTCATCGGAAAGGCTGAAGGCTAAAGGCTAAAGGCTAAATGCTAAAGGGAAACAAACGCGGCGAGCAGGATGCGAACAGGGCTCGGATCAAGCTCGCCCGGAGCGCGAAGCCGATCCCGGCTCGCAGCAGGCCGACCGGCACTCCCGGATTCCCTGGTTTTATCGGGCATTGCTCGCGTTCCTGCGCGCTGCGAGCCGGGACGGCTCGCGGTCCGCATCGGAGCTTGATGCACCCCTGGGATGCGAACTATGCCCCCACTTTAGCCTTTAGCCTTTCACATCTCCCTCCGCCCGGGGCAAGACGATGCCGAAGGTGGTGCCGCGGTTGGGATCGGTTTGATACTGCAGGGCGCCGCCGTGCTTCTCGACGATTCGCGCGGCGATGGAAAGGCCCAGGCCGGTGCCGGTCTCCTTGGTGGTGAAGAACGGGTCGAACAGGCGCTTCTGCACCTCCGGCGGAATGCCCTTGCCCGTATCCGTCACTTCAAGGATGACCACGTCGGTTGGATGGTTGGCCAGCCGTTTGGCGTCCAGCCGGACGTGTAACGTGACGGTGCCGTCCTTGCCGATACTGTCGGCGGCGTTTTGGATGAGATTGATCAGGACCTGCTGGATTTGTTGGGAGTCAATCTGGATACGCGCGGGCGGGCAGTCCTCGAGCACGAGCCGGATGCCGGACTTGTCAAGCTGGGGCCTGAGCAGCGTCTGGACCTGGCGCAAGGGCTCGTCGGCGGTGACGACCGCCAGGTGCGGTTCCGATGGCCGCGCCAGGAGGAGCACGTCCTGGACGATGCGTTCAAGCCGGGTGACTTCGTTGGCGATGATTTCAGTGTCGGCGTGTTCAACCGTGCCGGGCTGAAGGTGCTTTTGCTGGAGGAAGAGCCAGGCCTTGATGGCGGTGAGCGGGTTGCGGATCTCGTGGGCCACGCCGGCGGCCAACAGCCCGAGCGAGGCGAGCTTTTCCTGACGTTCTACCAGCGCCTGGCTCTCCACCAGCTTCAGCCGCAACGGCGCGATGAGCTCGTGATAGACCACCACGGCCAGCCCACCGCCCGCCAGGACCAGCAAAGCCAGCGAGGCGAGCAGGACCCCCGCGCAGATAGGAGAGGGCTCTCTTGGAATCGGTCAGGAAGGAACCCATGGATTCGAGGTGGGCTTTGGCCAACTGGGTGCCGAGGTTCAGAATGCGCTGCGATTGCTTCTCGAAATCGGCGAACTCCACCAGCGGCGTCGAGGACGCTCGCGTTGGTGCGCACGCGGGCCGCAAGTTGACGCGCCGCGGCCAGGTAATCGTCGTAACCCGCGTTGATCAGATCGAGGACGTCCCTTTCCTTGTCGGTGAAGAGGATGGGGCGCTGGTCGTCAATCCATTTATCCAAACTCCCGCTCACGCTCTGGAAGCGCGCCCAATCCTGGGCATCATGATAGACGCCGTAGCGCAGAACCAGGTTGTTGAGCTCCCAGATGGTCTGCTGGAAATGATCGGCGATCTGGAAGCTCTGCAACTGCACCGTCGTCAGCCTCTCCCGCAATTCGCTCGCGCGTTGCCAGGACGTGTGAGCCGCCCAGCCGATCAAAACGAACATCCCGACCATAGCCAGCACGAATGCCACCAGCCTGTGTTTTATGGTCCCGCTCATTGCATGATAAGCCTGGCCAAAAGGATCAGCGTACGGTTCCCTCAAGCCAAGCCCCGATTTGCCCCGCCACTGATAAACCGGTTATCGGGACTGGTAACCCAGTTATCAGCCGGCAGGGCTCCGCCCGCGGGCTGACAGCGTGAAAAGCCGCAGGAAAGGGCTGGTTGCGGCCTGTTGCCGGGTTGGCACGAGACTGGCTTAACAACACTTGCTTCGTTGAACGCGAGTAAAGAGCGGAAAGCGAAGCCTGCGGCAGGAACCGAAAGATGACAGCAGGTGGGATGAAGATGCGGCTGGCCGGTGATGCAGGACAATTTAGCGGCGACCCACCGCTCCCTGTGGCTTGACTCACGCCCGCGAACAGGCCACAGGGAAATTTTTTTAGTGATGAAGAATAAGATCCTTCTGGTGGACGATGATCCAGGAGTGCGGCGAATGCTTTTGCGTGTTCTGGAGGAGGAGGACTATGTGGTCGTCCCGGCAGCGAATGGGATCGAGGCGGTCCAACTGGCGAATGGCAACGCGCCCGACCTGGTGTTGCTCGACCTGAACCTGCCGCTGCAGAACGGTTGGGACACGTTCGAGCAGCTTAGCACCGACTACCCGCTCCTGCCGGTGATTATCATTACCGCCCGTCCAAACCAGCTCTTTCCCGCTCTGGCGGCGGGCGTGGGAGCACTGATGGAGAAGCCGCTGGATTTGCCCAAGTTGTTGCGCACGATCCGCGATTTGCTCGCGGAGCCCGCAGCGACGCGGTTGGCTAGAATGGCCGGCAAAGCGGCTGAGTTCCATTATCTGCCGCCGAAACGCCCGCAGCCGCTGGCCAAAGGAGAGGAAAAACATGCCTGTTAGCTTGCAAGAACCACCGTCCGGGCTGCTGGCCATTTGCGAGGAGCCTGAAATCGAATCGCGGCTGCTGCACGTGGAGTGGAACACCACGCGCTTTGAGTGCGCGATCGCCAATATCGCGCAGCGCGTTGCGGCCCCTGATAGCTCGCCGACCGTCGCGGCACCGGTCCGGTTGCGGGTTAACGAGCCGGGACCTGGCGACCCGGGCAGGATCGAGTTCTTTTGCGAGGCCGGTCGCCTGTGCGGCGCCACCGTGAGCTAGCCATCACTTTAGCGTAGCGCGCATTGGGCAGTCTGCGCCGCCAGAACGGCGGCCCGGCGCGCGAGACTCAACTCAGCGCCCAATTGGGAAGGATGTCGGCCTCGGGAGCCGTTCGCGCGGGTTGGCGCCCAAGCTTTCGCTCCGCCAGAATCCCGATCATCGCGGCGTTGTCCGTGCAAAGATTCTTCTCGGCCAGCGACAGGGCGAGTCCGCTCGCGTTCGCACGCCGCAGCGAGCGCCTGGCGCAGCGCGCGGTTGCACGTGACGCCTCCCGAGGCGGTGACGCATCGGACTCGCAGGCGCCGGGCCGCGCGGAGCGTCTTCGTCACCAGCACATCCACGATAGCCGCCTGGACGCTGGCGCAGAGGTCGCGCACACGCTGTGCCTCATTCAGCAGCTCGGGATGGTCGCGCAGGAAATAGCGCACCGAGGTCTTCAACCCGCTGAAGCTGAAATCATCGTTCGGGTCGTCAATCATCGGTCGCGGAAAATCAAAGGCCCTGGGGTTGCCTCGCTCCGCCAGCCGGTCAATCTCCGGTCCGGCCGGATAGGGCAAGCCCAGCAGTTTGCCGACCTTATCGAAGCATTCGCCCGCGGCGTCATCAACGGTCGAGCCGAGCACCACGATGGTCCAGTTCCGCGCGAACATGGACCAGCAGCGTATGGCCGCCGCTGACGATGAGGGCCACGTTGGGCTGGAACCGGGTGAAATCGGCGGCGGGCGGCTGGCCTTTGACCCACGGCGAATAAAGATGCGCTTCGTGGTGATGAACCCCCAGAAATGGCCGGCCCAGCACAAAGGCCAGCGCCTGCGCCGCTTTGAATCCGACCATCAGCGCGCTGGGCAGCCCCGGCCCGCGGGTCGCCGCCACCGCGTCCAGTTGGTCCGGCCGTCACGGCCGCCTCGCGCAAGGCGGCCCGGGCGACGGGCATCAAATTGCGCAGGTGCTCGCGCGCCGCCAGTTCGGGCACGACGCCCGCCGTACTCCGCGTGCAGGCTGATCTGGGACGAGACGACATTCGACAGGACCCGCCCCTGGTGAACTACGGCCGCGCTGGTCTCGTCACACGAGGTTTCGATGGCGAGGAGGGGCATGGCGTTGCCCGCTCGGATCACTTCGCCGCCATCTTCTCGCCCTTGGCCACTCTCTTCTCCGATTCCGGTGCGCGCTGGGTGAACAGCGTGATGCCTTTGAGCAGGTCCATCGCCCGATCCAGTTGCGGGTCGCGGGCATTGAGGACGTGTTCGCGATCCTTGTCATCGAGGCTTTGAATCCCTCCGGGCGTGTGCTTGAACTGGATGTCGCGCTCCTGCTCGTCGGTCAGCGGGACGACGATGTCCGGCGTGATGCCGTAGCTCGTGGATGACCTTGTGGCTGGGGGTGTAATACTTGGCCGTGGTGAGGCGCAAGGCCGAGCCGTCGGCGAGGGGCATAATGCTCTGCACGGAGCCCTTGCCGAACGTCTTTTCGCCCAGGATGATCGCGCGCTTGGAATCCTGCAGGCAGCCGGCGACGATTTCCGAGGCGCTGGCGCTGCCCAGGTTCACCAGCACGACGATCGGCATGTTGTGCAGCTCGTCGCCCCGCCCCATGGCCTTGCGGACCGAGTCCTGGCTGGGGTTGCGGCCCTCGGTCGTCACCACCAGCGCGCCGCGCGGCAGGAACTTCTCGCAGACATCCACCGCCTGCTCGAGCAAGCCGCCCGGGTTCCACCGCAGGTCCAGCACCAGGCCTTGCATGCCCTGCGCCTTAAGTTTCTTGAGCGCGGCCTCCAGGTCGCCGCTGGTCTTCTCGCCGAATTGCACCAGCCGGATGTAGCCGATCTTGTTGTCGCCCAGCGGGAATTCCTTCTTGCCGTTGATGTCTTTGACCATGTCAACGTTGATCACGGCGCGGGTGAGCTTGTAATCCTTGACCAGGTTGGAGGAGGGGCGGAGGAGCGTGAGCGCGACGTCGGTGCCCGGCTCGCCGCGCAGGTCCTTGACGGCGTCCTGCAGGCTCATTTTCTCGGTGCTCTTGCCGTCAATCTTGATGATGCGGTCGCCGGAAAGAATGCCCGCCCGGAAACCGGGGGTGTCTTCCATCGGCGCGACTACCGTGATGAAATTGTCCTTCATGGCGATCACGATGCCCAGGCCGCCGAAGGCCCCCTGGGTGTCGTTCTGGAGTTCCTTGTACTTCTCCGGGTCCATGAATTCGCTGTGCGGGATCCAGGGTGCTGAGCATCCCCTTGAGCGCCGCATAGACCAGGTCCTTGTAGGTCAGGTTCTGGCCATCCACGTAGTCCTTGCGCACCTTCTCCATCACGTAGGAAAAGAGCTCGAGGCTGGGGTAGGCGGAATCCTTCTCCGCCGCCTGGGCGGTGTTCAAATAAAGGCGGGCGCCGATCAGCAGGTTAACGCTCAGCGCGGTGACCACCAGCCCGTAAATCAGACGACGTTTCATAATGCTCAAGATCTCAAGCTGCCAGACCATAATGGGGGGCAGGCGGGTTGGCAAGGGCGGGAGAGAAGGGGGAGCGGCAAGGCGAAGCAGACTGGCGAGCAAGGCCAAATCCGAAGTCCGAAACCCGAAGTCCGAAAGAAATCCGAAATCCGAGGCCCCGAATAGGGCGCCTCGGAGCCGTCGAACACTGGAACTCGATCCATTCCTATCAGACGCCGCGCGGCGTAAGAGCGATTCAACCCAGGCGAGGTCTTCGGGCCGGGTGACCTTGGGATTGGGCTCGGCACTGATCACAAGCTGGACCGGCTGGCCAATGAGTTCGCACGCGGCGGTGTCGTCGGTGACCAACAGGCCTCGTTGCCGCACTTGCGCCAGCGCGCGGCGGATGATTTCCACACGAAACGTCTGCGGCGTCTGCACCGCCCACAGCCGCGAACGGTCCAGGGTGCGCTCGATGAGCTTGCCGTCGCGCGATTCCTTGATCGTATCCGTCACTGGCTGGGCGGCGACGGCAGCGCCGGCTTCGCGGGCGGCGGCAACGGTGGCGGCAATCAGGGCCTGGCTGGTGCAGGGCCGCGCGGCATCCTGAATGGCCACAATCTCGGTCTCCGGCGACAGCGCCTCCAGCCCGTTCCAAACGGAGTCCTGCCGCTCCTTGCCGCCAACCACGAACCGGAACGGCTTGCGGAATTGGTGCTTGGCCGACAGTTCCGCAAGGGCGGTCTGCATCCCATCGCGGACGACCAGCAGGATCTCGTCAATGCACCCAGCCTCGTCGAACCGCCGCCAGGTATGCGCCACGATGGGGCACCCGTCCAATTCCAAAAAGAGCTTGTCCACCTGCGCTCCCATGCGGGTGCCTTTGCCGGCGGCGACAATAATAGCCGAGACCATAAATCCGGTGCAGGTTGCCGCTTTGCGCCAGCCGTTTCAAGCGCCGCGTGCGCCCAATCCCGTGGCGGCCGTGTCTCTAACGCAGCAGTGCGCGGTGGCGCTACCGGACACGTGAAGGAGCAATGGCGTGCGGATAACCGATGTGTAACGGACGTTTAACCGGTGGGCAACGGATATACAACGGAAGCGGAACCGAACTGGAACCCATTTGCAACGGACCAATACGCGACCGGTTCGCACCAACCTCCCAGGTGCCGCTGTGGCCTCCCGTTTGAGGCAGGCCGACGCCGGCGAGGCGGCGAATGGGCGCGAGCCTTCGGCGTTTGGATCTCGGGGTTCTGAAAGCGAGTTCTGGCCTACTGCGCCGGGCGCCAGTCGAGCACTTTCAACTGTACGCTACGGCGGCCGTTGTAGTCATTGATCTGGGGCACAAAAGCCAGATCGAAGCGCAGCGGAGGCTGCGGTTCATTGGCCGCGTTCCACCAAACGGCCTCTTGCGCCGCGGTGCCGTCGGTGACCCAAAGCTTGAGGTGCTGCTTATCGGCGCCCATTCGTTGTGGCGGGCGTTGCAGGGTGACATTACGCGCGAGCAAACGAACCGGCGGGTTGCCCTGGCCGGTCGGGGTCAATTGGGCGAAGGCGGCGAGGCATTCCAGGGTCAGCTCGTTCAGCGTGACCTCGGCGTCGAGCCGGAGCGGCGGCTGAAGGTCGTCGGGCTTGAGGGCACGGCGGGCCAATTCATTGAGGCGGGTGCGCAGAGGTCCAAGGTTGGCGCACGAGAGCGACAAGCCAGCCGCCATCGCGTGCCCGCCCGCCCGGATCAGCAGGTCGCCGCATTCACGCAACGCGGCGGCCAGGTCGAAGCCGGTGATGCTGCGGCCTGAGCCCCGGAACGCCTCGCCATCGCCGCCCAGGATGATGGTCGGGCGATAGAACTGCTGCAGCACCCGCGAGGCGACGATGCCCACGACTCCGATGTGCCACGGCAGTTGGCCTTCGACAATGACGAAATCCGTCTGGGGGTTGAACTTGGCGCGCACTGCCGCGGTGACTTCCTCGGCGATCCGGCGTTCGATCTTCTGCCGCTCACGGTTGCAGGCGTCGAGATTCCGCGCGATGGGCAACGCCTCGGCCAAATCGCGGGCCAGCAGAAGGCGCAGGGCGTCTTCGGCGGTTTCCAGGCGGCCGGCGGCATTGAGCCGGGGCGCGAGTTGGAAGCCCACTTCGTAGGTGCCGAGCAGGGCAGGGGACTGAGCGACGTCTTTCAGGGCGGCCAGGCCGGGGCGTTTGGTGGTGTTCAAACGTTCCAGGCCGGCGGAGACCAGAATGCGGTTCTCGCCCGTCAGCGGCACAAGGTCGGCGATGGTGCCGAGCGCGACCAGGTCGAGCAGCGGGCGGAGATCGAACTCTGCCGCGCCGGGCAGGCCGATCTCGCGTCCGCGCTTGATGAGCGCGTGGGCGAGCTTGAAGGCGAGGCCGGCGGAGCAGAGCTCCGTGAAGGGTGGGGAGGAGTCGCCGGGGTTGAGCGGGTTGCCGGGGGAGCATGAGGCGTGAGCGAGTCCGAGTTGGGGATTGACCAGGGCCGTGGCCTCGGGGGCGGGCGAGGAAACCTGGTGGTGGTCCAGGACGATCACATCCACACCCCGCTGCCGCAGCGAGGCGATGGTGGCGACTGCCGTCGAGCCGCAGTCCACCGCCAGGAGCAATGTCGCGGGGCATTTCGCCAGGCAGTGTTCCACGCCGTCGGCACTGAGGCCATAGCCTTCGTCCATGCGATGCGGCAGGTGGTAATTGACGTTCCAGCCAAGCGGGCGCAGCACTTCGAGCAGCAGCGCGGTCGAGGTGACGCCGTCCACGTCGTAATCGCCGAAGATGACCAGGGCCTCGCCCCGTGCGCGGGCCTGGAGGAGCCGCTCGACCGCGGCCGCCATGTTGGGCAACCGGAACGGATCGGCCAGGTGCTTGAGCCGGGGTTGGAGAAAGGCGGCGATAGCGGCGGGTTCGCTCAAGCCGCGGTTGAGCAGGCATTGCGCGAGCAACGGGCGAGATCTTCAGGCCATCGGCCAACCGCGCCGTGAGCTGGGGCTGGGGAGGAGAAACTGACCAGCGGTATTTCATGATCCCGGCGGCTTCTGCCTTTCATCCGGCTGGCGTTCGTGTCGGGCGACGGTCACGGACAGGACAATCGAGGTCAGCAGGATGGCGGCGACCACGAGCAGGGAGACCGAGGTCGGGATTTCGATCTGGAACCAGCGCGGCGGCATGGTCGTGCGGGTCGAGCAACATCTCGACCCCCATGAACACCAGCACGACAGGCAGGCCGTACTTCAGGTAACGGAAATAGCCAATCGCCCCCGCCAGCAGGAAGTAGAGCGAGCGCAGACCCAGGATGGCGAAAACGTTCGAGGTGAAGACGATGAATGGCTTGCGGGTCACGGCGAACACCGCCGGCACGGAATCCACGGCAAAGAGCAGGTCGGTGGTCTCGACCATCAACAAGACCAGGGCCAGGGGAGTGAACGCCTTGCGGCCCTCCCAATGGGTGAGGAACTTCTGTCCGTCGAGCTGCGGGGAGAAAGGGAACAGCTTTCGCGCCCACTGGACCACGCGATTCTTCTCCGGGTGGACCTCAGTTTGGACGAAGAGCATCCGGAGGCCGCTGAAGAGGAGGAAGGCGCCGAAGATGTAGAGCACCCAAAGCCAGCGGGAGATGAGCGCGGCGCCCAGGCCGATCATGAGGCCCCGCATGATCAGCGCGCCGAGAATTCCCCAGTACAGCACGCGATGCTGGTATTGCGCGGGAACGCGGAAATAGGCGAAGATCAGGGCAATGACAAACACATTGTCCATCGAGAGCGAGAGTTCAATGAGGTAGCCGGTGACAAACTGGAGAGCCTCGTGCGGCCCGCGCAAAGACCGCAGGCCCAGCGCAAAAAGCATCGCCAGGGTAAACCAGACGGCGGTCCAGGCGAGCGCTTCCTTGAACTTGACGGTATGGGCGTGGCGATGGAAGACACCCAGGTCGAGCGCCAGAAACACCAGCACGCAGGCGATGAAACCAACCCAGTGCCAGTAGGTGATTTCCACCATGGCGGAAGCGCTTACTTCCGCGCAGTAGCCGCCATACTTGCCGCCGGTGCCTGAGCTGTCATGCCGATGTGCGGCCGCTGGCCTTTGTGCCACCACAGGACCAGCGCGCTGGCGATGTAGATGCTGGAGTAGGTGCCCGTGAGGATGCCGACCAGGAAGCAGAAGGCGAAGTCGTTGATCGCGCCGCCGCCGAAGATATAGAGCAGAAGGTCGCCAGGAACACAGTGCCGGAGGTGATGATCGTTCGGCTCAGGGTCTGGTTGAGCGCCTGGTTCATCACTTCGCGGAAGGTGCCGCGGACGCCCAGCTTCAGGTCCTCGCGGATGCGGTCAAAGATGACGATGGTGTCGTTGATGGAGAAGCCGATAATGGTCAGGATGGCGGCGACGGTGGTGGCATCGAACTCGCGACCGGAGAGGCAGTACCAGCCGATGGTCATGAGCACGTCATGGATAATCGCCAGCACGGCGCCGACGGCAAAGGAGAACTCGTAGCGGACGGCCACGTAGATCAATATGCCGAACAAGGAAAGCAAGCACGGCAATCGACAGCCGTGCGCTGGATTTCCTTGCCTACGGTCGCGCCGATGTGGTCCTGGCTGAGCTTGCTGAAGTGCGCGGCCGGCAATGCCTCCACCACGGAAACCACTTCGCTTGCCGGTGTCCGGTGGGCGAAACCACCCGCAGCGTCTTGCGCCCGCTGGACGAGGTCCGTTTGATATTGGATGCGTGGCGTCGCGGATGCCGGCCTTGGCCAGCGCGGCGCGCACCTGGCGCGTCACCGATGTTCTTCTCGAAGGAGAAGATCGTCGTGTCGCCCCCGAGGAAATCCACGCCGAAGACGCTCTTGCCGCGGTAGAAGCCGTAGCCGACGCCGATGGCAATCAGCAGCCAGGACATCGCAAATGCGGGCTTGGCCAGCTTCATGAAATCCAGCTTGGTCGCCCGGATGAAGTGCAGCATCGGCAGCGACTTGAGCCAGCCGCGGTCCAGCAGCCAGTCGAAGATCAGGCGGGTAACCACCAGCGAGGTGAACATGCTGGCCGTCACACCGATGGTGAGGGCGACGCCGAATCCCTTGACCGATCCGGTGCCCATGTACATCAGGATGACCGAGGAAATCAGCGTCGTCAGGTTCGAGTCAAAGATCGTGCCGAACGCGCGGGAGTAGCCGGCGGCCAGCGCCCCGCGCAGCGATTTGCCCTTGGCGCTCTCCTCGCGAATGCGCTCGTAAATGAGCACGTTGGCGTCCACGGCCATGCCGATAGTCAGGACGATACCGGCGATGCCCGGCAGGGTCAGGGTGGTGCCGATGGAGCACATCACGCCCAGCAGGATGACGATATTGGCTATGAGCGCGACGTTGGCGACCAGGCCGGCCAAGAGGTAATAGACCAGCATGAAGATCGAGACCGCCACCGTGCCGTAGATCGCGGCGTGGATGCCGCTGCGGATGGCGTCGCGACCGAGGGTCGGGTTGACTTCCCGTGACTCCAGGATATGCAGCGGCGCCCGCAGCGGGTTCTCCAGGACGTTGGCCAGCTCAAAGGCCTCCCGTTGGGTCGAACTGGCCGGTGATTTGGCCACTGCCCGTCTCGATGGGCGTTTGGATGACGGGCGCCGAATAAAGGTTCCCATCGAGCACAATCGCCAGGCGCTCATGAACGTGTTTGCGGGTGATATCGGCGAACTGATCCGCGCCCTCGGAATCGAGGGTGAAATCAATTTGCGGCTCGCCCAGGTTGCCGCGCACCACCATCGCGTTCTTGATGCCGGCGCCGGTCATTTCCGGCTTCTTCTTGACTTCGAGTTCTTCAATGCGCTCCCGGCCATTGGGCAACTGCTCCTGGCGTTTCAGGATCTCGTAGCCCGGCTGGATGATGCCATCCTTAATGTCCTGCTCACTGGTCGGGCTGACCAGGTGGAAGGTGAGAAAGGCCGCCCGCGTGATGGCCTGCTTGGCGCTTTCCTGGTCCGCCGCCGACAACCCGGGCAGTTGGACCAGGATGCGGTCGGCGCCCTCCGGCTGAATGATCGGCTCCGCGACGCCGAACTTGTCCACGCGCTTGCGCAGCACTTCCACCGCGTGCGAGAGGGCGGTGCTGGCGTCGGTGGCCTTCGCCAACTGGTTCGTGTCCATTTCCACCAGGAACGAAGTGCCGCCTTGCAGGTCGAGGCCCAGCCGGATGCGGCCCGCGGCTTCGCGCTGCAAACGGTTCAGAATGTAAGTCGTCGCGTCCAACTGGTCCTTGGCGTCGAAAGACGGGAAGTAGCGGACGATGTCGTTCGTGCCGATGGCCTGGACCAGGTCGTCATATTTGGGCTTCTGCGGCGCGGCCTTTTCCAGGGCCAGCGCCTTCTGGAAGATCGAGGTAAAGGTGGCATCCCGGTTCACCGCCTTCTCGCGGAAGAACTGCAGGAGGTCGCGGTTCTGCGGCGGATACAGCTCGTAGAGCGACCAAAGGATGACCAGGACAACAAGGATGAATTTCCAGAAGTTATTTCGGTTCATGTAAGGAAATCAGGATTCACTGGAATCACCGCTGCGGTCGGTGATTTCCGCAATAGCAGATTTGGTGATTTCGAACTTGGCGTCGGCGGAGCGGATGGTGAGGGTTTTCTCCTTCACGGTGATCACTACGGCTATAATGCCGCTGCTGGTTACGATACGATCGCCCGCCCGCACGGCCTTCAGCAGGGCCGCGTGTTCTTTGGTCTTCTTCTGCTGGGGGCGGATCAGCGCGAAGTAGAAAACCACCACCAGCAAGGCCAGCGGCACCATGTTAACCCAAGCCGGTGGCGCCGGCTGCCCCGGCTGTGCCGGTGGCGCCAGCGCCAGGAGGACACCTGCGTTTATTAGATTCATAGACTCAAACGAGCGGTTAAATCTAGGGAAGCCCGCTCAATTGGCAAGCCTAACAATCAGACTTTCGCAAATGTCGTTGCCTGGGCACCAACCAGTGGCTATTCTCCCCGAGCAGCGAACACCTCAAAAAACCGATGACCAGCTTCTCAAGCCTGCGGTTTCGGTTGGTGGGCACGGTCTTCCTGGCCGTCGCGCCGGCCTCAGTGCTGATGTACTTGGCGGACAGGTACTGCGCCACCCATTATGGCATGCAGCTCGCCTGGCCGGAGTTCGTGGTGGGGTTGTTTGCCTTGGCGGCGGCGTGGTACGGTGGCGAGCGCTTCATCCTCCGTCAGGTGCGGATGCTCTCCAGCGCGGCCCAACACCTGGGCGCTGGTGAGTTGAGCAGCCGGACAGGATTGGCGGAGGAGAAAGGTGAGCTGGGGGATCTGGCGCATACATTCGATACTATGGCGGCCTCACTTGAGGAACGCGTCAAAGAGCGTGAGGCCACCGAACGCATCCTCCTCAACCGTGCCTTCCAACAAACCGTGGTGGCGGCCCTGGGCCAGTTCGCCATGATCACCAAGGATATCCCCGCCTTGTTGAATCAGGCCGTTATGCTGGTCGCTCAAACGGTCGAGGTCGAGTACTGCCATGTGCTGGAACTGCAACCGGGCGCCAAGTTTCTGCTGCTGCGGGCGGGCGTCGGTTGGAAAGAGGGTTGCGTGGGTAACGCGGTCATTCCGGCCGATCCCCAAACCGAGGCTGGGTTCACGCTGGTGGCGGGGGAAGCGGTGGCGTTCGAGGACCTGGCTGCGGAAACCCGCTTCCGCGGCTCTTCCCTGCTGGCTGACCACGGCGTCGTCAGTGGAATCACCGTCGCCATTGCCGGGCACGGGCAGGCGTTCGGCGTCCTGGGAGCGCATACCGCGCGTCGGCGCAAGTTCACGGAGGACGAAATCCACTTCCTCTTTTCGCTGGCGACCGTGCTGGCCATGGCCGTCGAGCGGATCCGGGCTGACGCCGAACTGCAGAAGCTGGCCGCTTTCGTCCAGTTGAACCCCAACCCAGCCCTGGAACTCGCCGCCGATGGCGCCATTACTTACTTCAACGATGCGGCGCTCAGGCTCGGGCGCGCCGTCGGCCAGGACCATCCCAGCGCAATGTTGCCGCCCACCGTCCAGGAAATCGTCCAAAACTGCCTCGCGACGGACCAGAGCACATTGGACCTGCAGACCGTGTTCGCGGGGCGCACCTTGACCTGGTCGTTCCATCCGGTGGCGGCCAGCCAGGTCGTGCATTGCTACGTCGAAGACATTACCGAGCGGCTGAGCCTGGAGGAGCAGTTCCGGCAGGCGCAAAAGATGGAATCCATCGGCCAACTGGCCGCGGGCGTGGCGCACGACTTCAACAACCTGCTCACCATCATCCAGGGCCATTCCGGAATAATGCTCTCCAAGACCACCCTGCCGCCCGAGTTGCTCGACTCCACTCAGGCGATCTATTTCGCGTCAGAACGCGCCGCCGCTCTCACTCGACAGTTGCTCATGTTCAGCCGCAAGAACATCATGCAGCCCAAGCCGCTCGACCTGCGCCTGGTGCTCGGCCAACTCTCCAAGATGCTCCAGCGCCTGCTCGGCGAAACCATCGCGCTCGAATTCCATCCCCCGCCGGAGTTGCCCCTCGTTCACGCGGATACCGGCATGATCGAGCAGGTCATTATGAACCTGGCGGTCAATGCCCGGGACGCCATGCCCATGGGCGGCTCGCTCACCATCAGCACTAATCCCGTCGAGTTGGACGACGCCTACGTGCAGACCCATCCCGAGGCGCGCCTGGGGGCCTTCGTTTGCCTGCGCGTCACCGATACCGGTTGCGGCATGGATGCGACCACCTTGGCCCGCATCTTCGAGCCCTTCTTCACCACCAAGGAAGTCGGCAAAGGCACCGGCCTGGGCCTGGCGACGGTCTATGGAATCGTCAAGCAGCATGAGGGCTGGATCGAGGTCAGCAGCCAGGTCGGCCGGGGCACCACCTTTAACGTCTTTCTCCCGGCCAGCGGTGAAGCGGTCAAGGTGCCGCCCCCGGAAGCTGCGCTCGCCACAACGGTGCGAGGTGGCCATGAGACCCTCCTGGTGGTCGAAGACGAGCCCGTGCTGCGCGACATGGCGCTCCTGATCCTGCAGGACTGCGGCTACCAGGTGTTGGAGGCCGGTTCGGGCGCCGAAGCCTTCCAAGTCTGGGAACGCCACCCAGGGGCCATCAAGCTGGTGGTAACCGATCTGGTCATGCCGGGCGGCATGTCGGGCCGCGAACTCGCCATAAAACTCATGGCCAGGGAACCCGGGCTCAGGATCGTCTTCACCAGCGGCTATAGCGTGGAGGAATCAGACACCGAATTCTTCCGCCGAGGCAAGGCGCGCTTTCTCCAGAAGCCCTATACCCGCGCCGACCTCGCCAAAGCCGTGCGTGAGTCTCTGGACGCGCAGTCCTGAGCCTTAAAGCTTGTACCCAATCTGGTGCCCTCCACCCTCTGCGATTTGCCATTAGCAATGTACTATCCGGCCTGCCGCGCCACTAAACCGAGTCCTCCCAAAACTCGCGCAGCGCGTCGTGCAGGTCCCCGAGGCTCCCAACCCGCACCGCCTGCCACCACTTGGGAAACAGCCGCCGATACCGCGCCTGGCTGAACCGCGCGTCAATCAGCAGCACCACGCCCCGGTCAGTCTCGGACCGGATCACCCGGCCCGTAGCCTGCAGCACGCGGTTCATGCCCGGGAACGTGTAGGCGTAGTCAAACCCAGTCCCCCGCTTTTCCTGGAAGTAATCGCGGATCAAGTCGCGCTCGATGCAGAGCTGCGGCAAGCCCACCCCTACGATGATTGCCCCGATCAACCGGTCGCCAACCAGGTCTATGCCCTCGCCGAAAATCCCCCCCATGACCGCAAAGCCCAGCAGAGTCTCACCGTGCTCCGCCCCAAACGCCTCCAGGAAAGCCTCGCGCTCCGCTTCGCTCATGCCCGGACGCTGGACGAGAATCGGCACGCCGGGGTGCCGGGCGTGGAATTCCTCCTGCACGGCAGTGAGATACTGGTAAGACGGGAAGTAGGCGATGTAGTTGCCACGGCGGCCCTCGACCAGCGAGGCGATGGCCTGCACCACCTCCGGCAGGCTTTCAGCTCGCGCTTTGAAATGCGTGCGAATGCGGTCCTCCAACAGCACCGCCAAATGCTGCGGCGGAAACGGCGAGGGCAACTGCAACCAACGGTCCTCCTCCTCGCCGCCCAGCAGCGCGCGGTAATAGTCAATCGGCGTGAGCGTCGCCGAAAAGAAGACCGCCGCCTTGCCCCGCGCCAGCGCCTGCCGCAGCAGGAAGGAAGGGTCCAGGCAAAACAACCGCACCCTCACCCAGCGGCCCGGCTCGGTGATCGTCACGTAACGCTCGTCGTAAAGCTCGGCAGTGCGTTGGAAGGAATGGAGCCGGAAGTAGAGCTCCAGCAGCTTCTCGCGGAAATCAGCCGGCTCGTTTCGCGCCAGCCAGGTCTCGCATTCCTTGAGGGCGTCCTCGACCAAGGGGCTGAGAGGGGAGGGGAACTCACGGCAGGTTTGGGCGGCGTGCCGGTATGGGCTGGCCGGCGGGACGCCTGCCCCACCAGGAGACGGGAACAGGTTGAGTTCGGTGGCTGGGTCACTGGGCTCCGAGGGCTCGGGCGGCGCGGCGGCGGCGGCGCAAAGCTTGCGTATGGCCGAACTCAGGCGAGTGAGCGCCTTGGCGCAACGCGGGACGGCTTGCCTGAGCGCCCGCCGCACGTCGCCGATCTCCCCCGTCTCCAGGTCCGCCGAGAACATCTCCCGCGCGCGGTCCACCAGGTTGTGCGCTTCGTCCGCCAGAAACGCGTAATCCCCCGGCTCTTCCGCGAAGTGCCGGCGTAAATAGACCTTGGGGTCGAACACGTAGTTGTAGTCGCAGACGACGACGTCCACCCACGATGACACGTCGAGCGAAAGCTCGAACGGGCAAACCTGGTGCGCGCGCGCCACCGACTCCAGCACGGGCCGAGTGATCTCCTCACGCTCAAGGGCCTCGCGCATCGCGGGCCTTAACCGGTTGTAATAACCGCGCGCGAAAGGACAGGCCGCCGGGTCGCAGGGCTGGCCTTCCTGGACGCAGATCTTCTCCTTCGCGGTCAGCGTCAAGCTGCGTGCGCGCAGCCCTGCTCCCCGCAGGTCGGCCAGCGCCTTTTGCGCCACGGCCCGCCCAACCGTGCGCGCGGTGAGGTAGAAGATGCGCTCCAGCTTGCCTTCACCGAGGGCCTTGATCGCAGGGAACAGCACGGAGATAGTCTTCCCGATGCCCGTTGGCGCCTCCAGGAACAGCCGGCGCCCACGTGCCAGAACCCGGTAAGCCGCCACCGCCAGTTCCCGCTGGCCAGGCCGATACGCCGCGAAGGGAAAGGCGACCGAGCGGATAGACTCGTCCCGCACCCGGCGCCACTCGTGATGCGCCCGGAGCCAATCCAGGTAAATCGCCGTTGCCTCCTCGAAGAACGCCGCCAACTCGGCCAAAGAGGAGCGGTTTTCAAACGCAGTTACCTCCCCGCTATCGAGGTCCAGGTAAGTCAACCGAAGGGTGATCTGTTCCAGGGTATTCGCTTGCCCGTAGATGAACCCGTAGAACTTGGCCTGGGCCCAGTGCAGTGGATCGGCTGTCCGGTCCCACCCGCCCTGGACAGTCTTGATCTCCTCCAACAGCACCTCCTGCGCGCGGACGAGCAGCCCATCAATCCGCCCCTGAATGCGCAGCATGAACTCAGCCGTCTCGATCTCATGGCTGAGGCGCACCTCTTTCTGATAGCCAGCCGGGCGGGCGCGCTGCAGCCGTTGGTGGCCGCGCGTGCCCGCCAGCGCGCGGTTCCGCCCCACGAAATCGCGCTCGCCGCCAAGATCGCCCTGCCGCAGGGCGAACTCGACCAACTCGCGCACCTGAACTGAGAAGACTGGTTTTGACGCCGACGCCACCGGCCAAGTTTCAGGCCGTGCATTGGGCGCGGCAATAGAATTATCCCGCACTCGCCCCTTCCACCCAAGCCGGTGAGAAACCTCATCGGCCCGTCTGCCCTAATCCCCTCCCTGGCAAAGCGGGAGCAAGCTCCACGCACTCCAAACGCTTCGCGCCCGAGCCATGCCCGCACCCCGCCTCCATGCGTCATCGGATTTACGTTCCGCAGCGCGTAGTAACTCAGAAGCGGTGGACGAGCTTCTCGACCAGGAACGTGCTCTCGCGCATAGCCTGTTCGCTGAAGGGGCCAAACCATTCCGCCACCTTGCGGAAGCGGGTGACGAACTCGGCTTTGTCGCCGCGCTCCACCCAATCGAGATTCTGCTGGAGCGACTGGATAAAGTCCTTGAGCAGCGCCAGGCGCTCGGGAGTGGCAAACACGATCTCGGCGTAAAGCGAGGGGTCCTGGGCAAAGAGACGACCGACCATCGCCAGTTCCAGGCGGTAGATCGGGCTGGAGAGTTCGAGTGTGCGGGGAATGGGGACGTGCCGCGAGTGGAGGAATTGGCCAAAGGCGAATGTCGCAAAGTGGCGCAAGGCCTGCACAATGCCCATGATCTCGTCGTGTTCAGCCGCCGAGGTCTCGACCAGCACGTTGCCCCAGACGGCTGAGTTGGTCGAGCAACCATTGGCACTGGTCCGGATGACGGCCCGGGCGAGACGACGACAATTTGCTTGTCCATCGTAGTGGTCGCCGGTCCGAACAGCGGATGCAGCCCGACGACCGGCCCGGCGATGGCCGCGAAGCATCGCTTCCAACGGCTTGAGCTTGAGGCTGGTGATGTCCGCCAGGATGCAGGCGGGCGGCAGATGGGGGGCGATCTGAGTGGCGACCTCGGGAGTGATGTCAATCGGCACCGCCAGCAGGCACAGCTCAATGCCTCGCGTCAGCGAGCGGGCTTGCGGCCAATCCTCGCGGTCCAGGACGCGGACGTCGTAGTCCGATTGGCTGGAACCAACGTGAGAGGAAGCGCCCCATCTGGCCCCGCCCGCCGACGATGAGGACCTTGGCCCCGGGCCGGACGCCGCGGCGCCCGAGCGTGTCCAGTTGCCCGACGCGCGAATGGCGCAGCACCGTGCGGAAGAGGTCTTCCACGAAGTCCGGCTCCAGGCCGGCATCAGCCGCCTGGGCGCGGCGGGCGGAAATGAGGTTTTCCTCGCGCGCGGGGTGGAACGTGGGCAGGTCGTGTTTTTGTTTAACCTTGGTGACCTGTTGGACGACCTGCAGCCGCTGGGCCAGCAGATCCACCAGCTTCCGGTCAATGCTGTCAATCTGGACACGCAGTTGATCGAGCTCCGCCTTGTGCGCGGAAGGTTTCGCCGAGCCGCCGCTCGCGGCCGGCCCTGACTTGGAGTGCGCTTTACTCATAGCATAGGCTTTGCGGGTGTGTTGGAACAATCATCGTCCGCAGGGTAGGGGAGGGGGCCTGGAAATGCAAGCGGGAGGCGGCTGAATGCCGAGCAAATCCGAAATCCGAAACCCGAAATCCTAAACTGGCATAGCCAGAACCAAAATGAGACAAAGCTTCGCCATCGGCCGGAGTCACAATTTCGCGAAACACGGGGCCTTCTCGTGCCGCAGTGCCAATGTTCCTGCTTGCGCAGGTGCTTATAAATGTGCGGTCTTGCCGCAGTAAAGTATGCCCAAAGGAAATCCAAGAAGTCGTTGCGCGCAACAAAATATTGAAGCCATTTTGCATGCAATTTAGGAAGGACGAAGCGAAACAAATTCAAAGCACAAACACGGAAATATTCAAAACCACTCCCTAGCGACAGGTTTGGATCATTCGCTCATTTGTGCTTTGAATTTGTTTGGGATTTCGGGTTTCGGATTTCGGCCTTCTTTCGGGTTTCGGCCTTCGGGTTTCGGGTTTATTCTCCGCGCCATGACCTTCGTGACGTATGCGTGATTTCAGCAACTGCCCTCCGTTCCAGGCACCACTCCGGCTCCGCCTTCTCCTCGCCTTCCTGCTCTGTGCACCTCTACTCCCGGGCCGGGCCGCCGCCGCGCCCGCCAAGGTTCTCGCGGGCGCCTACTACTTCGATGGCTGGACCGGCGAATCCTATCACCTCACGCCCCGGCTGAAAGAGGAGTTCTTCGACCGCGAGCCGGTTTGGGGTTGGCGGGATGACTCGCTGCCCATCGTCGAGCAGCAGATTGATTGCGCCGCCGACCATGGCCTGGCCTTCTTCGCCTTCGACTGGTATTGGCCGGAGGGAGCCAACAAGGAAACGCCCCTCAATACCGGCCTCAAGCTTTACCTCCAGGCGACGAACCGGCAGCGATTGCAGTTCTGCCTGATGGTCGCCAACCACGGCGGCTATCCGCATCGGGCCGGCCGACTGGGATGCCGTGAGTGACATCTGGGTGCGGCTGTTCAAGGAACCCACGCACCTGAAGGTGGGCGGCAAGCCGCTCCTCATCTTCTTCTCTGCCCGAGAGTTGAGAAATGCCTTCGGCAGTTCCGAGGCCGTCAAGGCAGCCTTCGACAAGGTGGACGCCAAGGCCCGCGCCGCCGGTCGTGCCAGGGGTGTGCATCGCTGCCTGCGCTACGCCCGGGCCTGAGCACAACTGGGACGATTTGGCGGACCTGAAGGCCCAGGGCTATTCGTGTCTCACTGGTTACAACTATCACGGTTACCCGGTGAAGGGGCTTGACAAGATTCAGCCCTTCGCCCGGATGATCGAGGGGCACCAGGACCTTTGGGATCGGTTCGCCGCCAACAGCCCTCTGCCGTATATGCCGGTCGTCACGGTCGGCTGGGACAAACGGCCCTGGGAGGATGCCGCCGATCCGAAAAGGCACGAAGTGTATTATCCGGATCGCACGCCCGTGCAGGTGGCCGACTTCATTGCGCGCGCCATCAAGTGGATGGACCTGCATCCCGACAAGACGACGAAAGAGCGCATCCTGCTCCTGTATGCTTGGAACGAGAACGGCGAAGGCGGTTACCTGACGCCCACAAAGGGGATGGGCGACGCGTATCTGCGCGCCGTCGCCAAAGCGCTGAATGGGGGCGTCGCGAAGTAAGTGCAGGGCTGCTGACGCTTCCAGCCCGGAGGCGGGCAGGTTATGGAGTGCGCCGGCAGAGCGAAGCGGCGACGGCGCTTTCGGTTGGGCCAACGCCTCACAACAGCTAAAGCGCCGTCGCCGCTTCGCTCTGCCGGCGCACTCCAAATCGTGGTGTCGCCAAAATGCTGCCTACGCCCCTTGCTGGCATTGCTTCGCTTGACTCAGACGGTGCTGGGCCTGTTTAATAGCCGTGAATTGCAGCACAAGCACTCGAACCGAGCAAATGAAGAACTCACGTAATTGCCCAGCGAGACGGCGAAAACCTGTTTGCGCGCTGAGCGTCGTTCTTCTCCTCGCGGCCCTGGGGCTGCAATCGGTCGCTTTCCGGGTATCAGCCGCCGATGGGACGAGCGTAAAAGTGGTGTCCACGCCGCCGGCTTCCTCGACCAATCCTTTCTACACCGCGAACCGCGAACCGTTGGAGCCCAGCCCATTGATCAAGCTGCCGATTGGCCGGATCACGCCAAAAGGTTGGCTGCGGCACCAGCTTGAACTCGAGGCGGCGGGCATGACAGGGCACCTGGAGGAGATTTCCAAGTGGTGCAAGTTCGACGACAGCGCGTGGGCGGACCCGCAAGGCCAGGGACAGAACGGCTGGGAGGAGTTGCCCTATTGGCTCAAAGGCTACGGCGACCTCGGCTATGTGCTCGATAACCAGGAGATTATTGGCCACGCCCGCAAGTGGATTGATGCCGTGCTGGCCAGCCAGGATGCCGACGGCTGGTTTGGGCCGCGCGCCAACAAGACCAGCCTAAAGGGCAAGCCCGATCTCTGGCCGCACATGGTGATGTGCAATGTGCTCCAATCATTCTACGAGTTCACGGGAGATGAGCGGGTGCTGCCGTTCCTGACGAAGTATTTCAGGTGGCTGAATACCCTCCCCGGCGAGGACTTCGGCGCGGGCTACTGGCCCAGAATCCGGTTCGGCGATAATATCGCGACCATTTACTGGCTCTACAACCGCACCGGGGAACCCTGGCTGCTGGAGTTGGCCAAACGCATCCACGAGAACATGGAAAACTGGACCAGCGGAGTGCATAACTGGCACAACGTGAGCCTGGCGCAGGGATTCCGTGAGCCGGGCGTGTATTACCAGGAGGCGAAGGACCAGAAGTTCCTCCGTGCCGCCGAGAGTAACTACGAGACCATCATGGACCGGTATGGCCAGTTCCCGGGCGGCGGCTTCGCCGGGGACGAGAATTGCCGTCCCGGCTACACCGACCCGCGGCAGGGATTCGAGACGTGCGGCATCGTCGAGTTCATGCACAGCTTCGAGATGCTGACCCGGATTTCGGGCAACCCGCTCTGGGCTGACCGTTGTGAGGACATTGCCTTCAATTCATTCCCCGCGGCGCTGACGCCGGATTGGAAGGGGCTGCATTACTTGACCTGCCCGAACCAGGTGCAGCTCGACAAGGGGAACAAGTCCCCGGAGATACAAAACAGCGGATGCATGTTCGCCTACAGCCCATTTGAGAAGTATCGCTGTTGCCAGCACAACGTCTCCCATGGCTGGCCGTATTACGCCGAGGAACTCTGGCTGGCGACGCCTGATCGCGGGTTGTGCGCCTCCCTGTATGCGGCCAGCGAAGTGAGCGCAAAGGTGGGCGCGGGCGCCCAAGTGAAGATCACAGAGGAGACCGACTATCCGTTCGGCGATAAGGTCACGCTGCGAATCGGGACGGCGCAGTCCGTCAGCTTCCCGCTGTATCTGCGCATCCCGCGGTGGTGCACGGGCGCATCGGCGAAGATCAATGGCAACTCGGTTCGCTTCACCGCCAGGCCGCTCTCGTATGTGGTCATCGAGCGTGAGTGGAAGGAGGGCGATACGGTGACCCTGAGGATGCCGATGCAGGTCTCGGTGCGCCAATGGGAGCAGAACCACCATGCGGTATCAGTGAATTACGGTCCACTGAGCTTCTCGCTCAAGATCGGCGAGCGTTGGGAGCGCTGTGGTGGCACGGATGCCTGGCCGGAGTGGGCGGTGTTCCCGACGACGCCATGGAATTACGGCCTGGTGCTCAATCAGAAGAAGCCCGCGAAGTCCTTCAAACTGGTGAAGCGGGGCAGGGGACCGTTGTCGGCGCAGCCCTTCACGCCTGCTGCCGCGCCGATTGAGCTGCGCGTCCGGGCGAAGCGTATCCCAGGGTGGAAGCTGGATTCGCTCGGCTTGGTGGGCAAGTTGCAGGACAGTCCCGTGGAGTCTGACCAACCTGCGGAGACAGTCACGCTGATCCCGATGGGGGCAGCCCGCCTGCGAATCAGCATGTTCCCCGTGATCGGCACCGGGAAGGACGCGCGGGAATGGAAGGAAGGGGAATAGAGAGCTGACAGAAAAACCTGGGACAGAAAAATAGAAGGCCTATAGAAATGAAAACTCAAGACATTTGCTTCGTGAACAATCGCATACTTACACCGCGCACGGCCAGCTTGTGGAGGGTAATTCCGCCTCCTCTAAACTCCATTTTTCTGTCCCTCATTTTTCTGTCAGCTCTATCCGTGCCTGCGGCCGACTGGCAGCCGGCGGTCGGGCCTTTGAAGACGCGCTGGGCCAAGGACGTTTCGCCGGCCAACGCCCATCCGGAATACCCACGGCCGCAAATGGTCCGGAAGGATTGGCTGAACCTTAACGGCTTGTGGGACTTCGCCATCACCAGCAAGGAGGCCACCCACGCCACTTGTGACGCTCAGATTCTCGTGCCGTTCCCGGTCGAGTCGGCTTTGTCGGGCGTGATGGGCCGGGTCAGCGAGAACGAGCGCATTTGGTATCGGCGCACCTTCGAGGTGCCCCGCAAATGGCAGGGGCGGCGCTTGCTCCTCCACTTCGGCGCGGTGGACTTCGAGACCACGGTCTGGGTAAACGGCACGGAAGTCGGCCACGCACCGAGGCGGCTACGACGCCATTTAGCTTCGACATCACCGATGCGCTCAACCCCGTAGGGGCCAATGAATTGGTCGTGGCGGTGTGGGACCCGACCGATGCCGGCACCCAACCGCGCGGCAAACAGGTGCGCCAGCCGCACGGCATCTGGTACACCTCCACCAGCGGCATCTGGCAGACGGTCTGGCTGGAGCCCGTCAATGCGGCCTACATCAGCGACCTGAAGATCACCCCGGACGTGGACCACAGCTCAGTGACGATCCACCCCATCACGCCCCGGCTGCTTGGAGTCTGCACGGTCGAGGCGACGATTCGCGATGGCCACCAGGTGGTTTACAGCGCCTCGGTCAGCGGCCGGACGCCAGATCACGATGCCGATCAAGAAAGCCCGGCTCTGGTCGCCGGAGGACCCGCATCTCTATAACCTGACCGTTCGCCTCAAGCTTGGAAACCGCACGCTTGATAAGGTCGAGAGCTACTTCGGCATGCGCAAGATTTCCCTGGGCAAGGACGCGAAAGGCTTCACCCGCCTGATGCTGAACAACAAGCCCTACTTCCAATTCGGCCCCCTGGACCAGGGCTTCTGGCCCGACGGCCTTTACACCGCGCCCACCGATGAAGCGCTGCGATACGACATCGAGATGACCAAGAAGCTCGGCTTCAACATGGCGCGCAAGCACGTGAAGGTTGAGCCCGACCGCTGGTATTACTGGTGCGACAAGCTGGGTCTGCTCGTCTGGCAGGACATGCCCAGCGGCGACAAATACATCCGACCGCAACGAGCCGGACATTACGCGCAGCCCGGAATCGGCCAAAGAGTTTGAGCAGGAACTCACCGCCCTCGTCCGGGAACACGCCAATCACCCGTGCATCGTGATGTGGGTGCCCTACAACGAAGGCTGGGGCCAGTGGGACACCGCCCGTATCGTGGACATGATCAAGAAGCTCGACCCGACCCGCCTGGTGGATGACGCGAGCGGCTGGTGCGACCGCGGTGTGGGGGATGTCCATGACATGCACAAGTATCCCGGCCCGGGCTCGCCGGAGCCGGAGGCGGACCGGGCGGTCGTGCTGGGCGAATTCGGCGGTCTGGGTCTGCCCGTGCACGGCCATACCTGGCAGAGCGAAAAGAACTGGGGCTACCGCAGCTTCACCAACGCCGAGGCGCTAACCACTGCTTACGTTGGCCTTGTCGCGAAGCTCTTTCCGCTGATTGACGAGAAGGGACTGTCCGCCGCTGTCTATACCCAGACCACCGATGTCGAAGTCGAAGTCAACGGCCTGATGACCTACGACCGCGCGCTGGTGAAGATGGATTTGGATAGGGTTGCTGCGGCCAACCAGGGCAACCTCCCGCCACAGCCCAAGGTGACCGAGTTGGTGCCGACGGCTCAAACGGAGCGGGTCGCCTGGCGGTTCACACTGGAGAAGCCGGCCGACAACTGGACCAAGCCCGACTTTAATGCGGCAGGGTGGAAGGATGGCCCGGGCGGTTTCGGCACGCGTGGCACCCCGGGTGCCGTGGTGGGGACGGAGTGGAAGACGGACGACATCTGGCTGCGGCGCGGGTTCGACCTCCCGCACATCAACACGGACGGTCTCCTGTTGCTGAAGATTGCCCATGACGAGGATGCCGAGGTGTATATCAATGGCGTGCTGGCCGCAACCACTCCCGGGTTCGCCGGGGACTACCAAATGTTCCCCATCAGTGCCGCCGCCAGGGCGACGCTCAAGCGGAACGGGAACATGCTGGCAGTGCATTGCCACCAAACGCGCGGAGGCCAGTACATTGATGCGGGCATCGTGAAGCTCGACGTGTCAGGCAATTAACCAACGTCATCAGCATAGTCTGCCGCCGATTTAGACAGGAAGATTGAAGACAGGAATATGAAGCCCGAAAGAATTCTCCTCGACGCGCACGGCAAGAGCAGGAGGCCGTTGCGGTGGTCACTCCTCAAATCCATTTTCCTGTCTTCAATCTTCCTGTCTTTCCTCCCCTTTACACCCAGGGCGGGCCGGGCCGCGACGCCGGCTCTCCCGGACCTCTATTCCGTCCGCGATTTCGGCGCTAAAGGCGACGGCAAGACCGACGATACAGCGGCATTCCAAAAAGCGCTCGATGCAGCAGAGCAGGGGGGTGGTGGCGTGGTCTATGCCCCGCGCGGGAATTACTTCTTCGCCGGCCACCTCAAGGTGCCGAACGCGGTGACCTTGAAGGGAGTCTGGGAATCCGTTCCCTCGCACCTGGGGATTCGCAATCGAGGCGCGGCCAAGCCAACCGATGACGGAACAACCTTCCTCGTCACGGAAAGTCGCGGGAACGAAGATGGCCCGCCGTTCATCACTCTCAACACCGACAGCACGCTCAAAGGCGTGGTGATCTATTATCCCGAACAGGACCCGGCCGAGGAGCCCAGCGCTTATCCCTGGGCCATTGCGATGCGCGGCAAGAACCCCGCCGTGCTCGCCGTGGAACTGCTCAACCCTTACAACGGCATTGATGCCAGCCATAACGAGCGGCACCTGATCCGTGACGTCCAGGGCCAGCCGCTTCGGCGCGGGCGTCTATCGTGGACAGGATTCTCGACATCGGGCGGATCGAGAACGTGCATTTCAATCCCTGGTGGAGCATGAAGCCGCGCCTGTTCAAGTGGCAGCAGGAGCACGGCGAGGCGTTCATTTTCGGCCGCAGCGACTGGCAATACGTCTTCAACACGTTCTGCTTCGGCTATAACATCGGCTACAAGTTCGTGGAGACTCCGGCTGGCGTCTGCAACGGCAACTTCCTGGGCATCGGCGCTGATGATTGCTACACCGCCCTGGTCGTGGAGAACTGCGCCCACTTCGGGCTGCTGATCTCCAATGGCGAATTCGTCTCCTTCCACGGCCCGGACCCAACGATGGTGCGTGTGGAGGACACCAACTCAGGCAGCGTGCGATTTGTGAACTGCGCTTTCTGGGGGCCATGCAACCAGATTGCCAAAGTCGCCGGCAGGGGCACGGTTGGCTTTAGCGATTGCACCTTTGTGCAGTGGGACCGCCAGAACGAGGGACGCTACGCGCTGCAAATCGCCAGCGGGACCGTCCTGGTCCGCGGCTGCGAGTTCCGGGCCGACAAGCCGCAGATCGAGCTGGGCGAAAAGGTGCGCCGCGCAGTCATCTCGGACAATATCCTCACCGGCAAACCCTGCATAACCAACCACAGCAAGGCGGCGGTGGCTATCCACGACAACGTAAATGACTGATGGGAGGAGAGCATCAAATGAGCCCGTTGTTCTCAGGAAGCCTTGGATACGTCGCCGGTTTTGACCGGCCTGGCGTCTCTTTCCCCCTCACCCCGGCCCTCTCCCTCAGGGAGAGGGAGCGCGCGCGACAGTCTTGTGGTAATTGCCAGCGTGCCAGCCTCGCGGACGCGCGGGCGACCGTTCTCCCTCTCCCGGAGGGAGAGGGCCGGGGTGAGGGGGAACAGGCCGTCCCTTCCTGCAATTCGCCGCATCGAGCCAACGCCCGTCACCTCCTCCCTGTGTCTCTCTGCTTGACGGCAATCGTGGCGGCTCTGCTCGCAGGGTGTGCCCGACCGGAACCGCAAAAAGCCGCTTCCGCCTGGCCGAAGCCCGGCCCCGGCATCTTCTTTGTCTGCACAAATGGCAATGACCATTGGTCCGGTCGTCTGCCTGCGCCGAACCGGGAAAGGACAGACGGTCCGTTCGCGACGCTCCCCGGTGCCCTGAAGGCTGTGCGCGGCCTGAAGCAGCACGCCGAGGGCGGGGCAGCAACTTCGCCGACTGTCTTCGTGGGGGGAGGGTTCTACTTCCTTCAAACGCCCCTTGTCTTCACACCCGAAGATTCCAACCTGACGCTCGCGGCCTGTCCCGGCGCGAAGCCCGTCTTGAGCGCGGGACGCCTCATTACCGGCTGGAAGGAAGTCACCGTCCAGGGCAAGCGAGCTGTGGGCCGCCGACATTCCCGAGGCGCGCGATGGCAAGTGGGTGTTCCGGGAGCTATGGGTCAATGGCCAACGTGCCACTCGCGCCCGGCAACCCAACCGCGGCTACCTCGCCATCGCCGAACTGCCTGACAAGACGAGCACGATGGATCGCAAGGCCAGGCCCGCTTCCGTTTCCGCGAGGGTGACCTGAAAGCATGGGCCACCATCACCAACGCCGAGGTCGTGGCCATGACCCGCTGGGTGGAGTCCCGCCTGCCGGTCACTGGCGTGGACGAAAAGGACCACATCGTCTCCTTCAGCAAACGCTCCGTATTCGAGTTGGCGCCGGGCGATCTTTATTACGCTGAAGGCGCATTCGAGTTCCTGGACGAGCCTGGGGAATGGTATCTCGATCCCGCGGCAGGGACGCTCTACTACCTGCCTCGCCCGGCGAGACGGCTCGCCGACATCCAGGCCATCGCCCCGGTGCTCTCGCAGGTGGTCCGGTTCGAGGGCCGGCCCGAGGCTGGGCAATTCGTCGAGCATCGTCGACCTTGCGCGGCCTGACCTTCTCGCACACCGAGTGGTATTTCCCGGCGGGCTTTCAGCAGCGGAAAGAACAAGCCGGATAGTCTGGCCTCCGACCGAAAGCCGAGATCGGCGGCTTCGCGCCAGGCGGCGGTGGGTGTGCCCGGCGCCGTTTGGGGCGAGGGACTGCGGGATTGCGCCTTCGAGAACTGCCGCTTTGCAGACCTGGGCAATTATGGCCTGGAGCTGGCGCGCGGCTGCCAGCAGCAACCGCATCCTTGCGGTGTGAATTCTCCGACCTCGGCGCCGGCGGCTTGAAGCTCGGCGAGACCCGCATTCGCGACCAGGCGGCTGAGCAGACCGGCGGCAACGAGATCAGCGGCTGCCGCATCCACGACGGCGGCAAGATGTTTCACAGCGCCATCGGCATCTGGATCGGGCAATCGCCCGGCAACCGCCTCACGCATAACCTCATCCACGACTTCTACTACACGGGCATCTCCATCGGCTGGACCTGGGGCTACGGGCCGGCGCTGGCAAGCAACAACATCGTCGAGTTCAATCACATCCACCACATCGGCGTGAAGTCGGACGGTGACGGCCCGATCCTGAGCGACATGGGCGGCATCTACACGCTGGGCAAGCAGCCGGGCACGGTCATCCGCAACAACCTCTGGCACGACATCGCGGGCCTCCGCTACGGCGGCTGGGGCATCTACTTCGACGAAGGCAGCAGCGGCATCCTGGCCGAGAACAACATCGTCTATCGCACGACCCATGGCGGCTTTCACCAGCACTACGGCGAGACGAACATCGTCCGCAACAACATCTTCGCCTTCGCGCGTGACCACCAGATCCAGCGCACCCGCCCGGAGCCGCACCGCAGCTTCAGCTTCGCTCACCAACATCGTCTATTTCGACTCCGGCACCCTGCTGGCCGGCGACTGGTAGGGCGACGACAACTACCTGATGGATTGGAATCTCTATTTCGATGCCCGCCCCGACGCCAAGCCGGACCAGTTGCGCCTGGGCCCATGCACATGGGCAAAGTGGCAGGAGCGCGGCCATGACCAGCATTCGCTCGTGGCCGACCCGCTCTTCGTCGCCCCGCAGCAGAATGACTTTCGGCTTCAGCCCAATTCGCCCGCTCTGCAAACTCGGCTTCCAGCCAATTGACTTGAGTCACGTCGGGCCTTGATGCCGTTGCGCCCGTCCGGGGGAAAAAGCTTCTGAGAGGCGGCATCTGGTCCTTGCAGATTATCGCGCAGGTGGTCACAGTGGACGCATGGTGCTTGAATTGAAATTGCGCAAAGTCGGCAATTCCTTGGGCGTAGTGCTGCCGAAGGAGGCGCTTGCTCGCTTGAACGTCCATGAGGGCGACACTGATAGCGCCTACTCCGAGCCGGGCTTCTCGTTTCCGGGGAGCGCCTCAACACGGAGGTTGCGGAAGTCGAAAGCCTTGCCTTCAGCCTCGATCCCGATGTAGCCGTGGTCGGCGTCCAGTTCTGTCGAATTGCCAGGCGCGCTCCCCATTCACATCGAGGGTGAGCTTGTCCGGCCGCGGACCTCCATCCGGAACTTGACCCACTGGTTCAGCGGCATGGGCGGGGTCTCGGCGGGGACGACGGTCTTGTAGCCCTTGACGAGGCCCCCGAGGGCGCTGCGTTGGAGGTTGACCTGCCAGGCGCCCTTGGGCCAGGGCTTGCCCTCCAGCCCGGCGCGGAGGAAGAAGCCGCTGTCATAGCCCGGGCTCCAGCGCGCGCCACTCGGCTTCGAGGACGAAGTTGGTGTATTGCTTCTCCGTGCGCAGCCAGCCCATTCCCTTGACGAGGCGCAGGTTGGCATTCGTGACCGTGAACGTAGCGTCATTCATGACTACCCAGCCGCCCAGGTCCTTGCCGTTGAACAACGACTCCCAGTGTTCAGTCTTCGGGGCCTCGGCCGGCTGCGGCGGGTTGAGCAAAGCTCAGGCAGGCGAGCGCCATCGCAGGAAACAGGTTCAGCAGGATTGGCTTCATAAAGCTTTCACAGGCTCTCAGTTCAGTTGAAACGGCAAAGGCGCGGCGATCCTATCCTGGGACAGGGGATGCGGGAAAGGAAAAACCGGCCACCTCCCGAGGCCAATTGCAACTGGCTCAAGAAAGGACTGGCTTTTTGGGAGCCAACCAGGCAGTCTCCCGCGCGATAATCAATATTCGTCTCGATGCTTTGGTTTGAACGAGATAAAGAAAAGCACCGGTTCTACCTGCTGCCTGGCATGGGGGGCCGGGCGCGGCGGCAGAAGGAACTCCGCTTCCTGAGCTGGTCAATCGTTGTGGGCATCTTGGCTTCGGCGACCGTGGCCTGCATTCTTTACCTGCTCAGCCGCCGGTAGTGGCGGGAGCCGGCTTCAGGCAAACAGCTTCGTAGGCCGCATATTCACGGCATCAATCAGCCCCTGGTCCGTTAGCTTCAACTCCGGGATCGGCGAAAGGCTCAGGAACGAAAGGGTCATAAACGGCGCCTCCAGCCTGCAGCCCATGGCCCTCGCCGCCGCGTTCAATGCCCCAATGCGCTCGATGACCTCGTCAAGCGGGCGATCTGAGACCAGCCCCGCAATCGGCAGGGCGAGCTCGGCCCGCACTTTGCCGTTGCTGACCGCCACCTGCCCGCCCTGCATCCTCACCAGTTCGTCAATCGCCCGGGCGATGTCCGCGTCGTTCGTCCCCACCACGACCACATTGTGCGCGTCATGCGCCACCGTCGAAGCCAGCGCGCCGGTCTTGAGCCTGAACCCGCGCACGAACCCGACCCCCACATTGCCGGTGGCGTGATGGCGCTCGACGACCACCAGCTTCAGAATATCCCGCGCTACGTCCGGCACGACATATCCGTCCTCAGTGCGCGGCGCCTCGATGACCTGCCGCGTGACAATTTGGCTGGGCACAACCTCGATCACCCGGATTCGGGCCCCGCGGCTGGCGCGGACCCTGAAATCCTGCGGCGCGTTGTAGCGCAGGTTCATCGTGCTCCGCGGACGCATTAGCAGCGCGCGCCGCCGGACCAGGTATTCACCGTCCTCCGCCACCAGGATTCCCTTCTTGTAGGTCTGGCGGACGACCGGCTTCTTCAGGTTGTCGAAGACGATGAAGTCCGCCCAGTAACGCGGCGCCACGGCGCCGTAGTTGCGCAGCCGGTAATGCCGCGCCGCGCTGATGGTGGCAACCTGCAGGGCCGCCATCGGCGCCAGGCCCATCCGGATCGCCTTGCGCACGCAATGATCAATGTGACCCTCGGAGACGAGGTCCCCCGCCAGCTTGTCGTCCGTCGCAAAGGAGCAATTCATCGCGTTGTGCGCGGTGACCAGTGGAACCAGCGTCGCGAGGTTCCGCTCGGTGCTGCCTTCGCGCAGGAGCACGTGCATGCCCAACCGCAGCTTCTCCTTCGCCTCGGCCAGTTCGGTGGATTCGTGGTCGGACTGCACTCCCGCCAGGATGTAGGCGTTGAGGTTGCGCCCCCGCAGCCCGGGAGCGTGGCCGTCAATGTTCTTGCCCTTGCCCGCTTCGATCTTGGCCAGCTCACTCTCCGCCCCCAAATAGACGCCGGGATAATTCATCAATTCCCCTACGCCGGCGATGCGCTCGTCGCCGATCATCAGCCGCAGGTCCCCGGCCGTCAGGCGCGCCCCCGCCGTCTCGAACGCCGTCGCCGGCACGCACGAGGGCAGCATGATGAAGAAATCCACCGGCAGGTTGCGGGAGGATTCCAGCACGTAGCGGATGCCGTCCAGCCCGAGCACATTGGCGTATTCGTGCGGGTCAATCACCACCGCCCCCGTGCCGTGCGGCACCACCGCCCGCGCGAACTCGCGCGTGGTGAGCATCGAGCTTTCGACGTGGAAATGGCCGTCAATCAGGCTCGGCGCCAGATAGGCCCCCTTCAGGTCAATCGTCTGCTTCGCTTTGTAATCGCCCAGGCCGACCACCCGCCCGTCATCCACCGCCACGTGCGTGCGATAAATCTCGCCGCTCAGGACATTAACGAGGTTGGCGTTCTTGAAAAGCCGCTCGGCAGGCCGCTCCCCGCGCGCGATGCTGAGCTTCTGCTGGAGGTTTCGCATGGCTAAACATGAGCTAAATCCCGCGCTTTCGCGAGGGAAAACCGCCACACGGGTAGGGGGGAACCTTTTCCCGGATCTAAGTCCTTCCGAGCAGCCCTCTTCTGCATTCTGCCTCCTTCCGCCTTCGTTCTCTCGCCCGAGTAAAAGCAGGTGCCAGTTAATGAGATTGTCATGTTGTTTTGACAGGCAAGGATAGCGGACTTGATTTCCGTGGATGGCTCGGAAGGTGCGTGTTCAGTATCCCGGCGCGATCTACCACGTGATGAATCGGGGCGACAGGCGCGAGGTGATTTTCGAGGATGACCAGGACCGAGAGCGGCTGTTGCAAACCCTGGCGGAAGCCGGTTGCGGGTGCGGCCGACTGGAGTGGGTTTGGCCACTGGCGTGCCGCGCGGCATCCTTTCCGCTTGCTAACGCTCGGCCGCGGCCTAGATTTCCCGCATGGCAGAACCGCAACTGATGCAGTACCTCCCTGTGCTCATGCTCGGCGTGCTGGCCGTGGCGTTTTCGTTCGGGATGTTAGTGATGTCGGTGGTGGTCGGCAAGAAAGGCAAGCGCCCGCCGATCAAGGACACTCCGTACGAGTGCGGGATGGTGCCCGTTGGCGGAGGCAGCATGCGGTTTTGGGTGAAGTTCTATGTGGTGGCGATGTTGTTCATCCTGTTCGACATCGAGGTGATCTTTCTCTTTCCCTGGGCGGTGGTGTACCGTGACATGCTCAAGGACAACGGCGGGGCGATCCTCGGCTCAATGGTTTCCTTCCTGCTGATCCTGTTCGTCGGCTACCTCTACGCGCTGAAGAAGCGGGCGTTTGACTGGCGAAGCTGACCCGGCAAAAAGGAAGTCCGGGCAGCCGAGGCCTTGGCAGGTTTGGGGATGGGGAACCCCAGTGGAGGCAAAGGCCGTCTGCCACCCGGACAAAAGCACCATCACCCGGCAATTCTGCCGGCGGTACGTTTCAATCCCCGGGCGGCCCCCTGCCGTTGCCCGAGGCACCGGCCAACGGGGGACGAACTTCAATTGTCATAGCCCGGTTGCCGCGTATGTAAAGCACCTGCCCAGGTTTTGGCAAGCGATAATTTTCACCCTGAATTCCGCGACGAATCGTGAGACTTGGTGTTTGTAGCCCCGAGAGATTATTAGTACAGTAGAATAGGGCGGCCCCTCGATGGGCCGCCCTCTCAGTTTGTCGAACCTGGGAGAACCCGCGAAAAAAGGAGTGGCGACCCTAACGGGACTCGAACCCGTGCCGCCGCCGTGAAAGGGCGGTGTCCTAACCGCTAGACGATAGGGTCGTCCATGGATGACGAAATATATCCGGCCGGACGCGGATGTCACGCAAATAAAGTGTAAATAAAACGGAAAGTTGCTTTAGCAGCCGCTTTTACGTAGCATGACGTGAGCTTTAGACATGAAAATCTATATCAACGGAAGGTACTACGGCGAACGGGGCGCGAAAATCTCGGTGTTCGATCACGGGCTGTTGTACGGGGACGGCATTTTCGAGGGCATTCGCGCTTACAATGGCCGGGTGTTCAAACTCAAAGAGCACATTGACCGGCTTTTTGCTTCGGCGAGGTCCATCCTGCTCCAGATTCCGCTGACCCATGCGCAGATGATGGTCGCGGTCGTCGAAACCTGCCGCCGGAACCGGCTTCGTGACGGCTACATCCGCCTGGTGGTGACGCGCGGCGCCGGCACGCTGGGCCTCAATCCCAACCGGTGCAAGGACCCGTCGGTGATCATCATTGCGGGCAAGATCCAGCTCTACCCGCCGGAACTCTACCAAAAGGGCATGGAGCTAGTGACGGTGCCGACGACCCGCAATCTGCACAGCGCGCTCAACCCGGCGATCAAATCCTTGAACTACCTGAACAACATCCTCGCCAAGATCGAGGCGCAACAATGCGGGTTGCGAGGAGGCGATCATGTTAAATGCCGAAGGGTTCGTCGCGGAGTGCACCGGCGACAACCTGTTCATTGTAAAGGACGGTCAGTTGCTCACACCGCCGTTGTCAGCCGGTGCGCTCTACGGGATCACCCGGCAGGTGGTGATGGAACTGGCTGCGGCCTCGGGTTTGAAGGTGGGCGAACCCAACCTCACGCGCTACGATTTGTTCAATGCCGAGGAGTGCTTTCTGACCGGCAGCGGGGCCGAGGTGGTGCCCGTCGTGAAGATTGACGGGCGGCTCATCGGGACCGGCAAACCCGGGCCGGTCACGCAGAAACTCGTTGCGCAATACCATTCCTTGACTAAAGAGTCAGGGGAGCCGATATACGAATAGAGAATTTATGTTGTGCTGCATTTGCAAAGAGAAGGAGGCGACGGTCCACTTGACCCAGATCGCCGGGGACAAAATGCAGAAAGTGGACTTGTGCGAAGAGTGCGCCAAGACCAAGGGCGTGAATGATCCCACAGGGTTCTCCCTGGCGGACTTGTTGCTGGGGTTGGGGGCCTCGCAGGAGATCGAACAAGCCAGCGGGCGCGGCGGGCTGAAATGCCCGGCCTGCGGCTTCACGCAGGCGGACTTCAAGAAAGCGGGCCGGCTGGGCTGTCCTGAGTGCTATCAGACGTTCGCCGAACCGCTCGAAGGCTTGCTCAAGACGATGCACAAGGGCACGCGCCACGTCGGCAAAATCCCCGAATCCTTGCGCCAGGGCCGGGACTTGTCTGACCGCCTGAAAAACCTCCAGAAGAAGCTCAGCCAGGCCATCGAAGCCGAAGACTTCGAGGAAGCCGCGGTCTTGCGCGATGAGATCAAGCAAATCAGCGCCCGCGCCACCCACCCGACAGCGACCTGACCGCTATGGAACTGCACGCTTTTCTCATCCCGCCAGCCGAAACCGCAAGGCGCAGAGGGCCGTTCGACCGGATCGTCATGTCCAGCCGCGTCCGTCTAGCTCGCAACCTCAAAGAATCCGCCTTCCCCGGCTGGGCCAAGAAGCCCGAACGGATTCGGGTGCTGGAGATGATTCGCCCGGCCGTTGAAGCCCTGCCCGAAATGGCGGGTTCCTTCTCCGGGACGATGGACAGCCTGTCCTCGCTGGACAAGCAGATCCTGGTGGAGCGCCACCTTATCAGCCGGGAACATGCCGCGAAGAGCGCCGGGAGCGGACTGGTCTTTAACCGGGACGAGACGCTTTGCTTCATGATCAATGAGGAAGATCACCTGCGCATGCAAGCCCTGCGGCCCGGGCTGCAACTGCGCCAGGCCTGGGCCACGATTGATCAGGCGGATTCCATTCTGGAGAAGAAGCTGGCTTATGCGTTCAGCCCCGAACTGGGCTACCTAACGGCCTGTCCGACGAACCTCGGCACCGCGATCCGCGTCAGCGCGATGCTGCACCTGCCCGGGTTGGTCCTGGCGGAACAGATCAACCCGATTATTCAGTCGGTGAACAAGCTCGGCTTGGCCGTGCGCGGCCTTTATGGCGAGGGCACCGAGGCGCTGGGCAATGTTTTTCAAGTCTCCAACCAAATGACTTTGGGCGAGTCCGAAGCGGCCATTGTCGAGCGCCTCGAAAAAGTCCTCGCCCAGATCATTGAGCACGAAGAGAACGCGCGGGCGACGCTGTTGGAGAAGAAGCCGAAGATGGTCTATAACCATATCGGGCGGGCCTACGGGATTTTGGCCAATGCCCACAGCATCTCCTCGAAGGAGACCATGAATCTGCTGTCGCTGATGCGCTTAGGCTTGGACCTGGGCTCATTCCCGGGTGCGGACCGCTCCCTGGTGGATGAATTATTCATCCTGACACAGCCGGCCCATTTGCAGAAACAGCATTCGGAAAAGCTCTCCGCAGAGGAACGAGACTTGCTGCGAGCGGATATGGTGCGTGAGAGCCTGCGGCCGGTCAGCCGCCCGATTATTCCCCCACCGCCGGCAGCGTCCGCCGGATTGGACAAACCGACCAAGTAAATGCATTTTGAATTATGAGCGATCAGGAAGCCATGAATAATTTCACCCCCCGGGCTCAACAAGTGCTCGCGCTGGCGCGTAAAGAAGCCGACCGTTTCAACCATAACTTCGTCGGCACCGAACACCTGTTGTTGGGACTCATCAAGCTGGGCCAGGGCGTGGCCGTGAACGTCTTGCAGAAGCTGGGCCTTGACTTGGAAACCGTCCGCCTCGAAGTGGAGAAGCAGGTTGGCACAGGTCCCGACCAGAAGATGATGGGCAACATCCCTTACACGCCAAGGGTGAAGAAAGTCCTCGCACTGGCCCAGAAGGAGGCCAAAGCCCTGAACCACACTTACGTAGGCACCGAGCACATCCTGTTGGGCTTGCTTCGCGAGGGTGACGGGGTCGCCGCGCGTGTCCTTAAGAACCTTGATGTAGATATCGAGCAGACGCGCCAAGAAATCCTCAAGGAGTTGGATCCCAATTTCGCCGCGCAGGAGGAAGGTGCCCCCGGCGAGGCCCCGGAAAAACCGGCTCATGAGAAGAAGGGAGAAATCAAGACTCCCGCACTCAAGGCCTTTGGCCGCGACCTGACCGAAATCGCCCGCAAAGGGGAGATGGACCCTGTTATCGGGCGCAAGAGCGAAATTGAGCGGGTGATTCAGATCTTGTGCCGCCGTACCAAGAACAACCCGGTGCTCTTGGGTGAGGCTGGCGTGGGGAAGACGGCTATCGTGGAAGGTCTTGCGCAAGAGATCGCCGCCGGCAACGTCCCGGAACTACTCCGCGACCGGCGGGTCATCACGCTCGATCTGGCGTTGATGGTCGCCGGCACCAAGTATCGCGGCCAGTTCGAGGAGCGCATCAAAGCTGTCATGGACGAGATTCGCCGCTCGAAGAACATCATCCTGTTCATTGATGAGTTGCACACCATCGTGGGCGCTGGCTCCGCCGAAGGGACGATGGACGCCTCGAACATCATCAAACCTGCTTTAAGCCGCGGCGAGTTGCAGTGTATCGGCGCCACTACGCTCAACGAGTATCGCAAGTACATCGAGAAGGACGCCGCCTTGGAGCGGCGTTTCCAGGCGGTTAAAGTTGAGGCCCCGTCCATCGAGGAGGCGATTTTAATCTTGAAGGGCCTCCGGCCCAAATACGAGGACCATCACAAGGCTGAGTTTACTGACAAGGCGATCGAGGCCTCGGTCCGTCTTTCGGATCGTTACATCACCGACCGCTACCTGCCGGACAAGGCCATTGATGTAATGGACGAAGCCGGCTCGCGGGCGCGCATCGGTACCATGACCCGCCCGCCGGAGGTCAGGAGCCTGGAAACGGACATCGAGGAAATCAAGACCAAGAAAGAGCGGGCGATCAAGAACCAGGATTTCGAGGGCGCTGCCTCCATGCGCGACAAGGAGAAACAGGCCAAAGAAAAGCTCGATACGGTCCTGAGGGAGTGGCGAACCACGCGCGAGGAAAAGCGCGTGAAGGTTGACGAGGAAGACATCCTGCACGTGGTCTCCAAGTGGACCGGCATCCCGTTGCAGCGGATGGAGCAGGGCGAAATGCAGCGGCTGCTGCAGGTTGAAACCGAGATGGACAAGGTCGTGATTGGCCAGCGCGAAGCCGTCTCCGCGTTGTGCAAAGCCCTGCGCCGCTCGCGGGCCGATCTCAAAGACCCGCGCCGCCCTATCGGCACCTTTGGGTTGTTGGGGCCGACCGGAGTCGGCAAGACCTTGTTGGCCAAAACGCTCGCGGAGCAGTTGTTTGGCGACCCCAAGGCGCTGATCCAGCTCGATATGAGCGAATACATGGAGAAGTTCAACGTCTCCCGCCTGATCGGGTCGCCGCCCGGTTACGTCGGCTATGAAGAAGGCGGCCAGCTCACCGAACAGGTGCGGCGCAAGCCCTATTCCGTCGTGCTGTTCGACGAAATAGAAAAGGCGCACCCGGATGTCTGGAACATGCTGCTCCAGATCCTCGAAGAGGGCAAGCTGACCGATAATGTGGGGCGCGTGGTCAATTTCCGCAACACCATCATCCTGATGACCTCGAATGTCGGCTCCGACACCATCCGCAAGCAGTCCACGATCGGCTTCTCTCCGATTAACGACGAGAACAGCTACGAGAAGATGCGCGACAAGATCATGGATGAGGCCAAAAAGACGTTCCGGCCCGAGTTCCTGAATCGCCTGGACGACATCGTCATCTTCCGCGCCCTGACCAAACCGGACCTGATACAAATCCTGGATTTGGAGATTGCCAAGGTGATGCATCGGCTCAAGGCAAGGAATATCCACCTCCAGTTCGATGAGAAGGCCAAAGATCTCTTGGTGAGCAAAGGCTATGATCCCATGTACGGCGCACGTCCGATGCGCCGCGCGGTTGAGCGTTCCCTCGAGGATCCTCTGGCTGAGGAGATCCTTCGCGGGACATTTCATGAGGGAGAGCCCATTTTGGTGACCGTTGAGAATGATCATCTGGCCTTCTCGCAGAAAGCCGCAGCCGAAGGCGCGCTCTCAAGCTGATTCAAGAACGACATCACCGCCTCGAAGCTCGCCTCGGCGAAATGACTGACGCTCCTTGCAGCATACAGCGTTCAAGCTGGCAGCCTCGGATCCGCATCCGGCTGCGGGCCCTTTGTCGTGCCATCGCCGCCGCCGCTCCCGTTAGGCTCAGATAAAAACCAGCATGACTTACGAGGAACTGGCTATAGTGAGTTTTCTGACGGGCAATCCCGGCGTTTACGTGGCCCGAAGAGAGATTGCGCGGAAGGCGCTTAAACGTGCCGTCTTCGAGGACAACCCGCATTGGGCGGACGCGTCGCTCGCTGGGCTCGTTGACAAGGGCCTGGTTGAGCAGGACGAGAGCGGGCACTACGCGGTCAAAAAGGAGAATAGATAAGAGCTTCCTGACCGTTGGAAAGCAGCGCGATCGGCCGTTTCATCCTTTCCCTTCCCTTCACTTCTCTGCCAACCGTGGGTGCTAGAACCCGGAGCTCGAATTCTGCCCTCGAAAGTCCGAAAGTCCTTTTGGCACAGGACTGGAGCGTTTAGCCTGTCCGGCGTGAGTTTGGCGTTGGGCGACAAGATAATCGTAACGATTGGCGACATCGCCTTCGGGGGCGAAGGCGTGGCGCGCGTGGGGGATTTTGTCGTCTTCATCCCGTTTGTGGCATTGGGCGAAATCGTTGAAGCGGAAGTGACGGAATTGAAGAAGCGTTTCGCCCGAGGGACCCTGTTGCGCGTGGTGGCACCTTCGGCTGAGCGGGTGCAACCCCTCTGCCCTTACTTCGGCCAGTGCGGTGGCTGCCAATACCAGCATTTGGCCTACCCCGCTCAACTGCGGCTCAAGCACAAGCAAATCGGCGATCTGTTCCAGCGCATTGGCCGGTTTGATCCCCGCCTGATCGCGCCTGCCGTCCCTTGCCCGCAACCCTATGGCTACCGGAACCGCATCATGATCCGCAGTCAATGGGACAAGTTCAAGCAGGGCCTGAACATTGGGTTCATCCGCGCCGATAACCGGCTGGTGGTGGATATCGAAGAATGCAAGATTGCCGAGCCGGCGCTCAACGAGCAGATCAAATACGTCCGGGCACATCCGCCGCCCAAAGGAGGAATCAAAGTCGTCCTGCGCATCCCTCCGGAGGGGTGGGAAGTGCCTCGTGATTCCTTCTTTCAGAACAACTTCTTTCTGCTGCCTAAGCTGGTGGAAACCGTGCGCGATTTTTGGCGGCGGGGCGGGGCGCGCTGTCTGGTTGATGTCTATTGCGGTGTCGGTTTCTTTAGCCTGGAGCTGGCTGACCTGGTAGAATCCTTCGTCGGCGTGGAATATGACCGTTTGGCGATCCAGGCTGCGCGCAGGAATGCGGTCGCGCGCGGAGGCGCCAATGGTGAGTTCGTCGCCGGCGACGCCGAGGAATTGCTGCCGGCGCTCTTGTCGCGTTTCACCGCGCAAGGCACCGCAGTCCTGCTTGACCCCCCACGCAAGGGCTGTCGGGCTGAGACCTTGGAATTGCTGCGGCGGCACCGCCCACGGCAGATCATTTACGTATCCTGTCATCCTGCGGCGATGGCCCGGGACTTGAACATTCTGTGTGCCCAGGATGTCTTTGAATTAGCGCAAGTAGTCCCGTTGGACATGTTTCCGCACACCCAGCATGTGGAATGCGTAGCGGATTTACGCGGCAAGTTGGCAACGTTGGACTGAAACTGAGCTTGCCAACTTTGTGAGCATAGATTCAACTTTGACCCGCCGCATGACAATGGAAGCAGAATTCGGATCGGAGAAGACGTTCGTCCGCACGTTCCTGCCTTGGCTGGTAGCGGCAGGCGCTCTGGCCGTTTACCTTCTGACCCTCAATCGTTGGGTCTCACTGAGCAGTCTGTTGCAGGTGGCCAGGGTGTCCGGTTGGACGTGGCAGCCCGAGTTATCCGGCCCGCTCTTTTGGCTCGTGACCTATCCCTTTCGCTGGTTGCCGGCCCGGGCTATTCCGCTCGCTCTCAATCTGTTCGCGGCCCTCTGCGCCGCTTTATCCTTGGCATTGTTGGCCCGCTCTGTGGCTCTCCTGCCGCACGACCGCACCCACCAGCAGCGTCAACGGCTGACCAGCGGAACAGGCCTGCTTTCGCTCCCCTCTGCCTGGTTGCCACCGGTTCTGGCGGTGATAGTGTGTGGTCTGCAGCTCACTTTCTGGGAGGATGCCACGGCCATTTCCTCGCCGCCGGCGCCTTGGGGTTCCGGCTGTGAAATGCTCGACTTGCTGCTCTTTGCCTACGTAATTCGTTGCCTGCTGGAGTTCCGCCTTGAAGAACGCGAATCCTGGCTGCTGCGGGCCTCCCTTGTTTTCGGCCTGGGGATCACGAACAACTGGGCGATGATCGGTTTTCTCCCAGCATTCTTGATGGCAGTGGTCTGGATCAAGGGCCTGAGCTTTTTCAACCTGGGGTTCCTCGGGCGGATGTCGCTGTGCGGTCTGGCCGGCCTCTCGCTCTACCTGTTGCTTCCGCTCCTGCACGGGGGCACGGATACCTCGTCCCTCTCCTTCTGGCCTTCTTTGAAGGCGAACTTCACCGCGCAAAAGGGCGTGCTGATGACGTTTTACCAGGTCGGCCGGCATGAGGTGGCGCTGCTGGCACTGACTTCACTCCTGCCGGTCTTCATCATCGGCATTCGCTGGAGCTCGTATTTTGGTGACACCAGCCGGCTGGGCGTGGCGTTGGCCACCTTCATGTTTCACGTGGTCCATGCCCTGTTTCTCATCGCCTGCATCTGGGTAGCGTTTGACCCGCCGTTTAGTCCTCGCAACAAAGGGTTCGGCGCTCCTTTCCTGACATTCTACTATCTGGGTGCCCTGAGCGTGGGTTACTGCAGCGGGTATTTCCTGCTCTTGTTCAGTAGCGCCAAGCCCTCTCGCCGCCGCCTGCCGCCTCAGTTCCCCGTGGTTAACCACACTATCACCGCCGCCCTTTGGCTGCTACTGGTGCTTGTGCCGGTGGGGTTGATCCTCAGAAACCTGCCCCAGATTCGCCTTACCAACGGGCCCATGCTCAAGCGCTACGCCGCGTTGCTCGCCCAAACCCTCCCGCCAGAACACACTGTCTTGCTCAGCGACGATCCCCGCCGGTCCTGGTTGCTCCAGGCTTACACCGCCCAAAGCGGCAGGAGCCGGGATGACCTGTTTCTGGACACCACTTCGCTTTCGTGGCCCGCCTATCACCGGTTCTTGAAAGAGAGATACCCGCAGCGCTGGGAAAGCAACCCGCCCAAGACTATCGTACGACAGGCCGACCCTTTCCTGCTGGCTCATCTGATTTCTCGCCTGGCACTGACGAACAGTGTCTATTACCTGCACCCCAGCTTTGGGTATTATTTTGAGATCTTTTATCCTGAGCCCCACGGCTTGGTTTACAAGCTGGTTCGGTATCCGACCAACCGCTTGATTGCCCCCATGCTCACCAAGGATGTGGTTGACGAGAACGAGAAGTTTTGGGCAGAGGCTGATAAGCAAGCCCTCCAACCCCTGCTGGCCGTTGTTGCCCCGGCGCCCTCGGGCAAGGCACCCAGTTTGATGGATCGTCTGGCGGAAGAAGCCCACCTCGCGAAGGAGTCCAACAACGATGCCGCCACGCTGGCGCGATTTTACTCCCGTGCGCTCGACTACTGGGGCGTCGAATTGCAGGACCTCGGACGCCTGACCAACGCGGCTGGATGTTTCGCAAGCGCCTTGGCGTTGAATCCGGACAACCCGGTCGCGCAGATCAACCTGGAATGCAACAAGAACCTGCAAGCAGGGCGGAAGAGTTCGGTCCAGCTCTCCAAATCCATTGACGATCAATTCGGCAAGTACCGGAAGTGGGACGATCTTGTGGGAGAGAATGGACCATTCGACGAACCGAACTTCTGTTTCGAAGAAGGCCGGACGTTCGTGGGCGGCAACCTCTACCGGCAGGCAGCAGAACAGTTTAATCGCGTTATAAACCTGGCCCCTGACAATATTGCCGCGCGCGTTTGGCTCAGCCAATTGTACGTCGTCAGCCGGATGCCCGACCAGGCGCTCAAGCTGATCGAGCCAACCCACTCCCAGCCCGACCTGCTCGACGCCGCCCAGACCAACCGGGCGGAGTTGCTCTTCGTTGAAGCCTCAGCGCACCTGGCTCAGAGCGATCTCAAGGGGGCCGAGGCGTCCGTGCGCGCGGCGTTAAAGAGGTCGCCCGGCGACCGAATCCTGCTGACTACCGCCACCCAGGTTTATATGAAGTACGGACGGTACTTTGGCGACCTGATTGACGCCAAGGGCGGGGCTGACAGCCCAACCGAAGCGCAGATGAAGCAGGGGTGTTACTCCAACGCCATCGTCGCTCTCGATCAGGAACTTGCGCTCGCCCCGACCAATGTTACCGCCCTCGTCAACAAGGGCTACGCCTGCATCCAAAACGGCGCCTTCGAGCAGGCCATTCCTCCACTCACCAAAGCGTTCTCTCTGCAAAGCACCAACTACTCCGCGCTGCTCAACCGCGCCATTGCCTACCTGCGGTCCGACAAGCTCGAAGCGGCCCAGCAGGATTATGAAGTCCTGCAGAAGGCCTTTCCTACCGCCTTCCAGATCCAGTTACGGCCTGGGTGAGATCGCTTGGCGGAAGAAGGACACCAATGCGGCGGTACACTATTACGAGCTCTACCTGGCGAACGCTCCCGACCAACACCACCGAGGCCAAACTCGTCAGCGAGCGCCTGAAAGAATTGAGGTCCGGCTCGCCCTGACCGCACGGATGCGGGCCACACACGTCATCACGCGCTTAATCGTCGGGGGCGCCCAGGAGAACACAATTGCCTCGGTGCTGGGCTTGCGCGAGAAACCCGGGTCTGGATGTGGATTTGATTGCCGGCCCGGCGCTCGGCCCGGAAGGCTCGCTGGAAGATGTCTTCGCCGACTCGCCGCCGCTGCTCACCATCGTGCCGCAACTGGTCCGCCCGATTCATCCGTGGAAGGACGCCCTCGCCTGGAGGAAGCTCACCGCGCTATTTCGCGAGCGCCGGCCTCAGCTTGTCCACACGCACAGCGGCAAAGCCGGCGTTCTGGGGCGGCTCGCCGCCCGCCGCGCGGGCGTTCCTATCATTATTCACACGATCCACGGGCCGTCCTTCGGCGCTTTCCAAGGTGCGGCGGCCAATTTATTGTTCCGGTCTGCGGAACGTTATGCCGCACGCGTCACCACTCATTTCGTCGTCGTCGCCGAGGCCATGAAGGAGCAATACCTGGCCGCCGGCATTGGGCGCCAGGAACAATACACCAGAATCTTCAGCGGGTTCCCCCTCGAGCCGTACCTTTCCTGCGTCAACGACCTCCAACTGCGCGCTCGGCTCGGCCTGGCGCCGGAGGATGTCGTCATCGGCCAGATCGCCCGCCTCTTTAAGCTCAAGGGTCACGACGACCTCTTTGCCATCGCCCCGGCGCTTGTGCGGGCTTGTCCGCGGATCAGGTTCCTGCTCGTGGGGGACGGCGCCCTGGCGCGGACGCTTCGAAGCCCGGGCACGCTCGCTGGGGCTTGAGCGGCACGTCGTGTTCACCGGTCTCGTCCCGCCGTCAGCCGTGCCCTCGTTAGTCGGCATCATGGATCTGCTGGTGCACCTGTCGCTGCGCGAGGGATTGCCGCGCGCTTTGCCCCAGGCACTCGCCGCTGGCCGGCCTGTGGCTGCCTACGATGCGGACGGTGCGAAGGAGGTGTGCGTTGACGAATGAGACCGGCTTCCTGGTGCCGGCGGGTGATTTGGCCAGTTTGCGCGAGCGCCTGCTGCAGTTGGCTCAGGACCCCGCGTTACGCCGAGCGCCTCGGCCAACGCGGCCAGCAGTTCGTGCGCGAACGCTTCGGCGTCCAGCGCATGGTGGACGACCTGTATCAACTTTACCTGCGGTTGGGAGCATCCCTGTCGTGAGCTTCCCCTTTAATGTCTATCTGCTGGCTGCTGCGAGCGCGTGCGTCACAGTGCTGGCCGTGCTGCCGCTGTGGCGCAAGTGGTGTCTTCACACCGGGTTAGTGGACGAACCCGGCCAGCGCAAGATTCACGACCAGCCAATCCCGTTGGCGGGCGGCTTGGCTGTGATGACCGGCTTGCTGGTCCCGACGCTGCTGGCGTGTCTGGTGCTGTGGTGGCAAAAGGCCGGCGGGAGCGGAGTCGAAACGCCAGGCGTCCCTGGAACGGGCCACCCAACGCTGCTCGATCAGTCAGGCCGCCTTTCTGCTTCAGTACGGCTTGGGGCGGCGGGGGATGGAGCTGGCGGGGATCTTTCTCGGTGCGTTCGGCATGTTGTGGGTGGGCTGGCTGGACGACAAGCACGAGCTCAACCCGCGCGCCAAGTTCGCTTGCCAATTCCTCGTCGCCGCCCTGGTCGCGGCAAGCGGCGCGCGCATCACCCTGTTCGTTCCTAGCGTCGTTTTCAGCTACGCCCTCACCATTCTGTGGATTCTCACGGTCATCAACGCCTTCAACTTCATGGACAACATGAACGGCCTCTGCGCCGGGCTGGGAGCGATTGGCGCCTGCCATTTCGCCCTCATCGCGGCGGCCGACGGCCAATACCTGGTGGCGCTGATCGCCTTTCTGACCTTCGGTGCTCTGCTTGGCTTTCTGCCCTACAATTTCCCACGCGCCCGCGCCTTCCTCGGTGATGCGGGCAGCCACCTGATCGGCTACCTGCTGGCCGTGCTGGCGATCCTGCCTCATTTCTACTCGATGCGTCATCCGCAGCGGTGGGCGGTGCTGAAGCCCCTGTTGGTCCTTGCGCTCCCGCTGGCGGACCTGGTCTGGGTCGTGCTCCTCCGCTGGCGCCTGGGCCAGCCATTCTACCAGGGCGACACCAACCACCTTTCCCACCGGTTGGTTCGGCGCGGCCTCAGCCGGACGCAAGCCGTGATGCTGATATGGCTGGTCGCCGCGGTGCTCGCCCTGCCGGTTTACCTCTGGTAAGAGCCGTGAGGTGTTAAGGATACGCCTCCACCTTGCTGCTGGCGGCGGTTGCCCCCGAGAACATCCGCATGATTTCAAGCCGGATCAGCATGCCTCAACCCCTTGGCACAGGGCAGTCCCGAATCCGCACCCACACTTGCCTTTTGGCGCTTTCCGGGCAAGCTGGGCCGGGTGAAACAGCTCTGGGCGACCCCATTCATGCGGAGCCGTTACCTCCTGGCCGTTGTGGGAGGGCTTTTGCTCGCTGCCTCCTTCCCCAAGATCGGCATTGCCGGCCTGGCTTGGGTGGCGCCCGCCCTGATGCTGGCGGCGGCCTTGGGCAAGAGGGGCTGGGAAAGCTTTCGCATCGGCTACGTTGGCGGTCTGGCCTTTTACCTGGCCTCACTCTATTGGCTGCTCCTGATTCCCTATCGCTGGCACTCGATTCCGCTGGGGCCGGCGGTTGGCTGGCTCTCCCTGAGCGCTTACGTGGCGCTGTATCCGGCCACGTGGGTCTGGCTTCTGTCGCGGGCTTCGCATTCGAAGGCCGACTCTCACGGTCTGGAAGCGCTTTGCTCATGCTCACCACTTGGGCTCGACGGCGTGCTCGCCCGGAGTTGGCCCCGGCGCACGCTGTGGGCGATCTTCGGTGCCGCCCTGTGGGTCGCGCTGGAAATGCTGGTCGCCCGGCTCTTCAGCGGCTTTCCCTGGATCCTGTTGGGGGCCTCCCAGTATCGCATGGTGCCGCTCATTCAAATCGCCTCGGTCACCGGCATTTATGGCGTGTCGTTCCTGGTAGTATGGATGTCACTCTCGCTCTTTTCTGCCGGACTGATGGTTGTGCTGCGGCCAACCACCCGGTCGGCCTGGCTTGGCGAGATCATGCTGCCCTTGGTGGTCCTGGCTTTCGTGTTCAACTTTGGCTTGCGTCAACTGGCCCACAATCCCGTCGCCGAGCGCACGCTCAGAGTCACTCTCATCCAGCCGAGCATCCCTCAGACCCTCATCTGGAATCCCGGCAACGACCAACAGCGCTTTCGGGAGCTGATTCGCCTCTCCGAAGAAGCCCTGACCAACCGGACTGATTTGCTCATCTGGCCGGAGGCCGCTGTGCCCAGCTACGCGCGCTGGGACACCAATATCTACCCAGCCATCACCAACCTCGTCCGCCAGCACCACGTCTGGCTCATCCTCGGCTCGGACGACATCGGCCTGCCCTCGCACCCCGCGGGTCCCGAGGACTACGAGTATTACAACGCCAGCTTCCTCGTGAACCCGGACGGTGAATTCGTCGCCCGCTATCGCAAGCGGAACCTGGTCATCTTCGGCGAATACATCCCGCTCACGCGCTGGCTGCCGATCTTCAAATGGTTCACACCCATTCAGGGCGGTTTCACTCCCGGCACGCATCCTGTCCCCTTCATCCTGTCCGATCTGGACGTGAGGACCTCCGTGCTGATCTGTTTCGAGGACGTCTTCCCCTTCCTGGCGCGCGAAGCCGACGAGGACGACACCGATTTCCTGGTGAACATTACCAACGACGGCTGGTTCGACGAGGGCGCCGCCCAATGGCAGCAGGCCGCCAGTGCCCTCTTCCGCGCGGTTGAAAACGGCCTGCCCTTGATCCGCTGCGCCAATAACGGGCTAACCGGATGGGTGGACGCGCACGGGCGCTTGCGGGCAATCTTCCGTGATGCCCGCGGCACCATTTACGGCCCCGGCCACCTGAGTGTCGAAATCCCCCTGCTCGGCCCGGGTGAAGGTCATCCGCAAACCTTTTATCACCGGCATGGGGATTGGTTTGGTTGGACGTGTGTCGCTATTGCCGGAATCGTAGTAGCCAGCCGCATCCGGCGCCGGCGCCCAGCCAAACCTCCCGCCGCATAAGCGGTCCAACCGGTTCAGAGAGGCTGGCGACGCAAAGGGCGACGGGCCAAAAGTGCTGGTGTTCCCCGCGATGGAACCAAGGCGGCACGGTGCAGCCTTCGGGACCGCTCTTCGAAAATCCAGGGCGTGACGCACGGAACTGCGCGCTCAATGATCTGAAAACGCATAGGAGCCTGGCGCGCGATAGCCCGCAGGTACTCTACGGCGCGGTTCATCTGAAAGCTCGGCTCGCGGGGCTTTGTGACCAAGGCCACGAGCTCGCCGGTTCCGAGAAGCCGATGCGGCAGCCAGGACCGCACCCACACATAAAACGGCAGGGGGAACCCTTCCGTGGCCGTGGTGGCCACGACAATCACGTCCGCGCGCATCGCCTTGGACACCGCCCCCGCCAGCACGGCGGGCTCGCTCAACTCCTCGAGCTTCCACCAGGTGTAGTGGACTGTCTCCTTCCCGATCCCGGAGAACTTCTGTTCGCAGGTGTCTCGCGCCCATTGACACGCTTCTGCGTCTTCATAAACCACCGAAACGTTAAGCACACGCTCCTCTCGATGGGACGCAGGCAGTGGGTGGTGCAGAGAGGGGGCTGCTATTTCCAGGGTTGTCTTTTGCATAGTCCAATTCGCTCCGGGTTCACCAAGTTGTTTCATTCGCGTTTACTGTATTTCCATCAGGGTCGCTCTGTTCGGTCATCTGTCGTTCACCCTGCTCCGGCGTGCCAACTATTCCTGCTGCCACACCGAACGACGCTGCTACGCTAGGCCGCTCTACGGGGTGTTAACAGTCAGGATGAACAGAAAACTGCCGTCGGGGAGAACCCTGACAGACGGCGCCAGTGTACCCGGCACTGGGGTAGGCGTAACATGGGCAGGCGCAGCCAACTTCAGTGGCTACTCGGAAGCTGCGGCGATTGAGGCAAGAGACGGGAAATGATAACCAACAGCACCACTACCACTATCGCCAGGATTCCCCAAAATACGAAGCTGCTTACGACGGGGCGATGGCCCCCGGTCCAGGACGCTTTGAGTTGTTCCTCTGCGCCCAGCGTGGCCTCGGATTGGTCGGCGTTGAGGAGCTGGCCGGCGGCCAGGCTCAGATCGTAGCGCGGCGGGGCGGCGTGCGGGTTGCCGTAATAGAGCAGAAGGTGGTCCCCGGGCCGGGCCTTAAACAGGATGCGGGTTGCGGGGTAGAACGCCCGGAACTTCTCGATCGTAATCGGCGGATTGTCGCCGTTGTGCGTTTCCAATGTGAGCGTGTCGCTGATGGGCGTTGTGTCGAGCCTCAGCAGGAACTGCTTGCCCGCGCGGTCGGGCGTTTGGACCCAGGAGGCGCCGCCCAGGCGTCTGCGATATTTCTCGCCCCGGTCATCGGTGAGTTCCTCGTAGAGAGTTACCTTGCGCTGGAACAACGGCGTCCGGGTGGTGCAATCGAGGCGCGTGATGGGCAAACCGGGGCGCGGGAGCTGGATGATCCAGCGGCTGATGCTTGGGTCCTTTCGGTCGGTGCTGGTGGTGACGCTGGGCGTGAGCGAGCGACTGATGGACGTGGTTTCCAGGATGTAGGGCCACTGCTTGCCGTCGCGTACCAGGCGCAAGTCGGTAAAGCCCGGCTGAGCATGGGCGAGCACGTCCAGGTCGAGTTCAAGGCGCTGCGCGCCGGGCTGGGTCAGCTTGACCGACTTGCGGTATTCCCAAGGCGATACATCCAGGGGCGCGCCGGCTTGCTCGATGCCGGCCAGCACTTCGGGCGGGTGGTAGTTCGGGTTGTCAGACAGCGGAGAGAATGTGAAAGGGGACACTGGAACAGTCTTGAGGTTTGCCTCCATGCCGGCCAGGTCGTAGCTCGGCGCCGTGCAGCGGCTGTTCCCGGTGAGCAAGTGGTAGGCGCCGGTCTCACGCGCCAGGAAAAGCAGATAAACCGGACGCCGCTCGGCGCGCACCGCGTTGATCGGCAGAGGCGGGCTGTCCCGGTTCTCGATCAGCAAGACGAGTTCGCGTGAGCGCACGAGGCTTTCGACGGGCAGCACCAGGTTGCTGGAGAGGGGCTGGCCCTCGACCTGCACGCGATAGATCACGCCATGCGCTAAAGGCAGCTCGCGGACGGTGTCTTGCTCAACCTGCGGCACCGCTAGCGTGACGCGCCGAGTGAAAAGCGGTTCCGGGGTGTCAATCTCAATGGCAGCGAGATCCAGGTTCGCGGCGCTAACGCTGAACGTGAGCCGGGTTTGGCCCGGGCTCTCGGTGCGTCCGGTAATGGTAACGGGCACGGGCTCAGCCGGGACGGCTTCCGTCATGGCAGCATAGACGCGCGCTCCGGTGAAGGGGATCGGCTGCGAGCGGTGGTCGTCCACGGTCAGCCGCAGCCAGGGCCAGGCGCCGACAGGAACCGCGAGGTGCAGTTGGCTGAGGCCGCCGGCCTGACGGAAGATCGGTTGTCCGCGGGCGAGCGTTTGCCAGCGTTGGCCGTCGGTCGAACCCTCGATCCGCACCGCCTTGAGGAACGCGAGGGCAGGGGTGTTCCAACGTCACGCCATCGAGCGGCTGCGCCAGGCCCGTTTGAAGGGTGAGCACGGTGGTGAGGGCGTTTACCGAGGCCTGAAAGGATTTCACTTCCTGGACAACTTTGCCCTCCGGCCTTGGGCGCTCGATCAGGTAGGGCACTTCCTTCCCGGCATCGTCGTAGAGGCGCAAGTCTTCGAGGGCCGGGCGCGCGGCATCGAGCGTGGCGGTGGGCAGGCTGAGCTTCAGGACGCCCGGGGCAGGGACGCTGAAGTGCTGCTCGTGCTGCCATTCGGGTGGGAGCGGAGTGGCCTGCACGGAGGGGGCGCACAAGGCCACCAGAGCGCAGAATACGGCTATGCAAACGTTTCGCGAGATGCGCTGGCGGCGGATCCCGCTCGCAGCCCGATTGGCGAGTCGTGTAACCTGGTATGACTCATGTATCCTCATTTAAGCTGCCCGGTTGTTGTGGCGCTTCGCGCGATTCTTTCAGACTCGCCGCGTAAAAGCGCTGGTAGGCGAAGGAGGCCAGCATGGCGATGACGGCGACGGCGACGAAAGCGCCGATCCGGTAGAGCTGGTCCAGCGACGCGAGGTCGTGGAAGAACAGCTTCAGGATGGTCACACCCAGCAAGCCGAGACCCGAGTAGCGGGGCGCACGAACTCGCCGGGCGATACCGATGATCAGCAAGACGAGCGCGAACACAGCCCAGGCAATCGAATAAGTCATGTCCCGGGCGAAGTTGCCGCTGAACTGGAAGGTGAGCGTGCTGCCGGGCTCGCTGAAATAGTCGGCGATCTCGATATTCACCAGCAGGAACGCCAGCACGGTGCCCAGGCCGATCAGGATGGGCGGCAGTATTCACGCTTCAGAATCTCGTGCCGCGGCCGGGCCAGCAGCCGGGCGCCGACGAACAGGCAGACGGTCACAATGCCATAGGCATAGAGATACCAGTTGAAGATGGGGGTGGCGCTGCGCGGATGATAATCGAGCACGGCGGGATTGAGCGCGAGCCGCACGAAGGCCGCCACGAGGAGGCCAGCCCCAGCGAGACGCAGCCCGCTATGGGGCACGCGGTGGAAGAGCCATAGCAGCGCGGCGCCTTCCAGGGCCCAGCCGATGGTGATCCATTGGCGCTCGAATTGTATGGGGAAGATCAGGGTGATGAAGAACAGCGCCACGCCGCCGAACCAGGCCAGTTGCGTCATCCGGGCCGGGTTCGCAGCGGGCGTCCTCTTCAACACCACCACGAGGCTGAGCAGCGGCGGCAGGGCGAAGGCCGCAGGCAACAGGCCCATCACTTCGTTCGGATACGCCGCTTTGACGAGCCGGTGCACCAGGAAGAACTGGAGCGGCCCGGCCATGGCCGCGGCGGCCCACGGCACCACCTTGTCGCTGAACTTGCGCAGGAACAGGAAAGGATAGAGCGAGAAGACCGCCAGGAAGACCAGATACCAGACCAGCGGTCGGACGGGATCAGCGGATCAAAGCGCGTGAAGTGCCAGGTGGTTTCCAGCGCCGCCACGCAGCACAGGCCCACCGCCGGCATCCAGTCGAGGGAAAAGAGCTTCGTGACTCCCAGCATCAGCACCACCAGCAGCAGCGCGAGGCCGAAGACCGGCGAGGGGTTCGTCAGCGGCAGGCGCAGGGTGGCCATGATCAGCAGCAGGAAGGGCAGCACCGCGGACAGGATGGGCAGTTGCGCTGCGATATTGGCCGGCGAGCAGGAAATCCTCGTCCAGCTTGAGGTTGCCCTTCAAGCGCTTCGGGCGCGAACTTGCGCGCCAGCCAGACGCCGACCACCACAAAGAACACGGCAAAGACCCCGATCAGGAAGAAGGGCGTCGGCAGGCCGGTCAAGGTCTGAGGGATCTTAAAGATCAGCGCGCCGGTGGCCGCCAGCGTGAGGACGAGCACAGCCAGCACCGAGAGCAGAGAAGCGGTGAGGACAGCCAGCGCGATGGCAACCAGGTCCACCAGCAAAACGATGGGCCAGACCACGAAGGAGATTTCCGTCAGCCGGAAGATGGGTATGAGCACCAGCACCAGCGCGAGCGGCGGGAAGAGTTGGCTGGTCCAGGGCGCCGCACGCACGCCGCGCCGACGCTGCAGCCATATCGGGAACACCGAATGAAAGATGGCCAGGATGAGATAGAACGTCAGACCGGCGTTGAGCAGTTCTTTGGTGAGCGAGTCGCCAGTCCACAGGGCGAGCAGGCCGAACACGGCCAGCCCGGCGAGCGGTTGAGCCAGAGAAACCTTTTCGTCGAGCAGCACAAGCGCGGCAATCGAAAGGTCAATGAGGAAGACGAAGCTGAACATCAGCCACGGCCGCTGCGCGAGCGGCTCGAAGCCCAGGAACCAGGCGGTGAAGATCAGCGCGGTGGCGGCGAGCGCAAGCTTGGCGCCGCTCAGCCACCAGTCCAGTTGACTACGCTGCTTCGCCCACCAGGCCGCTGCCAGGTAGAGCAAATTGAATCCCAGCAGCACAGCCAGCGCGATGAATATCTTGTTGCCTGCGAAATATCTCTCCGACGCGAAGAATTCACCCGCCCAGCCGATCTGCATGACAATCGTCCCCGCCGCCGCCAGCGTAGCGAGGAACAGCCAGCGGCGATGGGCGGCAACCAGGATGAGCCCGGCGTCCAGAATGGCGATATAGCCGAACAGGCCGAATGGGTTGTCAGCACCCGTCGAGAGCAGGTAGGGCGTGAGGAAGCCGCCCAACATGCCGAGGATGGCGACGACCATGGCGTTCAAGCGGACGGCCAGGAGGAAGGCGGTGGTGGTAATCAGTACCATCAGCAGGAAGGTCGGCACCATTCCGAAGAACGGGAAATGATAGACCGAGCGGCAGGCAAAGGTGACTGCGTAAAGGATCACCACGCCGGTGCCGCACAACGTGTGCGCGAGCACGTCATACTGCTTCCGCGACATCGCGACGCCACCTATAAGCGCGCCGAGGCCGGCGAGGAAGCCCAGCGCCATCCGCACCTCGGGCGAGATGAGGTCCTTGTCGAATGAGTATTTGACGAAGAAAGCGACAGCGAGGAACGCGGCCAGCCCGCCAATCCACGCCAACAGTTTCACGCCCATGAACTGCTCCCAGTTGATGGCCGGGACGAGAGGACGAACGGGTGCCAGCGCGGGCTCAGGGGCCGGCTGGATGGCCGGCGGGCGGGGGAGGGCAGGGGATGGTTTGGTGGCGGGGGGAATCGGTGGCGGGGCAGGGGACGGAGTGACTGGCTGTGCGACGAATTGCGGCGGCGCGGCTTGGGTTGGAGCAGCGGCGGGTGCTGATGGGGCGGATTGAACCGGTGCCGGTGCTGACACCGCTGCCATCAGTGCCGCGGGAGTTGCCTCCGCAGGTGTGGCTGCGGGTCCAGGTTTCAGCCTGGCGACTTCGCGCTCGACTGAGCCGAGGCGCTGCCGCAGCTCGTCAAGGCCCTGCTTGGCGCCGATGGCCCGCGCGATCAGCCAGACCACCAGGGCGATGGCCCCCCCGATGATCAGCAGAACTAAAAGTATGATGCCTTCCATAAGCTTATTCTGGGCGCATCATACGCGCCCGCGACTGATGATACCAAATCGAAAAAAGGGATGGGAGTATTGAGGTAATCAATGGGCATTGCTGGGAACCCCGCCAGGGGCAGATCATTCGTTTTGTTCTTCAGCGGTGCGCGAGATAATCGCCTTGCGCGCGTGGAACGAGGGAGGGTCGTTGGAGGAGGGTGGGGCGTTCCAGCCGGGGGCTCGCGTGGTGGTGCGTTCCTGTTCGGTTCTTGTTCGGTTCTTGTTCGGTTCCATATCCGTTAAACGTCCGTTACACATTCGGAAGCGCTGCTGGGTGCTTGGTGGAGGTACGTGCGCTCTCCAATGCCCGATGGCGAAGCTGTGTTGGCGGCTGTTCGAGTGCAATCGCCGGTTGTGTCGAGGATCACCGCTGCCGCCATTTTAGGCTTCTCAAAGGCCCGGTATTGAGGGCATGGTTCTGGTCAAGTCGGATTGGAGTCAGAATATGCGAGTACTAATAGCAACTGTAACGGCGGGTGGCGGGCATTTGGCGGCGGCAGCGGCATTGGAGGAGGCCTGGCGGGCATTGCGGCCGGATGACGTGGTGGACCAGGTTGATCTGGCTAAGTTCTTTTCACCGCTTCATCGGAAGATCGTATCCGACGGCTACGTGCGGTTGGTTAACCATGCCCCCGAGCTCTGGGGGATGATGTTCGCCAAGACGGACAAGCCGCAGATGGCGCAGGCGCTGAACCGCGTGCGGGCGATCTTCCCCAGCAACTCGCGCGGGCGGTTCGAACGCTACGTGAAGGAGTTCGGTCCGGAGGTAGTGCTGTGCACGCATTACTTCCCGCTGGAGACACTCAACCGCCTGCGCCGGAAACGCGGAGGGCTGCGGCCGCTGGCGGTGAGCGTGGTGACGGATTTCGAGGCGCACGCGTTGTGGATGGACACCTGCGTGGACCTGTATTGCGTGGCCGCCGACGAAACGAAGGCGCGGCTGGTGGCGCGCGGGGCGGTGGCCGAGAATGTAGTGGTGACGGGCATACCGATCTCGCGGCGGTTCCTGGCGAAGCCGAATACGAAGGCGGTGCGCAAGAGCCTCGGGCTGCGCGATGACTTGCCGGTGTTGCTCGTGCCGAGCGGGGGATTCGGCATGGGGCCGGTGGGGAAGATTCTCGTGGAATTGGACAAGGTGGAGCGGCCCTTCCAGACGGTGGTGGTGACGGGGCGCAACCAGGAGTTGCGGCGGGATTTGGCCGCGCAGGATCGGAAGCATCCGACGCAGGTGCTGGGCTTTGCGACCAACATGCACGAGTTGATGGCGGTGGCGGCCCTCATCATCACCAAGCCGGGCGGGCTGACGTCGTCGGAGGCGCTGGCAATGGGCAAGCCACTGTTCATCCTCAACCCCATCCCGGGCCAGGAGGCGGCCAATAGCGATTTCCTGCTCGAACACGGCGCGGCGGCCAAAGTGAATCGCGTCGAGGATTTGCCCTATCGTCTGGAGCAGTTGCTCGGGAGCCGGAAGCTGGTGGAAATGGGGCGGGCCGCGAAGGCGATAGGCCGGCCCCATGCCGCGTGCGAGGTGCTTAATGCGGTGGTTACACGGGCGTCTTCCACCTAGCCTATGTACCGCGCGATGGGCTGGGTCATCCGGCTGGCGCTGGGATTCTACTTCCGGCGCATCGAGCGGTTTCATGCGGAGCGGGTGCCGGCGGCGGGGCCGGTTTTGTTCACGTCCAACCATCCCAACTCGGTGACGGATTCCTTTGTCATCGGCGCCTCGGTGCCGAGGAAGGTCAATTTCATAGCGACGGTGCGGCTTTTCCGGTTCGGGGCCGTGAAGTGGCTGCTGACGCGGTGCGGCGTGATCCCCATTAACCGGCTGGCGGACGATCCCCGGGCCATGCGGAAGGTCGCGGACACCTTCGAGGAGTGCTACCGCGTGCTCGAACGCGGCGAGGCGGTGGGGATCTTTCCCGAGGGTGTCAGCTACGACGATTCGCAGATGCGGGAGGTCAAGAGCGGCGCGGCGCGGATGGCGCTGGAGCTGGAGCATCGGCATGAGGGACGGCTGGGATTGCAGGTGGTGCCGGCGGGGCTGACGTATTCAGAAAAGGAGACCTATCGCAGTGACGTATTGCTGAACTTCGGCGAGCCGATTCGGGCGGCGGATTATCTGGAAGGATATGCCGAGCATCGCAAGGAATGCATCCGCAGGCTGACGGCGGAGATCGAGCATCGGATCCAGGCGCTGGTTCTGCACCTGCCGCAGTTGGAGCATGCGCGGGTGGTGGCGGGGGTGAAGCGATTATATCTCGATCGGCTGCGGTTGGGGCACGGCATTATGCATGAGCCGGTTTCGCCGCGGGCCGAAGAACTCGTGCTGACGCAGGGGATTGTCGCGGCGGTCGAACGGGTGTATCAAACGCAGCCGGAGCGCGCGGCGGCTTTTGCGGCCCGGCTGGATGCCTACGAAGGCTGGCTGCGGCGGCTGAAGATCTCGGATGAAGACCTGGCGCTGTTCCCGGAGAAGCGCAAGCTCGCGGGTCACAGCCTCGTTTGGACGGCGATGGCGGTGCTGGGGGCGCCAGTCGCGCTGTACGGGTGGCTGCACCGGCTGCTTCCCTACGCGGTGGTGAGATGGTCGGTCAGGGCCTTTACCACCCCGGGCAAGCGCAAATCGCAGACCTCGACAGCGGCGATCGTTGCCGGGGTGATTGCGTTTGGGGTGTTCTATGCGCTTTGTGTCGGGGTGGTTTATAACTGGTTTGGAGGGCGGGTGAGCTTGTGGTATGCGCTGTCACTGCCGCTGGCGAGTCTGGTTGCCTATTATTACGTGCGTGAGTTGCGCCGGCTCGCGGCGAGCGTCAGGAATACCGTCGTGCTGCTGCGAGCACCGATGGCGGCGCGGCGGTTGCTGGGGTTGCGGGCGGAGCTGGTGGGGGAGATTGAGAGGGCGAGGCAGGAGAGGGGGGCGGGGAGGAGCGGGTGAGGGGAGTTAAATCCGAAGGCCGAAGGAAATCCGAAACCCGAAGGCCGAAACCGGCCGGCAGGGTAGGGGGACCACGCAGAACATCGCTGCCAATGAACCTCCGCGCCGCAGGCCGATGCGCTGCCGGGGGCTCGAGCAGCGCATTGGGATTTCGGATTTCGGCTTTCTTTCGGCCTTCGGGTTTCGTGCTTCGGATTTGTCCCAACACACTGGTGGGTAGGGGCAGCGTCGGGACGCCATAAATTGATTCTGCTCGGCGCGCGATTGCAGTAGCTTCGCTCGGTGCCGAAACCTAACTACATCGAATTGCCCACGGGGGAGAGGATCGCGATCCTGTATGAGGACCGGTCGGTGCTGGCGATTGATAAGCCTCGGGGGTGGATGCTGGTGCCGTTTTCGTGGCAGCGGACGGAGCGGAACTTGCAGGCGGCCCTGGCGTCGTCTATCGCGGCGCGGGATTTCTGGGCACAGTCGCGGGGGCTGAAGTATCTGCGTTTCGTTCACCGCCTGGACGCCGATACGAGCGGTATCCTGCTGCTGGCGAAGAGTCCGGGGGCGGTGGATAGCCTCGGTGGTTTGTTCGAGAGCCGGAAAGTGCACAAGACCTACCTGGCCGTGGTCAGCGGAGTGCCTCAGCCGGGCGAGTGGACGTGCCGGCTTAAGCTTGGGCCGGACCCGAGGTCGCACGGGCGGATGAAAGTGGATGCGCGACATGGCAAGGAGGCCGAGACACATTTTCGCGTGCTCCAGACCAAGAAGGACACCGCGCTGGTCGAGGCGCGGCCGGTGACGGGGCGGACGCACCAGATCCGGGTGCACCTTCTGGAGTCGGGGCACGCAGTGGTTGGGGATCCGATTTACGGGCCACAGGCGGCGAAGCAGGAGATGGAGTTGGGGTTGCGAGCGGTGGAGTTGGCGTACGTGGACCCGTTTACGCGCCGACAAGTTGAGATTTCTGCTCCGATGGAGGAGTTTGTGCGTGAGTATGGATTCGACATCCCAAGGCCTTTCAGGGGCAGGCCATAGCCTCGAGGGGGCGAACCGGCCGGCCGAGCCCGAGACGGAGTTGGTGGTATTCAAGGCCTCGCCAATCCACGGGACCGGTGGTTTTGCCAAGCAGGCGATTCGGGCCGGCACGCCGATCCTTGAATACCTGGGCGAGCGGATCAGCAAGGGCGAGTCGTTGCGCCGGTGCGTGCAGAACAACGCGTTCATCTTCACGCTGAACGATGAGCAGGACCTGGATGGTGATGTTCCTTGGAACCCGGCTCGGCTTATCAACCACAGTTGCGCTCCCAACTGTGAGGCGGAGCTGGAGGACGACCGCATCTGGATCATCGCGACGCGCGACATCGCCGCCGGGGAGGAGATCACGTTCAACTACGGCTACGACCTGGTGGACTACCGCGATTATCCGTGCCAATGCGGGTCGCCGGCTTGCGTCGGCTACATGGTGGCGGAAGAGTTCTTCGAGCACGTGCTGAGTCGCAAGGCGAGCCGCGACACGCTTCAGACGGATTCTCCGTAACTTCCGGAGGGTTTTCCTTAAGTAGTAGGTGACGACGGATGCCATGCGGCAGGGCGAACCGAGGTTGGATTTTGCAAAAGTGTGACATTGCCCAGGCCGCGGTTGGAGAGAATCGGTGCAAGCTGATGGTCGCAAATTCGCCGTCCGCCTCACTATAGGTTGGTAGGCCTGCGGCCAGGCGAAACAATGAAAGCGGTAATAATATGAAGACAAAAAGCCTGAACATGGACTGGTTGGTGCCTTTTGTGGGAATCGCGGTGGTGGTCGGCGGTGTGGTAGCGGGCAAAGCCTATCTCGACTGGGGCAAAAGAAATCAAGCCGCCGAGGCGCGGACGGTGATGCTCGACCGCATTTACCAGGGCCATCAACTGAGCATGGCGCTGCGGGCGATCCACAATGGCGAGCTAAATGGGGCGACCCAACGTCTCGATCTACTCCTATGTCAGGGCGTTCTCCAGACCGATGCGGAGTTGGTGTCTGCTGACACCGGGACGAAGGCATACGTGGAGGATTCCCTGCGGCGACTGGCCCTGGTTCGGCCGATGATCGCTCAAGGGACGCCTGCCGGTTCGAGGCCGCAATGCACGGATGACCAACTTGCGGCAGAGCGGATTCTCACGAAGTTACTAGCTTCGACGCAAACCGCGCAGGCGCGGTAGAGGGAGGGTGAGAGGTGGATGGCGGCGGAGCGCGGAGCGTTTCTCAGTTGGGGGATGGTTGACCCCCGTTGGAGTCGGGGAAATGTTCTGTGCTCCGCTCGCCTTCGCCGGCTGGTTGCAACCGGAGGCCCGGGCCTCCTCAGGCCCAAATACTCTCCGTGGTGGCGTACATGACCAGGTCGCGGGCTGGCCCGTAGGAATGCTTGCGGTTGTGAGCGCAGTTGACAGCCGTGTAGAACAGATGCCACTTGCCTTTACGCTGGACGAGGAAACTCGGAGCGTAGATGCCATAGGAGTCAGGTTGCTTCGTGTCGCCACGCGGCACCCAGGCTGAGCGCAGCGGGCGGTGCCACGTTGAGCCATCCGGGGAGAAGCACCATTCGAGGTCCATTGTCTGCGCCTGGCAGCGATAGTGACCCAACAGGCCGACGCGGCCCTTGGGTGTATCTTGGGTGTATAAGTGACGGCCAGGTAATAGAACTGCTGGTCCACTGGGTCGCGGGCGTCGCGCTGGATGACCCTTTTGCGGTCCTCAAAGTGGAGTCCGTCCTCCGAGGTATAGCGGTCAATCACTCGGAGCAGGCCAGGGGCATTGTCCTGAGCCACGTAAGCTGGATCGGTCTTGGGCACCGATAGGAGCCCGACGCTGTACATCTCGAAGGAGCCATCGGCAAGCTGGTAGATGTTCGTGGCATCGTTGGAGATGAGGCGCGGGTATGGCGAGCGGTTCGTCCGGCGGGGCGGTCTTTGCTGGGCGTGCTGTGGATCATCAGGCCGTCGGGTGAGGCGACCCCGTGGGCGGCCCGATCGGAGGGATGATAGAGCACGGGCCGGAGGGGATTGATGACCGTGTAGCGCTTGCCGTCGTCGCTGTCGGCGGCGAGGTAGCGCGCGATGCCCTTTCCGTGAGCCCAGAAGTAAATGCGGTGTCTGCCGTTCCTGAGGTGGATGTGGACGACCTGCACGGGGTTCCAATTGTTGGGAAGATGACCGAGGGTGAAGGGGCCATCCGCCGGCTCGCCGGGGGTGCATTGGGCGGGTACCTTCTTGAACGGACTGCCTGGGGTGCCTTCGGCGTAAGCGATCAAGTATTTCCTGCCGCAGGCCGAATACCAGAGCCGCCAGCGGTCGTCGGACAGCGGTTCGGGAGGCGAGGTGAAGTTCTCGATCTGGCCGCCTTCCCAATCCTCGGTAGGCTCAAGAACGATGCCGTGCTTGTGCCAGGCGGCGGGGGCGCAAGGCTGCGGCATGGTGGCAGCCGATGCAGCGGCAGCCTGAAGCGTCTGCGGCGACGCAAGCGCCGTAGCGAATGCGGTCAGGCTCTGGTGAAGGAAGGCTCGGCGGCTGATAAAGCTCATGCCAAATCCAATACCCGTGATTTCAAGTGGAGGCAAGCGCTGCAGAGCCGCAGCCGCGTCCGGGTGTACTGGGGGCTACCACCATACGCTGCCAGGCATTGCCCTCTCCCCGTTTGCGGGAAGAGGGACAGGAAGAGGGGCTCGTACGCTCGAAGATCAGTGGATTGTGCTGGGTTCGAAGCATGGGGCATCCTCTCCCCGGCCCTCTCCTCTAGAGTAGGAGAGGGAGCCACACCAAAGTCGCGGTCCTTCTTTCGCGTATTCCGCACTGCAATAGTGGCAATTGCTCGCAGGTTGCGAAGGATTTGGCGCGCCTTCGGTTGCGGTTGCACCGCGCTGGGTATTCAGGGGTTAAGAAATGGAAGCCATTTAGCGCGCGACTGAGAAATGCCGAAGCGGAGGGAGGGTCGGACATTGACGAGATGGTTGCAGCCGTGCCACAGTGGCGCCCATGCACATCCGCCCGTTGTCGCAGTTTCAAATCCTGCTGGCCCTCACTTTTGCTGCCAACCTATTTGCCCCTGCGGCGCACGCCCAGCCGATGGTCCCGGCGCACATTGATGCCCGGATGATGCGGCGAGCCGGCGGTGTCGGCTACGCAGATCGCCTTCGTCTATGCGGGCGACATCTGGCTGGCCGACAAGGGCGGCGGCGTGGCGGTGCGCATCAGCTCGCCCGGGGCGAGGAATCCTTCCCGCGCTTCTCGCCGGATGGCATCGCTGCTCGCCTTCACCGGCGATTACGACGGCAACGAGGACATTTACGTCATGCCGGTCGCAGGCGGTTTGCCGCGGCGCATCACCCATCACGGCGCGCCCGACCGGATGCTGGGGTGGTATCCGGACGGCAAGAGCATCCTCTACGCGACCTCGATGACCAGCCCCAAGAACCGTTTCAACCAGCTTTACCGCGTCTCGGCCGATGGCGGGCTGCCGGAGAAGCTGCCGGTGCCTTACGGCGAGTTCGGCGCGATTTCGCCCGACGGCAAGACGCTGGCTTACGTGCCCATCAGCGTGGATTTCCGCACCTGGAAACGTTACCGCGGCGGCATGAACCCGGACATCTGGCTGTTCGACCTGGAGAAGCTGACCGCCCGCAACCTGACGCACTCGCCCGCCGCCGACTCCGTCCCGATGTGGCACGGGGACACGCTCTATTTCCTGTCCGACCGCGACCAGAACAAGCGCGATCAACATCTGGGCTTGCGACCTCAAGCACAACAAGTTCCGGCAGGTGACGTTCTTCAAGGAGTTCGACGTGCATTTCCCCAGCATCGGGCCGGAGCGACATCGTCTTCGAGAATGCGGGCCGGCTTTACCTGCTGGACCTGCAGACTGAGAAATATCACGAGGTGGAAATCCGCGTGGTGACGGACCGGGCCACGCTCAAGCCGCATTTCGAGAACGTCTCCGACTACATCTTCAGACGCGACGATCTCGCCCACCGGCAAGCGGGCGCTGTTCGAGGCGCGCGGCGACATCTTCTCCGCGCCAGCCGAGCACGGCGTGGTGCTCAACCTGACGCGCACTTCCGGCGTGGCCGAGCGTTACCCGGCATGGTCGCCAGATGGCAAATGGATTGCCTATTTCAGCGACCGCACCGGGGAGTACGAACTGACGGTCCGCAACGCCGAGACCAGCCCGGGCACCAACCAGATCGGAGAGCAGACGCTCACGCAAGCTCGGCCCGGGCTTCCGCTACCGCCCGCAATGGTCGCCCGACAGCAAGAAGATCGCGTTCATTGACCAGGCGATGCGCATCAACCTGTTCGACTTCGAGGCGCAAGACCAACCAGGTGATTGGCCGCCAGCTCTGGATGCACCACGATGAGTTGAGCCGCTTCAGACGTGGGCTGGTCGGCCGACAGCCGCTGGATTGCCTGGGCGCAGGACCTGGACAACCGCAACTCGGCCATCGCCCTCTACGACTGCAAGTCCAACGCGTTGCACCAGGTCACCTCCGGCTTCTACAATGATGAGCTGCCGGTGTTCGACCCGGACGGCAAATACCTGTTCTTCCGCACGGGCCGCACTTTCGCCCCCAGCTACAGCGAGCTGGACGAGACCTGGATTTACGCCAACACCGCCGTGCTGGCCGCAGTGCCGCTGCGCAGGGATGTGCTCTCGCCGCTGGCCCCGCGCAACGACGAGGAAGGCGAGAAGAGCCGAAAGACGAAGGAAAGAAGACGGACGAGAACGAAGAAAGACGAGGACAAGCCTGACGCAGAAGAACGGCGAGAAGAAGGACGGAGAGAAGAAGAAAGACGAGAAGCCGAAGCCGGTGGAGATTGACCTGGCGGGCTTCGAGGAGCGGGTGGTGGTTCTCCCGCCCAAGGCCGGACGCTACGACAGCCTGGCGGCGGTCTCGGGCAAGCTGCTTTACCGCCGCCTGCCGCGCGTCGGCTCGGCGGCGAGAAGACAGCCGGTTGTCTTCTACGACCTGGAGAAGCGCGAGGAGAAGACCGTGCTCGACGACGCGGACTATATGGAGCTGTCCGCCAACCGCGAGAAGCTGCTGGTGCGCAAGGGCAACGACTACGCCATCATCGAGCCCAAGGAAGGGCAGAAGCTGGACAAGAAGATCAACACCGGCAGCTTCGAGGCGCCGATTGACCCGGTGGCCGAGTGGCGGCAGATCTTCAACGACGCCTGGCGGCTGGAGCGCGATTATTTCTACGACCCGGGCATGCACGGCGTGAACTGGAAGCGAGATGCGGCGAGCGCTACGGCAAGCTGCTCGAAGACGCCGTGACGCGCTGGGACGTCAACTACGTGATCGGGGAACTGATCGCGGAGCTGAACTCCTCGCACACCTACCGCAGCGGGGGCGATGTCGAGAAAGGCCCGTCGGTCGGCGTGGGCTACCTGGGCTGCGATTTCTCGCTGGAAAACGGCGCTTATCGGATCAAGCACATCGTCAAGGCGGCGGCCTGGGACAGCGAAGTGCGCTCGCCTTTGCTCCAGCCGGGCGTGACGAACGTCCATGAGGGCGATTATCTGCTCGCGGTCAACGGGCAGCCGCTCGACGTGACCGAGGATCCGTGGGCGGCCTTCCAGGGGTTGGCGGACAAGCCGGTGTTGCTGACCGTCAACGACAAGCCGACCATGGCCGGGTGCGCGCGAGGTGCTCGTCCACACCCTGGGCGGCGAGGAGCGATTGCGCAACCTGGCCTGGATCGAAGAGAACCGGAAACGCGTCGAGCAGCTCAGCGATGGCCAGGTCGGCTATGTGTATGTGCCGGACACCGGCATCAACGGCCAGAACGAACTGGTGCGGATGTGGCGCGCCCAGGTGACCAAGCCGGGCCTCGATCATTGACGAGCGCTTCAACAGCGGCGGCCAGATACCCGACCGCTTCATCGAGCTGCTCGACCGCCCCCTGCGCAATTACTGGGCCGTGCGCGACGGCAAGGACTGGACGACGCCCGCCGGTCGCGCAGTTCGGCCCCAAGGCGATGCTCATCAACGGCTGGAGCGGCTCGGGCGGCGATTGTTTCCCGTACTATTTCAAGCAGTCCGGGCTCGGACCGCTGATCGGCATGCGCACCTGGGGCGGCTTGATCGGCATCACCGGCGCGCCGCCGCTGATTGATGGCGGAGGCGTGACCGTGCCGTCGTTTGCGATCTACAGCACCAACGGCCAATGGATCATCGAAGGTCACGGCGTGGACCCGGACATCGAGGTGGTGGACGACCCGGCGCCATGGCCCGCGGCGGCGATCCGCAACTTGAGCGCGCCGTCGCCGAGGTGATGAAGCAGTTGCGCCAACACCCGCCGCGCAAAGTGAAGCGCCCGCCCTATTCGAACAGGGCAGGGGTGTGAGGGGCGGTGCTTTGGGACCAAAAACCGCCTGCGACCTGCTCCTTACTTGCCCATCAGGTGCTCGAGCACCATCTGGTCGAGCGCGGCATAATCGCGGTCGGCGATGAGCTGCTTGGCGGTCTTCTCGTCGAACGTACGCGCCTTCCTGACCAACTGCAGGAACGTGCGCCGGCTGTTCGCTAGATGCGCCACCCAATGCTCGACCTTGGTGGTGCGGAATGGATGCACGTCGAAGCAGACATATTCGCCGTGCTTGCCGTAGCCGTTGCGCTCCAGCGCGCGGACCTGGTTGAAGGCGACGCGCAGATTCGAGCTGGCGAAAGGCTTGTCCTGGTCGAACTTGAGGCCGTTCTGGTCGTTGAGGTGCAGCGACCATAGCTTGCCGAAGGTCATGGCGAAGTCAATTTCGTCGGCGGGGTCGAGGCCGGCGAGGATGGCGTGGGCGGATTCAATAAGGCAGCCGACGCGTTTCGGGTCGCGCGTCAATTGGGCGATCGCCAGCGCGTGGCCGATGGTGGGGATGTAGGCATGGTCCATCGGCTCGTTGGGCTTGGGCTCGATGGCGATGCGGATCTTCTTGTCGTGCGCCAGCATCTTGTCGAGCGCCTGGACCAGCAGCTCGAAGCTGCGCCGGCCGTTCTTGGCCTCGCGCAGGTAGGTGCCTTCGCGCGCCAGCCAGAGCACGACCAGGTCCGTGCCGAGATAGTTGGCGATGTCAATGCAGCGCAGCGAGCGGTCGATGGCATACTGGCGGCACTTCGGGTCGTTGCTCGTGTAGGCGCCGTCAATCGTCTTCGGGCTGAACCAGAGCCGCGGGGCGACCATCTCGGCCGCCACGCCGGCATCGTCGAGCTTCTTCTTGAGTTCCTTGGCTTCCTTGCGCAATTGCGCGTCGGACTTGCCGTCAATGTCGGGCACGGCGTCGTCGTCATGAAACATCATGGCGTCGAAGCCGAGCTTCTTGAGTTGGTGCGAGCTTCCAGTCGAAGGTTTGGACGCGGGCGGGTCGTGGGGCCGTAGGGGTCTTGGCCTTCGCTGATGTTCCAGGGACCGAAACAGAATTGGTATTGATGTTGTTTTGCCATAAGCGTGGGGCGAGGGTAATGGGGGGCGTGGGGAAAGCCAAGCATTGGGGCCAAAAGTAGGGCGCGAGAATTTGCGTGCCATCGAGCTGGCGGGACTGGTATAAAGGCCCCAGAGGCACATTATGACAGCCAGCAAATCAGACGAAACCGCCAATCCCGAAACGCCTCGGGCGCGTGACCTTTCTCGACGGCCAAGGCGAACTGCCCATGCTCGAAATCAGCACCGCCTGGAGCACGGCGGAGATCTACCTGCACGGCGCGCACGTCACGCAGTTCAAGAGAAAGGACGAGCCGCCGCTGCTCTTTCTGAGCCAATGCAGCCGCTTCGCCGAAGGACAGCCCATTCGCGGCGGCATACCGGTGATGCTTCCCTGGTTCGGCCCGCGGGAAGGGTCTGGGGCAGCACGGGTTCGCCCGGTAAAAAGACCTGGGAAATCAAGGAGTTCACGCCGGCTCCGGATGGCAGCGTCAGCGTGCGGTTCCGCCTGCCGGATTGCCCCGAGGCTTCGGCCTTCCGCCATTCACGTGCCGAATACATCGTCACCGTGAATCAGTCGCTCACGCTGCAACTCATCGTCACCAACCAATCGAAGGACGCGGAGTTCACCTTCGAGAACTGCCTCCATACCTACTTCGAAGTGGGCGACGTCACCGCCATCTCCATCCGCGGCCTTAAAGATTTCACTTATCAAGACAAGATGGCCAGCTTCCTCGAGAAGACCGAGACCAGCGACGCCCTGCGCATCTCGTCCGAAGTGGATCGAATCTACCAGAACGCCACCGGTACGGTGGAGATCTTCGACCCGCGTCTGGGCCGGTGCATCCGCATCGAGAAGCAGGGTTCCGCTTCCACGGTGGTCTGGAATCCCTGGATCGCCAAATCCCGCCAGATGCCCGACTTCGGCGACGAGGAATACGAACGGATGGTCTGCATCGAATCCGGGAACGTTGCCTCCAACAGCATTAGCCTGGCCCCCGGGGGCAGTTCGACTCTCTCAGTGAAGTTGAGCTGCGAGCCGCTGAAGTGACTTCAGCCTGGCGTGACCCGCCGGCTTGGCAAGTTGCGTCCTGGCTGATTAGCGGTATGCTATGAGGCATAGCGTGTCAGGCGAGGAGCATTCCAGTTGTGAGGTTCCGGATGCCCCATATCCCTGACCCGCACTAAATGCGAAAGAGAAAGGTATGGACATGCATAAGAATCTTGTAGCGGCATTGCTGGTGACGCTCAGTGCCGGCGTCGCTGGCGCACAGACCAACGGTTCCTCGGCTACCGTGACCAATAACCCCGCCTCCTATGGCGCGGCTACCTCCGGGGCGGCTTCGTCCGGAAGTTTTACCAATGCGCTCCCGCCCTTGCCACTGATCCCCGCAAAGGCGCGATCGGTGTGGGACCAATGGTCGGCGAACCGATGGGCGTGACAGCAAAATACTGGTTCTCGGACACGATGGCTGTGGACGGGGGGTTAGGCTGGTCATTCGTGGACCCGGATGGCACCCAGCTTCACGCGGATGTTCTGTGGCATAAATTCGACCTGCTCCGGGCGGACATGCGCGACATGCCGGTCTATGTGGGAGTTGGTGGCCGGGTGAAATTCGTCGAGCACGGTGACAACCGAGCGGGCATCCGCGTCCCGCTGGGCGTGGAATATTTGTTGCACAACCAGCCGCTGGAGTTCTATGCCGAGGTGGCGCCGATCCTCGATGTCGCCCCCTCCACCACGCTGGAATGGAACGGCGGGATCGGTCTCAGATACTACTTCCATTAGCCCGCGGGAGCGCAGACGTTCCTGTCCGCAGATCCCCCACGGGCGCTTGACACCGCCCCCGGAGCGCGGCGGTCAGGCGCGCGAAGCGGCGCCCCGCCGTCTTCCAGGCTCGCCTCCCACCCCGCGTGCTGCGAGCAGGGACGGCTCGCGCTCCGCCATTTTAATATTTTCTTAACGCTCCTTGCCCCGCTTTTGATTAGGCGCTCGCCACAGGCTGCGCCAAGTTGCCGCACCGCATGATTGGCATTGGGCCTCGCGCGGGTTGATCAACCTATGACAGATTTGATTTATGTCGGTGTGATGGTGCTCTTCTTCGCGGGCAGCGCGTGGTACGCCTGCCTGTGCGGGAAGTTGTAGGAGGAACCTATGGGAGATCTTATTGTGGGCGTCATTGCCCTGTTGCTGTTCGTTTACCTGCTCGTGGCCATGATCCGGCCCGAGAAATTCTAAGGACATCACTATGCGCTCGATTGATTGGTTGCAGCTTGCCCTGTTCGTGGCGGCCCTCGCCCTGATCACCAAACCGATGGGCCTTTACCTCGTGCAGGTCCTCGATGCGAAGGGCAGGACGTGGTTCGACCCCGTCCTCAGGCCGCTGGAACGAGTCACCTATCGCCTGATGGGCGTGCAGCCGGACCAGGAGCAGGATTGGAAGCAGTACACGCTCGCCATGCTGCTCTTCAGCCTGGTGAGCTGCCTGTTCACTTACGCCATTCTGCGGCTGCAACACTGCTGCCGCTCAATCCGCAGGACTTTGGGCGCGTTGAGTCCCGGCCTGGCGTTCAACACCGCCGTCAGCTTCACCACCAACACCAATTGGCAGAGCTATGGCGGCGAATCCACGCTGTCCTATTTCTCGCAGATGGTGGCGCTGGTCTTCCACAACTTCGTTTCGGCGGCCACCGGCATTGCGCATCGCGGCGGCGCTGGTGCGCGGCATCGCGCGGCACTCGGCCAGGACCTTGGGCAACTTCTGGGTGGATCTGGTGCGGATCACTTACTACCTGCTGCTGCCGATTTGTCTGGTGTTCGCCGTGTTCCTGGTATCGCAGGGCATGATCCAGAACTTCAAGCCCTACACCAAAGCGAAGCTGTTGGAGCCGATGAAGATCTCCGTGGAGAAGAAGAACGACCAGGGCGAGACCGATCAAAGGCCCCGACGGCAAGCCGGTGATGGAGGAGCAGACCGTCACCGAGCAGACCATCGTGCAGGGGCCGATGGCCTCGCAGGTCGCCATCAAGATGCTCGGCACCAACGGCGGCGGCTATACCAACGCCAATGCCTCGCATCCCTTCGAGAACCCGACGCCGCTCTCCAACTTCCTCCAGATGCTGTCCATCTTCGCCATCGGCAGCGGGCTGACCTATTACCTCGGGCGCATGGTCAAGAACCAGGCGCACGGCTGGTCGGTCTGGGCGGCGATGATGGCCTTGTTCCTGGCGGGCGTGTTCCTGTGCTGGTACTCGGAAGCCGCCGGCAACCCGATTCACCAGCAACTCGGCGTGGCCGCCGCGGACGGCAACATGGAAGGCAAGGAAGTCCGCTTCGGCATCTTCAATTCCGCCCTGTTCGCGACGATCACCACCGACGCCTCCTGCGGCGCGGTCAACTCGATGCACGATTCCTTCACGGCGCTGGGCGGCTTCGTGCCGCTGTTCAACATGCAGCTTGGCGAAATCATCTTCGGCGGCGTGGGCGCCGGGCTTTACGGCATGCTGGTGTTCGTCGTGCTGGCGGTGTTCATCGCCGGGCTGATGGTCGGGCGCACGCCGGAATACCTCGGCAAGAAGATCCAGTCCTACGACGTGAAGATGGCGATGCTCGCATTGCTGGTGCTCGCGCTTTCCATCCTCGGTTTTGCCGCCTGGGCCTCGGTCAGCAAATGGGGCCTGGCGGGCTGAACAACAACGGCCCGCACGGCTTGAGCGAAATCCTCTACGCCTTCAGCTCCGCCAACGGCAACAACGGCAGCGCCTTCGCCGGCCTCAATGCCAACACCCCCTGGTATAACACGACGCTGGGCGTGGCCATGCTGATCGGCCGCTTCCTGATGATCGTGCCCATCATGGCGCTGGCCGGCTCGCTCGGCCAAAAGCGAATCGCGCCCCCCAGCGCGGGCACCTTCCCGGTCTCCGGCTTCACCTTTGTCGTCTTGCTGATCGGAACGGTTCTGCTGATCGGCGCGCTGAACTTCCTGCCCGCCCTGACGCTCGGCCCGATCGTCGAGCACTTCCTGACTGCGCAGGGCAAACTGTTCTAGTCCGATTCACGCATCACGTTTCCTATGACACACAAAAGCTCCTTCTCTCTTTGATTGGAACATCGTCGGCCCCGCCATTGGGCGACTCCTTCCGAAAACTCGATCCGCGCTTGATGGTCAAGAACCCGGTCATGTTCGTGACGATGGTCGGCGCGGCGCTGACCACGGTCGGCATCTTCACTGTCGCCGCCGGCCAGCGCGGCTTCGTCACGCAACTGGCCATCTGGCTCTGGTTCACCGTGCTCTTCGCCAACTTCGCCGAAGCCGTGGCGGAAGGCCGCGGCAAAGCCCAGGCCGACAGCCTGCGCAAAGCCCGCAAAGACACCATCGCCCGGCGCCTGCGCAATGGCCGCGAGGAGAAAGTCCCGGCCCCGGACTTGCAAAAGGGCGACCTCGTCGTGTGCGAGGCGGGCGACGTGATTCCGGCGGACGGCGATGTCGTGGAAGGCATCGCCAGCGTGGATGAGTCGGCCATCACCGGCGAATCCGCCCCCGTCATCCGCGAAAGCGGCGGCGACCGCAGCGCGGTCACCGGCGGCACGCGCGTCCTCAGCGACCGCATCGTGATCCGCGTCACGATGGAGAAGGGCCACGGTTTTCTGGACCGCATGATCGCGCTGGTCGAAGGCGCGCAACGGCAGAAGACGCCGAACGAGATTGCCCTGACCATTCTCCTGGCGGCGCTGACCTTGATTTTCCTGCTGGTCTGTGTGACGTTGAAGCCGTTCGGCATCTATTCGGGCGTCGCATTCTCGGTGCCGGTGCTGATCGCGCTGCTGGTCTGCCTGATTCCAACCACCATCGGCGGCTTGCTGAGCGCCATCGGCATCGCCGGCATGGACCGCGTGCTCCAGCGCAACGTGCTGGCGATGAGCGGCCGCGCGGTCGAGGCCGCGGGCGACGTGGACGTGCTGTTGCTCGACAAGACCGGCACCATCACTCTGGGCAACCGCATGGCCAGCGCGTTCGTCCCCGCGCCCGGCGTCCCGCTCCGAGCGCCTGGCCGACGCCGCGCAACTGGCCTCGCTCGCCGACGAGACGCCCGAGGGCCGCTCCATCGTCGTGCTGGCCAAGCAGCAGTTCAACCTGCGGGGCCGCGAGGTGGCGGAGCCGCACGCCCAGTTCGTGCCCTTCACGGCGCAGACGCGCATGAGCGGCGTGGACTTTCGCGAATCGCAGCATTCGCAAAGGGGCGGCGGACGCCATGCGCGTCTATATTGACCAGTTGGGCGGGCACGTTCCCGCAACGCCGTTAGCCAGACCGTGGAGGAAATCTCGCGTTCAGGCGGCACGCCCCTCGTCGTGGCCGAAGGGAGCGACGTTCTGGGCGTGGTGCAACTCAAGGACATGGTCAAGGGCGGCATCAAGGAGCGCTTCGCGCACCTGCGCAAGATGGGCATCCGCACCGTCATGATCACCGGCGACAACCCGCTGACCGCCGCCGCCATCGCCGCCGAGGCCGGCGTGGACGACTTCATCGCGCAGGCCACGCCGGAGGCCAAGCTGAAGCGCATCCGCGCCGAGCAGGCCGCCGGCCACCTGGTCGCCATGACCGGCGACGGCACCAACGACGCGCCCGCCCTGGCCCAGGCCGACGTCGGCGTCGCCATGAACACCGGCACCCAGGCCGCCCGCGAGGCCGGCAACATGGTGGACCTCGACAGCAATCCCACCAAGCTCATCGAGATCGTCGAGATCGGGAAGCAGCTCCTCATCACGCGCGGTTCGCTCACCACATTCAGCATCGCCAACGACGTCGCCAAATACTTCGCCATCATTCCCGCCATGCTGATGGCCACGTTCCCAGCCATTGCGCCCCTCAACATCATGCGCCTGCACAGCCCGACCAGCGCCATCCTGAGCGCCGTCATCTTCAACGCCCTCATCATCGTCGCGCTGATCCCGCTGGCGTTGCGCGGGCGTCGAAATACACACCCGTCGGCGCGCTCGCCATGCTCCAGCGCAACCTGCTCATCTATGGCCTGGGCGGCGTCATCGTCCCGTTCATCGGCATCAAGCTCATTGACCTCATCATCACCGCCCTCCACCTGGCTTAGCTCATTCATGCACCTCATGTAACCATGCAACCCATGTAACCCCTTCACTGGCCTCCTCCACTTGCTCTTATGAAAGCTCCTCTCCGAACTTCGCCGCGCCACGCTGGCGCACGCTGGCGCTGGCCGTCGTCTGTTGCGGCCTTTACCCGCTGGTCGTTTTGGCGTTGGCGCAAGCGCTCTTTCCCGGCCAAAGCCAACGGCAGCCTGATTGTGGATGCCGGCGGCACGGTCTGCGGCTCCCGCCTGATCGGCCAGCCGTTTACCGCCGACAAATACTTCCACCCGCGCCCGTCCTTTGCGGCGGGCAACGGCTACGACGCCACCAACTCCGGCGGCAGCAACCTCGGCCCGACCTCCCAGAAAGCTGCGCGACGCCATCGCCCAGAACATTGCGGATTACCGCGCCCAAAACGGCTTGGCAGCTGACACCTCCGTGCCCGCCGACGCCGTCACCGCCTCGGCCAGCGGGCTGGACCCGCACATCAGCCTTGAGAACGCCGCCCTGCAGGCCCCGCGCGTCGCCAAAGCCCGCGGCCTGAGCCTCGAGCGAGTGCGCGCGCTCATCGGGCAAAACACCGACCCTGCCAACCTCGGCGTCCTCGGCGAGCCGGGCGTGAACGTGCTGTGCTTGAACCTGGCTGTTGGATCGACACCCTGACTGCCAGCCACGAATGACAGCGGCGATTCCATGCGCGAGACGAGCGCTCCGGTGCTCAGTCCGACGACAGCCAAAGGGCGCAGGCAAAGCCTCGCGGCCCGGGATCAGGTCCCACGAGCTCCCATTGGGCTTCCCCTTCCAGATAGCCGGGCTATACTGAATTTGTGAGTGACGAGTCCCGGCCTAACCCAGACGTGTTGCTGGCGGCCATCCAGAAAGAGGACGCCGCGAAGAAGCGCGGGAAGCTCAAGGTCTTCTTCGGCATGGCCCCGGGCGTCGGCAAGACCTACGCGATGCTCGAGGCCGCGCGCCGGGAGCTGGCGGCGCGGACGGGAGGTCGTCATCGGTTACGTGGAAACCCACGGGCGCAAGGAAACCGACGCGCTGGCCGAGGGGCTGCCGGTCGTGCCGCGCCTGAGCCGCGAGTATCGCGGGGTCACGCTCACCGAGATGGACCTGGATGCCGTGCTGGCGCGACGCCCGCAACTGGCGCTGGTGGACGAGCTGGCCCACACCAATGCGCCGGGCTCGCGCCATCCCAAGCGCTACCAGGACGTGCTCGAACTGCTGGACGCCGGCATTGACGTCTTCACGACGCTCAACGTCCAGCACGTCGAAAGCCGCGCCGAAGCGGTGCGCCAGATTACCGGCGTCACCATCCGCGAGACGTTGCCCGACACCGCCCTGGACGGCTGCGGACTTTGAGCTGGTGGACCTGCCTCCGGACGAACTGCGCGCCCGGCTGGCCGCAGGCAAGGTCTATCTGCCGGAATCCGCCCGCGCCGCGCAGGAGCACTTCTTCCGCCCGGGCAACCTCTCGGCCCTGCGGGAGCTGGCCTTGCGGTTCGCCGCCGAGCACGTCGGCCAGGACGTGCTCGCCTACCGGCAGGCTCAAGGCATTGCCGACCCTTGGAAGTCCGGCCAGCGGCTGCTGGTCGCCGTCAGCGCCAGCCCGACTTCGGCTGCACTGGTGCGTTGGACGCGGCGGCTGGCCGGGGAACTGCAGGCGCCCTGGCTGGCCGCTCTATGTCGAGCTGCCTCGACCGCTCACCGCCGACGAGCAGAGCGCGCCTGGCCCGCCACCTCGCCCTGGCCCGCGAATTGGGCGCGCAGGTCCTCACCACCACCGACGACGACGTCGCGCGCGGCATTTTGCGCGTGGCGCGGGAGCAGAACGTCACCCAGCTTGTGGTCGGCAAGCCGGTGGGCTGGCGGGCGCTGGAGCTATTGCGCGGCGGCTCGCTGCTCAACCGGCTGATTCGCGACAGCGGCCACATTGACATCCACGCCGTCCGCGCCGAAGGGGAAGCCCCTCCGCTGCGAAGGCCGGTTCCTCCGCAATTGGATGCCGGCACGCTGCGCGCTTATGGCGTCGCGCTTGCCTTCGTAGCGGGCGCCACGGCGCTGAACGCGGTGCTGCAGTCGTGGCTGGGCTACCAGTCGCTGGCGCTGATCTACCTGCTCAGCGTGGTCGTGTTGGCCATGTTTGCGGGTCGCGGCCCGACACTGCTCGCCGCGACGCTGACCGCCTTGCTTTGGAACTTCCTGTTCGTGCAGCCGCTTTACACGTTTCGCATCACAGGGATCACGGACCTGATGCTGTTCTGCACCTACTTCGTCGTGGCGCTGGCAATGGGCCACCTGGCAGCGCGCCTGCGCGCACAGCAAGCTGCCGAGCGCCGCCGCGAGCAGCGCGCCACCGCTCTCTACCTGCTGACGCGCGAGCTGGCTCAGGCCTCCGACTTCGCCGACCTGCTGGCCATCATCATCCGGGAGGTGGGCAAAGCCGCGCGAAGCTGAGGTGGCTCTCTCCTTGCCGGAGGGAGCCGGAGGACGGCTCCCTCACGCCCTACTTTGCCAGCACCTGGATGCTGGCCGAGAAGGAACAAAGCGTTGCCGCCTGGGCGTTTCGGCCATCGCCAACCGGCGGGGCGCGGCACCGACACGCTGCCCTCAGCCGCTGGTTTGCACCTGCCGCTTTTGGCAGGCGAGCGCACTGTAGGGGTGCTGAGCCTGCGCTTCCGCAACGCTGCCCCGCTCCCTGCCGGCCAGCGCGACCTGCTCGACGCCTTTGTCCACCAGATCGCCCTTGTGCTCGACCGACAGCGTCTGCGCGAGGCCGAGCTGCAGGCCAAGTTGGTCGCCGAATCTGAGCGCCTGAGCAAGACGCTTCTCAACTCTATCTCCCACGAAATCCGGACGCCCATCGCGGCGATCACCAGCGCCGCCAGCAGCCTGAGCGACGCCCGCCAGTCCGTCGCCGGCGAATTCGAGCGCACGATGCTGAGCGAGATTCAGGAGGCTGCCCGGCGGTTAAACCGGCTGGTGGGCAACCTGCTCAGCATGACGCGGCTCGAGACCGGCCACGTCAAGGCCAACTTGGACTGGTGCGATGTGGCGGACCTCATCCAGGTCACTCTCAGGGACCTCGACAGGGACCTTGCCCGGCACAAGGTAACCGCCGGCGTAGTCCCCGGGTTGCCCTTGGTCCGCATGGATTTCGTGCTGATGCAGCAGGCGCTGACGAATCTGTTGCTCAATGCCGCTGTCCATACGCCCCCAGGTACTGCCATCCAGGTTAAAGCTTCCGTCGAGGCAGACGCAGTGGTCTTAACGGTCGCGGATAACGGCCCGGGTCTCCCGCCGGACGCTCTATCGCTCATCTTCGACAAGTTCTACCGCGCGCCTGCTGCCCCGGCAGGAGGCACCGGCCTGGGGCTCGCAATCGTCAAAGGCCTCGTCGAAGCCCAAGGCGGAAAGGTAAAAGCCGAGAACCGTCCCGCGGGGGGCGCGGTTTTCACCATCCAACTCCCCCTGGCCAAGGCACCGCCAGTGCCCGCGGAGGCCAGCGCATGAACCTGGTGTGGATGCCCCGCCTTTCAGGAGGTACGGACGTCCTCTTCCCTCTCACCCCAACCCTCTCCCGTGGGGAGAGGGAGAACACCGGCCAGCCAGTCGTCGGTGCGGAGGTGCTCACGCATTTCATGCACCGGACTTCGTGGCTCCCTCTCCCCACGGGAGAGGGTTGGGGTGAGGGGGAACAGGTCGTGCGAATACCGGCGCTCCATGTAACCATGGCACAATGCAAATTATTCGACTCATTTAACTCCCTCACACTCCGCCATGCCTCCCCCCAAACCCATCGCCCTAATCATTGACGACGAGACCCAAATGCGCCGCCTGCTGCGCGTCTGCCTGGAGGCCAACGGCTATCGCGTGGCAGAAGCCGCCACCGGCAAGGAGGGGATTGTCGAAGCCGCGCAGCACCCGCCGGACGTGGTGATCCTCGATCTAGGCCTGCCGGACATGGAGGGCGTCACGGTGCTCAAACGCCTGCGTGAGTGGACCCGGGTGCCGGTCGTTGTGCTGTCGGTGCGAGACCGCGAAGAGGATAAGATCGCGGCGCTCGACAACGGGGCAGACGACTACGTGACCAAGCCCTTTAGCTCCGGCGAACTGCTAGCGCGCCTGCGCGTGGCCCAGCGTCATGCCGCACCGCTCTCGGAGGCCACTATGTTCCATTTCGGCCACTTGGAGGTGGACCTGGCCGCGCGCATCGTGCGGCGCAACGGGGAGGAGGTGAAGCTGACGGCCACAGAGTATTCATTGCTGCGCCTCTTCGTTCAGCACGCCGGCAAAGTCCTCACGCACCGGCAAATCCTGCGGGAGGTTTGGGGGCCGAACTGCATCGAGCAAACCCACTACCTGCGGGTCTATCTGGCTCACCTGCGCGAGAAACTGGAAGCCAACCCTGCCCAACCCGAGTTGCTGATCACCGAGCCAGGCGTGGGCTACCGTCTGGTCTTCAAAGAGGAGGCGCCCAAAGCGTGACCAAGGCAGGCTACTTCGCGCCTTGGTCAATCCACGCGCGGATCAGCCCGATCTGCTCTTTGGTCAGCGGCGGAATCTTGGCCTTGTTGTGAGGTGGGGGCATGTAGTCATCCGGATCGCCGGCATGGGCGACGTTTTGGACCAGCAGGCTGTCAGCACTCTTTCCGGGAAGGACCACTTTGCCGTCCTCCCCACCTTTGAGCACGCCCGCCAGGCTGTCCAGCCGCAGCTTGCCCTTCGACCTCTCCGCGCCATGACACTTGATGCACGACTGGTCGAAGATGGGCTTGATGTCCGTGGCATAGATGACGTCCTTCCGATCAGAGGCGGGTGGAATCTTCGAGAAGTCCACGGCATGCTTTTCAGCGGCGTAAACGCCAGGAAGACCGAAGCCCAACGTTATTCCCAAACACAGAGCCAAGCGAATTGTGATCATAGCATTTTGCGTAATTGGCCGGCAACCTCGCCCAAGATCGAGGTGAAGTCAAAGGCTCTTCGGAAGGCGGCACCTGCGCCCTGGATGGCGGGGCCTCAAACGCGGGGCCTCTGCGAAAGAGGGCATTAGACCTGCGGAGAATTTCGCAAGCAGATTAAAATTGCGCATTGCGAGCGCGCTGTGCGCGCGAAACCTTTCCCCTCCAGCGCAGGCAGAGCCGGTTGAGGAAAACCTCCGAAAGCGGCCAAACAAGCCACAAGACATCGGCAAAGACCACTGCGGCCGCCGCTTTCGGGAGAGCCCCGCCTCGGCGAGAGCCCATTTGGTCTCGCGGTTGCTTTGGGTGAGTAACGAGCGGATGAAGACGGGTTATCTGATAGACATGGACGGGGTGCTCTACCGGGAGAACCAGCTTCTCCCTGGGGTCCGGGAGTTTGTTGAAGCGCTCATTGAGACCGGCTCGCCGTTCGTCTTCCTGACCAACAACTCCGCTCCCACACCGGAAGACCTTTCGGTTCGACTGGGTCACTTGGGCATCCCCGGCCTTTCGCCGCGTCACTTTTACACCTCGGCGCTCAACACCGCGGATTTCCTGAGCGAAACGCATCCAGCCTGCACCGTGTTCGTCATCGGTGAGGGTGGGCTGCTGACCGCGCTGCACGAGCGCAAGATCGCCAACGATGGGATTGCTCCCAGCTACGTCGTCGTCGGGGAAGGCGTCGCTTCACTGGAAAAGCTCGCCAAGGCCCACAGTTGCATCGAGCACGGCGCACGGTTGCTGGCCACCAACCCGGATAACTGGTGTCCCGTATCCCTGGGCGAAACCCGGCCCGGCGCGGGCGCTACTGCGGCCTTCCTCGAAGCGAGCACGGGCCGGCGTGCCTATTACCTCGGCAAACCCAATGGCTACATGTTCCACCGCGCGCGCCGCAGGCTGGCCGACCTCGCCGGTGGCGCTCTGCCTGAGACCACCATCGTCATCGGCGATACGATGGAAACCGATATCCTCGCGCCAAAAACATTCGCAAGGAGAACTCCCGTTTGTTGAAGCGGGAACCTGTTGCTCCCACTTGGCCGCCATGGCCCGGAACCGGGAAATGAACCTGCGATAGTCAGTGCCGGCAAAAGCGGGCTTTTTAGCGAGGTCTGAAGGAAGGCCGACAGCAGGCAACGGGATGGAAGCAGCACTGCACAAGTGCCCAGCAGTCAAAGACTTGTGCAATCCAGAGGCAAAGTTGTGGAGATAAGTTGTTCTGGTAACCCCCGGATGTCCGATGCTCAGCCCCTCTGGGGTCTGTCTTGCACTGTGACCATGTAGTGACCATGTAGTCACCAGGTAGTCACCAGGTAGTGACCAGGTAGTGACCAGGTAGTAGAGCTACTACCTGGTCACTACCTGGTGACTACATGGTCACTACCTGGTCACTACCTGGTCACAGTGGTGTTCCGGTTCACGCTTTTCTGGGAGAGAAGTATCTTGATAATCAAAGGAGCCAGAGCAAGGCGTATCGAGATAATCGAGAAGGTTGAGGCCCGGGGTGTGGTGCGGGCAGGCAATCGCCCCGTCACGCCCTGAGTTCCGGCGCGTGTTCGCCAGGGACTCAGAACAGGAACTGCTCTTCGCGATGATCCGGGGGCAGACGCCGACGCATGTGCGGCGAACGGTGAGCGCGTTTAATGGATAGCTCCAAGACCAGCAGTGCCTGGTCGAGGCGACAGTCGTAGAGTTGGGGCGTTTGGCCCAGGGCTTCGGCGACCAGGCGGTGAGCGATTTCGAGTTTTTCGAGGACGGAAAGCTCCAGTGGCATAGGCTGGTTAGCGGAGGGTTTGTTTGAGTTGGCGCAGTTGTTCCAAGGCGCGTTGCCGACCCCGCTCTTGTTCGGCCGGAGAACCCGTCGGAGCCAGTGTGATCGGTGGCTTTGGCGGCAGCTCTGGAACGAGACGGACCCGGCTGATGTTGAGATCCTCTTCGAAGCGATCCAGTTGGAGGAGATTGGAGAGCTTGAGGGCGCCGACGTTGCGGCGGGTGTGGCGGATTTCCTTTTGCAAGTAGCGGATGACCTGGCTGAGGTCAGCCCGTGTAAAGCCGGCGTGGAGGAACTCCCACCAGAGCCGCTCCCGGTCAAAACGCCAGGAGAGGGTTTGACCGGTGAGACGGCAATAGGTCTGGTGGAGTTCCTCCAACTGAACCAGCAAGGGGAGCGGCGAGTTCATTTTGGGAACTGGGCGACCCAGGGCAGAAGTTCCAAGGCGCGCTGCACGTGAGCGGTGGTGATGGCGCGGGAGTTCTGGGCGGCGGCTTCTTCCAGGGCGCGTTGAGCCAGGTGATTGAGCAGCCGAGGCAAGCCGTTGCCGGCCTGGAGGAGCAACTGCAAGGCCGCCGCCTCGAAGGGGTTGGCGTGAATGCCGACAGCCTCAAGGCGCGCTTGGATATAACCGGCCAGTTCGTCTCCCGTCCAGGGCTCCAGGCGCAGGCAAAAGCTCAGGCGGGCCAGCAGGGGCGCGTTGATGCCCATTTGCAGCCGGGGCAGGAGTTGCTCGTCGCCCACCAACAGCAGACTAAAGGGCGGCTGGGTGTCACGGCGATCGCAACTCAACAGGCGTACCTCTTCGAGCGCGGTGGCGCTGAGGTTCTGCGCCTCGTCCAGGACGACCACGGGCCAGAGCCGTTCGAGTTGTTGCCAGCCCTGGCGGATGAGCATGACGTTGTCGCTGCGGCGCATGCGGGCGGGCTGCCCCAGTTCCAGGCACAGCAGGCGTAAGAGGTCGGTGCCGGTGACCGAGGAATGGGAGAGCACCAGCGGCTGGTAGCGTTTGTCGGGCAGGGATTTAAGGAAGTGCTGGACCAGGAGAGTTTTGCCCACGCCGTTGGGGCCGTGGAGCAGGCCGCAGGCCCGCACGGAGACCAACTGTTCGAGGCGGTGGCGGGTCTGCTTGAAGGTATCGGAAGCATAGGGCGTTTCGACGGCCGCCCCGAAGGGCAGCTCTCTGGCGCCCCAGAGGCTTTTGAGGGCAATATCCAACTCAGGAGGATTTATCGGGGCGGTCATAGTCGCGGTCGGTATAGGTTTTGGAGTTGAGTTGTTTGTCGCAACGCCGGGCCGGGCCGACGAGCTTATCCTCCCACCAGACCTCAACCCGGCTCCAATCGAAGGGGTTGAAGCGCACTTGGATGACCTGGCCGCGTAAATGGAGGGGCACTTCCCAGAGTTGGCCCTCCAGACTGAAAGTGGCGTCCAGGCGCACCCGGCGCTCGGCGCGCGAGAGGAAGAGGGCTTCCCAGTCGGTGTGGGCGTCGGCGACGCGCAAGTTGAGGGCGCGTTGGGCGAAGCGCTCGGCCGGGGTTTGACCGCCCAGCGCGCTGTGGGGCCTTTGGTGATACTCGGTTTCGATCCAACGCCAGAGCCGGGCATTGAGTTCTTCCAGCGTGTGGGCCGGATCGATGATCAAGCGGGCTTCGAAATCCATTTGGAGCGTGGAAAACCAGCGCTCTTGCTTGCCCTTCGACCACGCCGCATAGGGTTTTGCGTGGCAGAGCCTTACGCCCAAATTGGCGCAAACGACCTGCAGGTGATAGCTGGTGAAGATCTTGCCCTGGTCGGTGTAGAGCTTGTCGGGAAAGCCGCGCTGGGCCAGCCCCTGGCGGAAACAATCCAGGAACCAGCAGAGCTTCTCCGAGTCGTAATACTGCGCGTGGGGAACCACTCGCGAACAGTCGTCGAGCGTGCCGAAGAGGCGGGTCTGGATGAGTTTGCCGTTGGGCAGCCTGAGGGAGGGGCCGTACATCATGTTGGTCATCCACAACTCGTTGGCCAAGGCGCACTCGAAGGCCTTGGTGGGGCCGCCTTGCGGGGGAGGGTTACGTTTGATGGAACGGGCGTCCAACTGGTGGGCGGCTAACAACCGGTACACCGAGGGCAGGCTGAAGGTGCCCGGCTGGAGGACGCCTTTCTGGACCAGTTGGCGCACCACCACCTTGATCTTGAGTTGAGGATACTGCTGACGCAGTTCCACGATGGCTTGGCAGGCCTCGGGACTGAGCGCCTTGCGCGTGCCCTTGTCGGAACGGGGCTGACGCTGGAGCGCCGCAAACCCCTGGTGGCGCAAAAGGTAGTACCAGCTCTCCAGAGTGGAAGCCGAATAACTTTTGCCGCCCCAGGTCCGTTCACTGGCCAGGGCGGTAGCGCGGACCAGTGTGAAGTTTTGCTTTAAGGCTTCCTGGATCCAGGTCGCGGCAGCGTGCCGGGCCAGGGCCAAAGCATCGGAATCGGAAGGTTGATTCATACGCTCAGGAGCTTCGGCCCGGGTCCCCCAATCCGCGATAATAGAGGTGTGTGGGGGTAAACCGGCGCCGCGCTCCTGCGCGGGCGGACCTCATGCAGCCTGAAGCTGCCGACGCTGGTGGCAGCGGTAAGTTCCAAACAAACAGGTATGGAACTGATGGATGAGTTGGCGCGTCGCCGTGGCCAGATCGCCGCAACGCCCGATGAGTTGGTGCCACAAACCTCGGGCCGTGGGCCGAAGAGGCAGTGGACCAAACGCGTTGCCGACCTGTCGCACGAGCCCCGGCAGATGCGTCTCCAATCGCCGCCAGTAACCGCGGATGAGTTCGCTCCAACGCGCTACCTGGGGCGTAGCTTGGCCGTTAAACCCCTCGGCAATGGTCGGGGTGTTGACCGGCCGATACGGCTGCGCAAACTGCGGCAGGCAACTCACGCTGATGTGACAGTGCCGACACCAGAAGCGCCGGATCCAAATCCACAGCACCAATGCGGTCGTGCTGGTGATATAACGATGGTAATAGCAGAGTGCTTCCAGGCTGTGCGCCCGCAGACAATTGGGACAAGTTTCCGGCGGACGGACTTGCCGCTGATAGTCCTGCTCGGCATACTGTTCGGGGGTCAGTGACGTGGTGAAGATTGTTTGCACGACAGCTTCATAACCGATCTGGCCCCCGCTGAAAACGCCTTGATGTACGGTTATCCCCCGAGCAAAACAAGCCAACCGAAATGGTCCGAAGCCACGCTCTTCTTCTCAAGCTCCCAACTGAGATCTTTCCACCCCCTCCCACCTCAATGCGAAGCAGGCTATCCGCTTAGTTCATCGATTTCCGCGACTCGGAACAACAGTGGAATAGAGGGGCGCGTGCCGGTCAGGAGCGTCTGGGAAGAAAATGCCCCGAACCCCGTTCAAAAAACGGGAGACTGCTTGCGATTGCCCCTCCCGATCCCCAACGGAGAATGCCGATTAGGGGCGGGTGCCCGCTACCAACCCCTGCTTCCCGCCAGTGGCCAAGGTCCGATTCGCAAGCTGTCGCCCGCTGTTTTGGGAGCAACCCGCGCACAGGCTTAGCGGTTAGGGTCTGCATCACGTGGGAAAGCGGGAGTTCCACTTGCGCATGTTTGTTCCGCTGCACGATAATCTGGGAGAGAATTATCGTGACAATTTGGGCGAATCCCTCTCAAGCGCGAGATTCTGTGTCAGACGGGCCACAATTCCCGCTGATGTGCGCCGCCGGGATGAGGCGCAACGGCATCTGGGAGGTCGCGCAGGGCTACTTCGGGCTCCGGCGGGAGGGGCCAGCGCGTGCATAACTCGTTGCGGTTTGGCTGCTTGAGAAGTGACCAGCCGCGATGTTCAGACCGCTGCAAGATCGCGACGGATGCCCCTTTACTATGGCGAACGATCCTGGAACAGCCTGAAGTTGAGGAGTTTCCTCCAAGCGGTCAACGCAACTGGCTTCACGCCTACGACTTACGCGACTTCAGGTTCGGATCTGAGCAATGGTGTCACGACGGAGCGTGAGGAGAACCCCCCTCTTACTTCAGTGATTTCCCTGCAGCGGAACAGCATGTTCTTGGCGCAAAACTGGCCTTTTACTGAGGTCTGAACATTGGGCGGGGCAACCCCTGGTCAATTACCCGACGATTCTGCGCCTCATCAACCAGACCACCACCCCAACGATAGTGCCATTTGGCAACGTCAATCCTGTTTGTCTGATTTCTTTTCATCTCGTTGTTTCTCCTCTTCTATAAGTTTGATGTATTGACGGACGACCTGTTTGGCGATGTTAGTGCATTGGTGAATGAACACCGGATCGGGGTTAATTGCGTGGAGGGTTTTAACCCGGTGGTAATCGCGCAAGTAGCGGTCAACCGAGGATTGGGAGTGATTGATTTCACGGGCGACGGCGGCGGGGTCCTTACGTTCGAAGATAGCTTTGCGCACGGCTTGGGTCTTGTGGGAGACGGTGGAGCCGACGTCCTGGAGGCTGCCGGGATGAGGCAGGATGCAATCGTGCTGGGTTTCATAGCGTTGGCGGAAGCGGGAGATGTGCCCTTGGTTCCGGTGCAAGAATAAGGCGGCGTCGCGCACGGAGAGCAATCCGCCTTGGGCATGAGCTTCCCGGAACAACCGGGCCAGGACTTGCTGGAAGTTATCGGGCAGGGTGGTGCCCTGCGCCAAGCGCTGGGCATCTTCGGGGCTAGCGAGGGTGAGGATTACTGGAACGAGGGGGCGATGGCGCGAGCGGGGACTGGTATTGCTGTCGGGGACGGTCCAGAGGAGTTGGCCTGGTTGGAGGTGCTCGGCGGCGGGGCAGAAGGCTTCGAAGAGGCCGATGACTTCGGCGGCCAGGCGCCCGGCGAGCATGGGGCCCAAGCGGGTCAACTCGCGCTGGAACAGGGCGCTGAGGATGGGGTGCAGGAAGCGTTTGAGCGCGGGCCGGTAGTGTTTTTGGTTATAAGAGGGAGCGATCACGGCAGGTCCTGGGATAGGGGCGGCAGGTTTTTTTTAATGGGCGAATGCAGTTCGGCTTTTCGGTGTTGGATGGCCTTTTTGTCCTTGAGGAGGGTGAGATATTGTTGGGCCAACGGCTGGGAAAGGCGGGCCAGGAAGGCGACGGATTGGAGGTCGAAGCCCTCGGCTTGGAGCAGGGCGACGCGTTTGAACTTTTCCACGTAATTGCGCACCGAGGAGATGCAATGGAAGGCGGTTTTGGCGATTTGGGAGTATTCCTGTCCGTCGAGCCATAATTCGATGACGCGCCGGCGATGGGAGAGAGTGCGTCCGATGTCTTGGATGGTGGAGCGCAGGGGCGGGGAGATGTCGGCTTGGCGCAAGGCATGCAGATCGCGGCAGAGCGTGCGTTGGCCGCAATTAAAGAGGCGATAGGCGAGGTCCTCCAGGGTGAGGAGCCCGCCCTGCTGGAAGGCTTCGTGGCAGACGCGCACGAGGCGATGGCGGCGCAAGGCGGCGACGCCGCCCTTTGTGCGGGCGACTAGATCAGTGGCTGGGTCTTCCCAGGTAAGGGTGACCAGGATCTGAGGGCAGCGGGTCAGGCGCGGGCCTGGCGGCGCCTCGATCAAGACTACCTGGAGAGAAAGTTGGCCGGGCTGTAAACCCGGAGCGCACTGGAAGAAAGCGGCGTAGGTGTCGTGGACGTTTTGGAGGATGGCTTCGGCTTCAAAGGGAGAACAGTTAAGGCCGTCGGTGATGCGTTGCTTAAACATTTGATCGAGCTGTTTGGCGGCGAGCCGTTCCCAGAGCTGCAGGGCGGTGTTATTGATCATGAGCTTAGAAGGTTAGAAATGGACCGATGGAGCGGCAAGGTGCGGCACGGATCCGCTTCGCTGGGCTGCACCACTCCGGCTCGCTACGCTCGCCTCCGCGGTGCAGCCCAGCGAAGCGGATCCAAGCCAAGAAATTAAACGATACTAATGGTTCCATCATGCACAAATGGCCAGATGCCAAATGGCACAAATGGTGGGGTTGCGCGTCCGCGCGACCCTCGTCACCAGACACTACGCCACCGGGCAGAAAATCTCAGACCTTCAAATGCGCAAGATCGCATGTCAGAAACATCGCATCCTCCCCGACTGGAACTACACGCTCAGTCCTCTCGAAAACCGGAATTAGTTTCTGCACGCGCCCTAAGGGAGAGGGCCGCGGTGAGGGGGAACTGGGCTCACCTTGTTTCCACGAGATCAGGATGTCTGTCGCGCCATGACAAGCCCAGAGAGAGGGGCGGGTCTCGGAAGACCCAAAACTCTCTACAGGAACTCAGTGGGTACACTGGAATCCCACCCGGGAAAGGCTGGCCACCCCCGGAAGCGAGTTTTGCGTAGTCGCTGGAAAGCAGCGGCACGAAGCGTAAACAGCCAGTGCTAAAGCCGTGTTATAGAGCCTCGAAATAATGAGATCGCTGGAGCTCTCGTCGTCAGACAAGCGGGAGCAGCACTGAAGCGCCGCGAAGGCTAGGCGCCGAAGTCCGGCCGGGGTCTGAGAGCAGGGCAAAGGCACAATGGGGTTCCCTGGGAACATGGGAGACCCGTCCGCGTCCTTGGGACTAAACGCCGGGATGGATGAACCGGCTTAACAACATCCGGGCCTTGAGGCAGTGGGCTTGCCCGCCTCAAGGAGCGAAACAGCCAAGCCGATCCAGGGTATTCCGTCGCAATGTGACGAACAGAGCGAGGGAAGAAGCGCGGTGGGAGTCTTAGCGGCGGCATAGTACCGCAGACAAAGCCGGCGAACCTCGACCGTCGAGGGAGCCGGGGAGTAGGGAAGGCCGTCGCACGAACACGGAATCGTTGTTGAGAAACATGAAAGATACACAGAGATCACAAAACGTGTGCACGAAACAACAACGGATAGCGGAACTAGCTCGTCAGCGACCGCAGGAGCGGATGACGGCGCTCAACCACTATCTGGATGTCGAGTGGATGACCGAAGCCTTCCACCGGGTGCGGCGAAAGAGCGCACCGGGAGTGGACGGGCAGACCGTCGCTCAATACGAAGAGCACCTGGAGGCCAACCTTCCCGGATTGCTGGACCGCGCCAAGAGCGGAGCCTACCTGGCTCCGCCGGTCAAGCGGGTGTATATACCGAAGGACCACGGGGAGTCCCGGCCCATCGGCATACCCACGACCGAGGATAAAGTGCTGGGTCGGGCCATCGTCATGCTGCTGGAGCCCATTTACGAGGAGGCGTTCTACGGCTTCTCGTATGGGTTTCGGCCTGGACGCTCGGCCCATCAAGCACTAGAAGCCTTTTGGCAACAGGCCAGCCAGGGGAGAGTGCGCTGGGTGCTGGAAGTGGACATCCGGAAGTATTTTGACAGCGTCTGTCGGAAGCGCCTGTTCGAGCTGATCAGCCAACGGATCGGAGATGGAGTGGTGCTGAGATTGATCAGCAAATGGCTCCACGCCGGAGTAATGGAAGAGGGGTTGGTGCATTACGAGCCCGAGGGTACCCCGCAAGGCTCGGTGCTCTCGCCGCTCTTGTCCAACATCTATCTGCACGAAGTATTCGACCGCTGGTTCGCGGAGGTCGTGCAGGAGCGGATGGAAGGCAAGGTGTTTGCGGTGAGATATGCGGACGACCTGGTGATTGGCTTCACGCATCGGAGAGATGCGGAGCGGGTTTACCGGGTCATTTTCCAACGCTTCGAGAAGTACGGACTGAAACTCCATCCGGAGAAGACGCGCCTGCTGCGGTTCGCCCGACCCGAAACGGTCGGACCGGACGGCGAAGGGCCGGACGAACCGGGCACGTTCGACTTTTTGGGCTTCACCCACTATTGGGGCAAGTCTTGGAAAGGCCACTGGGTTATTAAGCGCAAAACTGCAACCAAACGGCTGCGGCGCACCCTCAAAGCCCTTGGACACTGGTGTCGCATCAACCGTCATCGGGGGATGTTTGACCAGTTCCGAGAGTTGGTGCGGAAACTGGAAGGCCACTACGCCTACTACGGTATCACCGGAAATGGGCCGAGCCTAAACCAAGTCCGCACCGAAGCGGTGAAGCTGTGGCACAAATGGCTGCGGCGGCGAAGCCGAACCCCTGGTGGGCTAACGTGGGAGCGGATGAACCGACTGCTCAAGGAGACCTTCGTGTTTCCCTATGCCCGAGTCGTACACTCCATCTACAACGCCAAGCCGTGAGCGGAAGAACCGTATGCCTTAATTGGGCTAGTACGGGACTGTGGGGGAGCCGGTGGGCAACCACCGGCTCTACCCGGAAGCCTGTCTCAGCCCCCGCCGCAGCCGTGGACAGATTCGCGGTGGGTATGCCGAGTCTTGTGAGGGCCAACAGAAGGCCCTAAATGGTCCTGACTTGTGTTCGGGCTTCGCCGGGCGTAAATGGGAGGCATGAATCGCCGGAAATTCATCCAAGTCGGTGCGGCAGGATTGGCGTTGTCGGCTTTCGGCAACTTTGCCGCCGAATTCGCAGACCAGAAAAAGCGCGTCGGCCTCATCGGCTGCGGCTGGTACGGCAAGAGCGACCTGCTCCGCATGATTCAGGTCGCGCCCATCGAAGTCGTCTCGCTCTGTGACGTGGACAAACACATGCTGGCGGGGGCAGCGGAGATAGTCGCCTCGCGGCAGGCCTCGAAGAAAACGCCCCGCACTTACCACGACTACCGGGAGATGCTCGCCGAGAAGGACCTGGACATCGTTCTGGTGGACACACCCGACCATTGGCATGCCTTGCCGATGATCGCCGCCGTCGAAGCCGGCGCGGACGTGTGGGTGCAGAAGCCCATCAGCGTGGATGTGATCGAGGGCCAGGCCATGCTCGCCGCCGCCCGCAAGCACAAGCGCGTCGTGCAGGTGGGCCTGCAGCGGCGCAGCACGCCGCACCTTATTGAAGCCCGCGACACCATTATTAAGGAAGGCAAGCTGGGCAAGATCGGCCTGGTGGAGATTTATAGCTACTACGGCATGGGCCGCGGCCCCGACCCGGAGGATTGCGCTCCGCCGGATTACCTGGATTGGGAAATGTGGACCGGCCCGGCCCCGATGCGGCCCTATAACCCCATGAAACACCCACGCGGCTGGCGCTCGTTCATGGAATACGGTAACGGCAACATCGGCGACCTCGGCGTTCACATGCTCGATACCGCCCGCTGGATGCTCGAACTCGGCGCCCCCAAAACGGTCAGTTCCTCCGGCGGCATTATCGTGAGCCAGGGCCGCAAGGCGAATATCTCGGATACCCAGACTGCCGTCTTCGACTTTGGCGATATCCAGGTGGTCTGGCAGCATCGCCGCTGGGGCCAATCGCCCGACCCGCGCTATCCCTGGGGTATCACTTTCTGGGGCACGGAGGGCAGCCTGAAGGCGAGCATCAACAGCTACGACTTCGTGCCCATGCACGGCGGCCAGCCTATCCATCGCGAGGTCACGATGGAGTTCGACAAGTATCCGGAGGACCGCACCGAGAAGGAGTTGGAGAAGCAGGTGGCGCCCGCCATTCGCGCCCACATGAAGGACTTCCTGGCCGCCATCGCCAGCCGAGGCAAGCCGGTGTCAGATATCGAGCAGGGTTACATCTCCTCGACTGCGTGCATTCTGGCGAACATGTCCATGAAGCTGGGCCGCAGCTTCACCTGGGATGCCGCCGCCGGCAGGGTGGTGGGGGATGATGAGGCGAACCGCTTGCTGCAACGGCCTTACCGGGCACCGTGGGTGCATCCCCAAGCGGGGAGCGTTTGAGAAGCGCCTCAGGCCGGGACGGGGGAAATCCGAAGCCCGAAATCCGAAGTCCGAAGTCTCCGCCGGGCGCTTTGGACGCAGATGGACCTTCGGTGCCGGATGCCCCGGCTTTGGCTTTCGGCTCGGGCATATCCCGGGGCTGCGAGCTTGACTTTTCGGGCCTCGGGTTTCGGCCTTCTTTCGGCCTTCGGATTTCGGGCTTCGGATTTCGCCGTGGCACCGAGAAGGGGTTTTCAATGGCCGAGGGGCGGCGCCACGCCGGCCCCGCCCCTCCGTTCGTTTTCAGGCTTGGTTCCCTCCGACTTTTCTTTTCGTGTCTTTCGTGGTTTCCTCTGACTAAATCCCGCCATCCACCTGCCAGCGATGCGCCGGGTTGTCGTTCCGCACGGCCAGGTTCCACTTTTTGGTCTGGGTCGCGCGGCACTTGACCAAGTAGGCAGACTGCTCCGCCGACCAGGTTGCCTCCCCGGCCTCCATGGTGGGAATGAGTTTGTGGACGTCCGCCCCCATTTTGCGGGCCATCTCTATTTGGCCTTTATCGTTGTCCACGTCGTAGCCTGGCGCGAACTTCCTCATCTCGGCCCAGTCGAGCTTTGCCTGTGCGGCAAAGTAGGCTTTGGCGGCCTCTGAGGGCGAGAGCCTGACATAGGCCTCGTTGTCGGGCAGGACTTCCGGCTCCTTTGACCACTTCAAGTCCTGCTGGTGCTTCAGGTTGCTGTCAAGCATCCCCGTGATCACGTATCTGCTGGCGGAGTTGCTGTTGGACATCCGCAGGTAGAACTCCTGCGCGGGCAGCTTGATTTCATACGGAATGAACCGTCCGCCGTAAGCCTTGGACGTAAAGGCCTTGCCCAGGCTGATAATCTCCAAGCCGCCCAAGGCTCGCTTCAGTTGGTCGTTCATAGGCGACATGAACTTCTGTGCCTCGGCCCAGTCCTTCCGGGCGCAAGCCTCGAAGAAAGCCCGAGCTGCCTCCTCGGCGGTCATGGATGAGGTACTTCGCGTTGTCGGGCAGCTTCTCCGGTTCGTGGCCCCAACTTACATCCGCCGGCAGGTTGAGGTCCCACACGCTCGGATCAATCGGTTGGTCGTAGTCAATTTGGCTAAGGTCGAAGATTTGCACCTCGCTGCCGCCGCGCTCCACGTAGATTTGCACGGCCTCCAATCGTTCGCTTTGGTCATCAAACCGATAGACCCGGCGCGTATCCGCATCGCTCAAGAACTTATTCCGCGTGTAATCATCGTCCGGCAGGCCGCATTTGGCGTGGACGGTGACGATGGACTTGGGTCTGCCGTCGGCTCCCGTTTCCTGGGCCAGATCCAGCTTCCAGCCTTGGGCCTGGGCGTGCCGCAACTCGTTGCTGATAGTGTTACTGAGGTTGGCAATCCGTTGCAGCCAGTCTGTGTCAAACGCACTGGTCGAGGGATGGTCGAATCTCCAGCCTTCATTGACCGGCTTCTTGATGTAAAGAATGGTTTGGTGGCCGTCCATGAGCGCCACCCGGCCGGGTTTCTCAACGCGCCATTTAAGCTCCGGCTCCAACTGCTTCCACAACTCGATGGTGCAGAACTCACCGTCAGGGTTGATGAGGCTGAAGTTGTCGCGTGGCAGCGTGCGCATCTGGCCGCGCAGATGGACACTGGTCAGGTTGGCGACGGCCCGGGCGCCCCTGGCCAGGACCTCGACGGCTTTGGCCTGCGCGTTGGGTGTGGCCAAGGCGATGATTAGAACAATGGCCGCCGCACCCGCGGCAGCGCCCAACCCCCATCCCCAGCGGTTCTTGAATAGAATGCTCATTAGTGTAGTCCTTTCCGGTTTGATCTGTTGTTGGCGAACGGCGCGCATGACGGGTTCCACAAGGGCCACCTCCGCGGCCACTCGGCCCCTGGCTACCAGGCGCTCTTGCAAGCGGCTGATGGCCTCGTGCTCCGCACGGCAGGTCGCGCAGCTTTCTAGATGCGCCCGGCACTGGCGGGCTTGCTCGGCTTCGAGCAATCCTTCCACGCAGGCAACCAGGTTGTCCCGGCACTCGGCGCAGTTCATAACTGTCTGTTTCATACGACTGTTCCTCCGGCGCCTTCACGAGCTCTGAGCTCCTGTCGCAGCAGGGCGTAGGCTCGTGAAAGCGTCTTGGTGACCGTTCCCAGCGGCATCCCGAGGCGCGTGGCTACATCCTGACAGGAGAGCCCCTCGTAATACCGCAGCAGAACCACCTGACGATAGGACTCGGGCAGGACGGCGATGGCTTCCTCCAACGGATACTCCGGCGCGCTGCCGGGATCCTCCGGCAAAAGGGTTTCCGCAATGGCGCGGTCCCTCTGGCGCCGTTCCTTGGCGCGGAACTGCTCCTTGAGCACCCGCCCCGCGATGCCCATCAGCCACGCGTAGAACGAATCCGGCTTGCGCAGTTTCTTGAGCGACAAAAAGGCCCGCACGAACGATTCCTGCGCGGCCTCCTCGGCCTCCGACGGGTTCCCCAGCCGGCTGGAAAGGTACGCGAACAACGGTCGTTGATAGCGCTGGACCAACAGGCGGAACTGGTCGGGGCACTCATTGCGGCTGCTCACGACGTATTCGCCGTCACTCGGCTTCTGCCGCTCGTCCTGCTCCAATGAGTTCATATTGTCATGCTATAGTGACCTCCGGGCTCATCTTGCGACAAAAATCGGCTCACGCGCCCGAATCGAGCAGGACTTTCGGCTTTAGACTTCAGACTTTAGACCTTAGACTTAAAGGGTGTTTCGTCCTTGCATTGACCTCCACGAGGGTAAAGTGAAGCAAATCGTCGGCGGCACGTTGGGTGTTGAGCCGGACCGGTTGCGGACGAACTTTGTCTCAGATCGTTCCGCCGCCTGGTACGCCGGGTTGTACAAGCGGGATGGGCTCAAGGGCGGACACATCGTTATGCTTGGGCCGGGCAATGAAAGCGAAGCACGCGCCGCACTGCGGGCCTATCCGGGAGGAATGCAGCTCGGTGGAGGCGTCAATGTGGACAACGCCAGCAGTTGGCTGGAGGCTGGGGCTTCGCATGTCATTGTTACTTCGTGGGTCTTTTGTGGCGGACGAGTCTGCTGGGACCGCCTGGCGCAACTGGTCGGGGCGATCGGCAAGCAGCGGTTGGTGCTGGACCTGAGCTGCCGCCGCCGGGGGGCGGAATACCTGGTAGTAACAGACCGATGGCAGAAGTTCACCGATGTGGGACTCGGCCGCGAGAGCCTGGCGAAGCTGGCCGAGTGGTGCGCGGAGTTTCTCATTCATGCCGTGGATGTGGAGGGGCGCTGTCGTGGCATTGACCGGGAGCTGGTTTCCCGGCTGGCGGAGTGGTCGCCACTGCCCACGACCTATGCGGGCGGCGCCAACTCGCTCGCGGATCTGGAGACCGTGACGCGGCTGGGGCAGGGGAGGATAGACCTGACCATCGGCTCGGCGCTGGATATTTTCGGCGGCAGCGGCGTGCGGTATGAGGATGCGGCGGCTTTCAACCGGCAGAGGGCGGAAACATGAATCCCCGACGCTGGCTGCATGAGCATTCGTTGAAGCTGTTGGCGATTCGGGACACGCCCGAGGCCATCGCTGGTGGCGTGGCCATCGGCATCTTCTTCGGTTTCACCCCCCTGTTCGGCCTCAAGATGGCGCTGACCGTCCTGTTTGCCTGGCTGACGCGCTGCAACATGCTTGCCGCGGTGCTCGCCAGCGCCGCGCATGACATCGTTATTCCCTTCATGCCCGTGATTTACCGCTACGAGTACAGCGTGGGTTACTGGATCTTGAGCCAGCCGCATCACTGGCCCCCGCCGTTACGGAAGGTGCATTGGGAGGGGCACTCGTGGCGCAAGTGGACGACCTTCTTCACTATCGGCAAACCGCTGCTGGTCGGCTCGGCAGTGTGTGGCGCGCCGTTTGCCCTGGTGGCGTTTGAGGTGACACGACGCTTTGTGGCCCGGCATCAACGCAAGAAACACCTTCATGGCCCTCCTGTCAGTAACGACAAGGGCGGTTCTGTATAGGAGCCCATTTCGGCCCTCGCTACTGACCCTCCTCGCTGTAACTAGTATATCGTTTCATTGAAACAGGAACATAATCTTGACAGTGAGTTGCGTCGGGCTGTAGGGTTTGGTCCATGCCTAAAACGTCGCAACGTGCCAAACTCGTGTTGACCTCGGAACAAAGGGAAAAGCTCGTCCAACTGGCTCATTCGCGCACCGCACCCCAGCGGGAGGTGCAGCGTGCAAGGATGCTGTGCCATTACCAGGAGGGTCGCACTTTCACTGAAATTGCCGCCTTGACGCACACCACACGCCGGTTGGTCTACGAATGCGTTGACCGAGCCTTGGCGATGGGACCTCAAAGCGCCTTGCAGGATCTGCCACACGGCAGAGAGGAACACACGATCCTGCCGGAAGATAAAGCGTGGGTTGTGCACTTGGCCTGTACCCAGCCCAAGGAATTGGGATATGCGGCGGAGTTGTGGACCCGGCGAACGCTGGCGGAGCACGTTCGCAAGGTGGCCGAACCGAGCGGCCATCCGGGACTGGCCCATGCGGGCAAAGCCACCGTGCAACGAATTTTGGACGAGCAGGAGCTTAAGCCGCACAAAATTCGCTACTACCTGGAACGGCGGGACCCGGATTTTGAGGCGAAGATGTGCCAAGTGCTGCTGGTCTATCGGGAGTTGAGCATGGAACCGGCGCAAGGAGTGCGCACGCCTGAAGGCCGGCTGGTGTTCACGGTTTCGGTTGATGAGAAACCGGGGGTACAGGCCATTGCCAATACGACGGCGGATTTGCCGCCCGTGCCAGGCGAACATCCGGAGATCGGACGGGATTATGAATACAAGCGGATGGGCACGGCTTCCATTCTGGCAGGACTGGACCTGCAAGATGGTCATGTAACCGCGCGGGTCGAGCGGCGCCACCGTAGCCGCGAGTTTATTGCCCTGCTTAAGGATTTGGACGCGCATTACCCTGCCGAGGCAGTGATCCGGCTGATTCTGGACAATCATTCGGCCCACCTTTCCAAGGAGACCCGCGCCTATTTGGCGACGCGGCCCAATCGCTTTTGCTATGTGCATACCCCCACCCATGGATCGTGGCTTAACCTGGTGGAAACCTTGTTTGGAAAGATGGCGCGAACATTTCTGCGCGGGATGCGGGTGGCTTCCTGGGAGGAGTTGAAGGAGCGCATACTCAAAGGAATTACTGAAATCAATGTGGCGCCGGTAGTGCATCGGTGGCGGAAGTTTGAAGCGTTAGAGGTGCCGCTATGATACGTTCCTGTTTCAATGAAACGATATACTAGCATCGAAGTCGGCTCCACGCATTCAGACAGGCCCTAAGACGGAGGCTGGCAACCGTGCGCCCATTGTTCGTTAGGCGTGGGACCCAGTTCGAGCACCAGCCGCCCGCCGTCCACCACGTCCCGCCAGGGGAGCCACCACTGATTGAGCGGCTTGGTGTTGAGGGTGGCCGATTGAATGTACCGGTCCGTCGGAGCAGCCTGGTGTGCCTCGATGGTAAAGGTCTTTCCGCCGTAATACTGCTTTGCGAGGTGAAGGACCACTTTCGGATAGAGCGGGCTGCCAATCTCATATACCGGATTGGTGCGGCAGCCGCCGTCCATCTCGAATAGCCCGAGCGACGACATGACAAACCACGCGCTCATCTGTCCTTGGTCCTCGTCGCCCAGATAAGCGTCTGCGGGGTTGAAGCCGTAGTAGGCGTCGAGAATGGCGTGGACCCATTTCTGGCTCAGCCAGGGCGCACCGGCCCAGTTGAACAGCCAGGACACGTGCATGGTGGGCTGATTGCCGTGGTTTACGATGCCCTCGTTGAAACGCCGGTCGGCGGAGCTTTCAAAGCCCTGGTTCAACCGGCTCACAAAGCGGTCGCGGCCCATCGCCTCGATCAGACCCGGCACATCCTGCGGCACGAACCACGTGTATTGCCAGGCACTGCCTTCAACGAAGCCGCGCGCGCGATACGGATCGAATGGGGTAATCCAATCTCCGTTCGGTCTTGCGGGGGCGGGCGTAGCCGGTCTCTGGATCGAGCACCTTGCGCCAGCTTTGAGAACGCTTGAGGAATTGGTCAGCGACGTCCTTGTGCCCGAGCGCCAGCGCGAGTTGCGCGACGCACCAGTCGTCGTAGGCATACTCGTAGGTGTTGGAGGTCCGCGGGGGTGCGTGCCATTCCGCCTTGCCGCCGGGACCGACGGGACCGTCTTCAGCCACATAGCCGTACTTGAGGTAGTTTTCCAGATTCGCATTGCCGGCGGCGCCGCCGCCCGGGAGGTCGTTCCGGGGCGGCGTGGTTTGCATCTTGACAGCCGCAGCCAGGATTTTCTCCGCGTCCACTCCTTTCAAGCCGTGCTGGCAGGCAGCGACGAGGAGCGGAATCTCGTGCTCCGCCACCATGACGCTGATATACTTCAGACCCGCGGGCCCTTTGGCCAGCCAGCCGCAGTGATCGTAAAGCTGAAGCTCGGATTTGACCCAGCGCACCGACCACTCTGGCGCGATCAGGTTCATTACCTGGTTCAGGTTCCAAAACGTGGTCCACAGCGCATCGCAACCGAGCATAACGGCGTGGGGGTCTTCAAGTTGCTGTGGCCGCCCGAACGGATCAATCCAGCCGCCGTTGACGTCGCTCCAGGTGTTCCGGCCTGACAGGGCCCGGTAGAGGTTGGAATAGAAGCGGGTCTTCTCGCGGGCATCGGGAGTTTGGATTTCAACCCGCGCGAGCACGTCGTTCCAGACCCGGCGCTGGTTCCGTACTACGGCGGCAAAATCCCAGCCAAATGGCTGGGCCAGCTCTTGGTCGAGGTTGATGCGGGAGTTGGCTACGCTGACCAGTGAGATACTCGTGCGGAGCAACACCTGCTCGCCGGCAGACGTCTTGAATTTGAGGAACACCCCGCAGTCATTGGACATCGTCAACTCCTTTGCGTTGCTGGTTATCTGATCGCCCTGCCAGCCGCCCAAGGTATCGAACGGGCGGCTCAACTGGGCGACGAAGTGCAGGTCGTAGCGTTGGTCGCCGTTGTAGCCGACGTTGGGGCAATCGGTTCGAACCGTGCCTTCGATCTCCGCCGGGCCGGTGCGCCGGACGGTCGCGCCGAGCACATGCATTTGATACTCGGTCGGGATCAGGAAATCGAACATCACGCGCGCCTGGTCGCTGGCCGGGTAGGTGTAGCGCTGCAGGGCCGCGCGGGTGGTGGCGGTCAATTCGACTTTGATGCCGCTATCCTTCAGGAGCACTTCGTAAAAGCCAATCCCGCCGTGCTCGGTGGACTTATCAAAGCGTGAGCTATAGCCGGTGCCATCCAGACCCGCCTGCGTGGCCGAAGCCTCGCCTTGCCGCGCCCCAACTCCAGCCTCCCCCAGCAGGCCCTTACCCGTGCGGGGGTTCACTTCGGCGCGGCGAAGGCCCGGTTGGGTGCGGAGCGGCCCGAGGGTCGGCATAACGCCCAGTCCCGCCATAGTCCATTCATGGATGTGGCTGAAGCAATCAATGTATTCGTGGCTGTATTCGTAGCCGGCGCACCAGCCTTGCGACTGGTTGTCGGGTGAAATCTTCACCATGCTGAACGGCATCCAGGGGCCGGGTGCGATCATCCAGCGCGAATGTGCGGTGCCCAGGAATACGTCCACGTAATCCGCCGGCGTCGCGAGCGGAACAGCGCGCAGGGAGAGCTCCGTGTCGCACAGCAACTGCCCGTCAGCGCTCAACTGGATTCGAGTCGTCCCGCTTGCCGTCGAGGCGGGGGCGGGAATCTCCAGAACCTGCAGTCCGGGCTGGATCGTTATGTGCCGCGCCTCACTCGTTCCCACTTTGACCTCAAGCTTGCCCGGCAGGCCCGCGCGGAACAATTCCACCCGAAGGGTCGCCGGGGTCGCCGGGTTGGTCGCGACGGCGTACGATGCCGCGGTGACTGACCGAATGATTGTGGCGGAGGGCGGGGCCAATTGCGTGCCGTCGGGGCAGTCCAGATGCAGCTCGTCAAAGATCGCCCAACTGTCATGCGTGCAGCGCAATGCGATCTCATTGTAGCCTCGCTTCAACCGCGCCACCGGGAAGGCGACCTTCACCACCTGCGGCTTAGCCGAGTCGAGCTTTCCCTTCACCGAATCGTCACTGCCACCGGCGGCGAGCTGCCGCTCGAAGATCACGCCGTTGACGGTGATTCGGAGCATGGGCGGACGCTGTGGTTGCGTGTCGCAGAAGGCGATAGTCAGCACGCATTCGCCGTTCGTGGGGACTTGATCGAGAACGAACCCGATGGGCAGCGTATTCATCTGGTCCCACCTGTTATCGTGGCTGCCCGCCCAACCGTCCACCGGCCCGGGCAAGACGTAAGGCCAATCCTTTCGCGGGTCCGAAAGGCCGATGTAATAGGCATGGTCCGGCTTGCCGAAGTATTGCTGGAAATCCGCGTAGCGGCCGGGCGCGAGCGCAAACTCGGCATCATTATGATCGGCTTGGCCAATCTGCCATAGCGGGATGGCGGGCGCCGCGGCGGCCCCCTGCGCGAGGCTGATCACGATAAGCCCGAGTGGGAGGTAGTTTGCTTTCATGTGTTTCGTGAAAACCGCTCTTGCTTTATTGAACAGAGATAACTTGCCCCTCAGACCAGACTAGTCAAGGGGGATTCCTCGGCTCCGCCTAACTCCTGAAACTCCCTGGGTCGCGCCTTCGCGGCGCTGAGAGCTACTCGGGCTTCAGCCAACCAAGCGGGAACCGGGCAAAAGTGATCCTTTCGTAGGCGTTCGTGCGCCCGCATTCGTAAAGGCAACCAATAGATTTGTCAGGCAGCACCGCCAGACAGGAATAGGCGGCAGGCCCATCGTGCAATATCTTTGACGCCGGCCATGTCCGCCCATCATCGAGGCTCACGCGCACAGTGAGATCTGTCCGGTGAGGCCCCGCCGGGTTGGAGAACAGTATTCGTCCCGGTTGGTCTCTTTTCGGCCAGTCATAGCGCGAGAGACTTGCCTGACAACGGGGCTCGACCAGTTGCGGGGGGAATTGCGGCGCGGTCCAGGTCTGACCACCGTCATGGCTGATGGATTGCGCGCGGCGGTTGGCCTTCGCGGTGTTCCGCATGTTGAGCAGCAGGCCACCGGCGCCATCAGATAGCTCGACGACCTGGCACTCGTTCATTTTGGGCCGCACGGTGCCGCCCAGCTTCCAGGTCCGGCCGTGGTCATCGCTGTAGATGACATGCGAGCCGCCTTCCACGGTGGGACCCATCCCGGCGTGATCTGGTGGAGAGAACGAATGGTCGCAGGGAATCACTAACCGACCCTTGTGAGGCCCATGCTGAATCTGGATGCCGACCCCGGGGCCGGTTGCATACCAAGCCCAGTCGGGCTCTTTAACTGAAGCGGTGATATTCTCGGGGGCGGTCCAGGTCTTGTCATCGTCCGTGCTCCGGGAGACCCAAACGGTGCGGATAGCCCCGGGTTTCCGTTCGCGGATTTGGCGTTCGCCCAGATTGCCGGGATTGTGCGTGAGCAAAAGCCAGATGGTGCCGGTCTGCTCGTCCACAACGGGGCAGGGGTTGCCGCACGTGTTTGGGCCGTCATCCCAGACCACCTGCGGTTCGCTCCACGTCTTGCCGCCATCGGTGGAGCGCTTGAGCAGGAGGTCTATGTTGCCCGTATCGGATGCGCTGTTCTTTCGTCCCTCGCAAAAGGCGAGCAGAGTGTGGTTGGTCGTGACGATTAAGGCCGGAATGCGATAGGTGTGGTAACCGCCTTGGCCCGCCACAAAGACATCCGTCTGCTGCAACTGCAAGCCTGTGTTATCTGCGCTCGCGGCGGCCAGACCGCACGGCGACGCCAGAACCAGCAAGATCCAACCCAGCCACCTAGCCGTCGTGCAAGATTTCATGCCGGATGAATTAGCAGACGTTTCGAGTGAGAGCGAGCGGCTTCTCTGGCTCGTGTTCGCAGCCTTAAGGCGGGAGGATGATCACACGGTAGAACCGTTGCGCTTCTGGCGGGGTGACGGAGTCGGAGATCGGGATTGAGCCACCGGTACCGGGGACGTTGTCGGCAACCGGTTGCCAGGCTGGTGGGTTCAAGCTGTCGGTTCTCTCCACCCGATAGGTCTGGCCGAGCCGGCTGGGGAAGGTGATTGTGAAGCCTTCACCGCCAGCCAGGGTGCCCGCGACGGGGAACGTGGCATCAGGATTGACCGACGTGGCAAACGTCCAGACCGGGCCGGTGGTGGTGTGAGTCCCCGCCATTTCATCCACACGCCAAAAGAATCTCCCGCTCGAAGGCAGCGTGCCCGGTTCGTAAGCAATGCCCGTGAAGACGCCCTTGAACTCCGGGGAATTCGTTGTCGCATTGGCCACGTCGGTGGCACTGACTCCAAAGAAGACCTGGTGCGCCGTGGCGTTCGGGCCCGCGGTCCACCTCAGGCTTGGGTGCGCGGCCACGTCCGTGGCCCCGTCTGGCGGGTTGGGATTGTCGGCCGCTCCAAGGGTGACCGAGGGCAGCACGAATAAGGTAATGCTCTGAGCCGGGACCGTGTTGGTGAAGTGCGTTCCCGAAAAGCTGATGTCGCCCAGACGCGTAATCGAGTTCGCGGCAGTGAGCTGCCAGACTTGGGCGGTGCCGGCGGGCGGGAAATTGGCGAGACTGATCGTCGCGATCGCGGTGGTGGCCAACTGCTTGTTGATGACCATGAGGGTCAGAGCAGCGTCCGATGAGCGCAACGCGGCGAAGGTGGAGACATTGTCGGGGTTCGGCCCGGCGGCGCTGACGCTGGTGTCGCCGAAGGTGGATTTGTTGCCGTCGTAGTTGCGGTACATCTGAAAGGCTTTGTAAGTGGGCGTGCCGGGCTCCGGGCTGGTCCAACGCGTGGCTAGGTCCAGGCCCTCGCGGCCGAAGATGCCGAGGATGTCGGCCTGGGCGGTCGCGCCATTGATGTAGGCCTCGGCGCCCCAGTTGTATTCAGTGATCCCGATCTTGGTGCCTGGGTAGTAGGCGGCAACCCAGCTCTTCATGCGCGGGATGAGCATGACAACGCTGTTGATCCAACTGGCATCCACGTAGTTGGTGTCCCAGAGCTGGCGGGTGGAGCGGTTGCGGAGCAGTTGCATGGTGGTCGAGACATCGCTGGAGAGCGACTCGCCGCTCTGCGGGTAGCAGTGCAGGGTGAAATAATCCAGCAGGCGCTGGTTGGTGTTGGTGGCGCGCTGACGGAACTGGTCGAGCAGCCAGGGGCAATAGTCCCAGCCCCCGTTGGCGTTGCGGTCGGGCAGGGAACCCCAGCCGTGCTGGTCCCCGTATTGCAGATCGTAGCCGCTGTAGAAATAGCCGCTCCAGCCCCATTCTTCGGGGGCGCAGACTAGCGCCTTAGGGTCCACGGCTTTGACTTTGCCGGCATAGTCGAAGAAGCGGTCGCGGATTTCCTGCATGGTGGCGCCCACCGGATGAATATCCCGATGTGTCGAGTGCCAGATGCTGTACTCGTTGTCCATGAGGTAATAACGCACGCCGCCGTTGGTGGAGAGGCCCCAGCGGTTGGTCAGGTGCTGGACGAATGCCTGTTCGAACAAGGAATTGGTGGCGAAGTTCGCGTCAGTGGGATCGTTGGTGGTGATGAGCCAGGAAGTGTGGGTGCTGGTATTGGTGCCGATGCCGTTGCCGGCGTTGGGCATCCATTGCCAATCGGTGCCGGTTTGCGGGCCCGTATTTATTGGTGGAGTAACTGGCGAGCTTGCCGCGGTTGGCGCCCAGCTTGGGCGCCCAGCCGATCATCGGGATGGTGAGCATGGGCTCGGCGCCGCCGTTCTTGCTGGTGGAGACGAAATCGTCGGCCGAGGCGCCGGGGATGGCAGCCTCTGGATCGCCGCTGTTATAGTCATCCAGGCTCTCAAAATACCAGTCTGCCGCATGATTGTGCGCGTTGAGTTGCCAGTTGTAGCGCGTCTCGGAATTGCCCCCCGAGCGATGGATTGGGCAGTTCATGTCCGCCAGATCGCTTGCCGTTGAGGCAAAGGCGACGCCATAGATCAGCGGGCTGATGGGGTGTGGGTTGGCTTGGGCATCCACGCTGATGGCCACCTCGGCATTGGTCACTGGAGGGGTGCCGCTGGCAACCAAAGCGATGTCGTCCATGTAGAAGACTGGCTGCGCAGCCCCGCTCTGGTCCTGGAGCCAGAACCGGGCGAAATCGGGCTGGTCGGAGACATGAAGGGAAGCCAGTGAGTAGGTCAGTTGCTGCCAGGTGTTAGCGGGCGAGGGTGGGCAGGTTGGTTGTGCCGGCAATGTTGCCTTCGAGCAAGGCTGCGAACTGCAGCCGCTGGCCGCCGGTGGGGCCGCCATTAATCCAGAACGTGATGCTGGAGTAGGGCGTGGTATCCAAAGCGGTGTGATGCAGCGAGAACGCACCCCAGCCTGCGGTGAGCGTGACGCTGATCGCCGAGGGGGCGGAATGGACCACGCTCGGGCTGCTCAGTCCGACGGTGGCATCCCAGCTCCAGTTGTCCCAACTGTTTTGGAGGGAATCGGTGTAAATCGGCATGTCCGACTGCCCTCGGGCCGAGATGACCACAGTGCAGAAGATCAGCCCCCCAATGGCCCACCGGCATCTTGCGCTACAATGGCTCATGTTACAGAGCATAACCTTGCCTGAAAGGCGCGGTAAAGGAAAAACGGGTGCCGGCGGGGTCAATAACCTGTCCACTATTTTGACGACATGCGCCGCACGGGACTTGGGCTAGCATTGGGATGGTAACTCTCTAATGCGGACTATGGGCTCCGGTTTATACAGGGCATCGTGGGCTTTGCTGCTGGTTGTGATACTGGCCGTGGGATGCTCGAAGCATCCGCCGGCCACGGATGCCGCGAACAATACCGATCAATCAACCGCAGCTTCCGGAAGACCTCCGGCGCCCCGGGAATCCGCGCCGATGACTCGGCCTCCAGCCGCCGTGGTCATTCCTGACAACGGCGACTTGAATGCGACCCTGAACCAGTTGTCATTGGAGTTGCGGAAGTATGTGGTTCGGACACGGAGCGTGCCCAAGGATTTCGACGACTTTATTGCCAGGTCCCACGTGCAGGCGCCGACACCGCCGACGGGGAAGAGGTACGCCATTCAGGACCAGGCGATTGTTCTGGTGAAACGCTGAATAGGCAGCCAACACGCGCAAACGCAAGCGAGTACTGCCATGAGAAATCCTCAGTCTGCCAGAGCCGTTCGCGGCATCCCGGGGTTTACACTCATCGAACTCCTCGTCGTCATAGCGATCATCGCCATACTGGCGGCCCTGTTACTGCCGGCGTTGGCAAACGCCAAGGCCAAAGCCTGGCGAGTGCAATGCAGTTCCCAGATGAGGCAGCTTGGCTTTGGCATCCAGATGTTCGCCACCGAGAGCGACGACCGGTTCCCGCCGGCCGGCTACGGAACCAGCAACGGCCAACTCGCCTGGGACAGTTGGATTCACCGGTATATCGGGGGCGTGGCGCCGGATGCCGAGCTAATCACCGGGGAGACGTCCACGGCACATTGCCCAAGAATAGAGCGGTGCCCCGCCGACCGCATTCCGACGCTGGAGAACGACCCGCAGTGGGGCTGGGTCAAGTACGGGATGCGGAGAACGTACGCCATGAACAGCGTCGGCCCAAACTGGGGCACCGATTACCAGGTGTCCACCGCCGGCCAACGGTACCCGTTGCCGAACCTGGACCAGCCCGGGCGGCATGGCGTGGGAATCTATTGGATGGATAACGGCCTTCCCCTGGGCGGGCTGCCGGACTGGGACGCCAAGGGTTACAAGACGTCCGTGGTGAAAGACCCCGCCGGCACCATCCTGCTGGTAGAGGAGCCCAATATCCAGAGCGTCGTGGGCAACATCTGGCCCTGCATCTGCAACGGCCCGCTGGCCCCGAACTCCAGCGACCTTTACCAGATTGATCTACACGCGGACGCCAAGAACTTCGGCAACAATCAGTACGGCCTTCACAGCAAGCGCTTCAACTACCTCTTTCACGACAACCACGTTCAGCCCCTGAAGATAGAACAGACTGTCGGCTCCGGCACCCTCTCCACCCCAAAGGGCACGTGGACGGTCGCCAAGGGCGATTAGGACAGAAATTCGTATTGCTAAGCACCTGAGAGGGTTTTTCCAGTGTGCCGGACCGGAGTGAGCCCGGTGGCGGGTTGCAGACACGTCCATTCGGCTACAAATAGGGCGCATTCGCGAGTCCTTGGTGCCGGGAGCGCCGGCATCCCTGCCGGCGAGGTTCCCACGTGGGGGCGTGCCGGCAGGGATGCCGGCGCTCCCAGGCACCAAGGACTCGCGAATGCGCCCCCACAAATATGGCACCTCCTAACGGAGCTTGCGCCGGGGGCCAGGGTGAATCATTCTGGCGCTGCAATGTACAGGTGCAGCAAGGCTACCATGGTTACTCTTGCGCTCTTTGGCGCGGCTTCAATTAGCTCAGCTCGCGGCGAGCAACTCAAGGACTGGCAAAACCCGAAGCTCACCGGCATCAACAACCAGCCGCCGCACGCCACGATGGTGGTCTGCCCGGACGCGCAGACGGCGCTGACGCATCGGGTTCGTCGCCAACAGCGAGCGCGTGAAATCGCCGTTCTACCGCTCGCTCAATGGCGACTGGAAATATCATTACGCCTCGAACCACACTGGCGCGCGTGCCGGATTTCTGGAAGCCGGACTTCGACGACAGCGCGCTGGGAGACCATTCCCGTGCCGTCCAACGTCGAAATGTCCGGCTACGGCATCCCGATCTACGTGAACATCCGCTATCCCTGGACGTGGCAGGCCGTGAGCCGAACCCGCCGTTCGTGCCCGAGGATGACCCGAACAACACGGTCAATTCCTATCGCCGCACGTTCGAGGTGCCCGAGGCATTGGACGGGCCGGCGCGTGTTCCTGACGTTCGACGGCGTGAACTCGTTCTTCTACCTCTGGATCAACGGCCAGAAGGTCGGCATGGGCAAGGGCAGCCGCACGCCGGTCGAGTTCGACATCACGCAATACCTCAAGCCCGGCGAGAACCTGCTGGCGGTGGAGAATTTCCGCTGGTGCGACGGCTCTTATCTCGAGGACCAGGACATGTGGCGCCTGAGCGGCATTTTCCGCGACGTTTATCTCTGGTCGCCGCCCAACCTGCACATCCGCGACTTCGAGGTGAAGACCGATCTGGACGCCGCACTATCGCGACGCCGACGCTGGCGCTTGGATCGTCACCGTCGAAAACGCGGGCGCGCAACCGGCGACAGTTGGCGGTCGAGGCCGCGCTGCTCGATCCCGCCGGCAAGCAGCGTCGCGACGCCTCGCATGGAGATGCAGGTGGACCCGGGCGGCACCGGCGGCCAGGCGACGATTTCGACCGCCGTCGCCGATCCGCTGAAGTGGACGGCGGAAACGCCCAACCTCTACAAGCTGCTGCTCACGCTCAAAGACGAGCCGGGCAAGACGCTCGAAGTCGATCCCGTGCAACGTCGGCTTCCGCAAGGTGGAGATCCGCGACGGCAACCTGCTGGTCAACGGCCAGCGCATTCTGATCAAGGGCACGGACCGGCACGAGATTCGATCCGGACCGCGGCCAGGCCATCACGCCCGCGATCATGGAGCAGCGACATCCGGATGATGAAGCAGTTCAACATCAACGCCGTCCGCTGCTCGCCATTATCCGAACCAGCCCGCCTGGTACGACCTGTGCGACCGCTACGGCATTTACCTCATTGACGAGGCCAACATCGAGAGCCACGGCATGGGCTACGGCGCGCGACACGCTGGCGAAGAACCCGGATTGGGCCGACGCGCACATGAACCGCACCGTGCGCATGGTCGAGCGCGACAAGAACCATCCCTCCGTCATCATCTGGTCGCTCGGCAACGAAGCCGGCGACGGCCCGAACTTCGAGGCGACCTCGAAGTGGATTCACCAGCGCGACCCCAGCCGCCCGGTCCATTACGAGCGGGCCGGACGCAGGCCGTACACGGACATCGTCTGCCCGATGTACCCGTCATCCGCGCGAGCTGGAGAGATACGCCTCCCAGCCGCGAGACGCGGCCGTTCATCATGTGCGAATACGAGCACGCCATGGGCAACAGCTCCGGCGACTTCTGGTCCTATTGGAACCTGATTTACACCAAGCCCTACCTGCAGGGCGGCTTCATCTGGGATTGGGTGGACCAGGGCTTGCGGCAGCCGCAGCAGCCGCTGCCCGCGGCGCACTTCGAGACGGTCGAAGCCCGGCGAGAAGACCTTCTGGGCTTACGGCGGCGATTTCGGCCCGCCAGGCACGCCCAGCGACGGCAACTTCTGCTGCAACGGCCTGGTCACGCCCGACCGCCAGCCGCATCCGGGCCTGTACCAGGTGAAGCACGTCTATCAATACATTCACTGCAAGCCCGTGGACCTCGCCGCCCGCACAATCGAGGTGAAGAACTGGTATGACTTCACCAACCTGAAGGACATTCGCGGCGGGCAGCTGGCGGCTCGACGGCGGACGGCAAGGTGATCCAGAGCGGACGCTTGCCCGTGTTGGACCTTGCCCCGCGCGCCACGCACGCAGCTCACCATTCCGATGAAGGCCGTTCACAGCCGCAACCGGGCGTCGAGTACTTCCTCGAACTGACCTTCGACTCTGCGGCATAACCAGCCCTGGGCCAAGGCGGGGCATGAAATCGCCTGGGACGAATTCAAGCTGCCGGACACCGCGCCGGCGTCAGCGGCGGCGGCGGACAAATCCCGGCGCCCAAGCTGGTCGGAGAATGGGACAACCGTCACCGTCAGTGCGGCAAGGACTTCCGCGATCTGTTCGACAACAGCCGGCACGCTCACGTCCTGGCGCTACCAGGGCGACCAGTTGGTCGCAGTCCCGCTGCGTCCCGATTTCTGGCGCGCTGAGATTGACAACGACCGCGGCCGCGACATGCTCAAGTCACAGGGCATCTGGCGCACGCGCCGACGAGGGCGCCGAGGTGCGCGCCGTAAGCGTCGAGCAGCAGCCGCAGTCGCACGCGGTCGTGGTCAAGGTGACGACAGCCTGCCGAAGGTGGACGCTACTGGGAGACGGAATACACGGTTCATCGGACCGGCGACATGGTCGTAGAGGCCCACTTCCAGCCGAATAAGACCGACCTGCCCAAGATCGTCGCGCCTGGGCATGCAGATGACGCTGCCGGCCGGCTTCGAGCGCATCACCTGGCTGGGCCCCGGCCCGCAGGAGACCTATTGCGACCGCAAGGACGCGAAGTTCGGGCTCTACACGGGCACGGTTGAGCGAACAGTTCTATGCTGATTACACCAAGCCGGGCGAGACCGGCAACAAGGTGGATGTGCGCTGGCTCGGCACTGACGCAACGGCAGAGGCATGCGGCCTTGCTGGCCCTTCGCCGCGCAGCCGGCGTTGCTCTGAGCGTCAACGCGCTCTCACTATACGGCACCGAGGACCTCAACGCGGGCAACCACGCGTTCGAATTGCCGCGCCGCGACTACATCACCCTGAACCTGGACCTGAAGCAGCAGGGTGTCGGGCGGCGACAACAGTTGGGGCGCCTGGCCGCACGAGCCGTTCCTCATTCCCTGCCAGGCTTATTCCTACAGCTTTCGCCTGCGGCCCTTCGCCGGCAGAGCAAACCTCGCGAAGTCGGCGCGCTAACAAAGCCGCCGACATTGGCGGAGAACCGCAGGGGTTTGACGGTTCCGGCAATCATTTGGCTCGTGGGCGCGAGGGAGGACCGGTTCTCCGTCACCCCGGCCCTCTCCCTTGGGGCTTGTCATTGCCCACATCTCTGGATGGGATGTTTCACAACAACTGGTCATAGCTGCTCTGAGTCTCCCATTACCCGGAGCGACCTCCGGGGGCGCAAACCGTTGGGGTGGCCTGTTTATAGTCTGCCCTGCCCCAGATCCATTTCCTTTGTTTTTCGGCGGCGCGGCTCCAGAGCTGTCGGCGGGTCTTTGGAAGGTATGGGTGGGACGGAACTCGGGTTTGTCGCTCGCCGCGCCGCCGAAAAACAAAAGAGAGGGAAGAGGGTGGCCGCCCTTTCTATAAACAGGCCACCCCTACGATAGTGCCATTTGGCAACGTCAATCCTGTTTGTCTGATTTCTTTTCATCTCGTTGTTTCTCCTCTTCTATAAGTTTGATGTATTGACGGACGACCTGTTTGGCGATGTTAGTGCATTGGTGAATGAACACCGGATCGGGGTTAATTGCGTGGAGGGTTTTAACCCGGTGGTAATCGCGCAAGTAGCGGTTGACCGAGGATTGGGAGTGATTGATTTCACGGGCGACGGCGGCGGGGTCCTTACGTTCGAAGATAGCTTTGCGCACGGCTTGGGTCTTGTGGGAGACGGTGGAGCCGACGTCCTGGAGGCTGCCGGGATGAGGCAGGATGCAATCGTGCTGGGTTTCATAGCGTTGGCGGAAGCGGGAGATGTGCCCTTGGTTCCGGTGCAAGAATAAGGCGGCGTCGCGCACGGAGAGCAATCCGCCTTGGGCATGAGCTTCCCGGAACAACCGGGCCAGGACTTGCTGGAAGTTATCGGGCAGGGTGGTGCCCTGCGCCAAGCGCTGGGCATCTTCGGGGCTAGCGAGGGTGAGGATTACTGGAACGAGGGGGCGATGGCGCGAGCGGGGACTGGTATTGCTGTCGGGGACGGTCCAGAGGAGTTGGCCTGGTTGGAGGTGCTCGGCGGCGGGGCAGAAGGCTTCGAAGAGGCCGATGACTTCGGCGGCCAGGCGCCCGGCGAGCATGGGGCCCAAGCGGGTCAACTCGCGCTGGAACAGGGCGCTGAGGATGGGGTGCAGGAAGCGTTTGAGCGCGGGCCGGTAGTGTTTTTGGTTATAAGAGGGAGCGATCACGGCAGGTCCTGGGATAGGGGCGGCAGGTTTTTTTTAATGGGCGAATGCAGTTCGGCTTTTCGGTGTTGGATGGCCTTTTTGTCCTTGAGGAGGGTGAGATATTGTTGGGCCAACGGCTGGGAAAGGCGGGCCAGGAAGGCGACGGATTGGAGGTCGAAGCCCTCGGCTTGGAGCAGGGCGACGCGTTTGAACTTTTCCACGTAATTGCGCACCGAGGAGATGCAATGGAAGGCGGTTTTGGCGATTTGGGAGTATTCCTGTCCGTCGAGCCATAATTCGATGACGCGCCGGCGATGGGAGAGAGTGCGTCCGATGTCTTGGATGGTGGAGCGCAGGGGCGGGGAGATGTCGGCTTGGCGCAAGGCATGCAGATCGCGGCAGAGCGTGCGTTGGCCGCAATTAAAGAGGCGATAGGCGAGGTCCTCCAGGGTGAGGAGCCCGCCCTGCTGGAAGGCTTCGTGGCAGACGCGCACGAGGCGATGGCGGCGCAAGGCGGCGACGCCGCCCTTTGTGCGGGCGACTAGATCAGTGGCTGGGTCTTCCCAGGTAAGGGTGACCAGGATCTGAGGGCAGCGGGTCAGGCGCGGGCCTGGCGGCGCCTCGATCGAGACTACCTGGAGAGAAAGTTGGCCGGGCTGTAAACCCGGAGCGCACTGGAAGAAAGCGGCGTAGGTGTCGTGGACGTTTTGGAGGATGGCTTCGGCTTCAAAGGGAGAACAGTTAAGGCCGTCGGTGATGCGTTGCTTAAACATTTGATCGAGCTGTTTGGCGGCGAGCCGTTCCCAGAGCTGCAGGGCGGTGTTATTGATCATGAGCTTAGAAGGTTAGAAATGGACCGATGGAGCGGCAAGGTGCGGCACGGATCCGCTTCGCTGGGCTGCACCACTCCGGCTCGCTACGCTCGCCTCCGCGGTGCAGCCCAGCGAAGCGGATCCAAGCCAAGAAATTAAACGATACTAATGGTTCCATCATGCACAAATGGCCAGATGCCAAATGGCACAAATGGTGGGGTTTGAAGCCCGCACCAGTAACAGCACTGATCCAAGCGCGTCCAAGATGTGCGTAATGACAGGCCCTTGGGGAGAGGGAGCAAGGGCGGCGTTGCAGGCTCCGAGAAGCACTGTGTCCCACCCTCACCGGCGGGGACCAGGAGGTTCATGGATCAGGGGACGAGAGCAGCTTGCGGATCGCTCCCATCAGCACCGCTTCGACTTGCGGCGCGACGTTGGAGGCATCCGGGCCGGTTTCGTAGCCGCCTTGTTGGTAGGCGATTTGGGTGCCGATATACCAGGGCGCGTAATCACCATACGCCGCTACCGCCACAAAAAGGTCTGGCCGCATGGCCTTGGCGGCCAGTTGGTATTCGACGAACAACTCGCCCGGCAAGTGCAGAATCCACGCCCGGCCCAGCCTCAGGCATTGGACATCGAGTTTGTGTCCGGCCTGGCAACGCCGCAACCAGGCGAGTCTGGAGGCGCCACCTCCCGCCGCAAACGCCGCCGGTCGTTCCTTTAGGTCGGATTCGAGCTTCGCGGCGTTGAGGTTTGTGGCGGGGGGCAGCGCCACGGATTCAACCGTCCAACCCACGTCCGCGGCGGTGACGCTGGCGCTGTGCTTCCAGCGGCGCATTCATCGCAGCGTTCGGCCAGCACTAGGCGGTTCTCCGGGGAGCCATCATTGTACTTGCCGGCGCCGATATTCCCGCCGGCTCCGTCGAAATGGACGTGCAATGCCTCGGGGACGGCCATTTGGCGCAGGAACCGGGCCACCCCGGGAAAGTCGGGATTGGGCAACCCGGTGCGGTAGTAGCTCTGAGGGTGCGTGGCGTAGTAGCTCAGGACGGCCACGGGACGCTCGCCGTTCCACAGGCTGACGAGGGAAACGATGGGGTCAATCGTGCCCTCCGGTTCAGCGCGGACCGCCGGGTCTTTGGTCGCCGTCCAGCGAACGGCCCGGACCTTGCCGTCCGGTCCCAGGATGCGCCGGTTGGAGGCAACCTTATACACGCGGGCCTCGCCCAAGCCAAGGTGGGTCACGGGTTGTGCCCGGGGCAGGGATTCGCGCACGGCCCGCTCCAAATCGGCAATTACCTGGCGCTGGAAACGTGCCCTCGAATTGGCGCGGAGGGATGCCCGCTTCCTTCAGGATGCGTTCCGCTGAGAAGTCACAGTCCGGCGCATCATGCTGGTGCAGCGTATGCACGGCGACCCGGCGAGGGGACGTGGCGGCAGCGCGCGGCGAGGGCACGGCAAAAGGCATCGTGGCCTTCATTGGCAATGCCGATCCAGTCCACGGCACAAAGCACGATCGGCTCCCCCGCGCCCAACAGCACGATGCCACGCGCCCGCAGCCCAAGGTCCCAGTGGTTGGTCACCGGATCATAGGCCATCCACGAGCCAACGGGAGGGGTGGCATCCACGTCAAAGGTGGCCACGCGCAGGGCCGCTTGTGGGGGAGGGGGACGAGACGGAGGATGGTGCAGCGGGGAGGACGAACCCGCCTGCGCACAGGAGGCCAACGGCCAAGGCAAACCGAATAAGCATGGCGGCAGATTAGCCGCGCCGACAGGAAACGCCAGTTCTGCCGCAAAATGAGTCCGCTCCTCAGGGCCCTCACGGCCGCCAGAGTGCTCGCCAGAAGCTGCCGGCTGCCCCAGCCGGGGCGGGTTTGGTAAGGTCGAGCGAGGTGCCACTCAACCAGTTGGTCGAAACCGTGGTCCAAGAGGTCAGGTTCGTAGAGTCTTGGACGTAGTAACGCACGCCTGGGCTGGCCTTGGAGCTCGAGGATCTAAATTGGCCGCCCGACTCAACCGATGGGGCGTCAAGGGCGGCAAGCTAACCGGGCCTGCGGGCGCAAAGGTAAAGAGAGTGAGCGACAGAGGCGGGAAGCTGGAGATGAAAGTCAGGGGCCTGCGGCTGACAAACGTGTTTGTGGTTATGTCCTGCGCTTCAAGCCGGACCGTTCGCGGTGCGGGCGGCTTCGTCCTGAGGAATACCGTAGGAAAGAACTGAGGCGGTCTGCATACGGGGGAAAAGTCCGTGCAGGCGAGATCTCCTCGTCTGGAAGTTAGTTGTGGCGTCCTTGTTGAGGACGAGCAGGGATACAGCGCCGCTGGCGTGACGCGCAGCATAGGCTGAAAGCAGCAGGTAATCGCTCGAAGCGCGGAGAACGCTGTCGCCGGGCTGGGCGAAGTACTGCATGAGCTTGGCGGCATAGAACGCGGGATGTTTGGTGCTGAGACCGTTTACCAGCCCGAGGTCGCCGTACGTGCGCCAGCCGTAGAGGGTGTTGTCGAAGCAGCCGTTGGTGTCAGTGCCGTTGCGCAGGTCCCACCAGACAAAGGCGTTGAACTCGGTCTGCATAAGCTGGGCCAGGCTGTCGGCATAATAGAGCCCATTGACCAGGCTGGTAGATTGTTTGCCCTGGGCGCCGGAGTCGCTGTTGTTCTCGGTGCAGAGCATTTCGACGTTCGCCCCCACCGGGCCGAGGTAATCCGCAAGCTGCTGGCGCAAATCCGCCGCGTCGGACGCCCAGTGGGTCGAACACTGAAGGAGATAGGCGTCGCTATCGGCGCCCGCGGGCCTGTTGCTGTCCGTCCACTCGGCATAGTAATGGTGGACGATGAAGTCCGGGGTGACGCCAAGGTGCTTGAGCGTGGCGAGCATGATCGGCGTCCAGCCGTAATAGGTCGCGCCGGTGCGGGGATTGATGGCGTAATGGCTGGCGTTGTTGCTGTAACTGCTCTCGCCGGGTGCGGCCACGACGCCGATCTTGATCGTGCTGTCAACCGCCTTCATCAAGCTGATGTAATCCCGGGCTCGCGTGGCGTACTTAAAGGGATCATGGGGCACGGCGTTGCTGTCGGTTTCCCAGGTGCCGTAGCATTCATTGCCGATCTCCCAGTATTTGAAGCCGAGCGGGGCGGAGCGAGAGATGCGGAGGAAGTTCTTGCCGTCATCATGGGCGAGCCGTGCCGCTGCGCGCAGCGAGGCCCAATAGCCCACCGTCTGCCAATTGATGCCGAATTGGTCGGCGCCCAGGGACAGGCTATTGGTGGTGACGCCGTTGGCGTAGGCGACCCAGGCGGCGGCTTCGTTGGTGGAGCCGGTGCCGTAATTCACAGTGATGACGGCTTGCGCGCCGATGTTCGTGGCGACATGCACGAAGTCCGCAAACGACGTCGCCCACCGCCAGGAGTTCGTAAGGTTGGTGTCGGTGGACCAGTGATACTCATCCGAGAGCGAGCCGCCGGGGCCGCGCAGCACCCGCGTGCCCATCTCCTGAAGCAGCGCGATGGTCGCCGAGCTGTCGAAATGAGTGTCCCAGATGGCGGTGTTGACCGCAAACCAGCGGGCGTCCGCCGAGCGGACAGCCTGGCTGGCGTTGAGGCTAAGGTGAACGAGCGCGGGCGCTGGGGCCGCGACGAGCCGCATCTCGTCCAGATAAAAGGTGGGCAGGGCCGCGCCAGAGGCGTTTTGAATGACAAAGCCGGTGAAGTTGGTGCGGTCGGCCACGCCGAGCGCGCTCAAGGGGACAATGAACTGGCGCCAGGCGCCGGCAGGCAGGGTGCCGAGCGGATAGTATTGCCCCGCGTTGGCGTTAGGGCTCGTGCCGATGTGGAGCAGGCCATAGACACGGAGGTTCTGCCCGCCTCCGGCGCCGCCGTTGAGCCACAGGCTGATGCCGCTATAGAGGCCGCTATTCAGATCCGCGTGGTAGATCTGGAAGCCTTGCCAGCCAGCGGACATGCTGACGGCTACTGAATTGCTTCCGGCATACACCGGCGACGTATTTGCATAATCGTGCGGCGCCCAGCCCCAATCCTGGAAGCCATTGACGAGGTGATCGGTATAGACGGGCAGCGGCGCCTGCGCGTGGACCAGCGCTGGAACAGCCACTACACAAGCGATGGCAGCGGAGAGGCGGAGGAGGCGAAAGAACCGGTTGAGTGGCATGGCTTAAGGACGAACATCGCATGGTGAGGGCACGCTCGCCAACAAAAAGGGGCGCCGGTACCTCCGGCGCCCCAGTAAACCTCATCAGTTAGAATGTCCTCATTGCACCGTGACTGGACTGCTTGTCCCGGGGGAGAGGGTGCTATCCGGGGTGACATCG
>CAVXLO010000038.1:0-255151 GCA_963762555.1 uncultured Verrucomicrobiae bacterium
TGGAAAGAGCAACAGGCCCAACTGCGCGATCAGTTGCGCGATCAGGCTGACCGCCTGCGCGATCGACTTCCGACCACACCCGGCTGATGGATCAAGTTTCCAACCCGGGCGCTTCGCAGGCTGGTTCCGGACAAGCGGGCGGTGCCCGCGGACGCTAAGGCTTTGGGTAGGGTTGAAAAAGGTCATGGCGGAAACGGGTTCCGGGCGGCTGGCCTCAGCCGCCCGGAATGGCACTTTTGCAGAACGGGACTTTTCGGATGGGTTGGGAGGAGCGCTCGTGCGCTCCTCCTAATCACCGTGCTGCTCCGCAACGGCGAGGCCGCCGGGGCGGAGAAGATCAAGCTGCCGGAGGGATTCTCTCTTTGGCAGAAAGCGGTGAGTATGCGTGCTGGATTTGGCTATAACGACAACGTCACCTTGAGCAGCTTTGCTCCGGTCGGCACCCGTTTGTGCAGGCCAGCGGGGACGTCATGTTGTTCCGGTTGCCGTGGAACAACTGGCAATTCTCGCTCTTTGCCAGCGGCAGCGACGCGCGCTACTTGAACGACAACACGGGGGTGAATACCGACCAGCACGCCGCGGCTTCAGCCGCGCTGACCTGGTTCCTGGGCAAGGGCTGGAAGACCGTCAGCACGGCGCAATACGTATTCCTAAACCAGGTGATGGACGTTTCGGCGAACTACAGCACGCCCTCTCGCCAGGAGGTGTTCGCCCAGGGGGTTACGGGCATCCAGGGCGTGCGAAAGGACCTGGGCCTTTATTGGGTTGAAGCCGACGTCTCGCTGTCGCGCTATTTCGTGCGCCAGCCGCTCGATAGCTACTGGCAAGGGGGGCCGGGGTTGAAATTGGGCAGGACTTACGGCCACGGCTCGGAGATCTCCGTTGGCTACCAGGCCGCGCCCATCGCTTATGATACGCGGCAGCAGGCTGACGCGGCTGGGGCGCCGGTGGCCAACACGCATCTCCGTTTCCTGGAGCAGACCGTCGAGATTGCCTGGCAGCATCTCTGGGATGAAAGGCGCCAATGGCGGAGCGTGACGCGCCTGGGCTACGACCTCAACCAGGATAATGGTTCGGGCTACTACGATTACTCCCGCTACCAAATCACCGAGCAACTGCGGTTCCGGCCCGCAAAGTGGGAGTTCAGCGCGCAGGTCGGGCTGAGCTACTATGAGTTCCCAAACCAGCCGGCTGTCGTGGCGGGCGCGGAAAGCCGGCACCAGACCTTGCTCCAGGTAACGGTGCACGCCGAAAGAAGGCTGGCTGAGCATTGGAAGGTTTACGCGGAGTATAACTACCAGCGCTCGCTCTCGAACGCCGCCGCGGACGAGTTACGACGGCAACGTCACCAGTGCCGGAATAGAATTCACCTTTTGAGCCAAACCACACGGAGACTACCATGGAAAAGATACTCTCTCTTCAAAAGCAACTGGGCCGGGCGCGGTGGCTGCCGCCGCTCGTCATCCTGCTCACCCTGGGTGTTCTGGGGGGAACAATCTACTATGGCGCGCGCCAGCTTCGCGGCGCCCTGCGCGCGGGCATCGTCGAGCGCGAAGGCGAGGTGCTGGACGCCGTGGCGATGCTCCAGCAGTTGGGCGCCGAATCCTCGGCGCAACTCACCCACCAGTTGGACGACACCGCCGGGCAACTCGCCCTGGCCCTCCGGCTCTCGAAGCTCCGTGAAGGGGTGGTAGCTGTGCGGCTGTATGACGCGCAGGGAAGGTTTGTTGTGGCGATGCCGGCGCCCGTCAAAGCGGCCCAACTGAGCGCGGCGGACCAGGCCCCCCTGTGGCGGCTGCAGCCGGTTAGCCGTTACGAGCCGAAAGCGGACCTGGCCGCCCTTTTCCACGGGCTGCCCGGAAGCGCAATGCCGCACGCCGCTTCAACGCCGCTGTTGACGGTGTTAATCCCCCTCCATGCCGAAGGCTCCACCCATTTGCTCGCTGTGGCGGAACTCATACAGGACGGCAGCGGCGTTGCCAGGGCCTTCGCTGCGCTCGACCGGCATCTGGCCGGCCAGGCGCTGCTCACGTTCCTGGCCGCAGGCGGCCTCCTGGCGCTCGCGCTGAGCTGGTCGTTCCGTCGCCTGCAGACCATCACCCGCCGGCTCGAAGCGCAGGCGGTCAGCCTCCGCCAGGCCAACCAGGAACTGGCCCTGACAGCGAAGACCTCGGCGCTGGGCGCAGTCACCGCCCATGTGGTCCACGGCCTGACGAGCCCGCTGAATGGCCTGCAGAATTTCCTCGCCGCGCACGTCGGGAACGATGCCGCCTGGCAGGACGCCGTCCAGGGCACGCAACGCATGCAGACGCTGATAGGCGAGATCGTCCGCATCCTGGGCGAGCAGACCGAGAAGACGAGGTACGAGTTGCCCTTGAGCGAGCTGGCACAAATCCTTTCAAGCAGGATCCGTCCGGTCGCGCGCAATGCCAGGGTGGGTTTTGAAGTCCAACTCAAGGGGGACTGCTGCCTGGCCAACCGCAACGCCAATCTGGTTCTCCTGATTCTTGAGAATCTGCTGCGCAATGCCATCGAGGCTACGCCGCCGGGCAAGGTGGTGAGGCTTTCTTTCTGCTCCGGGCCAACCAGTCTGACCTGCGAAGTACGCGACGAAGGGTCCGGCTTGCCGGAAGCGGCCCGGCGGGACCTTTTCTCGCCCGGCCATTCGACCAAACCTGGTGGCAACGGCATTGGCCTGGCCTTGAGTCACCACCTGGCCCGCCACCTCGGCGCCGAACTGGTTCTGGCGGGCAATTCCGCGGCGGGGTGCGTGTTTCAACTGAGGCTGCCCGCTGAACTGCTGGCCAACGGTGACCCGTCTGAATCGCCGGCTCCGGCGGATCAGAGCAAACCTCACCCTCCCGGGAAAGCCATGCGGCTGGACACCTGCGTCGCCAAACTCGTCGCGCTTCTGCTCGGCGTTGGAGCCCTCTCATGCCCAATACCGATGCAGGCGGTCACCTACCCGCTGACGTGGCGCTGGTCCAACCCCACTCCCCACGGGGCGAATATTGTGGACCTGGCCTTTAGCAGCGGACTCGGAGTCCAGGTCGGCGAGCGGGGACAAATCTTCACCAGCACCGACTTCAGCTCTTGGACACCCCGGGACAGCCACACGACGCGTTCATTGCGCGGGGTCACCTTCTTTGGCGGGCGCATCGTTATCTCGGGAGAGAACGGCACGATCCTCTTTGCGGACGACGCGACGGAGTTCTACCTGAATGACCTGGGCACTAGCGATTGGCTGGAGGGCGTGGCCGCCTCGACCAACCTGGTCGTCGCGGTCGGCGATAACGGCGCCATCTACACCAGCGACGACGCCGTGACCTGGACCCGCAAGACAACGTCCTTCACCACCTGGCTGCGCAGCGTGGCCTGGGGGCCGCCCGGCTTCGTCGCGGTCGGCGAGAACGGCTTCATCGCTAACAGCGCCAGCGGCAACATCTGGAACGTCCGCACCAGCCCCCTTTCCCAGCACCTCAACCGTGTGGCTTGGCTCGGAGACCGCTACTGGGCGGTGGGCGACGCCGGTACAGTAGTGACCAGCACCAACGGGGTTCAGTGGGCACAGCAGACCTGCGGCGCGACGAGCTACTTGTATGCCGCGTCCGGTGACGCCAACGAAGCATTGGCCGCCGGGGAGCAGGAAGTCTGGCTCAAGGCGGATAATGCCTGGACGAGCGAGCTGACCGCCACGCGGCAATCGCCACCGCCACTTTGGAGTTATTACAGCGCGCTCTGGGATGGCGCCAGCTACTGGCTCGGCGGGGCGACCGGCATGTGGGTTCAGGGCGCGCGAACCAACAGCATCGGTGAAACCGCGTGGAACGTGCCTGGTGGCTCCGTGCGCAACTGGCTTTGGGCCGTCCGGCGCACCCCCTATTTCTACCTCGCCGTCGGCGATCACGGCACAGTGATGGCCAGCAACAACGGCATTGACTGGGATTTGGACCTCGTGCCGGAAACCGTAACCAACACCGTCTTCCTCGGCGTGGGCGTTTCCTCTAACACCTTCTACGCTGTGGGGGGCGCGGGCGCGATCATTCGCAGCACCAATGGCGTCACCTGGGACAGCGTTGAGCCCCGGCCGACGACCAGCGACCTCCAAGGCTTCACCGTTTTCGGCGACCTCCTGCTTGCCGCCGGTGCCAACGGCACGGTGCTCGCCAGTTCTGATGGCTCGACCTGGACGCCGCGCACCACCCCCACGCTGAACTTCCTCTCCTCGCTGGAGAGCTTCCCGGGCGGCCTGGTGGCGTGCGGAGATAGCGGCACCATTCTGACCAGCACCGATAGCACTAACTGGACTTCCCGCTCGGTCACCACCGCCAACTGGTTCTACCAGGCGCGATATCTCAACGGCGTGCTGCTGTTGGTGGGGGAGGCGGGAACGCTGCTCACCAGCACGAACGGGGTTAACTGGGTCGCACGGACTACAGGCTCCAGCGAGTGGCTCACCGACGCCGCCTTCCTGGACGGCACCTGGTTCGTCGTCGGCACGGGCGGCACGGTGCTCACCAGCACCAACCTGGCAGACTGGGCCAACATCGGCGCCGCCACTAAGCAGGCGCTGTTCGGCGTGGCGGCCACAGACTCGCAGCTTCTGGCGGTCGGGGTGGAGGGAATCATTCTGCGCAGCCAGGTCGTCCCTGACCCCTCGCCGGTCTCCTTCGTCAGCTACGCGCGCGCCGCCGACCGCAACGTTTTCCTCTTCGGCGGCCAGCCCGACCAGCAGTTTCTTCTGGAGCGTAGTCGGGACCTGTCTCTCTGGTTCCCCGCCATCGAACTCGAATTCACCGACGGCACGGGCACCCTGCTATTCCTGGAAGAACTGCCCTCGGGCGGTTCCGGGGAGGTACTCACCGCACCCGGTTGGTCCGGTAGGGCGTATCGGCCGCTTGCCGGGTCCGAACGCTGCGTGCGCATCTTGTTGGCACCACCTTTTTGGGCAGCCATAGGCCGGAAACCCGAAGCCCGAAACCCGAAGGCCGAAAGAAGGCCGAAGTCCGAAACCCGAAAGGCGGACCTGCTCCATCCCCGCGCCTGGGCCTGCGAGCCAGCCGGCAGCGGCTCAATCAGCGCTAGCAGAGGGGCGAGAGCAGGCTTTTCGGACTTCGGATTTCGGACTTCGGCCTTCGGGTTTCGGATTTGGGAGCCTGGCGCTTTGCGGTGTTGTCGAGATGCGCCCCCCCAGACTTTCCCATGGTTGCCGCGCTTGCTGCGGCCACGAAGACTGGCTAGCATCGTGAGCGAAATGTGCCACTCGTCTCATCGGGCGCTGAGACACGGACTGTTGTCGCATGGCAATCTGCTGGCTCTCTGGTTGTGCCTCGGGCCGGCGGTTGGCGGTTTCGCCGTCGAGACGACGGTTCTCCAGGACGTGGTCCTGCGCAATTGGGATCTGGAGGATGGGCTGCCCAGCGCCCGCATCAATGCCATCGCCCGCACCCCTGACGGCTATCTCTGGCTGGCCACGCAAAAGGGTCTGGTGCGTTTCGACGGCGCTCGCTTCGTCATCTTTGATACCTCCAATACCCCGGGGATGGCGGACGACCGTGCCTCGTGCCTGCTGCTGGATGCGCGAGGCAACTTGTGGGCCGGCACCTACGGCCGGACTCTGCTGAAGCGAGAGGGGCAGGGGTTTCGCGCGCAGGATTTGCGCGGCGCGGCGCTGTCCCCCAAGGTGCCCGACATGGCCAAGGGGAAGGTCAATGCGTTGGCTGAGGACCGCCAAGGAGCCGTATGGCTGGCCATCGAGGGAGAGGGCTTGGTCCGCTTCCGCAACGGACAGGCGGAAGCTTTCAGCACGAACAGCGGTCTGCCCTCGGCGGACGTCAGAAAAGTCTTGTGCGACGGCGAAGGCCGGCTCTGGGCGGTGGCTGGCGGAAAGCTTGGCATCTTCGAAGACGGCCGTTGGCAGGAACCGGGCGGTTTGTCGCCCGCCTCTCAAGCCGTACGAACCATCAGCCTGGCTCGCGATGGCGGCCTGTGGGTCGCCACCGGCACCGTGGACCCACTCGCCAGCCGGGACTTGCACTTGGATAAACTCCGGGAAGGACACTGGAGCCCCCAGTTTAAGCCTTATCCGTGGCCGGAGGACTCACAACAATTCCAAAGGCTAGCCCTGCTCGAGGATGACAGCGGGCGCATGTGGTGCGCCGCCGCCGGCGGAGTCTTCTTTCGCACCCCGGGCGGCCCCTGGCAGCGGCTGATGTCGGCCACACCTTGGGTCCAGGTCGAAGTCCTGTGTCTGGCCGAGGATGAGGCCGGCGTGCTCTGGATGGGCACGCGCACTACCGGTTTGCTGCAGGTCCAGAAGCGCCAGGTGATGTCCCTGCCTCTGCCGGCCTCCGCTAGCCAGCATGCGGTGCTTACCGCCTGCGCCGCGCAGGGATGGCAGTGTGTGGTGCGGAACCGACGGCGCGGGTATCTTTCGCTGGCAGGCCGGGCAGATAACCCACTTCGGGACCGAACAGGGGTTGACCAGTCTGCATGTCGCCACGCTCCTCGAAGACCGTCACACCAACCTTTGGGCGGGAACCTATGCTGGTTTGTTTCGCCGGGTTGGCGAACGGTTCGAGGCGGTACCCGGGCCGCCGGCTTTGCGCGAGCCGATCCTGGCGTTGCTCGAGGACCACCAGGGGAACTTGTGGACGGGGGGGCGCGCTGGATTGGTTCGGCTGAACGCGGAGGGCGGAAGGTTATTTGGCGCGGAGGGTGACCTGTTCGGGGGGGCCGTTCGGGCGCTGGCGGAGGACCGCGAGGGCCATATTTGGGTGGGCCCGAACGCCGGACTCTACTGGCTGGACGGCGAGAAGTTCCGGTATTATCCGGTGCCACAGGAACCTCATTTGCAGGGTATTTTTGCCCTGCATTGCGATACCCGCGGCTCGCTATGGATTGGCACTGAGCTGGCCGGACTGCTTCGCCTCCGCGGAGATCACGTGGATCAATGGCTGGTCGCGCGACGGGCTGCCGAGCGACCATATTACGGCCATCCTGGAAGACGATGAAGGGGATCTTTGGATGAGTTCGGAGAACGGCATCTTCGGCTGTTCCAAACCGGAGCTGGACAATTACGTCAGAGGAGTCACTCCGCGCGTGCGGCCCAGACGGTTGACGCCTGCGGAGGGTTTGGTTCACAAGGTCTGCTCGGGAGTCGGCCAGCCCTCGGCGTGCAAGTCCGCCGAGGCCGGCTGTGGTTCCCCGACGGCCCCGCCCTGGCGGTGTTCGCTCCGGCGACTATTCCGCGCACGGTGCGCATCTGGCCGCCCTTGATCGAGGGGGCTTCGGTGGATGGCGTGCCCGTTGCCCTCGGTCGCCGGGGGGACTGCGCGTGCGGTCGGGCGCACGCCGAATCGAGTTTCAATACACTTCGCCCGAACGTGCTTATGCCGGACCGGCTGCGCTTCCGTTTCCGGCTGGACGGGTTCGACAAAGACTGGGTGGCTGCCGGCACTCGCCGGGACGCCTCTTATTCCCGCCTGCCCCCCGGCAGCTACGAATTCAAGGTGCGGGCCAGCGGACCCGAGGGGGATTGGCAGGACGGGACCCGGCGCTGCGCCTGGAAATCCTTCCCCGGTTCTGGGAACGGCCGGTCTTTCAACTGGTGGCCGCCTTGGCCTTGCTGGCCGGGGTGGCGGGTGCACGGTCTGGACCCTGGAGCGGAGCCGCTCGCGTCGGCGCTTGGAGCGGGCTGGAACTCCAACGCACCCTGGATGCCGAACGCCAGCGCATCGCCCGCGACATTCATGACGACCTGGGGTCCGGCCTGACCGAGATTATTCTCTTGAGTGACAGTTTGGACGAGGCGGTCCAGCCGACACCCGCCGACCAGAAGATGGTGGGTGAGATTGCCGCCCGCGCCCGCTCGCTGACCCGCGCGATGGACGAAGTCGTGTGGGCCATCAATCCGCGCAATGATACCCTTGAAGGCTTCCTGACTTATCTCGGCAAATTCGCCCAGGATTATCTGACCAGGGCCGGCCTGCGGTGCCGTTGGAACGTTCCGACCGAGGTGCCTGAACTGCCTCTCTCCGCGGACATGCGTCACAACCTCTACCTCGCCTGCAAAGAAGCCCTCCATAACATTGTCAAGCACGCTGGCGCCTCGGAGGTCTCGATCCGTCTCGACCTGGCCAACGGGGGCTTCACCCTGGCTATCGAAGATGACGGCCAGGGCTTCGCCGCCGACTGCCCGCCGGCTGGCGGGAATGGACTCGCCAATATGCGCCAGCGGCTCAAAGCGCTTGGCGGCGTATGCCGCGTGGAGAGCGCGCCGGGCCGGGGCACGCGCGTCTTGTTTTCACTGCCCGGAGCCGTGAATAAGAACCCTTCTCCCTGAGACACTCGTTGCGCCCGATTCTCCATTCGTCCCGTAAACTTGTGGCGCATGACCAGTTTTGGTCAGTATGAAATTATTCTCCGCGCCCATAGGCTCTCCCCGGCAAAAGACTGCCATGCCTATTAAAGTTGCCATAGTGGATGATGATGACGGCGTACGGACCAAGCTGGTACACGCGGTGGGCCGCTTTGCGGCTGTGCCTGCGTTGGCCAGTTCTCCTCGGGGGAAGAAGCCCTGGCCGGGTTGTCAGCCGCCGCTCCCGATGTCGTGCTCATGGACATTAACCTGCCCGGCATGAACGGCATCGAGTGCGTGCGTCAACTCAAGCTGGCGCATCCGGGAATCGAGTTCATCATGCTAACGGTCTATGAGGACACCGAGAGCGTGTTTAACGCGCTCGCCGCCGGCGCCAGCGGGTATTTGCTCAAGCTGGTGCCTCGGCCAGGAACTGCTCGAAGCCATCCAGCGAGTCCATGCGGGCGGCTCGCCCATGACCAGCCATATCGCCCGCAAGGTAGTGCAGTCCTTTCGCCAACCCGCGCCGGCGGAGGCGAGACCACCAAGCTCTCGCCGCGCGAACAGGAGGTCCTCGAATACCTGGCGAAAGGATTTCTCTATAAAGAAATCTCCAGCGCCTTGGACATCAGCTACGATACCGTCCACAATCACATCCGCCATATCTACGAGAAGCTGCACGTCCGTTCTCGCACCCAGGCCGTTACCCGGTACCTCGATTCGGTGCACCCGCCCGCGAAGCCAGCTCAGTAAAGCCGCGGCAACTTCGTCATCACCCGGGAGGGCGTGCGCCCTCGCGAGCCCTGGCCAAAGCCCCCGTTCGTGGCGTCTGAGTCTGCGGAAAGCTGCTGTGCCCCATTCCGCCCTCACCCTGCCCTCCCCAGTAAAAGGGAGAGACCTGCCGCCCCGCCACGGCACGGCCGAGGCTTCTCCCTCTCCTTGGGGAGAGGGCCGGGGTGAGGGGGAACGGAGGCTTACCTCCTTCGCGCAGACTCACAAGGTTTAGCCCCAGTGCCGAACTCTGTTCCATCCTCCCTGGAGGATGAAGGCCGCCAAATCTTAGTGGCATTGCGCGGAGTCGCTCCCCCTCCCGCGCCGACCCGGTGGCAATATCGCGAGACGCGCGACGCATCTGGGCGCATTCGCGAGTGGTTGGTAGGGACGCCTCGCCGAGGCGTCCGCTCCCGTGCGACACGGACGCCTCGGCGAGGCGTCCCTACCAACCACTCGTGAATGCGCCCGACGCATCTTTCCGGCACAGAAAGGCATTGACACGTCCGGGTCGGATGGGTATGTTCGGCGCGTGAATGGCAAATTGAACCTGCTGCTTGGAAGCGCGCTGCTGCTGCGACGCGCGGCGGTCGGGTTGTAGCCTCTCACAAAGGTTTTCTGAACCCCACTGCCGCAGCCGGCGGTGGGGTTTTTCATTTCCCTGGCCGCCCGGCAGTGTTAACAAGAAAGCGATACGACCATGCTCAAAGATCCGTCTGTCAAATATCGTCCGTTCCCGCCGGTCCAGTTATCGGACCGGCAGTGGCCGAACCGCACTCTCACGCACGCGCCTTCCTGGTGCAGCGTGGACCTCCGGGATGGCAACCAGGCGCTCGCCGTCCCCATGAACGTCGGCCAGAAGCTCGAACTCTTCCAGACACTGGTGAAGTGCGGGTTCAAGGAAATCGAGGTCGGCTTTCCCTCGGCGTCGAATACCGAGTTCACGTTCAACCGGCGGCTCATCGAGGAACACCGGGTGCCGGATGACGTGTGGCTCCAGGTGCTGGTGCAGGCGCGCGAGGAACTCATCGAGCGCACTTTCGAGTCGCTGGTCGGCGCGAAGAAGGCGGTCATTCACCTTTACAACTCGACTTCCCCGGCACAGCGGCGGGTGGTGTTCGGCATGTCCAAGGAGGACATCCTCCGCGTGGCCGTGCGCGGGGCGAAGTGGATCCAGGAGCGCCTCCCGCGCCTCAAGGGGACGGAGGTCCGGCTCCAGTACTCGCCCGAGAGCTTCAGCGCGACCGAAGTCGAATTCGCCAAGGAAGCCGCCGAGGCGGTAATGGATGTCTGGCAGCCGACGCCCGAGAACAAAATGATTCTCAACCTGCCCGACACGGTCGAGGTGGCGACGCCCAACGTGTATGCCGACCAGATCGAGTGGATTTGCCGCAACATCAAGAACCGCGACTCGCTCATCATCAGCTTGCACACCCATAACGACCGTTCGACGGGTGTGGCGGCGACCGAGCTGGGCTTGCTTGCGGGCGCGGACCGCGTCGAGGGGACGCTCTTCGGCAACGGGGAGCGGACCGGCAACCTCGACATCGTGACCGTGGCGCTCAATCTCTACATGCATGGCATAGACCCCAAGCTCGACTTCACCGACCTCAACACCATTTGCGAGGTCTATGAGCGGTGCACGGGCATGACGGTGCCACCGCGGCATCCCTATGCGGGCGAGTTGGTCTTCACCGCCTTCAGCGGCTCGCACCAGGACGCGATCAAGAAGGGCCTGAACGAGTGGGGCGCTGGCTGTCAGAAACACTGGGACGTGCCTTACCTGACCATTGATCCGACCGACCTCGGTCGCGAGTACCGCGAGGTCATCCGCGTGAACAGCCAATCCGGCAAGGGCGGCGTGGCCTACCTGTTGGAGAATGAATACGGCATCGTATTGCCGAAGGACATGCAGCGCGAGTTCGGCCCGATCGCTAACGAGGAAGTGGACCGCCTCGGTCGCGAGGTGAGCGGCGCCGAGCTGAAGGGTATGTTCTGGCGCGAATACATCGAGCGCGCCGCGCCGTGGCAGCTTGAGGGCTTCGAGACGGAAAGCCGCAACGGCATGGTCCGCTGCCGCGCGCGCTTGCTTCGCGACGGCAAGCCGGTCGAGATAGCCGGCGAGGGCAACGGCCCATTGGCGGCGCTGGTGCATGGGTTCGGCAAGGCGGGTATCCCGCGCTTCGAGATCGCCAACTATAGCGAGCACGCGCTGAGTTCCGGCGAGGAAGCGGCCGCTATTGCCTACATCCAGATCAAGGATGCGAATGGCCGAAGCCGCTGGGGCGCCGGGGTGGATACCAATATCGAACTCGCCTCCGTGCGCGCCGTGCTCAGTGCCCTGAACCGCTCATAAGCCAGGATCATGCCAACCAAAGTCATCGCCGTCGCCAACCAGAAAGGCGGAGTGGGCAAGACGACCACAGCGGTCAACCTGGCCGCCTGTGTCGCCGCCGTCGGGCGCCGGGTGCTGCTGTTCGACCTCGACCCGCAAGCGAACGCCACCAGCGGTGTGGGGCTGGACAAGACGGTCGGCGCCAGCGCCTACCTGGCGTTGCTGGGCCAGGGCGGCTTGCTGGAGAAGATTCAAAACACCGCCTTCGAGCGGCTGGCGATGATCCCGAGCGAGGTGGATTTGTGCGGCGCGGACATCGAACTGGCGCGGTCGGACAACCACCTGCACCGCGTGGCCCAGGCCTTGCGGCCTGTCCTCGATTCACAGCGCTTCGACGTGGTCCTGGTGGATTGCCCGCCCTCGCTGGGCATTCTGACGCTCAACGCCTTCGCGGCCGCGGACGGCGTGCTCGTGCCCTTGCAGTGCGAGTATTACGCCCTGGAAGGCATTTCGATGCTCAACCGGATCATGACCCAGCTGCACGACACCGGGGTCAATCCCCGGCTGGAACTGATCGGGGTGGTGATGACCATGTACGACGGCCGCACCAAGCTCGCGCAGCAGGTCGTGAGCGAAGTGCGCCAGCATTTCGGGGAACAGGTCTTCGAGACCATGATCCCTCGCACCACCCGCCTGGCCGAAGCCCCCAGTTTCGGCAAGCCCATCATTCACTACGACAAATACAGCAGCGGCTCCGCCGCCTACGAGTTGCTCGCCCAGGAGTTCCTGGCGCGGCTGGACAAGACCCGCCGCCTAATACACATCCCGCAAATACCGCTTCTCGGTCTTCATCAGCGTGACGTTCACGTACTCCGCCGCGGCTTCGGCCGAGAGGCCGCCTTCCTTCTGGGCGATGTCAATCAGCGTCTGATGCACGTCCTTGGCCATGTGGCGGGCGTCGCCGCAGACGTAGAAGTAGGCGCCGCCTTGCAGCCACGACCAAAGCTCCTTCGCCTGTTCGAGCATCCGGTGCTGGACGTAAATCTTGTAGGATTGGTCGCGGGAGAACGCCAGGTCGAGCCGGTGCAGCTTGCCTTTGCGTTGATACTCCAGCAGTTCGTCGCCGTAGAGGAAGTCCGTCGCCCGATGCTGCTCGCCGAAGAACAGCCAGTTCCGTCCCGTCGCGCCCTCCAGCGTGCGCTGTTCGAGAAAGGCGCGGAACGGCGCCAAGCCCACGCCCGGGCCGCACATGATGATGTCCGTCGCGCCGTCCGTCGGCAGCCGGAACGTGCGCGACTCCTGCACATAGACCGGGATGTTCTTCACGAACAGGTCCGAGTGGTCGGCAAAGAAGCCCGAGGCCAGCCCTTTCTTGGCGCGGCCATGCGTCTCGTAGCGCACCACGGTGATTCACAGGTGCACCTCGCCGGGGTGCGCCTGCGGGGAGGAGGCAATCGAATAGAGGCGTGGCACGACCGGCGACAGTTGCGCGAGAAACGCCGCGGGCGAGTCGAATTGCGCCTCGTCGAACTCGCTTCAGGATGTCCACATAGTCGCGCGTATCAATATATTCGCAGAGCGCGTCGTTGTTATCCACCAGTTCCATCAGCCGGTTGCGCTGTTCGCCCTGCGGGATGCGCGAGGCAGAGCGCGGTCAGGATCTTGCGGTTCGCCCGGTTGACGGTGTAGTCCCGCAGCAGGGCCTGCCGGAAAGTGGTGGGCTGGCCTTTCGGGTCGTTCACAGCCGCCTCCGGGCCGAACTCCAGCAACCCGATCAGTTCCTCCACCAGCTCGGGCGAATTGCGGCCAAAAGCGCCCAGCGAGTCGCCGGGCTTGTAAGTCAAGCCGCTGCCCTCGAGGTTCAACACGAAGTGGCGCGTGTCCTTCAGGGAGCCGGGCCGGGTCAACCGGTCATGCCGGGTCAGTTCCGCCAGGAACGGGTTCTTCCGCGAATAAGGAGCTGCCGCCGTTGGTTTATCCATTACTGGTGTCGTTGCTTCCATAGATCATTTCAGTTCTGCTTGGGGCCGATAATCCGCCCATGTCGCTTCCCGGGGGTTAGCCATTATTATAATTCGCCTCATAAGGGCTTAAAATCAACTGGGGAGACTAGAGCGGGAACAAAGACCGGAGACTTGAAGACAGGAAAATGGAGTCTGAGCGCCGTTCCCCCTCATCCCGGCCCTCTCCCTCAGGGAGCGGGAGCAACCCAAGCCAGCGCTCGAACATACCGGACGGCCCGGATTCGCCAACACGCTGCGGACCGTTCTCCCTCTCCCTGAGGGAGAGGGCCGGGGTGAGGGGGAACGGGGCTCACGATGAGGCAAGTGCCGTCGCCAAGCAGCCTGCCGTGTCCAAAAGAAGCAGATGCTCCCCTTACACATCCTGCCGCTGATTCTGATTTCCCTTGGCTGAGCCGGAAGGCTAATATCCGTTACGCCCGTTTAAAGCCGTTTGAGACACATAGAGCCAATGACCATGAGCAAGAAAATCAAATGGGGAGTGATCGGTTGCGGCGGGATTGCCGCGCGGCGGACGATCCCGGAGTTCAAGCAGATGGTTTCCAATGCCGAGCTGGTATCGGTGATGGACCTCAACCCGCAGCGGGCCAAGGAAGTGGCCGCCCAATTCGGGGTGCCGCACTTCTGCTCTACCGAAGCGGAGTTGCTCGCGCAGGATGTGCAGGCGGTCTATATCGCCACGCCGCCCAACGTGCATTGCCGCCAGACCGTGCAGGCGGCGCAAGCCGGCAAACATGTGCTCTGCGAAAAGCCCATTGCTATCTCCGTGGACGAGGTGGACCAGATGGAGGCCACGTGCGCCAAAGCCGGGGTGAAGCTCATGCTCGCCTGGTGCATGAGGCAAAATGTCTATCACAAGAAGGCGCGCGAGTTGGTGCAGGCGGGCGCGTTGGGCAAAATGGTCATGGGCCGCGCGCAGCTTACCTGCTGGTATCCGCCCATCCCGGGCGCCTGGCGACAGGATGCGGCGATCAGCCACGGTGGGGCGTTGCTGGACATGGGCACGCATTGCCTCGACCTGCTGGAGTGGATCATGGCCTCGCCCATTGTCGAGGTCACCGGCTTCACGGATCTGCTCGTCCACCAATACGCCACCCGCATCGAGGACACCTCGACCATCCTCGCCCTCTTTCGCAACGGCGCGCACGGGATCATTGACAACTACTTCAACATCCCGGATGCCGCCGCCCAGAACGCGCTCGAACTGTTCGGCACCAAAGGCTCGATCATCGCCCGGGGCACCATCGGCCAGGACCCGACCGGCCAGATGTTCAGCATCCTCCAGGCCCAGGAAACCGGCTACGACGCCAACCAGATGCGCGACACCCAGCCTAACCGCCAGGAATACAAGTTGGAGGGCATCGGCATTTATGGCCAGATGATCACCCTGTTCACCGACTGCATCCTCCAGAACCAGCCACCGCCGGCGTCGCTGGCCGATGGCCGACATTCCGTCAAGCTGGTCAATGCGATCTACCAGGCCGCCCGCGAGCGGCGCGTGGTCGAGGTCGCGGGCTGAGCAGGGGCCGGAGCATCGGCATATTATGTGCTCATGCGGTTCGGACTGTCTGAGCCGGCAAGAGGCCGGCGCTCCGGCCCGTCGGCGTTTCGTGCGGAGCGCGAAATGTTCGGGCTGGTTCCGGCGCAGATGCTCGAATCCGAACTTTGGCGAATGAAGAAGTGTATCAATAATGGGTGGCTCCTGTTGGCGCTGGCTTTAGCAGGTGGCATCGGCGCGCGATTACAGGGGCAAACCTTCACCACCCTGCATAGTTTTACAGGCGGCAGCGATGGTGCTAATCCTGCCGGCGCGATAGCTCTGTCCGGGAACAGCCTTTATGGCACCACCTGGGGCGGGGGGAGTTCGGGGAATGGCATGGTGTTCCAGATGAACACCGATGGGACAGGCTTTACGAATCTGCACAGTTTCACCCAACTCACCAATGGCACCAACAGCGACGGAGCCAACCCACAGGCTCGTGTGATTCTATCAGGAACCTCGCTGTATGGAATGACTGTTGGAGGCGGCTCCTCGGGTAACGGCACGGTGTTCAAAGTCAACACCGATGGCATGGGGTTTAGGACTCTGCATAGCTTCAGCTACCCAACCTACCATGCCGGCGGGTTGGTTTTATCGGGCGACACGTTGTACGGCACGACGGATATCGGCGGGGCTTCAGACAGCGGCACAGTGTTCGCGGTAAACACCGACGGCACGGGTTTCACGAACTTGCATAGCTTTTCGGCAGTGCCTGGTTACCCCCCAATCAATGACGACGGAGCCTATCCCTTAGGCCCCTTGTGCCTGGTGAGCAATGCCCTGTATGGAACGGCGGCTGGCGGCGGCAGTTTCGGCCAGGGCACGGTCTTCGCTCTCAACACCGATGGCACGGGTTTCACAAACCTGCACAGTTTCACGCACAGGAGCCTGGATTCCTCGGGCGCCTACACCAACAGCGACGGAGGCGACCCGAACACCGGTTTGGTTTCATCAGGCAGCGTCCTGTATGGGTCGGGAAATTGGGGCGGCACCTCGGGCAATGGCACGCTGTTCAAGCTGAACACCGATGGCACGGGGTTTACGACGCTGTACAGTTTCAACGGCGGCAACGACGGAGCTATGCCCTACGGTGAATTGATTTTATCCGGAGATAGTCTGTATGGGACGACCTCCGACAACGTTTTCAAGATTAACACCGACGGCACGGAGTTCACGGCTCTGCACCAGTTCGCGACAACCTCTGGTTCCGGCACGAACAGCGACGGAGTCTCCCCCTTTGTGGGTGTAATTTCCTCAGCGGGCGTCCTGTATGGGGTGGCTTACGCTGGCGGCAGTTCAGGCGATGGCACGGTTTTCAGCATCGCCATCCCGCCGCAACTGACCATCGTCCCGCTGGCAGACACGGTTGTTCTAAGATGGCCCACGAACGCCACCGGCTTCGCGCTTCAATCGGCCACGAACCTCGTATCACCAGTTTGGACGCCGGTCTCTCCCGACCCCGTTGTCCTCAAAGGGGAGAATACGGTGACCAATCCCATCTCCGGCACACAGCAGTTCTATCGTTTGAACCCCAGGTCCCTGTGAAGCATAGAGCATTTAGTCCGTGGTTGGTTTGAGCACTTCCTTGGAGGCTATGGACGGCGGCTTTGTTTCTTTATGAGCGCATGATGCACCAGGCGGGAGGGCGGCATTCACACCGGTTCCAGCCGTGCTGCCCGCTTTGTGCTATTGTTCCTTATGATCCGTAGGAGTACGGCTTTTGAGCGACAGCGCAGGGCCGGCCCAAGGTCCATTGCCGGGGCCAAGGGAGGATGGGCAAAGCACCCGGGCAATGGTCCCGGCGCCGGGGGTGGGCTCCAAACCAAACCGCCCGGCCAAGGCTCGCAGCCGGACCCCCAGGTTGCGCAGGACGACCTGGAGGCGCAGCATACCGCGCTGGTCGAGGCGCAGGCACAGTTGGAGCTGTCGCGCCAGCGCTACGCCGACCTGTACGATTTCGCACCGGTGGGCTACCTGACGCTGAGCCGCAGCGGCTCGATTCAGGATATCAACCTGACCGGCGCGCAGCTCTTCGGGCTCCCGCGCCGACGGCTGACCGGGAGTCCTTTGTTCTGCCACATGGCGAAAGCGGATCGGCGAAAGCTGCTGGCTCACTTCGCCTTGTGCCGGCGCGTTTCGGGGCGGATCAGCACCGAGCTGCAGTTGGATCGCCTGGCGGGCGGCGAACCGGTTTTCGTGGAATTGATCAGCTCTCCCTTCATCGCGCCCGATACGGGGGAGCGGGGATTCAAGAGCGTCATTATGGACATCACCGCCCGCCGGCGCGCGGAAATGGAGCTGCGTCAGGCGCACGCCGAACTGGAGGAGCGGGTGCGGCGGCGGACGCGGGAGCTGACACAGGCGAACGCGCTGTTGCAGGAGGAAATCACCGCGCGGCAGCAAGCCGATCAGGCGGTGCGCGAAAGTGAGCAGCGGCTGCGGTTGATGATCGAAGGCACGCGCGACTACGCGATCTTCCTGTTGGGGACCGATGGCCGGGTGACGACGTGGAACACCGGCGCGGAGCATATCACCGGGTATCGCGCGGCGGAGATTGTGGGGCGCCATTTCTCCCGGTTTTACACGCGGGAGGACGTGCGGGACGGCAAGCCGCGGCGGCTGTTGGAAGCGGCGCGAACGACCGACCGCTCGGAGGACGAAGGCTGGCGCGTCCGCAAGGACGGTTCCCGGTTCTGGGCCAGCGTGATCATCACGGCGGTGTACGACGAGAGCCGCCAATTGCGCGGGTTTCTCAAGGTGACTCGGAACATCACCGAGCGCCGGCACGCCCAGGAAGTGTTGCGTTCGAGCGAGAGGAACCTGGCGGATTTCTTCGATCATTCGCCCTTTGGCCTGTTGTGGATCGGGCCGAGGGGCGAAATCCGCCGCGCGAACAAGGCGGCGCTCGAACTGTTCGGCTGCACAGCGGAGGAGTGCTTGAACCGCGGGGTGCAGGAGTTCTACGCCGATCCGAAGCAGGCCCGCAGGACGCTCAAGCGCCTGGCCCGTCGCGAGGTGCTGGAAGCTCAGCGGGCGGAATGGCGGCGCAGGGACGGCGCGCTGCGGCATGTCCTGATTGACGCCAGCGGGCTGTGGGAGCGGGGACGCATGGTGCATTCCCGGTGGTTTGTGCGCGACATCACCCCCCGGATCGAACTGGAGCGAGAGGTGCTGGTTGTCGTCGAGCGCGAGCGGCAGCGGATCGGCCAGGATCTGCACGACGATTTGTGCCAGCAGCTTACCGGCATCGAGTTCCTAAGCCAGACGCTGGTCGGGCGCTTGCAAATTAGCGATTCCGAGCAGGCGGGGCGCGCGCGGGAGATTGCGCAGTTGATCCGCGACGCGATCGTCCGCACGCGCGAACTGGCGCACGGGCTCTCGCCGGTGCAAATTGAGAGCGTCGGCCTGACCGGGGTGCTGAAAGAGCTGGCGGCCCAATCCCGAAAGCGGTTTAGCGTGGATTGCCGTTTTCACTGCCGGCCTGCGGCCCTGAAAGGCGATTACGAATGGGGGATTCACCTGTATCGCATTGCCCAGGAAGCCGTCTCCAACGCCATCAAACACGGCAGGGCCAGCCGCGTGAACATCCGGCTGGCCCGCAGAAACGGCTCCCTGGTGCTGGCCGTACGGGACAATGGGATGGGGATGCCCCCCCAACCGCTCCCGTGCCGAGGCATGGGGCTGCACGTGATGCGGTATCGAGCCGGTGTCATCGGCGGCAGCTTGGCGATCCGATCCGGTCAAGGAGGGGGAACAACCGTTTTCTGCAAAGTAAGCCTCCAGCACTAGCCCCGGCCCGGCCCTCCCGCCGCCCTGGGGCTCGTCCAGACAGTCTCACGCTGAAATCAGGGCCATCCGAGGCATTATAGCGATGTATTACCCATGTATTTATAATGTACTCACGATGTACTAACTGACGTACCAACGATGTACCCACGATGTATCTACGATGTACCAAAGCATACGCTCAGGCGGTGGTAGCCTGGAAATCCGGTCACGCATGCGAATTGGAGTGCTGGGGCAGTGCGATTTCACCCTGATCTCGTCTCAGCGAAAAGCGGAGCGAGCATGGGAAAGCTGCCGAATGAGAATCAGAGAGCGACCCGATAGAGGCGAGGCTTGCACTGGGGTACGCTGTTTTGATGGATTCGGCGTCATTACGTTTACAAGGCCGGCAACGCGACAAGCCACAGCCGACCGGGCATGTGGTTCATTTCAAACTCACCCATCCGTCGGCGCGCCACGTTTGTATCGCCGGAACCTTCAACAATTGGAAAGCCGAGGCGGGCGAAATGGCACAGCAACGCGATGGGACGTGGGTCAAGGACCTGACGCTCAAGCCGGGGACATACGAGTATCGCCTGGTCGTGGATGGCAAGTGGATGCCCGATCCGCAGGCTGACCACACCGTGCTCAACCGTTTTGGCGAACGAAACTCGCTGCTGAGTGTGAGGTGAGACATGGGGGGCATTGTGGTTGGGGGGGTTACTGTCGGCAGCACCCGCTCCGACCGGGTTGGGGCATGGGCAAGCCAGTTCAGCGGTGGGGACAGCCGTGCCGGCAGGTTCGTCGGCAGTGAGAGCTTCAGCTATGGGATTTCGATTAGAAGCAAACGAATCGGTGGAGGACGGTCTCAAGCGTGTTGTGCGGGAACAGGTGGACAGGGCCATTGCGGAGATTGATGACAAGAGGCTGCCGTGCGGCGAAGCAGTTCACCAGGTCCGAAAGCGGTGCAAGAAGGTTCGCGCCGCGGCGCGCCTGGTCCGGCCGGTTTTTGGCGGGCGTTACCGGGCCGAGAACGCGTTCTTTCGGAAGGCGGCCCGCGAGGTGGCCGTGCCGCGCGATGCCGAGGTGCTGGTAGAGACTTTCGACCGAGTGATTCGCGTCTTTGCCGAGAAACCGAAGCAACTGGGACGGCGGTTTTGCCGGTACTGGAGGGTTTGGCGGCACTCAGGAAAACCCCTGGAGGCCCTTCGTTATTTGCCGAGGGGAATATCAGGAGAACCGCGCTTGCATGACGACGCGAGCAGATAGGGCAAGGACCGGGTGGTGGCTGGGACCGATTGGGTTCTCGGTGTTGGCGGCGCTGGTAGGGGCGGCGGCAGGCCTGGGGGCGGTCGCCTTTCGCGGCTTGATTGCCCTGTTCCACAATCTGCTTTTCCTGGGGAAATGGTCGTTCAGCTACGACGCCAACGTGCATACGCCGGTCAGTCCCTGGGGTCCGTTCATCATCCTGGTGCCGGTGCTGGGCGCGGCGGGAGTTGCCTACCTGATCAAGACCTTTGCGCCGGAAACCAGGGGCAATGGCATTCCGGAGGTGATGGAGGCGATTCACTTTCGGCGGGGCAGGATTCGTCCGGTGGTGGGGGTGATCAAGGCGCTGGCCTCGGCGCTGTCCATCGGCAGCGGCGGTTCGGCGGGGAGGGAAGGGCCGATTGCGCAGATCGGCTCCGCGGTGGCCTCGACGCTGGGACAGTGGCTGGGAGTGGCGGATTGGCAGCGCATGGCGTTGCTGGCCGGCGGCGCGGGAGGCGGGATTGCGGCCACCTTCAACACGCCGGTCGGCGGGCTGCTGTTCGCCGTCGAGATTATCATGGCCGAGGTCAGCGTGCGGACACTTGTTCCGGTGGTCCTGGCGACGGCTACGGCTACGTGCGTCGGCCGGGCGGTGTTCGCGGCGCATCCGTCCTTCATGATCCCGGGGCTCGACGCTCCCGCTTTTCACGTCACGGCTCCGCTGGTGCTTGCGGCCTATGCCATTCTGGGCGTGCTGGCCGGCGCGGTTTCGGCGCTGTTCATCAATTCCGTTTACCGGTGCGAGGACTTCTTTGAGGGGTGGATCAAGGGCGGCTACTTTCGACAGCATCTGCTGGGGATGCTGATTGTCGGGCTGATTCTCTATGCGATGCTGGCAGTCACGGGCCATTACTATGTCCAGGGCGTCGGCTACGCGACCATCCAGGATATTCTCAATGGCGCCCATTTTTCCATGCTCATGCTGCTGCTGCTCTTCGTGCTGAAACTGTGGGCGACCTCGCTGACGCTGGGCTCGGGCGCTTCGGGGGGAATCTTTTCTCCGGCCCTGTTCCTCGGGGCGACGGTTGGCGCCGGGTATGGAACGGTGCTCGTGCGCCTGTTCCCGGGAATGGGGGTGGCGCCACGGGCGTTCGCCATAGCCGGGATGGCGGGTGTGGTGGGGGGATCCACCGGCGCGGCGATGGCGGCGGTGGTCATGACCTTCGAGATGACCTTCGATTACAGCATAATCCTGCCCTTGATGGTCACCGTGGCCATCAGCTACGCCGTGCGCAAGGCGTTCTCGACCGACAGCATCTATACCCTGAAGCTGGCGCGGCGCGGCCATCGCCTGCCCCAGGCCTTGCGCACCACTCCGGCGGATGCGCGAACGGCCGGCGAAATCATGTCGCCGGATTTTTGCCTGGCGTCGGCCGAGCAAACCGTGACGGACTTCGCCCGGGGCTTCTTGCAAGAACGCTCAGCGGCGACGGTGCTGGTCGGACATCAGGAGCGCCTTCTTGGATGGGTGGACAGGGAAGCCGTCCTCGCAAGCGGGCGGGGCGGGAATGGAGCGGTGACAATGGGCGATCTGGCCGACCGGAGGTTCGTTGCGGTGAGTGCGAACATGACGTTGCCGGACCTGATCGCCCGCCTGCGCGCGCAGGCGGCCGGGGTGGCACTTGTGGTTGCGAGCGAGTCCGGGCCGGCGGAGGTTGGGGCGGTGAAGGGCCTGATTCGTCGTGAGCAGATCGCGGCGGCTTTGCTTCAAGCGCCGGAACCCGATGAAAGTTAAGCCGGACATTTCACAGCCAAGAGCGTCGTGTGGGGGCACGCGGCCTGCATGGGATTGCTGCCGCTGCAGGCCGCGTACCCCCACGCGGCGCACTATCCTATAGCCATGAAGCGACTCTCCCCAAAGGCTTCCCCGAAATCCTTTCGTGAGAAATGGCTGCGCCGCCTGTTCAAGATTGGGGTCGTGCTTAAGGGTGTGGACGGGTTGCTGGAGACCCTTGGCGGCACCGTGTTTTTGTGCTTGGGCCGCACGACCTTGAACCACCTCGTGAACATGCTCACGCGGCCAGAGTTGCTGGAGGATCCGGATGACTTGATCGCCAACTCATTGCGGCACGCCTTCAGCCACCTGTCCGCGAGCGGCAAGCTGTTCGGGAGCATTTACCTGTTGGTACACGGCGCGGTGAAGATCTTCCTGGTGGTTTGCCTGCTGCGGGGAAAGCTGTGGTCGTTCCCCACCGCGATGGCCGTCCTGGTGGCGTTCATGGGTTACCAACTCTATCACTTGCACGTGCATTTCTCCTGGCTTCTCGTGGGGCTTACCGTGCTGGACAGCGTGATCTTATTGCTGATCTGGCACGAATACACCTACTTGAAACATCGGCGCAAGGGGCTAGAGTGATTTCAACGCAAGGAAGGTTTCCGACTGCGGCTGCGGAAAGAGCAAACAACACGAGAAAGGGAAGAAGATGAAGAATTGGGTTTGGTTTATGGTGGGGATCGTTGTGGGGATCGCGATTTGCATCGGGGTTCCCCTGCTGATAGCGGCCTTTGGAATCGTGAACATGGGAGCCACGACGAAGCCGGGGTCGGTGGAGCGCGCCCTCGCCCCGTGGGCGGTGGATATGTCCCGGGAACGCCGCGCCCCCCGCGAGCCTGATCCCTACACCAACGCCGTCGCGGTCGCCACCGGGCTGGATCGCTACCGCGAGAACTGCCTGGTGTGCCACGGCGCGCCGAACGTGGAAGCAGGAGAGCTGGCCAAAGGGCTCAACCCGCCCGCTCCCAAACTCCAAAGCCACGGCACCCAGAGCATGTCGGATGGTGAGTTGTTCTGGACCATCAAGCACGGCGTGCGGATGACCGGGATGCCGGCGTTCGAGCCCACGCACACGGATGAGCAAATCTGGAAGATTGTCGCCTTCTTGCGGCAGCTTCCGCACCTGACGCCCGAGGAGACGGCGGAGTTGCGAAAAGGCGCCGGAATCGAAGCGCCCCCTGGCAAGGCCCAATAGCGGCTGAAGAGTGCAGTAAGCGGGCCAGAGTCGGCCTGCAAATCGAAGCTCCCGGTGCAAACGGCCCCGTGCAACCAGCCGCCGCCTGCTCCGTTAAGGGAACGCCGGCGGGAGTGGAGCCGCAACACACCTTGACAGGGCGCCAATATCGCCTTCAATGAGGCTCCTAATGAATGAAAGCGCATAAGTCGTCAGAAGCGAACCTCGTTGAAGCGGGCACGAGGAACAGGACGCAATTCAACCAAAACCTCCTCCGCTGGTTTGTGAAAACCGCGCTCTGTCCGCTCATATCGGCCATGGCGCTTTCATTCGGCTGTGGGGCGCGAGCGCAGGAGGTCTATTCAATTGTCACCAACCCGGGCGAGAATGCTTCCAGCGAAATGAATATCGGCTGGCACGCGGGCCTCGGAAACACAAACTGCTTTGTCATCTATACCCGGAAGTCCGACAGCACATGGGCGCAAGCCGCCAAGGCCAAGGGCGCATACCAGTATTGCGATGTTTTCGACGGCGTGGATTCAAAGACCGCTTCCGGCGCCGATATGAAGGAAAGCGCGGTATTCCTCAACTTCGGAGCCACGCTGACCAGCTTACAGCCGGATACGGCATACATGTACAAGGTCTGCGCCGGTGAGGGCTTTCAGAGCGCAATCCATTATTTCAAGACCGCCGGTGGTGCGGAATTCAGCTTTCTCTGGATTGGCGATTTTCATGCCTACCCGCCCCTCGCGGGCCGCCTGAGCAACGCGGTCAAAGTGCTGAATGCGGCTTTGGAGATAGATCCTGGGGTCAGTTTCATATTCTCCACCGGCGACGTGGTGGCCTGGGGCGGCAGCTATTCGTTCTGGCGACTGCTGTATGAGCAGGATTTCATCAAGGACTATATGTTCGCCAATGTCGTGGGCAACCATGACAGCATGACCCGGCGGAGTCATATGAGCCCCGACTACTTCCGCGTAGCCAACAACCTCCCGCGCAATGGCTACTCCGGGCAAGAAGGGGTGTGTTACTGGTTTATCTACAACAGGGTGCTGTTCATCACGCTCAACAACGAGGCTATGTCCAACAATGGGCCGGGCCTGGCCTCGGCGAAGGAATGGGCCGCCGGAGTGATCCGCAAACTGGCGGAGCGGTACGACTACATCTTCCTCTGTGAGCATTATCAGTGGTTCAACGGCCGCTCGGGGAAGACAAGCTGGTATGCCAACTGGAAGGATTTTTGCGATGAATACGGGGTTGCGCTGGCGCTGTCTGGTAATAACCACATCTACGAGCGAAGCCACCCGCTGTTCCACGACGAGGTGGTGCCTGACGGGAAAGGAACCGTCTATATGGAGGCGCCTTCCTCGGACGGAGATCGCGGCGTGGAGGCGGGCACGCTGAAGTATAACACCGAAAAGCTGGCTTATACCTATTCGAGCCACACCAGGTCCGGCAACGGGGAGGTCAAAACCATCGGCTGTGTTCTGGTGAAGGTCACGGCCAAAGACATCACGACCCGGTTGGTCTATCTGGATGAGAACAAGGTGGCGCAAGTGGCCGACGAACATGTCGCCCCTGCCCTACCGGCAAGTAGGTCGTCCCGCTGAGGGCGGGCTCCAGCCTCAGACATCCTGATGCTGTGGAAACAAGGTGAGTCCAGTTCCCCCTCACCCCGGCCCTCTCCCTTAGGGAGAGGGTGCCCCGCCGAACGTCGCTGGATATGGCTGGACGCTCCGATTTGTCGGAACACGGCCGATGGTCCTCCCTCTCCCCAAGGGAGAGGGCCGGGGTGAGGGGGAAGCAACCACCCGACTCGAAAACCGGCTCAGGCAAATTCCATGCCCCTCGAACACCCTGCTCCGAGTCACCAGTTCTGAGCCTGGAGCCATGCTGCGCCGCCACGGCAAGAAGGCGTGATCCTGGAGCTTGTGCGCGCAGGAATCTCAGAGCGCGTCAATGAAGAGGCCCTGCTCGGTCAGCTTCCGACGGAGTTTGGGGTCAATTCCCGCTCCGCGCCATTCGAGCAGGGTATCCTTGAGAACTTCACAACCCGGGCCAAGCAGGCGTCGGACGCGCACGGCGGTTTCGCGGTCGCCGGCCTCGATCAGGACAGAGCGGCGCGTCTTCAAGGCGCGACAGACAGCGAACCAGGAGCGGATTTCTTCGGTCACGTTGGCTGGCACGGGCTTGGAGGAGTGCTTGGCCAGCGTAGCCAGCATGGCCTCGAGGGTGTTCCCCTGCGCGGCGGCCAGAATCGCTTTTTGGCGGGTCAGGCGGAACAGCGTGCCCACGTGCCTGCCGACGCGCTCGGCGAGCGTGGAGAGTTCGACTTCGGCAGCGAGGTTCGGTTGCAGGAAGACGATGTCGAAGTTGGGCTGGATAACGATGGCGGCATCCGTGGTGGGCTGTCCGTAGGCCAGATCAGCCGATTGACCAAACAGGTATTGGCCGGCGGGGGAGAGCCGGAACGAGACTTGGCCATCCTCGCGCGCGGTGGTTTCCACGCAACCCAGCGGGACAAGGCGTTGCCAGAAGAAGTCCTCCAGGACCACTCGGCAAACATCCTCGATACCCTCGGCGCGCAAGGCCGGTCCCCACTGGCCGAATCGGGAGGTCGCGTCGGGACGGCTGGAGTCGGGGATTGCCGGATTCACGAGGGGATGGCTGACGCGCGCATGATAGTCGAGGAACGCATTCAAGGCCACGCAGCCCTCGCCCGGGGGCTGACGCCAAATGGAACTGAGCCAGGCGGCATGGTTGAACTTACGGCCTCCCGCCGCTTCAAAGCGGAACTGGCCGGGCATATAAGTTAGCGGGTCATTATAGCCGCCTGACTCGTCGGGGTCCCGGCGCTTGATCTCGCACAGCAGTTCGCGCAAGCGGTCGGCGGGCGGTTGGGTCAGCCATTTCCGGCCCTTGGCGGTGGCGACCAGCAGGCGTTTGCTTTGGGTGGATTTGTCCTCCGCCAGCTTCAACCCGGTCAGGCACGTCATGGCTCGGAACAGCCGGTCCTCGAATCCGTGGTGCGCCTGCATCCAGGGTGGCAGGGCTACGAATTCTTCGCGCAGTTTGTCCGCGATCACTTTGAACAACTGCGGGCCGTAGCCCCCGCGGTTCAGACGGCACTCGCCTGTGGCCGCTTCCGCCAATACCCGCGTCATGTCCTCCAACAGGAACGCGGGGCTGATCCGGTCTTTGGCCTCCTCGACCGGCGGGGGCGCCGCGGCGGGCCGGCTCAAGAGATAGACGACGGTCGGGCAGAGGCCGATTACCGCATCGAGTGAATCCCCGCGCAGCGCCGGATAGAGGAGCATAAACCGCAAGCAGGCCTTCAGCGCCGGTTGAAATGAGGCGCGCAGGTCCTCGGGCAGGGCCGCGGGCAGTGAGAGCAGCGGCACGGGTTGGACCGCGTTCAGCGCGTGCCGCACGAGGCCCTTGGCGGCCTCGGCGGTTTTGCCGTCTGGAAACCAGGTGACTTTGGGCGCTTGCGCCGGACTCCGTACCGAATACCAGAGAGCCCGGCCTTCGCCCTCCATCTCGAAATAAGTCAGGTACTGCTTCTCCCAGGTTTTCAGGTTTGCCTGGTTGAGAAAGGATTGTGGCCAGGCCAGGGAATCCCAAGCGGGCTTTTGCCAGGAGGACCGGATGCTGTCGTTTTCTTCCCGAAGGTAATGCTTGACGGCATAATCATCGAGCAACTGTCGCGTGGGCTTCTGATCGAAGAGCGGGAACTTCGCCAACTGGGCCATGATGGCCCGGAATGGCACGCTGGCTGATGTGGGCTTGACTCGACCGGTCGCGACGGTCTCGACGAAGCCGGTCTCGAGCACCAGCCCGAGGTCGTCGCCGTAGCCCGCGGCGGGAACCGTCTGGGCGTGCGAGGGCGCAGCCAGATAATGACGGCGCGCGTCAAGGGAGAGCTTTTCCCAGACCGCCAGCCAATGCAGGACACAATCCCAGTCTCGGTCGAAGAATTTCATAGTCCGGGTGAGCCCTGTTCAAAACCGAGGGTCGCGCCAGCGCGTTGGGTAACCTGCGCGGGAGCCACTTCGACCTCGGTCGTATCGGCGTCAATGCCCTCTGCGATGACCCGGTCGGTTACTTCATTGAGGAACGTGGCCAGCGTTTGGTTCAGTTCCTCAAACTCAGGCCACAGGACCTCGTTGACAAAGCGGCCCGGAACGCGCGCCATGATGGTCGTGTAACGCTGCCCTCGGTAGCGATAAGGGCGAATCTGATAGCGCCGGAGCAAGGCAATGAGCAGCTTGTGCGACCAGCGATCACGGAGCTTGAAGGCGAACTCTACCGGCGGGTCGGTCTGTTGTTGCTCGCGCAGACGGCCGCGGATACGGTCACGCGCCTGAGCCGCGGCATCACGCTCGCCGGGCGTGGCCGCGCCGGCAAAGAGCGCTTCAATGCGTTGGAGTTTCTCGATCAGGCGTTGTTCGTCGGTCATGGCTGCGGTGGGCTGAAGGCCGGAGGCGAATTCGGGTCCGGCGCGGGGCTGAGACCCGCATTGGGGAGCTTTGGTTTGGCTTGCTTGAGTGTGCGGCTGACGTAATGCATGGCCGATATTCGGAGGCGCAAGTTTAGCAGGCTGGCTGGTCCTGCGCCAGCGGTTGATCCGGCTGGTCCAACGTCACAATGCGGTATTCATAGCCCTGTTCGCAAAGAAAGAGCTGGCGGTTGAGGGCGAAGTCCTGCTCGACCGTGTCGCGGGAGACGATGGAATAGAAATGCGCCTGGTTCTCGCCGGGCTTGGGGCGGAGGATGCGGCCCAAGCGCTGGGCTTCCTCCTGACGCGAGCCGAACATGCCGGAGACCTGGATGGCCACGGCGGCGTCGGGCAGGTCCACCGAGAAGTTGGCGATCTTGGACACCACCAGGGCGCGAATCTCGCCGCGCCGGAATTGCCCGTACACGACGTCGCGCTTCGCCTGGCTGGTCGCGCCGGAGAGGAGCGGCAGGCCCAGCTCCCGCGCGAAGCCCTCCACCTGGGCCACATACATGCCGATGATCAGCACCGGCACGTCGCGATGCCGCTCGAGCAGTTGGCGCACCAGGCGGAGTTTGCCGGGATTCTCCGAGGCGATGCGGAACTTGTGGCGCGCCTCGGCTACGGCGTATTCCATGCGGCGTTCCTCGGTCATGGGCAGGCGGATTTCCGTGCAAACGGCCTGGGCAATCCAGCCCTGCTTCTCCATTTCCTTCCAGGGCACATCGTACTTCTTGGGCCCGATGAGCGCGAAGACTTCGTTCTCCAGCCCGTCCTCGCGAACCAGGGTGGCGGTCAGACCGAGCCGGCGGCGCGCCTGCAGCGACGCAGTAACTTGAAACACGGGCGCCGGCAGCAGGTGGACTTCGTCATAGATGATCAGCCCCCAGTTGCGCTCGTCGAAGAGCTTGAAATGCGTGAACTCGCTGTCCCTGCTGGGGCGGTGAGTGAGGATTTGATAAGTGGCAATAGTCACCGGGCGCACTTCCTTCTGGCTGCCGCTGTATTCGCCGATGTCTTCCTCAGACAAGGTCGTCTTATCGAGCAACTCGCTCTTCCACTGGCGCGCCGCCGTGACGCTGGTGGCTAGAATGAGCGTCGAGGCTCGCACCAGGGCCATGCACGCCATCCCCACGATGGTCTTGCCCGCGCCGCACGGCAGCACGATCACCCCCGAACCGCCGCGTTCCGCGCCGCCCGCATGGAATATCTCCGCCGCCTCGCGTTGATAATTGCGCGGTGCGAAGGGGCTGCCCGAAACGGTCACGAGACGCAAAGCCAGAGGAAACTCCTCGCCCGTCAGGTAACCGGCGAGGTCTTCGGTGGGGAAGCCGAGCTTGATGAGGGCATGTTTGAGACGCCCGCGTTCCACGGCGGGCACCGCAAATTCCAATTCGCCGAGCCTGGTGCCGAGCAAAGGCGTCAAGGTCTGCTGATGGGCCAACTCCTCGGCCAGCGGGCGGTCGCGCGCGGAGAGCAGCAGCGAGTCGCCATCCCGCCGGGTCAGTTTCAGGCAGCCGTAACGCGCGGCAAAGTCGCGCACGCTGGCACCCACATGCCCGGGCAGCGCATATTTCGACAGCCGGCGGAGCGCGCCGACAATGCTCTCGGCGGTTTCTCCCACCGCGCAGGCGTTCCAGATGGAGAGCGGCGTTACGCGATAGGTATGGATATGCTCGGGGGATTTGACCAGCTCCGCAAACCGCGCCAGCGCATCCCGCGCCTCCGCGTACAGCGGATTGTCCACCTCCACCAGGATGGTGTGGTCGCCCTGAACGATCAAGGGATTCTCGGGATGGAACTCCGTCATGCCACCTACGTCTCGATGTCTTCCACCGCCACCGCGTATTCCTGGTTGAGCTTCTTCAAACATTCCTTGACCTGCGGCTCGGCTTTCCTCGGATAGCTCACCGTCAGGGCGTGCCGGTCTGCCGGAACGGCGCATTTGGCGTCCAACAATATCCTGGTGAAAGCGGCGTGGGCCTCCGCATCCGCGAACAGGAGCGTTGTCCGGATGCTGCGTTTGAGCTTGACCGCCTTCTTGCCGGGCGGCCGGTGCGGGGCACGGGCGGGGGCCAAACAACTTTTCACGCCCGCTGGCGTCGCCAAGGCCGCGTCCGCGTGAAAGATTAGGACGGGCACCAGTTCGTTCGCTTCCAACTGCTTATACAGCTTGTCCGCCTGGCGCACCAGAGCGAGGTTTGGAGAAATGGCTTCCGCCAGGAATCGGTCCGCGTCCGCGAGTTGGCGTTGCCCCTCGAGCAGGCCAAAGCCTTCATAAAGGACGAACTTCTCCGAGTGCCCCGCCCAGTCGCTGAGTTCCTGCCTGACGTTCGCGGGCAGCGGGTACCCGGAGAGCGCTTCGAGAGTTTGGATCGGGTTTTCTGTGGGATGAGCCGCCAGCATGGCCGCAACTCTTGCCTTCGTTAGCCTGAACACGGTGACGATGCCCCGCTGAACCAAGTCGCTGAATGGCCGCAACTGCGCCTCGGTTCGAGCGGGAAAGAACAGCGACTCGACATGGACTTCGAAGTTGGGCAGCACGGTGACCTTCGGCGCCGTGATCTCTTTGCGCAATACCCGCCGCAGCCGTTCCGTCACGCGGAAGGCGGGCATCAGGCCACGCGAGGGCTCAATTTCGCTCTCCCGCTTCAGTCTTAGGTAAGCCACTTCCGTGTAGCCGAGCACAAGCGGGAGCCCCTCCAGGAATCGCTCGATATACCGCCCCTCGACCTTCGCGAAACCCTCCGGGTCGTGCTGGGAGATCGCTTCGCGGTTTCCCCAATCTCCGCGCTTGCGCTCGATGAAATTGCCGTAACGGCCTCTGGAGGTGCCGCTGGCCCGGACAGTGGCGGGGATTTCTTTCGGGATCAAGAACCACGGGTCGTTCCGTCGCAGGTACTCGACCAGCGAGGCGGTGCTCAGCCAGGCTCCGCTTGGACAGCACGCCAGCAACTCCAGCAGATGCCGCCGGACTTTGGCGAAGGAAATGGTCGGCGCCACCCCGGTGGCGCTACCCCAGGAATCAAAACTATCCAACCGGGCCAAAGGACCGCGGCTGAAGAACTCATTGCCAGCGTCGCCACAATCCCGCAGGTGAATCTCAAGCAGAACCTCCTCTTGCGCCTGCAATGGCAGTTCGAGAAACCGCTCATACTGCTGGTCGTTTACCTCGATGAAGTTGTCTGGAAACGAAGGCTCCGTGCTTGAATAGCCCGCATAAACGCCTTTGGTGTCGTAGTGGACGAACTCGAGCGCCAGGCAGACCCTATCCACATGCTCGAGCCAGACCGAACTTCCCCCTTCATCCACCTGCGCTGCGGTGGCAGGGTCGCTCATTAACCTGGCCAGCCGTTGCTGGTGCGCCGCGGGAATCAGGTTGGTGCGATGTCCCCGCTTGACCTGATGGTCGCGCGCGTAATCCACCAACGCATGAAGGTCCTGGCGCAGATCCGCCGGATTGGCGACCACCTCCAGCTCCGTCACCTGGATTGGTTCAAGTTCCAAAGAGCGGTTACTCATCCTCTACGATCTCCCTCTCAGTGGACTCCGATTCGTCGGACTGCACGCTCTTGATGACATGCCCGGACTTCTTCATCCACTTCTGGACCTCCGGCAAAAGGGCGCTGGGAAACGCCACAAAATCGCCTGACAACCCCACCAGCTTGCCCGGTCCGCCAAACTGTTTCTCGAGCATCACCTTGAGCGCCAGGTCCTTTACCCGTGCCACCAGCAGGTTCACGTGGACGATGAGCTTTCCCCGGCGCTTTTCAATGGCCTCCATTGTGGTGCGAAAGGCCGGATGGCGCTCTCGCAGCCAGCCAACCATCGGCTCCGCCAGTGTGTCTGCGCGCGCGTGACTTAGCTTCACCAGGTTGGGCGAGGCCCAAAGCTCGCCCTCCACCACCTCCAGCCGCGAAATCTCACATAACCTTTCGAGAGCAGCCAAGGGTATGCGCTCCAGGGCAATGCCTACCCGTTGCGGATTCTCCACCTGCAGAAAAGCCTCGGGCGGCGCGCTTGCGGCGCTGTCCGCCCGCCGCGGCAGACGATACAGCGGGCCGCCGTCCAGCTCGATCTTTTCGACGCAACCCCAAACATGGCCGGCTTCGCAGACCGTTTGCGGTTCCGGCGCTTTGGTGCCAGACAGGGCCAGTTTCCACAATGGCAAAAGCTCGGCGGGCGCCAGCCATTCATGCTCTCGCAGGCAAGACAGCGCGTATAGCAGCAGTGGGACTGGCATTAACCCCTCCGGCTGAGCTTTGTTGGCATAGCCGACCGCCGCCTCAAATTGCGCCTTTTGCCAAGCCTCCAGTTGCTCGGTCCGAAATCGTGCTGCGCCGGGGCCCAGAAACAACTCGCCGTTCTCCAGCCGCCAACAGCCCGAAGTGCCGGCGGCGGGTTTGCTCGCCGCCGCGCTTCCCAACCTCCGGACCTCCGCCAACTTGTCACGCAAGACCTCGCCGCGGTGTTGTCCCGTCAGGGCCGGGTCCAGTTGGCGCGCCAGGAAGGGCGCGGGCAACAGCGCGCCAAACGCCTTGGGAAAGCGAAAGCGCCGCCGCTCCAGAAGCCCGATCCCCCTGAGGTAAGTGTCCGGGAGCGTGCCGAACAGCAACAGGCCGCGCTGAATCAACCGGGCTTTGACTTCTTTGAACAAGCCCTTGAAGCGTTCGGTGAAGCTCGCGTAGAGGTTCCGCGAGACCGCGGCGGGATAGATCCGCCGGAAGAACTCGACGCCCACTTGTTCTTGCAAACAGTTGAGCAGATGCAGGCCAGCGATCTCAACGGGCGTGAGCGAGGCCATCGCCGGCGCCACTCCCTGTTCGGAAAGCAACATGTGTTGCATTAACTCCCGCGAGGCGATGGTCTCGGGCTCGAAGCCGCGGCTCCGTCCGATGGCCTTAAGGTCCGCCTGGCTCAACTCCAGACACATGGCCTGGGCCATTTGTGATTCCGTCAGACTGAGCGCGGGGTGCAACGTTGTCAGGCTCACTTTGGTTTATTCAACCGCCCATCGTCACCCGCGCCGCCCGCACTCGCCGGCGGCCTTTGTTTTGCGAGGGTCGGCCCGCCAGGCGCTGATTCTGATTTGCGGTTGTTCGCGGTTCATTCGAGCGCGGGATTCTGCCAACACCACGTTGCCGTGTCATCCCCAAGTTATTGACACAACAGGGCACAAAATCAACACCTCCGCCCGTCACATTCGTCGCAGACGCCTATGGCGGATAAAATGTTTCCCCACTTAGTCCTCGCGCTAGAGGCGGAGCGACGCAATCTTTGAACAATGATTTCGCTCACCAACGCTCAGATCCGCGCCTTGAAAGCCCAGGCCCAACGGCTCAAGGCGACGCTCAAGATCGGCAAGAACGGCATTAGCCCCCAGTTCCTCGCGGCGCTGGAAGATGCTCTGAAACATCACGAACTGCTCAAAGTGAGGTTCGATGACTTCAAGGACCAAAAGGACGAGCTTTCCGCCCGCCTGGCCGAGCAGAGTGGCGGCTACCTCGTCACCCGGGTTGGCAACGTGGTCGTGCTTTACAGGCCAAAGCCGGTAGAGAATGCGCCCAAGACATGATAGGGTTCCGCAGGCGGATGTCCTGAGCCGCCTTCCTCGTTCGTCGCAGAGAGGAAGCATTACAGACGAAAGAGCATTATGAGTACGACAAATGACAATCGCATCATCCAGCCTTACCTGTTCTTCAACGGCAGTTGCGAACAAGCCATCGAATTCTACCGCAAGGCGCTGGGGGCTGAAGTTCAGATGATCATGCGCTACAAGGAAAGCCCCGAACCGCCGCCGCCTGGCAGGATCCCTCCCGGGTTTGAGAACAAGATCATGCACACCAGCTTCCGCATCGGCAGCACCACGGTTATGGCCTCCGACGGGTGCTCGGCCGACAAGCCGAATTTCGAGGGTTTCTCCCTGTCGCTTTCGGTCCCCAGCGAAGCCGATGCCGACCGGGTCTTCAACGCGCTGGCCGACGGTGGGCAGGTGCGGATGCCGCTCGCGAAGACCTTCTGGTCACCGCGCTTCGGCATGGTGGAAGACCGCTTTGGCATCGGCTGGATGGTCAGCGTGGTGCCCGCGGGGCAAAAGTAGGCGTCGTTACTTCCCCGTAGCCAGATCAAAGCAGGCGCCCTCTTTCGTGCTGCGCACGTACAGGCGGCCGTTGCTCAGTGCCGGCGTGCTCCAGCACTTGCCGGCGACGGCCTTGAACCGGGCAACCTCCTTATAAGCCTCCGGGACCGCTTCGACTACAACCAGTTCGCCGTTATCGGCCAGGGCCAGGAGGTGTTTGCCAGCGAGGATGACCTGGCCCGCCCCGAAGCCCGGCTTCTCCCACCGCACGGTGCCGGTCTTGAGATCCACGCACTTTAGCGGGCCGGAGCCGAATCGCTTGAAGCTGATCATGCCATAGAGAAAACCGTCCTTCTGAACCGGCGTGCTCCACAGGCTGGCCACGTCCTTGTCGCCCTTCACCCGCCACAATTTTCTGGCCTCGAACGCGTCGCCGTTCCGCACCACCTGGCACGCCGCGCCGCCGATCTCGTAGCCCGCGGTGCAAAACACGACATCCCCTGCGACCACAGGCGAGCACGCGGTGCAGGTGCGGTATGGAAACGGGAATATCCAAAGCGGTCGGCCGCTGGCGGCTTCGACGGAAACCAGCCCGGTCTGCAGGAGAAAAATGACCTGGCGCACGCCCAGGATCGTGGCCAATGCCGGGGTCGCGTGCGTGATGCCGCCTTCGCCGCTTTTCCAGGCCAATTCCCCCGTAGCCTGCTTGAAGGCCAGCATGGACTGACCGGCTCCGCCGCCCGCCACGTACACCAGGCTGCCATCCACCACGGGCGACATCGCGCTCTGCCAACTGATATTCCTGCCGCCATATTTGGCGATGATGTCCTGTGTCCAAATTTCTTTGCCGCTCGTGGCATCCAGGCATTGCAACACCATGGTTGAGGAATAGACAAAGACCCGACCGCCGCTAATGGCAGGAGTCGAGCGCGGCCCGTCGCCACCTTTGTTGTCCGGCGCGCCGCTGTCGGCGCCGCCCTGGTACTTGGCCGTCCCGGTGGGCGTGGCCCAAAGCTCCTTGCCCGTCGCGCTGTCGAGGGCCAGGCAGACCTCGGCCGGGCCGGCCTCGGTGCTGCGAGTCACTACCGTGAAAGCCTTTCCCTCGCCCACCGCGAACGAGCTGAGCCCGGCAGAAGTCGGAATCCGCCACAGGCAGGTCGGCGCGCCGCCCGGCCAGTCCGTTCTAATCGTTTCCGGCGAGAGGCCTCCTGTCTGGACCCCGCGGTATTGGTTCCAATCCGCGGCCATTCCGGCAGTGCCCCCGGCCAGGCACGCCCAAGCGGCCAGCAAAAAGCTGCACCACCGGTGCGCGGCCGCGACACCGCCGGCACGATCCCATTCGAAGATTGGAAGACGTTGCGTGTTCATTTGACGCGGGAGTTTGCCCGAACGCCGCCAAAGGTGAAGCTGATTCTCCTGGATGCTGGCTTCTGCATTCTGTAGCTCCAGCCGGCCTCCTGTCTTCTCTCCACAACCAGCCGGCCCATGCGCTTTGCGCAGACAGCGCCCCGGCGCCTCGCATTCTGCATGGGAAGGGGCGGCGACTCCCCGGCTGTTGTCAACTCAGTTACAGGCTGGCCTTGGACTGGTGGGCCAGAGCGCGCTTGATGGATTGCTTGATCCACCAAGTACCTGCAGGCGGAGAAACTGCCTCCCTTGGCTGGGTCAAACCGCTCGACGGCCTTCAGAAGTCCCAGGTTGCCTTCGCTAATCAGATCCAGCAAGGGAAGTCCGATGTTCTGGTCCTGCCGGCTGATCTCGGCGACTAGCTGCAGGCTCCCCTTGATCAGGCGCTCGCGTGCTTTCCGGTCACCCTGCTTGATTCGGGCGACCAGTTCCATTTCCTCCTGCGGCGTCAACGGCTGCACCCGCCCAATTTCACGCAGGTAAAGTTTGATGACCGCATCGCCGTTATCAGGCCGTGCCGGGTGGCGCTCCGACACGAGCCGCGTTGCGCGCACGCGGGCATTTCGCTTTCTCGCTCGGTCCTGCCGTTGTGGTAGTGTGTAATCGGTAATCAGGGAAACCATAATGCTCGTGAGCATAGTTCAGGAGGCTGCAAATCAAACAGTCAGGGAGATCGGCATCTTTATGTCAGGGAATCACCCGACGCGACGCGCCGGTTGAAGATGAAGCTGAAGGAGCGGATTTCAGCCCGCCGCCCCGGAGGTCTGTTGCAAACATGCTGCAAAACGGGGGGGCAGAACAGAAGATCGCGGGATTCCTCAGAAAAAATGGAGCGAGCGAAGGGATTCGAACCCTCGACCCTCACGTTGGCAACGTGATGCTCTACCAGACTGAGCTACGCTCGCTTCCAAACAGACTGGGGCAGCTTACGGAACTTCGGGCGGAATGCAAGCCTCGTTTGCAAGAAATCACTGACCACCCGAACCGGGCAACGTTCCTCACTTCGCACCGACTTCGACGGCAGACGCGGCGTCCTCCAGGGCCGGTTCAGACAGATCCAGACCGCGCGCCAGGGCTCCGCCTTGCTCGCCGGCATGTTGTTTGGCAATCAGGACGTAGATGGAAGGAATTACCAGCAGGGTGAAGAGGGTGCCGAGCGCCATGCCGGCGACGATGGTGATGCCGATCGAGTTACGGGCGGCTGCGCCGGCGCCCGGACCAGCGTGAGCGGGAAGTGACCGCAGATGGTCGCGGCGCTGGTCATCAGCACGGGGCGCAGGCGGATCAGGGCGGCTTCGCGCACGGCGCGGAGTTTGGGCAGGCCGCGGCGCTGGAGTTCGTTGGCGAATTGGACGATGAGAATGCCGTTCTTCGAGACCAGGCCGACGAGGGTGACCAGGCCGACCTGGGAGTAGATGTTCAAGCGTGGTGGTCCAGCCGTTGGTGAAGAAGGGGGTGTTTGCGCCGGGCATCTTGAGGAAGCTGAACATCAGCGCGCCGAACATGGCCAGCGGCACCGAGCCGAGCAGGATGATCAGCGGATCGCGGAAGCTGTTGAACTGGGCGGCGAGCACCAGGAAGATCAGCACCAGCGCCAGGAGGAAGGCCGGCAGGAATTTGCTGCCCTCGACGCGCAGTTGGCGGGATTCGCCAGTGTAGTCAATCTTGTAGCCCTTGGGCAGGATCTTGCGCCGCTTCGGTTTCGAGGTAGCGCAGCGCCTCGTCGAGGGGCCGGATCGGCCACGCCGCTGATCTTGACGGCGTTGAACTGCTGGAAGCGATTGAGCGAGCGCGGGCCGGTCTTCTTCTTCAAGCGTGGCGAAGGTGCTCAGGGGCACCAACTGGCCGTTGGGGCCCTTGACGTAGGTGTTTTCGAGCTGGCTGGCGTTGAGGCGTTCGATGCGCTTGACCTGCGGGATCACCTTGTAGCTGCGGCCATCCAGGTTGAAGCGGTTGACGAAGTTGCCGCCTACCAGCGTGGACAGGTCCGCCCCCACGGTCGCCATGTTGAGGCCCATCGAGGCCACCTTGTCGCGGTCCATGACCAGTTCCACTTCCGGCTGGTCAATCTTGGTGTCAATGATCGGCGGGAAGGCGAACATGCCGCTGGCCGCCGCATTGGTCTGCAACATTTCGGCATACTTCAAAATGGTCTCCGGCTCGGCGGTGGCGCCGATGACGAACTCGACCGGGAACTGGCCGCCGCCCGGCAACGCGGGCGGAGTGGCGGCAAAGGCGCGGATGCCCGGAATGGCGCTCATCTTAGCTTGTGCACTCCGGCACGACCTGGAAGACGGTGCGCTTGCGTTCGCCCCAGGGCTTGAGCACCAGGCCGGCGAAACCGTTGTCCGGGAAGGTAACCTGAAAGGTCTGTTCCGCCTCCGGCACGCTTAGCAGCGCGCTGGTTGACGGCTTCGGTGTAGAAGGTGGTTTGGTCAATGGTCGCATCCGCCGAGGCTTCGACGATGCCCATCACGAAGCCCTGGTCTTCCGCCGGGGCGAGTTCCTTCGGCGCCAGGATGAACAGCGGTATGGTCGAGCAGGCCCAGGACGACCCAGACGATATAGACCGCCGGTCGGGCGGAGAGTGTGGCGTCGAGCACTCGGCCATAGGCGCGGCGCAGGCGGTCGAAGCCGTGATTGATGCGCCCGGCGAGGCCGTGCTCCTCGCGCCTGGCGTCGAGCAACTTCGAGGACATGACCGGCGAAAGCGTCAGCGCCACCACGCCGGAGATGAAGACCGCCCCGGCCAGCGTGAACGCAAATTCGCGGAACAGCGAGCCGGTGAGGCCGCCTTGCAGACCGATGGGCGCATACACCGCCGCGAGCGTAATGGTCATCGCGATGACGGGGCTGACCAGCTCCCGCGCCCCCAGCATGGCCGCCTGCACGGGTGTTTGCCCGTCGCGCACGTGGCGCTCGACGTTCTCGACGATGACGATGGCGTCGTCCACCACCAGCCCGACCGACAGCACAATAGCCAGCAGGGTGAGCAGGTTGATGGTGAACCCGAACACCTGCATCAGGAAGATGCGCGCCGATGAGCGAGATCGGGATGGCCACCAGCGGCACGAGCACCGAGCGGAACGAGCCGAGGAACAGGAAGATCACGATGGCCACAATCAGCAGCGTCTCGGTCAGGGTCTTCAACACCTCATGGATGGCGTCCTCGATGTACTTGGTGGCATCATAGGCAATGCCGGCGGTCAGGCCGGTGGGCAACTCCTTCTGGATGAGTGCCATCTCGGCGCGGACGCGCTTCATCACGTCCAGCGAGTTGGCGTTCGGCAGCGCCCAGACCCCCATGAACACGGCTTTGGCGCCGCCGAACCTGACTTCCGAATCATAGTCCTCGGCGCCGAGCACCACGTCGGCCACGTCGCGCAGCCGCACCAGGCTGTCGCCGGACTGGCGCACGACCAGGTTGCGGAAGTCCTCGACCGAGCGCAGGTCGGTGTTGGCGCTGAGGTTCACCTGGACCAGCGAGCCTTTGGTGTGGCCGACGGCGGAGAGGAAGTTGTTGGCGGCCAGCGCCTCGCGAATCTGGGCCGGGTTGATGCCCAGCGCCGCCATCCGGTCGGGTTTGAGCCAGATGCGCATGGCGAAGGTGCGGCCGCCGAGGATGTCGGCGCGCTGCACCCCTTCCAGCGCGGAGAGCCGGGGCTGGACCACCCGGACGAGGTAATCAGTAATCTGGTTCGCCTCCAGCACGTCCGAGGAGAACCGGAGGTAGGCAGCGGCAAACTCGGAATCGGCGGAGGTGACGTTGATGATGGGCACCTCGGCCTCGGGCGGCAGATCATTGCGGACCTGGTCCACCTTCGAGCTGATCTCGGCCAGCGCTTTGTTGGGATCGTAGTTGAGCTTGAGGCGGATGGTGATGGTGGACAGGCCGAGCTTGCTGGACGATTCGATGTAATCAATGCCATCGGCGGCGGCGATGGCTCGCTCCAGCGGCACCGTGATGAACCCGCGCACAAGGTCCGCGCTGGCGCCCACATACACGGTGGTGACGGTCACCGCGGCATTGTCGCTGCGCGGGTATTGCCGGACGACCAGGGTGCGGATCGCCTGGAACCCGGCGATCAGAATCACCAGGTTCACCACCACGGCGAGCACAGGACGCCGGATGAACAGGTCGGTAAAGGACTTCATGGACGTGATCCCCGGCTCAACTGTCGGATGGCCGCGGCGCCAGCTCGTTCTTCGGCGCCAGGTCGTTATTCTCGATCACAGACATGCCGTTGCGCAGCTTGAAGATGCCGGCGCTGACGATGCGCTCGCCGGCCTTAAGGCCGGATTCCACGCTCACAAAGTCGCCGCGCGGCCGGCCCGTGCGGATGAATTGCTGCCGCACGACCAGATCGGTCTTGCCGCCGTGCTCGCCCGGCTTTGATTCGATCACATAACACCGAGTCGCCATAGGGCGCGCTCAGCACGGCCGTGGCCGGAATCGCCAGCACCGGCTGCTCTTCCGGCAGCAGCACTTCGACGCGAGCGAACATGCCGGGCCGGAGCAATTGCTCGGCGTTCTCGAACGTCGCCTGCAACCACACGCTGCGCGTCTGCGGGTCCAGGTCGGGGTTGATGGCCGTGAGCGTGCCCTCGAACTTCCGGCCCGGGTAGGCGTCAGTCGTGAGCCGCACCTGCATGCCGGTCTTGAGCCGGGCGAGGTCCTGCTGGGGCAACGAGAAATCGGCATACACGGGCGTCAGCGACTGGAGCGAGACGATCGGTTTGCCCGGGTCCAGGTATTGGCCCAGGTTGACGAGGCGGATGCCCAGGCGGCCGGCGAATGGCGCGCGGATGGTCTTCTTCTCGATGGTGGCGCGGATGGCATCGGCATTGCCGTGGGTCTGCTTGAGCGTGGCCTCGGCGGTGTCCAGTTCCGACTGCGAGACCATGCTCTGGCTGCGGAGGCTGCGCTCGCGGTCGAGGTTCAGGCGTGCCAGTTCCTCCTGCGCTTCCAGGGCGCGGAGTTGCGCTTCCTCGGACGAGGTGTCCAGGCGCACCAGCAGGTCGCCCTTGGCGACGACCGCCCCGGATTCAAAAGCGATTTCGCGGACGATGCCCGGGACTTCCGGGGTGAGTGTCACTCCCTGGACGGCCATCACCGAGCCGATGGCTGTGAGCGTGCCCTGCCATTTCTCCTGCCGCACAAGGACGGAGGAGACGCATTCCGGCGGCGCGGCAAAGTCTTTGGCGCCCGCCATCAGCTTCCTGAATTGCAGGACCTTGACCCCGGCCAGCGCGCCGGCGACCACCAACACAATCAAAACGGCAATGGAGATTTTGCGTATCATTACGGAACCAGGAAAAGGCTAAGTGAGAAGGGGCGGGCGGTCAATTGACATCGCAAAAGGTGCTGAGGAATGGGCGCGTCTCGATCCGCATACACTCCCAGGCAGGTTAAATCCGAAATCCCAACCTGGCTTAGCCAGGTTAGGACTTCGGATTTGCACGCCCTCAGAACGGTGGTTCTGGGAGGGAACAACTAAAGTGACCCGGCGCGCGCGTTTTTTGGTTTGAGAAATCCAGTGGACCTGTATGTTGGCGTCCGGCACAGTGCAGGGTATCGGGTCTGGAGATGCGCGAAGGGCGGGTTCGGGGGTCGCACGCGGTCCTTCTGGACGAACAGTTCCCGTCAGTCGAGCAATATTATGCGGAAACCGAAGATGCGGAAACCGAAGGTTAGTCGGACAGAACGAAAGACCAGAAGAGCAGTTCACGCCGCCGCCCCACAGCCCGCCGCCTATGCTCCCTCGCCGTCCCGCCGCCGCCGAGGCCGGCCGCCCCGGGCGCCGAGCCCGTCGCTTGCCGCGCGGGCCGTGTCGCCGGCTGACGCCCAGCCGCCGCCGCATTCGATCCCGGTCCCGGCCGGCCTGGACCTGACCCAGAAGGTCAAAGAGCTGCTTCGCCTGGCCAAAGACCAGGGCTACCTGACGCATGACGATCTCAACGACGCCCTGCCCCACGACAGAGTCACCCCCGCCGAGCTGGATCAGGTGCTCACCAAGCTGCGGACCCTGGAGATTGACATCATTGACGCGGCTGAAGTGGATCGGGGCCGGCGGGGCGACGCCGATGACGAGGAGGAGAGGGGGCGCTATGATATTCTGGATGACCCGGTGCGGATGTATCTGCGCCAGATGGGCAAGGTGCCGTTGCTGAGCCGCGAGCAGGAGGTGGAGATTTGCAAGCGGATCGAAGCGGCTGAAGACATATCGCGGCGGATCATGCTCAGCTTCGGTTTTGCCGCCAAAGAATTCCTGGCGCTGGCCGACAAACTGCTCGCCATGCCCCCGAAGGAACGCTTTGACCGTGTGATCGTGGACAAGGTCGTCGGCAGCCGCCCCCGCCATCTCAAGCTCCTGCGCCGGCTCATCAAACGCGTGCGCGTCCTGGACCGGCAGGCGGACGAGAAGTTTGCCGCGTGGCAGGAGGCAACCCATAAAGGGTGGCGCGCGCGCCTGCTCTATCAGCTCGCGCGGTTCGAACAAGAAGCTCCAGGCCGCCCTTCCCCGCTTCCATTACAAGCAAAGGGTCGTCGAGGAGATGACGCTGGTGACCGAGAACATTCGGGACAAGATGAAGGCTGGCGTGCAGGCCATCGAGGGCCTGGCAGCGCAGCACAAATCCGCCGAGCAGCAGGCGAGCATCAAGGTCGAGCGCGACAAGCTCCGCACCCTGGAGCGGTTCGTGCGCCTGCCTTGCGCCGATTACCTCAAGGCCTGCGCGGACCTGAATGCCGCCCTGGGCCGCGCCCACGAAGCCAAGACCCAAATGGTCGAGGCCAACCTGCGCCTGGTCATCTCCATCGCCAAGAAATACACCAACCGCGGCCAGGCGTTCCTGGACCTGATCCAGGAAGGCAACGTCGGGCTGATGAAAGGGGTCGAGAAGTTCGAGTACCGGCGCGGCTACAAGTTCTCCACTTACGCCACCTGGTGGATTCGACAGGCCATCACCCGCTGCATCGCCGACCAGGCGCGCACCATCCGCATCCCGGTCCACATGATCGAGATCATCAACCGGCTCTGGCGCGCCCAGCGGCTGCTCATGCAGGAGCTGGGGCACGAGGCCAGCGTCGAAGAGCTGGCCGACGCGATGGAAATGTCCGTCGAACGCGTGCGGACGGTCCTGAAGATGGCGCAACAGCCCGTCTCGATGCAGTCACCCGTGGGCGATACGGACGAGACGGATTTCGGCGACCTCATCGAAGACAAGACCGCCGAGAACCCGAGCGATGTCACCAGCTTCAACCTTCTCCGCGGCAAGCTCGGCGAGGTGCTCCACGGCCTGAATGAGCGCGAGCGGCGCATCCTCGAACTCCGCTACGGCCTCAATGACGGCTTCCCGCGGACGCTCGAGGAGGTGGGCCGCCAATACGAGGTCACCCGCGAACGCATCCGCCAGATCGAGGCCAAGGCGCTGCGCAAACTGCGGCACCCGACGCGCAAATGCAAACTCGAGGGCTTCCTCGAATCCACCCCGGCTCCTCCCGTGGCTTGACACGATGAGCCAGATCGTTGTCCTCGACGGCTTTACCTTGAATCCCGGCGACCTGAGCTGGGAGGAACTGGAATCCCTCGGGCCGTGCGTGATCTACGCGCGCACGCCGGCTGCCGAGGTGCCTGCCCGCGCGGCGGAGGCCGACATCCTCCTGACCAATAAAACCGAACTGACCGGCAACCAAATCCAGGCGCTGCCCCGGCTCAAGTATATCGGTGTGCTGGCCACCGGCACCAACGTGGTGGACCTGGCCGCCGCCCGCGCCCGCGGCATCCCGGTGACCAATGTGCCGGCCTACGGCACGAAGTCCGTCGCGCAGATGACCTTCGCCCTGCTGCTGGAACTCGCCCACCAGGCCGGCCATCACGCCCAAACCGTCCGCGAGGGTCGCTGGACCCACAGCCCGGACTTTTGTTACTGGGACTCGCCGCTGGTCGAGCTGGATGGGCTGACGCTGGGCATCGTGGGTTTTGGCCGGATTGGCCGGGCGGTGGCCGATCTCGCGGCCGCGTTCGGTCTGAAGGTGCTTGCGTTCAGCCCCACGCCCAAGGCCGCACCGCCCTTCGTGCGCTTCGTCGAACTCGACGCCCTGTTCCGCGAGAGCGACATCGTCAGCCTCCATTGCCCGCTGACGCCGCAAACTGCGACCCTGGTCAACGCCCGGCGCCTGTCGCTGATGAAGCCGACGGCGTTCCTGCTCAACACCAGCCGCGGCCCCCTCGTGGACGAGCAGGCGCTCGCCGCGGCGCTAAACTCCGGACGCATCGCTGGTGCCGCCGTGGACGTGCTCTCGAAGGAACCCCCGCCCGCGGATAATCCGCTGCTCACGGCCCGGAACTGCATCATTACTCCGCACCTGGCCTGGGCGACGCGCGCCGCCCGCTCGCGCCTGATGCGCGTTGCCGTGGACAACGTGCGCGCGTTTCTGCAAGGCAAGGCGCAGAACGTGGTGAATTAGCGCTCGGCAGCTTACTGCGGCGCGGCGATTACCGGCGGGGGTGGGATGGTTGCCAGCGCCGGCGGCAGCCGCTTGACCCGAGGCTGGCCGAGGCTGCGGGTCGCCCGCTCGCGGAAGGAGGAGTACAGCTTGTGCCGGGACCATACGATGAAGCCCGCGTCTTTGCCCACCGCCAAGAGCGCGGCCAGCAAGGTATTGACCAGCGGCCACCAGGCAATCCACGCGGTTGAAGGGCCCGACCTGCCACGCATCATCAGCAGGGGTATCATGAACCCTACCGCCATGCTGGCGCCAAACGTGATCACAAGGAACGGGATGATCTCGACGAACAGGATGGTCTTCAGCGTCGCCAGGTTCGCTGTCTTTGAAGTCAGGCCCATCCATAAGCCGAACCAGCATAGAGCCAGCAGGTTGGCGGCGGTGCTTATTCCCGAGGCCAGCGCCACCGTTACGGCCATGGCGGTTCTTTGCCAGTCTTTCGTGAGGGTTTGAAAGACTGGCGGCACCGGCGCGGCGTTGGTCCCCGCACTGCTGGAAGTCGTGACTGTCGTGCCGACAATGACCCTTTTGCTGCTGACGGTGCCGGTCTGGTTGGTGACCACGGAAGTGGTGACTTTGCTGGCGGTAGTGGCCATGCGTTGGAACTCAAGCTGCCAAAGCGTGACGCCGACTAGATGCGTGCCCAGCAGCAGCAGCACCGGCAAGCCGAACATCCGCAGCAAAGCCAGCCATTGGCCGGACACAATCCGCCGTTCATTCAGCGGCGACGCCAGCACCAGCTCGAGCAACCCGCTTCCCCGCGCCGCCACGTGGAAGCGGCAGGACTGGGACGCCGCCCAAAGGTACAGCACGAAGATGAAGAGCCCTCCAATTCCGTGCCAAATGAACCACATTTGCCGCGGCAGTTCGGCCACCCACATGGCCACGAAGCCGCCCGCCAGGAGGAGCGTGATTATCCACAACCCCTGCGGCTGCCAGCGCTCGCGGCAGACCAGCCAGGCTACCGGTTCCCGGTCGAGCAGCTTGTGGCGCAGGCGACGTCGCCGCCGCGCGCCGCCGTACCGCCAGGCATAGCCCCACGCCGAGCGGTGGCCGCCGCCCGCCTTCTTCTTATCCTGCCAGGTGCGCGGCACCAGCACGCACGCCAGCGCCAGCAGCAACCACCCCAGCAGGTGCGTTATGAGCAGCGCGCTCCAATACGGCGGCCGGCCCCAGGCGCTCGCCGCCACCAGCACATAGCCGGGGCTTGTCAGGGTCCACAGGGGCTTGGACGTGGTCTGCCTGACCCAGGCGATGATCGTATCGGCCAGCGGCCCGCCGAAGACCAGCAACAGCAACAGGCACAAGGTTCCGCTGAGCGCCCGTAGCGAATCCCGGCTCAGCGCCGAGACCGCCAGGCCCGCCGCCAGGGAGAGGAACAAGGCGTTTACCAGCGCCAGCGCGCTCTTGCCGAATTGCGCCCCGCTCGTGCCTCCCATTACCATAGCGATTGCCAGGATCGGCAGCACCGCCAGCAGAGCGTAGAAGCCGCGCAGCGACGTCGCCAGCAGCTTTCCCAGCGCAACGTCATAGCCGCGCAGATCGGTCAGGAACAGCAGGCCCAGTGTCCCGTCGCGCTTCTCCTCGCTGAGGCAATCCGAGGTAAAAAACAACCCCGCCGACAGTCCCGCGACCAGGCATAGCCAGGTGACTACATGAAAAAGCGAGCTTCCGATTTGGGCCGGTGAGGCACGCTGGAGCAGGCTCAGGGTGAAGACGGCAGCGCCGATGACTAATACCGTCACTGCCGCCGCGATTCGCAGCCAGAACGTGCTGCGCTTCCGCGCCGCCACCCGCAGTTCCCGGTCCACTATCGGCAGACAGTTCATCTCGTAGAGTCAGGCGAAACCAAGTGTCCCGCGCCCATGCCGGTGATAATCGCCAACGGCTCAAGAGTCAATCCCGGCCATTGGTAGCTCCCGCAATTCCCCAGCGCGGATCAAGGAACCGGGGCGGAAACGGCTCGTCCCCAGGTCTGGCTGAACTGGACTGAATAGCGCTTAGGTAATATGTAAGACATTCAGCGGCAGGCACTTCCATAGATGCCTCGGCTCCTGCACCAGCCTTCCCCAGCCCAGCAGCTTCAGGCCCCATCCGGAACCTGTTCGCCCGTTTCCGCGCCCCAGATTCGTAACATTCTGTCCCCGCTGCATTTACGCACCAAACCCGCCCCCGCGCCGCCCGGGAGCCTCGCGGTAGCCTCACCGTCACCTCACCGTAGCACCTCTGATCGGCGATCAGAGGTGCTACGGTGAGGTGACGGTGAGGCTACCGCGAGGCTCCCGGGCGGCGCGGGGGCGGTGCTTTGAGTCCAAGCTTGGTTTTTGGGGGGAGTTGGGGCATGTTGTCGGCCAATGCAGTTGGTGCGCGACATTTATGCCGCCCGGGGTGCGGGTGGGAGGCCGGTGATTTCCTTCGAGTTCTTTCCGCCTAAGACGGACGAGGGCGATCGGAATCTACTGGAAAAGACCATCCCGGCCTTGATGCAGACGAACCCGGACTATTGCTCCGTCACTTATGGAGCGGGCGGCAGCACGCGAGATAAGACGCTCCGAATCGTGGAGCGCATCCAGGGGCAGCACGGTTTGACGGCGGTCGCGCACCTGACCTGCGTCACCGCGACGAGAGAGCAAATTGGGGATTTGCTCAGGCAAATCCAGGGTCTTGGGGTGAAGAATCTGCTGGCCTTGCGCGGCGACCCGCCGGGAGGGGGCGAATTCCAGGTCACGCCCGGGGGGTTCGAGTTTTCGAGCCAATTGGTGCGCTTCATTCGCGAGCAGGGGGAGTTTTGCATTGGCGTAGCGGGCTTTCCCGAGGGTCATATAGCGTGCAAGCAGGGCAAGTACGTGGATTGGACGCACCTGAAGGAGAAGGTGGACGCGGGGGCGGATTTCGTGCTGACCCAGTTGTTCTTCGACAATGCGGATTTCGAGGAGTTTCGCGAGCATGTGACGCGCAAGCTGGGAGTGAGCGTGCCGATCGTGCCGGGGGTCGTGTCCATTTTGAGCGGGACACAGATCAAACGGTTCACGGCGATGTGCGGCGCGCGCATCCCGGCGGGCTTGGCGGCGAGGCTGGATGAGTTGGGCAGCGATGACCAGGGGGCCGCCGAGTTCGGCATCGAATACGCGACGCGGCAGTGCGAGGCATTGGTGCGCGCCGGGGTGCCGGGGATACACTTTTATACGCTGAACAAGGCGCAGGCGACGGTGCGCATATTGAAGAATCTGGGGTTGGCGGGGTGAGGGGCGGGGGTTGCGGTGGCTGAGGGGATAGCCGATAGCCAGTAGCAGAGAGCCGATGGCAGATGGCGGAGGGGAAAGGGCACGGGAGGGACGGTTTTCGGGGCTGGAAAATATTGGTTGCCTTTCACTTTTAGATTGCAGGGGCGGGAGCAGGTTCCTAAAGTGCGGAAAAGGCCGCAGCGCGAGAAGAGATTATGTATTTCGGCGTAGATTATTATCCCGAGCAGTGGGTTTACCCTTACGGCGGAACACAGGAGAATCCGGAGGCCGCCTGGGAGCGCGATGTGGAATTGATGCAGACCGCTGGCATCAACGTCGTCCGGGTGGGCGAGTTTACGTGGGGGCTTTGCGAAGCGGAGGAAGGCAAATACGACTTTTCCTGGCTCAAGCGGGTGATGGACCTGCTGGGCAAAGCGGGGATTAAAGTGGTGTTGGCGACTCCCACGGCCGCACCGCCGCTGTGGCTGACCCGCGCGCACCCGGAGATTCTGCCCGTGGATGAACGCGGCCTGGTAAAGCGCGAAGGCACGCGGCGCGCCGTCTGCCTGAATAGCGACGTCTTCTGGGATTACTCCAAGCGCATCGTCGAGAACATGGCCAAGGCGCTGGGGGACCATCCGCAATTGATTGCCTGGCAGATTGACAATGGCCTGGGCGGCAATTTCACCGAAGCCGCGTTCAACGAGGACGCGCGTCGGGATTGGCACCTGTGGCTGGAGGCCAAGTATGAGACCGTCGCGCGGCTGAACGAGCTGATGGGTTTGCGGCACTGGGGCCAGATCGTCACGGCGTGGAACCAGGTGCCGATGCCGATGACCGCGCCGACGCTGCACAACCCGGCGCTGGTGCTGGATTGGTGCCGATTCTGCAGCGATACCATCGTGCAGTTCGTGAAGATGCAGGCCGACCTGCTGCACCAACTGACGCCTCAATGCCCGGTCACGACCAATCTGCGCCCGCTGGTGCACCGCTTCGACCATTTCGACCTGGCCGAGGTGATTGATTTCGTCTCGATCGAGAGCACCGCCGCCTTGAGGTCGAAATCAGCCGAGGTGGCCTGCGAGATTGACATGCTGCGCTCGCTCAAGAAAACCGACATCCGCACGCCGGATGGGGACACGGGCTTTTGGGTGATGGAACAGAAGGCCGGCAACGTGAGCTGGCAGGACGTCAATTCGCTGGTGCGGCCGGGAATGCTGCGGATGTTCACCTACCAGTTGATTTCGCGGGGGGCGACGGCGATTGTGTTCTTCCGCTGGCGCCAGCCGCGCTTTGGCAGCGAGAAGTTCCACGGCGCGGTCCTGCCGCACAACGCGAAGCCCACCGCGCGGGTGTTCAAGGAAGTGGCCCAATTGGGGGACGAACTGAAGCTGCTGGCCCCGACACTCAAAGCGACGCAGGTGAAGGCGGAGACCTGCATTCTCTACAGTCACGACAACGACTGGGCGCTGCGCCAGTCCAATCAGCCGAACAAGCACTTCAGCCTGCGCGAGCACATTCAGCTTTTCTACAACGCGTTGCACGACCGGAATATCGCGGTGGATTTCGCCCGGCCCACCGAAGACCTCTCACGCTACAAGCTGGTGTTCGCGCCCTCGCTGCATCTGCTGTCCGGCGGGGAAGCGGATCGGCTGAAGCTTTACGTGCAGAACGGCGGCACGCTGGTGGCCACGTTCAACACCGGGCTGGTGGACGAGCACAACATGGCGCCCGATACGGGGTATCCGCATGATCTGACCGATTTGTTTGGGCTGGAAGTGGTGGAGTTCGACCAGTTGCCGCCCGGCGAGGAGAATCACCTTACGTTCAAGGGCACGTTCCCCGCGACCCACATGCACCCGGCGCGGCTGTGGTGCGACCTGATCGAGCCGAAGGATTGCCAGGTCATCGCGACTTACGCGAAGGACTTCTACGCGGGCAGCCCGGCCTTGACGCTGCACACGTTCGGGCTGGGCAAAGCGATTTATATCGGCATGCAGAGCCACCAGTATTTCTACAATGACCTGGTGGTGTGGCTGCGGCAGATGTGCGATCTGCATCCGTTGCTCAAGGTGCCGGACAACGTGGAAGTGGGCATGCGCGAGAAAGACGATACGCGAATCTACTTCCTGCTCAATCACCAGGCTGCGCCGCTGCGCATCCAGTTCTACAAGCCGATGCATGATTTCCTGACGGGCAACACGTTTTCCGGCCATTACGATCTGCCGCCGCATGGCGCACTCGTGCTGGATGAGCACCCGGAAGATGGGGCTGGATTAGCGGCGGAGGATGCATGAGTTGGAGGAGTTGCATGAGTTACATGGTTGCAAGAGTTGCCTGGTTGCTTCGGACGCGGGCGGAGGCTGCTTCAGGCAACCTTTGTAACCATGCAACCTTTGTAACTCATGTAACTTCCTAACCAGCCGAACCCCATGTCCCCCTTCCCCCAACGCCACATCCCGCCACGGGGGCCGGGCCGAGTGACGCCGCGGGACCAGGTCTGTGCGCTGTGGCGGGGCGTGAATCTTGCGCCGCTGGCGCGGGCGCAGACGCTGCGCGCGAAGCCGGTGAGCGACATCCTGCCGAACGTGCTTTCGGACTTGCACATTGACCGCCGCCGCGCCGAAGCGGAGGTAGTCAAGGTCTGGAACAACCTGCTGGACCCGACGCTGGTTGCCCACGCGCAGCCGACGGGCTTGCGCAAGGGCACGCTGTTCGTTGCGGTGGATAGCAGTGTCTGGCTGAGCGAGATCGTGCGCTATCGGCGCAAGGAGATACTGGACCTCTTGCAGCATAGTTTCGGACGGGATTTCATAGCGAAGATCTCATTCCGGATTGGGTGAGCGGCGGGGGTAAATCCGAAGGCCGAAACCCGAAGGCCGAAGGAAGGCCGAAACCCGAAATCCGAAGGGCCGGCCAGAGTGTTGTGGTGGTGGGGCCTGCGTTTGGGCTCTGGCCTGTTCGGATTTCGGGCTTCGGCCTTCCTTCGGCCTTCGGGTTTCGGCCTTCGGATTTCCTCCGCGCCCTGGCGAAACCCCTCCACCCCTTCGCGTCGCGGCGTTACCGCCGCCGGCGCGCCGGCCCGTAAAAATACCCGCCCCGCACGCGCGCGCCGCGGACACGGCCTCCGCCGCCCGATGGGTGCCCCGGTTTGCCTTCCTCGAACAGCGCGGTGTAGCGGTAATCGAAGTTCTCCAGCTTGACGCGCGGGATTTTCTGGCTGATGAAGCGCTCGATAGCGTTCACGTGCCGGATGTCCTCGGCCACCATCAGCGTGTAAGCGTCGCCGCTGGCTTCCATGCGGCCGGTGCGGCCAATGCGGTGAATATAATCCTCCGGATGCTGGGGCACGTCATAGTTGATGACGTGGCTGACGTCCGCGATGTCGAGCCCGCGCGCGGCGATGTCGGTGGCGACCAGCACCTCGAAGCGGCCGTCACGGAAGCCGCGCAGGGCCTCCTCGCGCTCGCGCTGGGTGCGATTGGAATGAAGGACCGCGACGGCGTGATTGTTGCGCTTGAGCAGGCGCGCGACCCGGTCGGCGCCATGCTTGGTGCGGCAGAAAACAATCACAGAGTCGTAGTTCACGCGGTTAAGGAGTTCGAGCACTAGATCAGTCTTCTGGGCATCGGACACCGGGTAGATGACATGTTTGACGGTGTCCTTGGGCGTGCGGCGGGCGCCGATTTCAATGGTCTGGGGATTGCGCATCGCCCACTGGATAAGTGTTTCGATCTCGGGCGGGATGGTGGCGGAGAACAGGGATGTGTGCCGGTCGCGGGGGCAGCGGTCGAGGATGCGCCGCACGTCGGGCAGGAAGCCCATGTCGAGCATGCGGTCAGCCTCATCGAGAACGAGGTACTGGACGCGGTCGAGCTTGCAGGTGCCGCGTTGCAGGTGGTCGAGCAACCGGCCGGGAGTGGCGACCAGCACATCCACCCCATCGCGCAATGCATCCATTTGCCGGCCGTAGCCGACGCCGCCGAAGACCACGGCGGCGCGCAAGTTGGTGAACCGCGCGAAATCGTGGATGGCGGTTTCGACTTGTGCAGCCAGTTCGCGTGTGGGCTCAAGAACCAGTAACCGGGGTTGTGGGCTGTGCTGGCCGAGTTTGGACAGGATCGGCAGCGCGAAGGCCGCGGTCTTGCCGGTGCCGGTCTGGGCGCTGCCGATAACATCCTTGCCGGCGAGAATCAGCGGGATGGCGCGAAGCTGAATGGGGGTGGGCTCGACGTAGCCCATAGCCCGCACGCCCTCGAGCATCTGCGGCGAGAGACCTAGTTTGGAAAATGCCATAATTCAATATGCGTCATCGGGACGCGGATTTCCACGTTTCTGCCGAGCCCTGGTCTCGCGCCGTGTCCGCACACAAGCATCAGGGTTGTGGCTCAACGGGAGCGGCCACGGGTTCAGCGGGTGATTCGCCGGACGGAACGGCCAGGGTTGAGTTCGCCGACGCTTCGGGTGAGGCGGGGGAATCTACGACGACGGGCGCCTCGGCGGTAGCGGAGGGAGCCTCCGGTTGAGGCGATTCCGGCGTCGCGGCGGGCGAAGGCTCCGGCTTGGATTCCTGTCCGGTCGCTTCGCCAGCGGAAGGCTCGGTCACCGGCACAGATTCGGCTGCGGGAACCGATTCGGTTGCGGGCGCAGGCTCGGTTGGCGGCGTTGACGCGGTGGGCGCGGGTTCGGCCGGTGCCGCCGCCGGGGTTGGTTCCGGTTTGGATGGTTTGGGCAGCGGCTTCTTGGCGGTCTCCAGGATGCCGTTGGCGAATTCAATCACGTGGCCCTGGTGGATCAGCCAGTGCAAATCCGCGATAACCGCCGTCTGTTCCGGCGTCGGTTGGGCGGCTTCCGGCGGCGTCGCCGGCGCCGGGGCGCCTTCGGCAGGCACCGCGGCCGGGGCTGCGGGGGATGGCGCCAGGGCCTCGATCAATTGGCGGCGGGTGCATCGGGCATGAGCATTGATATATTCGACAATACGCTTCACGCCTTCGGACACCGGGGTCGCGGTCATGTCGAGGTAGTGCGGTCGCGCGATGCAAACATGGGTGACCGTCCTATTGACCTTGAAGAACTGGAGGCCGTGCCCGGCAAACTGCTGGCTCAGCACGGTGGCGATCTGGAGCGGAAACCGGCGTTGGTCTTCGGTCACGCTGCGGACCAGGCGGACCAGGTCAGGACTGCGCAAGGCACGGGCCGCCGCGCCGGCGAGCGTGTGGGCCTCCACCGGCTTGATGATGTTCTCCTTGTGGGTTTCCCGGAAGTGCTGCTCCACCGCTTCCATGGTCGGCAGCCGGAGTGGTTCGGGCAGGTTGAGGCAGATGTACTCGGTCTTCCAGCTTTGGTCATCCACCCATTTCTTGACGACCTCCTCGTCGCGGACGATGCGCACGCGCGACTTGTATTCGTCGAAGGGCATGCGCGAGAAGCGCTCCGAGTGGAGCTTGCGCAGTTGATTCTGGTAATCGTGATGGTTGGGGGGGCCCAGAATGACACCGCTCATGCCGCACTGGGCGACAAACGTGTACCGGCCTTTGGGCGGTTCGGTCGCCGTCCGGTCGGCCTGGTAGAAGGTGGCGAAGTGCTTCTTCAGGACGTGGGCGATGGCTTCGTCCTCGGAAAGCCAGAGCGTGTCGTCCAGGGCGCAGACAAACAGCGGTTGGACGGGCTTGCCCTCGGCATTCTTCCGGGTGGCGAAAACCACCGTATGACGCTCCGGCTTCTGGAGGATCATTTGCGCAATATCAAACAGCGGGTAGGCCCGGCCGGTCATCTTGATCTGGCGAGCGAGCGATTCGACGCCCTTGTCGTCCGGGCGGAGGCTGACTTCAAGCTCGGGCAGCGGCAGGGGGGGCGGGCGGTGCTCGCGAGGTTCACCCCGGCGGAAATCCGGTCTCGATCCGCCAAAGGGCCGGCCACGACCACCCTCAGGCCGGGGCCCGCCGCCTTCAGGGCGAGGGGGGCCGCGCCGATCACCTTGCGGGCGACGGTCATCGCGCCGCGGGCCGGGCGGGCCGTCACGACGGGGCGGACGGGGGCCGCGACGGTCGCGGTCGCCCCGGCGTTCGGGTCTTCCAGTTTCACCCTCATAGTGGGCGTACTTGGAGGCGGAAGGCTCTTGCGCCCAGGCGGGCAAAAAGAGTTTGTCTAGATCGAATTCGCTATCAGGTAATGTGCTCATTACGTCACGTTAGGCGCATTCTGCGGAGCGCCTTGCAAATACCGCTTAGCCAGCATGGAGCGGGCTTCAGAGGATTGCAAGCGTTGGGTGGTATTATTCGGCCCTTCAATCAAAGGCAGAAGGAAGAATGCAGAATGAAGAAACCGCTCGTTGCCGCACTTTCTTCATTCTGCATTCTTCCTTCTGCCTTTTCTTTAATCGGGGTCTTGCTGGAGCTGCACCGCCCACTCCGGATAAGGCGCTTGCGGGCCTTTCATGGCGTGCCAGAGGATGCGGTTGAGCAGGTCTTCGGGGCATTGGTCGGGCTGGAGGAGGGGCAGGCGGGCGGAGGCATAGGCATCCTTGCGCAAGAAGCGGATTGGAGACCTTCTGCGGCCTCTGGGTTCATCTGGTCGAGCGGGATGTTGTTCGGCACCGCGCTGAAGGGTGTCAGGTCGGGAGTGTTGGTGAAGCAATCGGTCATCGGGGTGGCGGTGGCGTCGAGCTGGTTCATCGGCGGCAGGCCGAGGATCAGCTCAATCGTGCGCAGGAGGCTGGTCTGGTTGTACTGCGTGCTGACGGCCACCCCGCGCCGCGTGTAGGGGCTGGCGACATAGGCGGTGGTGCGGAAGCCGCTGACGTGGTCCCAGCCGTTCTGCGGGTCGTCTTCGATGACGAAGATGCACGTCTCTGGCCAGAACCGGCTGTGGCTGATGGCCTCGACGATCTGGCCCAGGGCGAGGTCGTTGTCGGCCACCTGGGCGGCGGGGGTCGGGCAATCCGGCTTGGTGCCGCTGGTGTGGTCGTTGGGCAGGCAGATGATGCTGAGGTTGGGGAAATTGCCCTGCTGCTTCGAACTGTTTGAGTTCGGCGATGAACTGCGCGGCGCGGAAGACATCCGGGATGTTCAGGTCCCAGCCGACCGTGTTGGTCGCCAGATACGGACGCAGCGATTCGATGGCCGGGCGGCAGTGGATTTCGATCCTGCCGGCCCGGCTGGTGAAGTCGCGGTAGTAGTCGAGGAACCTGGGAGAGCCTTTCCTCGGAGGAGTCCTTCCAATGCGCCTCGGTGATGCCGAATTCGCCGTAGTCGCGCAGCGTCTTGCCATGGGCGATGGCGTTGTCCCAGATGAATCCCGCGGGCGAGTAGGCCAGCGCATCCACGTCGTCGTCGTCCATGCCGTCCGGGTAACTGCGCGGGAAACCGGCGAAGGACCGCTCCATGTAGTCGGTGGCGATGGCAGTGTCGGCCCACTGGTGACCGTCGGCGCTGAGGATGCCCGAGCAGTAGGTGTTGTCGAGCAGCGCGAACTCGCGGGCCAGCTTGTGCTGGTTGGGCGTGACACGCTCGCCGAAGATGCAGAGCGAGGGGTCGCCGTTGCCCTCTTTCATGTCCCCGAGCACCTGGTCGTAGGTGCGGTTCTCTTTGATGATATAGACCACGTGTTTGAAGACGCTCGGTTCGCCGACGCGCTCCGGCACCGGGCGGGGCGGCTGGTCGGACGCGGCGGCAGGGCGGCTTGCACGCAGCAGCGGATAGCGCATGTTGGCCAGCGCGGTGGCTGTGTCCGCCGCCAGCTCGCGCGCCGAGGGCACTTTCACCAGCGACAATGTGCCATGATATTGGTGCGTGTTGTACCGGTATCCTGGCGGGGATTGAGCGCCTGGGTCGCAGCAAGACCTTTGATGTTGGCAACATAAAGCGCTTTGTGCCGCGGGTCATGCACGATGGCGCCCGGGAACCAACCGACGGGAATCAGGCCAAGGAGGCGGGATTTGCCGGGGTTGAAGGCGAAGACCGCCACAGCGTTCTGAGTGCCGTTGCAGACGAAGAGCCGCTTGCCTGACTTATCAAACGCCAGGGCATTCGGCTGCGCGCCGAACAGGTCCGCGGGGTTTTGCCGGGCGCAAATGGTCTCAGCCACGCGGTCGCTGCGCGTATCAATCACGCTGAGCGTATCGCTGCCGGCGTTGGCAACTACCAGCCAGCGGCCATTGGGGGACAACGCCATGGCCGAGGCGTGTAGCCCGGTTACGACTTGGGTTCTTTCGCTCAGGCCGTCGCTTGCAGAAGAGCCGGCGCCGCTTGCAGAAGGCACGCTCAGTTCCCCCTCACCCCCGCCCTCTCCCTTAGGGAGAGGGAGAAGCGCGGACGGGGCCCTGGACAGCCTGGAGTTTTCGGCCCGTCCGGACCCCGAAGAGCGGGCCTCCCTCTCCCTAAGGGAGAGGGTCGGGGTGAGGGGGAAGGAGATTTGAGTACTTCCCTGACGCTGGGGCTGTGAAATGGCTTTCCTGCCTTTCGACTGGCTGCCTCCCGGGCTCAGGTCAATGACTGACACCGACCCTTCACTGGCGATATAGCGCACCGGGTCCACGCGAACCAGTGTGCCGCGTCCGGCGGGACCGGTGACACTGTTCGCGTCGGGCCGTGGGCCGCCCCAGTTGCTGACGTAGGCCTTGTGCCCGGCCAGCACAACATCGTACGGGGCGACGCCAACCTTCCAGAGGCGCAAGACCTTGCCGGTCGCGGCATCCAGCTCGGCGAGGCGATTAGAGAGATTGAGTGCGACGTAGAGGCGTTTGCCGTCGCGGGACACGGCCAACCCGGCGGGAATTGCCAACCGGCGGCGCGGGGCGTTGGCCGGGGGCAGCGGAATCGTGAATAACCCAACCACCCGGCCGTCTTTCTCGACCCCGAAGACTTTTATGCTGCCATCCACGTTGGCCAGGTAGATCCGCGAGCCGTCTGGCGAAAAAGCCAGCCCGGTGTAACTGAGCTGGCCCTCCTTGTCGGGCACCAGAATTTGTTCAGAGACTGGGGCTGGCGCGGGGTTGTGGTCGCCTTCCGCGGGCAGCGGCACGTGCTGCAGGACCTTGCCGGACGCGGGCTCGACAACCACCAGGTCGGGCGTTTTGCCCGATGTGACCAGCAGCCGCCCGTCCGGGCTGAGTGCCAGCGCCTGCGGCCTCATGCCCGGCAACTCGACCTGCCGTCCCATTGGGGTGACCACTTGGTTGGCCGGGGTATAGTAACGGTTCGGGCCGACGTGGCCGACGATGTCATGGGTCGAGAGTTGTGCGGCGGGCCGCGGCGCCGGCGTTTGACAGCCGGCAAGCAGGCCCGCGAAGAGCATTGGCAGGAGCCTCCGGCCGTGGACGGAGGCTGACCTTCTAACGCGGCTCCTCAGGAGACGCGGGGCACATCGCCGAGCTTCCGGGCCAGCGTGGGGCGGGACGGCCGTTCGCGCGGTTCTATATTCTTTTCTTTGCCTCACCGGTTAGTCCTTCCAGTCAGATTCAAGTCGCTGTTGGCCTTTAAGCTCTCTAGCCCGTTCGCACAAGTGAAAAGAGTGGAGGGGGATGGAATGGTGGAATGGTGGAATGATGGAATGTTGGCATGACGGAATATTGGAATGGTGGGGATGAGAAAAAACCTAGCGCAGAAGGCACTGGCACTCGACTATTTGATTCATGGACCAAGACTTGAGTGAACCGACGGGTGATCCTGCCGCGCCGACGCAAGCCGCGTCGGATGCGGACCTCGATCTGCCCATTCGAGGTTTCAAGGGCACCCCGGAGGAGATCGAGCGGCAATGGTTCGAGAAGATATACACGGGGCGCGGCGACCGGCAGAAGCAATTGACCTTGCGCGCCGTGCTGATGGGCGGCGTGCTGGGCATGTTCATGTCCATCTCGAACCTCTACACCACCCTCAAGCTGGGCTGGGCTTTCGGAGTCGCCATCACCGCGTGCGTTCTGTCGTTTGTCATCTGGAACGCCCTGCGGGCCCTCTCCGGCGGCAGGCTCAGCGAGATGTCCATCCTGGAGAACAACTGCATGCAGTCCACCGCGTCGGCGGCGGGCTATTCCACCGGCGGGACGATCGGCACCGCTTTCGGCGCGTTGCTGCTGATCCAGGGGACTCATTGCTCCTGGTATATCGTGGCGCCCTTCGCACTGTTTACCGCCGCCCTCGGAGTGTTCCTGGCCATCCCGTTGAAGCGGCAGATGGTTAATCACGAGCAGTTGAAGTTCCCCAGCGGTATCGCTGCCGCCGAGACGCTCCGGAGCCTTTATTCCAAAGGCAGGGAAGCTCTGAAGAAGGCCTACGCCCTCCTCGGCGCGCTGGCAGCGGGCGGCCTGGTCGGTCTGCTCCGCACCTACGGCACGCTGGTCGCAGAGCTAAGGCATACCGGGCGGCCCCAAGTCTGGCTGGAGAAGGTGCAAAGCGTGTTCTCCATCCCGGAGGCCATCAATTTCCCGCAGTGGCTCAACCCGATTCAGCGAGGTCAAATGACGGGATTGGTCTTCGAGCCCAGCGTTCTGCTGATAGGCGCGGGGATGATCACGGGCCTGCGGGTTTCGCTCTCCATGCTGTTCGGGGCGGTGCTGCTCTACTTTGTTGTGGCGCCACGGCTGTTGCTCATGGACCTCGCCCATGCCGGGACGGCGGGCTACCTGCCTTCCTTTACGCTCGGGCTCAACGGCGATTTCAATCCCACTCGCTGGGCGTTGTGGGGCGGGACTTCGATCATGGTGTTCTCCAGCCTGACCACGGTGGCACTGCAATGGCGCACCCTCGCCCGCGCGTTCAGCGTGTTCAAGAGAACCGAGCGGACGGTCCACAGCGCGGCGATGGATGCTATCGAGGTGCCGGGCTCGTGGATGGTGGTGGGACTGGTTCCCATCACCATTGGCCTGGTAGTGGTGCAGTACCTGGCCTTCCACATCTCGATCTTCCTGGGCCTGATCGCGGTCGCGCTCTCGTTCGTGGTGTCCCTGGTCTGCTGCCGGGCAACTGGCGAAACCGACACCACTCCCATCGGCGCGATGGGCAAGCTCACCCAATTACTATACGCCGCGCTGCCGGGGGCCAAAGGCGTCGCCTCGATCAATCTCATGGCCGCCGGAGTCACCGCGTCCGCAGGGGGGGCCGCCGCCGATTTGCTGACGGATTTGAAGAGCGGCTACGTCCTGGGCGCGAACCCGAGGAAGCAGTTCCTCGCGCAATTCGTCGGCGTCTTCTTCGGGGTGGTGGCGGTGGTGCCGGCGTGGTACCTGATGGTGCCCAACAAAGCGGCGCTCGAGGCCTTTAACCCGCCCGCCACCTACATGTGGAAAGCGGTGGCGGACCTGCTGACGCGGGGCATCCAAATGCTGCCGACGACGGCCATCTGGGCCATCGTCATTGGCGCTCTGGCGGGCGTCGCCCTGCCCGTGGCGGGGAAGCTATTCCCTAAAGCGCAACCCTACTTGCCCTCCGCGATGGGCCTTGGCCTCTCCTGGGTCATGGTTTTCGAGAACAGCCTCTCCTTCGCCATCGGCGCGGTGCTGGTTGAAGTGTGGAAACGGGTGAGCAAGAGGGGCTCAGATCTTTACTACGTGCCTGTTGCCTCGGGCATGATTGCCGGCGAGTCGCTCGTCGCCGCGCTCATCGCGATTGCCTGCACCGTGGCGGGCTTGCTGGCGGTGAAGTGAAGGCGCGGGCCGGCCTCCAGACTTGCCTTCGAAGACCGCTCAGGAATTGGCACGGCGCTATTACGCAAGCGCCCGGGGTTGGTAACCGGCACAGGAGGTGGTCGTATCCTCTGACCGGGCCCTGCTCGCCTGCGGTCACGAACTGTGACCGCAAATCCGCCATTTCCCAGGGAAGGAGCTGGAAGACGAAATCTGAGGCTACGGGGCCTCAGAGGTCCACTTTGACCGAAAACACGAGTCGCACCGGGCCCAGCAGGCCCGACTCCAGCAGCGGGTCATTCTTCTTATAAACCTTCCGCGTGCAGAAGGTCACGCGCCCGTCGGGCCGCGGCTCGCCCTTGAGCACCCAATCTGGCCACTTCGCAGGCAACGGCGGCTTGCGCTTCCACACCGTGGTGTCCGGCAACTGCTCGTCCCCGATCATCCGGTTCGGCCAGAGGTTGGTCACGCGCACTTCGAGCCGGTTAGTGCCGGGCTTAAGGGCCGTGGTGGCGTTAAGCCGAAACGGCGGCTTCCACAGAATGCCCAAATCCTGCCCGTTCAGGCGCACCTCTGCGATGACCTGCACGTCCCCCAGGTCCAGCCAGACTTCGCGGCCTGGGCCAAGCTTCTCCGGGTTCAGCTCAAACTCCCGCGTATAAGTTGCGGTGCCGGAGAAATAGCGGATGCCGTCTTCCGGGCGTTCGGTCCACGAGACCAGTCGGTCGAAAGTGGCCGACGGTGGCGCACCCAGGTTGGGCGGGAAGACAACGTCCCACGGCCCGGCAAGCGCGATTGGCGAGGACGCGTCCTGGCTGGGCACTTCACGCTTGGAGCCGTCGTCAAACTCCAGCGTGCTAGCCCTCGGCTGCCACACGCGCGCCACCAGTCTCCCGTCTGCACCGAAGGTTGCCTCTGCCTCCCCGTTCACCGCCACCACGTGCCGCGCCGGCACGGGATCGCGGAATACGACGAACACGGAACCCAGCCGGATCAAGCGACAGCTTCATCTCCACGCCCGAAGGCACAGCCTTGAACACCGCCGGCCGGGTGATCGCCCCTGTGACCGGATCCCACAACTCTGGTTGTCTCCCTGCGACCCGGAACCTCGCGGCGATCGGCTCGGGCCGCAGTTTCTGGTTGGAGACAAAATAGACATCCGCGTCCCCAATCCGCCGGTGAATGTAGAGGACCTTCGCGTCGGCTTGCTTTGCTTCCCAGTCGAAATCCGGCGACAGGTTCAGGCGGTTGAAAACCTCCGGGAAAGACAATCCCCAGTACACATGCCCCTTGCCGGCAGGGTGGTCTTTGACCGTGACGCCATCGCATGGGCCCCACAGCTCCCGGCTGAGGTCTCTCACCTCACGGTCGCCTTCACCGAGGTCGGCCAGGCTGGGCGATTGTTGCGGGCGGGGGCCGATGACCACCGCGCCGGCCCGGATGAGTTCGGCCACCTTCCTCAGCACCACCGGGCGCATGGTCGGGCGGTTGGCCAGCAGCAACACGCGGTAGCTCATCCCGCTCGGCAGCACAATGCGACCGTTCTCCACCCTCGCCTGGAGCAGCGCGGTGGCGTCGCACGCATCAAAGTCGTAGCCGGGGGGCAGAGGCGGATCGAGTTCATTCCGCCAGCCGATACGGTTGGGCACGTCCTCGCCAATAAACCAAAGCACGTCCGCACAAAAGCGCCCCTCCTGCAGGAGATAGTTGCACCGAGCCAGGTAGTGCATCCAGGCCCGGCCCGGCTCCCACCACGTATTGGCCCGGTTGCAGTTCAGCCCCCAGACCGCCATGGTGAAACCAGGCCCGGTGACGTCATAAGGCTGGTGGGCGAAGGTGTGGAAGACGAACCGGTTCACCCCGGCGCAGTAGGCGCGATCACCCAGCGGCTTGAGTGTGTAGGGATGGTTTTGCCACTTCGCAAACGGCGCACTGGCCGTGTAAGTCTCGCAGGCGACCACCCGTCCACCGGTAATATGCGCCGTGCTTGCGGCGACCTTGTTGTCCACGCGCACTCCCTGGCCGGGCCCGGTATTCAGCCAGGCCTCGCCCATCGGGACCTCTGCGGCGCGCTGGTACGCGATAGGGTCATACAGATACATCTGGCGTCCTGACCCTTCGGCGACATACGTCAGGTGACTGCTCGCGGAGGTAGCGCCCGACCTCGTCGAAGAAATTCTCCTTGATCTGATCAGCCAGGAATCGCCGCCAATCCCATAACATGCGCTCGGACGCATCCGGGCTGTCCACAATCCACCCCTCGATCAAGAGCGGCAGCCACGGTGCGATCTCGATCCCCGTGCGCTGCTTCAACCGCTGCTCGAGGCCCGCCGACCAGTTCTGGACATCGCATTCCCAACTGTCGGTTTCCACCGCGGCGAAGGTCTTGCCGGCGTCCGGGCCGAACCGCTTGACGAGTTGCCCGACGTATTGGTCCAGGTGGGCGCGCACGACCTTCGCGTCCAGCTTGTCGCATTCAAGTCCGCGCCCGGCGGGAGTGGCGGGTCGGTTGGAGACGCCAGTGCTCGTGTAACCCACCCGCAGAATGCGCCAGCGCCCAGGCGGCACCTCCCAGTTCAGGCGCCCGCCGGGGCCGAGCTTTGCCGTGAGGTCCAGAACGTTGGCGCGGGCCACCACGTAATCAGCGGGTGGCTGCAAGTGGCGGTCCGGCCCCGGATACCGGGCGTAGTTGCGCGCCTCCCCACCGTGCCCGCGGCGCCGCAGCCAGCCGGCCTTGGCTTCGGCGAAGTGCAGCTTGGCGGCGGAGGTCAGTTCCACCTCGCCGATCTCGACCTTCCATAGATTGGTGAACGACAGCCGCAGGTAACGGGTGTTCAGTTCGCCCAGCCCGACCGTGATCGGTTTGGTGCCGTTGACGGTGTCCCACGCGAAACAGAACTTTCCTGCTGGCCGCCAGGCCTTGCCATCAGCGGAGGCTTCCACCAGCACCGGGAAATCCTCGTCTCCGGCGTAGGCATTCACGTTGTGAAGAATCATGGTGCGCACCGTTCGCGGTGCGCCCAGGTCGAACTCGACCCACTGTCCCGCCCCGGTCTTGGGGAATGCCGCGCGCGGCGCCAATTCGCCATCGTCCAGCGCCTTTAATTCCGAGGCACTGATCGAGCCCGTGATGCGTGTGCCCGAGCCGGGGCCATTGACCCGTTCCCCCGCGGGCAGAGGGAAAGCGACCACCGCGATGTCACGATAGAAATCCTCCTTGCGCGGCGGCGTGGGCAGGTCGGCCGCATATCGCGAAGGCCCCGTGACATCCACGCTTGCGTGCGTGAGTTCCTTCATCGAGGTCTCGGGCGTGATCCACGGCCCTCCGGCCTCGGACCAGCCGTCACAGTTGTGCACGCCGAACGCAAGACCCAGGCGCCTGGCCTCTTTCACGGTGTGCCCAAGCAAGTCATACCACTGCTGCTGCCGAAACGTCACCGGACCCTCGGGGAAATAGCCGCCGATGCTGAACAAGTAGCAACCGCCCAGCCCCGCGCGCTTCATCGCCTCCAGGTCGCGCGTGATGCCCGGCTTGGTGACATTGCCGTCAATCCAATGCCACCACGTCAGCGGTTTAGCGGATTCCGGCGGGTCCTCGAATCCCTGTTGGAGTTCGGCGCCGCCCGAGGTGAAAACCGAAGCCGCGATTGCTGCCAGCGCGACGATGCCAGTCAGGCGGAGTTTTGTCATCCGCCTATTCTGCGCGGTAAAGCCTCAACTGTCGAGAACCCGCCTGCTGCAGGGCTGCATCAAGCTCGCCCGGAGCGCGAGCCGTCCCGGCTCGCAGCAACCACCGGCGCTCCCGGATTCCCTGGTTTTATGGGCATTGCTCGCGTTCCCGCGCGCTGCGAGCCGGGACGGCTCGCGGTCCGCATGGGAGCTTGATGCAGCCCTGCGCCTGCTGGCTGGAGCGAGATGATTGGATGTTCTAACCCGCAAAACAGGCCTATTTGGCGTCATCGCCGCCTATTAGCTCTCCGAAGGCAGGCAGGAGCGCGTATTTGCGCTGCCAGGGAGTGTACATGAAGCCGCGGACGTGCGGCGTCTGTTGAGCGAGGTGTAGCCAACCCTTCACGCTGCTCAAATCGTCCGCGTCGTAGTAACAGGCGATGAGGGTCTCAAATCCCTGGTCCGCAAAGAACCGCAGGCTCTTCTCGCGCGGCTCGCCGCCCCACACGGCAATCACCAGGTCCTTCGGCACGTGTTTCCAGGAGCCGGTGAAATCGCCGTCCACGAGATAGTAATTGCCGTGAGCGTTGTGGTTCGGGTCGAGCATGTCCGACCAGACATAGACCTGGGCGCCGGGGATGTGGCGGCGGATGATTTCTTCCTGTTTGGTGACACATTCACCGAGCAGCTCGCCCATGTTGCGCCCGCGGCAGGCGCGACAAGTGCCGCCCATGCGCACCTCGTCCATGCTCAGGAGGACGCGGCGCGGGTGCAGGCGCTCGGCCAGCAACGCGGCTTCGTGGTCGAAGATGTCATACAGCTCCGGCTCGGCCATGCAGACCGGCACCTGCGAATCGTTGATCAGCATCGAATGATACCAACTGACCCGCAGCCGCTCGCCGTCGTGGATGCGGCTGCCGGGGAGGAGCTTCAGCGGCAGCGCTTCTCCATCATCCCGCCAGACGTGAAGATGGGGGTCGCGCAACGGCGCGTAGTCCTTGCCCTCGACGTAGGTGAGCGTGCCCGCCTCATTGCGGACGGTGACCGGCGTTCCGGGGCGGTGGAGCACGTTGACCGGACCAACCTCCTCGATGGACCAGTCATCGAGCCAGACCTTGCCAGCCTTGCCGTCCCAGAGGCCGGCGTAGAGGAGGATTTTGTCATGGCCCTGGCTGTTGACGAGCATCGAGAGCTTCCGCCAGTCCGTGGTGGAGGGGAGATTGAACTCGCGCGGCGCCAGTTCGCGGTTGTCTGCCAGTGCCAGCAGGCGAAAGGCACTGGCCGGCTGCAGGCCCTCGGTCTTGACCCAGATTGTCACACGGTAGCAGCGGTGGGGATGGACTGTCACCGCCTGCATGATGCGGCCATGTCCATAGGGGTTGGCGGTAAAGTTCTCCAGGCGCAGCGCCGCCTGCCCGCTATGTTTGACCTGCGTATCCACGAAGCTCACCTCGCCGGGCTGGTCGTGGAAATTGAACCCGGCCAGCTTGTTGCCGGTGAACTTCTCGAACCCGCCGTTGACGATTTGAGGGGAATCGGCAGCGATAAGCCGCGCCTCGTCCCCCTTGACCAGGAACGGGGCGTCCTCGACGGGCAGGCCCTCCGCCAGGTTCGGGTCATGCGCAAGGATGCCGCCACCGTAGCCGACCGAGAAAACAGCGGGAATCAGCTCCAGGTGATTCCGCTCGCAAGCCTGCTTGATCTGGTCCAGGCGCCGGAAGTAATCGGGGGAGCGCTTGCACAGCGTGTCCAGGCCGGCGGAGAATACCGCCCCGTTGAAGCCGTGCTGGCCCGCCGTATCGAGCACGCGGGAGATGGCGGCTACGTCGCTGTCCTCGCCCAGCCCCCAGCCGAAAATCCAGACAAACCGGTCAGGGTATGGCTGAGCCGCGTGCAATGGAACCGCGAGGAGGGAGACGCAGGCAAGCAGGATCAGTCTTCGCATAATTCGCCCGCAAGGATGACACTCGCTTTGACGACCGGCTACTCCAAATTCATTTGCCGGCGGCTACCGGGAGCATCTCCCCTTTTGTGAGGGCCAACGGGAAACCCTATGTAGCCCCCTGCCAACCGTGAGCCCCGTTCCCCCTCACCCCGGCCCTCTCCCTCAGGGAGAGGGAGCCACCTGCGCCAACACTCGAACCTACCGGACGGCTCGCATTCGCCGACCCACTGCCGGCCGTTCTCCCTCTCCCTAAGGGAGAGGGCCGGGGTGAGGGGGAACGGATCTGACGCCGAGACAGGCGCCGTCGCGAAGCAGCCTCCGATGTACAGAAAGTGAGATGCTCCCGCGGCTACCCACAGGGCAAATTCCTCATGCTTAATAGCTACTTGAAGTCTCCGTAATAGTGGTCGAGAGTGCCGGTAGATGAGATTGCGTGTTTGCAGGTGTTGCGGCGAGCCAATGCCCGAAAGGGGAGACGCTCTTTCGGGCAACCCAAATATCTGCCCCGCCTGCTCCGGCCTGGCCGAAGGGCTCGATGAATTGGAAACGATTGATTTCCTTCTCCCGCACCAGGTCCACTACCTGGCGGACGCCGATCCAGTAGAGGTTCGGAAGGCGGCCTAGTCTGGTGTCTCGCAAGTGGCGTCTCACGGTTGGCTGCACATTTGCGATCCAAAGCGCCAGAGGGCTGGCGCAGTCCAAGACGCTGCTGCGCTCTCCGTCAGGCCAGGAACACGCGAAGCGTCTTGGACTGCGGTAGTCCTCTACCGCTTTAGACAGCCGGCGGAGAATACTGGCAATTCTGAGACACCGCATTATTCACACCCTGCCGCGTTGCTCTGTCCGGCGGACGATTCCGCGAACGCGGCGGTTCCCCGTCCAAGTTGACACTGCTGCTCCCGGTCTGTTAGGCATGGCGTCATGATTTGTGACCGGGTGAAAGTCCGGGGCCGCGCTCCGGGCCGGCTGCGCACTTATGACCTCGCGTGAGCGGGTGCTGAGCACGCTGGCCCGCCGGCCCATTGACCGGACCCCGCGGCTCCTCTACGAAGAGGCCATCGGCTACACGCCCCCTATCGAGCGCCTGCTGGGCGAGCGGTGTGCTCCGAAGACGCCCCGCGACTACTTCGACATGGATATCACAGGGGTGACCGCCGAGCCTTCCAGGCTGCTGGTGGGCCGCTTCGCTGAATGGCTCGGCGAATCCGCCACCGGAGCCCTCGCCAGCGGGCAGGTGGATGAATGGGGTGTGTGGTGGCGCGCGGGCGCTTTTCATCACTTTGCGCAGGTCGAGTCGCCGTTGCGGGGAGTTCAGGACCCGGCGCGCCTGCGCGAGTATCCGTGGCCGGACCTCGACCAGCCATACCGGTTCGCCGGTGTGCGGCAGCGCGTGGAAGAGCTTCATGCGCGAGGGCTCGCCGTGGCGGCTTTTGCGGGTTCAGTCTTCGAGCAGTCCTGGTATATCCGCGGCCTGGAAGACCTGATGATGGACCTCCTAACGGCCCCCGAGGCGGCTCACTACCTATTCGAGCGCACGGCGGGGTTGCAGCAATACGCCGCCGCCCAATTCGCGCGGGCAGGTGTGGATATCATCATCACGGGCGACGATGTCGCAGGGCAACAGGGTTTGCTCATGAGCTGCGAAATGTGGCGCACCTTTCTGAAGCCGCGCCTGGCCGCCACCGTGCAAGCCGTGAAACAGGCCAACCCGGCCTCGTTTGTCTTCTACCATTCCGACGGCAACGTCGAACCGCTCATCCCCGAGCTGATCGAAATCGGCATTGATATCCTCAACCCTATTCAGCCCGAGTGCATGGACCCGGCGGCGATCAAGCGGCGTTATGGCGACCGGCTTTCCTTCTGGGGCACGGTCAGCGTGCAGCGGACGATGCCGTTCGGGACGCCGGACGAGGTGCGGGCGGAGGTGCGCGCGCGCATCCGCGAGGTTGGCCGTGGCGGCGGGCTGATCCTGGCTCCCGCCCATGTGCTCGGCCCGGAGACGCGCTGGGAAAACGTGGTTGCTTTCTTCGAGGCGGCGGATGAAATGGGCAATGGGACGGCCTAATGGACCCTCGGCGAAAACTGGCGGCGGATGGTTTGACTTGGCAGGTCGCGGGGGTAATCTAGCGATGTGACGATCACATTGCCGGACATCGCAGACCTTCCACAACTCTCCGCGGATGAGATGCGGTTGGAGCTTGCGTGCGCCCTCTACGCGCGTGGGCGGGTAGGGAAGATCGCGGCTGCGGAGTTAGCAGGGGTGGACTTCTTTGCCTTTCAGCGTGCGTTGGCGGAGCGGGGCCAGCCGCTCTATACTGAGGCCATGTTGGCTGACGATCTCCAAAGCCTGAACTCGCTGTTCGCTAAGTGATCGTCGTCGCCGATACTTCCATCGTCATCAATCTCTGCTGCGTCGGGCAGGTGCTCCGCCTTGGCGGGTGGGGAGCCATAGACCTGCACCTTACACGCTTCTCTTTCCACCTCGGGAGTTGTTTGGGTTGGCGGTTGGTCCGTTCCCCCTCACCCCGGCCCTCTCCCTTGGGGAGAGGGAGAACGCTCGGCAGTCGGTCGGCGAATCCCAGGCTGCTGGTAAGTTCGAGGACTGGCCTTGGCCGCTCCCTCTCGCCAAGGGAGAGGGCCGGGGTGAGGGGGAACAGGGGGCACACCAAGCCGGAGTCCGGAGATTCCCAAGATCCGTGTAAGGAGCAGGCCATAGGCCGGGCGTCGGCGTAAATCTATGACAACCTCCAAAGCTCTGAAGCTTGCCTGCATCGGCTGCGGCGCCCGAGCGCAAACCTATGCGACACTGATGATGCGCCAACCCGACCGCTTCCAGATCGTCGCGGGTGCCGACCCCGTCCCCGAGCGGCTCGAGAAGGTGCGCCGCATTTCCGGCCGTGCCGACTTCCGGGGCTTTGCGGACGCCGATGCCTTGTTGGCGGCGGGCAAACTGGCCGACATCGCCATCGTGGCCACGCAGGACAACGACCATCATCACTGCTGCGCCGGCGCGCTGCGAGCCGGCTACAACGTGCTGCTGGAGAAACCGATCTCGACTCGCATCGAGCAGGTAGTGGAAATCGAGCGCCTGGCCCGACAGATGGACCGTCGCGTGATGGTGTGCTTCGTCCTGCGCTTCGCTGCCTTTTACCGCAAGGTGAAGCAGATCATTGACTCGGGGGCGCTGGGGGAGATTGCTTCAATTCAGGCCACCGAAGGCGTCATGCCCTGGCACCAGGCACACTCGTTCGTTCGCGGACACTGGTCGGTCGTGAGCAAAAGCTCGCCGATGATTCTCTCCAAGTGCTGTCATGACACCGACATCGTCCATTGGCTGGCCGGACGGCGCTGCCGGCGCGTCGCGAGCTTCGGCTCGCTGGAATACTTCCGCCCCGAACGCGCGCCGGCGGGAGCGCCGCTCCGCTGCACAGACGGCTGCCCGGTCGGTAGCACCTGCGCTTACAACGCCCTGCGCTACACCGGCGACATGCGCCAGCCGTGGCTGGCGATGGTCTATGACCGTGCTCAGCAGGCGACAGATGAGGAAATCACCACTTGGCTGCGCACCAGCCCCTGGGGCCGCTGTGTGTATCACTGCGATAACGACGCTGTGGACCGGCAGGTGCTCGCGCTGGAATTCGAGGGCGGGCTGACCGGCACGTTCACCATGACGGCGTTCGAGAACGGCCGCCATATCGAAGTGTATGGCACCCGTGGCGTGCTCAAGGGCGGCGAGACCTACCGCCACCACTTCGGCACCCACCTGATCTTCATCCCGCACGAAGGCAAGCCTGAACGCTACACTGTGCAGGCCGAAGACGGCGGCTACGAACTGCACGGGGGCGGCGACCCCGGCCTCGTCAACGCGCTCTATGATGAGATGACCCGTTTGCCCGGGGCACCGCTGGCGGCGGGACTCGACTCCACCGTGCACAGCCACCTGATCACCTTTGCCGCGGAGGAAGCGCGGCTGACCGGTCGCACGGTGGATGTCCAGGAATTTGCGCGCAGGGTATCGGGTTCCCACTGAGAATGCCCCCGGCCCCAGGCAATGATGGGTGGACGAGCCGCCGCCGGTTGCTGGCCGCGCTTTCGGGCGCCACGCCGGACCGCGTGCCGATCAACACCTACGAACTGGCCGGCTGCAACAGCCTGGACTGGTATAACCAGCAACCTAGCTACCGCCCCCTGATGGACTACATCCGCGCTCATACGGATTGCATCACTAACTGGAACCCGCGGCCGGCTACGGACCGCTATACCTGCGAAGAGCGGTTCCTGTGCTCCGACTACCCAGTGGAGATCGAGACGCGCTCAGACACCGTCGGCCAGTTCCAGCGCACAACACGCGTATGCCACACACCCAAGGGCGACTTGCGCTCGGTCACTCAAGCCGCTCCGGATGTTTATACCACTTGGCAGGCCGAACATTGGTGCAAGACCACCGCCGACGTGGACAATGCCCTCAGCGTCCCCTATGAGCCGGCGCGCTACGACGCCTCCGACCTGCCGCGAGTCCAGGCCGAACTGGGCGAGCACGGCCTGGTGATGGCCTCCGTCGGCGACCCCGCCTATCTCGCCGCCGATCTCATGTCCTTTCAGGATTACCTGATGTGGGCATTCGAGGAACCCGAGCACTTCGCCCGCACCGTGGCCATCGTTGCCGAGCGCGTTATGGAGAACCTGCGGCGCCAGCTCGATTGTTGCGTGCTCGACCTCTACCGCATTGTCGGCCCCGAATACTTCACCCCACCCTATTTGCCGCCCGCGATGTTCCAGCGCTTCGTGCTGCCGCACGTGACGGAGATGGCCCGGCTCATCCACGCGCGCGGCGCCAGGGTGCGGCTGCATTGCCATGGCAAAATGGGCCAGGTGCTCGACCTGATCCTGGAGACGGGCTGCGACGGCATTGATCCCTGCGAACCGCCGCCGGATGGAGACATCGAACTGGCTGAAGTGAAGCGCCGCTGCCAGGCGCGCGGCGTCTCGGTCTGGGGCAACCTCGAACTCAAGCTGCTGGAGCAAAGCGCTCCCGCCCAGGTGCGCGCCGAGGTCCGAAAGATCATGGACCAGGCCAAGGCCGGCGGCGGCTTCGTGCTCATGCCCACCGCCGCGCCCATCAACGTCTCGCTTCCGCCGCAAACCGAGGCAAACTACAAGGCATTCATCGAAGCCGGCCTGGAATTCGGCAGTTACTGAGGCTCGGCATTCTTCCTCCCCCAGCGCGGATTTCCACGCTTGCTTCCGCTTCGAGAGGACCGCATATTTCGTGCAACAAGCAAAAGAAACTATGACTGCTCCCATTCGTGTCGCTGTTACCGGCGCCGCCGGCCAAATCGGTTATTCCCTCCTGTTCCGCATCGCCTCGGGCGCGATGTTCGGGCCGAACCAGCCTTTGATTTTGCACCTGATCGAAATCCAGCCGGCCCTGCCCGCGCTCAACGGCGTGGTGATGGAGCTGGACGATTGCGCCTTCCCGTTGCTCAAGGGCGTGGTGGCGACTTCCAGCCTCGATGAAGGCTTTCGTGGCGTGAATTGGGCGTTGCTCGTCGGCAGCATCCCGCGCAAGGCGGGCATGGAGCGCAAAGAGCTGCTGGGCGTCAACGGCAAGATCTTCATCGGCCAGGGCGCAGGCCATGCAGAAGAACGCCGCGCCGGACGTCCGCATCCTGGTGGTCGGCAACCCCTGCAACACGAATTGCCTGATCGCCATGCACAACGCGCCGCAAATCCCCCGCGACCGCTTCTTCGCCATGACGCGCCTGGACGAGAACCGCGCCAAATCCCAGCTCGCCGCAAAGGCCGGCAAAGAGGTCAGCGCGGTCAGCAACGTCGTCATCTGGGGCAATCACTCCTCGACGCAGTATCCGGATTTCTACAACGCGAAGATCGCCGGTCAGCCCGCCACACAAGTCATCACCGACGAAGCCTGGCTGAAGGGCGAGTTCATCACCTCGGTGCAGCAGCGCGGCGCGGCGATCATCAAGGCCCGCGGCGCCTCCAGCGCTGCCAGCGCCGCCAACGCCGTCGTGGACACCGTGCGCTCGATCATCGAGCCGACCCCCGCCGGCGATTGGCACAGCGTGTGCATCTGCTCCGATGGCAGCTACGGCGTCGAAGCGGGCCTCATCAGTTCCTTCCCCATCCGCAACGTCGCCCAGAAGCTTGAGGTGGTGCAGGGCGTGCCGATCAACGACTTCAGCCGCGCCAAGATCACCGCCACCGTCAACGAATTGAAGGAAGAAAAGGCGATGGTGAAAGAGCTGCTGCCGGGCTGAGCCCGTTTCACGTTTCACGTATCACATTTCACGAAGGCGAGAAGAAGAGACCTGTCGCCAGGCCAAACCGCTCGCTGAAAACACCCCTGCATTGAAGACCACGATAAATCCCTTGAAGTGGCTGGTTCCTGCCCTGCTATTCCTGCTGTGGGCCGGCCAACCGACGGCTCAAGCCGCCACTGCGAAAACCGCCAAGCATCCACCGCCTCGTCGGCAGCCAAATCCACGCGCAGCAAGGCCATCTCGCGCGATCCCTGGCTGGGGGCCATTGTCGTGGACGCCGCCAGCGGCAAGGTCCTCTACGAAGATCACGCCGACGTGAAGGGTTATCCGGCCAGTGTCCTCAAACTGATGGACCTGCTGATCATCCTGGAGAAGATCGAGCACAAGCAGCTTTCCCTTCAGGACCAGGTCCCCGTCAGCGCCAGATCCGCCCGAACCGGCGGCTCGCAGGTCTATCTGGCGGAGAAGGAATCCTTCACCGTTGATGAGATGCTGTACGCGCTGATGGTCCAGTCGGCCAACGACGCGGCGGTGGCGCTGGCCGAAAAGGTCGCGGGCAGCACCGAGGCGTTCATCGAACTCATGAACCGGCGCGCCAGGGAACTGGGCATGAACAACACCGTGTTTCACTCCGTCCACGGGCTGCCGCCGGGAAAGGGACAGGAACATGACGTCACCACGGCGCGCGACTTGTCCATCCTGTGCCGCGAACTGCTCAAGCACCCCGACACCTTGCGCTACACCTCCACCCGCGAACGGCCCTTTCGCCCGAATGTGGCCGGCAAGACGATCATCATGCGCACCCACAACCATCTGCTCGGACACGTCGAGGGCTGCGACGGATTGAAGACCGGTTACATCACCGCCGCGGGTTATTCCATCGCGGTCACCGCCGCGCGCCAAGGCCACCGTGTCATCGCCATCGTGCTGGACAGCACCACCCTGAAGGTGCGTGATGCCAAAGCGGCGGAACTGGTGGCCAAGGGCTTCGCCGCCTTCCCGGCAGGCGGGTAGGCATGAGCCGACGACTTACTCGATCCCGGCGTCTGTGCCGCCGCTGCCCGTATTGCACGCCCTCGGGGCGTTGTCTTGACCTGAGGATCAAGAGCGGGCGGTGTGGCGACTGGGTCTGGTACCGACGGGGCGGAAAGCAGCATCGGCGGCTTTACGTGGTCCCCACGGACCCGCGCACGCTGGCCCAGGTGCTCCACCGCATCCGTTTCAAAGCCGCCTCCAGGAGGTACAGCCGCTCATTGACGGAAGAAGAGCGGCGTGCGTGCATCCGTGCGGGAGCAAAGCGCCGCAGCCGCCCGCGGCTGGGGCAGTCAGGATCGCTGAGCGGGCAGCAGGTACCTGGATTAGGAAGGACTCCCTGCGGGTGGTAGTGAATGTCAATCCTAAGATGACCAAAACCACCCCGGAAGAGGCGCAACCACAGGGGATTGCCCGATCCTCCTCGGAGATACGGCGGAGTATCGCCGGAGTTCCTACAGAGCATCTCCAGCGACACACGCTCCGAGCCCAGGGGCCGCAGGCGGGAGGGAAGCCTGTGGAACGTAGGAGGCAGGGAGCACGGCGGCCATTGCGAGCAGCTCGGAACCGGGGAGTTGTGCCAGACGCTCCGGCTCACCGCCAGAAAACCGCGGGACCGATCCGCAGCCGCATCGCCAGCCCGTCGCCCAAGGCAGATGCGCGGAGACGCGACCCGCCACGCCGCGTGTGCGACGCCCTAAACGCCGCGCATGCCGGGCGGTCGGCGCTGGGGCCGGTTGACGAGGCACGGGTCTCTCAGGTCAGGCTTCCCAGCCGCACCAGGCGCAGCACCGGCTCCGCCGCTTCGCGCGAGCGGGCCAGGTCCACTTCGAACTCCGCGACCCAGTCGTTGTGCTCCTCCGGGTCAACCAGCATCTGCTGCACCCGCCAGGTGCGCTTGTCTTCGGCGGGGAGCACGTAGGTATGGCGGACGTTGCGGGCGTTGGGATCCAGGCAAGATGCGCTCGTGCTCGGCGTAGTATTCGTCCAGCGATCTGCCGCAGACGGTCGGCAGTCCAGGGCTCGTCCGTCCGGGTCCTGCGGCGACGGCAGCGCTGGCGATGGCCTGCTCGAAATCGCCGATCACCAAGCCGCGCAGGAAGGTGAAGATGCGGTTGCGGATGGCGGCGGTGAAAGCCTTGGTGTCGCGCGTGATGTCCGCGGCGGCTTCCTCGGCGCCGGGCGGGCGCACTTCTTTCGTCTCGGCGCGCTGGTAGCTCGGGTCGCGCATCTTCTCCCATTCGTCGAGCAGGCTGGAATCTACCTGGCGGATCATGGTGCCCAGGTAGAGTTCCATTTCCCGGACGGCGTCGTTCTTGGCGGCGTCGGGCACGGTTTGCGCCGAGGACCTTATAAACGCTGTTCAGGTGCCGCAGCAGGACGCCTTCGGCCCGCTGGAGTTCGTAGTCGCGGATGTAATCGGAGAACGAGCGGAAGGTCTCGAACATCTCCCGGGCGATGGACTTGGGCCGGATGTTCTCCTGGCCCACCCACGGATGTTTGTCGGCGAAGGCGTTGAAGGTCGAGTAGATGAACTCGCGGTTGGGCTTGGGGTATTCCAGCTTCTCCAGTTCCTCCATCCGCTCGTCGTATTCGATCCCGGCCATCTTCATCTCGGCCATCTTCTGGCTCTTCAGCTTGTCGAGTTGCTTGCGCAGGATGATGTCCGGGTCTTCGAGAATGGATTCGACGAGCGTGAGCAGGACCAGCGGGTAATCCGGCTGCTGCGGGTCCACCAGCGGGAGGGTCTCCAGCAGGTAAAGCGAGAGCGTCTGGTCCATCGAGAAATCGTCCTGCAACTCGACGTTGACGCGGAGCTTCGGAGTGCGGCCGTCCCCGGCCGCAGCAGGCCCGGCATTCGGACTGGTTGCGGCTGAGGCGGGTGCCTGCGGCGGAAGGAAGGTTCCGCCCTCACCCCGGCCCTCTCCCCCGGGGAGAGGGGGGACTATCTGGCCGTTCTGGGAGGACTCGGGACTCGGTTCTTGTCGAGAGACTGGCGAAAGGTTCTCCCTCTCCCCGGGGGAGAGGGCCGGGGTGAGGGCGGAACTGTTCTCCGACTGCATTGTCAGGGTCTGAGACGGCCGCACTCCGGGTCGGCACAATCTCAATAATCCTGCGGTCCACCAGCGAGCGGAAGAGCTGCCAGGCGCGCTTGACGTGGGCCTTTTTGGCCTTGGGCGACTCGTGGCAGCGGGCGATCAACTGCTGCATGGCGCGGCAGCCGTCGCCTTTGCGGCTGAGCACATTCAGCAGCATCGCCGTGCGTGACCTGGAACCGCGAGGTCAGGCGCTCAGGCTGGGCGGCGATCAGGCGAAGGAAGGTGTTCTTGTCCCAGTTGACGAAGTTCCGCTCCGGCGGCTTGCGTTTGACCGCTTTCTTGCCGCCCCGCGCCGCCTTCTCCTCGAGCTTGAGGTTCTCGACGGCATGTGCTCGGGCGCCTGGGCCACCACCCAGCCGCGGTCATCGAACCCTTTGCGCCCCGCGCGCCCGCCGATCTGGTGGAAATCCCGCGCGCTCAGGATGCCGGTCTTCTCGCCGTCATACTTGCACAGGCGCGAGAACAGCACGGTGCGGATGGGCACGTTGATGCCCACGCCGAGCGTGTCGGTGCCGCAGATGATCTTGAGCAGGCCTTTCTGCGCCAATTGCTCGACCAGCACCCGGTACTTGGGCAGCAGCCCGGCGTGGTGCAGTCCGATGCCGTGCTTGAGCCAGCGCTTGATGTCCGGCCCGTAAGGGCTGGTGAACTTGAAGCCCTCGAGCGCGCTGCCGATGGCGTTCTTCTCCTCGCGCGTGCAGACGTTGATGCTGGTAAAATCCTGCGCGCTCTGGGCCGCCTCCAGTTGCGTGAAGTGGACGACATAGACGGGCGCCCTGCCTTGCGCCACGAGGCTTTCGAGCGTGGTCGCCAGCGGCAGTTCCGAGTAGGCATATTCCAGCGGCACCGGCCGCTCCTTCGAGGCGACGGTGACCGTCGGGCCGCCCGTTGAGCCGGGTAAGCTCCTCCTCGAAGAAGGTCGTGTCGCCCAGCGTGGCGGACATCAACAGGAAGCGCGCCTGCGGCAGGGTCAGCAACGGCACCTGCCAGGCCACGCCGCGCTCGCGGTCGGCGTAGTAGTGGAACTCGTCCATGATGACCTCCTGCACGTCGGCCTGCGGCCCTTCGCGCAACGCGATGTTGGCCAGGATTTCGGCGGTGCAGCAAAGGATCGGCGCGTCGCGGTTGACGGAGGCGTCGCCGGTGCTGAGGCCGACGTTGTCCGGGCCGAACTCGCGGCAGAGCGCCGAGCCATTTCTCGTTGACCAGCGCCTTGATCGGGCAGGTATAGATGGAGCGCTTGCCCTGGGCGATGGCCTTGAAATGCACCGCGGCGGCCACGAGCGATTTGCCCGAGCCGGTGGGCGTGTTCAGGATGACATTCTTGTCCTCGAACAGCTCCAGGATGGCCGATTCCTGTGCGGGATAAAGCTGCAGCCGCTTGCTCTCGGTGTATTCGAGAAAGCGGCTCAGCAGGACATCGCTGACCGGGTGGTCGTCTCGCGGGAGCTGGTCGTAGAGTGTCAGTGGCACGGGTTAATTAGAGGTATTTTTGTCCAGGCGCCGGCTGAATGCACGCCATTTCTCGTGGCGCAGGGGGTCGCGCAGGGCTGCATCAAGCTCGCCCGGAGCGCGAGCCGTCCCGGCTCGCAGCAGCCACCGGCGCTCCCGGATTCCCTGGTTTTATGGGCATTGCTCGCGTTCCTGCGCGCTGCGAGCCGGGACGGCTCGCGCTCCGCATGGGAGCTTGATGCAGCCCTGGGGGTCGCGGGAGCTTCTTACCTTGTTTCAGGACCAACAGAAAGCCCTATATGACTCTCTGCCGACCATGAGCCTCGTTCCCCCTCACCCCTACCCTCTCCCTCGGGGAGAGGGAGAACGCCCAGCAGTGTGTCTGCGAATCCAGGCCGCCCGGTAGGTTCGAGCGTTGGCGTGGGTGGCTCCCTCTCCCTGAGGGAGAGGGTAGGGGTGAGGGGGAACGAGGCTCACGACAAGGCAGGTGCCATCACGAAACAGTTTGCGGTGGACGAAAAGTAAAATGCTCCCGGTGTCCGGGTGAGCGATAAAAGGCTCCCCGCGCATCACGCGGGTCTGGTCCCGACCACAATGGAATTCATCGCATCGTCCTGCCGCATCAGGGCCACCTGCGCGAAGCCCGCAGCCGCCAGGTCCTCTTGCAACTCGGCAAAGGTGAACGTGCCGCCGCCTTCAGTCGCCACGAGCATATTCACGGCAAAGAGCGCGCCGGCCACCGGCTGGGTGCGGTCCGGCTCCATCAGCATGTCACGGATGGCGATGCGCCCGCCCGGGACCAGCGCCGTATGGACCTTGCTAAAGAGGGCGCGGTTCTGCGCGCGCGAGTTCTGATGCACGATGGCGCTCACCCATGCGAGATCCGCTCCTGAGGGTAAGGGGTCGCTGGTGAAGTTGCCTGGCACCAGCTTGACGCGCTCTCCCATCCCGGAGGTGGCCAGACGCTCGCGTGCCATCGGGATGACGTGCGGCAAGTCGAACAGCGTGCCCTGCGCTGAGGGACACGCGTGCAGAAACGCCATGGTCCAGGTGCCCGAGGCGCCGCCAATGTCCAGCACGTGCCGAAATTGCAGCGGTTGGATGGCCCGGATGACCTTATCGGCGTTGGGCGCGGAGATGTTGTGCATCGCCCCGATGAAGGCCTTTTGCGCGCCTTCTTCGCCGCGGACCGACGGCAGGTCCTCGGCGGGTCGGCCAGTCTTGACGACCATTGCCAACTGCGCCCAGTTCCGCAGGCAATGGGCCTGGTGCTGAGCCATAGCCAGGACGGTTTTCTCCCCGCCCGGCGTCAGTAGCGCTTCCAATCCGGCGGGGAGGGCGTAGGTGCCATCGGCTTTCTCCAGCAACCGCAGCGCGACAAGTGCATCCAGGAGAATGCTGAGGCCGCGCAGGTCGCATTGCAGCGTGCGGGCGAGTTCCGCCGCTGGGCGGGGCGCCGCCACCAGCGCAGTGAAAAGGTCCAGTTCCGCCGCGGCGCCCAGGACCGCCGCGCCCTGGTAGCTGCGGCCCAGGGCCAGGAGGTCGTCGGCGGTCCAGGGTTGCTTGCGTGTGCTTTCCATAATATTGCGCTCTCCGGTTATCGGGCGCCGCCCTTGGTATCCTTCGGGAAATCGGGGTGAGAGGTCACCCTCATCGGAGAGCGTCGCGGAACTCGGCCTCGCTGAGCCCGCGCACCTCGCCCGCAACCATATCCTCGATCCCCTGGACGGCGTGTGCCATCACACCGGCGGTTTGCTGCTCAGCGGCAACACTCGCAACGATGCGCCGTGCCAGTTCCAATCGGTCTTCCTCGGGCAGTTCCATCACCGCCTCGGTGATCTCCTGTGTGCTCATCACTAGCTACCTTAAGCGCCATGCCAATCTTGATCAAGCGGGGGTCTCAATGCTGCGGCGCCCCAGTTCTGGGCCGCATGCAGAATCCTCGCCACCGCAGTCGTGTCCTGTTCCAAGTCCTGTTCCTCGCGCAGACTAATCCGGGCCCGGATCATCGGCGGCGGCGAAGCTCGGCGGTGGTTTTGGCCCGGTCCAGATGCTCCAATCCCTCATCGAGCAAACCCTCGAGCTCAGGCGTCATCTGCACCGCCATCCCATGGGGTTCGGCGAGGCTATCCCAGAGCTTGTCCGCGAGCCGGGCGCGGTCCTCCGCAGGGAGCGCCAGTGCCTCTTGCTCAACTTGCGCAAATGTGGAATTCATACCATTTGACGGGCAAAGCTACCGCCGCGCATCATACTGTTCAACCCTGCGTCAGCACCGCTGCTCACGCGGAGTGCATTTCGAGTCTTGTGCACTCCCAAATCGGTCTTCACTGGCAATTCGTTAATCGCTGGCCCCGTTCCCCCTCACCCCGGCCCTCTCCCTCAGGGAGAGGGAGAACGGCCGGCAGTCTGTCGGCGAATCTGGGCCGTCCGGTATGTTCGAGCGTGGGCGTCGGTGGCTCCCTCTCCCTGAGGGAGAGGGCCGGGGTGAGGGGGAACGGGACTCAGGACGACGCAAGTGCCGTCGCTAAGCGACCTTGCGGTGGACAAAACCTGAGATACTCCCGACACCGGTCAGAACGGCACTTCCCGGTGCCTCGAAGACCGAGACTTGCGGCCTTTCCGGTAGCTCACCGGCCTGGCGGCGCCCGCCTTGGCCGGCTTCCCTGGTTCAGCGCCATCGAAGGTGCGTTTCAGTTCGCGAATCTGGTCGCGCAGGAGCGCGGCCTTCTCGAACTCCAGGTTGTTCGCCGCCCCGAGCATTTCCTCCTCCAGCTCCTTGACCGTCTCGTTGACGTCTATGTCCACGCCCGACTCGGCGAGGAAGGAATGGGCCTGCTTGCTGATCTCCTCGGTGAGACGAGAGGCTCTCCTCGACGGCGCGGCTGACGCTGCGCGGCGTGATGTGGTGCTCCTCGTTGTAGGCCAGTTGCTTCTTGCGGCGGTATTCCGACACCGCCAGGAACTTCTGGATGCTCTGCGTCATCACGTCGGCGTAGAGAATGACCTCGCCGTGCAGGTGGCGCGCGGCGCGGCCTGCCGTCTGGATCAGGCTCGTGGCGCTGCGCAGGTAGCCTTCCTTGTCCGCGTCCAGGATCGCCACCAGCGAGACCTCGGGCAGGTCGAGCCCCTCGCGCAGCAGGTTGATGCCGACCAGCACGTCGAACTCCCCTTTGCGCAAGGAGCGCAGAATCTCCACGCGCTCGATGGCGTCGATCTCGCTGTGGAGATACTGCACGCTGATGCCGATCTCGCGCAGGTAGTCGGTAAGCTCCTCGGCGGTGCGCTTGGTGAGCGTGGTCACCAGCACGCGTTCCTTGGCCTCGGCCCGCTTGCGGCATTCGTTGATGAGATCGTCAATCTGCCCCCCCAGCGGCTTGAGCGTGATCTTGGGGTCCACCAGGCCGGTGGGCCGGACGACCAGCTCGACTACGCCGGAGCCAGGCGGGACGCCTGCCCTACCTTGGCGCGCCCACTCCAGCTCGCGGGGGCCGGGGGTGGCGCTGGCGTAGATCACCTGGTTCTGCAGCCCTTGAAACTCCTGGAAGCTGAGCGGGCGGTTGTCCAGCGCGCTGGGCAGGCGGAAGCCGTATTCGACCAGCACGGTTTTGCGCGACCGGTCGCCCTCATACATCGCCGCCGATCTGCGGGACGGTGGCGTGCGATTCATCCATCACGAGCAGGTAATCCTTCGGGAAGAAGTCAAACAGCGTGCAGGGGCGCGAGCCGGCCGGGCGTCCGGCGATATGCCGCGAGTAATTCTCGATGCCCGAGCAGAACCCCATTTCCTCCATCATCTCCAGGTCGTATTCGGTGCGCATCTTGATGCGCTGCGCCTCCAGCAGCTTGCCCTGCTTCTCGAACCAGGCGATGCGCTCGCCCAGCTCCTCCCGGATGGCCAGCACGGCCGGGCGCAGCTTCTCGGACGGCGTGACGAACTGTTTGCCGGGGTAAATCGTCACCGCCTCCAAGCTCTTCGAGCTTATGCCCCGTCAGCGGCTCGAACCGCGTGATGCGCTCGATCTGCGTCGCCGAAGAACTCGACCCGCAACGCGTCCTCGCGGCCGGCCGGGCAGAGTTCCACCGTGTCGCCCCGCACGCGGAACTGGCCGCGCGTGAACTCGATGTCGTTGCGCGTGTATTGCAGGTCCACCAACCGGTGCAGGAAATGGTCGCGGGCCATCTCCATGCCGGCGCGAATCGGGATGACCATCGCCTCGTAATCCTCCTTGCTGCCGATGCCGTAGATGCACGAGACGCTGGCGACCACGATCACGTCCCGGCGCGCGAACAGGCTGCTCATGGTCGAGAGCCGCAGCCGCTCGATCTCGTCGTTGATGCTCGAATCCTTCTCGATGAAGGTGTCGGTGCGCGGGATATAGGCCTCGGGCTGGTAGTAATCGAAGTAGCTGACGAAGTATTCGACGGCGTTGTTCGGGAAGAAGCTCTTGAACTCGGCGTAAAGTTGCGCGGCCAGGGTCTTGTTGTGCGAGATGACCAGCGTGGGCCGGTTCACGTTCCGGATGACGTTGGCGACGGTAAACGTCTTGCCCGAGCCGGTGACGCCCAGCAGCACCTGGTGTTTCGCGCCCGCCGACAACCCTTCCGTCAGCTTCGCAATCGCTTGCGGCTGGTCTCCGGCGGGTTGGTATGGCGCAACGAGTTCGAACATCAAAAGCCAAGCTACGAGCGCGCAGGAGCGGAGTCAACGTGGGCCGGCGTGTGTCACTCCTTGGTGGGTGCTTCTCGACCGTACCGCCAAGCGCGCGGCCCCCCAAATCCGAAACCCGAAACCCGAAACCCGAAGGCCGAAAGAAGGCCGAAACCCGAAGGCCGAAGTCCCCCTCCGTCAGATCAAAAACGGCACCAGGGCTTTCACCTGTTGCTGGTAGGCCGGGTATTCAGCCGGAACATGCCGCAGCATCAGCCGTTCTTCCTGCTTGAGCTTGATCCAAAAGCTCCAGTCCATGATGAACTCCCTATCAGCGAGTCGCAGTCCCCGAGCAATTCAAGTCCTCACGACAGGTTGTTTTCTCCCCGCGATGCCATTGGCTCGGGGGCGCGTCAGCGTCGGGACACCTGGCGTATTTTGAGGCCCAACCCGACCAGCACACAGAGGATGATGGCCAGGGAGATGAGCAGCCCTTTGCGGCGATAACCGATCTCCTCCAGGGCGGTGTCGCCCGCGGTGAGTCCGGCCTGCGCGACCTTCAGCCCCTGGTCACACTTCAGGACAAACGGGCTGTTGGTGGCGGCATTGAAAGTGTGCACCATTACTTGCAGTTGGATCTCCGCATCCACCGCCTTGTCGAGTTGCAGGCGGGGCTTGCGCACTTCCACGCCGCCGCGCTGGGCCTTCAGCAGGGTCCGCTCCGCCCGGGCAGTCTCGGCGGCCAATTGGTGCATGCCATCCGCGAACTTGCTGGAGACCTGGAAGCCCGTGGACTTCGGCTCGTGACACTCGGTGCAGCGGACCACCTTTTGCTCGACGACGGCGCCGGTGGTGACATTGGTGTAGGTGAAGCGCGTCTTGCCAATGCGGAATTTGACAAACAGGCTTTGGAACTCCTGTTGCAGCGCGCCGGGACCTCGCTCGCGACTGCCGGACAACCGGTGCATGGGCAGGTCCAGGGACCGGTCCACCAGCCAGTCGAAACGGACGCCGCCTTCGAGACCCGCGGCGGCGGCCTCCTGGAGGAGCACTTGTTTCTCGCTCTTGTACTGCTGAACCATTGGCGCCGGCTCGGAAGGTCCGCCGGCAATCTGGCCCCCTTCGTGACAGTAGGCGCAAGGGGTGTCCGGCAGCGGCCCCAGCATGGTAATGGCCGGGCGGATGATCGCGTGATTGCCGTGGCAGGTGATGCACTCGCTGAATTGGGTGATGTTCGTGATCGCCGCGCTGGGCAAGGGCGGCTCATGACACGCCGCGCAATGGTCCTTGCCCATCGTCGGCAGGTAAGCCTCGTTGTGCGTCTGGAACCCTGTGTACTTGGGGCTGGCGCGGAAGAGGCTGGCCTCGCGGCCATGGCAGTTGCCGCAAACGAAGATGATCGAGCTGACTTGCGGCGGCACCGCGCCGTGATTGCCGTGGCAATCGTTGCAGGTCGGCGCGGAGAGGTCGTCCTTTTCGTACATCGCCTGCGCATGAACGCTCCGCCGCCACTGGGCGTACTGATCGACGGGCAGCGGCGCCCCCGTCTGGGTCTTGTAGCCGGCCATGTGCTTAGGGTCCGAATGGCATCGGCTGCACGTCAGGGCCACCGCGGTCGGATAAACCGAGGACTGCACGTCCGAGGGCGAGCGAATGGTGTGGGTTCCGTGGCAATCCACGCACACCGCCACGTTGGTGTCGCCGGTTCGCAGGAGCTCGCCATGCCGGCTGGTCCAGTATTCCTTCAATTGGTCCACCCGCTCCTCGGGGTTGAATCGCTTCATGTATTCGACATCCGAGTGGCAGCGCCCGCAGAACTCGGGAATGGCCGTCCGCGCCGGTTTGCCGCGATACGGGTTGGGCTGGTAGGCCTTGTCCATCGCGCCATACGGATCCTCGGCCAGCTTCGGGTCCGGATTCCCGCCGTGACAATCCTGGCAGGACAACCCGGCCGCGTAGTGCACGTCGTTGGTGAAATCCTGCACCATTTGCAACCACGCCTTGTTCTGGATGAAATCCGGGTTCCCGTGACACTGGATGCAGGAAGTCTGCGCCGCCCGCCCGCCGGCAACCAGGCCCGAGCACAGGACCAGCCCAATCAGCAAACGCGTCGCCCTCATGACTTTCCTCCGGGATGCTCGCGCGTCACGAGCGTGATGACGACGATGATGACCACGGTCGCCAGCACCACCCACACCGGCACGAGCGACTGGTAGCCCCAGGCGGTCAGGCCCACCATGTACGCCACCGCAATCCAGCCCACCGCCGTGAAGAGCGGGCTGCGACCGTCCCGATTGACCCTGCGATCCAGGAACGGCACCAGCACCAGCACCAGCCCCCCCAGCGAGAAAAGGATGATCGGGATCACTTCGTATTCGACGCCCAGGAATTCACCCCCCGGCACCATCTTGAGCGTCTCGAACATGAACATGAAATACCACTCGGGCCGAATGCCCGGCGGGGCCGGCGCGAACAGATCCGCCTTTTGCCCCAGCGACCACGGGAAGAGCGCCGCAAAGGCCGCCAGCATCGCCAAAGCCAGCGTCCACCCAAAGAGTTCCCGCAGCAGGAAATGCGGAAAGAACTTCATGCCCGGCCTGCCCTTGGACTCCGTCTCCCGCCCCGGCGGCACGCTCATGCCCTGCAATTGCACAAAAGCCAGGTGGATCGTCAGCAGCACCGTGGTCACCGCCGGGAGAATCGCCACGTGCCAGCCGTAGAACCGGGAAAGCGTGCCCCCGGTCACCTGGTTCCCCCCGCGCAGAAAGCGCATGATGGGTTCGCCGACGACCGGGATCACCCCGGCGATGTCCGTCCCCACCTTGGTCGCAAAGAAAGAGAGTTCATTCCACGGCAGCAGGTAGCCCGAAAAGCCAAACCCCAGCGCCAGAAACAGCAGCAGCGAGCCGCTGATCCAGGTCATCTCCCGCGGCCGCCGATACGCCTTGAGGAAATAGACCGAGGCCAGGTGCACGCACGCGAAGTAAATCATCAGGTTCGCCGACCAGGAATGAATCGAGCGGATCAGCCAGCCAAACGGCACCGTCGCCATGATGAACTCGACCGACTCGAACGCATTGTCCGACGACGGGCGGTAGTAGAGCATGAGCAAAATGCCCGTCGCCACCTGGACAATGAAAAAGAACAGGGTCATGCCCCCAAAGAAATACAGCGCCGAATACCGGTGCATGGGCACTTCCTTGTGGCTGGCGGCCTCCGTAATCTCGCCGACCGGCAACCGTTCATTGAGCCAGCGATAGATTCGGGTGCGCTCCCAGCTCATGGCTCAGGCCTTGGAAATGACGATCGTGCCCGGCTGGCCCGCCGCTCCCTCCACGATGTGGACCTGGTAAGGCGTCAAAGGCCGCGGCGGCGGGCCCGAAATATTGCGCCCGTGCAAATCATACACGCCTCCGTGGCAGTTGCAGTAGATGTCGTGCTTCGACTTCTGATACTCGACGATGCAGGCCAGGTGCGTGCATACGGCCGAGAAAGCGCGGATATCCGTGTCGCTCAGCTTGATCACGATCACCGGCTGGTTGCCAAAGGGGACAATCTTGAAGCCCTTCTCCACCAGCTCCGGATCGTTGGTCGGGCCCACCTGCACCTGGTTGGTGGCGGCCTCCGGCATCTTGGGTGTGCCGAGATATCGGGCAATCGGGTACGCAATCGAAGCCAGCAGTGCCGTGACCGAGCCTCCCAGGAACCATGTAAGGAAGCTTCGCCGCCCTTGTCGCGCCGCACTTTCGCTTACGGTGTTTTCGTTCAAGTAGTGATGAATTATAACAACTTACCACTCCCTGTTCAAGCACGAAATGCGCTTCATTGGAATCGTGCAGGGCTGCATCAAGCTCGCCCGGAGCGCGAGCCGTCCCGGCTCGCAGCACGCAGGAACGCGAGCAATGCCCAGAAAACCAGGGAATCCGGGAGCACCGGTGGCCGCTGCGAGCCGGGACGGCTCGCGCTCCGGGCGAGCTTGATGCAGCCCTGGGAATCGTGGCTCCTGGTCGGATACCTGGGCGCCCTCGGGAACACTCACGAGCACCGCAACAAACTTCCAGACCTCTGTAAAAGGCCAGTTTTGCACCAAGAACATGCGCCAGTGGAACTTCCGCTTTCCCACGTGATCCAGACCTTAACCGCTAAGCCTGTGCCCGGGTTGCTCCCAAAAAAGCGGCCGACAGCTTGCGAATTGGACTTTTGCCACTGGCGGGAAGAAGGGGCTGGTAGCGGGCAGCCGCCCCTAATCGGCATTCCCCGTCGGGGATCAGGAGGGGCAATCGCAAGCAGTCTCCCGTTTTTTGGAGAGGGTTCGGGGCATTCTCTTCCCAGACGCCCCTGACCGGCACGCGCCCCTCTATCCCGCTGTGACCAGGTAGTGACCATGTAGTCACCAGGTAGTGACCAGGTAGTAGCGCTACTACCTGGTCACTACCTGGTGACTACATGGTCACTACCTGGTCACTACCTGGTCACAGCCCAAGACAGACCCCAGAGGGGCTGAGCATCGGACATCCGGGGGTTACCAGAACAACCTATCTCCACAACTTTCCCTCTGGATTGCACAAGTCTGGTATTGGTGGGCACTTGTGCAGTGCTGCTTCCATCCCGTTGCCGGCTGTCGGCCTTCCTTCAGACCTCGCTGAAGGGCCCCTTTTTTCCGGCACTGACTAACGCAGGTTCATTTCCCGGTTCCGGCCCATGGCGGCCAAGTGGGAGCAACAGGTTCCCGCTTCAAAAACCGTAGAAGGGGTCAACCCATAGCTTGGGTCAGTTCCTGGCAGCTCCATTGGTCATATCCCCAGTTGCCCCTGGCCCGCACTGGCGGCTGCGCCCCCGCGCATATAGCGGTGCAAGCTCCGATTCGCCGCCTTTGTGCTACCCAGGTGCACCCGCGCGGCAATCGCTTTGGTCGAGAGCGTTGTTTCTCGCCTCAGCCGCGCCGCAATCTCCAGCTTGACTGCGTCATTCTTGCGCCGGGCCAGCAAGTCCGCTTCCTGCCAACCCTGCCGCTGCAGTTCCTCGGCGATGATCCGCTCCGCCTTGGCCTCGGCACTGGCCCGGTGCAACTCACCGGAGTGATGCTCCCCAAGCTTGCCCTCCATCCTCACCAACATCTCCCGCCGGAACTCCGCTGCCCAGGCACCAGCCTCGGCGCAACACCTTGAGGGCCTCCGGTCCGTCTCCTCCAGCCGCCGCCGCTCCATCCACTGCTCGAACTGCGCCCGGCTCGTCGGCGTGTCCTCCTGGATTCCGTGCTCGCCCAGCAGCCGGTCCACCCGCACCCAGCGAAGGCCGATGCTCCGGCGCCGCCATATACGCACCAAAGCTGCTCCACGGATACGACAGCAGCCGCTCTGGCGCCTGGAGCATCCGCGCCCGCACCGGGTTGAGATGCACGTAATCGCACGCCGTCCGCAGATAGCCGTTGCCACTGCCTTCAACCAACTGCGCCTTATACCTCCCGCTCAGAACATGCCCGAAAAGCTGGTGGCGATGGTTTAGCCGAATGGTGTAGGTGCTCTGCAGCCACGCCATCCCCGCCACCAGGTTCGGTTCCGGGGTTTCCAGCACCAAGTGGTAGTGATTGGGCATCAGACAATACGCATGCACTTGCCAATTGGTTTTCTGGCACGCTTCCGCCAGCGTCTTGACGAAGTCCTGCCGGTCCACGTCATCCAGGTAAATCTTCTCTCGCCGGTCGCCACGGCTCATCACGTGATACATGGCCCCTGGATACTCGATGCGCAGCTTGCGCGGCATGCCGACATACAAGACTATGCTCAAACGATTGTCAATTCCGAAAATGACCCAAGCTATGGGTTGACCCCTGACTGCCTGGTCCTTGGATTTGGCTTTGTCCAGGGCGGGCAGCAACATCGCCGCGAGAATCGCGATGATTGCGATGATTGCGATCACCACGAGCAGCTCGATCAAGGTGAACGCCCGCGTCTTGCGCTCCGGGCGCCGCTGTGTGTCGGAGCGGTTGCTTATATTTTCGCTTCTTTAACCATACCAGCCGCCCGGGCTGACGGCGACTCCGCCGCCGGCCCTTCCTGCAGAACATCTTAAGGCTGACGCAATCTATAAAACACTTTCGGAGTGGAAGTATCCACAGTGATATTCAGGGTTGTTCCTGCGTCGGAACCTGGAATATCGAACCACATCGCGCCGTTCGCGATGTCACCGAGTTGGATTGCGTGTACCAGCCCTTGTGCGTTTCGGGCCAGGTCATCGACAACTGGCCGCTCGTGAAGGAATACGAGATGTTTGTAGGATAATCGGCCGTGAGGCCGGTGATGGTCAGCATGCCGCTCGCGGAGTCAAACGTTCCGGACGCGCCGGAGATGGCCACCTGCGCGAAGGTGCCGGAATGGCTGCCAGCGCTGAACAGCTTGAACGAATTTCCGATTTCAAGAATGCCCGCCAGGTTCGAGACCACCAGCTTGCCGCCGTAGTTCACGGAGTTGACCGCGACGACGTTGTCGGTGTTAGAAGCCTTATCTATTTTGATGCTCGTGGTGCTGCCATCGGCCAGGGTCAGGGTATTGGCAATGGTCAGCGCGCCAATGGCTGAGGTTCCAGGGTTCAGCGCGCCACCGGATTGCACAGGTGACCGGACTATAGACCACGCCATTGCCGCCAAGCGCATCGCCGGTCACAGTGACAGCGCTTTCAGCCGTCAGTGAACCTTGACCGTCTTCAAACCGCGATAACAACCGTCGGTCCGTAAAGGTATTGCGCCGGCTGCAGGGTCACCGTTCCTATGCCGAGTTTTGTACGTTCACCTGTCCCGTTGGCTTTAAGGTCGCCGGCTTCGCATTGTGAATTGAGCGCATCTGCCGCCATACAGGGCCCCCGGCGCAGAACATGAAGGTCAGGACGATCGTCAATTTCATAATCCGAACCAGGGCAGGTCAGCACGACATTGGTCACGACGCCGCCAGCTATCGTCGCAATCGCCACGGCGCGGATGAGCCGTGCGGCCTAAACCGTAACGAGAGGCGCGCCGATGAAACGGGAACCGCCGCCTGGAACCGCGACGGCGCCAGGCGCTTGGTTAGATGCCGTTTCCCGAATCCTCATGTCGGCTTCCATCCCGGTATATGCGGCGATAACCAGCAACGCCGCCGTTATAGACAGTCGCCGTGCCCAGAGAACTGGCGAGCAACGTAGTGTTTCGGCCTGCCTGAAGTGTGGCGCCGTTCAGGTTTACTGTTGCGCTTCCGCCGACGAGATTATTGCGGAAGATCGACCGCCCAACTGCAAGGTGCCACTATTGAGGTTGACGGTGCCCATGCCGCCGGTTTGGTTCTGCACGCTTACGCCCGTAGTGTTCAAATGTGTAATAACTGCATTGCCGCCCGCTCGGAGCGATATTGAGCACGGCTGTAGCGCCGGCATAATCCGGAACGAGGAACCGATAGGGGAAAGAGGAGGAATCGTGGCAATCGCCCGTTGCCGCAGACCAACCGATGCTGAATGCCATGCTGATGCCTGGCACGTTCTGGTCTCCGGCAGCCAGCACACACGCCCAACTAAATGGATACAAGAACAGAAGCGCCAATGTGAACGCGCAAGCCACGAGCACATACGCGTCGCGCAAAGGTCAGGTAATTCCAGGAAAGAGCGACGGTGAGATGGGCGCTGCGGGCGCCAGAAAATGATCGCTACTACGATACAACCAATGAGAACAGTGATCAGTGGGATTTCGGTCACAAGCTGCCGAATGGCATAAAGTATCATGTCAATTATCATAATGCCAAGTGATTAAAAAGACCTGTCTACTCTTCCCATTCTGGGAATGAGAGGCCCAACACGGTCTCTGCGGGCACGGTGAATCCCTAAGAGGTGGCTTCATTTGAGGAGCCCCACGCCCGCTTCTACTCCTCCCGGAAGGTGAGTTCTTCAGATCATTGTAAACAGGAAACCGGACGGCGAGACCGTGGCAGGAAGGGTAGACATCGGTAGTGCCGTGGCGGAATCATCGAAGGTCACCTCTGCGCCCTCACCATAGGCGGCGACGAAGATCGTGGTCCAATTGATCGAACTGGTGTCCGAAAGATGGCTGGCAGCACCAGTCCAGGGCACGGGACCTGGGTTACGGTCTGGGTGCAGGGACATCAGACGCAGAGGGGCCGTAGGTGCCGTTGCCGTTGTATATGGCGTCATTAGCGTGAGCCGTCAGCAGTGCGGTCGTAGAACGGGGCATTGCCTGCACCATTCAGCGGCGCTGCCCAAAACGGTCGTGCCATCTGTGAAGGTCACGGTGCTGGCGGACCGGTGGTGGCGGCACGTAGGGCTGAAGGTCAACAGAGGCATCAACTGCGACGGGTTAAGGAGTAAGACAGCGTCACGATTGCAACGGTCGAGGCACCACGGACGGAAAATTCCAGGCCGATAAATAGCGCGGACTTATTGACCGCGGTGGAGTCTGGACTACCCCAGGAACCGGTGGCCACATAACTCTGCCCGCCATCCAGCGAAGAGCCTTGATGGTGTTGGTGCCCACGAAGTTGAGGTTGACCATGGAGAGGGGCTCACAACCAGGTTTGCGGTGGTAGCAAGATAAGCGTTGTTAAGACTGCCCGTCAGGGTAAGTACAGCCCCATTTGTTACGAGCACATCTCCTGAACCGAGAGCGCCATCGGTCGTGGCTGCCGGGTGTCGCAGTGATGAAGTGGAGCCGGCGTAATGGGGTGCGGCTGTCAGAGCCAGATTTCCTGAAGCCCTCCTTGGTCAGCGCACCACTGACGTTTGGATCCAGGTCTCCCTGGGGCACTGTGTAGTAGAACGGGTCGGCCGCAATGGTCGGCGCCCCCGCCGGCGAAGCTAAACAGGATCACATCTCCCGCGGTATAATTTTCTTCCAGGAGAGGTCAGGGTGACCCCGGTAATCACACCGCCGGAAAGATTGGCGATAGCGGTGGCGTTGGAGCCATACCCCATTGAGGTGACGGCGACGAACGGCACGCCGATATAGTCAGATCCTCCGCCCGTCGAGATAGCGAGTGTGCCACCCGCGGGATAGAGGCCATTGCCTGGCGGATTGGACAAGGCGACCGAATTGGTGACGGAGTAACCCTGGGTATCCACAATCACGCCGCCATTGTAGAGATTAACGCTGCTGAGGCCGCTCTTGATCAGGGTGATGCTGTCCAAGCCGGCCTGGAAAGTGCCTCCGTTCAGATTCAACACCGCGCTGCCTCCCGAGGAGTTATGCCGAAAGATCGGACCCCCGATTTGAGGTAAGCCCCGGTTTAAGTTCAGCGTGCCGTTACCACCGGTTTGGTTCTGCAGGCTCAGCCCAGTGGTATTCAAATGGGTAATCACTGCGATTGCCCCCTGCTTCGGAACCGATATTAAGCACTGCAGTGGCTCCAGCATAATCCGGGACCAGGAAACGGTAGGACGAATTGATCGTTGCCGCACCACCGGTGAAAGTGGCTACGCCCAGAGAGCTTGCCGCAGGGATGCCAATAGCAAACCAACGCCCGCAATTCAGGGTGCCACCCGACGAAAGAAGGACCAATGCCGCCAAAACCGAGGCGAATCCCCGGGCCGGGGATAATGTTCGAGGTGCCGCCCGAAAGCGCATAGGCACTATAAATACCCCATCCGGTAAGGCCGAATGTAAGATAACTGGTATTGCCAAAATTGACGGTGCCGTTGCTCTGATTGATGGCGCCCGCCCCCGTGTCACCCGAGGCACCCTTGCCACCGACATACATCATCAGGGAACTGCTATTCGTAGCGAACGTCGAAGTGCCGGTGCTGTTGAAATTGAGGGCCGCGATTCCATAGGCACCGCCCACAAAGAGAGCCGCCCGCAGTGCGGGTGCTCGGCGCCGTCGCCGGCATAGGTCACCTCGCCCTGCTGGCATTAATGGTTGTGGGGCCGGAATAGACATTGGTCCCTGTCAAGACGAGAGTGCCTGCGCCCGGGATCCACAGACCTTGCGTGCCGGCGAGGGCCACCCCCAGCGTTGCGGACCGGTTATTTACGATGAGCTTGGCACCCCGGAACCAACCGCGAGTGTAAGGGGGTCGCCCGTACCCGGTAGCAGGCTCCAGTCATGGTCGGGATAACCATCCCCAAACATCAAATTACCTATCGTGCGAGCGCCATTGAGAGACTCACGGCATCTGCCGTCAGGTCCAACTGACTAAAATCCGCGGTCGAGTCCGCCCCGTCAGCAATAACTCCCCGCTCCAATTGGCGCCCAGAGTCCAACTCCCTCCCGAGGGATTGGACCAGGTGCCGCTGTCGCCAAAGGCTGAAATGGCGCTGAGCATCAGGCCTGCGAAGAATGTTACTCGGACGATGTTTTTAGGGTGATCGAGTGGTTTCATGCTTTTTAATGGATTACCAGATACTGATAGGCATTTGCTTTTTCGCGCCGCGCGGGTGAGGGAGAATTGGTTTTCGGGCTCACCAAGCATGCGGGAGCTTATCAGGAGCCGTGGCCGGAGTGCAAGCGTTTATTTTGCGTGCTGGGCAAGGCTTCTGCCAGGTGCGCTTCGAGTTAATTACCCCCAATCCGAAGCTAAAGTTGCTTGACCAGGTGCGGGAAGTAATGCGGCTCAAGCACTACTCCATTCGCACCGAGCGCAGTTATTGTGACTGGATTGGGCGCCATATCAAATTCCACGGGATGCGCTGCCGGGAAGATCTCAATGGAGGCGAGGCCAAGATCGAGCAGTTTCTCAGCGATCTGGCGGTGAACGGGCATGTGGCGGCCTCGACGCAGAACCAGGCGTTGAGGGGAGTTGAGGGTTGAAGGTTGAGAGTTGAGGGTTAGTGCCGTTCGAGGGATTTCTTCAATCCACTGAGCACGCGGCTTTGCTTCTCGGCAGCCGAGTAAAGCTCCTGATAGTGGCGATGGGTTTAACCCTCAACCTTCAACCCTCAACTTGGGCGCCGACATCCGCACCATCCAGGAGTTGCTGGGGCATAATGGCGTCTCGACGACGATGATTTACACGCATGTGATCCGTCAGGGGGGCAGCGGGGCCAAAAGCCCATTGGATTGCCGTAAGTCTCCGGTTTCGCCTTGAAGATGGGGGCAAGGTTGGGCTTAATAGAGGCGCGTTGGGGCTGGCAGAAAAAAAGGGAAAAAAAGTTGTGAAACCCGTTGACAGGCCCCAGCCAGTTTCGTATTTCCCGCAGTCTTTGGGCCGTAAAAAGTCGAAAACCAGTAGCTCCTGAGCTTTTTTGAACGGGAAGGCGGGGGCAATGGGTTTTTGTCGTTTTTTGGTATCAGGATGGAAGTATTAGATTTGGCCGACGCCCATGTAGCTCAGTTGGTAGAGCGCGTCCTTGGTAAGGACGAGGTCATCAGTTCAATCCTGATCATGGGCTCCAGAGCGTTAAACAGTAAAGATAACAGAATTGCGTTTGAGAATGTAAGTTGCGCCAGCGCACACGTAAGCAGTAGATAACAGAGACAACAACATCCAGGAGACAGCAATGGCAAAAGAGCAATTTCAACGAACGAAACCGCACGTCAACGTCGGCACCATTGGGCACATCGACCACGGCAAGTCCACGCTGACCGCCGCGATCGTCGCAGACTCAGTCCAAAAAGGGCCTGGCGACGCCGATCTCCTACGCGGACATCACCAAGGGCGGCACGGTGCGCGACGAGACCAAGACGGTGACCATCGCGGTGTCGCACGTCGAATACCAGAGCGACAAGCGGCATTACGCCCACATTGACTGCCCCGGCCACGCGGACTTCATCAAGAACATGATCACCGGCGCGGCCCAGATGGACGGCGCGATCCTGGTCGTGGACGCCTCGGAAGGCCCGATGCCCCAGACCAAGGAGCACGTCCTGCTGGCCCGCCAGGTCGGCGTGCCGGCCATCGTGGTCTATTTGAACAAGGTGGACCTGGTGGACGACCCGGAGTTGCTGGAGCTGGTCGAGATGGAAATCCGCGACCTGCTGACCAAGTACGAATTCCCGGGCGACAAGACCCCGGTCGTGCGCGGCAGCTCCAAGGCGGCGCTGGCGGGCGAGCCGGAAGGCGAGAAGTCCATCCAGGCATTGATGGAAGCGATTGACGCGTTCATCCCGCTGCCGACGCGCGAAGTGGACAAGCCGTTCCTGATGTGCATCGAGGACGTGTTCAACATTGAAGGTCGCGGCACGGTCGTGACCGGTCGTGTGGAGCGCGGCCTGCTCAAGCGCATGGACGACGTCGAAATCGTCGGGCTGAAGGACACCCGCAAGACGGTGGCGACGGACATCGAAATGTTCCGCAAGCTGCTGGATTCGGCCAACGCGGGCGACAACGTCGGCGTGCTGCTGCGCGGCACCAAGAAGGACGAAGTCGAGCGCGGCATGGTGCTGGCCAAGCCCGGCAGCATCACGCCGCACACGAATTTCAAGGCGGAAGTGTATGTGCTGTCGAAGGAAGAAGGTGGCCGCCATACGCCGTTCTTCACCAACTACCGCCCGCAGTTCTATTTCCGCACCACGGACGTGACCGGCACGGTGAGCCTGCCGCAGGGGGTGGAAATGGTGATGCCGGGCGACAATGTCTCCGTCGAGGTGAAGGTGATCGCCCCGGTGGCGATGGAGAGAGGCCAGCGTTTCGCGATTCGCGAGGGCGGCCGCACCATCGGCGCCGGCCGCGTGACCGAGGTGCTCGAATAGCCGGGTCTGGAGATCGCGGGAGCGCGGGGCGATTCGCCCCGCCTCCCTATTTGCCTGGTGCAAAGAATGCGATCACTCGACGGCAGTAGGGCGGTAGCTCAATTGGTAGAGTAGCGGTCTCCAAAACCGTCGGTTGGGGGTTCGAGTCCCTCCCGCCCTGCCAAACGGCCACGCCGGAGAGGTGGCAGAGTGGTCTATCGCGGCGGTCTTGAAAACCGCTTCGGCTTAACCGCCGACGGGGGTTCGAATCCCTCCCTCTCCGCCAAACTGAAAATTGTGAGTGACTTAATAAACATTGGAATCTGGGTCGCGGTGGTCGGGATCGCCTTTGCGTTTCTCTGGCGCAAAGGCTACTTGCTGCAACTGACCAATTACGTGCAGCAGACCCGGGAGGAATTGCGCAAATGCACCTGGCCGACCTGGGACGAACTGAAGGGCTCGACGGTCGTGATTACCATTTCGATCGTCCTGCTGGGCGGCTTCATCGTGCTGGTGGATCAGGTCTTCTTCCGCGTGTTCATGTTCTTCAAACTCTAGACGACCATGCGAAGCCAGTGGTTTGTCATCCATACCTTTCCGGCCAGGAACAGAAGGTCAAAGAGAGCATCGAGAAGCGCATCAAGCCCGAGGAAATGGGCGAGTACATCAAAGAAGTCCTGGTGCCGATGGAGAAGGTGGTCGAGGTGCGGAACCAGAAGAAGACCGTTTCCACCCGCAAGCTCTGGCCCGGTTACGTGTTCGTCGACATGGTGCTGCTGGACGAGAACAAGCGCATCATCGAGAAGCCGTGGTATTTCATCAAGGAAACCCAGGGCGTCATCGGCTTCGTCGGCGGCGAACCGCCCACGCCCACCCCGGCCGAGGAAGTCGAGGCGATCAAGAGCCAGATCTCGGCCTCCGAAGAGACACGAGAAGCCCAAGGTGCAGCTTCGACGTTGGCGAGACGGTCAAGATCAACAACGGTCCGTTCCTCAATTTCAGCGGCGTGATCGAGGAAATCGAACCGGAGCGCGGCAAGCTGAAGGTGACGGTCAACATTTTCGGCCGAAATACGCCGGTCGAACTGGAATACTGGCAGGTGGAAAAGGGTAGAGCATGAATTGAAGCGATCGACTGCTGGAGCATGGCTGAACGCGTTCTGACACCATTGCATTCACGTTTCAATTCTGACGATTTATATGGCAAAGAAAATACTGGACAGATCAAATTGCAGATCCCGGCGGGGCAGGCCAACCCGGCGCCGCCGGTCGGCCCGGCGCTCGGGCCAGCACGGCGTCAACATCATGGGCTTTCTGCAAGGAGTTCAACGCCACGACCAAAGACCAGCGCGGGCATGATCATTCCGGTGGTCATCACGGTTTATCAGGACAAGTCGTTCACTTTCATCACCAAGTCGCCGCCCGCCTCGGTGCTGCTCAAGAAGGCGGCCGGCATCACCGCCGGGTCCAAAGAGCCGAACAAGGAAAAAGTCGGCAAGGTGACCCGCAAGCAGGTCCTGGAGATCGTGAAGATCAAGGCGAAGGATCTGAACGCGACCTCCGAAGAAGCCGCATTCCGCGTCGTCGCCGGCACCGCCCGCAGCATGGGCATCGAAGTCGGTGCGGCTGATTCAGACATCGAACCGCCGGAAATAGAGTAAACAACCGCGGGAGAGCCCAAGGCTCGCTTGCACCGCAACAAACTAAATGCCAAGCAAACGATACAAAAAAGCGCTCGAAATGGTGGATGGGAAGAAGGCCTATCCGCTCAAGGCCGCCGTCGAAGTCCTGGCCAAGTTCCCGAAGGCCAAGTTCAACGAGACCGTTGATCTCGCCTTTCGCCTCGGGGTTGATCCCAAGCAATCCGACCAGATGGTTCGCGGCACCGTTCCGCTGCCGCACGGCAGCGGCAAGACCGTCCGCGTGCTGGTTTTCGCCAAGAGCGGCCCGGCCGCCGAGGCCGCCAAGGCCGCCGGCGCCGAATACGTCGGCTTCGAGGACATGATCAAGAAATGCCAGGAAGGCTGGACGGATTTCGACGTGGCCGTCGCCACCCCCGAAGCCATGGCCGAAGTCCGCAAGCTGGGCAAGGTGCTCGGCCCGCGCGGGCTGATGCCCAATCCCAAGACCGGCACGGTCACCGACGATACCGCCAACGCGGTCAAAGAAGTCAAAGCCGGCCGCGTCGAGTTCAAGATTGACAAGGCGGGCAACGTGCATGTCCCGGTGGGCAAGCTCGCGCTTCAGCGCCGACGCAGATCGAGGAGAACGCCCGCGCGGTCATTGACGCGGTGGCCAAGGCCCGGCCCGCACAGCGTGCAAGGGCACTTACATTCACAGCTGCACGCTCTCGGCGACGATGAGCCCGCCGGTGCGGCGTGGAATGAAGGAATTCGCCGCCTGAGCGCAACCTGGCTTTAACTCTCTAACGAATCTATACGACACATGCGTGCTGAAAAGCAAAATCTGACGAAGGAATATCTCGCCCGGCTGAACGCCTCGCCGTTCTTCATCGTGGTGGATTACAAGGGCCTGAAGGTGGCCCACATGACCGAACTGCGCAAGCGCCTGACCAAGGCCGGCGCCGAGATCCACGTGGTCAAGAACTCCGTCTTCCGCATCGCGGCCAAAGAAGCCGGCGTCGGCGATTTGAACGGCACTCTCGGCGGCCAGCTGGCGGTCGTCACCGGCCAGCAGGACATTTCCACCGCGGCCAAAGTGGTCAAGACCTTCGGCGCCGAGTTCGACCGGCTGAAGGTGAAGTTCGGCTACTTGAACAACGAGCGCCTGGAACAGTCGGAGATCCTGATCCTGGCGGATTTGCCTTCCATGGAGGTCTTGCGCGGCCAAACTGCTGGGTGTGTTCAACGCCCCGGCCACCACGCTGGTCCGGCTGCTGAACACACCCGCCGGCCAGATGGCCCGCGTGCTGCAGGCCCAGGCCGATAAGCTGGCCGAAGCGCGCCAGCAACCGCGCGGCCGAGTTAGCGCTAAATCAGATTTCCCCCCGTTCCAAGCCGGCGGGGTGGAAAGCAAACAAACAACAACGTAAATCGTCGGTTTGCAGGCAGCGGACTTAATCCGCCCATGGCCGCGGGTGACGACGAGACGAAATGAAAGGTAACAATGGCTCTAGATAAAGCAAAAATCGTAGAAGAACTGAGTAACGCGACGGTGATTGAAATCGCCGAGCTGGTGAAGGAACTGGAAACCAAATGGGGCGTGTCGCGCCGCCGCGCCGGTGGCGGTTGCCGCCCGGCGCCGGAGGCGGCGGCCGCCGCGCCAGTCGCCGAAGCCAAGACTCGTTTGACGTGATCCTGGCTTCGCGTGCCAGCCGGACAAGAAGATCGCTGTCATCAAGGCGGTGCGCGAAGTCAAGGCCGGCCTGGGCCTGGCCGAAGCCAAGGCCCTGGTTGAAGGCGCGCCCAAGCCGGTGCTCGAAGGCGCCACCAAGGCCGAGGCCGACGCCGCGAAGAAGAAACTTGAAGATGCCGGCGCCAAAGTCGAAGTAAAGTAAGAGGGTTCTCTTTCGGGGCGGCGGCGTCTCGACCGCCGCCCTGTTTCGCCCTCAGTAGAATAACGAAAGATCTAGATTAGAAAGACAACATCAGCAACGCCACCCCGGGTGGATCGAGTTTCGGCAAGTTCGCGCTTGAACGCCGCGTGCCTTGCCTTCTGTCGTTTAGCAGTAACCAACGGTCTGGCCGTGTAGCCAGCCACTTATTAAAGGCCCAAATGCCATCGCGAGCAACTGAACGGATCAACTTCGGCAAAATCAAAGAAATCATCGCTCCGCCGAACCTGATCGAATTGCAGACCAATTCGTACCGGGAATTCCTGCAGGCGGAAGTGTCCCCCTCCAAGCGGAAAAACCTCGGCCTGCAGGCCGTTTTCACCGAGGTCTTTCCCATCGAAAGCTACGACGGCAAATGCGTGCTGGATTTCCACTCCTACGAAATCGGCGAGCCGAAAGTGGACTGGCTGGAATGCTTGCGCGAAGGGCTGACCTACGGCGCGCCGCTCTACGTCACGTTCCTGCTCAAGGAGGAGAAAGCGGCCAAAGAGGAAAAGGTCTTCATGGGCGAACTGCCGCTCATGACGCCGCAGGGCACCTTCGTCATCAATGGCGCCGAGCGCGTCATCGTCAGCCAGTTGCACCGCTCGCCCGGGCTGGCCTTCGAGGCCACCCAGCATCCGAACGGCAAGATGCTGCATTCCTTCCGCATCATCCCCGACCGCGGCTCCTGGTATGAGGCGCAGTTCGACACCAGCGACCTGCTTTACGTTTATCTGGACCGCAAGAAGCGCCGCCGGAAGTTCCTGACGACCACGTTGTTCCGCGCGCTCGCCTTCCTGGATGGCGACAGTCAAGGCCAAGGACAACCAGGAAAAGACTCGGGGCACCGACGAGGAGATCCTGAAGCTGTTCTACGACATCGAGGAAATGACCGTCAAAGAGGCCGAAAAGCGCGAAGACCTCCCGAACAAGGTCCTGATCGAAGACGCCGTGGACCAGGAAAAGGGCCTGGTGGTGGCGCGCGCCTTCGAGCCGCTGTCGAAAGCCGTGGTCAAGCAGATCGCCGAACTGGGCGTGCACCAAGATCAAGGTCGTGGATACCACCCTCGACGACGGGATCGTCATCAAGTGCATGAAGAAGGATCCCGCCAAGAACGAGGAGGAGGCGCTCAAGGACATTTACCGCCGGCTGCGTCCGGGCGACCCGCCCACCGCGGCCAACGCCCGCGCGCTGATCAAGCGGCTGTTCTTCGATCCGAAGCGCTACGATCTGGGCCGCGTGGGCCGTTACAAGATCAACCAGAAGCTGGGCATCAAGGGCGGCGACTCCCGCATTCTGACCAAGGAAGATCTGGTGGCCGCCACCAAGTACCTGCTGCGCCTCAAGAAGGGCGAAGGCTCGCTGGACGACATCGACCATCTGGGCAGCCGCCGCGTCCGCACCGTGGGCGAATTGCTCGCCAACCAATGCCGCGTCGGCCTGGCCCGCACCGAACGCCTCGTCAAGGAGCGCATGACGCTCTTCGATCAGGGCGTCGAATCGATGTCGCCGCAGAAGCTGATCAATCCGAAGGCGCTGTCGGCGGTGATCCGCGATTTCTTCGGCCGCAGCCAGCTTTCGCAGTTCATGGATCAGATCAATCCGCTGGCCGAGCTGACGCACAAGCGGCGTCTGTCCGCTCTGGGGCCGGGCGGCCTCTCGCGCGACCGCGCCGGATTCGAAGTCCGCGACGTGCATCCGTCGCATTACGGCCGCATTTGCCCGGTGGAAACGCCGGAAGGTCCGAACATCGGCTTGATCGCGTCGCTGGCGACGTTTGCCCGCATCAACGATTTCGGCTTCCTGGAAACGCCTTATCGCAAGGTCGAAAACGGCCGGGTCACCGAGCATATCGACTACCTGACCGCCGACCGCGAGGAAGCATACGTCATCGCGCAGGCCAACTCGCCGGTGGACGACAAGGGCAAGTTCAGCACCGACCGCGTCGTCTGCCGCGGCAAAGGCGACTTCATCGACGTCGAGCCGGCCCGGGTGGATTACATGGACGTCTCGCCCAAACAGCTCGTCTCGGTCGCGGCCAGCCTGATTCCGTTCCTCGAGCACGACGACGCGAACCGCGCGTTGATGGGCTCGAACATGCAACGCCAGGCGGTGCCGCTGCTGGTCACCGAGGCGCCGCTCGTCGCCACCGGCCTGGAGGAGCGCGTCGCCCGCGATTCCCGCGCGGTCATCGTCGCCGAGGAAGCCGGCAAAGTGGCTTCCGTCACCGGCAGCCAGATCATCATCACCGAGGACGGCAAGCTGCCCGAGGGCAAGAAGAAGATCAAGCACGATCCGGACAAGGGCGTCTAGGTTTACCAGGTGCGCAAGTTCATGCGGTCCAACGCCGCCACCTGCATCAACCAGAAAATCCTGGTCAAGAAGGGCGAGGCCGTCAAGAAAGGCCAGGTCATCGCCGATGGCCCCTGCACCCAGGGCGGCGAACTGGCGCTGGGCCGCAACGTGCTCGTCGCCTTCATGCCGTGGAACGGCTACAACTTCGAGGACGCCATCCTCATCAGCGAGCGCATCGTCAAGGAAGACGTCTTCACCTCGATCCACATTGATGAATTCGAGGTCGGCGCCCGCGACACCAAGCTCGGGCCCGAGGAAATCACGCGCGACATTCCGAACCTCGGCGACGAAGCGCTCAAGAACCTTGGCCCCGACGGCGTCATTCGCGTCGGGCGCCGAAGTGAAGCCCGGCGACATCCTCGTGGGCAAGATCACCCCCAAGAGCGAAACCGAACTCGCGCCGGAGGAGCGCCTGCTGCGCGCGATCTTCGGTGAAAAAGCCGCCGACGTGAAGGACACTTCGCTAAAGGTTCCGTCCGGCACTTACGGCATCGTCATGGACGTGAAGGTGTCCGCCAAGAAGGAATCGGACCGCGAGCTAAAGACTTCCGTCGCGAGGAAAAGCGACACGCCAAGGAGGTCGAAGAGGAATACAAGCAGCAAGACCGACGAGCTGCGCGAGCAGCTGACCGAAGCGCTGAGCAACATTCTGCTGGGCGAAAAGATTCCGCTCGATGTGGTCAACAGCGAGACCGGCGAAATCATCATCCCGGCCAACCGCAAGATCACCAAGACGCTGTTGCGCAAGCTGGCGCAGGTTTACGACCGCATCGAGATCGATCCGTCGCCCATTCGCAACAAGATCAACGAAATCATCGGCAGCTTCAAAAAGAAGTTCGACGACCTGCAGATGCAGTACGACGAGGAGATCGAGCGCGCCGAATCCGGCGAAGGCGTGGACAGCGGCGTCATCAAGTCGGTCAAAGTCTATATCGCCTCCAAGCGCAAGCTGTCGGTCGGCGACAAGATGGCCGGGCGCCACGGCAACAAGGGTGTGGTCGCCAAGATCGTGGCCGAAGAAGACATGCCGTTCGTCGCGGACGGAACGCCGGTGGACATCGTGTTGAATCCGCTGGGCGTGCCTTCGCGCATGAACGTGGGCCAGGTGCTCGAAACGCACCTGGGCTGGGCTGCCAAACTGCTCGGCCTGAAGTTCGCCACGCCGGTGTTCGACGGCATCAAGGAAAAGGAAATCCGCGGTTACCTGAAGGAGGCCAAGTCTGCCGGAGCACGGCAAGACCCGCTCTGTCGACGGCCGCACCGGCGAGCCATTCGACCAGGAAATCGTGGTCGGGTTACATCTACATGATGAAGCTGGGCCACTTGGTCGCGGACAAGATCCATGCCCGCGCGGTCGGGTCCGTATTCGCTGGTCACCCAGCAGCCGCTGGGCGGCAAGGCGCAGTACGGCGGCCAGCGCTTCGGCGAAATGGAAGTGTGGGCCATGGAAGCCTATGGCGCCGCCTACACGCTCCAGGAACTGCTGACCGTCAAGTCCGACGACGTGCAGGGCCGCACCCGCATCTACGAGAGCATCGTCAAGGGCGACAACAGCCTGGAGGCCGGCATTCCGGAATCGTTCAACGTGCTCGTCAAGGAAATGCAGTCGCTTGGGCCTCGACGTGAAGGTGGGTTACTCCAACCCGGTGGACCAGCCACCCGAGCCCATCCAGGCCTTAACCGCGATTTGAACACTCGACTACTACATTAATTCGTCAGTCCATCTTCTGATAGTATGATCAGCACCAAAGAAAGCGCCCGCGAGTTGCTCGGTCTGGACAAGGTCAACCAGGTGGAGTACGTCGCGATCGGCGTCGCGTCGCCCGACGCCATCCGGTCCTGGTCCAAAGGGGAAGTCAAGAACCCCGAGACCATCAATTACCGCACGTTCAAGCCGGAAAAGGGCGGCCTGTTCTGCGAACGCATCTTCGGCCCGGTCAAGGACTGGGAATGCTCCTGCGGCAAGTACAAGCGCATCAAGCACCGCGGCGTCGTCTGCGACCGCTGCGGGGTGGAAGTGACGCTGGCCCGCGTGCGCCGCGAGCGCATGGGCCACATCGAACTGGCCGTGCCGGTCTGCCATATCTGGTTCTTCAAGTGCATGCCCTCCCGCATCGGCCTGGTGCTCGACATGACCGCCCGCAACCTCGAACGCGTGATCTACTACGAGGACTACATGGTCATTGATCCCGGCTCGACGCCGCTCAAGCAGAATCAGCTCCTGAGCGAACACGAATATCGCGAAGCCCGCGAGACCTACGGCGCCGACGCGTTCGTGGCCAAGATGGGCGCCGAAGCGGTGCGCGACGCGCTGGCCAAGGTGGACCTCGGCAAGCAGATCGATGCAGTTGCAGATAGGCCATGACGGAGACCAAGAGCAAGCAGATCCGCAAGAAGATCGCCAAGCGCATCAAGCTGCTCCAGGGTTTGCAGTCCTCCAAGAGCCGGCCGGAATGGATGATCCTCACCGTGCTGCCGGTCATCCCGCCGGACCTGCGCCCGCTCGTTCCGCTGGAAGGCGGCCGCTTTGCCACCTCCGACCTCAACGATCTGTATCGCCGCGTCATCAACCGGAACAACCGGTTGAAGAACCTGCTCCAGCTCAAGACCCCGGAAGTCATCATCCGCAACGAAAAGCGCATGCTGCAGGAAGCCGTGGATGCGCTGTTCGACAACGGTCGCCATGGCCGCGCCGTGACCGGTGCCGGCAACCGCGCCTTGAAATCGCTCAGCGACATGCTCAAGGGCAAGAGCGGGCGCTTCCGCCAGAACCTGCTGGGCAAGCGCGTGGATTACTCCGGGCCGTTCGGTCATCGTCATCGGTCCCGAACTCAAGCTGCACCAGTGCGGTTTGCCCAAGAAGATGGCGCTCGTGCTGTTCGAGCCGTTCATCATCCGCCGCCTCAAGGAACTCGGCTACGTCCACACCGTGCGCTCGGCCAAGAAGATGATCGAACGCCAGACCACCGAGGTCTGGGACATTCTCGAAGAAGTGACCCGCGGCCATCCGGTGCTGCTCAACCGCGCCCCCACGCTGCATCGCCTGTCGGTCCAGGCCTTCGAGCCGCAGCTCATCGAAGGCGAGGCCATCCGCATCCATCCGCTGGTCTGCACCGCTTACAACGCGGACTTCGACGGCGACCAGATGGCCGTGCACGTGCCGCTGTCCGTCGAGGCGCAGTTGGAAGCGCGCCTGCTGATGATGGCGCCCAACAACATCTTCAGCCCGTCCAGCGGCCGGCCGATCATCACGCCGACCCAGGACATCACGCTGGGCTGCTACTATCTGACGGCCGAGCCGCGGACCCCGCCGCCGGCCGATCCGAGGCAGTTGAAGCTGTTCGGCTCGAAGACCGAAGTCGTGTTCGCCTTCGCCGACGGCGCGGTGAAGACCCACGAGCGGATTCGCCTGGCGAATCCCGATTTCGGCAAGAAGACCGAGTTTGGCGATGCCAACAAGAAGGTCATCGAGACCACGGTGGGCCGCGTCTTCTTCAGCGAAATCTGGCCGGAGGAACTGGGTTTCCCCAACAAGTCGGTCAAGAAGAGCGAACTCGGCGACCTGATCTGGAAATGCTACAAGGTTTGCGGCCACGACAAGACGGTGGTCATGCTCGACAAGCTCAAGGAGCTGGGCTTCCGCGAGGCCACACGCGCCGGCGTCTCCATCGGCATCGACGACATGATCATTCCGAAGGAGAAAGACCAGGAAATCGACGCCGCCCAGAAGCAGATCAAGGAAGTCGAGAAGCAGTATCGCAAGGGCGTCATTACTCCCGGCGAACGCTACAACAAGATCATCGACATCTGGACCCATTGCACCGACCAGATTGCCAACGTCATGTTCAAGACGCTGGACCATAACCAGGGCAAGAAGGAATACAACCCGGTCTCGCTCATGGTGGATTCGGGCGCGCGCGGCAACCGGCAGCAGGTCCGCCAGCTCGCCGGCGTGCGCGGCCTCATGGCCAAGCCCTCCGGCGACATCATCGAGAAGCCGATTCTCTCCAACTTCCGCGAGGGCCTGACCGTGTTGGAATACTTCATCTCGACCCACGGCGCCCGCAAGGGTCTGGCCGATACCGCGCTCAAGACCGCCGATTCGGGTTACATGACCCGCAAGCTGGTGGATGTGGCGCAGGACGTGATCATTCGCGAGGAAGATTGCGGCACGACCAACGGCATCTGGGTCCAGGCCATCTACGAAGGCGAGGACGAAGTCGTCAAGCTCAGCGACCGCCTCGTGGGCCGCTTCTCCTGCGACGATGTCTCCAATCCCGCAGAATCCGAAGGAGCTGCTCGTCAAGGCCAACGAGGAGATTGACGAAATCAAGGCGCGGCTGATCGACGATGTCGCGGCGTCGAGAAGGTCAAGATCCGCTCCGTGCTGACCTGCGAAAGCAAGCACGGCGTCTGCATCTATTGCTACGGCCGCAACCTGGCCACCGGCGCCCGGGTCAAACTGGGCGAAGCCGACGGGCATCATCGCCGCGCAATCCATCGGCGAGCCCGGCACGCAGCTCACGATGCGCACCTTCCACATCGGCGGCACCGCTTCCGCAGGTCTTCAAGGTGCCGCAGATCAAGGCCAAGCACGAGGGCACCATGCGCTACAACGAGCTGCGCCTGGTCACGCTGGAGGACGGCAACAACATCGTCCTCAACAAGAACGGCACGGTCTCCATCCTGGCCGACGACGGGCGCGAGCTGGAGCAGCATACTCGTCGTCATCGGCGCGGTCATCTCCGTCAAGGACGGCGCGCAAGGTCAAGAAGGGCGAAACCTTCGTCCAGTGGGATCCCTACAACGTGCCGATTCTCTCCGAGAAAGCCGGCACGGGTGAAGTTCCACGACATCATCGAAGGCGTCACGATGAAGCAGGAAATGGACGAAACCACCGGCCAGGAGGCCATGGTCGTCATCGAACACAAGGAAGATCTGCACCCGCAAATCATCATCTGCGACGACAAAGGCGAGCCCACCGCGAATTACCCGATTCCCTCCGGCGCTCACATCGTCGTGGCCGAAGGCGACAAGGATCGTCGCCGGCACGCTGATGGCCAAGACGCCGCGCAAGACCTCGAAGACCAAGGACATCACCGGCGGTCTGCCGCGCGTGGCGGAGTTGTTCGAGGCGCGCCGGCCCAAGGACGCCGCCGAGATTTCCAAGATCGACGGCATCGTGGACTTCGGTGCCAGCGTGCGCGGCAAGCGCTGCATCGTCATCAAGGACCAGCAGACCGGCGGTGGAAGAGGAGCACCTCATCCCCATCGGCAAGCACGTCATCGTCTTCAAGGGCGATTACGTCAAGAAGGGCCAGCAGCTCACCGAAGGCCCGATTGACCCGCACGAAATCCTCGACATCTGCGGCCCGCAGGAACTCCAGGAGCACCTCGTCAACGAAGTGCAGGAGGTCTATCGGCTGCAAGGTGTGACCATCAACGACAAGCACATCGAAATCATCGTCCGCCAGATGCTGCGCAAGGTGCGCATCACCGAGCCGGGCGACACCGCGTTCCTCTGGGGCGAGCAGGTGGACAAGCTCGACTTCGAAGAGGAGAACTCGCGCGTCGAGAAGATGGGCGGCAAGCCCGCCGAGGCCCAGCCGGTGCTGCTCGGCATCACCAAGGCCTCGCTGGAAACCGAGAGCTTCCTCAGCGCCGCATCCTTCCAGGACACCACCCGCGTGCTCACCGAGGCGGCCACGCGCGCCAAGGTGGATTACCTGCGCGGCTTCAAGGAAAACGTGATCATGGGCCACATCATCCCGGCGGGCACGGGTTTCGACTACCACCGCAAGGCGCGGCTCAAGCCGCTGGTGGAACTCAGCGACGAAGAGCCCGAGGCCGAGGAGCCGAGGTCGCTGACCGCCAGCGAGAACCCGCTGCTGGCCTGACGTCCTTTCACACTCATTATTAGCGCAAAGAGCATCCGGAAAGCCGGATGCTCTTTTCATGTGGATACCGGTGATAGATGAAGGCGAGTTTGGACTCCACGGCTGTGTTCCAGTAGAGTCGTGCCGTTGCGGGATGAAAACGGTGCTGACACGAATCCTTGGAGTGATGCTCTTCGGCGGGGCCGCCTATTTCGCCTGGGCTCGGCTGCCGGCTGCGTATCCAGCGGCCGTAAAGGTGACCGGTGTGGCTGTGGTGACTCGCGCCGCAGTGGATCGCCTGGCCAAGATCTACCTGGTGACCGGCGTCGTGGGCGGGTTCGGTTTGGCACTGATTATATGGCCGTTGCCGGGGTCGCGAAGAGGCTCGGGGAGATGATCTCCTCGCCTTTGGCCCATCCAATCCCAGCCCTTGAAATGGGGAGAGTGTTCCGCTAGTTTAACTGAGCCGCGGGACAGGCTGAAATAGTTGTTGCAACTAAAAGCCCGTTTGATATATTCCGCGCTCCGTTTGCCCGGAAACCCGGCTGCGTCGTCGCAGCGGGGGCAGGGCAGGGGAAATTAACATCGAATGCCGACAATTAATCAATTGGTCCGCAAGGGCCGCAGCAAACTGAAGCACAAGTCCAAGTCACCTGCTTTGGAGAACTCCCCCTTTCGCCGGGGTGTTTGCATCCAGGTGATGACCCGCACGCCCAAGAAGCCGAATTCGGCGATGCGCAAAGTGGCGAAGGTGCGCCTGACCAACGGGTACGAGGTGATCGCTTACATCCCGGACGAGGGCCATAACTTGCAGGAACACTCGATTGTGTTGATCCGCGGCGGTCGCGTGAAGGATTTGCCCGGGGTGCGCTACCATATCGTGCGCGGGACGCTGGACGCGGCCGGTGTCGAGAAGCGCCGCGTCAGCCGCTCGAAGTACGGTGTCAAGCGCCCGAAGGCCGGCGCCCGGCCTGCGGCTGCGGCCGCCCCTGCGCCGGTGGCCTAACTGGATTTAACTTTCTAACGAATTAACTTACCTAACGGTTTAAGGAAAACATGTCACGACGTCGTCGAGCAGTCAGCCGGCCCATCCCCAAGGACGCGAAATTCAACAGTTCGCTGGTGACGCGCCTGGTCAACACGGTTATGTTAAGTGGCAACAAGAGCGTGGCGCAGCGAATTGTGTATGGCGCCTTTGATGAGCTCATTGCCAAGAACCCAGCGACCAACCCCCTGGATGTGTTGCAGCGCGCGGTGGACAACGCCAAGCCGCGCCTCGAAGTCAAAGCGCGGCGGGTGGGCGGCGCCACTTATCAGGTGCCGCTGGAAGTCCCGACCGACCGCCAGTTCTCGCTGGCGTTGCGCTGGCTGGTGGATTTGGCCGATGCGCGCAAGGGCGTGCCGATGAAGCAAGCCCTGGCGGCGGAGATACTGGAGGCCTACCAGGGCCAGGGCAATGCGATCCGCAAACGCGACGAGGTGCACAAGATGGCGCAGGCCAACAAGGCCTTTGCGCACTTCCGCTGGTAATTATTCTCAACTTAACGCCCCGCCGGCCGTAGCGACCCGGGGCGTTTTTATTTTCAACCGAAGACTTTTGCATGGAAACAGTACTGGAAACAAAGAAACCGACGAAGGCCAAGGGCGCGAATGTGCCCCAGCGGCAATACCCGATGGAGCACACGCGCAACATCGGCATCGCGGCGCACATTGACGCCGGCAAGACCACAACGACCGAGCGCATCCTCTTTTACACGGGCCTCATCCACAAGATGGGCGACGTGGATGACGGCAACACCGTGACCGACTGGATGGACCAGGAACGCGAGCGCGGCATTACCATCACCTCGGCCGCGACGACCTGCTACTGGACCCAGAAGACCGATGGCACCTACAAGGCGTTCCAGGATGTGCCGCACCGGATCAACATCATTGACACCCCGGGACACGTGGACTTCACGGCCGAGGTCGAGCGCTCCATGCGGGTGCTGGACGGTGCGGTGGCGGTGTTCTGCGGCGTGGCCGGCGTCCAACCTCAATCCGAGACCGTCTGGCGGCAGGCGACCAAGTATCGGGTCCCCCGCATCGCTTTCGTCAACAAGATGGACCGCACCGGGGCGAACTTCGAGAACGCGCTGGACGACATGCGCAAGAAGTTGGGCGCGTACGCCTACCCGATCTTCCTGCCGATTGGCAAAGAGGACCACTTCGACGGCGTCATTGACGTCGTCAACCAAAAGGCCATTGTCTATGACCCGGCCGACGAATCCGGCATCAAATACCAGATCACGGAGATTCCCGCGGACCTCAGCGAATCGGCCAAGACCGCTCTGGCGGAACTGGTTGATGCGGTGTCCAACAAGGACGATCTCATCGCCGAATTAGTCATCGAGAACAAGCCGGTGACCCCGGAGGCGCTGAAAGCTGCCATCCGGCGTTTGACTTGCAAGATCGAGCTGGTGCCCGTGCTTTGCGGTTCGGCCTTTAAAAAGCGCGGCGTGCAACCGCTGGTGGATGCGGTCATTGATTATTTGCCGTCACCGCTGGATGTGCCGGCGGCCGTTGGCATCGTGCCGGGCACAGAAGCGAAAGTGGAAGTGCCTTCCGACGATGACCAAAAGTTTTGTTCCCTGGCCTTCAAGCTGTGGACGGACCCTTACGTGGGCAAGCTGGTGTTCTTCCGCGTGTATAGCGGCCGGTTGCAAAAGGGCGACATGATCTACAATCCACGCACGCGCAAACGCGAGCGCGTCAGCCGCGTGATGATGATCCAGGCCGACAAGCGCATTGACGTGGAGACGACCTTTGCCGGCGACATCGCCGCGCTGGTGGGGTTGAAGAACATCACCACGGGGGACACGCTGTGCGACGAGGACTTCGAGGTCATGCTCGAACCCCCGACGTTCCCCGAGCCGGTCATCTCGATGGCCGTCGAGCCCAAGACCAAGGCCGACCGTGAGAAGATGGGCGAGGGCCTGCAGCGCCTGGCGGAGGAAGACCCGACTTTCCGCTGTTTCACCAACGAGGAAACCGGCCAGCTCATTATTGCCGGCATGGGCGAACTGCACCTGGAGATTATCCGCGACCGGCTGTTCCGCGAATTCAAAGTGGGCGCGAACGCCGGAGCGCCGCAGATCGCCTATCGCGAGACGGTCACCAAGGCGGCAGATGGCGAAGGCAAGTTTATCCGCCAGTCGGGTGGGCGGGGTCAATACGGGCACGCCTGTATTACGCTCGCACCTAACGCCCGCGGCAAGGGGGTTGAGATCGAAAACAAGATCGTCGGTGGAGCGATTCCCAGGGAATACATTCCGGCGGTGATTGACGGGATTGAGGAAGCCGTCGCTGGCGGCGTGCTGGCGGGCTACCCGGTGGTGGACGTCAAAGTGGCCATCGTGGACGGCACGTTCCACGAGGTGGATTCCAGCGAACTGGCGTTCAAGATGGCGGGTATCTTTGCCCTCAAAGAGGCGGCGAAGAAAGCAAACCCCATCCTGCTCGAACCGATCATGAAGGTGGAGGTCACGACGCCTGACGAGTATCAAGGCGATTTGCTGGGCGACCTGAATCGGCGCCGGGGCAAGATCGTTCACATTGAAGCCAAAGACGCCTCGACGATTGTGACTGCCGAAGTGCCGCTGGCGGAGATGTTCGGATATGCGACCGCCATCCGCTCCCTCTCAAAGGGCCGCGCGGCTTATTCGATGGAGCCCTTCCGCTTCGAGCCGGTGCCGGCCAGCATTGTGGCGGGCATCCTGGACAATTCCAAAGGCAGGCCTGCCGCCCGAGCTTAGGCGCCCGCGCAGTCCTCTGCGCGCCCTACCGGTCCGGGATACTCGGGCTAGCACATTCAACGACCAACCCCCAAGGCTTTCGGCCTTGGGCGGCATTGGATGTTCGATGTTGGTTGTTGGATGTTGGAGGTTGGACAGGGCGGTCCCATGCGCACTGCGGGCTTGATGCAGCCATGTAGGCTCCATGTCCCCACCTCACCCTCTGATTTCCCTCCCAAACCGCATTGCCTTCTCTGGTCCAATGCTTTATCACCCCATGCCACGGATCCACTATGGCTTCGAACGACGAGCGGACGGGCGGAATGCTGAATCGCAGAACTTTTCTCAAATCGGCCTCGCTGGCGCTGGGAACTTGCGAGTTGGCGCGGTATGGCCTGGTGGAAGGTTGGGCCAGGCCCGTTCCGGGCGGGAAGGCGGCGGGCTTGACTGCGGCCGATTTGCCGCGAGGGAGCGCGCCGAAGCCAGTGCCGTGCCCGCATTTCCCAGATCGCCTGCACGCCTTCGTTTGGCGCAACTGGCAACTGGTCCCCGCGCGGCGGATGGGCGCAGTGGTGGGGGCCAGCACGGGTGAGATAGTGCGTCTGGGCCGCGGCATGGGGCTGGCGGGGCCGCCGCGGATAACCGTCGAGCAGCAGAGGCGCTCCGCGTTGTCCGTCATTCGCCGCAACTGGCAGCTCCTGCCTTACGAGCAACTCCTCCAACTGCTCGGCTGGACGGCTGAGCAGATGGCTTTCTCGCTGCGCGAGGATGACTTTCTGTTCGTCAAGCTGGGCAACTTAAAGCCGCAATGCGAGCCGCTGCGGTATCGTCCGCCCGATGCTCGCGCTCAGGCGCGCGCCCGGGAGATTGCCTGCATTCTACGGGCGGAGTTCCCCGACGGAGTCGGTGAGCCGGAACAGCCGTTGTTTGAGTTCGTCCGGCAGTTGTCCCGGGCGCCCAAGGCCGATGCAGTCCGCCCGGCAAGGTCCAGCGCCTTTTCTCCGCGTTTTTGCTACTCTTATTTTGCGCTCTACGGCGATCCGCTGCTCGACACTGCGCTCGACCCTTACCCGGACGGGTATCTGGCTCGCCTGGCAGCCTCGGGTGTGGACGGCGTGTGGCTGCAAGCGGTGCTGACGCGGTTGGCGCCGTTTCCCTGGGATGCGCGGCAGAGCGAGCACTACGGGACGCGGCTGAAGAACCTGCGCTCGCTGGTGGAGCGGGCGCGGCGGCATGGCGTGGGCGTGTATCTCTACTTGAATGAACCGCGCGCCTGCCCGGTGAGTTTCTTCGCGACGCGACCGGAGTTGAAGGGCGTGACGGAGGGCGGGTTTGCGGCCTTGTGCACGAGCGTGCCGGAGGTGCGGCAGTACCTGGCATCGGCGGTGGAATCTATTTGCCGCGCGGCTCCCGGGCTGGCGGGATTCTTCACCATCACCGGGTCCGAGAACCTGACCAACTGCTGGTCGCACGGCAACGGCGCGGCCTGCCCGCGTTGCGGCAAACGCCCGCCGGCCGATGTGATCTCCGAACTTAATGGGACATTCTACGAGGGCATCCGCCGCGCGGGGCACGGACAGAGGCTAATCGTCTGGGACTGGGGTTGGCACGACGATTGGGCGGAGAGCATCATCGCGCAATTACCTCGCGAGGCGAGCTTCATGAGCGTCAGCGAGTGGGGGATGCCGATCAAGCGCGGCGGGGTGGAGACGACCGTTGGCGAATACTCGATCTCGACCGTCGGCCCCGGGGAGCGGGCGCGACGCCGCTGGGAGCAGGCTCACAAACGGGGCCTGCGCACAATTGCCAAGGTGCAATGCGGCAACACGTGGGAACTCTCAGCGGTCCCCTACATCCCGGCGCTGGCCAACGTTGCCCGCCACGCCGCCAACCTTCGCGCTCTGGGCGTGAACGGCCTCATGCTGGGCTGGACACTGGGCGGGTACCCGTCGCCCAACCTGGAGGTGGTAGCCGAGGTCGGCTCCGCGCCTGCGGAGGGGGCGGACCCGGCAGGCGCGATGTTGCGCGTAGCGGAGCGCCGCTTTGGGAAAGCACTGGCGCCGCAGGTGGTGACCGGCGTGGCAGAAATACAGCGAGGCCTTCTGCCAGTTCCCTTTCAACGGCAGCTTGGTCTATAACGCGCCAATGCAGGTCGGCCCCGCCAACCCGCTCTGGGGCGAGCCGACCGGCTATCGGGCCTCGATGGTCGGCTTCCCCTACGATGATCTCGACGCGTGGCGCGCGGTGTATCCGGCGGAAGTGTTCATCAGCCAGTTCGAGAAAGTGGCGGCCGGCTTCGAGCGCGCGCACACGGATTTGGCTGCCGCGTTCCAGGACTGCCGCAACCGGTTAACCACCGCGGAGCGAACCGCCGTGTTGCAGGAATTGAGTGTGGGCGAGGCCGCGGCTATCCATTTCCGTAGCACCGCCAACCAGGCGCGCTTCATCCTGGCCCGCCGCCGACTGGAGGATTTGAAGCCCGCGGACGACAGGCAATCAACCTGCCAGGAATTGGAACGGCTGTTGCGGGCGGAGATGGTCCTGGCGCGGCGCCTGCACGCCATCCAAAGCCGCGACTCGCGGATCGGCTTCGAGGCGTCCAACGAGTATTACTACGTGCCGGTGGATCTGGCGGAGAAGGTGATCAACTGCCGGGACCTGTTGACCCGCTGGCTCCCCGCGGCGCGGCAGGCGGCGACGCGGCATTGACGGCGGGCGCGGAAGTTGTCATCCGCGAATTGCGCGAATTGGCGCGAATTGCTGAAGGCGATCCGCCCTGCACCGGGCGGTTTTGCCAGTACCGACCACGACTTTGGCGCAGCTCCCTCTCCTCCAAAGGAGGAAGGGAAGCCACACCGAAGTCGCGGTGGAAATGTCAATTAGGCCCGAGAGTCCCACGTCGCTAAATTCGGCTAGGCAGATTGCCGATGAGCATTAAACTCCCGTGCATGAACAAAGTGCGCTTAGGGCTCATCGGGCTGGGTAATATCGGTCAACACCACTTCAGCTATCTCACCGCCGGCAAAGTCAACCGGGCGGAGTTGGTTGCCGTCTCCGATGCCGTGCCCGCCAAGGTCGAGAAATACAAGCCGCTCAAGACGTTCACCGACGGAGAGGAACTCATTCGCTCCGGTCTGGTGGACGCCGTCATCATCGCCACGCCGCATTACCAGCATACGACGCTGGGCATCGCCGCGCTTAAGCAGGGTCTTCATGTGATGGTCGAGAAGCCGATCTCGGCTCACAAGGCCGACGCGGAGCGGCTGATCGCCACCCACAACCAGCATCCGAAGCAGGTCTTCGCCGGCATGTTCCAATTGCGCGCCCACCCGCGGTATTTGAAGATTCAGAAGTTGATCGAGGGAGGCGACCTGGGCCAAATCGTGCGCACGAGCTGGATCATGACCGACTGGTTCCGCACCGAGGCGTATTATGCCAGCGGCGGCTGGCGCGCGACCTGGAAGGGCGAGGGCGGCGGCGTGCTGCTCAACCAATGCCTGCATAACCTCGACGCCATGCAATGGCTCCTCGGCATGCCCGCCCGCGTACGCGGCTTCTGCCAACTGGGCCGCTTCCACAACATCGAGGTCGAGGACAACGTCTCCGCCTACCTCGAATACCCCAACGGCGCCACCGGCACCTTCGTCTCCTCGACCGGCGAGACTCCCGGCAGTAATCGCTTCGAGATCATCGGCACGCGCGGCAAGCTCGTCCTCGAAGACAACAAGCTCTCCTTCACGCGGAACGAAGCGGACATGCTTGAGTTCAGCCGGACGACCAAGTCCGCCTTCGCCCGGCCCGAGGTCTGGAATGTCTCCATCCCCTTTGAAGAAGCCCCCAACCCCCACGCCGTGCTAATGCAGAACTTCGTCAACGCCATTCTCGACGGCGAGCCGCTGATCGCCCCGGGCGAGGAGGGCATGCACTCGGTCGAGCTGGCCAACGTGATTCTCTATTCATCGCTGCTCAACCAGACGGTGGAGTTGCCAATGGACAGCGCGGCCTACGAGAAGAAGCTCAACGAGCTGATCGCCGGCTCAAAGATCGAGAAGAAGGTCATCGAAGTCTCCAACGAGGACTTCACCAAGTCATTCCGCCATTAATTATGAAATACATGGGCATCGGCGACGAAGGCGCCAACACTATTGACGGCCAGATCCGGGCCACACAGGAACTGGGCTGGAAGCACATTGAACCCCGGGGCGTCGAGGTCCCCGGCTTCCCCAAGGCCAACTTCCACGACATACCGGACGCGGCGTTCGACACCGCCGTCCGCAAGCTGGAGGACGCCGGCATCGGCGTCTATTGCTTCGGCTCCGCCATCATGAACTGGTCGAAGAAGATCGGGGACCCCTTCGACATCACGCTGGCCGAGGTCAAGCGGGCTATCCCGCGGATGCAGCGGGTCGAGGCCAAGTACATCCGCATCATGAGCTTCAAGCCCGGCGATGACGAATACAAGATTCCCAACGAGGTGTTCCGGCGGGTGAAAGACGTCACGAACCGCTTCCTGGATGCCGGCATCCAGCCGGTGCACGAGAACTGCATGAACTACGGCGGCATGAGCTGGCAACACGCGCTCGAACTGCTCGACAAGTGCCCCGGCCTCAAGTGGGTCTTCGATACTGCCAACCCCATCTTCAACCCCGACCGTTCCAAGCCCAAGCCTTGGCCCCGGCAGGACGCCTGGGAATTCTGGACCCACGTCCGCGACCACGCCGTCCACATCCACATCAAGGACGCCACCTGGAACCCGGCCAAGAACGACGCTGACTACAATTGGCCCGGCGAAGGGCAGGGGAGGGTGCGCGACATCCTCAAGGACGCCGTAGCGCGCGGCTACGACGCCGGCATTTCCATCGAGCCCCACATGGTGGTCGTTTTCCACGACGCCCAATCCAAGGCCTCCAGCGAGGACGCCATGCGCCAGAACTACGTCGAATACGGGCGGCGCGTGGAAAAGATGGTGAGCGAGATTCAGGTTTCCTGAAGTAACGGATTACCGCTTCACGCACAGCTTGCTGGCGCCCCCGGGCGCTGCGCAGCTCAAACAAAGCCTGCGAGAGCAGTGCTACTTGAACGTCCTTTCCTTCCGCTTATCGAATTCGGACATGTCTGGCGGGCGGAATAACAATCGCGGCGGCAGGTCTGCGCCGCAGACGGTACACACGTAATTTGTCCGGTCCAAGACAGTGCCGTGGCATTTTGGGCAGCGGTAACTCATATCGCGGTAAATGCCGCCCTATTATTCGTCAGGAGAGTTTTTCCACTAAGCAGATATTGGCCGACAAACGGGGAATTAACTCCTCGTTTCATTGGCATACCTGGGCGAAGAGTGTCCGAGCCCGGCCGAGCAGTCAGGCTCGGAGTTCCGAGGTCGAGAGCCGCGTTCAGGGCAGCGTCACCGTCCGATAAAAGCGCCGACTGAGCCCGAGCGAGTTGCTGTCGCCAAAGTCCACAAATGGGTTGGTCGCCAGCACAGTAGCAAAGGTCTCCCAGGAGAACAGGTCAACGGAAGCCTGGACCTCGTACCGACGGTCAAACTCGCCATGGAATGCGAAGCGAAAGGGATCAGCCGGCAGGCTGCGGGCGACCGTTAACGATGCGGGCTGCGGCGCCCCCAGCGGTAAGAACTGGAACCTCGACAGGACGACCTCCACTTCCCGATGGTCGCTTGGCGGCGTGCCATTCATGAGCCACAAATTGAGGCGCACGTTCTCGTCGCCGCTGGGCGGCACGGACAGGGTGTAGGTCCAGTTGCTGATGACGTTCGGCGGATTGGGCTTGGGGGAGAAGCTGCCGCGCTGGCTCTGGAAGGTCACAGTGTTGGTCTCCCACGTCAACAGGAGCGTCGAGTTGGTCTGGCCGGAAGGGACTGCGAAGCGCGCCAGGTGGCCCGTGAGGGAGTAGGGCTGGACAACATATTGCGCGTTATTGGGGTCGGCCGCGTTGCCCCAGCGGGAGCACTCGATGTCAATCTCGCGGTCGGCATAGGCCGGATCATCGCTCCAGGTGAACAGGCCGAGCACGACGTTCGGATCCAGGGCGTCTGCGGGCGAAGCAAGCTGAAACCGGTAGCTGCCATAGCCGAAGGTCCGGGCCGAGACCAGCTCCGCACATTGCCACTGGTTGGAGCGGTTGGTGATGCGCAGGTGCAGTTGTCCCTGTCCATCCAGCCAGGCGTTGTTGGTGCTGTCCGAGAAGTAATTCGGCCCCGGGCCAACCGTCCCGGTGCTGGTCTTCACCCACCAGTCGTAACCCGAGAAGCTGAGCCAGCGAGGGCCGGGGTAGGGCCGGGTGACAACCGCGCTGGCCAGGGCTTTCGCGAACAAATCCGCGGGCAAAGCGGCGGCGCCCTGCACGCAGGGTTCGCCGTAATTGGTGCTGAGGAGCAAGGCTGCGATCCGCGTGGCGGCCTGGTCTGAACCGCCGGTGGTGATGTCAGCGCTCCAACTGCCGTCGGGCTGAATCACGGTCAGCGGTTGGGCACAGGTGGGCTTCGTTACCCACCCGTAACCCGGCACGTAGATGAATGCCGCCACACAGCAAGCCGCCGGAGACCCATTCGCGATCATCCCACCGAGCTTATCGGTCGAGCCGTAAGCCGGGAGGTTCGTGATGATTACCGAGGGCGCTGCCGCACCGGCACAAAGGCAAGAGCCGCATAGCAGGGCCGAAAACCAATGACAGTGATGGTTCATGCAGGTCGGTCTGTGCCGAACTCTGCCAAGGATAGGGGATTGGGGTCAAAACCACAACCCGCGCATCACAGGCCAAGAATTGCCGCGGTTAAGGGATCCCCTCTTTCAGGCGGTCGTATCCAGGTTGCTGCCCGCGCTGGGGGTCGGCGTGGAGGGCGCCGCCGCGCCGCCCTCCTGGTAGGTGAGCCACTCGCTGAGCAGCGAGGCGCTGACGCCGCCAATGCTGCTTGCGTCGCTGCTTCCGCCAAGGAGCGAGGTGAGCGAGGAGTCGCCGCCTGAACCCACGCCAAAAGTGTCGCTCAGAATCTGCTGGGAGATGGAGGCCCGGGTTTGTGCCAGAAGCTTGGCTGTCGCGGCTGCGCCGTCGCCGAGGTTGGTCACCCCGCTGTCGGCAAGGTCGCTTTGGATCTGCGTCCAGGCACTCCGGGCGGTATCCGCCTGGTTGTTGGAAATCGCATCCGCCAGGGCCTGAAAGCCCTGATTGATCGGGTCCTGGGATTGCGAGCCATCGCTGGCGGTGGCGGTGTACTGGGGATTGGCCTGAATAAACGCGGTCAGAATGGAGCCGGCGGTCTTCAAATCCCCGTTTTGCACGGCTGTGCCGAGGTTGTTCAAGTTCCGCTTCAGGGCGGAAGTCTGGGCGAGCTGCGTGGCGTAAGCGACGCTTCCCGAACTCGAGATACCGCTAAGTCCGCTCATAAATGCGATCCGCAAAGCCCCACAAAGGGCTATCTCCCTATATCGGCCGCCCCTGTAGAAACCTTAGCGCGTTTCGTCATTGGAAGGGTCTCCCGACTTTAGAGCGGCCCTGAATGGGCGGGAATGGGGGGAGTTTTGGCTTGAACAGGAATCGGCTCTAGCGCATCCTATAAGGCGTGCGGTCGCTGAGAACGATTTTGACGGTGCTGCTGGCATTGGCGTGGATGCCGCTGACGGCGCATTGTCAATTGGAGAGCGTGACTGGGCTGGAGTTGCTGCGGTGTTCGTCGTCCGCAGCGGGGGCGCCGCCTGGGGATTCGCACTGTGACGGTAGTACGTGCTGTGCCTGGGAATCCGGCCAGTACCAATTGCCGGCGGGCCAGCCGGTGGTGGCCGCTCCGCTGGTGGCAGTAGTGCCGCTGGCGGTTTTAGCGGTGGAGAGCTTTGTATCAGCGGAGGTGGACGCCAGCTTAGTGGCTCGGCCACCGCCAGGGCCGCCCAGGCCGTGGCAGTTTTCTATGCGCGCAGCGCTTCCGGTGCGCGCTCCTTCTATTGCTTCTTAATTAGTCCCGCTCGGGACGTCCTTGTCGTCAGGGTGTGATCGCACCCGGCGTATCTCCTTTTACAGCAGTCAAATTGTGTTGGTGTGTCTTTTGGTGTTGGTGATTGGGCGAAGTTTATGATGCATAGAATTGATTCCAGAAAGTGGCGCTCATGGGCGCTGGCAGTGGTGTTGGGCGCGGGATGCCTGCTGGAGCCCTGGGCTCGAGGGGCTGAAGTGGCGGGCAGCCCGGGAGGCGCGAGCAGGGGTGGGGAGGTGCTGACCTTGGAGAAGGCCATCGGCCTGGCGCTGGCCAACAACCCCGACCTGAGGGCTTCGGGGGCGCGGGTGGCGGCGGCGGCGGGGCGGGCCTACCAGGCGAGAAAATGGACGAACCCGGAGTTGGAGATGAATGCGGACGAGTGGCCGGTGAGCGGAGGCCGCGGGTTCTCGGACGCTATCCAGACGATCGGCATCGCGCAGACGCTGCCGTTTCCGGGGAAGAAGTCGCTGGACAAACGGATTGGGGGGACGGGAGTGAAGCTGTCGCAAGCGGAGCTGGCGGTGCGGCGGACGGAGATCGTGCGGGATGTGAAGGCGGGGTTTTTCCGGGTGCTGGCGATGGAGCGACTGGTGGAGGTATCGAGGGAGCTGGTGGGGGTGGCGGAGTCTTCGGCGACAACGGCGCGGAAGCGGGTGGATGCCGGGGCGGCGGCCTACCAGGAGCAGTTGCGGGCGGAGGTGCAGTTGGAGCAGGCACGGACGGAGCTGAGGGACTTCGAGCGGGACCGGGCGACGGCGCGGCAGGTGTTGGTGGCGCTGTTGGGGCGTCCGGACCTCAGCGCCGCGAAGGTCTCCGGGGCGCTGGCGGAAGCGACGAATAGCGCGCTGCTGGAACGGAGGGTGGGCGAGGTGATGGCGCGACATCCGAGCGCGGCGGCGGCGCAAGCGAACGTGGACCGGGCGGTTCTGGAGGCGCGCCGGGCGAGGTTGGAGCCGTATCCGGACGTGAGGGCGAGCGTTTCGGGAGGGAAGATAGGGGAGACGGACCAGTCCATTATCCAGCTTGGATTCTCGCTGCCGCTGCCCATCCTGGACACTGCCAAGGGCAAAAAGCAGGAGGCGCGGGCGAATGTGAGCGTGGCGGAGGCGGAACTGGAGAGCGTGCGGCAAGCGTTGCAGCGCGAGTGGGTGAACGCCCGGGAGCGGTATAGCGCGGCGGGCGAGCAGGTGGCGCGGTATCGGGAAGTGGTATTGCCGAAGGCGGATGAGGCGCTGCGGCTGGTGCGGACGGGGTTCGAGCAGGGAAAGTTTGGCTTCATTGACTTGGTGGACACGCAACGGACGACAGCCGAGGTGCGGCTTTCTTATCAGGAAAAGCTGCTGGAGTTAAATGTGGCGCAAGCCGAAATGGAGGCGCTGGTGGCACCGAGTCCGGTGGGGCTGCAAGCTGGAGGAGTTCCGGATTCGCAAACCAAACCATAGCTGGAGGATTTATGAAAAGATTGATTATGTGCAGAGTTATTGGCCTTCCGCTGGTCGCCGCGCTGGCGCTGGCGGGAGCGTATTGCGAAGGCAGTGAATCAGCCGGCCATGGCGAGCGTGCCGGGGCCGTCGCCAAGGCGGAGGCGCCGGCCGCCAAGCCTGCCGGGGGTGAGAAGCGGTGCGAGGAGCACGGGCTGCCGGAGTCAGAGTGCGGGATCTGCCACCCGGAACGGGCGGCGGGTTTGAAGCCGGGCGAAGGGAGCAAGGTGCGGCTGCCGGCGGCGGATTCGGCCGCGTTCGTCGGCGTGGAGACCGGAGCGGCGACGTTGGGGAAGGTGAGCGCCGGGATTGATTGCTATGCGGAGCTGGCGTTTAACCAGAACAAGCTGGCGCAAATCGCCGCGCCGGTGGGCGGGATCGTGCAGGCGGTGGAGACGGACCTGGGGGACAAGGTGGACGAGAAGCAGCGAGTGGCGAGCATCTGGTCGGCGACGATTGCGGAGGGAGTGGCCAAGGCGGTGCTGACGCACCAGACGCTGGAGCGCGAACGGAAGCTGCGGGCCGACCGGGTGACTTCGGAGAAGGACTTGCAGCAGGCGGAAGCGGAGCACCGGGCGGCGTGCCAGCAGGCTGCGAACGCTGGGGTTCAGCGAAGAGGACATTGACGGGCTGGCAGCCAAGCCGAACGACCCAGTGTTCCTGGAGGTGCGGGCGCCGTTCGCCGGGGAGATCATTGAGCGGACGGCGGTGCGCGGTGCGCTGGTGGAAGCGGGCAAGCCTCTGTTCACCGTGGCGGACCGCTCGGTGATGTGGGCGATGCTGAACATTCCGGAGTCGGCGCTGGCGCGGGTGAAAGTGGGACAGAAGGTGGAATTGCGGGTGGAGTCGCTACGCGGGCAAGTGTTCACGGGCAAGCTGACCTGGATAGCGGCGGAGGTGGACGACAAGAGCCGCATGGCGCGAGCGCGGGCGGAAGTGGCCAACCCGGAGGGGGCGCTGAAGGCGAAGATGTTTGCCAAAGCGCGCATTTTAACCGGGAGTAACGAGGGCGACGGTGGTGGTGCCGGCCTCGGCGATCTATGCGCTGGAGGGGAAGCCCTTTGTGTTTGTGAAACTGGCCGATGACCTGTTTGAGGCGCGGGCGGTGAGGACCGGGGTGAAGTTTGACGGGCGGCTGGAGGTGCTGGAGGGGTTAAGGGCCCAAGAGGTGGTGGTGGTGAACCATGGGTTTGCCATCAAGTCGCAATGGCTGAGTTCGCGCATGGGCGCGGGCTGCGCGGATTAAGGAAAAGCGTATGCTGAACTGGCTTATTGAGGCGTCGCTGAAGAACCGGCTGCTGGTGTGCGTGCTGGCGGCGGCGCTGGTGGTGGTGGGCGGGCGGTCGCTGAGCCTGTTGCCGATTGACGCGTTTCCGGACACCACGCCGGTGCAGGTGCAGATCAACACCAGCGTGCCGGCGCTGAGCCCGCAGGAGGCGGAACAGCAGGTGACGATCCCGGTGGAACTGGCGAGTCAGCGGGCTGCCCGGGCTGATCAACGTGAGGTCGATCTCGAAGTTTGGGCTGTCGCAGGTGGTGGCGACGTTTGACGACCAGACGAGCATCTACCGGGCGCGGCAACTGATCACGGAGCGGCTGCAGGCGGTGGAGCTGCCGGCGGGACTGGAACGGCCGCAACTGGGGCCGATCGCGACGGGGCTGGGGGAAGTGTTCCACTACGTGGTACGTTCGGACAATACGAACCGGACATTGACGGAACTGCGCGAGTGGCAGGACTGGGTGATCAAGCCACAATTGCGGAAGGTGGCGGGGGTGGCGGAGGTCAACACCTGGGGAGGATTTGAGAAACAGTATCATGTGGTGGCGGAACCGGAGCGGCTGGTGAAGCATGGACTAACGCTGGAGGAACTGATCGAGGCGGTGGAGGCGAACAACCAGAACGTGGGCGGCGGACAGGTGGTCCGCAACGGGGAATCGCTGCTGGTGCAGGGGCTGGGGCTGACGACCGATACGGAGCAGATCGGAAACATCGTGATCGCCGCGCAGGACGGCGTGCCCGTACGCGTGCGGGATGTGGCGGAGGTGCAGATGGACCATGAAATCCGGCGGGGGGCGGTGACGGGGGGCGGGAAGGGGGAAATCGTGCTGGGGCTGGGGTTCATGCTGATGGGAGAGAACAGCGCAGTGGTGACGCGCGCGCTGAAGACGAAGCTGGCGGAAGTGCAGCAGACGCTGCCCAAGGACATCCTGGTGCGAGGTGTTGTATGACCGGACTGAGCTGGTGGACAACGTCATTCGGACCGTGAAAGAGAACCTGCTGGTGGGGGCGCTGCTGGTGCTCATCGTGCTGTTTGCGTTTCTGGGGAATTTGCGGGCCGGGCTGATCATGGCGGCGGCGATCCCGCTTTCCATGTTGGTGGCGGTGGATTTGATGTTCCGGACGAACATCGCAGCGAGCCTGCTGAGCCTGGGGGCGGTGGATTTCGGACTGCTGGTGACTGGGGCGGTGGTGATGGTGGAGAACGCGATGCGACGGCTGGCGCTGCGCCAGCGGGAGCTGGGCCGGAGACTGACGAAAGAGGAGCGGGAGGAAACGCTGACGGGCGCGTCGCTGGAAGTGGCGCGGCCGGTAGCGTTTGGGGTGGCGATCGTGCTGGTGGTGTTTCTGCCGATTCTGACGCTGGAAGGGATCGAGGGGAAGCTGTTCCGGCCGATGGCGCTGACGATGATCTACGCGCTGCTGGGGTCGTTGGTGTTGTCGCTGACGCTGATGCCGGTATTGGCGAGCATGTTCTTACCTAAGCAGGTGAGGGAAACGGAACCCTGGCTGGTGCGGCTGGCGCACCGGGTGTATGCGCCGGGGCTGGGGCTGGTGATGCGCTTCCCGAAGGTGGTGCTTTTGGGAGCGGTGGCGCTGATGGTGGGGACGGTGTTGCTGGCGTCGCGCATGGGTGGGGAATTTCTGCCGAAGCTGGGCGAGGGAGCGATTGTGGGGACGACGGTCCGGGTGGCGGGGGTATCGGTCGAGGAGGCGGTGGCGGTGAACGACCGGATCGAGAAGCTCCTGCTGTCGGAGTTTCCGGACGAGATTACGAACATCTGGACGCGGCTGGGCAGCGCGGAGGTGGCGACGGACCCGATGGGGATAGAATTGTCGGATTTCTTCCTGGCGCTCAAGCCGCGGGAGCAGTGGAAGAAGGCGCACACGCAGGCGGAGCTGGTGGAGGAGATGCGGAAACTGTTCGCGAGAATCCCGGGGCTGAGAGTGGCGTTCAGCCAGCCGATTGAGATGCGGATTAACGAGCTGGTGGCGGGCATCCGGTCGGACATCGGGATCAAGATCTACGGGGACGACCTGGACAAACTGCGGGAGCTCTCCGACGAGGTGCAGAAGGTGCTGGGGGACATTCGGGGCCGCGGGGAAGTGAGCGGGGAGCAATTGACGGGGCAGCCGGTGCTGCAGGTGAGGGTGGACCCGCAGGCGATTGCGCGTTTCGGGGTGCCGACGCGCAACGTGTTGAACGTGGTGGAAGCGGTCGGGACGAGGCGGGTGGGCGAGGTTCGCGAGGGCCAGCGGCGGTTTCCGCTGGTGGTGCGATTGCCTGACCGGCAACGCACCGACCCGGAGGCGCTGGCGGCGACGCTGATACCGACCGCAGCGGGCTCGGTGCTGCCTCTGGACCAGTTGGCGCAGGTGGTCGAGACGGAGGGCCCGGCAACGATTAACCGGGAATGGGGCAAGCGGCGAATCACGGTGCAATGCAACGTGCGGGGCCGGGACGTGGGCAGTTTCGTATTGGAGGCGCAGAAGAAGATCGCCGAAAAGGTGAAGCTGCCAGAGGGCTACACGATGGAATGGGGCGGGCAGTTTGAGAACATGCAGCGGGCGAACCAGCGGCTGATGTTTATCGTGCCGATGGCGCTGGGGCTGATATTCGTGCTGCTGTATTTCAGCCTGAAGTCGCTGCGCGACGTGTTCATCGTCGCGACAGGGATACCGCTGGGGGCGGTGGGCGGGGTGATGGCGCTATGGCTGCGGGGGATGCCATTCACGGTGAGTTCGGGGATCGGGTTTATCGCGCTGAGCGGGGTGGCGATCCTGAATGGGCTGGTGCTGGTGGAGTTCATCAAGGAGAAGCTGGAAGGGGGAGCGGCGCTGGCGGTGGCGGTGCGGGAGGGTTGTTTGGTGCGGCTGCGGCCGGTGCTGATGGGAGCGCTGGTGGCGGCGCTCGGGTTTGTGCCGATGGCAATCAATGTGGGAGTGGGCGGGGAAGTGCAGCGGCCACTGGCGACGGTGGTGATCGGGGGGGTTATTACGAACACGATCCTGACGTTGCTGGTGCTGCCGACGCTGTACACGACGTTTCAGCGGAAGAAGCGCGTTGAATCCCAAAGGGATTGAGGGCGCGCGACGAAGGGCTCGGGAGTCACGACAGGTCGTCGAGCGGGAGTGGCTTTGAACCCCAGCCGAGTGGTCCCTCAGTCCCACACGTAACACTCATCCCATTCGATCTCATGTCGGCACGGCAAAGCCCGTAGTTCATCCTGAAAGCTCAACTCTTCCTGCCGGGCTATGTATTATCTAACCTCCTCCAGGTTGGACTGGCCCACCGAGCAAGTGTTCTCACTACGGACCCTGACTTTCACGACCGCGCGACGAACCTACTCAATGCTGAGCGCGGAACGCGGAGTGCGGACTGACGTCACGGCGGAGATTGAGTGAATGTGCCATTGAGCGACGCTAACCCCGAGCATCTTGGGTAATGGGCGGGGACTGTCGCGCGACGGCCATTCGCCCCTCCCTCCGCGGCCAACGTGCCCCCTCCCACGCCCTGCATTCCACAGCTTGCATTCTGCGCCGCAGAAACCGGCCCGCGAGCGACCCGGAAATAGGCCAGAATTGCGAGTTTCTTAGTTGACCCCACCAGCGCTGTCGCTAACATGCGCGCTCTGATTTATAATAATCTGAGATCGAACTATGGCAGTCAAAGTTGCAATTAACGGGTTCGGCCGCATTGGTCGCCTGGTCTTCCGGGCGATGGTCGAACAAGGTCTGGTCGGGAAAGACGTTGAAGTGGTGGCCGTCGGCGATATCGTGCCGGCCAGCAACCTCGCGTATCTCCTGAAATATGATTCCACCCAGGGCCGCTTCAACGGCACCGTCGGCTCGGAGAAGTCCGCCGCCGACAAGCCGGAAGACGATGTCCTCATCGTCAACGGCCAGAAGATGCTCGTGGTCAGCGCTAAAGATCCGTCCCAGTTGCCCTGGAAACAGTTGGGCGTGGACGTGGTCATTGAATCCACCGGGCTGTTCACCGATGTTGAGAAGGCCAAAGGCCACCTCGCCGCCGGCGCGAAGAAGGTCATTATCAGCGCGCCCGCCAAGGGCGATTGCCCGACCCTCGTCATGGGCGTCAACGAAGGCAAATACGACCCCAAACTGCATAACGTCGTATCCAACGCCTCCTGCACGACGAATTGCCTGGCGCCGATCGTGCATGTGCTGCTCAAAGAAGGTTTCGGCGTGGAAGAGGGCCTGATGACCACCGTCCACTCCTATACCGCGACGCAGAAAACCGTTGACGGCCCGAGCAAGAAAGACTGGAAAGGCGGCCGCTCGGCGGCGCTGAACCTGATTCCCTCGACGACCGGCGCGGCCAAAGCCGTCGGCCTGGTGCTGCCCGAAGTCAAAGGCAAGCTGACCGGCATGGCCATCCGCGTGCCGACGCCCACCGTTTCGGTGGTGGATCTGACCGTCCGCACGGTCAAGGAGACCAGCTACGCCGAGATCAGCGCGGCGATGAAGAAGGCGAGCGAGACCTACCTCAAGGGCATTCTCGAATACACCGATGACGAGGTGGTCAGCTCGGACTTCATCCACTGCAAGTCCTCGTCTATCTTTGACAAGGGCGCCGGCATCGAGCTGAACAAGCGCTTCTTCAAGCTGGTGAGCTGGTACGACAACGAGTGGGGCTATAGCTGCCGCGTGGCGGACCTGCTCAAGTTCATGCTCCAGAAAGGGATCTGATTCCTGAGGTTGGGTTGGTTGGGAACGGCGGTCCGGCAACGGGCCGCCGTTCTTTTTGCTGTCATTCAGAGAGAGAGCTACGCCGCCGCCGCCTCACTTCTTACGGACCCCTGGATTCTTCGGGGCAACCCGCAGGTCCTCATCCCCTTCCTCTTTAAGCCTTCGCCAACTCTCCTCTTCAGCCTTTGCGCGTGCTTCATCTTCCTCTTTGTATGCCGCGTAGCGGCTCTGCCATTCCTCCGGGCTCAGTGGAGTCAAATACTTCTCGACCACTTCGCGCAGGACCTCCGCGCGCTTCCGGTCGCACTCCTCCCCAGACATGCCGCTGTGGTCGTATTCCGCGCTTAGCAGCCAGAATTTACGCAGAGAGCCTTTCGCTGTCGGATAATGACCTCTCAAAAGGCCTTGCACGTCATACTGTTGCGCTTCCAGTTCGGCAATCGCCTTGTACACAAGGTTGGTCACCGGCTGCTTGGGGGGGCGCCGGTTCTTCTGCGACTCCCATTGTTCCAACTGGTGGATGTTCTCAAGCCCAGCCGAAGCGAGTTCCCGTAATGTCTCAATGCTCGTTAGCTGGAGCACCTTGTTCAGGTAGGTCTTAGCCCTGGCCAGGTCTATCGGGCGGCTGCCGTACTGGACTTCGAATGCCTGCCGCCCCAGCGAAAGCGCGATATACGGGGCGTAGGTGCAGTGGCTGTGACTCTCCAGGATATCGTCGAAGCGTTTTGACTCCGCCTCGCTGAGCTTGACGTCCGCTGGCGACCGAACCAGATCCGAATAGCGCGAGTCCGCCTCGAGTAGCTTCCATACCGCCGCGTCCTCAGCCGTGGGATCTCGCACGGTTACACGTGCGGCCTTCGAAACGACCCAGTAGGCTTCTGGATGGTTCCATACCTCGAACCGGCCACGGACCCAATATTCACCGGCCCTCGGGAAGAGCAGCCTGCCATGCTTGTCCGCCAGCAGGGTAAACTGTTCCCTCACTGAGCCTCGCGCGGGAACCTTAGGGGGAATGATAACCCTCTCCCCCCCTTCGTATGCCAAGACCTCGGAAAAGGCCGTTCCGTTCGTCGAAATCTGGATGGTGCCCTGGCCTCCGTGCCTGGCGTAGTCGGGAGCCTCCGCGACCCCAAGCAGAGAAACCGGCTCGGACGTCAGGTTGGTAAATGTGCCAGTCGCGAACAGGGGTTCGCCTATAATCAGGGCGGTCGCGCCAGGTCTGATGCTCACGGCATAATCGCCCGGAGTGGCCGCTTGGCAGAGCTGAACACCGAGGAGTAAGCCTAAAGAAACAGCAACAAGGATCTTCGTCTTCATAAGCTAAGGAGTGGGGTGGTTGGCTGAGTGAATGAAATTCATGAACCGGTCAGTGCCGCACATGCGCATACTCCTTTGCCTCTCACTTCTCGGACAATTGGCCACGTGACCCAGCGCACCAGTCTTAGGGGGGCGGGCTATCCGGTACCACAAACTCATGACCTGATAAACTGTCCCCGCATATTGGACACGCAACTCGCGACCCATGCCTCAGTATGGGCGCCGGCCCTGCGGCCTGTCAATGGGTGCCGCTGACTATGCGAACGAGTGGCACTGCCCGCTCCACCTTCGTCATTGCTTTACTCAGACCGCGATTTGGGGAATGGTGCCGCCATGCGACAGTTCGTCAGGTTGCTGCTCTTGCTGGCGGGGGCGTTATCCGCTGGGACCCGGTGGGCTGGTGGCAGTGGGTTAAACGTCATCGTTGTCGTCAACCAGAACAGCACGAACTCGGTGCAATTTGGCAATGATTACTGCGAGCAACGAGCCGTTCCGCCCCAGAACGCTTTCCGCATGACGGGCTGGACCAACGGCGCGGTGCAGTGGAGCCAAGCGGACTTCGAGACCTTCCTGCGCAATCCCCTCGTAATCTCCCAGCCCCTCCCGTATGCCCGTCGCAAGCATGTGACTGGAAACAGGCCGCTTACGACTGGAGGCGGCTGAAAGGCACAACACGGCGTGAGGGACCTTAGAGTTGGGGCGAGGTGAGATGTCCGAGGGGACGGGTGCCCAATGCCAATCGGGGAGCTGGAACTTACCGGCAGTGTTGACCCCCGGGGGAGCGTTCCGGCATCCTGTCCGCACCATGCACCGTCGTGAATTCGTGACTTCGTTTGCCGCGTTGGGTGCCACAGCCGCTCTCCCCACACTGGCTTCAGCTCAAACCGGCAGCCAGCCGACCGGCGGCGGTCCTGCCCAGCCTTCGCCGGCGGATGCCCTGCGCCTGGCGATTTTGCACACCGAAACCACCCGCCAACTGACCACGTTCAACCTCGCGCGCAAGAGCAAGACCATTCCAGTGCCGCGAGGCAAGCGGGTGACCGTGGGCGAAGTCAAAGGCCAGGGGTATATCACGCAATTCTGGCTCACGTTCCCCGGCTGGTTCTGGCAGCATTGGAACCCCAGAGCCCCCGTCAACCAGTCCATCCTCAAGACCCTTATCCTGCGCATCTACTGGGATGGCGCCGAGCAGCCGGCCGTGGCGGCCCCCGTGGGCGACTTCTTCGGCGCCGGCTTGTGCCAGGTCGCCAGCTTCGCCTCGCGCTACTTTGGCACCTCCAGCGGCGGCTTCTTCTGCAAATGGCCGATGCCCTTCCGGAAGGGCTTCCGGGTGGAATTGGAAAACGTGGATGCCGAGCTTGACACCGAGGTGTTCTGCAACGTCCTCTACCAGTTGAGCGATTCGCTCCCGGGGCCCCTCGGCTGGTTCCATGCCCAGTTCAACACCGCCCACAACAAAGGACCGGAGCCGGTCCAGATCGCCGAGGCGCGCGGGCGGGGCCACTACGCGGGCTGCCTCCTGTACATGCAAGGCCAGGAGCGGAATTATCTCAGCTTCCTCGAAGCGCCCGAGCACGTGTATGTGGATGCCGATTGGGAGACGCCGCGCATCGTCGGCACCGGGTTGGAGGACTATTTCCTCGGCGGCTGGTATTTTCGGGAAGGCACCTTTATCGGCCCTTACCACGGGCTGCCGATCAAGGATGCCCTCAACGCCAGCGTGGCCATGTATCGAGCCCACGAGGCCGACGCCATTCGCTTCGAGCAGCGGCTCAAGTTCGCCTTCGTGAACCCGTGGTCACCCGACCGCCTCAAGCCGTTCTGCTTCTCGTCAGTCGCCTTTCTTTACCTGGATACGCCCGAGGGTCAGGGCGCGGCGATCCCTCCCGCGAAAGAGTTGCTGTGCTGGTATCGCATCCGCAACAGCGACCACCAGAGCATTCCGTAGCGAGGCGTCTGACCGGATAGCCGAGGGCCAATCGCAGATCGCCAAGCTGCTGTTCGCGCGGCAAGACCGGACCTGATTCCAGCGAGGTTTTCGGGCTCCCCGCTTGCCGCTCAATCCTCATCCCGGCTCTTATCGAGCACGAGCCCGAGCTGTTTGAGGCCTTTGCCGTGGCCGCCGACGAACTCGGCGGGGTAGCGGGCATTGCCTTTGATCGAGTGCCAGATATAGCGATTGAAGATGTCCTCATTGATGAGGTCCGGCTTGCTGAAGTCCATCTTCCGCACCTTCTTCGCGTAATAGCGCGCCTTGGAGGAGAGCATGGCCGTTCCGCCGGTAGCCAGGTTGATGTTGCTGGGCAGGGCGGTATAGGGGGTGAAGTTGGGCGTGTTGGTGAAGCAATCGAACATGAGCGGGGCCATGGCGTCCTGCTGGTTCATGGGCGGGAGGCCCATGATCTGTTCCATGGTATGCAAGAGGCCGGATTGATTGTAGAACGTGCTGACCACCTGATGGCGCTTGGTGTAAGGGCTCACGACCAGGCAGAGCGAGCGGTGGCCATCCACGTGATCGTAACCGCTTTGGGGGTCGTCCTCGATGACGAAGATGACCGTATTGCTCGCAAAGATGCTCGTGGTGACCGCTTGGACGACGGTGCCGAGGGCGAGATCGTTGTCGGCGACCTGCGCCTGTGCCGGCGGGGTGCCTCCGGTGTGGTCGTTGGGCAGATAGAGGAGATGAAAAGTGGCCCAGTTGCCCTTGGCCTGGGCGGCGTTGAGTTCCTTGATGAAGCCGTAGGCGCGCACCTGGTCGGGAATGTTCAGGTTCCAGCCCGGGACATTGGTGGAACTGTAGGGCCGGAGCGAGGCGACGCCGATGTTCTGCGCGTAGGTGATGGCGTGCGTGCCGTTGGTGAAGTCGGCGTAGATTTCCGCCCAGGAAGCCCCGCTGGGGACGGAAGCGTAATCGAACTCGCCGTAGTTGCGGAAGGTCAGGCCGTGCTGGAGCGCGTTGTTCCAAATAAAGCCGGTCGAGGAGTAGGTGAGCGGGTCGTCGCCGAAGGTGTAACTGCGAACGAAGCCGCCGAAAGATTTCTCCAGGTGGTCGGTGTTGTTGGCCTCGGTGCACCAGGAATGGCCGTCAGCGGAGTTGACGCCATTGCAATAGAAATTGTCCAGGAGGACATACTGCTCCGCCAGGGCATGGTGATTGGGGGTGATGTTCCGGGGATAGATGCACAGGCTGGAATTGCCGTTGCCCTGGGCCATGTCGCCGAAGACCTGGTCGTAGGTCTTGTTCTCTTTGAGAATATAGAGCACATGCTGGAAGACCGACGGCTCGCCCGCGCGCGCCGGCACCGGCACCGGCGGCTGGCCGGCCAGGGGCGCTTGCTGGGCTTGCTGGATGTGGCTGAGACGGCCATATTCATTCACCTGGGAGGTGTACTTGCTCAGCGCCTCAGCGGAAGCCATCGGGATGCGATTCGCGGTGCCGAGAAACGACGAGCCGGCATAAGAAGTTGCAGCCGGCTGCCCGTAGCGGCTTCCCAGGCCTTTGACGTTGGCCGAATAGACATAATTGCTGTCCGCCACTATCGCGCCGGGATACCAATCGGTTGGGAGGAAGCCCCGCACGATGCTGCCGGCCTGCTGCCCGTTGGGCAACTCGACGACGGCGATGGCATTGTTGCCGGCGCTGGCTACGAACAAGCTCCTGCCGTCCGCGCTCAAGGCCAGCCCATCCGGTTCGCTGCCAAAGGGCAGCGTCGAGGAGTTGCCAAAGGGGAGCGTCGCGGAGGGCCGCACCAGGATGGTTTCTCGGATGGCTTTGGCCTGCGTGTCTATCACAGTCACCGTGTCGGAATTGGCGTTGGCCACATAGAGCGTGCCGCCATCCGGGCTGAGCGCCAGGTCCGAGGGATGCAGACCCGTGGGTACCTGGGCCGTTTCCAGGCCAGTCGCCAGGTCCACGAAGGATAGGACCCCGCTGGCAGCTACGCCCCGGGCATCAATCACGACCGCCGTCCCCGCGGACGTGGCCGTCAAATCCCCATTCGTCGGGAAGCGACCGCCCCAGTCGGAGACATAAGCCGTATTGCCGTCCGGCGAGAGCACCACGTTCCACGGGGCGATGCCCACACCGATCTGCTGGCTGACGGCGCCGCTGGCCAGGTCCACGACGGCGAGCTGGTTTGCGATGGAAAGACAAACGTAAGCCGTGGCGCCGTCACCGGAAAGGGCGAGGCCGCAGGGATCCGAACCCGAAGCCAAACCGATAGTGCGCGCGAAGGAGACTGTTCCGTTGGCGACCTGCCAGTCATACAACTCGCCTCCCGAACCAGTCACATAGACGTGTGCGCCGTCCCTGCTAACGGCGATGCCATGCATCGAAGCGCCGCTGCCGGGGTAGTTCAGCGTCTGCCGCAAGGTCCACGAAGCCGCATCAACCACCAGCAGATTGCTCATGTTCTTGAGGTAGAGAGTCTTGCCGTCCGGCGAGAGCGCCAAGTCCACCGGACGGCCACTGAACTGGAGCCGTTGGCCAGCGGCGCGCAGCAGTTGCTTGGTGGGAAGAGACTGCTCTCCGTTCGGAAGCTGGCCCACCTGGATGTCGGGCTGGGGCTGCATCACTCGATAGGAGGACCTTGGCGCGCTCATCGGGACGCTGACGGTGTGATTGCTGCTTAGGCTGCTGACAGCTTGCCAGTCAGGACTGACCAGATTGGAAGTGCTCTGGACCTGGAACCGGCCCGCGGGACCGGTCCAACCCAAATCCACGAGAGAGGAGTGCTGGGTGATATTGGTGACTCGGATGACGGCAGCGCCGGGCGGTAGCTTGGCGGCGCTGGGGCCGCCCAGAGCCGCGATGGCCGCCGGGGGCAGCCAGCCATTCACGAATTGGACGCTGCTGACAAAGCCCGGCCGGGTAAACCCTCCGCCCAGACCGGTGGTAAAAAGCTGCGCAGCCGCGCCCAGCGAATACTGGCCATCCACACCGTCGGAAAGGGATTGGCTGCCGACCAGGACGCCGTTGACGTATTTGCTGAGCTGCTGGCCTGGGGACGCCGTCAGGTCCACCGCAAACGCAATCCGATACCAGGTGTCGGCGGCCAGCGGGCCGTTGAATTGGCCCGCAGTTCCCAGTCCATTGGCATCCGGACTCGTGCTGGCGTTGCCCACGTAGAACTCCGCATCGTTGCCCGGATGGTTGAACGGGTCGGTCTGAAACAACGCCCGCCATTGGCCGGTGCTGGAACCCGGGAACATGACGTCCATGATCAGAGTGTACTGGTTGACAAATTGACCGCCCCCATTCGGCGCGGCCCCATGACGCATAAGGAAGCCCTGGCTGGGCGAGGTGCCTCCAAACGCCATCACCGGGACGGAAACGCCGTTGATGCTCATCACCGGGAAGGACGTCAAGTTGTTCGTATCGCCCACGTACTCCAGGTCCGCCCCGACTGTGGCCCGCAGGTCGCCCGAGTGGAAGTCCCACTGGCCCGTGACCGCGCGGGTATAGACCGTTAGCATGGCCCCGCTGCTCAGCGCGCCGCCGTAAGCGTCGCTCACTCGCACGGTATAGACGCCCTGGCTGGAGGAATCCACGCTGGGCAGGGCCAACGTGGCATTGGTAGCGCCCTGGATGTCTGTGCCATTGAATCTCCATTGATAGCTCAATGGTCCCAGCCCGGTGGCCGCCACGCTGAAAGTGACGGCCCCGCCGGACGCTGTGCTCACGCTGGCGGGCTGGTTGGTAATGACCGGCGCCTGGCCTGGTAACGCATAGTTCAGCGGTTTGCCGATCAAGCCGGCGGCATAAACAGCCGCGACTTCCTGAGGCGTGACGGCGCGGCTCCAAACCGCTAGGTCGTCAATATCCGCCGTGCCCGAATAGGTGCCATTGCCGCTGCTGCCCACCAGCGTGTCGAACCCGGCATTGAGGGAGGCTGAACCGGAGGGGTTGATACTGCCCGTATTGGCCGCCACGCCGTCCATGTAGCTGGTTACCGCGCCGGTCGCGCGATCAAACGTCACCGTCACCAAATGCCACGCGCCATCCGAGAACGGCGGATTTAACTGCACGTCGGAGCGTGTGCCGCCGACGGTATTCCAGTTGAGGTTCTTCCCGTCCAGGATGGAGATCACCCAGCCGACATTCGCCCCCGAGGTCCAGTTCTTGTTGCCCATGAGCGCGCCGTCGCTGCCGCTGGTGCTGCGCTCCCAAAAGCCAACGCTGAAGCTGCTGGAATAGACAGATTCGAGGTTGCCGAGGGAGACCGCCCAATCATTGGGCTGGCCGCTGTTGCCGGTATTGGCGAAGCTGGCCGCCGAGCCGCTCATGCCGATTATATAACGCGGCCCGTTGGTGGCGCCGCCGGTGTAGAGCACGCCGTTGACGGCGGTGCGAAGCTGCCCATTGAGGTCGTCATCGAAATTCAGATAAACCACGAGCCCGTTGGTGACGGCGGTCGCCGGCGGCGGCGGGATGAGGGCCAGCGTTGCTACGGCGCTGGTGACGCTGCCGTAGGCATTAGTCACCAGCACGCTGTAGCCGGCCACGTCATTGGAGCCCGCGCTCGCGATTGTGTAGGTGGTCGAGGTGGCCGCGGCGATGTTGGTCCCGTTCTTCCGCCACTGGTAGGCCAGCGGGCGGGGGCCGGCGGCGACCGCGTTGAAGGACGCGAGGCTGCCGGCGTTAACGGCCAGGCTCTGCGGCTGGCTGATCATGAGCGGGGCTGCTCCGTCGGCAACCACGGTGATGGAGCCGTTCACGTTCAGGTTCGTGGTATCCCAATTCAGCCCCCCCGACAAAGCCGGCAGCACCAGGGTGGTGAATGCGCCGGCGTGACTGGCCGCGCTGAACAACACGAAACTGTCCCCCGCCGCTAGCGCCAACGCCCGCGGGTCGCTGATATTTGTCACCAGCAACGAACCGTCATAGTTCACCGCGCTCAGCCCAACGACCTGGTCGCTTGCCAAAGCCGTGCCCGCCTTGCTCAACTCGATCACCGTGCCGCCCGCCGTCGTCAGCGTGTTGCTCACCGCCAGAGTGCCGATGCCCCCATCTCCGGGAGCCAACCAGGCGCCGCCCTGCACTGTCACCGGCCCATTGAGTGAACCGGCGCCCGTCAGGGCGGCCCCGCTCCGCACAGTCACCACCCCAGAGCCCAGGGAACCGTCCACTTGTAGTGCGCCGGCGGTGATGGTCGTGGTGCCGCTGTAGGTGTTGGCGCCGCTCAAGGTCAGCGTGCCAGTCCCGGACTTCGTCAGCGACAGAGTGCCGCTGTCACTGGCGATGACACCGCTGAAGGTGGTGTTTGTGTCCTGGACGATCGTCAGCGTCTGGTTGTAGTGCGCGAGAACCTCCGCGGTGCCGGCGCCGCTGCTGGCAAGTGCGCCGATGCTGAGGTCGGTGAAGTAAGTTGCCCACGGCTGGAGGATTGCGGTTTCGCCGGCGTTCGGATTGAGCAGCACGCTGTTGGCCGCAGTCAGGGCCTTGCCGTTATACAGGGTCAGGTAACCCCGCTGGAGGGTAACACCGCCGGTGAAGGCTGAGTTATCCCCCATCAAAACGAAGTCCATGTTCCACCGGCTGCTTGGGTATCCGTAAAAGTCGAGGTTGCCCTCCCCGTCAGACTCCCACCGGTCAGGGTGGTTCCGTTTCGACCAATCTGCACGTCGCCCCAGTAGTCATAGAACCGGTTGTTATTCGCGTAGCCCACGATGTAATGGGTGGTCCCCGCCGCGCCGGTATCCAGAGTGGAGGAAACCTGCGCGCCGTAGCCGCTGCTGGTGCCGGATGGGGAGTAGATGATGTCCGGATTGCTAAGGCTGGAGTTGGTGTGCCCGAGCCGCCAGACGCCCGCGCCTGCAACATAGCTGGTATCCGCCGCGTTGTCCGCTGGGAGGGCGATCGCGCCGCTGGAAGTGAACCTCGCTGCCGAGTCAGTCAGGGTGACCCGGCGCGCGCTGCTGAGCGTCAAAGTCCCAACCATCAGATCGCCTGCGCCGATGGTAATGTCGCCGATTGTGCTCAAGGCGTTGTCGGCCGAGAACACCAGGTTGCCGGCGCCGAGCTTGGTTAGCGGGCTGGCGCCGGACAGAGCGAGACCGATGGTGGCGGTCTCGTTGCTCACTGTGATGGTCGGCGAACCGGCGCTCACCGCCAGCGTGAGCGAACCGGAACTGCCCGGGTCAAGAAACCAGTTGTGGCTGGCTCCCCGATCGCCAAAAACCAGACTGCCGACAGTCTGGGCGCTATCCAGCGTGACCGTAGTGTCAGCCGTCAGGCTGAGCGTGCTGAAATCAGCGACTGTGCCGGTGCCGCTGGCGATGGTCCCGCCGCTCCAGTTGGCAGTATTGGTCCAACTGCCGCCGCCCGGTTCAATCCAGGTGCCGCTGGCGGCATTGGCGCCCAGGCCCCCACCCCAAAAGGCAAGGGCCCCCAGGCACAATAGGGCGCGAATCATTCCCGGGCAGCTAAGGCAACTGCGGGCGATAGAACTTCGCCGGGACAAGCGGCGAGGGCGTGTAGCTGAATTGGCCAACCGTCCCGGACACGGTAGTCCAAGGACCGGCCAGCGAGTCAGCGCTCTCCAACGCGACGCCGCCGCTCCAACGAATGACCACCTCGCCGCCGATCAAGTCGGCCCGGATCGCGCCCGGTATCTTGAAAGCGCTCGGGCCGCCCAAGGCTTCGATGAAGGCGTCCGGACGGCGGCCATTGCTGAACTGGATGCTGCTCACGTAAGCTTCCGCCACATCGCCATCATTGTCGGCAAACACCAGCGCGGAAGCATCCAGTGACCAACGACCATCAACCCCCTCGCTCAGGGTCTGACTGCCGACCTTCACCCCGTCAATGAATTTGGTGAGCAGCGGCACTGTCAGATCAAACGCGGCGGCAATACGGTGCCACTCGCCGGGCGAGACATAACCGTCATAGATACTGCTGATGCCGAGGCCATCGGAGTCGCTTACGAACAGATCCCCGTCGTTGCCGTTGCCGGTGGCCGTTTGCCACAGCGAACGCCACGTCCCATCGGAACTGGGCGGATAATAGATGTCAAAGATCAGCGTGTACTGGTTGACGTAGGCGCCGCCTCCATTGGGCGCCGCCCCATGGTACATGGTGTAGCCTCCCCACTGAGCGGCGGGGGGCGTAAAATGCATCACCGTGGTCGGCGCTCCATTGATGTCAGGCAGGCCGAAGCTTGTCGTGGTGCCAAAGGTCGTGTCTCCCTCTGTGCCGTTGTATTGCAGGTCGGCCCCGTAAGTCGCCGTCAGGTCGCCCAGGAGGAAATCCCATTGGCCGGTAACGAACACGGCAGGATTGACAACGGTTAATACTGCGGCCGGTGGCGGGCTGGTGACGCTCCCGCCCGCACCGGTGACCACCACGTCATAGCTGCCGGCGGCGGACAACGACACATCCGGGAAAGCTAGGCTCTGCGCGGTCTTGCCCGGCAAGTTCGTTCCATTCTGCCGCCACTGGTAGGTGAACGGGCCGAGACCAAGAGGGCTGGCGATGCTGATCGTGGCGCTGTTGCCGACAGCAACCGTTTGTGCGGAGGGCGTCGGGGCGCTCGCCAGCAGCGGCGGGCTGGCGCTGGCGACGCTGTAGAGCCCGAAATCATCAATGCCGAAATACCAGCCATACACACCGGCCATGGCCATCCGAAAGCGCACTGCGGGTTGGTTGTCTGCCTGGGCCAGACGGATGATTTCCACGCGCTTGGACCCGGTCTGATCATCGTTCCCCCGGGCGCTCAGGAACGGCGCCAGCGTTGACCACAGATCGGACTTCACGCCGATATACTGCCCGTAATAGCCGTTATTCACGCTGTTGGCATCCACGTTGGGCACGTCCGCATGCACCGTAGCGAACGTGTTCGAGGCGTCAATATTGCCGGCGCTGTCGAACAGGATGTCCGGGCCGTCAAGCAGATACAAAGCCGGCAGCCAGGTCGTGCCCCCGTTGATGGAATACTCGACCGACGCGATGTTGTTCTGGTTCTGGACGTAAATGTTGTTGAAGGACAAATACACGTTGGTCTTGCCGCTCAGGTCGTAGTCGCTCGTGAACAGGTAATCTATTTGCTTCTCATTGTAGGTCCCATCGGACGAGCGATCCGAGACGGCGATGATAAAGTTGGTCGAGACCAGGTTGGTCACTACCGAGTTGTTGATAACCTGGTTGGGCGCGACGTTGAAGATCGGCAAAAAGTCGGCGCCGTCCGGTGTGACGGTGAACCAGTTGGTTACGTTGCTCCGGCTGACCACCGCCCAGTTCAGGAAGGTGTCGGAATGGAAGTTGTTCGGATCATCACCCGGAACGATGTCGTAATCAGTGAAGTTCTCCACGGACCAGCCAGCGGGCAGCGCGCCCTCGGCCACCTCGTCGAAAGTTTCCAGGTACAGGGGCGGCCCCAGATCAACGTTCGCGTAGGGGGCGACTGTGAACGCGTATTGATTGGTGGTGTTGGGCGTGGCGCCGCCCGTATTGTTGAACGCAACCTGGTAGCTATGCTGCGAGAGGGCTGGCATCAGCCCAGGCGGTTGATACTGCACCGTCGTGTTGCCGCCGGATTGTTGGATGACGGGAGACACCGGCGAACCGTCGTAGGAGAAGAGAACGGAATTGGTGTTCAACGGCGACGTGCCGTCTGCGAGCGTCACGCTCAGCAGCGCCCCGGGGCTGACACCGGTGGCATTGTTGACCGGGCTCGCAGCCGTGACCTGGATGGGCACAAACCCGGAAACTACATCCAGTGAAACCAGATCAACATACCCGTCCGGCAAATTGACCAACGCATGGCTGACGGTGGTGATGCTGGCGTAGCGCGCGCCAGGAGGAACAAGACCGCTCTTGGTGTCTTGTCCCCAGGCGCGATACGGGGTGCCGGCAGGCAGCGCCGCCACAAACGCCGCGCCGCCAATACTGACGGGAGACCCTATGGCGACCTGGGACGCATCGAGGAATTGCAACGTGAGATCGCTGTAGTCGTTCTGGTTTTTGTAGGTGCTGAACCAGGCGGAAAGCGTGTACTGGCCCGTTGCCCCGTCAATCTGCGCCGGGGTGATGGCGCGGGTCAGATCGTCAATCTGCGAAACTGTCTGACTCGTCCCGTTGTCGCCATAAGGGCGAAGGTACACCTGCCCCGAGCCCGCGGGCCCGGTCTGAGTATAGCCGCTGGAATACGAATAAGTGGTGAACGGCGTCCACCCGGCATCAATACCGCCGCCGGTGTTGCTCAGCCCGATGGGCGGGCTGGTGCTGACATAGTTGTTCGTGGCGGATTCGTAGCTGCCATCAATGACGATATCCATGGCGTTGGCTGCGCCGACAAACGATAAGCTGCCGGCGAGGATTGACAGACCTAATCGGGACTTTTTGCTTCTCATAGTTCTTGGTTTTCTTGGTTACGTGGTTCGATTACTGGAAAACCTGGTTCTTGGCCCTCCTCCGTGGGTCACGGGGAGAACTTCGTCGCGCCCCATGCCTTCAGATCCTTCTCCCGCGGCGAGCGCATGGCATTAGCCAGCGGCCGCTGGCATAGCTCGCAGACCGCCCCCTGCCCACCTCCTCGGCGCGGCCTGATCGTCAGATGCTGGCACTTGTCGCAATAATAGCCAACCACGTCCATGAGCGTATCCTCCCCGCACTTCGGGCACTTTGGGCCGATGAAAACGGAGCGGTCGGTGTATAGCTTCACACCGCATTTGAGGCAGATATACCCATTGGCGTCCGAATCCATAGCCTCCAAGGCAGCGTCCTTCTTGCAAGCGGTTGCACCCAGCAAAACGGCAACCAGGCACGCAACCAGAAGACATGCCCCAGGCTTCAGCCCTGCTCGAAAGCACCGCGGGTTGCCGAGCCGCGGCCGGTTTGGATCACGGGTCTGCATCTGTAGCGAGATAAATCATCAGAATGTACTTTGATTCCGGTCGAGCGGAAACGAACTCGGCGTGACCGTCGCAAAAGGACACGTTCCCGCCGTCAGCCCCGTGGTTGTCCACCGGGTCGGGGATGTTGTTGCGCGTGCCGGAGTAGCCGGAATCGCCGTCGAGAAACAGGCACGCCCGCCCCGGGTTGGCGGGGTTGCCCATCCAGCCCTTGCAGTAGGCATAGGCCGAGGGGTAATGATAAACCCAGCTCTGGACATTAGAGCGGGTCTTGCGGGCGGTTGGGTACGGCGAGCCGTAACTGTAACCCCAAAAACCGAACACCTCGTAGCTCGACCCGGGGACATGGAGCTTCGAGCCGGCGTAGTAACTCAAGTCGTACAGACCTATTTCCAGGGTCTTGATGTTCCGGTACACATTGGTGCGAATGAAGTTCTGCGTGCTGGGACAGATGAATGAATTGACGTTCCGCATGTAGGCATACGCCCAGTTTTGGTCATCATCCCCATCGTCAACCGTGTTGGAAAAGGCCCCTTTGGAATCGTCATCCGAATACATCATGCTGGCCAGGGTCTGCTGCTTCTCATTGTTGAGACAGGCAATCCGCCTTGCCCTCTCTTGCGACTTGGCCAATGCGGGCAGCAACATCGCAGCCAGGATGGAAATAATCGCGATCACCACCAGCAATTCGATCAGCGTAAACCCAGAGTTCGGGCCTGCCCAGCCGCCACGCCCCCACGACCAAGACCCCTGGGATTGATTGACTTTCACGCGTTTCATTCGCATCAACGCTCTTGGAGAACAACAAGCACTTAGCAGCATTGTCCGGAGACCGCAAGCACAAAAACCCACAAAATCCGCAGGCGGGCGCATCTCGACAGTGCCACCAAGCGCCAGGCTCGGAAATCTGAAACCCGAAGCCCGAAACCCGAAGGCCGAAAGAAGGCCGAAACCCGAAGTCCGAAAAGCCTGCTTTCGCGCCTCTGGTAGCGCTGATTGAGCCGCTGCCGGCTGGGTCGCAGGCCCAGGCGCTGAGATGGAGCAGGTTCGTCTTTCGGGTTTCGGACTTCGGTCTTCTTTCGGCCTTCGGATTTCGGGCTTCGGGTTTCCGGCAGTCGCGGAGCCTTGTAGTTGCCTTCAGGGGGCCAGTCTGATTTGATGCCGGCCGTAAGGTCCGATTGCCGAAACAACGATGGCCAAGCACGCTAACAAGCCGCCTCGAGAAGCCGCGTTCACCTCCCGCGCCCACGGCCCCGTCAGCGTGATTCCCGGCCTGGGGGTTGATGTCCCCGAGCTTCAGCAGGCCCGTGCGCTTTGGCAACTTAACCGCTTCGACGACGCCTTGGTCTTGTTTGAAAAGGCGGTGCGGAAATATCCCCAAAACCTGGTCGCGCTCGTGGATGCCAGCCGCGCCCTGGGCGCGCGCTTTGAGATCACCAAGGCGGAGGCCATGCTGGATCGGCTGGTCAAGCTCGGGGCGCACAACCCGCACCTGATGCACTTGGCGGGCCAGAGTTTCCGCATGATCTTCCGCCCGGACAAGGCCATCCAATGCTTCGAGCGCGTGCGGATGATGACCCAAGGCATACCGGACGCCCAACTGGAACTGGCCGTGCTCTACGAGCGCCGCCATCGCGTGGCGGAAGCCTATGCGCTCATCGAAGACTGTCTGCGCGCCGAGCCCGATTACCTGGAAGCGGAATTATTCAAGGCCCGGCTGCTCCGCCGGCTGAACGACCCGGCTGGCGCGGAGGCTACTTTCCGGAGGCTTGCCGCGAGCGACGAGGCTCTTCCCCTGGTTCGCGCCCAGGCATGGGCCGAGATCGCCCAGAAGCTTGACCGGGACGGCGATTACGGCGGAGCTATTGCCGCGATGCTGGAGTGCAAGGGCTTTCTGATACCGAATGAAGCTGCGCTGCTGAAGGAGGCTGAAGGCTTGCAGCTCCACCTTTCCAACCTCGCCGAGTCTTTGACTCCGGCGCATTGGCAGCGATGGCGCGAGGTTGGGAAAGCATTCCCACCAAGAAACATGGCGGTGCTGACAAGCTTTCCCCGCTCCGGCACGACCCTGCTCGAACAGGTCCTGGACAGCCATCCGGGCCTGGTCAGCTCCGACGAGCGCGAAGCCTTTGGCCGCGACATCTTCCCCGCCATGTGGCGCACCGACCAAACACCGCTTCCCACCGCCGAGGCTTTGGACCGCATCCCCGTGGAGCGATTGGCTGCGCAGCGCGAGCGCTATTTCGCCTATATGGCGGCGGCACTGAACGAGCCCATCGGTGACCGCGTACACCTCGACAAGAATCCTACCCTGACGCTGCTGCTGCCGGGCATGTTGAGGCTCTTCCCGGAGACCAAACTGCTCATCGCCCTGAGGGACCCGCGTGACGTCATCCTCAGTTGCTTCATGCAGTACCTGCCGCTCAACACCAACAGCGTTTGCTTTCTTTCCCTGGAACGCGCCGCCCATCGCTACGCCCACGATATGGGCATCTGGCGCAAGCTGCGCGAAACCATCTGCAGCCCCTGGTTGGAGGTCCGCTACGAGGATTGCGTCATGCATCTCGAACAGGAGGCGCGCCGCGCGCTCGAATTCCTCGCACTGCCGTGGGACCCGCAGGTCCTCGGCTACCGCGAGCGCCTGAAGACGAAGGCCGTCAATTCGCCTACCTACGAAGCCGTCAGCCAGCCGCTCTACACCTCTGCCATTGGCCGGTGGAAGAACTATCGAAAGTATCTTGAACCGTGCCAGGAAATCCTCCGGCCCTGCCTGGAGGCCTTCGGCTACGCCGCGGCGGGCTGATTAGTAGAGCAGGCGAAGTGGCAGGTCGTCGTACGCCATTACGACCGCGTCGGCGTCCTGGCGTATGTCATGGACCAAATCCGCCGCGCCGGCATCAACATCGAGGAAGTCCAGCACCTGATCTTCGACGGGGTGGCTATTGGAGCGCTACAGGGGCAAGAGCGGGCCAGGGGAGGGATATTGGAGCCGACACCTCTGCACGCTGCATCCCGCCTGCGGGCAACTTTCTGTATGGGGTGTTCACCCCACTCTTCACGCCCCGGACATCATGATAGGCTTGAATAATTGGCGCTAGTCCGAGTCGGCTCGCCGGTCGAGACCGACTTGGGCGGGAAGGCCATGACTGACGATTATGGATAGCATCCAAAACGCGCGACAGGTAGTGCTGTATGTCGAAGACAGCGAGGCGGACTTCGCCTTGCTGAAATTGGCGAGCCGGCGGTGTGGCACCCCTTTTTCCTTGCAGCACGCCCCCGACGGCGAGAAGGCCATAGAATACCTCAACGGCACTGAGGCCTACAGTGATCGCGAGGAGCACCCGTTCCCCGATCTGGTGTTGCTGGACTTGCGCATGCCCCTCCTGGACGGCTTCGAGGTTCTGCAATGGATTCGGGACAACCCGGCCACCCGCACTCTCCCCGTCGTGGTGTTGGCGGGCTCTTCGTTTCGCGCGGATGTCCGGCGCGCTCTGGAGCTGGGAGCGAATTCCTACGCGGTGAAACCGGAGAAGTTCGAGGAGCTGGAGGTGTTAATAGAGCAAATCGCCGACGTCTGGCTCGCGCGGGAGAAGACGCCCAGCTAACCAGGCGCCTGACACCGTTGCCGGACCCGATGTAGAAGGGGAGAAAGCCACCGAATTAAAAGGCTCGCTTCGCCCTGCCTCCTGGTATATCACCGGGTCAGAATGGCAACGGTGGAAGAGCTGAAGCCGGTCGTGGGCCGGCCGGCGCGTGTCTCCTATGTTTTCATACTGGGGACATTCATTCTATTAGGCTGGTTGCACCTGGCGACACCGTTGCTGGCGGTGCTGTTTGCGTATTTGGCCCTGACCAAGCTCTGCTTTCCCAAACGCTGGGGCAAATGGCTCGCGGTCGTGCTCTTCCTGGTGGCGGTGGCCGGCGTCGCCTACGGCCTGGGCCATTTCATCAGGCAGACCGTGCGGGCGCTGCCGGAGATTGCCGACAAGGCCATCCCCTCGATTATGCAGTGGGCCGAGCAGCATCAGATCCAGCTCCCCTTCACTGATTATGAGAGCCTCAAGGAGTTGGCCATGGACACCGTGCAGAGCCAAGTCAGCTACCTGGGCAGCGTCGCCAAATTCGCCCGGGGCGCCACGACGCAGTTTGTCTTCCTGGCCGTCGGATGCGCGGTGGCGATTGGCCTCTTCCTCAATCCCCGCCTGGAACTCAACCGGGAAAAGCAGCCGCTGCGGAATAACCTCTACTCGCTGTGCTGCGCCCAAATCGCGGAACGCTTCAGCCGGTTTTACAGCAGCTTTGCGATGGTGATGGGGGCGCAGATCGTCATTTCGGCCATTAACACCGTCTTCACGGCCATCTTTGTTGCCGCCGTGCACTTGCCCTACGCGGTGGTGGTGGTCGGGGTGACCTTTCTCTGCGGGCTGCTGCCGGTCGTCGGCAACCTGATCAGCAACACCATTATCGTCGGCATCGGGTTTACCGTTTCGCCGAGGATGGCATTGACCGCCCTGGTGTTCCTGGTGGTGATCCACAAACTGGAGTATTTCCTCAACAGCAAGATCGTAGGCCACCGCATCAACAATCCGTTCTGGCTGACGCTGCTGGCTCTGGTCCTGGGTGAAAGGCTCATGGGTGTCCCCGGCATGATTCTCGCCCCGGTGGTGCTGCACTACCTGAAGATCGAGGCCTCGAGAATCGAAGTGAGCGCCCCGACCAGCGACCCTTTCAGGTGAACGACTCGGTCAACGGTAGCGCAAGCTGGAGAGGTAGCCCCAGGCGATGCCCATGCCCAAGCCGACGGCGTGAGTGGCGTTGGCCACGTTGGGGATGACGGGTGTGAAGCAGAGGAAGAACCAGATGATCATCATCGTCACCGTCGTAGGGTGCAGGTACAAGCCGGACGCCGGATCGAACTTCCCGCGCATCCAGATATAGCCGAGCAGGCCGTACACCACGCCGGACATGCCGCCGAACACCGGCCCGCCGTACCAGGTACTGGGCCAGGTTCGAGCACGCTGCGATGACCAGCACCAGCACCACCAGCAGCCGCGAGGACTGGCGCGCTTCGATCATGCTGCCCAGATCGCGCAGCCACCACATGTTGAAGAAGATATGCAGCAGCCCGAAGTGAATAAAGATGGGCGTGATCAGCCGCCAAACCTGGCCGTGCATGACCTCGGGCAGCGGGGGGCCAAAAGGCGCATTGACGGCGAAATTCGTGATGAACAGCCCCATGATCGGCTGGAAGTCGCGCCCGAACTTGGAGAGAAGGAACACCACGACGCTGATTAGAATCAGCACCGCGGTCACGGGCCCGAAGCCGTAGGCGGCCAACGGCTGGAAGAGCACGCGCCGGTCATGCACCTTTTTGCGATACTTCGCTTCACCCTTTTCCGCCTCGGCGCGCAACTCGGCGGCGCTCTTGGCGCCGGCACGGTATTTCGGATCAGACGGATTGCCCTGGAACTCCTTCAGCAGCCGGGCGGCCTCCTCGAGCTTGTCCTCGTCATTGATCCAGATGCCCCACCCGTCCGCTTTCTCGAATTCAACGTGGCTCTCGATCTTCTGAAGATACAGGTAGTCGCCGAAGGTGCGGGCGGGCTTTTCTTCCGCCAGATGGCCGATCATTCGCATAGGATCCCGAGTTGAGAGGGAGCGGGCGGTGCGGCGTTAGGCCGCGCGCCACTGGAGTTTGACCACCTGGCCCTGCAATTTATGCGTGGGGTCCACACACCGCAGTTCGAGCCGTATGCCCTTGCGTCCCAGCAGGGCATGGACCCAGCCGGCGGGTTCGCCCGGTTCGAACACGTAGGCCACCGGCGGCAGGTTGACCAGGTGGATGCCGCTCTCGTCCTGTTTGACGTGCCAGACGTGGGTGTGGCCGAAGATATAGGCCTTCACTTGTTTGCGCGGGCGAATGATCTCAAAGAGCGCTTCCGTGTCCTTCAGTCCGCCAATGCCGCCGGCTTTGCCCGGGTTGTGATGCAGCAGCACGAGCGCGGGTTTGTCTGGGTTGGCGTCGAGCGCTCCGGCCAGCCAATCCAACTGTTCCTGGCCCAGCAAGCCGGGTGTGGAGAGAGTCTTCTCGAGTGAATCCAGCACAAACCAATTGGCGTGGGGTGTCCGCAGGAGCGCGACCTGCCGATCTGCCAGCGGTCGTTTAGCGGCCTTTTCCTCCTCCAACACCCCCCAGAAGCGGTCCCGGTTGTCGTGGTTGCCCAACGCCAGATGCACCGGCATCTGCCCGGCCCGGATGGGCGTCAGCAAATCCGTCACTTGCCGGTAGTCGCCGTCCTGTCCGCTGTTGAAGGCGCAATCGCCGGTGATGAAGACTCCCGCCGGGCGCTTGCGCAGGCCGAGCAATTCACGTGAGACGGTGTTGAAGTGGTCCGTCATGTTGATGTCGCGCGCAACGTGGGTGGGGTCGGCGGCGATGTGGATGTCGGACAGCAGCGCCCAGGAATTCGGATCGGCGCGTTTAGCGGCCGCCAGAAGGCTGGGACTCAGCGCGAGGGCCGCGCCGCCCGCCAGGGAGCGGATGAGGAACTGCCGGCGCGAAATCGGTTGCAGGTGAATCGGCATACACCTTACCTACGCGTCCCAGGGCTGTGGCTCAAGCGAAAAGTCCAGTCCACCGCCGTAGGAGCCCAGCCTTCAGGCTGCAGAAGCGTGGAAGTTCTCAGGCAGCGTTGGAATCTGCCGGCGCCGCGGCGTAATCCGAGCCTCTGCAGCCTGAAGGCTGCGCTCCTATGGCGTGGCGCTACTCCTGCGTCACACGACGGCAGCAACAAGAGGCACGCCAAACGCTTCGCGCGGTACGGGCTAGTTTGCGTCCAGGTTCACCCGCACGAACCGCGGCCAGTAGAGTCGCGCATTCTTGAACAAGTCCCAGAAACTCCAGGCATTGGCCGCGTAGGTGATGAGCAGTTCATTGGGCGCATGGGTCAACTCCGGGTGGGCTTTGGCCGCATAACAGAAAGCTTTGGTGGACCAATCCATCTCCGGGCAGCGATACACTTCAACCGGCTTGCCCCAGGGGCCGGTCAGCGCCGGCGCGAGCCGGACGAGAATCTTGCCCCAGAGCCCCTCCGAATAGACTGCGGCGTAGGCTTTGCGCCCGGGCAACCAGGATACCGAATACTCGCTGCCAACGTTGGGGAACAAGGGGGTGACCTTGCTGAAATCCTTCTGCCACACGCCGTTCGCCAGAAAGCGCCATTGCGCGAAGTCGGCGAATTGGTCCGCCGGGACACGCGCAAGCACCAGGCGGTTTGGGGCGCGAGCCTTCTCGGCCTCGGATCGTGAGTCGCCGCCAAACACATAGGCATATTCCCCGTCGCGCACCACCGCGCCGCCGAAAACCAACGCGCCTTTGGACGCGACCTCGGTAAAGGGGACCTTGGTCTGGGTGATGCGCCATTGCGGAGGTGGAGCGTCGGGGTTTTCGACATGCGCCAGCCAGCCATCCACGAACTTGAAGCCAAAGGGGTCATCGTTGTGCACCGTCACGACCCGCTGCAGGAAGAAGTACAGGCCGTGGTCGGTTTTCGTGCCGTGGGCGAGCCAGAAGTAGTCACCCCCGGAGCCGTGCTGCGGCTGGATGAACGCCGTGGGTTTGCCAGCGGCGTTTGTGGCGTAGAAGAACTCTGGTGCGTTGGTTCCGTGCTGGAGGGCGATCGAGTTGTGGATCATGGTCGCGTCGAGGCGCTTGCCATCTTTGACCTTCCCCACAAAGCTGTCGCTGAAGAGCCAGAGGAGTTTATCCCCGCCGAGTGGAATCGTATAATCGCCGTCCGCGCCAATCCAGCCTGACTCCCGTTGAAACCGCGCGTCCCACTCGGGGGCAGGCTTTGCCAGCGGCGGTGCCCCAGCGCATGCAGATAACGCCAGGAGCAGCACCAGGCCGGACAAAAGCCGATCGAGTCTCTCGTTGGAGAAACCTTGGCATGGCCTGAGCCGCGCAGCGAGCCGGCCGATGAACGCGGTTGCACCGGCGCCCGAGGCAGAGTAATAAGGGGACCGACGGCACGTAAGCGGGCCTGGGCAGGATAAGAGTTTGCGCACGGCTCTTTCCTACGCTTGTCGTTCCGGCTGGACAAGCCGATTCTCGGACATGCTGACAGTTATATATGGGAAGTAACGCGGTGGTAGTGGATTCACCCGGGTGGTTGCAGCGGGTGCTCATTGGGCGCAATCCCAAACGCACCCTGGTGCGGGCTGTTGTCCTGGTAGTGGTCTCCCTGGTGGTCTTTCATTACGTGCTCCAGCCGGTTCGCGTGCAGGGCGGGAGCATGCTGCCAACCTATAAGGAATACGGCATCCATTTCGTCAACCGCCTGGCTTACCTCTTCCATCCCCCGCAACGCGGAGACGTGGTAGCCATCCGTTTGTTGGCAGGCGGGCACGTGATGTATATGAAGCGGATCGTCGGCCTCCCGGGGGAGACGATCTCCTTCCACCACGGCCGCCTGTATATCAACGGGCAACAGATGGACGAGCCGTACGTAAAGCGCCCGTGCGACTGGGAGCGCGCGCCGGAGCAAATCCCGCCGGACCATTACTATGTGGTAGGCGACAACCGCGACATGCCTTTCGATGACCATACCCAGGGTCGGGCCGCGCGGGAACTCATCGTTGGCAGAGTCGCTTTATGAAGGAATGGTTCATCCGCCTGGTCCTGGTTGGTGTGCTCGTTGTCGTGGGTTTCTGGGCGTGGCACATCTTTTTCCCCAACCCGGAGAAGATCATCCGCAAACGCCTGGGCGAGCTGGCCAAGGCCGCTTCCTTCTCGTCCAATGAGGGCCTGATGGCCAAGGCCTGGAATGCCAGTGTCCTGGGGGAGTTCTTCACCCCCGATGTGCAAGTCAACATCCAGGTTCCCGGTTCTTCGCACACGATCGAGGGCCGGGACGAACTGATGCGCGCAGCCGTGGCCGCGCGCTCGATGGTCAACAGCCTCACCATCAAGTTCCCGGACATCAAGGTCACCGTCGCCCCGGATGGGACTTCGGCGATCATCAACCTCACCGCCGAAGGCAAGGTTCCGGGTCAAAAGGACTTCTACCTGCAGGAGCTGCGGATGCGCATGATCAAGGTCAAACGCGACTGGCTCATCAACCAGGTCGAGACGGTGAGGACGCTTTCCATGAACCTTGGGAACATCCAACATCCGACATCCAACATCCAACATCCAATGCGAACGGCCCAACTGGAGGTCATTGGATGTTCGGTTCATGCGCAAAAGCGAAAGGGGGCTTTCCATGAACCGCGCCTTGGCCGCAGACGGCCGCCGCTGCTCCCTCTCCCCTTCAGAAGGGGAGAGGGCTGGGGAGAGGGGTCCGTTCTTTCGCTCGGTTTCATGGTCCCAATGCACAGCACTTTTGCCGTGGAGGCTTTCCATGAACCGAAGCCCGAATTCCCCCTCACCCCCACCCCTCTCCCCAAGGAGAGGGAGCCCCGGGCTGCAGCGCTCGAAAGGTCCGAGCGCTTCCGGTTGGCCGATCGTCTGACGGGGGTGCTCCCTCTCCTTGGGCAGAGGCAGGGTGAGGGGGAACTGGTCCCTCTAATGCGAGCTGATCGGCGGGCGCAGCCGCGTTACCGCTGCCGGCTTCGGGGAACGTCTTTCCTGCGATCCGGCCTCGTTCCCGCCAGCTTGAAATCCACCTGCTTCTTGAACGTGTCCACCTTCGCCACTTGCACCTCGACGTTGTCGCCCAGCTTGAAGACACGCCGCGTGCGGCGGCCGATAAGCTGGCTGCGCGTCGCGTCGAACTGGTAGAAGTCGTCGCTCACACCCGAGAGCGGCACCAGCCCGCTCATGCCCAGGCCGGGCACGTCCACGAAGAACCCGAAGTTCCGCACATCGGTCACCAGCGCGGCGTAGCGCACGGGCTGCGGGGATTTGAGCTGCGCGTTGAGGAACGCGAACATCTTCACGTCCCGGCTGTCGCGCTCGGCGTCGTCCGAGTTGCGCTCGGTCTCGGAAATGTGATCGGCGACTTCCTTGAGTGAGGTGGTCGCCACGCGCTGGCCTTGGGACTGGAACAGCACGCGATGGACGACAAGGTCGGCGTAGCGGCGTATGGGCGAGGTGAAGTGCGTGTATTTCTTCTTCGCCAGGCCATAATGGCCGAGCGGCTCGACGGCATAGCGCGCGCGCATGAGCGACCGCAGAAAGCCGATCTTGAGCGCCTGGCCAATCGGCAGCCGGCCCAGCTTCTCCAGCAGCTTCTGCACTTCGTGGCGGTTGGAGAGGTTGCCGCACTGGATGTGATGGCTGAGCACGTCCTCGCGGTATTCCCGGAGCCGGCGGTCATCCGGCGGTTCGTGGATGCGATACACCGCCGGACGGTTCAGCGACATCAACCGGCCGGCCACGGCTTCGTTGGCCAGCAGCATGAACTCCTCGATGAGCTGGTGCGAAATGTCGTTCTCCACCTTCTCCATGCGCAATACCCGCCCCTGATCGTCGAGGCGAATCTTGGTCTCGGGGAAGTCGAGGTCGAGCGACCCGGCTTTGAACCGCGCGCGGCGGATTTTCTGGGCCAGGGCATTGGCGTCGTGGAGCATTTGCTCGATCGAATCCAGCGGACGGCGCTGGAGCAGCGTCAGCACTTCCCTGTAATTGCAGCGCCGCTGCGAGCGGATCACCGCGGGGTAGAACTGCGACTTGAGCACTTGCCCCTCGGACGACAGCAGGAACTCGACGCACTTGGTCAGCCGCTCCACCTGCGGCTTAAGCGAGCACAACTCATTGCTTAGCGCCTCGGGCAGCATCGGCACCACCCGGTCCACCAGGTAAGTCGAGTTGCCGCGCCGGGCCGCCTCCTCGTCGAGCGCGGTGCCGGGCTTCACGTAATGCGATACGTCGGCGATGTGGACCCATAGCTTCCAATGGCCTTGGCCCGCGGCTTGCAGGCAGATCGCGTCGTCGAAATCCTTGGCGTCGTCGGGGTCAATGGTGACAACCTGGTGCGCGCGGCAATCCGTTCGCCCGGCGCGCTCGGGGGCTTTGACTTCCTGGCCGAAGGAATGTGCTTCGTGCAGCACCCGCTTCGGGAAGTGCAGCGGCAGGTTGTATTGCCGGATGACCGAAAGCATGTCCACGCCTTCGGCGTCGGGCGGGCCGAGGACTTCGATGATCTCGCCCTCGGGATTGGCGTGGCGCGACTTCCACTCGCGCAGCTCGACGACGACTTTGTCGCCCTCTTGCGCGGGTCGTCCGGTGTCGCGCGGCGGAGTCACATAAATGTCCTGCGTAATACGCGGGTCATCGGGGATGACGTAGAGGAGCTGCCGCCCGCGTTGCAGCGTGCCGACCAGTTGCGTGCGCTTGCGCTCCAGGACGCGGACCACGCGCCCGGTGGCTTCCGCCGTCTCCTGTCGGCGCGGAACGCGCGGTGGCATGTCCAACCGCACCAGCACATGGTCGCCGTGCATGGCGGTTGAGGTGGCGTCCTGCGAAATCCGGATGGTCGGCAGCTTCGGGTCGTCCGCCTGGAGGAAACCCACCCCGGCCCGGTTCATCCGAATGCGGCCCGGCACAAGGTCGGCGGCGAGCGGCAAAGCATAGCGGTTGCCCTGCTTGATGCGGGCGATTTGGCCGTTGCGCTCCAGGCGCGCCAGCACGTGTTCGAGTTCTCGCTGCTGATTGCGGCGGAGGCCGAGCCGCGCCCGCAACTCCAGGGCGTTCTGCGGCGTGTAATTCGGCCGCTTAAGCAGGTTTAGTATCTTATCTTCCATATCAGGTGGATTGCCCTAAATGAGGTATTAAGCACCAATGTGCATCATGGTGGGTCCCGGCGTCGAGTTTAATCGCTTCGAGGCCTTAATCCCTTAATCCTGCTTTCCGGGTTGGCTGCAGTTTCGCCTACGAGAAACTAGAGCGCCGCCCCCGGTTCTGTTCACTCTCAGGCCGCGTAGATGACTCTCGACTTCTCCAATTGAAAAAAGCCGGGGCGATTTCTGCTCAGGCTGGAGAGAAGTGAACAGGACTCAACGGCTAAGAGAACCTGGACGTGTCGCTCTATTCCGAACCCCGCATGAACGAGTTTCCTTGTATTTTTCGCGTCTTCTCCCAAAGCACTTCGCCTTGGTTTCCCCGTGGCACACCAGGTGCTAAACGGTGCCGAGTGAAGGCAACGGAAGACTTGCTACTGAGCGAGGCGAAGGAACTCTGCCTCCTGGCGCGCGCCTCTTTGAACGGCTTCGACCGGGGCTTGGGCCTAACCACGGAAAGCCCGGTGGCAGCTTTCGCACATGGCTAAAACTTGAACAAAGAAGCACATCAAGCTATGACCAAATCGTTAGAAGTTATCATCGAAGCTATTCGCAATCCCAAACACCACTTCCGCAAGGTGGACAACCAGCCGAACAAACCGCTGAAACATCGCTACGAACGCAGGAAGATCCGATGTTACCTGCACCACGAGGATTGGGTTTCAGGCGAAGCTACTTGACGACCATTCATTAGTTTGCCCTCTCCTCTGTGGCTTGGCGCTTCAACCCGCCAAACCAGAGGGGAAGATTGTGCCTAGTGCCGAGCTTGATGCAGCCTTGGCGATCTCCGCGGCGACACAAACGGGCTGCCTTCCAGGTAGAACCGCAAAGGCAGGTGCGCCGCTTTGGTCAGACCAATCCGCGTCCCTGTGATAGTTGGCTCCCGCTCCTTTCGGAATTCCTTCACCGCGGCATTCCGGGCAATGAACAGGGGAGACGTGGCATCGCACAGATCAACGCCATTCAGCCTGCGGTCAATGTCCAGGGCCAGGCACAGTTTGCCCGGGCCGTTGGTCAAATCCCGGACCTTATCAACCTGCCTCCGTTGGCGCATCCGCTCCTCTCCGACGGAAACCTCCAGGGCTCGAATCAGCACCGCCTCGGCCACGCCCGGTCGCTGGCACACGACGTTCATGCAGAAGTGGTTGCCGTAAATGAAATACACGTACCCGTGCCCCGGAGGACCGAACATGACCCGGTTGCGCGCTGTCGGTCCGGGCGCCCCGTGGCAGGCGGGGTCTCCTACCAGATATGCCTCGGTCTCGACGATGGGCCCGCCGCAGGGGCCGTGCGCTGTATTGCGCACAAGCCAATGCCCGAGCAGCGCCGGTGCAACCACTTGCGCCGACGGCTCGTAAAAACGCCTGGGGAGCGGCTTGAAGCTGATCATCTTCTGCCGGGACTGTATCCTCGGGAGACAGAAAGGAGGAGCCGAAATTCCGCAATCGGGGGCGGGTTCAAGGCAGAAGCCTGGCCCGGTAATACCGCGTTCCTGCGCGAGCTGGGGCATTGGTGAACGTCGCCGTACCAGTGAGGTTGGTGACCGCCTGGAGATCGTTCCATGTGAGAGGTTTAACCAACTGAACCCTCTTTTCCCAGGCACCCGATTACGGATCGTGCTTTAAAACCCACTAACATGAGGAATTCGTTGCCAGACACTCCATTCTCAGAGCGAGACCAAGCCCTGCCACCTACGCGATGGAAAAGTTGGTGTATGTCAGGAGGTCTGGAATCTGCTCCATTGGTTATGAGCGTGACGGTGATTTCGGGTTTCGGACTTCTTCCGTCCACTACATCCCGGCAGCCTCGATAAACGCCGTGATATTCTCCGTGCTCACGCCAGGCGGCATTCCGCCGGCACAGGAGAGGATGAGCCTGGACTGATCGGGCGTCTCGGCCAGCAGCTTCCGCACGGCGGCGCGGACCTCGGCGGGCGAGCCTTTGGCCAGCACATCACGCGGGGGGATGTTGCCGAGGATCGCGAGCTGGTTCGCGGACATCTGCCGCAGCTCGGCGAGCGAGTTGAAGATGCCGGGGTTGTAGAGGTTGATGCCAATCTCGGGATAGTAGCGGATGGACTTGGCGCACTCGGCGTCGTTGTGGAAGAACTTCACCGTGCCGGCGTCGGCATAGAGTTCCTTGAAGTAGCGGCAGCCCGAACTCCTTGAAGTCGTCCTCGCCGATGAAGCCGACGATGTCGTCCAGCAGGAGCATCCCGTCGATCGAGGGGAAGGTCTCGCGCTGGAGCTCGATGCCATTTCTTGAGGAAGCTGGTGATGACGAGCAGCAGCTTGTGCGCTTTATCCGGGTCCGTCTTGAGCGCCATCAGGAACTCGGTGGTGCCCATCAGGAACGTGGCGACATTCAGCGGGCCGCGCGACACCGAGAAGCGGATTTTGTGGCCCAATTCCTCCAGGCGCGGGCGCGCCCACTTCAGCCGGTTGAGCATGAACGGCAGCAGCCCGTCCGTAGCCGGGTTCGGCTCCACCAGGTCGTCAATCTGGGCGACGTCGCGGACCACCTTCTCGGCAAACGGGAACTCGTTCCTGGGAAACACGCACTTGGCGCCAAAAGCCGACGGCTCCGTGCACATGCCGAACTCCGACCAGAAGCCGGGCAGGAAAATCACCTCGGGAAACGTCTCGATGGCCTTGCGGTTGGCCTCGAGCCAACGGTCCTCGCTGGTGAAGTAATCCAGGATGTCGCTGCCGAACCAGTTCGGCAGCCACGGCGAGTCAATGATAAAGCCGATCGGCGGGCGTGCCTGGGGCTCACCGCGCACAACGGCCAGCAGTTCATTCCATTGCTTGTCAGTCACAAGAAAGGAAGCGGCACCCTCACGAGCCGCCGCAACGCCTGCTCCAGCTAGAAGGCCTTCGTCAAGGTCAGCGTGGCGACGTGGCCTTGGAAACGGCTTTCCGCCAAGACCTCATACTCGTAGCGCAGGGTGATCCCGAGCTTCGCCGAGGGGATGGCCACCCCGATTTCCGGCCCGACGGCCGCCACCCGCCCATGAGCCCGCTGGAATACAGCCGCGCCGTCGTCGCCAGTCACCTGCTGCTGGTAATAGCTGACTACACCGCCCTCGAGGGTCTTGGTAAAGGCGTAACTTAGACCAGCCTCAACCGTGTAGGCTTGCCCGGGCGTCATGCCAGCGTCGTCCTTATGGAAGTTGAACTCATAGCGGTTAAGCGCGGAGAACGCCCACTTCCTCTCAGAGTCAATGTACCAGGTCGCGCCCGCAGTCATCATCTGCGCCCAATACCCCTGGCCGGCCATCGTGGTGGGAATCGCCTCAGGCTTGCCGGAGGAATCCCCCGTCGGGGCCCACACGCCAGCAGCCTAACGAGAAGTCAAATTGCTTGGTGTGCATGGACCAGGTCGTCTCTGCGAAAAGGTCCCCGACGCCGAACGTGCTGTGGTTAATTGTCGCTGGTCCGGCGTTCTTAACATCCAGGTCGGCGTACTGCAGCGGGATCAGTGCATCGAAGCCGATGTAGCCGCCCAACACCTTCTGGTCGGTGATCCAAAGGAGGCGCGGCAGATTCACATAGGTGAAGGCCCTGGCATCCGAGGCCAAACCACTCTTGTAGCCCTGGGGGCCGTTAAGCCGGTCGGAGTAGTAGGCGACATTGTAATCGCGCACATACCAGCCCGGGGGGGCAGGCTGGCAGCCTTGATGCCTTCCGAGCCCGGGCCGTAGTGTGCGGTTGGTTGCGCCTGAACGAGGGTGGGGATTGTGAGCAGCCCCGCGACAAACAGGGCGCCGGTTGACTTGGTCAGTTGTGTTCGCATGTTGTTATTGGTGGTTCTGACGAACAGTTAGGTTTTTGCTTACGGGTGAATCACTAAACATCCTGCATCTTGCCAGTCTGATAGGTCTCGTAAGCGCTCAGGTCGAGCAGGCCGTGGCCGGAGAGGTTGAACAGGATCACGCGCTTCTGACCGGCCTCGCGTGCCTTGATGGCCTCCTGGGCGACCGCCGCAATGGCGTGCGCCGATTCAGGCGCCGGCACGATGCCTTCGGTCTGCGCGAAGAGTGTCGCCTGCTCGAAGACCTTGGTCTGGTGATAAGCCTGCAGCCTCGATCAGGCCCAGCTTGAGCGCGTGGCTGACCATCGGCGACATGCCGTGGTAGCGCAGTCCGCCGGCATGAATGGACGGCGGCATGAACTTGTGGCCGAGCGTGTACATCATCAGCAAGGGCGTCATCTCCGCCGTGTCGCCGAAGTCGTAACGCAGTTCGCCTTTGGTCAGAGTTGGGCAGGCCGAAGGCTCCACGCCCACAATGCGGTATTTCTTCTTCTCGGTGATCTTCTTGCCGATGAACGGGAAGGTCAGCCCGGCGAAATTGCTGCCGCCGCCGCAGCAGGCAACGATGGTGTCCGGCTCCTCGCCCGCCATCTCCATCTGCTTGATGGCTTCCTGGCCGATGACGGTCTGGTGCAGGCAAACGTGGTTGAGCACGCTGCCGAGCGAGTACTTGGTGTTGGGATGTGTGACGGTGTCCTCGATGGCTTCGCTGATGGCGATGCCCAGGCTGCCCGGGCAATTCGGATCTTCAGCCAGCAGCTTGCGGCCGTATTCCGTCAGGTCGCTGGGGCTTGGGTGGACCGTTGCGCCCCAGGTATGCATCAGCATCCGGCGATACGGCTTATGCTGGTAGCTGACCTTGACCATATACACGTTGCACTCCAGACCGAAGAGCTTGCAGGCCAGAGCCAGCGCGGCGCCCCACTGGCCGGCGCCGGTTTCCGTGGCCAGGCGCTTGGTGCCGGCGACTTTGTTGAAATAGGCCTGGGCGACCGAGGTGTTGACCTTGTGGCTCCCGGCCGGGCTGCCGCCCTCGTATTTGTAGTAAATGTGCGCGGGAGTTTGCAGCGCCTTCTCGAAGCGCACCGCGCGCAGCAACGGCGTGGGCCGCCAGAGGGCGTAGATGTCGCGAACCGGTTCCGGGATCTCGATCCAGCGCTCGGGACTCATCTCCTGCTGCACGAGGTTTTCGGGGAAGATTGCCAGCAACGCTTCCGGCGGAATGGGCTGTTTGGTGCCGGGATGCAGCGGCGGGGGCAGCGGTTCCGGGAAGTCCGTCAGGAGGTTGTACCAGGCCTTGGGGATGTCGGCTTGCGTCAGATCAAAACGTGTTTGCATGGGCAATCGAGATTCAGTTTTAGATAATGAACCCGGCGACATTAGCGGCTGTGCGGGACTGCGTCACGCTCAATTTTAGCGCGGCAGATCACCTGGAAGACCTTCGCGGCTTGGGGACTTATGCCTGATTAAGATGGCGCTAGCCCCAGATGCACCCGAGGCGGCGGGGCGCCCCCTCGGCAACGCTGCCGCCGGAGCGCGAGCTGTCCCCGGCTCGCGCTTCCCCGTCAGAGCCGGCTGGCGACGCGGCGGAAGTGGTAGCCGATGATGGCCAGTTCGATGGCGTAGCGAAGCTGGCCGGGGCGGCGCAGCAGCGTGCTCCAGAAGAACCGCCAGTAATTGTGGCGGCCCCGGTCCCAGATGCCCAGGAGCCAGAAGGATTTCAGGAAAGCCTGAAAGTCCGCGGGCGAGAGCCGTAGTCGCGGGCCGCTGGGCCGGTAGTGTTTGAGGAAGGTGCGGATGCGCTGATAATATACCTTCGGCTCATAGAGCTTCTTCATCAGGTCGCGATAGCCGGACTGCAGGAACTCGCGGTTCAGCTTGGGCTTGAAGTTGAGCACGGCCTCGGTGTTGTTGCCGGTGCTCTCGGACTCCAGGCGGCCTTCCTTCTTGAGCCGCTGATAAAGCTTGGTCTGGGGCAACGCGCTCAGCAGCCCCACCATGGCGGTGACCACGCCCGAGCGCTGGATGAAGTCGAACTGCTGCTTGAAGATGTCCTGCCGGTCGCTGTCAAACCCGACGATGAAGCCGCCCATCACCTCCAAGCCCGGCGCGCTGGAGCGTCTTGACGCTCTCCACCAGGTCGCGGCCTTTGTTCTGCAGCTTGTGGCATTCCTGGAGGCTCTCGGCCGAGGGCGTTTCGAGGCCGACGAAGACCTTCTTGAAGCCGGCCTGCACCATCAGTTCGCACAGCTCCGCGTCGTCGGCCAGGTTGACGGAGGCCTCGGTGAAGAAGCCCATGCTCGGGCCGGACCCGCTCGCGCCAGGCGATCAACTCGCGCAGCAAGGCCTTGGTGCGCTTCTTATCGCCGATGAAATTGTCGTCCACGATGAACACCATGTCCTTCCAGCCGCGGCGTCTGAGGGCTTCGAGTTCCGCGATCAGTTGGGCGGGTGTCTTGGTGCGGGGGACGCGCCCGTTCATGATGATGATGTCGCAAAACTCGCAGTCATAGGGGCAGCCGCGCGAGAACTGGACGGCCATCGTGACGTAATGCTTGAAATTGACCAGGTCCCAGCGCGGCGCCGGCACCCGGGCGATGTCCGGCCGATCGGTCGCGCGGTATTGCGGCTGGAGTGTGCCCGCGCGCAGGTCGGCCACCAGTTGCGGCATGACGTCCTCGGCCTCGCCCAGCACGAAATGTTGAATCGCCGGGAAGGCCTCGTGGCCGGTAGTGAAGAGGGGACCGCCGGCAATCACCGGCTTCTTGAACGCGGCGCAGCGGGCGACAATCTCATTCACAGACTGCTTGTGGATGATCATCGCGCTGATCATGACGTAGTCGGCCCAGTGCAGGTCGCTGTCTTTGAGGCGCTCGACGTTCAGATCAACCAGCTTGAGCTGCCAATCCGCCGGCAGCATGGCGGCAATGGTGAGCAGACCCGAGCGGCGGAAAGGTGGAGCGCTTGGAGACGAAGCGCAAGGCGTGCTTGAAGCTCCAGAACGTGTCCGGGTTCTGCGGATAGACCAGTAGTATCCTCATGCGTGTTTAGTTGCGCTCCAATCTGCCTTCCATTATACCACGCGGTCTCTCGGGTGTCGCATGGACTCTTTCGCCAAAAAAGGACCGAGGTCCACCTGGCGCCTCGCCCGCGTGGCAACTCTGGTGATTGAAGCACGGCCATCTTTGCCCGCCACGGCGGGAAAGTCAATCTCAATGCGGCGCCCATCGCCGATTACCCCACGGGCAGTGACAAAGTGCGGCCCAAAACGTTGTAGGAGACGACGTAAGGAGTCTCTGAGCACCAGCTTACGCAAGGACCAGACTGGATTTAGTGAGAGACTCCTCACGTCGTCTCCTACAAAGGGTGACGCAGGAGTTTGTCACTGGCCGTGCCGATGACCCCGGCGGGCAAGCTCGCTGGAGTAGTCCCGGCCAAGCGTTGCGGCGTTGGCTCGGGCCCAGTCGCTGAGCCGGGTTGCGCCCGCAGGCGGCGAATTGGTGCAGAGCAGGTTCCGCATCAGGCCGTCTATCTCCTCACGGGTGATCACCACATCGCCCGTCAGCTTGCCGATGAGTCGGCCCATGAAATAACCGGCCGAGGGCGGAAGCGAGATAATCGGCCGCGGCTTTCCAATGATCGCGCCCAGCTCCCGAACCAGGTCGCGGTAGGCAAAGGTCTCCGGGCCGATGGCATCAATGGTGGCATTCCCGCTTTCGCGGCCTTGCCTGACGGCCAGCTCCGCCAGGTCATCCACATAAATGGGCTGCAGCTTGTATTGCCCATCCCCGAAAACGCCGAACACCGGGAAGCGGCGCAGGCACCAGGCGATGTTGTTGATGAGAATGTCCTCCTTGCCGAACAGCACCGTCGGCCGGAGGATCGCGTGGGAAAGGCCGGATTCAGTCAGCGCCCGCTCCAGCCGGGCCTTGCCGCGGAAGTATTCGAGCGGAGATTCCTCCGAAGGGTTGGTAATGCTGACATGCACCACGCGGCGCACGCCGGCATCCTTGCACGCCGAGAAGAGCTTCAGCGTGTTGTCCACGGCGATGGAGTGCGAAAAACCCGGGTAATTGAAGCGCACCCAATAGGTGTTGTAAAAAACCGCAGCCCCGCGCAACGATTCCACCAGTTTTACCCTGTCCTCGAAGTGGAATGGCCGCGCCTCGACCTGTCCGCCAAAGGGATCGGTCCGACGCCCAGAGTTGGTCAGCGTGCGCACACGGTGCCCTGCCTTCAACAGCCGCGCCGTGATGTACTTCCCCGAGTAGCCAAACGCACCCGTTACTATATGCAGCTCCTGCGCCGACATAACGTTCCGCGGAACGTTACCCCTTTGCTGTCACATGCGCTAGAGAGGAGGACAGCAGCGTTGGTTGGATGGCTTTGCCCGCCCCTCCCGCCTTCTTCATTCTGCCTTCTGCCTTCGCTCCAGGGTGGCTGGCCCTCCGCGCCCAGGGATGTGTGATTTTCCCGCATGCGGGAGCGCGCCCGCCTCGGGCGCAGCGAACGGCGCCCCCGCCGTTCGCACTGGGTGCGGCAGTGTTCGGCGCGGGGGCGCGCCGAACGGCAGCCGGGGCGGCTGCGCTCCCTGCTAAACAAGCGGGAGCAAGCTCCGCGCGCTCCAAACGCTTCGCGCCCAGGCACCGCTACACACCACCAGAATACGTCACCGGATTTACGTCCCGGAGTACTAAGGCCCCAACTTCCCAAACGACGTTCAGATCCTAAACCCGCTTGGCCATGCGGGCGGCCAGGCGTTCCAGGGCCGGAGAACGATCAAACGGTGCCAACCGCACCTCCAGCAGGCAGAAGCTTTCTGTCCACTCTTGTGCCTCCTCGAGCGCGCGGTTTAGATCTTCCTCGGTCTCCACGAGGAAGCCGCGGCCGGCGCCCAGGATTTCCGGCAGGCGATGGTATTGCCAGGGCCAGAGGTCGTTATAGGGGCCATCCTGCATGGGGCGCTCGGTGCCGTAGCCGCCGTTGTTGAGCAGCACGACCACCGGGTTGAGGTGGTAGCGGGCGACGGTGGATAATTCCATGCCGGTCATCTGAAACGCGCCATCGCCGACCAGCACCAGGGGCCGCAGCTTCGGGTTGGCCAGTTGCGCGCCTACGCTCGCCGGCACCGCGAAACCCATCGAGGTGTAGTAGGCCGGGGCGATGAACTCGGTGCGCTCGCGGATGAACAGATCGGTCGCGCCGAACAGCGCATCGCCTACGTCGGCCACGACGACCGTGCTGTCGGATAGGAACGCATTCAGGCGCTCGAAAAGGCGCCGGATGGTGAGGGGCGCCTGCGGAGTGCGCCTGGGCCGCCTTCCCTCTTCGGGCTCAATTCCACTGGCCGGTGAGCGTGAAGGCCGACCAGAAATAAGGGCTGCTGAATTCTTTCGAGTGCAACAGGGACAACTGCGCTTCCCGCCATGTCTTCGCGCGGGGCTCGCCGGAGCGCCAGCGCCGGATGAATTCCGTCATCAATTGGCTGGTAGCCCTGTCGTTCACGGGCCAGTGGCTCGCCAGCACGGTCTGAGCGCCGGCGATGCGGAACGCGCGGCGCAAGGACATCACCCCCTCGCCAATCTGCACCTCGCCCGTCCCGCTGTCGCAGGCGCTCAGGATGACCAACTCCGTCCCCTGCAAGTTCAACAGCGACGCCTCCAAGCCGGTCAGCACCCCGTCCTCCACCACCGCATTCGTGATTTGGCCCGCGTGATTTGCTCCCGCCAGCGCTATCCCGCATCGCACCAGAGGGTTCTCCCAGTCGTCCTTTGGTAAGGACGCGTTCCACCGCGTCCCACTATATCCAATCCGGACAACCCGCAGTGCATTCGTTCGCTTGAAATCCTGATCGGACAAGAAGAATCCGTGCGTAGCCAAATGCAAAACGCGCGGGGACACCACTGCCTTCAACTCCGCCTCCCGCGCCTCCGGCCCAACTCGCAGAACGCAATCGCCGCCCAGCAGCTTCGCTACGCTGCGCGCCTCGGCTTCCGCGCCCGGCAGCGGCGGGAACTTGATTCCGCGATAGTCGCGGCTGAGCGAGCGTAGCGCGGGCATCCTGCCTGCGAGTGGCAGAGCATCTTGCTTCGTGTCAGCCGAACTGCGGGCAGGGATGCCCACAGAACCCGCAAGCTGGAAGCTCCCGCTACCGGCTTTGGACAAATCCAAGTCAAAATCCGGCCCACCCATCACAAGGGACTTTGGATTTTGGACATTGAACTTTGGACTCCCCGCCAGCCTGGCGATTTCCCGCCCGCTGGTGACGTAACTGATCGTCTTCTCCTCGAGCAGAAACCTGCCGCCGACCCGCAGCATCTCAAACGGCACCCGGCTCAACTGCCCGTCTGGGCACACAATCAGGTGCGACACATTCGTCAGATGCTGAGCCAAGGGCGCATAGACCAAATCGCCCAAGCATTGCAGGGCTGCCGAAACATCTTCACGCGTATATCCCATTCCGGAGGACATTCGCTTGCAGATGATTTCGACTGCTTCATTGATGGGTGCAGCCTCGCCCAAGTCCACCCGCTCGACGAGAATATTGGTGGAGTCCTGCGCCAGCGGAAAAGTCAGGTAAGCGGCGTATCGTTGCTCCTTCCATCGGTTGGTCTTGGCGGTGAAATCGTAGCGTTGATACTGAATGAAATCTACCAATACGGAATGCGGTGGCAGCCCCCGGGCGATGTCAGTCAACGTTAGGCTTCGCTCGCGAATCGTTTGTGCCACCAAACTGTTCCACTCTGCCAATGCTTCTTCAACCTGCATCTTCGCAGTCTGCAATTGCCGCCGCCGTGCATCGCGTTGCAGGGGATCCAGCTTATTATCCGGCAAGCGGACCAGTTGGCTCTGAATCGCACCAAGCTTCTCGCGCAACTCCCGTGTGGAAGTCCGTGAATCCGTTTCCAATGATGCTTGAGTTGCCTGCACTTCCTCCAGCAATGCTTTGCATAATGCTAGTTGTTCCGCAGCTTTGGCCAGAACGGAAGTGGCGGCATTTGAAAGACTCAAAGCGCAAAGGGAATGGAACATTTCGGTTCTGTAGAAGTTCTTGCCAGCTAATCTCAGTCCGTCTTCAACGTTGGCCCGGCTGGCGACTTGCTGGAACAGATAATCCCTTTGCGAACGCAACGCTGTCAGAAACGGCCGCACGGCTTCGCCGTATTCACCCGCCCTGCATAACGCAAGCCCGGTTGCTTCCAATTCGTTGGCGACGGTTGGATGTTCCGCACCGAACGCTTTCGCTCGAATTAACGCGCTCCTGCCGTATAACTCCGCAGCCTCGTATTCGTCATTCATGCCCGTGGACACCCTCGCGGCTGTGCTTAACGTGTCAGCCATCGTGGGATGATCAGGACCAAAGAAGTTCGTCTTGATGGAGAGGGCGAGTGACACCAGATGCATTGCACGTTTAAAGTCGCCAAGATCGCACTGAAGCCGTGCGTATTCTTCCGCCGCCTCCGCAATGGCTGGGTGGTCTTTGCCGAACGCTTTGTCTCGGATCACGATGGCCTCCTCGATAAGCTGTTTGGCGTTCTTCAAATCTCCGAGACGCCTCGTCAACATCCCCCAGTTCAACGAGACGGTCGCCAACTCAGGGCTGTTTTGCCCGACGGATTTGTAGATCGCCAATGAAGCATCTTTGAACAGGGTCGAAGCGTCCCCATCTCTACCCGTCTCAATCAAAACCAAGGCAAGGTTGTTGACCGTCGCTGCGTACGCTGGGCTGTTCACCCCGACGTTTTTCTCTTGAACCGAGAGACACCGCCGGAACAGACGTTCCGCGTCCGAATTATTACCGAGACGGTAGTGAAGCAGTCCAAGCGAATTAAGAACACCTGAAAGAACAATGTTATCGCCGCCAATCGTTTTTTCCAAAGTTCGCAGGTTGTCTCGAAGAAGGGGCGCAGCCTGTTCGTACATTCCAAGTTGCTGGTAGTCGTCCGCAAGGGCTTTTCTGACAGCCACCAAATAGATATGCTCCGGACCGACACAGTTCGTAAGAATTGTGAGACTGGATTCGCAAAGCCGAACTGCTTTTTCGTATTCACCTGTGGCGGCGACCATCACTGACTCCAGCAATTGGCTTTCGGCGTAAGGAAGGCTTTGTGTACCCATCGCTTTCGTGACCATTTCGGAGCTTCGACCAATGGTCAGAATCGCTTGTGCCGGGTTGCCTTGCACAAGGCTCAAGAGTGCTTGTCCTCGCAGGCTCATTGCCAGGCAGAGGCCGTTTGTGTCGCTGGCTTCTGCCACGCTCGCTCGCTCCAACGCAAGCCTCGCCCCCGACAAGTCGCCTCTGACGAGAAAAACCCCGCCTCGCAAAAATTGAATTCGAGCGACCACTGGATTTTTTGCATCAAGAACTTGATCCGCCAAGTGCTGCGCTCGGAGAAGCAGTGCGTCGGCGTCCTTCGGGTCGCCCATTTGAACCATGCCATGAGCCTTCGTGGCCAGCAGAATTGCCATGTCCTTCTGTCTGGCCTTTGAAAAGCGTTCTGCTTCAGCGACAGCCTTATCAAGCTTTTGGGCTGAACCGATGTAATCTCCGGCGTAGTAAAGCTCCATCGCCTCTTCGTGAAGGTTTTGGCCCTCGGGCCAGGAAATCAGCAGTTCCGGGCCGAAAAGCTCGTGGATGTATGGGCGCTGCGGAGAAGCTGTCAGGCCAAAGGTGTTCATGAGTAGAACATACAGAATGAGAATTGTGATTCTGATCTTTGCAAGGGGAGGTTCTGATGCGGTCATGCAAGAGGCACAATAGCACTCAGGGCTGTTGGTCTTCCAGCCCTGAGGTGACAAATTGTGCAAACGTGTTTCACTCGTCACGTTCAGAAGCCGGCGCCGGACGAGTGGGAATTGCCGTAAAGCGGTCTCGGGGAGTAGTTGCCGGTGTGGGGCAGCAGGCCGGCGTTGGATTTGGAATCACCATAGTAAGGCATGGTTTTCGGATCGGTCCAGTTGGAGCCGAAGGAGTTGGCTCGCGGGGAAATGTACCTCCGCTGCTGCGAGGTGTAGCCGCGATAGCTGAGATTATCGTACGGAGCGCCGTTGGCCGGCGTCCGGTAATACGGCTGCACGTACGTGCCACTGCTGCGAACGTAGCCGCTGACCCAATCGGCTTTGGCGGCACAGGTGCTGGCGAGGATTGAGGCGGCGAGGGCGAGTCTGCTTAGTATTTTCATGTTTTCGAGCTTCTGCTTAGGACCGTTCGTCAGTGCCGGCGGCGTTTGCCACCGGTTTCAGGTTTGTTCACTCGAACGGCCTTCACCTGCTCCATCGCAAACGGAGGCGGATTTCTTACAACTTTCTGTTGGTCACCGCTCGGGAGCTCCGGGGTTTGCTGTCGGAGTTGCGTGGAGAGGCACCGCGGCCGTGGGCACCTGTGAGCGGGTGACGGTTTGGCCTCGGTGTTTCCAGCCGGAGGCCACGACTTGAAGGTTGACCAGGCGTTTTGCGGAATAGGGAGTGAGGCGGGGAAGTGATACTGGATCATCCTTGAGAGGGATTCGGCAGAACGCAGGGCCTGATAAAGGCGCTCGCCACCAATGGGGCGGCGAGGGCGAGTTTGGTCGGAGCCTTCATGGCTCGTGTCGAATGGCGTTTCGACCGGCCTGCCATTGACTGGTCACCAACCAGACGAGGATTTGGGCACGAGGATGGTGCCGTAGCCGCGGTAGCTGAGGTTGTCTTTCACGGTCCAGTTGGGGGCGGTGCGGACGTGAGGTGCCACGTAAGTGCCGGTGCTGCGGTAGTATCCGCGCACATGCACCGAGGGGTAGGCGGCGTAGGGGTTGCGATAGACGTAACCGGAACTGGAGCCGTAGCTGCGCCCCACGGAACCATAGGCGGAGCGGTAGTGGGGGGCGACGTAGGTGCCGCTGCTGCGGTAGTACTCCCTTACCCCGCCGGCTTGGGAGGTCAAAGTGGTAATGAGCATCATGGCGGCGAGGGCGAATTTGGTCAGTATGTTCATAATCTTGCTTTCTTTTCTTGAGGGCCGGTCTTGAGCGCCAGCGGCGTTTGCCGCCAGTTTCAGGTTCATCCACTCGATCAGCCTTCACCTTCTTCATCGCAAACGGGGGCGGGTTTATTAGTAAGCGGTAAGGGAGGTGCATTCTATTCAATCCGGCAGAACGCGATAAGCTGTCGGGATGAATAACGGAATAGGTTGTCGTGAAGAGTTTTCCCCGACAGAGATCTCCAAGGTCCTAGCGCGCTATCGCCGGAGCGGGCTGGGAGCCGCGCAGTTTGCCCAGGAGCACGGCATACCGCCTGGCCGACTGCATTATTGGATTTACCAAAAAGGCAGGACCCGACCCCGCCAGTCACTTCGGGCTTCGGTTTCAAAGCCCGTCTTCCAGGAACTCAAGGTGGCGACGATGCTCCCGGTTGTTGATGGCTGGGTCGCCGAGGTGAACCTGCCGGGCGGGTTGGCCGTCCGGTTCAGCCAGAAAGCCACGGCCGAGTGGATCGGCTCGGTCGTGCAAGCGTTGCGAAGGCCATGCTGAGCCTCTCCCCAGCCACGCGCGTTTTCCTGGCGTTGGATCCGATCGACGGACGAAAGAGCTTCAACGGTCTGAGCACCCTGGTCAAAGAGGCCCTGGGACAGGAACCGACGTCAGGCTTTTTGTTCGCCTTCGTCAACCGAGCGCGCAACCGATTAAAAATTCTCTTTTGGGACGGTTCGGGCTTGATCCTTTGCACAAAAAGATTGGAGCGAGGAACCTTCGCGCCCATGGCTGGCGAGGGCAAGAGCCTGAGCCTGCGACCGGAGGAGTTGCTGCTGCTGATGCATGGCATTGAAAGCACCTCCCGGCGGCAGTGGCACCGGGTGTGAAGCTTTTTACATTTTCGACTGGACTCCAGATTTTTGAAGCTTACCCTCAGGGCCGGTGAGCGAAAATCTGACGATTCAGGGTCGAAGTTTAAGCGGCCAGGCGCTCGAAGAGCTGCGCCAGTGGGTGGGCGCCAACCCGCGCTGGAGTCGCCGGCGACTGTCGCTGGAGTTGGCCACGCGTTGGGAATGGCGCAACGCGGCCGGCCAACTCAAGGACATGGCCGCCCGCACGCTGTTGGTGAAGTTAGAGCAGCGCGGGTTGATTGAGCTTCCAGCGCGGCGCCAGGTGCCGACCAACCGGATGCGGTGCGGAGCGCAGCCGGCGATCATTGAACCGGCTGAACCCATCGTCTGCGCTCTGGCCGATTTGCGGCCCCTGAGCGTGGAAGAAGTCAGCGGGCAAGCGGCCGAGCGGGCCTGGATTCGAGGGGCACTGGCTCAATTTCATTACCTGGGCTTTGGTGGGACGGTTGGACAAAACGTACAATACCTGGTCCGTGATGAGCGACATCGCCCCGTGGCCTGTGCGGTTTTTGGGGCCGCAGCCTGGAAGTGTCAGGACCGGGACCGCTTCATCGGGTGGTCGGCACAGCAGAGGCAGAGCAACCTGGGCCTGATAGCCAACAACTCGCGTTTTCTGATTTTGCCGTGGGTCAAGGTGCCACAGTTAGGGAGCTGGATTTTGGGGCAAGTCGCTGGGTGGATTGCCCGGGACTGGCAAGCCAAGTATGGCCATCCGGTTCTGTTGTTGGAGACCTTCGTTGAACGGGAGCGTTTTCGCGGCACGGTTTATCGAGCGGCCAACTGGCAATCGGTGGGAGTAACGGCCGGTCGCACGCGCCAGGACCGCCACACGTGCATCCAGGTGGCGGTAAAGGACATTTATGTTCACCCGTTGTGCCGCAGGTTCCGGGAGGTGCTCCAAGCGTGAAGACCCCGGAAGAACTGTTGCGCCAATTTGCCGATAATCCGGCCGGGTTGGCCGAATATGCCGCGCAGTTGCAGCAGGATCTGGCGCTCAAAGTGCAGCAATTGGCCGAAGCTCAGGCCATCATTGCCGACCTGAAACGAGAGCTCTTTGGCGCCAAGTCTGACAAGCTTAATGAAGAACAGGAAGAGCAGCTGCGGCAACTGTTGGGCGATACTCAGGAGCAAGCGCAGCGCACCCCGCCCCTGAGCCAAGAGGTGCTCGAAGAGGCCCTGGCCCAGGAGCGAGCCGAGCAACGCCAGCGCGCCAAGGAGCGAACTCGCCGCCCTCTCCCTCCCGTGGAACTGGAAAAGCAGCAAGTCATCCTGGAGCCTGAGGACAAGCTCTGTCCCACCAGCGGTCAGGAGAGGCCCTGCATCGGACAGGAAGTCACCACCGAGTATGACTACGTGCCGGCCAAATTGATCATTCGCGAGATCGTGCGCCGCAAATATGGCCAATGTGAAAAGCCCTGCTGCCAGGGAGTGACCATCGCTGCGCTACCGCCTCGGCTGGTGCCGCAAAGCAAACTGGGGCTGGGATTGGCGGTCTATCTCTTGCTCAGTCGTTTTGATGACCACGTGGCCTACTATACCCTGGAACGGAACTTTCGGGAGCGTTTTGGCGTGGTCATCAGCCGTCAGCAGATGGTGCAGTGGGTGGAGAAGGTGGCGCACTTACTCCTGGCAATCTATTGGCTCATCTGGGAAGAGCTTAAAGCCGGCGATTACCTGCAGATTGACGAGTCTCCGGTGAAGGTGCTGGATCCTGAGGTCAAAGGCAAAGCGGCTCGCGGTTTCCTTTGGTTTTACTCGACGCCAGGCGGATACGTCTTTTTAGAGTTTCATCACAGCCGGGGGCGGGATGGACCGCGAGAACGACTGCGCGGTTTTCGCGGGACTATGCAGACCGATGGCTACGAACTTTACGACGCGCTACGCAAGGAGCAACCCTCCAGGCTCAAGCGGATTGGATGTGTCAGTCACGCCCGACGCAAGCTCTATAAGGCCTTGCTGGAATCGTGCTCGGAAGCCTTGTGGTTCATCGGTCAGATGCGCCAACTCTATCAATTAGAACGAGAACTCAAGGACGCCAGTCCAGAAGTGCGGCGCAAGGGCCGGCTCCAGAAAGCCCCCGCCATCTGGCTGGCCATGAAGCGGCGGGCAGAGGCGATCCGGGCCGATCCGCGCGTCCTGCCCCAGAGCACCCTGGGCAAAGCCGTGCGCTATCTCCTCAATGAGTATACGGCCCTGGTCGGGTATCTGCGCGACGGCCGATTTGAAATTGATTCCAACCTGGTCGAAAATGACGTACGGCCTTCCGCGGTCGGCAAGCGCCGATGGCTCTTTATTGGGCACCCTGACGCGGGCTGGCGCAGCGCGGTCATTTATACCCTCATCCAAAGCTGCCGCCGTCACGGCATCAACCCCCAGGAATATCTCACCGATGTTCTGGCACGCCTGCCCTCGATGACCTCCAATCAAGTCCGAGAACTTCTCCCGGACCAGTGGCGCAAAGCTCGCCACGCTCGTGGCGCCGCGGTCCAATAACCGGCTCAGGACGCCTCGATCTTGCTCGGACCTGTATCCCTGACGACGCTTACGTTTATTACAAGCATTTCGGGTAATTGGTGATCGGTGGTTGGCAATGTGGGAAACCGTTGAAACGGTTCTGACTCTGCGCGGTCAGACAGCACCCACATGAATGTGGGTGTTAATGAGAGGGCCTCAAGAAGCGGGTCGCTGAACCGCCAGCTTGCAATGGTTTTCCCAGGGGCGCATAGTGTGGTGCAGCAACATGAAAGCAAAGGCAAGTGGAACTCGCCGGCGAATCGAACTGGGGCGCCATATCGTTGCCGACTCGAAGATTTGCGGCGGCCAGCCTACGTTTAAGGGCGCACGCATCATGGTGTGGATTGTCCTGGAACAGCTCGATCGCGGCCTGACGTGGCAGGAAATCGTGCGGGAGTGGGATGGCAGGGTCTCCGAGGAGGCCATCGGGGAAGCAATTGCCATAGCGGATGTGGTCGTCAAACACGAGCCATTCAAGGGGTTTAATGTTGGTGCTGGACGAAAACCTGCCCGCCGCGCAACGGCTCTTGCTGCGTAGGTGGCGGATTCGCTGCCGGGTCCATGCTGATGGGTTGTCCTGCTGGGCCATTGGCAGGCGCCTTCAGGATTCTCCACCGTGGCGCGCGCCATGACCCCGCCGCCTCTCCAAGCTCTTCAACAGGGGGAGGCCGGTGCTTGGGACGAGGCGTTCCGCTGGCTGTGGCCGGTCGTCTTCGCCGTGGCGCAACTGAAGCTTCAACCCTATCTCCCGGACGAGGCCGAGGACGTAGCCATTGAGGCGCTGGAGGAGCTGGTCCCCAAAGTGCGCGAGGTCAAGGCGGTTGAGGAGTTAAGGCCGCTGGCGGCGAGCATCGCCCATCACCGGGCGGTGAGCCTGCTGCGCGAACGGTTTGCCCGGAAGCGCGGCGCGGGCAAGACCGAGAGCCTCGACTCGATTCAGGCAGAAAGCGGAGCGGATTGCCCGGACCCGGCGGCGGATTCGCCGCTGGCGGGGTTGGAGCAGAGGGAACTGGCGCAGCGAATCAGCCAGTCGCTCACGGAGCTTAAGCCGCCGCTGGGCGAAGTGCTTTCTGACTTCTTTCTCCACGGCCTGCGTTACGAGGAGATTGCCCGGAAGCATGGCTTGGCGATCGGGTCCGTGGGGGTGTATTTGAAGCGGGGGCTGGAGGCCATCCGCCGCATCTGGGGCCCCGAGGACAGATTGATGTAAGAAAGGAACCGGCTTTTCCGATGAACCTAATGGATGCCTATGAATGACCAGCGATTCATTGATCTGGCCATGAAGGCCATCGCCCGCCAGGCGACCGACGCCGAAAGGGCGGAGTTGGATGCGTTGCTGGCGCGCGAGCCGGCGTTGCAGGCGGAGTTCGCGCGGCTGCAGGCGGACGTGGGGTTGGCGGAGGACGTGCTGCCCATGGTGAACGCGACGCAAGCAACGGCGGGCGAGTTTCCGGCTTATGCGCGCGGACGGCTGCAAACGAAAGTGCGGCAGGCCCTTGGACAACCAGAGTCACCCGGCCCGTCGGCCAGCGGTGCGGAACGCCGCCTGATGTGGCGCTGGCGATGGCTGCTCGGCCTGGTTGCTGTGGCCGCGGTGGTTGCGCTGGTGATGGTGCCGCTTCTGGCGCCCGCGCCGGCACCGCTGATCCAGGTCGCGATGCTTGATACAGCAGGTGCCAGCCGCGGCGTGGGTGCCAATGATTTGGCGCTCATGGAGAAGACCTGGACTAGCGCGAGGGTTGAGTCATTTGCCAACGATGAAAAGGCACGGGCTTGGGAAACCAACTGGCCGGGAAATGGCAAAGGGGCGGTGGTCAAAATCCTTTACGACCGGCCTGCGGGGGAGCTACGGGTGCTTGGGCGCTGGAAAGGGAAGCCCTTCGACAAGACCTTTGTCGTCGAGCAGGACCTTGCGACAACTCTCGGCCAGGCCAGGCAGTTCATTCGGCAGCAGATGAGCCGCTGAGGCGGCGCAAGGGAGAGACCTCGAACTTGACGGCAACTGGCGGCGCGACATACTGGCGGAAACTGAGATTGCATTAGGACGCCAGAGATGAGGATAGCGTTGGAAGCAGATGATGAATGTCCAAGAATTGGCACTGGAAAACGTCGGCCAGATCCGGAAGGCGGAAGTCAGGTTCGGTGATTTGACCGTGCTGGTGGGGCCGCAAGCCGCCGGCAAGACCATTCTGTTAGAATGGCTGAAGCTGCTGATGGACGCGCAAATAGTCGGCGAGCGGCTGCGTCTGTATGGACGGGAGTGGGGGCGCCGGGCGGACAAGTTCCTCGAACTGTTTTTTGGCGAGGGGATGCACAGCCTCTGGCGGCCCGGAGAAAGCGCCGTCGTCGTAAATGGCTGTTCCGTGGATGCGGAAACATGGCTGCGTCCACAGGCCTCGGGTGCCAATGAATTGGTTTCTTATATCCCGGCCCAGAGGGTCTTGACGCTAGGCAGAGGATGGCCGCGCCCGTTCTCCGATTACAGCCCCGGCGATCCTTTCGTGGTCCCCAATTTCAGCGAGTGGCTTCGAGGCATTCTCGAGGCCGGATTCGCCTCTGGGGAGACAATCTTCCCCCGTCTGCACCGCTTTTCGCCGGAGGCCAGGATGAAGGTGTTCTTGGACGTCTTCTCGGAATGGGGGCTGCAGGTGAATGTTCAGGCCGGCCAAAAGCGGCTGGTGTTGGCGCCGGGACAAGGCGGAAACGTGTTGCCTTTCATGGTTTGGTCCGCCGGGCAGAGGGAGATCGTGCCTCTGATCCTCAGTCTGGACTGGCTGTTGTCGCCCGAGTTTCCGTTGCGCCAAAACGGCTTCGAGTGGGTGGTGATAGAGGAGCCGGAAATGGGATTGCATCCCCGGGCCATCGAAGGGGTGATGCTGATGGTGCTTGAATTGGTTGCGCGGGGATACAAAGTCTGTGTCTCAACGCACTCTCCCCAGTTGCTCGATGTCATTTGGGTCATCAGGCACGTAAGCCAGCACGGCGCCGACCCGGTTCGACTGCTTGACCTGTTTAATTTGGATGATTTCCCCAAGCGGCGGAACGTCATGGAACTGGTCCTCAAGAAGCTGGCCAAGGTCTATTTCTTTGACCGCGAGTCAGGCTGCACACGCGACATCTCGGATCTCGATCCGGGTGCGGAAGACTCCACAGAAGCGGGCTGGGGCGGCTTGACGGCATTCAGTGGGCGTGCCAGCGAGGTGGTGTCCAAGGTGATGAGTGCGGTTCCGGATTGAGGGAAAAGCAGTTATGCCCTTCGAAGAAGCGGTGAGGGCGGTGCGAGCACTGCAGAACGCGTATCGTCCCGGCCTGCAGGCGGTGAAGGGCCAATACCGCGACCGTGTTGAGTGCGACGACACCCGGCGCCTGGCAGGCAGCGTTGACTTGGACTCAAGCCTTGCCACCTCGCTCCCGAACGAACCGCGCTGGGATTACGGGATCGGAGTCACTACACCTCAGAACGAGGACCGTGTCCACTGGGTCGAAGTGCATCCAGCCGCGGATGGCGACGTAAACGCCGTTCTCAAGAAGCACGCATGGCTCAGGTCTTGGCTGCGCGAGTGCGCCCCGGGACTACTGGCAATAACCGCCAGTGAAAGGGGCTATGTATGGATCGCGAGCGGGGACATCGGCATCCGCCCCGGAAGCCCAAAGGCGAGGCGATTGGCAGCGCGAGGGATTTCTTTCCCGTGCAGGAGGTTCAAAATCCCATAAGGGTTGTTCTTGATCCGCGAATGGGAACATACAAGACACACCGGTGAAGCTGTCGGATCTGGTAGCACGTGAAGATGAACAGTCAATCCAGCCTGACGCACGATTCCAGGTCCCGATACGTGAAAACAGTTCGGTCCACCACCAACTCCAGGTGCCGGACACGCGCCTCCTCAATGAACAGCATCTCTTCGCGCAAGCGCAGCGTGCCCCGCAGCCGGATGCCGTCGTGGAGCCAGACCTCCACCAGATGCCCCAGCGGCAGGTTTATCCGCCGCGCCAGTTCTTTTGCGGCCATACGCCGGCCCGCGACCCATTGGGTGTAGCCCTGCTCGGTGCCCTGGCCCCCGAATTTAAACTCGCTTTGGCTATTCACACATTGTATTGAGCCGCACTCCAAGACGCTGGCGCCCGCTCCAGGGCGCTAGAACTCGCGAAGCGCATGGAGTGCGGAGTGTGCCCCCGCTTTTGCGCGGCCCTCCAAAGCGGGGGCATACCCCGCACTCCACACGCTTCGCGACCAAGCATGCCCGCCCCGCGCGACGACATGTCGGTCAACTTACGACTTGGAGCCCTTATTGAGAACCTCTGCAATCAGTCACTCGTGGGACAGGTTCACTAAACCCGCTTGGCCATGCGGGCGGCCAGGCGTTCCAGCGCCGGAGAACGATCCAGCGGTGCCAGCCGCACCTCCAGCAGGCAGAAGCTCTCCGTCCACTGCTCCGCTTCCTTGAGCGCGCGGTCCAGATCTTCCTCGGTCTCCACGACGAAGCCGCGGCCCGGCGCCCAGGATTTCCGGCAGGCGATGGTATTGCCAGGGCCAGAGGTCGTTGTAGGGGCCGTCCTGCATGTGGCGCTCGGTGCCGTAGCCGCGGTTGTTGAGCAGCACGACCACCGGGTTGAGGTGGTAGCGGGCGACGGTGGCCAATTCCATGCCGGTCATCTGAAACGCGCCATCGCCGACCAGCACCAGGGGGCGCAGCTTCGGGTTGGCCAGTTGCGCGCCAACGCTGGCCGGCACCGCGAAACCCATCGAGGTGTAGTAGGCCGGGCTGATGAATTCGGTGCGCTCGCGGATGAACAGGTCGGTCGCGCCAAACAGCGCGTCGCCCACGTCGGCCACGACGACGGTGCTGTCGGAGAAGAACGCGTTCAGCCGCTCGAAAAGGCGCCGGACGGTGAGGGGCGCCTGCGGAGTGCGCCTGCCGCCGCTTCGCTCTGGCGCGGCAAGGAGTGCGCCCGCCGCCGCTTTGCTTTGGCGCGGCAGGGAATGCGGAGTGATTCGCGCGGGGCGGGGGATGCGGCCCAGCTTGCGCCGGCGGAGGGGCAGGCGGAGCAGGCCCGCGACGAAGTCCTTGAAGCGCACCTCCTCGTAGGTGTGGTAGCGGATGGAGAGGCTTCTCGCTGGTGGCATAGATCGAGCGCGCCGGATCAAGCCGCGCGGTATAGATGCCGAGGTTGATGTCGGTCATGAACGCGCCGAGCAGGATGACGCAATCGCTGCTCTCGACGTACTGCCGCACTCGTCTCGGCCCATCGCGCCTTCATAGATGCCCAGATAGAAGGGGTGATGCTCGCCGATGACGGACTTGCCGAGCACGGTGGCGGCAACGGGGATGTTGGTCTTGCGCGCGAGCTTGAGGAGCTGGTCCTGCAGGCCGAACCGGTGCACTTCCACGTCGGCCAGGATGACCGGCTGGCGCGCTGCGCGATCATCTTCTCCGGCTTCGGCCAGGGCCTCGCGCAGGCTGCACGGGTTGCTGCGCTCATGGATTTCGGGCGTCTTGTGGTGAGGAATGCCGGGCACGGCCACAAGGTCGCGGGGCAGTTCGATATAGACCGGGCGCTTGTACCGCAACGCGGCGTGCAGCACGCGGTCAATTTCCTGGAAGGCCGTTTGCGGGTCGCTCAGCACCGTCGAGGCAACGGTGAGCTGCTCGAACACCTTCTTCTGGGTGTCAAACTCGCGGACCTTGTGGTGCAGTAACGGGTTCTTCTCGCGCTCCTTCATCCCGGGCGCGCCGCTGATGACGACGACGGGCGATTTCTCGGCGAAGGCCTCGGCGGTGGTGTTGGTCACTTTCAGCCCGCCGACGCAGTAGGTGACGCAGACCGCACCGAGGCCGCGCACGCGGGCGTAGGCATCGGCCGCGAAGCCGGCGCCCTGCTCGTCGCAGGTGTTGATGAGGCGCAGCTTGCTGTGGGCGAGTTGTTCGTAGAACCCGAGCACATAATCGCCCGGGATGCCGAACACATGGCGCACGCCATGGGCGTAGAGCCGCTGGATGAGGTATTCCCCAATGGAGGGTGAGGTGTTAGGGGCCTTTTGCATCAACTCTACAGCAGATTAGGCTCACAAGCCGGGGCTGTCAATGTTACCTTGGATTCTGGGTTTGATCGGACGCAACTCACGTTTTCGGAGCGCGGACATTCCTGTCCGCCTGGAGCTTGCGACCGCAGCCGATGCGGACAGGAATGTCCGCGCTCCGACGACGTGGGGTGCGCCCGTTTGATCGCACCACGACGAAATACCTTGGGTCCGCGAGGCGGGCGCCCCCCTCACCCTCAGGAGCGTTAACCTGGCCACCCCGGCGGGGGCGGAGTGCGCCCGACTGCGTGGCCCGAGTCTGATTCTCGCCCGCTGGGGCCTTCACCACGGCGCGGCGAATGCCCGTCCTGGCTGCTGCTTATACGGATCTGTATCTCGGGTATCGGCTCGGTGGGTTGCCCAGCCTGTTCCCCCTCACCCTACCCTCTCCCCAAGGAGAGGGAGCCCCGGGCTGCAGCGGTCGAACGGTCCGAGCGCTTCAGGTTGGCCGATCGTCTGACGAGGGTGCTCCCTCTCCTTGGCAGGATAGGGTGAGGGGGAACAGAACATCCCCCATGCCCCAGCCTCCGCCATGACTGTCTCCTTTAAGGGCCGGCGCACTGCCGGGCGCATCTGGACACTGCCACCACGACTCTGGTGTGGCCCCCTCTCCTCCTCTGGAGGAGAGGGTCGGGGAGAGGAGGCCCAGTACCTTGAACTCGGCACATTCTTCTGGTTTTCGAGCGTACGAGCCCCTCTCCCTGTCCCTCTCCCCGCAAGCGGGGAGAGGGCAATGCCTGGCACCGTATGGTGGTAGTGTCCAGATGCACCCCGCACTGCCCGGCTGAAGACAATGCCTTTGACTTCGCCTCTCTGCGCCCTACATTCCCTCGTCCAACGCAACAACCTGAACATGCTGAGCGAAGACGACATTAAGAATGCCTTGAAAGCGGTGAAGTACCCGGGCTACAGCCGCGACATTGTTTCCTTTGGCCTGGTGAAGCAGATCGCCGCCAAGGAACGGCGCGGTGAGCGTCTCGATGCAACTCACCACGCACAGCCCGGACGCTGCGAACCAGATCAAGTCGGAGAGCGAGCGCGCATTGAAGGCGCTGCCGGGGGTCACCAGCGTGCATGTGGAAGTGCTCCAGCAAGGGGCGCCACAGGCCGCCGCGCCGCAAAACCCCTGGGCGCAGCAGAACAAGGTGCCCGGCATTCAGCCGCATCGTGGCGGTCGCCAGCGGCAAGGGCGGCGTCGGCAAGTCCACCGTGTCGGTCGAATCTCGCCTGCGGCCTGCAGCATCTCGGCGCCAAGGTCGGCCTGCTGGATTGCGACATTTACGGCCCCAGCATTCCGCTGATGATGGGCGTGCACGAGCGGCCGACCATCAGCGCGGAGGAGAAGATGGTGCCGCCGTCGAACCACGGCGTGAAGCTGATGAGCATGGGCTTCCTGGTCGAGGGCGACCAGCCGGTGATCTGGCGCGGGCCGATGATCATGAAGACCATCCAACAGTTCTTCAGCGCGGTGGAATGGGGCGAGCTGGACGTGCTGCTGGTGGACTTGCCGCCCGGCACCGGCGACGCGCAACTTTCGCTCTGCCAGACCGTGCCGCTGGACGGCGGGGTGATCGTGACCACGCCGCAGGAGGCCTCGCTGGGCGTGGTGCGCAAAGGCATCGCGATGTTCCAGAAGGTCAACGTGCCGATCCTCGGCATCGTGGAGAACATGAGCTATTTCACCACCCCGGCCGGCGAGCGGGTGGAAATCTTCGGCCACGGCGGCGGGCAGGCGGAAGCCGCGCGGCAGGATATCCCGTTCCTCGGGGAAGTGCCTCTGTTCACCGAGATCCGGGAAGGCGGCGACCGGGGGGTGCCGGTGGTGGTATCGGCCCCCGAGCAACCGGCAGGGCAGGCGTTCCTCAAGATTGCCGAAGCTCTGCGCGAGCGACTGGCCTGACCGCATGCAGACCGGTCCTGTGCGATATTGCCTGCAGATGAGAGGCGTGCTGTGAGAGCACGCCAAAGGAAAGGACGAGATCTCGTGAGAGCACAAATAAGGGTTGTCATCGGCAACCGCTCTGTTAGATTCCAGCACTCGAAGCGATTTGCGTTCGCGAATATGTCTGACGAAACGAAAGAAGCACCCTCAGCGAACGATTTGCTGAAGAACTCTTCGCTCTACAGGGAATTTCAGGCAGAACGCGAGGAGATTCTGAAGCACAAGTGGATTGAATCCGAAAAGGCCGGCCGCGACATTGGATTCGAGCGAGCATTGACAGATTGGATCATCAAGCACCGCTCCAAATGGCGCAAGAGCCGGCAACAAGCCGCAGTCCAAACCGACCCGTAACCGCGCCCCGCTCCTTTAAGGCAGCCCAGCGAGGCGGCCAAGGAATTATGAACCGACTCAAAGCTCGAAGTCCGAAGTCCGAAGTCCGAAGTTCCGAAAGCAACCCGAAGCCCCAAGGCCCATTTCTTCAAGCCCGGCTGCCTTAAGCGGTCCTGGAGTCTCGGTCTTCGGTCATTGGATCTTTTTCGGACTTCGGACTTCGGACTTCGGACTTCGAACCTCGAACCTCCTCCCCTCTATGCCTGACTCCACCCTCATCCTGAACGCCCCCGCCATTCAACGCGCCCTCACACGTATCGCCCATGAAATCGCGGAGCGGAACGAATCCGGCAGCGAGGTGGTGCTCATCGGCATCCAGCGCGGCGGGGTGCCGCTGGGACAGCGGCTGGGCGCGCTGCTGACGGGGATTTGGGGACAGGCCGTTCCGACCGGCAGCCTGGATGTCAGCATGCATCGGGATGACCTCGACCGGCGGGCCGCGCCGAACGTCCAGCCCACGCGTCATCCCGTTCGATGTGACCGGCAAGACCGTGGTGCTGGTGGATGACGTGCTGTTCAGCGGGCGCACCATCCGGGCGGCGATGGACGCGCTGAATGATTTCGGCCGCCCCCGGCGCATTCAACTGGCTGTGCTGGTTGACCGCGGGCCACCGGGAGCTGCCCATCAAGGCGGATTTCGTCGGCAAGAATGTCCCCACCGCCCACACCGAACGCGTCCGCGTCAGGCTGACGGAAATGGGCGGGGCGGACGAAGTCGTAATCGAGAAATGAAACGCAAACGGAGTGATGGAGTAATGGAGTGCCGGGGCAATGGACAGCCCGAGCGCGAGCCGTTTCCTGCACCGCAGTATTCCACCATTCCATCATTCCATTCTCCCAACCCTCCACCACCCCATTCCTCCCCATGAGCTGGAATCGCAAACATCTGCTCGACATCGAATCGCTCACGGTTGAGGAAATCACCACCGTGCTCGATACCGCGCGCGCCTTCAAGGCGGTCGGCGAGCGCGCCATCAAGAAGGTGCCCGCCCTGCGCGGCAAGACGGTCATCAACCTGTTCGTCGAGCCGTCCACCCGCACGCGCACCAGCTTCGAGCTGTCCGAGCAGCGGCTCTCGGCCGACATCATCAATTTCACCGCCGAGGCCTCCTCGCTCAAGAAGGGCGAGACGCTCAAGGACACCGCGCGCAACCTGGAGGCGCTGAACACGGACTTCATCGTCATCCGCCACAGCGCGTCCGGCGCGCCGCATTTCCTGTCCCGCGTCCTCGATGCCAGCGTCATCAACGCCGGCGACGGCGCGCACGAGCATCCCACCCAGGCGTTGCTCGACGCGTTCACCATCCGCGAGAAGAAAGGGCCGCATCGAGGGGCTGAACGTGACCATCCTGGGCGACATCCTTTACAGCCGCGTGGCGCGGTCGGACATCTGGGCGCTGACCAAGCTGGGCGCGAAGGTGACCCTCTGCGGGCCGTCCACGCTGGTGCCGCGCGTCTTCGAGCAGATGGGCGTGCCGCGTCACGCACGACGTGGACGAGGCCATCCGCGAGGCGGACATCATCAACCTGCTGCGCATCCAGCACGAGCGGCAGCGCAAGTCCATGTTCCCCAGCCTCGGCGAATACACCAGCCTCTTCGGCCTGAACAAGGCCCGCCTGGCGCGCGCCAAACCCGATGCGCTGATCATGCATCCCGGCCCGATCAACCGCGGCGTGGAGATTGACAGCGAGATAGCCGACTGCGGCCGCTCGGTGATCCTGGAGCAGGTCACTAACGGTCTGGCCGTGCGCATGGCCGTGCTGTTCCTGGTGAACGGCGGCAAGGGGCCGCAGGAAGTAGCGCCGCAGCCGTAAGTGCCAGTCTGGCAATAACTTGTCTCCGGTCGCGTCCGCATGTAGGCAAGCCGGCGCCAAGCCACCGCAAAGCCATATCAATGCGGTATCAAAACCCCCTTAAGGCGGCCGCCCGAAGCTACCCCGAAGCTACCCCGAGGCTACCCCGGGGCCACCCTCAGGCTATCTGGTGGCCAACCGGTAGGCACCCTGAGGCCACCCTGAGGCCACCTTGAGGCTACCCTTAGGCTACCCTTAGGCTACCCTTAGGCTACCCCGAAGCTACCCTCAAGCACCCCGACCCATGTGCTTCAGCCAAACACCAGTCGGCAGATGATCACCGAGGCGATGACGCCCACCGTGTCCGCCACGATTCCCGCCGGCAGCGCGTAGCGCGTCTTCTTTACCGCCACCGAGCCGAAATAGACCGCGAGCACATAGAAAGTCGTCTCGGTGCTGCCGAAAATGGTTCCGCCCATCCGCGCGATCAGGCTGTCCGGGCCGAATTGTTTGACCAGTTCGGTAAAGATGCCCAGCGTGCCGCTGCCGCTCAGCGGGCGCATCAGCACCATCGGCATTAGATCCGGCGGAAAACCAATGGCGTGCATGGCCGGGGCCAGCAGCTTGCTGATCAAGTCAATGCCGCCAGCGGCGCGAAACATGCCTATGGCCACGAGGATTGCGACCAGATAAGGGATAATGCGCACGGCCACATCGAAGCCTTCCTTGGCGCCCTCGACGAACTCCTCATAGACCTTCACGCCCCGGAGGATGGCGTAGAGCGGGAAGATCGAGAGCATGAGGGGGATCGAAAGCTTCGAGATGGCGTCCACGACATGGACAAAGGCGCTTTGTTTGGCGGCCTCGGCGGAGAGTTGGATGCCGAACAGGGCGGGGAACGCCATCCTCGAGAACAGATACAGGAAGAACAGCCCAAACGCCGCCAGGATGAGCTTGCCCCACCATTGCAACGGCGCCAGAGACGCGGCTTCCTTCACCGGGGATTTGTTGCGGTCGGCATTGGCCGCGGCGGTCTGCCCCGCCACGGGCACGGTTGTTGGCGCGGGCGCTGCCGCTGCGGGGAGCCGATACATCGGCAGGTGGGAGAAGAGTTTCGCCGCGATCACAGCCGAGGTCGCGGCGCAAGTGGTCGCCATGAGGGCGGTGCCGACGATGGCCGTCGGGTTGTCGGAGTGATTGGCGGCCAGGATGGCGATCGCGGTGGCAGGGATCAGTTGCACTGAACTGGTATTGATGGCGAGGAACATGCACATGGCATTGGTCGCCGTGCCGGGTCGCGGGTTAAGGCTCTCGAGGTCTTGCATGGCGCGCAAACCCAGGGGGGTGGAGGCATTGCCCAGGCCGAGGATGTTGGCGGCCATATTGAGGAGGATGGAGCCCATCGCGGGATGCTCGACTGGCACGTCGGGGAAGAGCCAGCGCATCAGCGGCCGCAAGGCGCGCGCCAGCAGCCCAACCAAACCCGCCCGCTCGGCTAACCGCATGATGCCCAGCCACAGCGCCATGATCCCGACCAGCGGCAGGGCGATCTGCATCACCGCATACTGAGCCATCTCGAAGCTCTTGTCGGCCACGGCCTTAAGGTGGTCGGTGCAGCCGCCGATGATGACGGACAGCACGATCAGCCCGAGCCAGATGTAGTTGAGCATCGCGCGGAGGCTATACTTTCAGATGAAAAGCGGGCCAGCAAAATCTGCCGCTGCCGGTGGTTTTGATCGTGCTTTCGCACGACTCGCAGAGGTTGCTGGGTGTCCCCCTCTCCCCGCTTGCGGGGAGAGGGACGGGGAGAGGGGCTCGTGAAGGCATATAGGCTCCGGTGGGCTCGGTCGGGTTAGCCACATGGGGCCTCCTCTCCCCGACCCTCTCCTCCAGAGGAGGAGAGGGAGGCAGACGGCGGTCGTGGTGGTAGAAGCAGGATGCACGCGATGATTCCGCTCCGCACCGAATGCAAGGAGCATTAGACCCGATGCCTCTGAAGTGGCATAGTTAATTCTGGTGAAGTTCATTCCAGCAAGATGCCCGCACTGAGCCATTGGGATGTCCTGATCGTCGGGGGAGGGCCGGTCGGCTCGACCTTGGCGGCATTGTTGGCCCGGTCGGGTTTGGCCGTCGCCGTATTGGAACGGGAGGCTTTCCCGCGTTATCACATCGGCGAGTCGCTGATCCCGGAAGTGCTGGACGTGCTGGACGAGGCCGGCTCGCTTCCGGCGGTTGAACGGGCGGGGTTTTTCCGCAAGGAAGGCGGGGTGTTCCGCTGGGGCTCGAATCCCGAACCCTGGGCATTCCACTTTGACGAAGCCAAGGAGCGGTATCGGTTCACTTATGCCTACCAGGTGGTACGCTCGAGTTTCGACCAAATCCTGCTGGATCACGCCGGAGCTTGCGGTGCCGAGGTTTTTCACGGCGTGTCCGCCTGCGATTTCTTCGAGCACCCGGCGGGCGGTTCCAGGGAGGCGGGCGGACGAGTGGTAGCCAGACGGAGTGATGGAGAGCGGCTCGAATACACAGCGAGGCTCGTGGTGGACTGCTCGGGGCAGGCAGGCTGGCTGGCCTCGAAGTTCGGGCTGCGCAAATACGACCCCTTCTTGAGGAACATCGCGCTATTCGCCTATTTCCGTGACGCGACGCGCCTGGAGGGCAGAGATGCCAATGCCATCTTCTGCGAGGCGACGGACCTGGGCTGGTTCTGGAACATCCCGCTGCATGACGGCACAAATAGCATAGGGCTGGTCACCAAGGCCGAGCTGTGTCCGGCGGCGAGCGAGCGGGCGGAGTTCTTCCGAGCGGCCATACAGAAGAGCGTCTATACCCGGCAAACGCTTGCCCGCGCCACCTGCGCCGGCGAAGTGCGGTGCATCGCCGATTACTCGTATCGCCCCAGGCAATTGGTGGGGCCGGGCTTTGTGCTGGCTGGCGATGCGGGGAACTTCATTGACCCCATCTGGTCCACCGGGATAATGCTGGGAACCACCGGCGCCCGCCTGGCCGCCCGGGCGATCGGTGAGTCCTTCCGCTCAGGAACGAACCAGGCACTGCTGGAATACGAAGCCGCGGTTCGACAGATGGTGGGACGCTACCGGCATTTCGTGTATTTCTTCTACCACACCAACGCCTCGCCAACCACCTACTTCTGGAAAGCCTACTCGATGATCGTGGGCGCTGCCGACCCGAAAGATGCTTTCATCAGGCTGATATCCGGGCGGTTGGGGCTGTAGGTGGGGTTGTTGCCTGGGGGGCGAAGGAGCCTGCGGCTTCGTCAGATTCGCGCTTTCGCCACTGCGGCCCTCATCTTGGCCAAACCGGTCTTGGCAACCGTCAGCGGGTCCTCTGACCGGGCCTTGCGGCTGAATAATTCCAGCGACAGGACCTTCTGACCACCTGTCCCGTGCAAGGTGCGCAGGATGTCTGTCAGCGGGGCTGTGCCATCACCCGGATAAAGCCGGTAGCTGTCGTCAATCTTTTCACGCGGAGGCTCGGCTGGATAATCGTTCATGTGCAGCACCTGAATAGCGTCGGCGCCAAGCAGCCGCATTCCCTGAATCTCGGAGCCGCCCTTGTAAAGGTGGAATACGTCGGCCAGCACGCAGGCGTGTGGATGCCCCGTCTCCATTGCCACGCACACACACTCGCCGAGCCGGCTCAGGTTCCTGGAGAATCCCCACAGTTCAAGCTCTGGAACCACACCGATTTGGGCCCCAGCCTCCAGCAAGACCCGGTAGCGCTCGGCGATGGTCGTCAAGTCCAGCCTGGGCAGATTGGTAGCGCCGGCGGGAGGGGCGGCGAAGCGCTTGCCCCCAATCTGCGCGATCATCTCCATCTCGCGCCTGGCCTGTTCCAGGCCCTTGGCGCGCCGGGCGTCGTCGTCAACGATCCACTCCGGGAAGCTGATGGCCCCTTCGACCGTCAGCCCGGAATCGCGCAGGCGCTTTTGCAGGTCTGGGAGCCTTCCGCCACCGGCGACATACGCCTTGAGGGCATCCAGCCAGGGTTCAATGGCGTCATAGCCCGCTTGGGCGGCCACCTCAATCTCTTTGGCGATGCCGAGCTTGTGGCCGCGAATCGTCGCGGTGTTCAGGCAGTAGCGAAATGGCCGGTCCCCCGCTATGGCGGGCGGCGCGCCGGCTGCCGTTGCGACTGAACCCCTTTCGCCCAAAACCGCCGCGCCGACCATCAGCCCGGTTCGGGCCAGTGCGTTGCGCCGTGATACCTTGTGTGCCTGCATGACTCCCGATTAACCAAAAGCCGCGCGGTTGGCGAGATCAGTTTGCAGCGCCGCCCTTTTACAACAACACGAGTTGCTGTCCGCTGGGTTCGCGCAGGCTGGCCACGCCCAGCCCCAGCAACCGCAACGGCCGGGACACCAGCTTCTCGCGGCCCAATAAGAAGCACCCCAACCGGTAAATGTCGGCTGCCTCGGTTAGTGGGAATTCGACCGTGATCTGGCGCGTCAACGTGGTGAAGTCGCCATAGCGCACCTTCACCTGCACTGTGTGTGCGCCCAGGTGGCGGCGCTTGAGCCTGGCGGAAATGTCCTCGGCTTGTGCCCGCAGACAGGCGCGCAGCACCTTCCGGTCTTCCGTATCTTGCAGGAAAGTTTCCTCTCCGCTGATGCTTTTGATCTCGTCGCCCGAATCCAGCGGCCGTTCATCACGCCCAAAGGCGAATTCCCTCAACTTCGGTCCAAACGAGCCGGTCAAAGCGCGCAGGTCACCCGGATAATCCTGGAGATCGCCTATCGTCTCGACGCCCGCCCGGTTCAGAATCCCCTCGGTCACTTGGCCCACACCGTAAAGAGCGCGCACCGGCAACGGACGCAGGAACTGAACCTTCTCCCGCTCGGGAATGAGCGTCAGGCCGTCCGGCTTCTGGTAATCGCTGGCGATTTTGGAAAGCAGCTTGTTGGAAGCAATCCCGATGGTGGCGGTCAGTCGCCGCTCGGAGCGAATGCGCTGCTTCAACTCCCGGGCCAACGGCAAGGACTGGAGCAGTGAGGTGTCCTGGTCGCCGGCCTGGAAAAGGGCCGACACCTCCAGGTAGGCTTCGTCTATGGACATCTGCTCGATTACGGCGCCGCTGGCACCGAGGATCCGCATAATGTGGCGGGACTCGGTCCGGTAATGGTCCATCCGCGGCCGCACGAAGACGCCGGCGGGACAAAGCCGCCTGGCCGTAGCGCTGGGCATGGCCGACCGAACGCCGAATTTCCGCGCCTCGTAGCTGGAGGCGCAGACGACCCCGCGCTGATTAGGGGGCGCGCCCACAATCACCGGCTTGCCGCACAGGGCCGGATTGTCCCTTTGCTCCACTGAGGCATAGAAGGCGTCCATGTCCAAATGGAAGATGACACGAAACATCGCAGGCCCAGGATGCCAGAGAATCGCTCAAAGCCCAGAAGTCCTGTCAGCGGCGCGTCACAGCGCATGCACGTCAACCCCGGCTCCGACTTCCCCGCCATCCGAGCAGACGGGCGGGCAGGAAAAGCAAAGCCCGAATCAGCGCGAATACGGCTCCCGTGCTGATGCCAATGAGCCGCAGGGGTAGAGACACAAGCCAGACCACGGGAAAGAGGACCAGTGCGAGCAGCGCAACGGGCCAGCACAGGACAAATAGAATGCACCAGCCGACAAAGAGGATTAGAACTTTCATGGTTCTCTCCTGAACAATAACGCGCTTGTCTGACAACTGGCAACAGGTTTGTCGAACGGTTAGTGCCCGCATTTCCTTGACGGTATCGGCTAGGGATGTTGTATATGGTCAGCAACTGGCACCGGCGCGGCGAGGCCACCTGGCGGTGGCGGGATTTACCGGCCGACCAGTCAATGAAGAAAAGCTATGGCTGACTTTAGATTTACCTGCACCCACTGCGGGCAGGACATAGAGTGCGATGAACTGTGGAGCGGGCACCAGATTCAGTGCCCGACCTGCCAAAAAGAGATAGCCGTGCCTCCGAAACCCGAGGCTCCTCCTCATGCGCCTCTGGCTTCCGCCACGCGGGGGCAACCCCGGCTCTCGATCGGCCAGTCCCGGACCCAGCGATCCTCCGCGCCGCCTCCGCCTCCGCCCCAGGAGGTCTTGATGAAGCAGCGGTTGCAGCAAGCCAAGGCCGGTCAAAAAGGCCGCGCCATGAAGTGGGTAACCCCGATCGTCGTAGTCCTCGTTTGTGGTGTCGGCGCCTACTTCGGCTATGGGTACTTCAAGCAATGGCAGGCGAAGCGCAGCGAGGCGGCCAAGGCAATCCGCCGCCACCGTGACCCAGGAGGTGGCTAATGCCGCTTCGCCCGAAGCGGTTGCGGCCCCGGCTCCCCAGAAAGAGTTGCCCGTGATCCCTCCCACCTGGACGCTCGATGTGGACACGGCGGTTATCCCGGCCGCCAGGGCCAACGGCATGATCTCCGGAACCAACTTCGTCGTGGAAACCGCGCGCCTCGATAAGGTCGGGCCGGCTTACCTGCTTCGATTGCTCCAGGGCTCCACCGCCTCTCCGGATCTGGGCTTTATGATCTATTTGCACCCGACCGCCGGGTGAGAGCGTCACCGGCCGCACCTGGACCGTTTCACAACAGGCCAGAGGCATGACGCTGCCGCAAATTGTCGAACTCTGGAAGACCGACCCGCGTTACCAGGCTCGGCAGAAGGTCTTTAACTATGGCTACGCAATGAAACTCGAATTGGGTGAGATCACCAACGGCATCATCCCCGGCAAGATCTTCCTCGCCGTCCCGCCGGACACCGAGCGGACCGTCGTGGCGGGCGCGTTCCAAGCCGAGACCAGTCTGGCTGATGCCACGGGAGCCACCACGGCCAACCCGGGGATGTCGCCGAATCCAGCCGCCCCGATGGCGCCTCCCGCTGCGGACCGGTCAGCCTTCGAGAAACGTTACGGCGTGAGGCGGTAGCGCACTCGATTTCACCGACGACCAGAGGTGACGGGCGCGGGCGGGGTTCTTCGGACAAACTTGCTTTCCGGACCTTGCCGTTTAACATGCCGGCAGCCTGACACGTCCCCTTCGCGCCGGGCAGTTGCATGATTCGCTCGCTCGTATTTACAACGCAGGGCCGGTTGCACAGCAAGGACATCGAGATGTTCCTGATGCCCACCCTGCTCAGCGACACCAATCTCTTCCTCTGGGTGGACCTGGAAGCCCCGACTCCCGAGGAGAGCCAAGTATGTGTCCTGGAGGACGTCTTCCATTTCCACCCGCTGTCCATCGAGGATTGCGTCACGGCCAGCCCCTCGCCGAAGGTGGACGAGTATTCGCCCAAGGAAGACGACCGGTTCACGCCCTATCTGTTCATCGTGATCCACGCGGTGGACTACAGCCGGAAGGACGGCGTCTTCGCCACCAGCGAACTGGACTTCTTCCTCGGCCGGAACTTCCTGGTCACGTATCACGCCCGCCCACTCCGCAGCGTGGCCCTCGCCGAGGAGCGCGCTGTCAAAGCGACCATTAACATCGCCCGCGCCCCTGATCGTGTTGCGCATACGCTCTTGGATTCGATCGTGGACAACTACAAGCCCGCCCTGGATGAGCTCTCGCTCGAAATCGCCGAATTGGAGCAGCAGGCCCTGCAGCATCCCAGCCATCACACCCTCAACAAGATCCTCCAGGTCAAGAAGGAGGTGATGCACCTGCGCCAGATCATCGGGCCGCAACGCGAAGTGCTCGCGCGTTTCGCGCGCGGCGAGTTCAAGCTGATCCGCGCTCACTGGTCCCCTACTATCGCGACGTTTACGACGCCTTATTCCATATCTCCGAGTTGGCGCAGGGTTACGCCGATGCCCTGACGGGCATTCTCCAGGTCTATTTGAACATGTCCTCCAACCGCACGGGCGAGGTCGTCAAGCTGCTGACGATGATCACCATCATCACGACGCCCTGATGATGGTCGGCACCTGGTACGGCATGAATTTCAAGCACATGCCTGAGCTGGACACGAAGCACGGTTATCTTGCCGCCTTCGTTCTGACCTTGTTCTCCACCGCCGCTACCTGCTGGTATTTCAAGAAGAAGAAATGGTTCTGATGAATGCGTCACGCAGCTTGCTGACCCGGTTGCGGATCACCTTTCACCCCGCGTGCCAGTGCCGCGCATCACGCATCACGCATCACGCATCACGTCCCCTTCCATGTCCAGCAAATCCAGTTTCCTAGATAAAGTCTTGCCCCGGATCGGGCGGTTGGACGAGGCGGGCCTGCAAACGGTCGTCCAACGCCTGGCGCGCGAGCGGACATTCCTCGAAACGCTCTTCAATACCATCGAAGACGGCCTCCTGGTCGTGGATGAGGGGGGTCGCATCCTCTACTTCAACCAGGCCGTCGCCCGATTCCTCGGCTTCCACCCCGATGTCGAAGGCCAGCCCATCACTGATTTCATTCCCGAGCTCGATTGGGACAAGATCCGCCGGCTGGACCACGCCGGCGGCCAAGGTGTCGTGCGGCACGAGTTTGAGGTCCAATATCCGCGCCCGCGCTTCCTGCGGCTCTACGCTGCCCCGCTTGACGGCGAAGCCACTGGCAGCGCCGGTGTCGCGCTCATCCTCCACGACGCCACCGAAGCCCGACAGAAGACGCTGGAGGCCATCGAGAGCGAGCGCATCCAGGCGCTGACACTGCTGGCAGCCAGCGTCGCCCATGAAATCGGCAACCCGCTCAACGCCCTCCACATTCACTTGCAGCTCATGGAACGCGAGCTCAAGAAGCTTCAGGACCGCTGCCAGTGTGCCAGCGGGCAAACCGGCGCGCGGCCTCCGCGCCCGGGCCCAGATCGGCGCCGCCCCAGCCGATACCGGCGAACTGATCCCCAAGCTCGAACAGTACCTCAGCGTTGCCCGCGGTGAAATCAACCGGCTGGACTACATCATCACCCAATTCCTGCAGGCGATCCGGCCAACGGTGCCGCAACTCAGGGCCGCCTCACTCAACGACGTCGTTCAGAAAACGCTCGAACTGCTTCGGCCGGAGATTGATAACCGCGGTCTCAATGTCCGCACCCGCCTCGCTCGAGAACTGCCCGTCGCCCCCATTGACCCGATCCAAATCCAGCAGGTCCTGGTCAATCTGATCAAGAATGCCCTCCAGGCCATGACCAAAGGCGGCACCCTTACCCTGCAAACCGGCGAAGGCGCCGATGGCGTCTGGGTGGGTGTCGCCGACACCGGCGGCGGCATTCCGCAGGAGCAGATCAACCGCATCTTCGAACCCTTCTATACCACTAAGAAGAAGGGTACCGGTCTAGGCTTGATGATCGTGCAGCGCATCGTCCGCGCGCATGGCGGCCGCATCGAGCTCGAAAGCCAGGTTGGCCGCGGCACCACCTTCCGCATCTGGCTGCCCCTCCACGAGCGCAAGCCCCGTCTCCTGGAAGCCCCGATGCACGACTGAGGCTCCCGCTACTTGGTCTCGCTCAGGAGCTTGAGCTGGGCCTTGCCGGTGAGCTGCATCTCCGGCCTGCCGTTGAATTCGGTGATCTTCCCTTTCACGGCGACGGCCTTGCCTTTGAGCGAGGACAGGTTGTCGAACTCGTTGGTGTGGCTGTTCCGGATGACGGCGGTGAAGGTGCTCTTGGGAAAGGGCTTGTCGAAGTTCAGGAAGACGAGGCTGGGCCGGAACGTAACCTGGGCCACCATGCCGGTGACGGTGACCTGTTTGCCGATATTCGCCGCGGCTTGTGCCGTGCCAATGGTGAGGGCTGTGGTGTTGGTTTCGTCCGCGCGGCTGGGAATGACATTAGTCGCCAGAAAAAGGGCCGCGATGAGGAGGGCGAATGGTTTCATAAACATCACTCCTCCTGCTGCGCCTGCTTGGCCCGCTTGCTTTCCTCGATGACCTTGTGCTCGGCGTCGCGCGGCATTTCCTCGTAGTGGCTGAAGGACTCGGCGTGCACGCCGCGTCCGCCGGTGAGCGAGCGCAAGGTGCTGGAGTAGCGATAAAGCTCCTTGGACGGCACGTGCGCCTTGATCACCTGGAATCCGCCCTCTACCTCCATGCCCTGGATCTTGCCGCGCCGGCTGGAGAGGTCGCCCATGACCTTGCCCATGCAATCCTCGGGGATGCGGATTTCCACCATGTTGATCGGCTCCAACAGACAAGGCCGTGCCATCGTGAACGCTTCCTTGAACCCGAAGTAACCGGCGATCTGGAACGCAATGTCCTTCGAGTCCACCGGATGCATCTTGCCGTCGTAGAAGTCTATCTTCACATCCACTACGCGGTAACCGGCAAGGATGCCCTCCTCGCAGGCTTTCATGACGCCCTTTTCGACCGAGGGCACGAACACGCGGTCCACGTTCTGGCCGACGAGCGAGTTGGTGAACTCGAGGCCGGTGTCGCGCGGTTTGGGCTCGATGCGCATCCAGACCTCGGCGAACTGGCCGGCGCCGCCGGTCTGCTTCTTGTGGCGGTACTTCGAGTCGCCCTTCGCCTTGATGGTCTCGCGGTAGCGCACGCGCGGCTCGACCAGCTCCACGTGCACATTGTAACGGCGGCGCAGGGTGTCGGCGATGACTTCCAGGTGCAGCTCGCCCTGCGCGGACACAATGGTTTGGCGCAGTTCCGAATCCACCATGTAGAGGAAAGTGGGGTCTTCGTGGTGGAGCGCCGCAAGACCCGAGGCGATTTTGTCTTCCTCGCCTTTGACATTGCCCTTGAGCGAGGCATGGATGTTTGGATGGGGATATTCCACTTTCGGCAGGGTCACCAGCTTTTTGCCGCCGCACAGCGTGTTGCCGGTGTGGGTATCCTTGAGCTTGACCACCGCGCCGATGTCGCCCGCGCTGAGCGTGGGCACGCTGGTGCGGGTCTTGCCGTTCAGCAGGTAGATTTGGCCGATCTTCTCGGTGCTGCGGCGGGTGGTGTTGTAGAGTTCGCTGCCGAATTTCACCGCGCCCGAGTAGACCCGGAAGAACGACAGCTCGCCAAACTGCGCCTCGCTCATCGTCTTGAAGACGTAGAGCACGGGGTCGGGATCAGTCAGTAAAAGCTCGACTTTGTTGCCGTCGGCATCCGCCGCTTCGACCTTGGGCCGGTCCACGGGGGACGAGCCGTACTTGGCGAGGAAATCCATCAGCCGCGCCGACGCCGATATTGCTCTCGGCTGCCGCGCAGAACAGCGGGACGAACACCTGCTTCTGAATCGCCGCATGCAGGCCGGCGCGCATTTCCTCCTCCGACAAACCGCCCTGGGCGAAGAACTTCTCCATCAAGGTGTCATCGGACTCGGCGATGTACTCGATGAGCTGCCCGTGCAACTGTTTGACCCGCTCGGCCAGGGCCCCCGTGGCGGGCGCCTCGGTAAACTTGCCGCTCTTGTCGCCGGCATAGGTGGTGACCTCGTTGCGCAGCACGTCCAGCACCTGGTTGAACCCGGGACCCGCATTGATGGGCAGCGTGAGCGGGAAGACGCGGTCGCCGAAATGCTCGCGAATCTGCGCCAGCATCTTGTCGAAATCCGTCTCTTCCTTGTCGAACGCATTCACGACCAGCACCTTCGGAATCCCATTCTCGGTCGCGCATTTCCAAACCGCGTCGGTGCCGACCCCGACGCCGTGATTGGCGTGCACCACCACGACGGCGATGTCGCTGACCCGCAGGGCGCCCATCGCCTCGCTGATAAAATCCGCATAGCCGGGGCAGTCCAGCACATTGAATTTCTTCTCCTGCCAGTCCAGGTGCATCAGCGTGGTAGAGACGGAGATCTGCCGGTTCCGCTCGCTGTCGTGGTAGTCCGAGACGGTGGAGCCCGCGGCGATGGTGCCCATCCGGTTGATCACCCCCGCGCAGGCCAGCATGGCTTCGCTGAGCATGGTTTTTCCACATGAAGCATGTCCGACGATTGCGAAGTTACGAATGTCACCAGGTTGATAGTCTTTCATAAAATAGCACTGCCGATCGCGTCACCCGCCATCAGGGCCGACGCACAAGTGAGCGGACAATGTAAGGAATGTCACGCCATCCGCAAGCGGAGAAAATCGGCTTGTGCAGAAAGGCGGCGCATCTTGCCGGTACCACAAGCCTGGAGGCCCCAGCTTTTGGAGTGCGCCGGCAGAGCGAAGCGGCGACGGCGCTTTCAGTCGGGCCAACGCCTCGCAGCAGCCAAAGCGCCGTCGCCGCTTCGCTCTGCCGGCGCACTCCAAATGGTGGTACCGCCAGAACACGCCCGCGGGGAAGCTCGGTGGCTTCTCAGCCGTGCGAGTGGCATCCGAGTTGCTAATCCAAACCTGGCGCCGTCGAGACGGATGATCCCCGAAAGGGGCTCGCGGCGGGCTCTTAGCCCGCGTGAGGCTGTCGGCGGGTTGCCACGGCAAAGAAACAGACGGATAACGATGAAAACGTCCGGCAAAACAGCATTTACGCTGGTCGAAATCATGATTGTGGTGAGCCTCGTCGGCCTCCTCAGCGTGATTGCGGTGCCCAGCATTGTCCGGGCCCGCTCCGAGGCCCAGGTCAACGCCTGCATCAATAACCTGAGGCAAATTGACGACGCTGCCCAGCAGTGGGGGCTGGAGAACAACCAGCCCGCGACGGCCATCGTGGTCTTCAACAACATTCAGCCCTATTTACATAGCTCGGTGATCTGTCCCGCGGCGGGCGTCGGCGCAACCTTTGCCGACAGCTACACCCTGACGACCATCTCCAATAAGCCCCTCTGCAAAATATTTCCGGAGAAACACCTGTTGCCAGAGGATGGGAGTTAGCGCGCTTATACCATTTAGATCAGGAATTCACGGCAACAACTCCAGGCGGTAGAACCGCATGGCCGCTCCCGCTGGTTCCTCGACCATCGCTGTTCCGCCGGTGCCAGTATAATCCGTCAGTGTGTTCCAGGCGGTAGCAAGGCTGGCCCTGTAATACAGGCGATAACTCCTTCCGTGCACCGCGTTCCAAGCCAGCTCCACGTGAGTCCGGGCCGGAGCAACGATGCGAATCGAGTCCAGCACCGGCGCCGCTTCGGGATAAAGCAAATAACGGCGGCGCAACGCGCGGAATTGTGCGAGCTGGGCCTGCCACCCGGCGATAATCGTATTGATATCCGCCGTCTTGATCGTCGTGTTCAGACCCGGCACACCCATGAGGTTCGCCGCGTAGGAGCTAATGCTCACCTGGGAAGGATACAGCTTCCAGACCGTCTGCAGCATGAACAGCCCGGTTCGGATCGGGTCGAACGTGTCACGGTTGGTGACCACCACCAGCAAGCCGCCACAGAGCTGGTTCAGCCACGGCGCGCCCGGGTAGTTCGTCGGCGTGAAGGCAATAGGCTCAAAGCGGACGCCGGCCAGGCCGTTGGTGCTCAGGCAGGCGGCCCAGACCGAGCCGTTAACGAACGGCGCGCCGACCTGCTCAAAGGGTTTGTCGGTGCCCCGCCCGACGCTCAAGTTGCTGCCCTCGAAGACGCAGGTGCCGGGATAGACTGTCGCGGCGTTTGTTGTGCGCATGTTCGGAGACGGTGGCACGAACACCCGCCCGGTCTCGATCCACCACTGGCTGCGGCTCCAATCCGGGATCGTGATGACATGCAGCTCGCCCTTGGGAGACATCCACTCGCTATTCCACATCCACGCGATCTCGCCCGCCGTCATGCCGTGTCGCGTCGCCACGCCGAACGCGGCCCCCGACCCCAGCCGCCCAATCAGACCATAATCCATCGTGTTCGGCGCACCTTCCACTCGCATGCCGCCGATCGGGTTGGGCCGGTCAATGACGTAGAACGGCTTGCCATTCCGCGCCGCTGCCTCCATGCAATAGGTCATCGTCCACACGAACGTGTAGAATCTGACCCCCACGTCCTGGAGGTCGAACACCAGCAAATCCACATTCGTCAACTGGGCATCGGTAGGGGCGTTGCGCGCGCCATAGACCGCATAGACGGGAATGCCCGTCTGCGGGTCAACGTAATCGCCTCCGCTCTGGCCCGGCGGCAGGGAGCCGCGCAAGCCGTGCTCCGGCGCGAAGAAGGCGCTGATGCTCACCCCGTTCGTATAAAGCAGGTAATCGGCATCGAGCTTGCCCGCCTCATCGCATCCCGAGGGATTGGTGATGAGCCCCACACGCTTGCCCTGCGCCGCAGTGGTAAGGGCATCGAGTTGCTGCTCAACGGCCGTCGCACCCAGCGCCGCCGCCGGTAGCAACAACCACATCCATATCGCGAGGTTCGCAACTCCTTTCCATGAACCGCGCTTCACACGCAGACCGCCGCCGCTTCCCCCTCTCCCCTTCAGAAGGGGAGAGGGTCGGGGTGAGGGGTCCGTTCGTTCACTCAGGTTCGTGGTCCCAATGCAGGGCAAAAAGGCTGTGGAGGCTCTCCACAAAGCTGAACCCACCGTCACCTGCTCATGATCGGCCCGTGTCACGCCTCTCCTTTACCCCTTCGAGCGCCTGTTGCACCAGTGCATTCTCCTGCTTGGGCACCTCTCACGTTCCTCAGAGAACAGGCAAGCCTGGCAACTGGAACCCCACGAGCCTTGAAATCATTTCCCTGAACGGGGATTTCCAATAAGCTGCCTGCCATGCTGAGCCTGGAACAACTGGCTGAATTGCTCGAAGCAAACCGCGCCGCCGCCAGGGCGCGCGTCAAAGAGTTCTCCATCGGCGGCACCCACTTTGCGTGGAACTCACAGCCCGCGATTATGGGCGTGATTAACCTCTCGGCGGATTCCTGGTACCGGGAGAGCGTCTGCGTGACGGCTGAAAGCGCGGTGCGCCGGGGAAGAGTCATGCGCGAGCAGGGGGCGCAAATCATTGATGTCGGCGCCGAATCCACCCTGGCCCACGCCGCGCTCGTGGACGGGGCGGGGCAGAACAGCAAGTTGCTGCCGGTGGTCCGGGCCTTGCGGGAATCAGGCATCCTGGTCTCAGTCGAGACCTATCATCCCTCCGTCACCCGGGCCTGTCTTGAAGCCGGCGCAAACATCCTGAATCTGACCGGCACCGACCGGACCGATGAGCTCTTCCGCATGGTCGCCGCCCATGACTCGGCGGTCATCATCTGTTACGTGCAGGGCCGGAATGTGCGGGAAGTCGGGGATTTCGACTTCAGCGGCGACCCCGTGGCGCTGATGCAGGATTACTTCGCCCGCCAGATTGAAATCGCATTGCGGAACGGCGTCGAGAAGATCCTCATTGATCCCGGCCTCGGCTTCTATTACCGCAACCTGCAGGACAGCAGCGTGCGCGTGCGGCACCAGATGACGACCTTCTTGAACACCTTCCGACTGCGCACGCTGGGCTACCCCATTTGCCACGCCCTGCCGCATGCCTTCGAGTATTTCGGCGAGGAAGTAAGGTGCGCCGAGCCCTTCTTCGCCGTGCTAGCGGCGCTGGGCAAAACGGACTTGTTCCGCACCCACGAGGTTCCGCGCACCCGGGCGGTCCTGGAAACGCTGCGGGTTTTCTAGCGCCCCGGCTCCGCGAAACCTCCTAACGGACCTATCGCATCGAGCAAACACCTCCTCGCCCGGGAACCAGCCGGGAGCCACAGATTATTGTGTAACCTGCTGCGGTTTCAGCTCTTCCAAGTAAAATCCTGATCCTCTGCTGCTTTTGGGAGGAATGCCGTGTCCTCCCTGGTCATACGCCGATACCCCCGCCGCAACTCCGTCCCCCCTCCATCACCACGCCGGGACCTCCCCGTAGTACCTCCGTATGCCATACGGAGGTACTACGGGGAGGTCCCGGTGCGGTGATGGAGGGGCTCCAGCGAGGTCGGCGGGCCGGTCTGGTGCAAGAATCTCAGAATCAGCAGGTTACGCGAATTGCCTGGGGAACACCGGCAACCATTCATCCATGTAATTGTGCTAGGCTGGTTGCACCAGGAAAACCCCTTCTTCTTCCGATTTCGTAATCCACTCCTCGATCACCTTCAAGCGATAGCGGGCGAGTTGCGCCCGCACGAGCCCGGGCGTGTGCCGCCACGAGAAGAACAGGCGCATCCGCTCGCCCGCCGAGAACCGGAAGCGCTGCTCTTGTACTTGGACTTCTCGCGTCCGGGCGAAGTGGAAATAAGCTGCTACGCGCTTCAGCGGGCTGCCTGCTGGATCGTCTTCCACTACCACGGCGAGTTCTCCATCGTTTGCCTCCACGCCAAGATCCAGCAGGAAGGTCATCAGCCAGGCCCGCGTCAGGGCGTTATCGTAGAGCGGGAGGATGCGTTGCACGCCGGCGGAGTAGTCGCCACCGGGGGCGAGGTTGGCGCTGAAGAGCAGGTGGTCTCCTGGCCGCACCAGTCTTGCCAGCCGAGGCAGGATGACCTGCGGCTCGAAATTGGGAATCATGCCGAAGAAGGTTATAAGCCGCGCCGCATCCGAGACCGGCAGCGCGTCGAGCGCCTCGGGCAGATCATCAGCGGAGCCCAGATCGCAGACCAGCGGAAAGCAGTTCCCTTCGGGCACCGCCGCCAGGGCCGTCTGTCTCGCTTCGAGGACCATCGCCGTGCTGACATCCGAGGGGGTGTAGCAGGCTTCCTTGCCCGCATCCCGAAGCAGCTTCAGCAGCCGTGTGTCCTTCTGTCCGCCGCCGCACCCCAAACCGATGAGGTGCACGCGCCCGGACTCCACGCGCGCCGCCGCGGCCACGAAGCTCCGATCGTAGGTGGCGGCGCAGTCCGCATCCGTGCGCGACGGAGAAAAGGCCTGGTGCAGCGCCAGCCATTGCTGCGTCTTCTTAACGCTGTCATACAGGAACTTATGGTTCACCCGACGGGTGCGCAGCGATTCCATTAGATCGCGCCGCACTTGCTCAGGGAACTGGCTGGTGTGAATGGCTACGTGGACGAGCGATGACATGCCGCACTCTTTTGGCCGAAATCGCCCGCCATTACAAGTTCCGCCTGACGCGTTCCGCACGGTCGAGCTTGGGGTCCTGGGGACGGAACGCCAGCGCCGCATTCGGCCGGGGGTTTCGTTGACTTGCCCATTGTGCGCCGTCATATTCGGTTCATGGATTTCGATATATCGCATCTCCTGGACCAGTGGGAGTATCAGCCGGGCCAGGTCGTCGTCCGCCGGTTCAAGGCGAAGGACGGGCGGGAAAAGATCCAGCTTCGTGTGGATCTGGGTCTGCTGCAAATGAACGTCGAAGGCCGGCCCGATGGCAAGCGGCCCTTCGGCCATCCCTCGCTCTTCGAATATTACCGGGCGCGGCTGCAACGCTACGTGGCGGCCCACGACGGGAGCGACGCGGGTTTCAAGCTTAAGGCCGAGGAATGTGCCCGGCTCCAGCTCGAGGCCCTCCAGTATCATCACCGCTATATCTGCCTGCTCCAGTTGGAAGACCACCCCCGGGTCATCCGTGATGCCGAACGCAACCTGGCGGTGTTCGACTTCGTCTCCAAGCATGCCGAGAGCGAGGAGTTGGGCTGGTCTTTGCAGCAGTTTCGGCCGCAGCTCCTAATGGTAATGACCCGCGCGCGGGCGGCGCAGGCGCTGCAGTCCGATGACTACGCCATGGCGGTCCAGCAGGTTGAGGAAGGCTTGGAGGAAATCCGCGGCTTCTGCCGCGAGCATGCGACCAGTGAGACGGCCGATACCAGCGGCGAAGTGCAGTCCCTGGAGAATTGGCTCGAGGAAATCCGCGCCAAGCGCCCGCTCTCGCGCCGGGAAAAGCTGGAGCGCGCTTTGCGCGAGGCGATCAATTGCGAGGACTACGAGCGGGCGGCGCGAGTGCGTGATGAATTGCGCCAACTCAAGCCCGCTGAATAGCCGGACTGCCGCTCCAGCCTAATGCTGGGGGAAGATCTGGTAGAGCAGCAGATAGATCACCACGCCGGTCACGGAAACATACATCCACAACGGCCAGGTCCAGCGGGCGATTTTCCTGTGGCGGTCGAAGCGCTGGCGCAGGGCGCGCCCCAAGGTGATCAGTGCCAGCGGCACAATCACGACCGCCAGCACGGTGTGCGTCAAGAGGATCGTCAGGTAGATAGGCCGGAACCCCGGCGGGTTCCGGAAGACCGTCGGGCCCCGGTGCAGATACAAAGCCAGGTAGCCGTGATAGGTGAGATAACAGGCTAGAAACAGCGTCGAGGCGGCGAACGCCGCCATCATGCAATTGCGGTGCGCCGTCCGGTTCTTGTGCCGGATAAACCAATAGCCGGCGCTCAGGAAGACCGCGCTTAAGCCATTAAGCGAGGCGTTGACGACCGGCAGGTCGGCGAGCGTCATGACTCTTGTTCCAACTGCCTGACCGCCGCCAGAATCTGCGTCTGAACCTGCCGCGGATCAATGCCTTGCCCGGTGGTCTCGAACACACCGCGCAAGCCGGGCCTCTTTGTCCACCACGACGAAGATCGTGCTGTGGACGAACAGATCCTGCGGCGACTCGCGCGTTCCGGGTGTCTTCGCGACGGCGGATAACTTGAGTGAATCCACCGCCAGCTTCGCAATTTCCGGCTTCGTGCCGGTCAGGAACATCCATCGGTTGGAATCCGCTCCGAAGCGTTCGGCGTAGGTTTTCATCACCGGCGGAGTATCGAATTCGGGGTCGGTTGTCAGCGTCACCAGCTTCGCCTGGCTCGACGCGGGCAGTGCGTCCTGGAGTTCCTTCATTTGCCGAGTCATGATCGGGCAAGGGCCGGCGCAACGAGTGAAGATAATGTCGGCCACCCAAACCCGCCCGCGCAGGTCGGCCAGCGAGACCGCGTGGCCATTCTGGTCGGTCAGGGAGAAGTCGGCGATGGGGCCGATCACAGGCAAAGGTTTGCTCCGGGAGACCTGTAATTCGCGGCTGGCGAGCAGCAACGCCCCCCCGACCGTCAAAACCAGCAGTGCCAACCCGCTCCAAATAGGCCACTGAATCCGCCGCCCCTCGCTATCAACATTGGTCATTCTAAAACCAGTAACCCCAAAGGTGCCACGAGGCAAGCGGTCGAGACAGAGAGAGGCCGAATTGGCGACGCTGATACCGCCGCCCGTTGGAACATATCCTTGCAGCTCTGCATGCTGAGCGGTCGAGGAGCTGTCCCGGATTCCTTCAATTTCCCTTTGGCCGAGGTCCGATTCCAGGGTAGAATGGCTGCGGCTTCAGAATGGCACGTGAGTGCCGGGTCCTCTAGTGCGCCCGTAGCTCAGTTGGATAGAGCATCTGCCTTCTAAGCAGAGGGTCCTGGGTTCGAGTCCCAGCGGGCGCGCCACTTCAGGTCCAAAGCGTCCAAAGACTTTATCTGCCCTCGCAAGGAGGTGTTGTGCAGGCCCCGCACAACAAGAAGCACCGCCTTCGCTTCTTCCCAGTCCACGGTCGCAATCGCGTGCCGCCCGTGGTCGCAGTGCGGGCCAACGGCGAACCGCCCCTGCAGATGCAGAGTGATGTTCAAGGGAAAGTTCGCGGGTAAAGAGAGCGGGCCCGGCCAAGGCAATTCCGCAACCCAGCACAGCGCGCTGGAGAGTGTTGAACCTCACCCTCATGTCCGCCTGCCGCCGAGAAGCGGTTGTGCTGACCTACCGGCAGCGCGGCGCTTCCTCGTTCGTCACTTCATCCTCATGGTGGAATGGGCGACCATCCAGCGCCAGTCCGGGTCATAGAAGGGAACGGAGCGGCCACTGTTTGGCGGCGGCCCGTTGAGTTGCATAGAACGCCCGGCCCATTTGTGGATCTGAGCCCGCCCATCACAAAAGGAGAAACCACAGGCATCATTGTGAAAAGTAGCCGGGTAATCCACCCACTTGGACATTCCTGCTGACACTGCCAGCGCACCATCGTTGATGTTCCAGGGGCTTTCATCCACCATCAGGAAGACGTCGCTCGGGCTGATCTTGGTGAAGCAGGTGGTTTTGCCAAAGGTGGCCCAGGGGTTGTCGTGTTGGTTCTGATACCGAGTGCCCGTTAGCCAGGGCCCCATCGTGGGGATGGTGGGTTTGCCCGAGTGCGAGCCGGGTGAGCCGCCGCCAGCAGCAAAACCGGGGTCAATAGTGCCGACGCCTTGATTGAGGGAGACGCTGCGTGCGGCAGGCACAGTCTTGCCAGACATCGAGAGATTGGAGCCTTGATAAAGCCCTGTGCGCGGGTCCGCCGGGCAGTGGAAGATGCCGACATTCTTGGCAACGTAGGTCGCGACCAACGTTTGCTGCGGGTCTCTGAGGATGTCGGGATCAAAGGTATGCGCTCCGAGAGGTGTGGTATCGCCTGGCATCCCCCCCGATACATCCCCCGCGCACCAGTTGTAGCCCGCAGTGGTCGTGCCGTCATCCGGGTTGGGGGGGTAATAATCGGTAAAATCCTCGGCGTACAAGAAGAAGGCCAGCGCGACCTGCTTTGCGTTGTTCATGCATGTCTCGCCCTGTGCTCTTACCCTGGCCTTGCCCAATGCGGGCAGGAACAACGCCGCGAGGATGGCAATGGTGGTGATCACGACCAGCAGCTCGATCAGGGTAAAGCCCTTTGACCGGGCGAGGCTCGCGAACACTTTGCGATTTCTTCGCGTCATACCCGCACAGCTTCCACGACCTGGGAATACCTGTCGCGGGCGCGGCGTGCCAAAACAGGGGGGGAATCGTGCCAATAGAGCGGTGCACGGATGTTTTCCGCTCGACACTGAGCGGGAAGGTTGTCCAGTTTATCGTCGCATGCTATGCGCTGGGAAAGCCTCCACGGCCTCTTTGCCCTGCATCGGGACCATGAACCTGAGCGAGCGGACGGACCCCTCTCCCCGACCCTCTCCCCTTCTGAAGGGGAGAGGGAGAACCGACAGCGGTCTGCGTGCAAGGTTAGGTTCTTGGAAAGATGGATCGAACCTCTCCGTTTCTTTGTCTGACGAGTTGCAGCGTCGGCGGTTAGCAGAGTTGTTATGAGCAGGCTCCGTCTTCTGTTGATATGGCTGGGGGCGGGCGCGTTTGTTTGGGGGGCTTCGAACGGGGAGGCAGCGCCGAGTGACCAGCCCACAACACGGGTTGTGCGGCAATACGCGCTGACCTCGGCCAACGATTTTCCCCAACGCGATCCGCAAGACTGGCGCCTGCTGGGCTCCAACGACGCCGGCCGGACCTGGACGGTGCTGGATGTTCGGAAAGGGGAGCTTTTCTCGGAACGGCACCAGCGGCGGGTATTCAAGCTGGCAAATCAGCGGGCGTATAGCGTCTATCGCCTGGAGATAGACCGGGTCCGAGATCCGGCCCTAGCGGACTGCGTGCAACTGGCCGAGATTGAGCCGCTTGGCGCGACAGAGGACGACCTGGAGCCCGCCCCACTCATGGAGGACCTGATCACCGCGCAGGGAGACAATGCGCCTTGGGAAACGCGCTGGCAGGCCTTCGACGGCCGGGTGGAAACCAAGTGGCTGGACCGTGCCTCGCAGAACCCAGCCACGCGTGCATCGTGGATTCAGTGGCAATACACCAGCCCCGCTGACCTGGTGATCACCAACGTGAGCCGGTTGCTCGGGTTGCGCAACCGGGCCGACCGGAGTTATCCCGTGCGGATCGAGGGAGTGATAGCGGGGCGGTTGCCGGGCACAAATGAGTGGTGCCTGTTTGATGGCAGCGAAGCTCTGGCCTTAGCGGACCTCCCAGGCGCAAAGCCCTTGTTCGCCGGGCAGCGCATCCTGGCGGAAGGCCGCACTCAGTGGACAAACGGAATGGTGGAAATAGGAGAGCGCCGCCTGCGCCGGCTCGGTGGGACAGCCGCGGAAGAGCCGAGACGCATCGCGCCCGCACAGCCGCTAGCCCCGCAAGACGACCTGCAATGGGTCGAAGCAGAGGGCAAGATCCGATTCTGCTCGTGGACGGAGAATCACTGGGTGTTCGACCTGGAGGACAACGCACACAGCCTTTCGGTCCACGTGTTGCGGTCGAACGCCGGCCTGCGACCGCCGGCTGACGGGGCCTGGGTAAGAGCCAGGGGCCTCTGCGGAGTACTCCTCAACTGCGAGGGCGAGAGCGTGGCGGCGGTGCTGTGGGTCCCCAGCGTGGACGCGATCCAGCCGGTGACGCCCGCTGGCGGCTGGACAAATTCTCCTGTGCAGCCGCAGTCTGCGGTCGTTGGTTCCGGCGCCGCTGCTCCAGTGCTGACCAGCATCGAGCAAATCCGGCGGCTGAGCATCGAGGAACTCGCGCGCAAGCCCAAAGTCAAGGTCCACGGGGTCGTGACCGAGCTATTTGGCCATTTCATTCAGGATGGAACGGCGGGAGTGGAGGTGTGGTATCCGGACCAAGCCGGCCCAACGGCCCCGCCCTTCCGCTCCTGCGTCCAAATCGAGGGACGGGGTGACTGGGCAATTGGTCACGGCCCCATCATCCGTGCCGAGAGCGTCGTGTTGCTGGGGCAGGGGAAACTGCCTGAGCCGGAGCGCAGCACCTGGAGCCAACTGGCCAGCGGCCGCATGGTGGATCAATGGGTGGAAATCGAGGGGGTAGTTCGTTCGACGGATGGTTCGCACCTCTTGCTCAACAGCGAGGGCGGACAGCTCATGGCCACGATTCGGGCCGCGCCGGCGCCGGCCGTCCGGCAGTTGGTGGACGCCACCGTTCGGATTCGCGGTGTGTGCGTGGCGGCGACCGACAGCCGGGGCCGGATGCAGGGGGTTCAATTGGTGGTGCCATCGCTCGAATCGGTGGAGGTGACCCAAGTGCCGGCCGACCCGTTTTCCTTGCCGGTGCGGACGATCGGCAGCCTGCTCCAAGTGCGGGGACTGGGGGAGTTTATCCATCGCGTAAGAGTGGAGGGCGTGCTGACCTTCCGGGATGGCCGCACGTGTTTCGTCCAGGATGCCACCGGCGCCGCGATGGCAGTTGCGCAGGAGAATGTGATCCTGACTGCCGCGGCAGGCGGCTGGAACTGGATGTTCCGGCAAGGCGCCGGCACGAGCCCGACGCCCCGGGAGGAGGAGCTGCAGTGGAAGCCTGGCGATCACTTGCAGGTGGTCGGCTTTCCCGAGATGCGGGGTTACTCACCGGTCCTGACCGAAGTGCTGGTGCGCAAAGTAAGCCGCACCAACGCGGTGGCACCAGTCAAGGCGACGGTCGAGGACATCGCGGAGGGCGGGTTGGATGCGACGCTGGTAAGCCTGGAGGCGGTAGTGTTGCGACAGCAGGTGCTTGAGCAGCATTTCGTGCTGGAGTTGCAATCCGGCCAAAGGGTTTTCCAGGCGTTCCTGCCCTTGCGAGGCAGCCCGGCGCTGGATATTGGGCCCGGAAGCAGGGTGCGCGTGACCGGCGTGTGCCAGGTCGAGCCAAGCCCTTACGCGGAACTGGGGCGGCGCGTGGCTTCGTTCAAACTGCTGGTGGGGTCGTTGAGAGACGTGATAGTCTTGCAGCGGCCCTCCTGGTGGACCCTCAAACGCGCGCTGGCGGTGATGGGGGCGCTGCTGGTGGCGCTGGCGATTGCGGGCGCCTGGATCGGCATGCTGCACCGGCAAGTGGGGAAGCGCACCAAACAATTGCGGCAGGAAATCGCCGAGCACGAGAAGACCGAGGCGCGGCTGGCCGAGGAAACCCGGCGCGTGCAGATGGAAATCCAGGAGCGCACGCGCATGGAGGCGGAGGTGGAAAAGGGCCATAAGCAACTGCGCAAGGCGTCGCGGCTGGCCGGGATGGCGGAGGTCGCTACCAGCGTGCTCCACAACGTCGGGAATGTGCTGAACAGCGCTAATGTGCTGGGCTCTTCGATCATGGAGCATGTCCAGCGGTCCAAAGTGCCGAGCGTGGGCCGACTGGCGGCGCTGCTGGGGGAACACCGCGCTGACCTGGGGCGGTTTGTGACCCAAGATGGTCGAGGCCAGAATTTGCCCGGCTACCTCGAGCGACTTGGCGGCCACCTGGACAAGGAGCAGGAGCAGTTGCTGGACAAGACCAAGTCGCTGACCGAGAGCCTGCAACACATCAAAGAGATCGTGGCGATGCAGCAGAACTACGCCCGGGTTTCCGGTGTGCTGGAGACCGTCTCGCTGGTGGAAATCGTTGAGGATGCATTGCGCATGCATCATGAAGCCCTCTTGCGGCACCAGGTCCAGGTAGTGCGTGAATTTCACGAGGTGCCGCCGGTGACCACTGACCGGCACAAGGTGCTGCAGATCCTGTTCAACCTGCTGGAGAATGCCAAGTATGCCTGCGAAGACAGCGGCCGCCCGGACCGGCAGGTGACGGTGAGCCTCCACCCGAACAGCCAGGGGCGCATCGAGGTCGCTGTCAGTGACAACGGGATCGGCATCCCGGCAGAGAACCTGACGCGGATCTTCGTCCAGGAGTTCTCCACCCGCAAAGGGGGCCACGGGTTCGGGCTGCACAGCAGCCTGCTGACAGCTCAAAACCTGGGCGCGAGCCTCAGAGCCCAGAGCGAGGGACTCGGGCGCGGGGCCACCTTTATCCTGGATATTCCGCTCGCCCCACCTGCTGGTTGACGCCGGATTTGCACCCGGTATAAAACTTGAGCGCCGGCTACAAACTGAAACGTATGGAAGGCTCAATAATCAAACCGGACCACCGCGGCGGCACCGGCGCTCGCATATTGGTTGTTGATGACAACCCGAGCATCCACCGCGATTTTGACTTGGTCCTCCTCGAGAACGCGGAGGACGCTGAGCTGGAAGCCGACGAACGGCAAATGTATGGCAAAGCGGCGGCGCCCGCCGTGCTGAAGCCGGCCTACACCGTGGATCACGCTCTTTCGGGCATCGAGGGAGTCGAAAAGGTCAAGCAAGCCCTCGCCGAGGGTCGCCCTTATCAACTGGCTTTTGTGGACATTCGCATGCCGGGCATAGACGGCGTCGAGACGATCCAGCGAATCTGGGAGCGGGATTCACGCATCCAGGTCGTCATCTGCACCGCCTTTTCCGATTATTCCTGGGAGGATCTCGTTCGACGGTGGGGCCGGACCGACAGCCTGTTGGTGCTCAAGAAGCCCTTCGACAACATCGAAGTCACGCTCCTGGCCAGCACCTTGACGGAAAAATGGTTTCTCGCCCGCCAAGCCGCGCTCAAACAGGAGCAAATGGAACTGCTCGTCGCCCGGCGCACTCAAAAGCTCCTGGAGTCCCGGCAGCAGGATCTCCCGGCCGATGCCTTGCCGCCGGCTGGTCCGGATGGACCCATTTCGAGCGAAGAGTCGCCCCTGGTCCTGCTGGTGGAAGATGACCCAAAGGTCAGTTCACAGATCAGCCAGGGGCTGGGCGGCGCCTACCGGGTCATTGAGGCCAGGGACGGTGAAGAGGGCCTGCGCCAGGCGCAGGAAACCGTGCCGGACCTGGTCATCACAGAACTCAATTCGCCGCGCCTTGATGGTCTTGACCTCTGTCGCCGATTGAAACGAGCAGAGCTGACCAGTCATATTCCCGTGATCGTGGTAGCGGCGCGCGGTCAGGCGGATTCGCAGACGCGGGCGCTGGAGGCGGGCGCCGACCATTACCTCCCCAAACCCTTGAGCCTGGCCCTGCTCAAAGCCCGCGTGGAAGAACTGTTGCTGCCACGCGGCAAAGTGCATGAGCGCCTGGACTTGGAAAGCACTCTGCCGCCACGCAATCTCCCAGCGAATCAGGCTGACGCGCAGTTCCTGCGGCAGGCCCTTGAAACCGTGGACCGGCATCTGTCCGACTTTGAATTCGACGTCGATGCCCTGGCAGATAAGGTGGCCGTCAGCCGGCGTCAGTTGTTCCGCAAACTGAAGGCAGTGACCGGCGGCACGCCCAATGCCCTGATCCGGGCCATGCGATTGAAGCGCGCAGCGCAACTGCTCAAAGAATCTCGGATGACGGTCACGGAAATCACCTATGCGGTCGGCTTTTCCGACCTGAAGCACTTCCGCAGCTTGTTCCAGGAGCAATTCGGCGTCTTACCCGGAGAATACACCAGGAAGGGGCAAGCGGAGTAGTCACGCGGCATGCTCAGCCCTGGCATCTGTTTGGCGATGGCGGTAGCCTCTGGGGAGCCTGAGTGGAGCCTCAGGGTAGCCTGAGTGGAGCCTCGGGGTAGCCTAGGTGGAGCCTCAGGGTTGCTTCAGGGTGGCTTCCGGGTGCCTACCGGTTAGCCACCAGATAGCCTCAGGGGGGCCTCGGGGTAGCCCCAAGGTGGCCGTAACCCCCCGACGTTCGAGGTTCATCCACCCTCCGCAGTGCTGTCCACCCTCCGCAGTGCTGTCCACCCTCCGCAGTGCTGTCCACCCTCCGCAGTGCTGCTACGGAGGACGGGCTACGGAGGACGGGAGGTTCGAGGTTCAGGGTTCAAGGTTCAGACCATTGGATGTTGGATGTTCGATGTTGGATGTTGGATGTTTCTGCCCTCCACCTTCTTCATTTCCTCCCGCCTCTTCGCGTCCACCTCACAATCGCGCCACCTTCAAGCCTGCCGCCGCCGCGAGTTGCTGCTGCCGCTCCTCAAAGGTCAGAAAATAACGGAGCCTCAGCTCCCGCGCGCCCGCCACGTGCAGCAAGTCCAGTGACCGGGTACTGCTCTCATCGGCGTTCCTCCTCCCGGAACTGGCGCGTGTCATCAGCGGAAAACCCTTTGGGCTGGCGTTTCCGCAGCCGCGCGTAGTAGTCGGGAAGAGGGCGGCGCTTTTTGGCGGGCGCAGGCAGCAAGTTGGACGACGGCGGGTCAGCCTTTCAGTTAGAGCGAAGTAGGGTAAGCCCGATTAAAATGAGTGCAACCTTGTCCCGGACCGAATCGGCGAACCTTGAACGTCGAACGCTGACCCTTGAACTCGGAAATGACCTTGGGCTTAGGGAGCGGGGGGATTGCTTCCAGGAACTGAGTTTCGTCATCAACGACCCCATCCCCGGGCTGAAACTGGTCACGCGCGGCGATTTGATTCTCGATTTTGATCTGCGCGCCCAGCTCGACCGGGTCCTGGAACTGCTGGACAAATACCGGGACCGGCGGATGGAACTGGCGGATGCTTGCCTGGTGCGCATGAGCGAGCTGACGGACGCCTGCGAGATTTGGACGGTGGGGGGAACTGGCGGGTCGGCTGATCTTCGAGCCGCCGCCGGGCCACCGCTGGCAAGTCCAATTCTGACGGCCACAGAAGGTAACAAAGGAAACGAAGCAGACAGAAAGCCGCGCCAGCCATTCCGGAGGTTGGCAGATCAAAACAGGCCTCCTTTCCATGAACCCCAGGAACATCCAACATCCAACATCCAATGGGAACGGCCCAACTGGCGGTCGTTGGATGTTGGATGTTGGATGTTTTCCTTCGGTTCATGGTCGGGACGGGCGCACTCCGCTGAACACATACGAGCCATGCGGAAGCCTCGCTTTTTTGGCACGATTCCCCCCATTTTGGCACGCTACACCCGCGACAATAATCCGGGGATTTGGCATTCTGGGAGGGCAAATACAGCAGCAACCGCCTGATGGACGAAGGGTTCGACGGGTGAAGTTGCCAGGGATCCCACGGCGGGTCGTCTGGTCCGCATCCCGCGCGCCCTGCCTGCCCGTTGAGGTTTGGGCATAGCCGGAGCGCTGCTTCGGCCTAAGACTCTTTGAATTGTCGCAAAATATAATGAATCCGTCCCAAACCTCCGTTAGTTTCAGAATCTGCCGGTTGTCAGAGCTGGCGGCCATTGTTTCATTGTCGCTGGGCAGCTTGTGCCCGGAAGCCCTTCACGCCGGCCTGATCCAGCGGCTGGATGTGACGGTTGCGGGGAGCGTGATAACGAATGCATCGGGGGGGGTGACCAGTTGGGTGGATCAGTCCGGCTCCGGCAATAACGCCTCGAGCTTGCTGGGCACCGTCAGTTATCCCAGCATCAGCCTCTCGGCCTCGGGCCTGGCGGGCCTGGCTTTCGGCCCGACCAATCGCGAGGCGCTCCAGTTGCTGGATGCGAGTGCGACCGCGAGCTTGCTGAATCTTCAGCCGGGCGTCGCCACCAACTCCGGTTTTGCCGTGCTGGTGGCTTTCAAGTGCGATGCGCTGACCAACAGCGTCGTCTCGAATTGGAATGATCTGATTGGCAACGGGGACGAAGGCAGCCCGGCCAACGGGTTTTTGATGCGGTATAATTCCGCGGGCACGCTGCAGGCCTACCTGAACGGGAGCTTCATTCAAAAGTCCAGCAGTCCAACCTATCAAGTGGCGGCAGGGGACACGGTGGTGCTGGCGTTCAACTACAATGCCACGAACGGGAGTTACGACTTCTGGGATTCCAAGAGCGGAACTTCGCTGACGGGAACGGAGCCTGCGACGAACTTCGCCACCGGCAACGTGCTCAAACTCGGAACTACGCAAAACGCCAGCCGCTACTTCAAGGGTATGGTGGGTGAGGTGCAGCTATACAACCAGGTTCTGATCGCGAGTGACATCAAAGCCAGGCGGGAGCAACTGGCGGAGAAGTGGGCCAATATCCCGGTGAATCTTCCCTGGCGCGTCATCCCGGCGGATACCAATTATCCCGCGGATGATGTAGTGATTGCAGCCCTGTCAGTGACGGACAGCGCCTATCTGAACAACCTGCTGCCGCCTGACCCTGCCAATCAGGATTGCACGGCCACCTTTCAGGAAGCGATCAATCTGGTTGCCAACAAAGGCGGCGGGACGGTATTCGTTCCGGCGGGTTACTATCGGTTGGACGGGCGGCTGGAGATTCCCACGGGCGTTAATTTGCGCGGGCAATGGCAAAGACCCGTGCCTGGGCAACCCATCGTGGGAACGATCCTCAAAGCCTATGCCGGTCGGACCAATGAAAGCTCCGCGCCATTCATCGGCCTGGACGAAAGCTCGGGGGTGCGCGATCTGGCCATTTGGTATCCCGAACAATCACCTGCGGATATCCAACCCTACTCGCCGGCAATTCAAGTTCTCTCGGGCTCGAGCCCCAGCGTCGAGAACGTGACGCTTGTCAATGCCTACATCGGCGTCACCACGCGGATATTTGCTGCCAGCGGGGTTGGCGCGTGCGTTTTTGTGCGCGGACTTTATGGAACGCCGCTGAAGACCGGTTTGGAGCTGGACCAACTGGCGGATATAGGGCGTGTCGAGACCGTGCAATTCACCCCGGCATTCTGGCAGGGATCCGGACTCAGCAACGCCCCCACCGCCAATCAGCACGCGGGGTGGATTTACGCCCATGGCACAGGGGTCATCGTGCGGCGCATTGATTGGTCCTACCTGGCCTACGTGACCGTGGACGGCTATAACATCGGGCTGGCGTGCCGCCCCTCTTTGTATGATAGCAAACCGCCCAATGGCCAATGCTATGAGTTCAATCTCCTGAATTGTGCGACCGGGATTGATATAGAGCAGGTTAGTTATCCCAGCGAGCAGTTCACGCGTTTCAACATTACAAACGCCGGCGTGGGCGTCTTTTGCGAGAGCGGGTCTGGAAACACCGCCTTGTTTCAGTCGTGTAACATCAATGCGTCGGCTTGGGCTGTGCGCAGCTTGGGCGCCACCGCCTTGCTGTTCCAGAACTGCAATTTCCAGTCCGGCGGCATCAAGTTGGACAGCGCCGGCGACCTGTCGGTCCTCAACTGCGATTTTGGGCCGACCGCCGGCAGCCAGGTGGAATTGGGCGCGTCGGTGCGAGCTTCACTGGTGGGCAACCGCTTCACGGGCGGAGCCAGGATCCTGAACAATTCTTCCCGCGTGGTCTATGTGGACCAGCAGCCGCTGAATCTCGACGTGATGCCGGACTATGCCTTCGCCAAGTCCACGAATCCCCATAACCCCGGAACCACCAATCTGTATGTTATCACGGCTGCGCCCTACCATGCCGTGGCCGATGGGGTCACCGATTGCACCGCCGCCTTTCAATCCGCGTTGAGCGACGCGGCGGCGGGTGGCGGCGGCATCGTGTTCGCTCCGGCCGGGAATTATCGTTTGAACGGCAACCTCACCATACCTTCCCGAGTGGAACTGCGCGGCATTTATGAATTACCCCACAGCACCAAGGGACTGGGGAGCATCCTTGACGTTTATGCCGGGCGCAATCAGGCGAACGGCACGCCCTTTATTCAGCTTCAGGCAAATGCCGGAATTCGCGGGTTGAGCTTTCATTATCCAGAGCAGATTTATGACACCAATGATCTGGTGAACTTCGGCATGGTTCCGTATCCGTTCCTGCTGCGCGGGCTGGGTTCCAATGTTTACATCATCAACGTGGCGGCCACGGTCCCGTGGCAGTTGTTGGATCTCGCCACAGTGCGTTGTGACAACCACTATGTGGACCGCATCCTTTCCACGGCGCTGCGGACGGGTATCACGGTTGGCAAGGGCAGCACCGACGGGCAGATCCAAAACTGCCAGCTCAATCCGTCCGCCTACTCGCAAGCCGGCCGATATTACGCCAGCATCCCCACCTCGCCATTCCCGGACATCAAGTCATTGCTGTGGCGGCAGGCCGAACCTTATGTGTTGGGCAAGGTGGTGCGGCAAGTGTTCCACCAGAACTTTGTCTTTGGCGGGGTTCGCGGGGTGGTGTTGACCAATGAGGGCGGGGTCGGGCCGCAGGGATGGAGTTTGGGCATGGGTGTGGATCAGTCCGTGACCTCGCTGCGCGTGGAGGCATTGGGCAGCGGCGGCTTTGATTGCATCAACAATCAACTGGTCACCGTGGACAACACAGTGGGCCGTTATATCGAAACCGGCAGTTCCCTGAGCGGAGCGCTTCGGCTGTTCGGCACGGCTTGCTGGGGCAATCCCAAGGTGTCTGTGGTGGTAAACAGTGGCGAGCTGGATTTGCATTCCTTCCACAACTTTCAGCCGGGCAGCCCGGCCTATGATGTCAATGGGGCGGGGATACTGCGCTGCCTCGGCGGGACGACCATCAAATCCGTCGCCACCTTTTTGCAGCAGGATGCGGGCGCGACGGCTGAATTTGCCGGGAACATCCTCAACATCGCGACGAGCCAGATGCCCAGGTCCTCGGCTTCTCGGGATGCCACTGGCAACCAATGCAGCAGCGCCACGACGCCCACCCCGCCCGGCGCGCCAACGGGCTTGACCGCGGCAACCACCAGTTCGCTCGTTAGCCTGGACTGGAACAGCAATGGAGAATCTGACCTGAACACTTACGCGGTCTATCGCTCGACGACGGCGGGATCGAACTATGTTCAAATTGCCACGCGGCTCAAAACCAGCGACTACAGCGACACCAACGCCAGCGCGGGTGTGACCTACTACTACCGGGTGACGGCGGTGGACACCTGCAGTGCGGAGAGCGTCATGAGCGGCGAGGTTGCCGCGCGGATTTATGCGCCTGTGCTCATTCAGCATCTGGATGCCGCCCAGCCTGCGAGTGTCGCCCTAAACGCCTCGGGCGCGGTGACCGACTGGGCTGACCTCTCGGGTAATGGCCACAATGCCACGAGCTTGATTGGCGAGGTGGGTTATCCCAGCGCCAGTCTCTCAGCCTCGGGCCTGGCGGGCCTGGCTTTCGGCCCGGCCAATCGCGAGGCGCTCCAGTTGCTGGATGCCAGCACAACTGCGGATTTGCTGGATCTTCAGCCGGGCCTCTCCACCAGCTCCGGCTTCGCCGTGCTGGTGGCTTTCAAGTGCGATGCGTTGACCAACACCTTCGTCTCGGTTTGGAATGATCTAATTGGCAACGGTGACGAAGGCAGCCCGACCAACGGGTTCTTGATGCGGTTTAATGGCACCGGCACCCTTCAGGCCTACCTGAACGGGAGCTTCATTCAGAAGTCCAGCAGTCCAGGCAATCAAGTGGCTGTGGGCGACACGATCGTGCTGGCGTTCAACTACAATGCTCTGAACGGGAGTTACGACTTCTGGGATTCCAAGAGCGGAACTTCGCTGACGGGAACGAAGGTTGCGGCGAACTTCGCCACGGGCAACGTGCTCAAACTCGGAACCACGCAAAATCCCAGCCGCTACTTCAAAGGCATGGTGGGGGAGGTGGAGATCTTCAGCGGGGTTCTCGATGCCAGCACATTCAGCACCGAGCGAAACGCGCTGGTCGCCAAGTGGGTTGAGGTCCCGCCGATTCCCCCGCCGACCAGCCTCTCCTGCGCGGTTTCTGCGGGCAAAATCCTATTGGAGTGGCCCAACGGGCTGGGCTGGCAATTACAGGCTCAGACCAACAACCTGGCGAGCAACGCCTGGTTCACCGTGACCGGCACCTCGCCCTACACGAACATGATTAGCTCGACGAATCCGGCGGTGTTCTTCCGCCTGAGATCGCCCGCGAACTAGCACGCGCTGCGTGCGGCGGATTGTCGTTGGGGCGAACTGCACGTCAGCCCTACAGAACAGCGGCCTTTTGGCACGATTCTCCCCCTCTTTTGGCACGATACACCCGCGACAATAATTCGGAGGTTTGGCATTCTGGGCGGGTAGTCATGAACCACAATTACTGCGGAAAGTAATAACCGAAAACCTGCAACAAATCCCGATATGAAAGGAATCATAGGACTACGCAGTTTACTCTTGTGGTTTTTGCATGAACCTGCGACTTGGCCCGCAGCCAGCACAGGAGTCTGCTCATGAAGAAACATTTCCTCGCCGCAACTCCGTGTGGACCACGCTCCCGCGCCGTCGCGCGGCGCTGGTTTCACTCTCATCGAATTGCTGGTGGTCATTGCCATCATCGCCATTCTGGCGGCGATGCTGCTGCCGGCGCTCAGCAAGGCGAAACAGCGCGCCCAGCGGATGCAGTGCATGAGTAACAATCGCCAAATGATGCTGGGATGGCACATGTACTCCGGGGATTATAACGATCTCCTGCTGGCAGCAGTGCAACACGCCAGCACGCCTAACATGGCCACGCGTGTGGTCTGGGTGCAGGGCTCTTTCGGCTCGATACAGAACCCGAACCTGGGAGACTGGGACCCGACGGTGTATATTGATAAGAGCCCGCTGATGCCGTTCATCGGCAAGAGCCGTGCGGTTTGGATGTGCCCGGCTAACCCGGTGCGGGTCAGGACCTCTACGGGGCAGACGGTGCCGCGGGTGAGGGACTACTCGATGAGTTCGGTTTTTGCTTGGGGCGGATGGCTCAAAGGGGTCCCAGCCGGCGGGCCTTATTTGTGCTATGACAAAATGGGGGAAATCCGCCGCCCGTCCGAAACGTGGGTTTTCGGAGAGGAGCACCCCGATAGCATCAATGACGCCAATATGGCGAATCAGATGGCCGGGAACCCGTGGGATCCGCCAGCCAAAATCGTTGACTACCCGGGCAGTATTCATGGCGGGGCCGGGATATTTGCCCTGGCTGACGGGCACTGCCTGATTCGGAAGTGGCTTGGGCAAACGATCAAGCCTCCGATAACCGATCAGGATCTGCTGCTGGGGAATAACACGCCCGCGCCGGACGGGGGCACTGTCCAGGACCTGATCTGGTGGTCAACCATCACGACCGTGCGCCAATGAGCGGTCCTGGCTCGAGCCCGGATGACGAAGAACTGAATCTTTGGCATCCGCGCCGGCCTGCGGGGTGCAGCCGCTGCCGACTCCGGCTCCAACCAACATCACCTACACTGTCTCAGGTGAAACGCTGGTATTGCAGAGCCCTGACGGGGCGGGATGGCAGTTGCAGGCCTGGACGAACGGACTGAGCGTCGGCCTGAATCCGGCCAGCAATGCCTGGTTCACCGTAATCGGCGCCTCACCCTACGCGAACATGATCAGTCCGACGAATCCGGCGGAGTGGCGGGCGGACGGAGGTTCTGGCATAGTCGAGATGATGTCGAATGACGCCCGGCCCCGCCGCGAGCCGAAGATGCCGGAAAGCGTTGGGGCCTGAAACAGTCTGAGAAACAAATGAAAACGATCAAAAGCGAGCCCATTTCCATGAGAGATGGAAGGTGCCAAGTCGGTCAAGAGTTTGGGTCGGTTGCGCGGACGTTCCAGTCCAAGCGGTTGCCCCAAGCGGCGAGCCGGCACCAGTGCCGGGCCTTCACTCTAATCGAGTTGCTGGTGGTCATTGCGATCATCGCCATCCTGGCGGCGATGCTGCTGCCGGCCCTGGCCAAGGCCAAGCAAAAGGCCGCGCAGATTAGCTGCCTGAACAATAACAAGCAAATCTCCCTGGGCATGCTCATGTACGTCGCAGACAGCCAAGATACTTTTCCTGCCTGTGGCTCCCGCGGCACTTACGGTTTCCATGTCGAAGATTGGATCTATTGGCGGAACCAGTTCCCCTATACTTTGGATAAGAGTCCAATCACCGCGGGCCTGGGAAGGATCAATACGAATTTGTTCCGCTGCCCCATGGACCGGGACAATGCCGACCGGATCGCAGAAAGCAGCCCCATCTACAATTACAGCTACACCGTCGTCAGTTACGTTCTGAAGGGCAATGTAAACCCCGGCATCAGCACCGTCATTGACCAGAATGGGGCCGCGTACCGCTTCAAACTCAGCAGCGTTCTGGGGCCATCCCACAAGCTCATGGTGGTGGAAGAAAAGGCAACTCACAAGCCGGACGACGCCTGGGAAATCCCCGATACCGGCAGCGTCGTCAATGATGGCCGTTTCGCGGTGGCCGGGGCTCCCGGCGGCGGCCTGGGCAACGGCTGGTCTGGTGACGACATTACCATCCGCCACAACAAACGCGGGAACGTCGTCTTTGCAGATGGCCATGCCGAACCCGTGTTGCCCAAGTTTTGGCAGGCATCCGACGGAAGAGGTCACTGGCTCAACCTGGACCCGGCGGGCTGCCCTTAGCGTTCCCGCGCCCGCGTAACTAACCTAATGCAGTTCCATAAACATCCGCTCTTGACCATGCGAACTATCTTCCTCCTGGCGGTTTCGACCTCGTTGCTGTTCGGCGGCTGCGGCAAGAGGCCTGCTCCGCCAGCGAAAAGTAATGCCGACCAACCTCTCGCCGCCCAGGTCAATCCCTTCCTCACCGAGCAGCTTCATCTCTTTATCCAGCAAAAGGGGCGCCTGCCCACCAACTTTGTGGAGCTGGCCAGCGGCGTGGACATCCAGCCCCGCAAGCCGGCCGGGATGAAATGGGCCATTGACTCCGTCACCCGCGAAGTCAAGCTCTTTAAGGAATGAGCCCTGCGAATGAAGTTTGCCCCGAACGCGCGTTGCTGGTTTGGTAATCTCACCCTCATCCTCAGCCTGGCCGGCCCCTTCGCTCCCGTGACCCCGGCCGCCGTGCCGACCGCGGACATTACCCTGGACGCCGTCGTCACCGACAACCTCCCGCTCATCTCCAGCCTCACCGCTTACGTTTATCCGAACGACAGTGATGCCGTCTCGACAACTCTTGGCGGCGCCAATGTCCTTTACGACGCCCCGCTCTACTACCCGTTCGATACCGACACTCCGGCATGGTGGGACAACCTGGTGGCGGAGCAATTGCAGGCTCGCCTCCCGGTCGTCATGTTCGCCAGCCGCGGGGCTAAAACGACAAACCCGACCCAGATTGATGGGAACATGAATCCGCGTCAATTGACCCGCATGGTGGATGCCTTGCAGCGCGCCAATGCCACCAACCTCGTCAAGCTCGCTTGCTTCATTGACTCCCCGTCCCTGCGCGGCATCTACACCTACCTCCACAGCCTGCCCTCAACCACCCTCCTCGACATGTCCAGTGCATCCGATTGGAACGACGTGTTCTGGCTCCGCGGTGTGAAGCCCTGGTTTGACACGGTCCCTCGCCAATACTGGTTCGAGATGAACGGCCGCCCAGTGATTCAATGGTGGTCAATCAGCTCCGCCTGGTTCACCAATCAAAATGGCAACGCGAGCCAGATGCTCAAGCTCTTGGCCGATTCATTTGAGGATGCCTATGGAGTCCGTCCGGGCTTCATTCTTGATAAGAATTGGCCATCCCTTGATCCCAGCACTACCCGTGAACCGGACGTAATCGGAGTCAACAACTGGTTCGGCCCGCCCTCAACTTCCTTCACGACTAATACCTTCAGAGGATTTACCTCCGAAACCGCCGTGCCGGGCTTTATTGACCCGAGCGTTTTCGACCCCACCAGCGGCAATTACCAGAGCGCGGCCAGGGTGATTCCCCGCAACAAAGTGGATGGCACCGGCACCAACGGTGACACGCTCATTGCGGGACTCGAGGCGGGTGTAATCGCCAAGCCGCGCCTCACGGTCCTGGAGGGATGGAATGACGTTCGAGAGTGGGCCGGATACTACCGCTGTGGCAGTTCGCCGCGCTACAGCTTCCCCAGCCAATACATTAACATCGTTCGCCGTTACACCGATTTGCGCACCAGTGCGCTTCGCCTGGAAGCCGAGGGCGCCGATGCCTACTACGACACCACTACCGGCAACTCCGGCGGTGCCTGGCGGCGCTTCGGCGATTTGGACATCCGCACGCTCGGAACGAACGGTTGGGCCGTCACCGCCACTGCCGCCGGTGAGTGGATTGAGTTCAAAGAGATCAACTTTTCCGCCGGCAATTACCGGTTCCCGGTTCGCTATGCCGCCTTGGCACCGCACACGCTCCGCCTGCTCATTGACGGCGTGCCACTGCCCGATGTCGTGCTGCCCTCAACCGGAGGCACCAACAACTTCGACACCTTCTACCTTGGCTCGGCCGCTGTCGCTCATGGCGTCCATACGTTACGGCTTTACTTTGTGGACGGCGGTGTGGATGTGGATTGGGTTTTTGTCAGGAAATACGACCCCGCGGTGACTTTCCAATCCGCTCTGAACGGTTGCTACCTTACCGCCGCGTGGGGCGGCAACGATGCCCTCGTCTGCAATTGGGCAGCGGCGGGCGCTTGGGAACAATTCACGGTGGATGACCTTGCCAGCGGCGGCTCCCTCTTCAGCGGCAATGGTGTCAACATTCAGGCTTACAATGGCCTTTATCTAACGGCCACCAATGGCGGCGGCTCGGCCTTGTTGGCCAGGCAACGCGTCCCGGCGAGCGCCGAAGATTTCTCCCTTTTCAAGCTGAGCGGCTCCGGCGCCCTGACAAATGGAAACCAGGTAGCGATCAGAACCTCCGGCGGGAGGTATGTCACCGTCAAACCGGACGGCAGTGTTGATGCAAGCGGGACCAGCATTGGAACCGCGCAGACATTTACGATCCAGGCCGCGCCGGTCACCCTGCCGATGCCACCGGTAACTTCCGCCCCCACAGGCCTGGTCGCCACCGCCGCCAGCAGCCAGATCAATCTGTCCTGGAAGGCCACTCCCGGAGCGGTGAGTTACAACGTCAAGCGCGCCTCCGCAAGTGGCGGGCCTTACGCAACCATTGCCATGAACCTGACCGCCACCACCAATTACATTGATGCGTCGCCGTCTGCCGGCACGGCTTATTACTATGTCATCTCGGCGGTGAACTCCGGTGGCGAGAGTTCAAACTCCGCTCCAGCCGCCGCGACACTTCCGATCGTGTTGTCCCAACGCCAGCCAACCACCGCCAGCTCGTATCAAACAGGCAATACTCCCGCGAACGGTAACGACGGCAACCCAACCACGCGATGGGCCGCTTCCGGCCCGGCGTTTCCTCAATGGTGGCAAGTGGATTTGGGCGCCAGCCACAACTTAACCAGCGTGACCATTGATTGGTATAGCAGCAGCTCGCGGGCTTACGGGTATCAAATCGCGGTCAGCAGCAACAACACAAGCTTCACCACCGTCGTTGACAAGTCAGGCAACACGGCGTTTGGAAACACCACCGACACCTTTCCGGCTTTGGCAAGATACGTCAGGATCACGATAACAAGCTGCACGCAATCGGGCGGATACGCTTCGTTTTACGAAGGCAACGTTTACGGCACGAGCGTGCCCACGGCTGCTTTGAACCCGACCAATATCACCGCGGTGTTATCCGGCAGTGTATTGACGCTCTCGTGGCCCGCCGACCATTTGGGCTGGCGGTTGCAGGTTCAGACGAATGCATTGCAAACCGGCTTGAGCACGAACTGGGTGACGCTGCCCGGCTCCGATCTGGTGACCAGCACGAACATCATGATCAATCGCGCCAATGGCCCGGCTTTTTACCGAATGGTTTATCCATAAGCTAAACCGGCACCGATACGGTATCTGAAGCAGGGGGATAGCAGGGCGAAAGCAGGGGGGAATGGTCTCCCCCTGCTTGTAGCACCATACAAGGGCTGGAGCAGTAGCGGAGCAGCGTCCAGGCGGGTCGAGCGCGAGGCGCAAGCCGACTCCTGGGGGGATCAGCGTCGTTGCGACCGCCGGGCCAGCCAGATGCCGGGACTATGTCCGCTCAAGCTTGAGCTGCCCGTTGGGCCGGACAACAATGCCGGCGCTGCCAGTTGCTCAGCTTCATAACGTTGGAAAGACGGCAGATGCGCACGGCGAGGGCGCAGAGCAGCGGCCTTTTTGGCACGATTCCCCCCCTATTCTGGCACATTTTCCCCGCGACAATAATTCGGGGATCTGGCATTCTGGGCGGGCAACATAGCAGCAAGCGGCTGATGGACGAAGAGTTCGCCGTCCGAGCTCTGAGCCAGAGGCACAACAAAAACGTAACATGAACAGAACAACCCCCAAGAAAACGATGTTAGTTTGTGCCCTGCTGGGCGTCATGATGGTTGGCCAGGCGATGGCCGCAAACATTCGATACCAAGCTAGCGGGGACTATTTTGATACTTTAGCCGTCACCGGAGATCATGGCTGGCAGGCCGGGGGCGGAGGGCCCGATGGCCTGCCCGGCACCGCCGATACGGCTCGCGTCAACTGGGCCGACAACCTCGTTACTCTAACTAACGTGGCTCCACTGATTAAGCAGTTTCAACTGGGGGTTGATCAGTCCGGCCGGCTGGAGGTTGACGCCGGTGGATTGCTTCAGGTGACAGGCGGAAGCCAGATTGGCAACAACAACAACTGCACTGGACAACTGATAGTGAACACGGGGGGAGAGGTGGATGTGACTAACTGGTTGCAGGTTGGCGCCGGCACCAGCGCAGCCACCGCCACATACGGAATCCTCACGATTAACGGAGGAACGGTGCGCGTCACCAGCCACCTGTGGGTTGGCTCCTACGCCCCGGGGATCGGCACGATTTATATCACCAATGGCGGCAGTCTCTACGTCGGAGGGAATATCGGTCTGGGCACGATTAACGCCAGCGCCCCATCGGGTGGCAAGGGTTCCGTGTTCGTCGGAGACGGCGGTCTGCTCAGCCTGCACCAGATCTCGGCGGTTACTTCGATTCAGCCCGGCTCGGTGCTGGATATTTCCGGCAGCGGCGTGGTCACCATTCCTAACGACGTCACCGCGGCGATCAGCGATTATACCAATGCCCAGAGAATCACCGCTTATGGCGGAGTGGGTACGGTGGGGATTGACTATAACAACACGAATGCGGGCCTGACCACGCTCTTCGCGATCGCTCCGGCAGCCCCCCCGCCGACAGATGTCGTTTGGAATCCAGCGGCCAATTTCCCGGATACCAACGGTTTGTGGAATGTGGGGGCCAACTGGACCGGCGGGGTGGTTCCCGCCAGCGTGACTGAGGTGGAGTTCAATGTTCCCGATGCGATTCCTTGCACGGTGACGAATGTGGCGCTTGCCAGTTATCTGGACATGGGCAACAGCGGTCCCGGAGGCACACTGATCATTGCCAACGGCGGCAGCCTGACTTGCGGTGCCGCAAATGCGACCGTCATCGGCAACTAACAGCAACGCGCTGATGGTGGTGGAAAGCGGCGGGTCGGCCACTTTTGGAGATCGGCTCTATCGGTTGGCTTGAATTGGGGATCGGACGGCACGTTGCTCATGAATGGCGGAACGGTGTCGGTTGGCGGCATGTTCAACCTGGGCTATATGGGCGGAAAGGCATCCGTGCAGATCAATGGCGGCACTTTGAATCTTTCGCAATGGGATGATTACGCTTCGAATCAGGGCGAATCGGTGTTGGATGTTACGGGGACGGGCAAGGTTGTGATCAATGGTAATCACCAGTTCTCGGCGACCTTTTATATCAGCACCGGCCAGATCACGAATAGCAGCGGGGACACGGTGGTGGTGGACTATAACAACATCAAGGCGGGCGCGACCACGATCTACCCGTCCAGTCTTTATATCCCGCCGGTGCAATTAACTTGGAACCCCGCGCTCAACCCGGATCCCGATGGCTTGTGGAATAATCCCACCAACTGGAGCGGCAGCCTGCTTCCCGGCGACGTGACCTATGTGAGCATGAATGTCGCCGGTTCGGTTCCTTGCATTGTGACCAATGCGGTGGTTGCCGGTGTGGTGCGCATTGACCAGAGCGGTGGGGGCACACTGATCATTACCAATGGCGGCAGCCTGACTTGCAGTGCCAATGATTGGTGCGGCGACGGCTACAACCAAACCGGAAATGTGATAGATGTCGAAGAGGGCGGGTCTTTCAGTTGTGCGGGTCATCTGTGGGTTGGCTTCAACACCGGGGGAAGCGGCACGTTGATCATGAATGGCGGAACGGTGTCGGTTGGGGGAATGTTCGGCTTGGGTTGGAGCGGCGGAACCGGCACCGCACAGATCAATGGGGGGACTTTGAATCTTAGCGCGTGGAGTACCAGCAACCCCGGTTCAATCGCGGGCGCATCGGCGTTGGACGTTGCGGGGACGGGCAAGGTGGTGATCACCGGTAACTATGCCGCTTCGATCAGCAATTATGTCAGCAACGGCCAGATCACGGCCAATGGCGGCCCCAACGTGTTTTATTCCTATGACCCCGGCGCGAACAAAACCACCATCAGCGCCGTATTGCTGCCCGCGCCAAAACAAGCGATCACGTCCGTTTCGGTCAGCAACGGCAATGTGACGATCACCTACCAGACAACGCAACAACACACCTATCACATTGAAAGCAGCCCCGGTTTGTCGCCTGCCGCATGGACGCCCGTGGAGGGCAGCACGAACGCGGCGACGGGAGCCCCGGTCACCTTCAGCTTCCCGGCGAGTGGCGGCCCGATGTTCTATCGGACGGTTTCACCGTGACCGCTGGGGAAGGGCGAGAGGTCATGCCAATCACCAATAACAACGGTGGATTGGCCAGCCAACCCCTCACCCGGCTTTCAGCCACCCTCTCTCCATCCAATGGGGAGAGGGACGGGGTGAGGGGCTTTCGGACACAGGCGTTCACACTTATAGAACTGCTGGTGGTCATCGCCATTCTGGCAGCCATGTTGCTGCCTGCCCTGTCCAAGGCCAAGGCCAAGGCTCAAGCCATTCAGTGCGCCAGCAATGTGCGGCAGTTGAGCCCGGCTACCCAACTGTATGCATCAGATAACGGGGATGGATTGCCCAATACGGGGCAAAATGCCGGCCCTTACATCTGGATCCCATTAACTACCACTACAGTCAGATGAAAAATACAAAGCGAACATGGATGAAACAAATACAACGCCGTGCCAGGCTCTGCTTCTGTCTCCTTTTAATCGGCTTCGCGGCACAGGTCTCCCTCGGGATGGAAAAGCCGAACATCGTTATCCTCCTCGCGGACGACATGGGCTACGGTGACCCAGGTTGTTTTAATCCAAAGTCGAAGGTTGCCACGCCGAATATTGATCGCCTGGCGCACGAGGGCATGCGGTTCACTGACGCCCATGCGCCGGGGCCGCTCTGTCATCCCTCGCGTTATGGGTTGATGACCGGCCGCTATCCGTTCCGCACGGACGTTTCACGCTGGCCGACCCAACCGCTCATTGAGAAAGGCCAGATGACGATTGCCTCGTTGTTGCACGATCAGGGTTATCATACTGCGATGGTGGGCAAGTGGCATCTCGGCTTTCGCGAACACGGCTACGACCAGCCGTTGCGGGGCGGGCCGGTGGATTGCGGGTTCGACAGCTTCTTTGGGTTACGCGCCTCGACTGACATTTCGCCATATTTTTATATTCGTGGAGATCGCGCAGTCACGCCGCCGACGGAGCACATTGCCGAGCATCACTCTGAGGGCTGGTCGCCGATTCAAGGAGCCTACTGGCGGGCCGGCGGGATCGCCCCCGGCTTTGAACTGAAAGATGTCCTGCCGACGTTAACGGAGGAGGCGTGTGCCATCATCCAGACACAAGCCGCCAAAAGGCCAACCGCTCGCCAGCCGTTGATGCTCTATCTTGCCTACACGGCACCGCACACGCCCTGGCTGCCCGCCAAAGAGTTTGCCGGGAAAAGCGGGGCCGGGATGTATGGCGATTTCGTCATGATGGTGGATGCGCAGATTGGCCGCGTGCTCGCGGCCTTGGATAAAGCGGGTATGACCGGGAACACATTGCTGATCTTCACCTCCGACAATGGACCGGTCTGGTATCCCGCCGATGTCGCGCGGCTGGGGCACGATGCCGCCGGCGGATTGCGGGGGATGAAGTCGGATGTGTGGGAGGCTGGGCATCGCATGCCGTTCATCGTGCGCTGGCCGGGGCGGGTCAAGCCCGGCACCGTGACCGACCAGACCATTTGCTTCACCGACCTGCTCGCGACCTTCGCCGACGTTTGCGGGGTGAAGCTTCCCGCCGAAGCCGGGCCGGATAGCTTCAGTATTCTGCCCGTGCTGGAGGGCCGGGAACCAGAGGGCAAGCCGGTTCGCGGCCCGATCGTAATGCGGGCGGGCAGTTCGTCGGCCATGATGATCCGGTCCGGCGATTGGAAACTCATCAACCAGCTCGGCTCTGGCGGATTCTCAAAACCGAAGACGATCCAGCCGGAACCCGGCGGCCCCAAAGGACAGCTTTACAACCTCCGCGACGATCTGGCCGAGACCAATAATCTCTACTTGAAGCATCCCGAGATTGTCGCCCGGCTGGAGGCCGAAATGCAGCGCATCGTCAAAGCGGAACACAGCCGCTGAAAATCACCGACTCCTAAACCGCGGGCCGCTGCGCGGTGAACGCTCCTTCTCAAACGCACCGCCTCCAACCATCCTTCGCAAACCGTCATGAACCACACGCTCCCACTCCTGATTGCCGGTTGCTTATTCGCGCCGTCGCTGGCTCAGGCTGCCGAGCCGCGAAGCCCAACGTCGTTTACCTCCTCGCCGACGACCTCGGCTGGTCTGACATCAGCGCGCATCCCGGCGGCGGCATCCCGACGCCACACATTGACCGGCTGTTCAAGCAGGGTGTCGAGTTGCGGAATTTCATGGGCTGGTGCGTCTGTTCGCCCACCCGCGCGATGTTGATGACCGGGCGACATCCGTTCCGCGTCGGCACCGGCCCGGAAACGGGCGGCGAATTGGCGACAGACCGAAAGCACCGTGGCCGAGGGCTTCAAGGCGAATGGCTATCGCACCGGCATTTTCGGCAAATGGCACAACGGTGATGACCCTGACACACCGGAGTTTCGCCGGGCCTGGGAGGAGGCGTTCAAATCGCTTCCGAACAAAAAGTTTGCGGGCGGTCTCGGTGTCAACGCCCACGGCTTCGACGAAGCGTGGGTTTATTATGGCGGCGGCGCGGACTATTTCACGCGGCGCACCGTGCAAGGAAAGGGACCGGTCAGTTGGTGGCATAACCTTGGAATACCGTCCGGAGGACAAGGGTTACACGGAGGATTTTATCGTGCAGCACGCCATGGACTTTATCCGCGACAACCAGGACTCGCCCCTTTTTCTGCTATGTGCCGTTTCACATCGTTCACGCGCCATTGCAGGCCAAGCCCTCCGATCTCGCGCTCGCCGACGTGGATGCGGACTGCCAACGTCAAGGCCACGGACGAAACCAAGCGCACTTACAAGGCGATGGTGGAGGCAATGGATCGGAATGTCGCCGCCATTCTTGCCGAGCTGGATCAACTCGGTTTGAGCAGCAATACGATCGTCATTTTCAACAGCGACAACGGGGCCACTCCCAATGGCAGCAACCTGCCATTCCGGGGCGGCAAGCACACCGTTTACGAGGGCGGCACCCACCTGCCCATGCGTGATTCGTTGGCCGAAGGGCGGCCTGACGGGTGGGCGCGCCTGGGACGGTTTGTGTGGCGCGCTCGACATGTTTCCGACGCTCATGGCGATGGCCGGCTTGAAGATGCCCGACACGCGCCCGCTGGACGGCAAGAACATCTGGCCCGCGCTGCGCGACAACACCGCCAGTCCTGTCGAAAGTTACTATTGGGCTTGGCGCAACGAGGATGCCCTCCGCACCGCCGACTGGCGTGTGCACCGCTTCTTCGATCACAACGAACTCTACAATATCCACACCGACATCAGCGAAGCGACCAATGTTGCCGCCGCCAATCCCGAGGTTGTGAAATCGCTGACAGCAAAAATGAACACGTGGGCTGAATCGCTCGGGGCGGCGCTCGCCCATCAACGCGTTCCCGCCCGGCTCGATGCCAAGCCCGCACCCGAAGGCGACGTGCTTGAGGTGACTGTCACCGTGACCGCGCAGGCGAAGCCCAACGACCGGTTGATTGTGCCCATCACCACCACCGATCTGGAGCAATTCGCCACCGACTACATTGAGTATGACATCGCGATCGCCCCGGACAGCCTGCGCCGCGGCTTCTTCTATTCACCCTTCAAAGGCAACGATAGCAAAGCCCATGACAGCTCGAATTCAAACGCGGCGTAGGCATTGATCAGTTCGGCCGCGAGCAGGTCACGGCGCCGGAGGTGCAGGACGGCTCGGGAGTCTGGGAGCACCGCATCATCGGCTTGTGCAGCAGCGCGCCCGGAGCGTTGCGACGCCATGCGTCTCGTCTTCAAGGGCGGCAAACCCGGCACTTACAAAGTCTATCTCGACAACCTCCGCCTTCGTCACGCCGACGGCAACACCACGCCGATCTGGACCGGAAAGAACAGACACGCGCACAAGAAGGATTCAAGACACGGAGCTTTTCAAGAATGTGCAAGTGCGCGCCGTGCCTGCCTCGACGGTCGCTGGCGAGAGTGATCATTACGACTCGCGCTGAAAGCTTGGGAAACTCATTATGAAACGACTCCTGTCAATCCTCACGCTCGCGCTGGTATTCGGCAACAGCCACGCTGCTGAAACCAACCGCTCCGCCACCAAGCCGGTCAATCTGCTCTTCATCATGACCGACGAGCAACGCTGGGATGCCATGAGCTGCGCGGGCAACCCGACGCTCAAGACGCCGAACCTCGACCGGCTCGCCCGGCAGGGCGCGCGGTTCACGAGCTTCTACTCTGCCTGTCCGGTCTGTGTGCCGGCACGCACGGCGATTCTCACCGGGCACAGCATCGAATCCAATCACGTGTTGGACAACCACGATGCTCGCCTGGAAAACGAGCCGCCTTACCTTTCGTTTGATCAGATCCTGCTGCGTAATGGTTACCAGGGAGAATACCACGGCAAGCTTCACAGCCCATACAAGCTGGCGATGGATTACTCACAACCCGTGCGCTGGCTGAACGGCCAGCGCCCCGCCGGCTGCAAGTCCGCCATGTCGGAGGCTGAGGCATATAAAGCCTATCTGGCAGAACATGTGTCGAGGCGTCCGTTAAAGCCCGGCGAACTGCTACAGCGATACGGGTTTTACCATCCGATTCCGTTGGATGAAAATTATGGCCGTGCCCATCCCGGGAAGTCCTCGGAGGGGGAATCCTACGGCCTGCTGGAAACGCCCCCGCAATATAGCATTGTGGCGTTTACCGCGGCGGAGGGGCTAGCCGCGTTGGACCGCCTCAAAAACGGCCCGTTCACCCTCACCATTTCCTTTGACCCGCCACATCCGCCGATGAACGTGTCGGAACCTTATTACAGCCTGTATCCACCCGACCACATTCCCGTTCCGGCCAGCATCAACGATCCCCGCACCAACTCGCCCTATCACCCAAACAAGCGCGGGCGGGACGGGGCCTACCGCAATCCGACGAATATCCGGCAGATGACTTCCATCTACTACGGGATGGTCACCGAGGTGGATGACTGGGTTGGCAAAATTCTCCGCCGCCTCGACGAACTCGGTCTCGCGGACAACACCTTGGTCATCTTCACGAGCGACCACGGCGAAATGCTCGGCGACCACGGAATGCACGGGAAGTTCGTTTTCTACGAAGGCTCGGTGCATGTGCCGTTGCTGATGCGTTTGCCCGGCGTCATCCCGCCCAATGCGGTGATCCAGACACCCGCCTCGCAGCTTGACCTGTTTTCGACGATTCTCGACTACTGCGGCCAAACGGGTCATGCGTCCGAAGGCCAGAGCCTGCGGCCCTTCATCGAAGGCAAGGAAGCCGGGACGGGTCGAGTCGTGGTTTCGGAGTGGCCCAGCCAGACCGTGCCGGGCTTCATGGCGTTTGACGGCCGCTGGAAATACCTGTGCGGCCAGACGGCGGACGCGCCATCGCTGGACGCCCTTTACGATCTGAAGAACGATCCGGAGGAGATCGAACAATCTCATTGGCCGGAATCCCGACCGGGAGAAACACCGCGCCGAAGCCACGCGGATGAAAGGCCTGCTCGTCGAATGGCTGACGCGCGTGAAATCGCCGCACCTGGAAACCGTCAAAGCCCGGCCGGTGTTGGCCGCGTCCGGGCGGACGGCGCCCGCCAATGAGGCACACGACTGAACCATAGGCTTGCCGGGGGTGCGCATGCCCTGGCTTTGAAACACCTGACTTACCATGAAACCACTACTTCCAACTCTGTTCGTGCTCGCGTCGGTTGGTTGGGCTCAGGCCCAAATTGCAGCCGGCCATCTGCCAAACAAACACAGTGCGTCCTCGCGCTTTCCTTCCTACGAAGGACTGGTCATGTGCGGTTATCAGGGCTGGTTCCGCGCCGAGGGTGACGGGTCGGGGCGGGGTTGGAGCCATTACTGCACGGGGGGCAAGTTTGAGCCGGTTTCCCTCAAGGTGGATTTGTGGCCCGATGTCTCGGAATATGAAAAGACTTATCCCACTCCATTTCGTAACCGCGATGGAACGTCCGCGCGGGTCTTTAGTTCCTGGGACCAAAGCACGGTGGAGTTGCATTTCCGCTGGATGCGGGACTATGGCATTGACGGCGTGTTCATGCAGCGTTTCTTCGGCGTGACTCGCACCGAGCGCAGCCGTCGCGATGGACGCGTCATCCTGCGCCACGCGCTCCAAGCTTCCCAAAAATACGGGCGCGCCCTGGCCGTCATGTATGACCTCTCCGGCCTGCATGCCAAAGGCGAGGATTGCTCTTCGGTGATTCAGGATTGGAAGGAACTGGTGGACGAATTGAAGCTGACCTCCCAGGGGACAAATCAGACTTACCTGTACCATCGGGGCAAGCCGCTGGTCGCGATCTGGGGAATAGGCTTTCCGGACCGCTCTTACAACATCCGCGACATCGGGCTCGAACAGCTCATCAATTTCCTCAAGAACGATCCGGAGTACGGCGGGTGCAGCGTCATGCTCGGGGTGCCAACCTACTTCAGGGACTTGAAGGTTGACTGCCTGCCCGACCCCTATCTGCACGAAATCATGGCCAAGGCCGATGTGATTATGCCCTGGATGGTGCAGCGATTCACCTCGCTGCTGCACAACGAGACGGCGCGCTTCGCAGCCCACGTCAAGGCTGACCTCGCCTGGTGCGCCGAGCGGCACCTGGACTATGCGCCCTGTGTCTATCCCGGATTCAGTTGGTATAACCTCAGCCGGCAGGAATTCGGCGGGCGCCATCCGCTAAACCAAATCCCGCGGCAGGGGGGCCGCTTCTATTGCGAGCTGATCAGCACCGCCATCCAATCCGGGGCCAAGATGCTTTATGTCGCCATGTTCGACGAGATGGACGAAGGGACCGCCATCTTCAAATGCAGCAATGAACCGCCGCAGCCCGATCCACCGGCCAAGCTCCTCACCTACGAAGGTGTGCCCACCGACCACTATCTCTGGCTGACTGGCCAGGCGGGCGAAATGCTGCGCCGCAAGCGGCCCGTGTCCGTCGAAATCTACCTGCAGACCAATCACGTCACCAAAAGCGCTTCACCGCCATGAAACGACTTCTCCTGCCCTTCTTCGGGGCGGGCGTGCCAATTCCATCCTGTAAAGCCAGTGGGCCTGGCAATCCGATTGACGCTGAGCAACTACCTGTATTCTTTCACCACCTCAAACATGGCCAGCACGTTCTCGATGGGGGTGTTGGCCTGGATGTTGTGGATGGTGCAGAAGACAAAGCCGCCGCCGGGGCCGAAGATCTCAATACGCTCGCGGACTTGGTCGCGCACTTCCTGCGGGGTTGCCGAAGGGTAGCGTTTTCTGTGTATCCACGCCACCGCCCCAGAAGACCAGTTGGCCGCCGTAATGGCGTTTGAGCGCGCGCGGGTCCATGCCTTTGGCGGAGCATTGGACGGGGTTCAGGATGTCGAACTCGGCCTCAACGATCGCGTCCAGCAGCGGCGCGATGCCGCCGCAGCAGTGCATGAAGGTCTTCCAGGGAGTGTGCCGGTGAATCCAGCCATTGACGCGCTTCTGGTAGGGCAGGTAGAGGTCTCGGTAGCTGGCAGTGCTCAGGAACGGGCCGTTCTGGGTGCCGAAGTCGGTGCCGTTGGTTTGGACGATGGCCGCGCGGTCGCCAATCGCCGCGTGCAGGCGCTCAAGGTTCTGGATGGCTACCTCGGCCTGCCGCTCGAAAACGGCCTTGATGTAGCCCGGGCGCGAGGCAGTGCTGACATACCATTCCTCGACGTCGCGGATGCCCTTGGGGCGGCGCAGAAAGGTGGCGGGCACCAGGGCGATGTCGCCGAAAGTCAGCCCGCCAAAGGTGCAGAAGACGGCCTTGTCGGTGGTTGTGGCCAGGCGTTCAGCGAGTCGGCGGTAGTGCTCGAGTTCGGCATCGGCGACTGGCTCGAACTCCTCGGTATTATCGGCTGGGTCCAGTTTCGCGTCGTCCAGGTGTTCCTGGCGGATGATGGCGTCGAAGAAGTGGCCACCGCTGGGCATGCGCCCGCTGGGCGGCACGGAACGGTCGTTGGCGGGCCATTGGAGCAGGTCGCCGTTGGGCTCGTATTGGGTGTTGAAATCCTTGGGCACCAACACCGGGGTGCCATCGGCGAGCTGCCATTCCTTGAACTCGGCTTGGGGAAAGCCGAACATGGTCCCGGTGCCGTGGAGGCTGACGACATCGGCGCCTAACGCCGCCTGCAAGTCGGGGGCGACTTCACCGAGCATCTGGTAAACCTCGACCACCTTAACGGGCGTGCCAGGCCGATCCAGCCCGAGGGCTTGCCGGAGTTTATAGACGATACTGACGTGGATGCCGGTCTGGAAACCGCCGCCGAAGTCCACGGGCAGCTTGTCGGGCTGACGGTGTGAGCAGGCGGTGAGGATACGTTCGCGGGAAGTCATAGGGGGAAAGGCAGAATGAAGAATGCAGAATGAAGAAAGGGGACTACCTCGTTTTCGACCTTCCGTTCTCCTTCTGCATTCTGCATTCTTCCTTCTGCATTCATTCTTAGTCCACCAACTCCTTCTCGATCTGTTCCAGCGTTTTGCCTTTGGTTTCCGGCAGCCTGGACTTGATGAGCACGAAGCCGAAGAGGCAGATGGCGGCGTAGATCCAGAAGGTGACGGCCGCGCCGAGGATGTTCGTGGAGTATGGGGAAGGTTTCAGTGAGCACGAAGCAGGCGATCCACAGAGAGGTCACAGCGACAGACATCGCGGCGCCGCGGATGCGGTTGGGGAAGATCTCTGAGATCAACACCCAGGTAATTGGGGCCAGCGACATGGCGTAGCAAGCAATGGCGGCAAGGACGATGGCCAGCATGTGGACGCCGTGCGTTTTGAGCGCGAAGCAGAAACCCATGATCACGAAGAGCACGGTCAACCCGGCATAACCAAAGAGCATCAACGGGCGGCGTCCCCAGCGGTCCACTGTCTTGAGCGCGACAAGCGTTGCCACCAGGTTAACGCTGCCGATGAAGACAATGTTGATGAGGATGTCGGCGACCTTGAATCCGGAATCCTGGAAGACATCTTTGGCGTAATAGAAGATCACGTTGATACCGCACCACTGTTGCAGCACGGCCAGCGCGATGCCCAAAAAGAGCATCCGCCTCAGCTTGGGCTCAAGCAGTTCGCGGAAGTTGACCTTCTGGTTTTCGTTGGCCAGCGTAGCCCGGATGTCGGCCAGGGCAGCGCTGGCATAGTCGGGGCCACCGATCTTCGCGAGGATGGCGCCGGCCTGCTCCGGTCTGCCATTTCTGGCGAGCCACCGCGGGCTTTCGGGCACAAAGAACATGCCGATCAGGAACAGCAGGGACGGCACCGCAGTGACCCCAAACATCCAGCGCCAGCCCATCTGCCCGCTCCACGAGGCGGCGATCTGGTCGGCTGTGGGCTGGTCGGGCAATGGGTGCAGGCTGCCGATGCGCCAGTTGACGAACTGGGCCAGGAGAATGCCGATGACGATGGTGAGCTGGTTCAGCGAAACCAAGCGACCGCGGTTTTGGGCGGGCGCGACTTCGGCGATGTACATGGGCGAAAGGTTCGAGGCCAGTCCAATAGCCGCGCCGCCAGCAATCCGCCATAGGACAAACACGGTGAAAGACCCCGCCAGGCCCGTCGCGACGGACGAGACCGCGAACAGCAACGCCGCCAAGCCAAGCAGCCGCTTGCGGCCAAAGCGGTCGCTCAGCGCCCCTGACACCAACGCCCCGATCAGGCAACCCAGCAGGGCGCTGCTCTTGGCCCAGCCGATCAGCAGGGGCGAGGTCAGATGAAAATGGGCCTCGTAGAACAGATCGGTACCGCTGATGACGATCCAGTCGTAGCCAAACAGCAGGCCCCCCATCGCCGCGACAATGGAAATCACCCAGACATAGGTTGCGTTGAAGCTCGCCTGGGTCGGGGATTCCGCCGGGGGCGGTTCGGTGTTCGTGATCATCTCGTTGCAGGCTTATGGCGGGCGGTGGGCCGGCACTTTGTAGCCCCGGTACCATTCATAGTTCCACAGTTTCTCCAGGGGCGCTGGGTCCACGTGCCCGTCCGTGCAGCCAACATCCACCCCGCCCGGCAAACGCTGGCCTGCCGGCCAGCTTCTGGGCGCATTGCCCGGGGGTTTGCCGCCATGGCGTGCCAGGGTGTTGCGTCCGATCCTGCCTATCCCGGAGCTCTGGTCGCCGTTGTAAAGGTCGCGGGCCGGAGGGTCAGTCGGCTCCGGCCAACAGTCCACCCAAATGGAGTCAACGAAGAACGGAGTCAGCGCCGGGTGTGGGATATCCGTGTCCTTCTGGACCCGCTTCGGCGCGTCGGCGCCGCTGTTGTGGAAGGGGTCGTCGCCGGAGTAGAGCCAGCCGTTGAACGTGTAACTGCCGCGGTAGGTTGGCGGCCCACTGGCCCAGACCCAGGCGGTGTCCGCCGTTCCCCAGGTAGTCGTGTCGCTCAGCGGAGGCTTTTCGGGCGCGGAGGGACACACCCGGACCTGATTCACCTGGGCGTGATAGCCGACGAGCGTGGCGATCCAAAGCTGCTTATACCCGCTGGGGCCGAACGGATAATAGGGCAGCATCCGGCCATAATCCGTCCAGTACAGCAGACCCGAGAGTGTCAATTGCTTGAGGTTGCTCGTGCATTGGATCCGGCGCGCGCGCAATTTAGCCGAGGAAAGAGCGGGCAGCAGGAGCGCCGCCAAAATGGCAATAATCGCAATGACCACCAGCAATTCGATCAGAGTAAACGCGCCCCGAGACGGGTGGCTACCATGGTGGCAGCAACGCTGGCGGATGGGTAAAACTGGTCCCGGCGCCTTAGTGTGCAGTTTCATAGCGTTGCCGGGTTGGTTTATAGCCCAATTTCCTTTCCGGGAGCAACTGCGATTTCGCCGTTGCCTGGGCCGGGCGCACTCATGCGGCATCCAAAGCACGGCGCGCCGCGTGAATTGCTGGTGAATTCGTCCTTTGAGTTGCACTTGCTCCGCCTCTGCTGGGAGCCTACGTTGCTGCCGACGATCCTGCGAATCGGGTCATTCAGGTTTCACTTTTATTCCGATGAGCGGCAGGAGCCCGCGCACATTCATGTGCGGACTCCCGACGGGGAGTGCAAGTTTTGGCTGGCGCCAGCCATCGGGTTGGCGGCCAATCGGGGGGTGCGACCTCACGACCTGCGGCGCATCGAACAGTTGGTATTTGAGCATCATGACGTTCTGAGAAGGGCATTCGATGAGTACCACAACCGATGAAGCGCGGCCTGCTGTGGAGCCCGCCGCAGTGCGGGCTTGGGCCGAAGGGCGAACGATATACGTTGAGCTGCACGATGGACGGACTATCGGCTTCCCCGCCGACCGTTTCCGCATCCTGGCGGCGGCTACCGAGCAGCAGTTGGCGCAAGTCCGGGTTGAAGTCAATGGGTATGCCTTGCGTTGGGAGGAATTGGACGAGGACATCACAGTTCCCGGGATCGTGGCGGGCCGATTTCAATTGCCACCCAAATGAGGGCCGCGCCCGGCTGCAGTTGGCGGCGGGACGGGCGTCTGTTAGAGATAGTCGAACCCTCGGGGCGCCGCCGCTGACTCGGTATGCCACTGCTTTCCCCGCAGCGTGAAGAAAGGTTACACGTCGTTCTCGCTCATATCCAGGACAGGCACGGCATCAATCCGAGGACGACCAGCGTGAGGGCTTGATGTTTTCCGCGGCTCCGCCTCGGAATCCGCCTGGATGATTGCATTCACCAGATCCTCGGCCTCGTTGGGCAGGGAGATTGCCGACGCGGTGAGGCCGAGCTTCTCCAGAGCCCATTGGATGCTCCGACTGGTTATCGCGATTCGGGTGCGCGGGAAGCGCGCCAGCAAGCCGGGCAGGTCAAACCGCGCGTGGAAATGCTCGATCGCGAGGCCGCTGGCAAAGACAATCCAATCCGCTCCCTCCTCGACCAGGGCCTCGGCGCCACCGGTCAAGTCCTCCGTCTCCGGTGCGACGGTATAGCAAGGCACGACCTCCACCTCGGCGCCAGCGGCTTTGAGCGCCTCTGGGACCTTTTCGTGCGCCACATCGCCCCGCAGCACGAGGAAGCGTTGTCCGCGCACACTGCCGCATTTCGTGATGGCCTCCATGATAAGAGGCGTCTTGTGGTCGGCAGCCACGGCGGCGGGTTGCAGATGCCACTCGCGCAGCCGCTGGCCCGTGCGTGGCCCATAGGCGCCCAACCGTGCCGGACCGAGTCGGCGCAGGTCGTGATAAACCCGGAAGAACCGCTCAAAGAAGAAGTCAATGCCTTGCGGATTGGTGAACAGAATCCAATGATACGACTCCAGTCTGGCTAAGGCGCGGTCCAGTGCCGACGGCTCGCATTTGATGTTGGATGTTCCTCCCGTCCCCGCCATCTCAGATTTCCCCCGCCCACACTGTTCTGATTCACCCCGCGCAGCCCAGGGCACCCAGCGAGTCGCCGGGATCTCCAGCACTTCAGCCCCGCTCTCGCGCAAACCCCCCACCAGGGGCCGGGCCAGGTCGGACCGCTGCGTGACAACAATCCGGCGCCCGAACAGCGGGCGCCGCTCGAACCAGTTCAACCGTTCCCGGAGCCTGACTCCCTCCCCGATCACAGTCACCGCGGGTGGCCTGATTCCTGCCCGGTCGGCTAGCCTGGCGATCGTCCCAAGCGTGCCGACGACCGTTCGCTGCCGCCTCGTAGCGCCACGGCTGATAATGGCCACCGGCGTGTCTGTACGGCCTGCCATGGGCGATGAGCGTCGCCGCGACCGACTCGACGTTCCGCAGGCCCATCATTACGACGAGCGTGCCGGGAACCTTGGCCAACCCGGACCAGTCCACTTTGTTGGCCGGGGACGAGGGGCCGTCATGGCCGGTAACCAGGGTGACCGCGAGGGAAGGTTGATTCGTGATGCGCGATGCGTGAAACGTGAGGGGGATGCCGGCGTAGGACGGCACTGAATAGGATGAGGAAACGCCGGGAACCACCTCAAAAGGAATACCCGCTTCGGCGAGCACTTCGGCCTCTTCACCACCACGACCAAAGACGAAGGGGTCGCCGCCCTTGAGGCGCACGACACATTTGCCCTCGCGCGCCTTGGCTACCAGCAAGGCGTTCAACTGATCCTGGGAGACGCAGCGGGTGCGGTCGTGTTTGCCGCCGTAGATGATTTCCGCCGTGGGAGGCGCGAAACGAAGCAGTTCCCGGGTGACCAGGCCGTCGTAGATCACCGCCTCGGCCCTCCGCAGCACCTCCACCCCGCGCAAGGTGAACAAACCGGGATCGCCGGGGCCTGCTCCCACCAAATACACGGTGCCGCTGCCACTCATAAACACCTTAGTTCAAATCGCAAAGTCACTGTACTCCGGCCTTGCCACTTCCGCTGGCGGGAAGAGCATGCCGGCGCCAACGGTCGCGTTGGTGCCCGGTTCGACCATAATGAAAGAGCCGGTTAGACGGTTCGGCGCATACCCGTCGAACACCAGCGACCCGGAGGTCCTGAGGCGAACCTCGCCAATGTCGTTCAGGCCCAGTTCGGACGGCCTCGGCTCGGGTTCGAGAGTAGCCATGTCAATGCGGTCTTCGATGTCCGCGACGGCGGCCTGCACGGTTCGTGTGGTGTGCCGCAGGAGATACTTGCGGCCACGTTGGAGCGGGCGTGAGTGCATCCAGCACACCTGTGCCCGCAAATCGGCGCTGGCGCCGGGGAGGTTATCCGGGCCGATGAGCATATCGCCGCGGCTGATATCTATGTCATCATCGAGCACGAGCGTGACGGACTGCGGGCAAAACGCCTCCGGCAGCGGGCCGTCGTAGGTCCAGATCTGCCGGACGGTGCTGACCAGGCCGCCCGGCAAGGCCATGACTTTCTGCCCGACACGCACGATGCCGCCGGCGAGTCTGCCCGCTGAAGCCGCGGAAGTCGTGCAACTCGGGATCGGTCGGCCGGTTCGGGCGGTTAACCCATTGGACGGGGAAGCGGAGGCCGCTGAGGTTCCAGTCGCTGCCGATGTGGACGCTTTCCAGGTGGCCCAATAGTGTCGGGCCGGGATACCAGGGTGTGTGCCGGGAGGTCTCGACGACATTGTCGCCGGTGAGAGCGCTCACCGGGATGAACTGGACGTCCTTCACATCCAGGCGTGGCAGAAACGCCTCGAACTGGTCGCGGATTTCGATGAACCGTTCCTCGCTCCAGCCCACGAGGTCCATTTTGTTGATGGCGATGACCAGGTGCGGGATGCGCAGCAGGGAGGCGATGCAGGTGTGACGGCGGCTTTGCTCGGTGACGCCCTGGCGCGCGTCCACGAGCACGATCGAAAGATTGGCGGTGGAGGCGCCAGTGACCATGTTGCGCGTATATTGGACGTGGCCCGGGGTGTCAGCAATGATGAACCGCCGCCGCGGCGTGGCGAAGTAGCGGTAGGCGACGTCAATCGTGATGCCCTGCTCGCGTTCGGCGCGGAGGCCGTCCGTCAGAGTGGAGAGATCAAACTGGCCGCCACCGGTGAGGTCCGCCGAGCGTTCCAGCGCTTCGATCTGGTCTTCCATCAGCGAGCGCGAGTCGTAGAGCAGCCGGCCAATCAGAGTGGACTTGCCATCATCCACCGAGCCGCAGGTGTTGAGGCGAAGGATGTCAACGGGGTGATGGAGGGGCAGGGACATAGAGGGAGTTGAAGCCTCGGGTGTGCTAGAAATAGCCGGCCCGCTTGCGGTCTTCCATCGCCGCTTCGGAGGCCCGGTCGTCGGCGCGGGAGCCGCGTTCGGTGACGCGCGCGGCGGCGATTTCGGCGATGATGTCATCGAGCGTGGTTGCGGGCGATTCAATGCAGCCGGTGCTGATAATGTCGCCAATGGTGCGGACGCGCACGACGAGGTCCTTGACCTGCTCGCCCGGTTTGGGCGGCACGAGGTGGTTTACCGGCAGCCATTGGCCCTGACGGCGGACGCAGGTGCGGGAATGGCTGAAGTAAATGCCCGGCACCTCCAACTCCTCTTGGCGGATGTATTCCCACACATCCATCTCGGTCCAGTTGCTGAGGGGGAAGACGCGCATATTCTCGCCGGGGTTCAAGCGCGCATTGTACAGGTTCCAGATTTCCGGGCGCTGGTTCTTCGGGTCCCACTGGCCAAAGCCGTCGCGGAAACTGAAGAAGCGCTCCTTGGCGCGCGCCTTTTCCTCGTCGCGCCGGGCTCCCCCGATGCAGCAATCGAAGCGGAACTCCTCGATGGCCGCCAGCAGCGTAGGAATCTGCAAGCGGTTGCGGCTGACCTCCCCGGGCGCGGGCATCGCGGTGCCGATGGCGATGGCGTCCTCGACGGTGCGGACGATGAGCTTGCAGCCCAGCTCCGCCGCCCGGCGGTCGCGGAACTCGTTCAACTCCGGGAAATGATGCCCAGTGTCAATGTTGAGCAGCGGCATCGGGATGTCGCAGGGGCGAAAGGCCTTTTCCGCCAACCGCAGCAGGCAAATGGAATCCTTGCCACCCGAAAACAGCAGGGCGGGCCGCTCGAATTCCGCGGCCACCTCGCGCATCACGTGGATGGCCTCGGTTTCCAGGTATTGGAGGTGGTCGAGATGGTAGGTGTGCACTGACTGAGTCACGGGAGGGCCTACGCGGTGACCAATTCTCCGCCCCACGGCGCGTGCAGCCCGCACTCGCGCTTCTCATCCGCTTTGGCCGGATCGAAATAGTCCCATTCATTCGGCAGATTGTGGGCTTCGAGATAAGCCTCCATTTCGGCATCGCTCAGATAAAACACCGGGCTGACCTTCAGCGTGCCGAAATTCGGATCGGGGGAGAGAATGTCCAGCCCCGCCCGATTGCCGTTCTGGACCCTGCGCAGCGCGGTCAACCAGGTCTTCGGGGCCAATTCCTTCATGCCGCGTTGGAACGGCTCGATTTTCATCAGGGCGCTGAACTGTTTCAGTCCCGCCTCATCGTCCACAGCCGGGACCGGCCCCCAGAGAGCGTCCCGGTGCGCGGCGGTGACGCGCGGCAGGCAGACCTTGAGGTTCAGTTTCAGTCGCGCGCGAAGCTGTTCGGCGTGCCGGTAGGTGGCGGGCCGGTTGTACCCGTGGTCCACCCAGAGCACTGGAATGTCCGGTTGCGCCTGCACACAGAGGTGGAGGATCACGGCTTCGTAGGGGCGGAAGTTGGTGGACACGATTGCTTGCCCGCCCGACTGCGCGATCGCCCAGCGGGTGATGTCGAGTGGCGACTTATACCGCAGTTCGGCGTTCCAACACGCGAGTTGCCCGGGAGTCACCACAAGTCACTTGGCAGGTTGCTCTTGCCACAGCACCCGCGCGACCCAATCACCAAACCGTTCACCGGTCAGCCGTTCCTGCGCGTAGCGCGCAAATAGCGGGCGCAGTTCAGTGACGATGTCCGGGTCTTTGACCATGTCCCGGTGGAGCCGGTTCAGGCGAGTTGAGGCTTCGTTGCCGCCGAGCCAGATTTGGTAACGTCCGGGCGCCTTGCCCACGAAGGCGATCTCGGCCATGTAAGGCCGCGCGCAGCCATTCGGGCAGCCGGTCATTCGGATGATGATCTCCTGTCCTCCCAAACCGACTTCCGCCAGCAGCCCCTCGATACGGGTGATCAGGCCCGGCAGGTAACGCTCCGCCTCTGCCAGCGCCAGGCCGCAGGTCGGCAGCGACACGCACGCCATGGAGGCGCGGCGCAGGAGACTCCCCTGCCGCTCGGGCTCGGTCTGCACCCCGTGCTCCGCAAAAAGCCGGGTGATCTCGTCCCGCTGCGCCGGATCGAGGTTGGCGAGGATGACGTTGTTGGCCGGCGTCAGGTGGATTTCCGGCTGATACCGGGCCACAACCTCACGCAAAGCCGTCTTCATTCGCCAACCGTCGCGGTCCCTGATGCGGCCGGTCTCAACGAACAGGCCCAGGAAGAGCCGCCCATCGGCCTGCCGGTTCCAGCCGAAGGCGTCGCCTTGCTTCTCGAATCGGAAGGGAAGCGGCTCCGCCAACCTGAAGCCCGCCCGGCGCTCCAGCTCCTCGCGGAACCACCGGACGCCCCGGTCTTCAAGCAGGTACTTGAGCCGCGCGTGCCTGCGGTTGGTGCGGTCGCCGAAATCGCGGTGGATCGTCAGCACCGCCTGGGCCACTTCCACTGCCTTTTCGGGGGGCACGAACCCGACGACATCAGCCAGCCGCGGGAACGTCTGCACATTGCCGTGGCTGCGCCCCATGCCGCCTCCAGCCGTCAGGTTATAGCCGAACAGCCGGCCCTCACCGTCCCCAATTGCGATAAAGCCGCAGCAGTTGGTAAAGATGTCAATGTCGTTAAGCGGCGGGATCACGAACGCGACCTTGAACTTGCGTGGCAAATAGGCCTTGCCGTAGAGCGGGTCCACGAAGCCCTGGTTCGCCGGGTCTTCCAAGTCCAGCGGCGCGCCCTCAATCCAGATCGAATGATAGGCGCGAGTGCGCGGCAGCAGAGTCGCCGCCACCTGGCGCGCATGACGGTGCACCTGCTCGCCCAACCTGTTGGTGGCCGGCGTCGGCGGGGCCGTGACGTTGCGGTTGTTGTCCCCGCACGCCCCGAGCGTGCCCAGCAGCGCCTCATTGATGGCCTTGACCAGCGGGCGCAGGCCTCCCTTGACCACGCCGTGAAACTGCAACCCCTGGCGCGAGGTGACGCGCAACGAATTGTCCCCGTAGCGCGTGGCCAGGTCGTCACAGACCAGGTATTGGGCCGAGGAGAGCACGCCGCCGGGAATCCGGCAACGCACCATAAGCATATACTTTTTGCCGGTCTTGCGCAGGTCCCGGTCGTCCTGCTGATAGATGCCGTGAGTCTTGAGGAACTGCACGTCATCATCCCCAAAGCGCTCCGCCTGCGGATCGGCCAGCGTTTGGGCAATCGTGCCGGCGAACGTCGGGTCGCTCTCTTTGAGAAGCTCGCTGGCTGAAACCTTCGGGGCGACAGTGTTTATTTCCATGGTCACGCTTGCACCTGCTTTCGGGCTTCGTCCGCCAACGGCGTGCTCAGATACCGTTCGCCGGTGCTGCAACCAATGGTGACGATCAACTTGCCCTTGTTCTCCGGGCGCTTGGCCACTTGCAGCGCCGCCCAGACGTTGGCGCCGGTCGAAATGCCGGCCAGATATCCCCTCTTCCTGCGCGAGCCGCCGTGCCATGGCGAACGCGTCCTCGTTGCTCACCGTGACAACGTCGTCCACGATCTCCAGGTTGAGGTTCTTGGGAATGAACCCCGCCCCGGCGCCCTGGATCTTATGCGGCCCCGGCTTGAGCGGCTGGCCATTGCGCGTTTGCGTGATAACGGGCGAATCCTTAGGCTCGACGGCGATTGACTGGAAAGCTTTCTTGCGCGACTTGATGACTTCGCTCACCCCGGTGATCGTGCCGCCGGTGCCGACCGCCGCGACCAGGATGTCGGCTTGGCCGTCGGTGTCTTTCCAAATCTCCTCCGCCGTGGTCTGCCGGTGAATCTCCGGGTTGGCCGGGTTGTCGAACTGCTGCGGAATCCACGAATCGGCGATCTCCGCGTGCAGGGACTCCGCTTTCTTGATCGCCCCTTTCATGCCCTCAGCCGCCGGGGTCAGGACCAGTTTCGCGCCCAGCAACGCCAGTAACGTGCGCCGCTCCACGCTCATGCTGTCGGGCATGGTGAGGATGAGTTTGTAGCCCTTGGCCGCTGCCACAAACGCCAGCGCAATGCCGGTATTGCCCGACGTCGGCTCGATGATCGTGGTCTTGGGGGTGAGGATTCCGTCACGCTCGGCGGCGGCGATCATCGCGTAGCCGATGCGGTCCTTCACGCTGCCCAGCGGGTTGAAGAATTCGCCCTTCAAAGCGATGGTCGCCTCCGCGCCATTGGTGACGCGGTTAAGTTTGATCAGCGGGGTTCGGCCCACGGTGCTGATCACGTCTGGATGCACTGACATAGTCGTCTTCCTTTCTTTATGGTTGTTCTGCTTATAGATTTGGCGCGTAAGCCATCATCTCGCGGTAGCGGACCAGGATCACCCGCAAGGCCGCCACGAACGCCGCCTCTTTCAGGAAATTCGGGGCCGCCTGCGGCGTCTCCAGGATGATCTCAAATGGGCGGGGACGCACCTTGGGAGGCGCGCACAATACCCCGGGGTAGCTGTCGCGGATGATTCCGTTGCTGGCGCGAAAACCGTCAATGGTTCCCTTCCCGTTGCGCGGCAGAAACTGCTCCGCCGCCTGCAACGCGGGTTCAACCAGGTTCTTCGTCAGGGTTCGTCCATGGGCGAACCCATAAAACCCATGACTGCTGTCATCGGTATGCAGCGAGATGATGCCGTGGAAGGCGTGCGTTACCAACTCCGACTCCAGCAGACGGACCTCCGGCTCTGCCGACCCAGCCCAGAACTCGCGGTTCAAATCCTTGCCGCTCCGCGCCTCTCGTGTCCGGTCCTCGAATCCCGTCGGGTTGCACACCGGGTAAACGAATAGGCAATACCCTGTGGCCAGTTCGGGCTTTTGCTCCAGCAAGGCCAGGAACCGGATCAAGGCATGAACGCCTTCCGGCTCGTCTCCGTGAATGCCAGCGAACAGCCCGACCCGGACCGGTTCGCCGCCTCCCTTGGGGCCAATAAAAAGGTAGCGCGGCAACTCGTAAGCCTGCGTGCCGCTCTTGAACATCGCACCATGGTCCGCTACCAGGCTCGACGACCCCGCCGCCATTTGTTCAAGCGCCGTCAGCAGGCTCGGAATCGAACGCCTGGAGCGGGGCATGACGCTCGCAGGCAGCGATATGCCTGCCGACGCTAAGGTCCCCCTGACGAGGCTGACTGCTTCCATATCCATCTCAATCACAATCACAATTCTAGATTCAACCTATTCCGCTAAGTGATAGCAACTATACGGGCATATATGAGTAAGTCAATCCGGTTCCTATACATTACATATCTACTGATTCTGCGGGGTGTTGTCGCCATTTTCGCTTATCACCCGCAGGCACCCGAGCGGATCGCTATGTGGAATTCCGTCACGGTCGGCGCATCTGCCGTTCGTGTGTGCCCTTGGCAGAACAGTGCCCTGCTCGCCTTTACGTGCGAATCCTCGGGGCTGGTTTGTCTGCATGGTGTGTAAATAACTGCAAATACATAGCTTTCGAGGAATTCGCCACCTGGTGCTTCGCTCTTTCCGGCGGAATACCCCTGTTCCCCCTGGCCACACGCTGATACGCCCGCAACCCCTCCATAACCACACCCTTACCACGCCGGCACCTCACCGGAGCCTCACCGTAGCACCTCTGATAGCCGATCAGAGGTGCTACGGTGAGGCTCCGGTGAGGTGTCGGCGTGGTAAGGGTGGAGTTAAGTGCAAACGGCGATAGTGACGCTGGCGTATGAGGCGGGGGGCTGTTCTTGAGGCGCGACGCGTTTGGCGGGAATTGGTTGCCCGCCAGCCAGGTCATCCAAGCAGGAGTGTCCCCACGCGCGTGCGGGGCCTTTGTTCCCGCCGCCGCGGGTGCTGGAGTTCATTGGAGTGTCCCCACGCGCGTGCGGGGCCTTTTGGCTCTGGGCATTCGGATTCCCTTCGTATTTCGAGGATGCCCACCGGGTGGCATTGTTCAGATTCAGGCGGACAAGAATGTGCCCGCTCCGGGAAAACGTGAGTTCCGCGCCGGGGCGATCGGTCGTGGGCGGGCACATTTGCTTTTGCGAGGCAGGCCCATTAGTCTCGGCCGCATGATCAAAACGGAAAGGCCCTCGACAGACCCTGAGTTGAAGCGGCGCATCCAGGAGCTGATTGATTACAAAGGGCGGCGGGTACAACGAGGAGAGCGTGGCCGACATCATCGAGAACGCGCTGAAGCTGCTAAAGGACGTTGAGGATAGCGGCGACGTGCGCGTCATCCAGACCGCGCTGCGGGAGTTGCGTTACGCCTTCAGGCTCTTTGCCCCCTATGCGCACGTGCGCAAGGTGACCATGTTCGGTTCCGCGCGGACCCAGCCGGCGCGACAGGAGTACCAGCAGGCGGTCGAGTTCGGACGGCAAGATCGCGGCGGCTGGCTTCATGGTCATTACCGGCGCGGGGCCAGGCATCATGCAGGCGGGACACGAGGGCGCCGGGCTGGAGATGAGTTTCGGCGCCAACATCCGCCTGCCCTGGGAACAAGGCGCCAACCCGATCATCCGCGAGGACAAGAAGCTGGTGACCTTCAAGTACTTCTTCACCCGCAAACTGATCTTCATCCGGCACTCGGACGCGATGGCGTTGTTCCCGGGCGGGTTTGGCACGATGGACGAGGGCTACGAGGCGTTGACGCTGATGCAGACGGGCAAGAGTCAGTTGATGCCGCTGGTGCTGATTGACCGGCCCGGCGGCACATACTGGAAGACGTGGGACCGCAACGTGCGCGAGCATCTGCTGCGCGATGAGTTGATCTCGCCGCGACGACCTTAACCTGTACCAAATCACCGATGACGCCGACCAGGCGGTGAAGATCATCACGCGGTTCTATCGCAACTTCCACTCCAGCCGCTTCGTCAAGGACCTGTTTGTCATCCGGCTCAAGCACGCTCCCAGCGATTCGGCGCTCGCGGCGATGAACGAGGACTTTGCCGACATCAATCTCGGGGCGCCCATTAAGCGCATCAAGCCGACGCCGGAGGAGCGGGAGGACAACGACCACGTGGATTTGCCGCGAATCGCTTTCAACTTCAACCGCCGTGATTATGGCCGGCTGCGGCAGTTGATTGATGTGTTGAATAGCGTCTGAGGGATGGTGCGTGATGCGTGATGCGTGATGCGTGATCACTTACGGTCGAGGTTGCGGCGCAGTTCAGCTTCGGTGACCTTGGAATCCACGCCGCCGGGAGGGACCTCGACCTTGGCCGTCCACAGAATAGCATTGAGCACCAGCTTGCGGATGTTGTCGTTGCCCCAGTTGTGGTGGTAGTGGCCGCCGGTGAAGCCGAAGCCGCGTCCGCCGTCAGGGCGTTCGCTGGCCCAGGCGAGGACTTGCGGTTCGCCGAGCTTCACGGCTTCGCGCACCGCCGGGTTGCCTTCGTGCGGACCGTCCGGGCGGCTCATCGTGCTTTCGGGCGGTACCGCCGAGAGGATGGGAATTACGCCCTTCATGCCGTCGCGGAAACGCATGTGGAAGTACCACTCGTCGGTCATGCTGAACGGCTTGACTCCGCGCGTGATGGGGTGCGTCGGCAGCGCCTCGAAATCCGCGTGCCAGGTCGGGTTGACCGACCAGTTCATCTCGAAGCAGCCGCCCAGCCAATCCAGGAATTCCTTCTCGCCCTTCTCCTTTGTGGGCTCCACCGCGTAATGCAGGCAGACCAGCCCGACGCCCTTTTTCATCAGGTCGCCGATCGTCTTGAGGCGGTCATCCTGCAGGAGCGGATGGCCTCCGCCCCCATCGCTATAAACGACCACGGTAGCCGCGCCGGCAAAAGCCGCCTTCGGGTCCTGCGGCCAGCCGTTGCTATAGACCTCCGACACCACGCCTGGCAGCTTATCCAGGCACGACTTGAACAGCAGGCAGCCGGCGCGATGCTCATGATCGCCCGGCCCGTGGCTGGGCGGGCCGGCGAGGAAAACGATCTTCGGTGTCCCGGCCGAAGCCGTCAGCGCGGTCACCAGGGTGATTAGTGCGAGGAGAGCGCGTTTCATGTGCGTAACTACAGGTTCTTGATCCGTATATCCTTAAACTGCACCATCATGGGCGGCCCGGCATGGAGTTGCAGTGCCAGAACACCGCTCATGGCGCGTTTGGCCTCGTCCTGATCCACGACATCAATGGTCTGCTGGCCGTTGACGAACTGCTGCAGGTGGTCGCCCTTGGCGATGATGACATAGTCATTCCAGCCGCCCTTTTTGATGGAGGCCTGGATTTCGGCGGCATTGCCGACCGAGCCGACGACCTGCTTCTTGCCGTCCTTGTCCCAAAACCACCTTCTCGCCGCGCAAGGCCAGGATGCCCCGCATCCGCTCCTCGTAAAGAATGCCCGTATAGGTCGGCCCGGCTTCCATGTCGGCCTGGTAGCCGCCGACGACCCAATTCTCCGGGTCGAAAACCTTGCTGCGATACTGGATGCCCGAGTTGGCAAAGCCCTTGTCGTCACCCGGAACCAGCCTGAAGGAGCAGCGCAACTCGAAGTCTCCCACGGTGCCATTGGTCCAAATGAGGAATGTATTCCCTTTGGCCGGGTTCTCGGCCGTGGTCTGGCCGGTGATCGCGCCGTCCTTGACGGACCAGAGCTTTGGGTTGCCCTCCCAGCCGGTCAGGTCTTTGCCGTTGAAGAGCTTGACGAAGCCCTTTTCCGCGGCGCGGTCATCGAGCAACGTCAGATGGTGGGGCAGGGTCAAATCGCGTTGCCCCTGGCCGGAGGCCGGCGCCGGGTGCGCGGTCAGGACCGCGCCGATGGCCAGGGCGCTAAGGACTTTGGTGTTCATAATTGTCTTTTCGTCGGAGCCAGATGCCTGAAGCGGCAGGCGGGACGCCTGCCCCACTTTCAGGCAAGTGTTTTGCGCAGGAACTTCACGCCCTTGACCGCGATTTCGTTGCGGGTCGGCTCGATCCGCCGCCAGATGGCCGCCGCGCGGGCGATGACCTTCACGTCGGTGGTAAAGGACTCGATCACCACGTCACCCTTGTAGTGGATGGCCTTGAGCGCCTTGGCGATGCAGTCCCAGTTGATGTGGTCGTTGCCGGGCGTGCCGCGGTCGCTGCCGCAGGCATGGAAGTGGCCGAGCAGCTTGCCCGCCTTGCGAATCGCATCGCCCTGGCACTTCTCCTCGATGTTCATGTGGAAGGTGTCCAGGTGCAGCTTCAGCGCCGGGCTGCCAACGGCCTTGACCATCTTCAGGGCCTGGTCGCAGGTGTTGATGAAGTCGGTCTCAAAGCGGTTCAGCGGTTCCATGCAAATCTGCTTGCCGCGCTTCTGGGCATACTCGGCGAGCGTCTTGAGATTCTTGACCACCGTCTTCCATTGCTTCTTGTACTCGGCCGGCGGCACCGCGTCCGCGCGGCCCACCGAAGAATACACCGGCCCCACCACTGACGGGCAATCCAGCACGACCATCTGGTCGAGGACCTTCTTCAGGTAATCGAGGCTGTTCTTCTGCTGCTCGGGTGTGCCGCGCAAATCGCGGTCCGGCCCCAGGCAGGCGCAGACCGACCCGCAAACCAGGCCATGCTTGTCCAGCTCGCGCTTCACGTGCGCCGGATCAATGTGCGACGGGTCCTCGATGGGAATCTCGATGGTGTCAAAGCCCCACTGCTTGAACTGCTTGAACAGCTTCGTGCTGTCGTTGGTGAACGGTGAGGTGAAAAGAAAGGTGTTGATGCCGAGTCTCATAGTTGAGGCTGAGGCTAATCCATCAAGGGGTAGTGTCCAAGCCTTTTCCCCAAGAATTGTCTCGCGCCAAGACCGGTAGGAAGATTAAAGGAAGGTTCATGCTCAAGCTGCTCGTTTTGCTTTCAATGCTCGTGGTGGCCGGCCTCAATCCACTGTGCTCCCTCTCCGCCGCTGACTCGAGCACCGCCCTTGCCCGCCAAGCGAAGGCAGGCTCGGCTGAATACCTGGGCGATCACCCGGAACTGGTTCTCGCTACCAGCCAAAGCTGGGGCGAACTGGGATGGGACGTCGCGGCGCATGCATCCGGCCAGAGCGGCGAGCCTTTGCGGATCGGCAACCAGACTTACACCAGGGGGCTCGGGCACCACGCGAACGGCTTCATCCAGGTGTTGCTCGATGGCGAATACGCATGCTTTGACGCCGAAGTGGGGCTCCAACCGTGCGGCGCGGGCGGCGGCAGCGTTGTCTTCCGTGTCCTGGTGGATGGCCAATGCCGTTTTGACAGCGGCGTCCTGCGGGAAACCAACGCGCCGACGCCCGTTCACATTGACCTCGCCGGCGCGCAGGAATTGCGCCTGGAAGCGGATGACGCCGGCGATGGCATTGACTGCGACATGGCCAATTGGGCCAACGCGCGCTTGACGCCAGCGACCACCGCTGCGCGTCACGAGCCGGAGCCATCGGTGGACATCGCGCGCTTTGGGCGCGTGGTGACGTGGGACCCCAACCGCAACGACGGCGCCCGGGCCAGCCGCATCGAAGAGTTCCGCGCGGAGGACCTGTTCCTCGAATCCGACGTTCCCGTCCAGCCGGATGGAACCTACCGCGTGCCTGTGAGCGCCAACGGCCTGGGCTGCATCGGACTCCAATGGCTGAACCGCCGAGCGCTGAAGGAATTGGCGCTCGAGTTCCCGGCTGCGGCCGTGATCCCCGCCACCAACGCAGTTCAGGTCCAAGGCTGGTTCGGCGAATCGGCGTGGCAGGGCAATTGGAAGCCGCTCGCGGGTGAAATGCAACGCGTGGACTGCCGCCTTGTCTTCCGCCTATCCCGCCAGGCCGGGCTGGTCCAGACGCGGAAGGTCCGTTGGGTGTTCCCGGCTACCCAGCCAACCGAAGTGCGCGCTCTGTCCGCCTTCACCCGCTCGCGCTGGCAGACGGTGAAGCTGGTGGTCGAAGCGGAGAAGCCCGCCAAGGGCGCGCGCGGCGAACTCCTCATTTACAATGGTGAACTCCTCTCAGCCAGTAGCAGCCGACGTAAGGAGGCTCTAATCTCTACGAACGCTGGCCATTCTCCGATTGATCAGAGCCTCCTACGTCGGCTGCTACGTTTTACATAGAGGCTCTGAGACTCACCCGCCCGCTCCACCTCGTCGTCCGCGCCAGCCGCCCATCTCCGTTCAAGTCCGATCCCACCATCCTCCAATTCCGCCTGCCCTGTGGCGCGTTCGGTGTGGCCGTCGAGGACGTTCTGAGCAACGAGTGCGTCTATCTGCCCGATTATGGCATATTCGTCGCCCGTGACCCGGCGCCGATTACGCTTGCCGCATACAAGCGAGAAGATTGCGGGCCGCAAGACCATTCTCCAGCAGGTGCGCGAGACTGCCCGACCAGACGTTCGCGCAGGCGATGGCCCGCACGCATCACGACGCCCAACGCGAAGGCCCGGTCATGCTCTCGCTGGCGTGCGACAACACCAAGTTCGTCCTTGAACGCGATGGCACGCTGCGGTTCCAAGCGACGACTAACTCGCCGACGATTGGTTCGCGACCGCTGGTGCAATCCATCCGCAGTTTGGCACTGGACCAGCCGGGCACGCTCACCCGCCGACTGGATGGGGGCTGGCTGCCCGATCCCGGTTATTACCGTCGAAAACAATGGCCTGCTTTACCGCCAGCGCACGTTTGTGGCGCCCTGCGACGAGGCCGGGAGCAGACCCAGCCCGGCTCAACCGCCGCTCCGTCTGTGTCGCCGAGTTCACCGTCACCAACACGCTCGCCGAGCTCGGCGGAAGGCCTCGCTCGCGTTCAACTTCATGACGGACAGCCGGGAAAAGCTGCCGCGATCCTGACGCGTTGTGCCGGCGGGTATTCCGCGGCGGACAGGCCGGGCCGTTCGCCCTCGCTGCGACGGACGCCGCCGCGCGCGCTCAAGGTGTCCGCGCTAACGGGCAGTCGAGCTGAAGCTGAACGGCACGCTGCCGTGCTCACAGCGTCGGCTTCTCTTCGCCATCGTGCTGCCATCTCAGCGCAGCGACCTGCTCGGCGCTTGCCCGACGTCTGCCCGGCTTCGCGCGGAGACCGAGGCTTACTGGAAAGCCGTGCTCGCTCCGGCCATGCAAGTGGAGACACCCGACCCTTGCTTAACGATGTGATCCGTTCCTCCCAGGTGCGCTGCCTCATCGCCGCGCGCAACGAAGCCGACGGCGCACGCATTGCGCCGTGGATCGCGGCGATGAGTTACGGCCCGCTGGAAAGCGAGGCGAACTCAGTCATCCGCGGCATGGACTTCATGGGGCACGGCGAGTTCGCGCGGCGCGGGCTGGACTTCTTCATCCACCGCTACAACACCAATGGCTTCCTCACCACCGGCTACACGACGTTTGGGACCGCCTGGCATCTCTGGACGCTGGGCGAGCATTACCAGCTCTATCGTGAGACCAACTGGCTGCGGCAGGCAGCCCCCGACGTCGAGCGCGTGGCCGACTGGATCGTCCGCCAGACGGAGAAGACGAAGCAGGACTCCTCTCCGGCCAGTCGCACTCCGGAATACGGCCTCATGCCGCCGGGCGTCCTGGCAGACTGGAATTCCTTCGCCTACCACTACGCCATGAACGCCTACTACTACGCCGCCCTCCGCGAAGTCGGCACCGCCTCGTCCGATCTATCCCCGCCCCGTAGCAGCCGACGTAAGGAGGCTCAAACTGACGACCCCGCCCTTCGCACCTCGCACCTTGCCCTTGCCCACGCCGCCGACCTCCGCGCCAACATCCTCCGCGCCTACCGCTGGACCCAGTCCCAGGCGCCGGCCTTGCCGCTGCGCAACGGCACTTGGATTCCCGCCTACCCATCCCAGGTCCACAGCCCAGGCAAACTCGCCGACTTCTTCCCCGGCCAGGACGCCGGCCGGAGTTGGTGCTACGACGTCGAACTCGGCGCGCACCAACTTGTCCCCGCCGGCGTTTTCGACCCGCGCGACCGCGAAGTCGAGCGGATGATGGACCAGATGGAAGACGTGCAGTTCCTCGCGGACGGCTGGTTCGATTACCCGGCGGCCATGAACCAGCAGGACTGGTTCAACCTCGGCGGCTTCTCCAAGGTCCAGCCCTACTACACCCGCAACTGCGAGGTATATGCCCTGCGCGACGACGTCAAGCCTTTCGTCCGCTCTTACTTCAACACCATAGCCGCCATGCTGAACCTCGAGGTCCTCACCTTCTGGGAGCATTTCCACCACTCCGGCGCGTGGGACAAGACCCACGAGACCGGCTACTTCCTTTACCAAACGCGCACCATGCTCGTGATGGAGCGGGGCGAGGAACTCTGGCTTGCGCCCTTCATCACCAGTAACTGGCTGAAGGACGGCCAGAGATTGACGGTCAGCAACGCGCCGACTCGCTTTGGCCCGGTGAGCTACCAGCTCGAATCTCACCTTGCCGAAGGCTGTATCCGGGCGACCATCCAGCCGCCCACGCGCCAGCCGCCGAGCCGAATCGTGCTCCGCCTGCGAACGCCTGAAGCCAGCCAGATCCGCTCCGTCCGCCTCAACGGGAAGCCCCACCGCGACTTCGACAAAGCCGGCGCCCTGGTGCGCCTGAAGCCCTCAGCCCAGACGCTGAACCTGGAAGTGTTCTTCCGATAGCCCTTCTCATGGTTTGAGGCAGCCCAGAGCTCTTGACAAAGTCGGCCAACGAGCCGGATCCCTGGGAGCGCCGGCATCCCTGCCGGCATATTCGCGCTGTCCTCAGGTGCCGGCAAGGATGCCGGCGATCCCAGGGCGGACTTTGGCACAGCCTGCGCAAGCCAAACACGCTTGGGAATAATGGGAGCATCTCCCTTTCTGTACATCGGAGGCTGCTTCGCGACGGCGCCTGTCTCGGCGTCAGATCCGTTCCCCCTCACCCCGGCCCTCTCCCTTAGGGAGAGGGAGAACGGCCGGCAGTGGGTCGGCGAATCCGAGCCGTCCGGTATGTTCGAGCGTTGGCGCAGGTGGCTCCCTCTCCCTAAGGGAGAGAACCGGGGTGAGGGGGAACCGGGCTCACGGTCGGCAGGGGGCTACATAGGGTTTCCCGTTGGCGCTCACAAAAGGTGAGATGCTCCCGGGAATAATGCTTGTCTCGTTTGAACCTTGGCAGGTAGTATTGTGAACATGAAGAATGCCACAAGGTCGGTGTTTGCAGGGCGGGTTATGGTGAACTAATTCTGTTAAGCTGCCTGGGCAGACATGAATACCGAAGAGCGACATGCCCATTACTCAGATGTAATCCACCCGCAACTGGATCGCTTTGCCCGCCGAATATGTGAAGCATCCGGCATAGACGATCTGGTACTGGAAGAGTCACGCTACCAGGACTTGATGGCGTTCTATGAGGAGCAGGTAACCCAGGGCTGTTGGCACCCCGCCCTTACCGAGTCAGTCGCCGATTTTACAGCGACCAGACACCCCTCTGGTGCGTTGCCCTACTACCGCTTGGCGTTGGATCAGGCACGGGGGCTCAACGACCGGACCTATACGATACTGATCTCGCTGGCTGACGCACTTTTCCAGGTCGGTCAGAGGGAGCAGGCTGAGGCATGTCTTCGCGACGGCCGACAGGAGGCACTCGCACAGGGAGATCTAGACTATGTTCACGAAGCAGATCGCATCGAGCAAGCGGCGTCGGTTTAACCCGGCGGCTTCAGGCAACGGCGCGATTGCGTATCTGTTGCATCTCAAGGTTCTCGCGCGCGGCGTGCCTGGGCTGCACTGTTGATATGGCTGATGTGTCACACTACATGCCAACGTTGAGGGGTTGGGCGACGGTCCTGCTGCCGGTCGTCTCAGGCTTGCTGCTCCTGGCTACACTTCCGGCGCGGTTCATTGAGTCGGGCGTGGGAACGTGGATCGCGGAGCCAGTCGCCCCGTCGGCTTGGGCTTTCGACGGGCTTCTGATTCTGCTGTGTGTGGGCGGCTGCATCGAAGCGTTCAGGCGGGGGTCCCGAGCCGACAAGGCCGCTTTTGTCCTCGGCGCTGCCATGACTTTTTGGCTGGCCCGGGAGTTCTTTTCCTTCATGCTGTTGCGCGTCCGGCACCCGGGCATATGAGGGCAAGAACACTTAAGCGGCCTGGAGCGCACGCCGGACGGCGCGTCTCGTTTGCATTCGTACGGCCTTGGCTCCGCGCTGCTCAGGCCGAGTGTTCGACTACAACTCAGACGTGAGGCGCGTATGTCCAAAGAGATCAAAACACGATTGGTGGTTGCCGGCACCGGCATTCTCGTATCGCTCGCTCTCTTCGGCGGCCTCGCTCTCTCCCTTGACGGTGGACCCAGTCCCACGCCAGGCGATTGGTCGCTATTGCTTTTGATTCCGTGTGTCATCCTGAACCCCGCTTGGTTCGTCCTCACGCTTGCAGGCATATCGTGGGATCTCCCGGAGTGGGTCTTCTGGGTAATCGTGCCCGCGAGTTCGCTCTGGTGGTGGTGGTATATCGGCGGAGTGGCGGCCCGAAAGCTTCGGAGGGCGCAGGCTTGAAAGCGCCGAAGAAAGCGCCTGCACCTGGTCGCCGTCTGCTCTGTCCGCCCGGCGGCTTCGCATCATTCCTGTATCTTCTTTGTGCCCTGCCGGCCTCCGCGGCGGCAAATGAGGCGAACTGTTCGCCGTAAGCGTATGTCACCCGAGACCTTCACTTCGCATGTGCGGCAGTACTGCGCGTGGGTGGAATCAGACGCGCATGACGCTGCGAGGGTGCATCAGATCCTGCTGGCGCTCCTTGAGGGCGCGCCAGGCCTGAAGACGGCGACCGGGCAGCAGCTTGAACGGGAGGCTCCAGGTCCCCCACAGGAAGTGCGGTGGGCTGATACCAGGCGGTTCACGGACTTCCCTTTTCAGTGCTACAGGGCGATCTTGTGGCCCGACGAGGTTCACGCGGAAGGCTCGTTCACTGAAAACATCCATCTTGATTTCTTGCATATCTATGAGGAGCTACGCCACGGCTTGCAGTTTATGGACGCGGGCGATGTGACACGCGCGATAACGTGCTGGCGTAATTCCTGTTTCTTTCATTGGGGTCACCACGCATCTGCTGCGGTTTGGGCGATCGAGTTTGAGGGCCTGGCACCGCCTCCTGGCGGTACTCACCGCTGCACCGAATGGCGGCCCGACGGCACCACCTGCCAAATCAAGCACCGGCGCGGGGGCGTCATCGGTGAGCTAGGGTTGGTCATGACGATGCACCCGCGAAGAACAATCCTAATTTCCTTGCTGGTTGTGGCCTCGCTCTATCCAGTCGCGTCATTTGCAAAGCGGGCCGCGCCGAAGCCTGTTGCCCCGGTAGTGCGTCAGGGGATCGAGTATCGAGCTCGGGATATGTGCTTCGTCGAGGCAGTCGAGTTGGCGTCGAAGAAGACCCTGTGGCGAACCAGGGTCTATGACGTCTGGTATATGCCGTTGGCCGAGAAGGACTGTCAGGACGTCTTCATCAACAGCCTGAGCGTGCAGGGCGACATGCTCTTGGTTCGAAACGAGGCTGGGAGGAGCTATCGCGTTGACCTCGCGACGGGCCGCATCGAGGGCGCCGCACGGTATTGGCTGCCTTGGCTGTGCTTGGGCAGCGCTCTGCTTCTGGCGTGCTTTTTTGCATGGACGCGGTACGGTCTGGCCACCAAGCACATTCACTCGACGCCGCCATGAGCATCAGTCTGCATATCGGACATCACTGGCGCGGAGCCGGCGGCGCGCATCGTTCGGGGGTATCGTCCGCGTGAGCACTCGATGGCCAGCTTACAGGGTACTCGGACTCGCCGGCGGCTCGCTCACAGTCGTCGGCTTCATTGGCCTTTGGGTGTGCAAGCAGGTGCGGGAGCACCAGGGCATTACCGAGCGTCAGTTCATGGAGAACCTGAGCGGCGCCGTGGCCGTCTGGTCGCTCTCGGCCTGTTTCATCCTTGGCTTGCTCATCCTCTTTCCGATTTCGCTCTACCTCCAAAGGCGGGCAGGCGTCCCCCTGCCAGGGCCGACAGTGCCTGGGTGGATTGCCTGGCCACTGAGGGTGGTAATGATTCTCGGAGTGGCTCTGCTGTTCTTGGTCCTGTTAGGCCTGGGATTGAGCAGCTTGTTTCAGAGATGAGCAGGAAAAAGGTCAAGCCTATACATCGTTCCCGCTTCTTGATCGCAGGGCGGTGCACACCTGGGGAACCGGGAGAAAATGCATAATGTAAAGGCTTGACCCCATTCACTGAGCAAGAGCAAGCGCCGGTTCGCGCCAGGAACAGTCATGGCGGGGGAAGACAACCGCTCACTGGGCGCAACTCACGTTATCGGCCCCTGGGATCGCCGGCATCCCTGCCGGCGTGCTCTCGCGGGACACTTTGGGGTTTACCTCAAATCGGGCGATGTTGCAAGGTGCCGGCAGGGATGCCGGCGCTCCCAGGGGCCAGGGCCGATAACGTGAGTTGCGCCCCCGCTCACTAGCTCCCTCTCATTAGTGTTGACACTGGACGGCTGAATGTGATTGACTGGGACCGTGAATGAGATGCGGGTGGGGCGGACGCTGACTTCCCGGCCAAAAGCCGGGAACAAAAACCTGCCTCGGGGAATCCCAACGGAGACATTCTGGAAAGGAAACAGCTATGGAAGCGAACTGCGGCGTGGACGGAAAGATTAGACCCATCTTCTCGGGGCAGAAGACCAATCCTCCTCTCAATGGCGCTTTGCTGGGCTTAACGCTGTTCCTGGTCACATTCACGGCTGTCGGCGCCTCTCCGAAGCGGGACGTGATCCCCCTGGACCAGATCGGCGCGGTTGCCGGCATGCAATACAAAGGTGATGGCCTGTCGGTTGTCCCTACACCGGAGGGAGCGGGGCTGCGTTGTGTCTTCCAGAAACTCCAGGCCCAGGCCACCCCCGAAGGCTTGTGGCTGGCCTCTACGGCCGCCGCCTCCGAGGGCGAACGGTTTCGCGTCATGGCCGTTGCGGTGGGACGGGAGAGCGAGGAATGGAGTGCCGCTATGCTTGCCCGCCCAACCGCACCCACTCACCCGCCAGCATTGAGAGGGGACAGCCAGAGAGTCACCGAAGCCTGTCGCGAACACGCGCTCCTGGCTCGCGAAGGAAAGGTCGAGTTGGCGGGGCAGGCCGCGAGGTATGTTCGGCTGGGACTGACTGAGGAATACAGCGTAAGTGTGGATGGCTTACGGCAGGATTTTGTAGTGGAGGAGCGGCCAGAAGGGACAGGGCCGTTGCGGCTGGGCTTGGAGGTGACGGGGGCGAGGGCGGAAGCGTGGGCGGGCGGCGCGCGGTTAGCGTTGGACGGTTCCGGGCGCAAGATTGCCTATAGCCGCCTGCGGGCGACCGATGCCCAAGGCAGAGAGTTGGCAGCGCGAATGGAAGTAGCCTCAGTCGCCGACGAGGCGGCCAGACTCGAACCTTGCGGGTTGGCCGCCCACTTTCCAGAAGCGGGAAGCCTGACGCCGAAGGGAGCGGGCGGCTTCCTCTCCGGCCCTGGTTCCTCAGGTCAGCGATGGAAGGCCGTGGAACGCCTCCCCAGCAAGGCCCTTTTGGCCATTGTGGTGGAGGATGGCGGTGCCGCCTACCCGGTGCGAATAGACCCGACCTTCAGTGACGACAACTGGATCAGCCTGGGAGGTTTGGCCGGCGCAGATATGGGAGTGTCTGCGGCCGCAGCAGACGATGCCGGCAATCTCTATATTGGAGGGATATTTAGCGCCGTTGGCAATGCCGTTGCCGCAGGCGTGGCGAAATGGGACGGCAGCGCTTGGTCGGCCCTGGGTCTTGGCTTGGGCAGTGATTCCTCCATTTCTTACGTTACTGCACTGACGGCGTCGGGTACCGACGTCTATGTCGGAGGACGTTTCACTTATGCTACGAACGCGGGACCGAGCACCGTCACTGTCAACTACATCGCTAAATGGGACGGGACGGCCTGGTCCGCCTTGGGTTCCGGGATGAGCGCGGCTCCCGGAGCGCTCGCGGTTTTGGGCGCCGACTTGTACGCGACGGGGACTTTCACCACGGCTGGTGGAGACTCGGCCAAGGGTGTTGCCAAATGGGATGGGAACACCTGGTCGCTCCTGGGCTTGGGGATGAGTGCCGCTCCCGGAGTGCTGGCGGTGTCGGGCACCGACCTGTACGCGGGGGGCACTTTCGTCTATGCCACCAACGCGGGGCCCGCCACCGTCACTGCCAACCGCATTGCCAAGTGGAACGGAAGCACTTGGTCGGCGTTGGGTTCGGGGATGGACAACAGCGTCTACTCATTGGCGGTGTCGGGCGGCACCCTGTACGCGGGGGGCCGGTTTACCACGGCTGGGGGAAACGCCGCCAGGAGGGTTGCCAAATGGAACGGTAGTACCTGGTCGGCCTTGGGCCTAGGAATGGATAACTCTGTCTATGCGCTCGCGGTGTCGGGCACGCACCTGTACGCCGGTGGGACCTTCGTCTATGCAACCAACTCAGGATTTGGCCCTTCCTTCGTGTGTCTCATTGCAGAGTGGAACGGTTACGCCTGGTGGCCCTTGGGCTCGGGCATGAACATCGGTTCTGTCCAGGCGCTTGTGATGTCGGGTGGCAACCTCTACGCAGGGGGCACTTTCACCGCAGCCGGCGGGAATGCTGCCAACTCCGTCGCCAGATGGGATGGCAGCTCGTGGTCGGCCTTGGGCTCGGGCATAGCTGGCGGCACCGGTCCGTCCATTCGTGCGCTAGCGGTGTCAGGTACCTGACCTGTATGAGGGGGGCACTTTTACTGGAGCGGGCGGGAACGCGGCCAACTACATCGCGAAGCGGGATGGAAACGGTTGGTCGGCCCTGGGCCTGGGCATGCAGTATCCTGTCAATGCCCTGGCCGTGTTGGGCACCGACCTGTATGCCGGGGGCTATTTCTACTACGTCACCAACTCTGGACCGGCCCCTGTCACCGTCGCCCGCATTGCCAAATGGAACGGGAATACCTGGTCGGCGGTGGGCAACGGCGTGAACAATTATGTCTATGCGCTGGCGGCGTCGGGCCCCGACCTTTATGCAGGCGGGGATTTTACCTACGCGAGCGGGCTGCGCGCTTACCGCACGGCACGATGGAATGGAAGCGCCTGGTCGGCTTTGGGTTTGGGCGTGAACGGCTCGGTCACTGCTCTGGCGGTATCGGGTACCGACCTGTATGCAGGGGGTGCCTTTACGTATGCCACCAATGCCGGACCGAGCGCTCTCCGCGTCAACTATGTTGGCAAATGGAACGGGAGCGCTTGGTCGGCCCTGGCTTCGGGCCTGAACGGCACTGTGTCTGCCCTGGCGGCATCGGGCACCGACCTATACGCAGGGGGCTCCTTCACCTACGCCACCAACGCCGGAGCGGGCGCCGTCCCGGTCAACTATGTTGCGAAATGGAACGGGAGCGCCTGGTCAGCCTTGGGCTCGGGGATGAGTGACCCGGTCTATGCGCTGGCGGTATCCGGCTCCGACCTCTATGCGGGGGGCAGTTTCGACTATGCCACGAACACAGGGCCTGAAGTCGTTAATGTCAGGGCCATTGCCCGATGGAACGGGAACGTCTGGTCGCCCTTAGGCTCGGGGATAGGTGGGTTCTCCCCTTATGTCGGAACACTCGTCGTGTCGGACGCTGACCTATATGCGGGAGGCGATTTCGTCATCGCCGGCGGGAAGGTTTCTGCCTTCGCGGCACGAGCCGATATTTCGATGTTCATCCCACTGCAGATCGGCGTCACGCGCTACGGAGACCAATTGAACCTTTTCTGGCCGGCGAGGTTCTCCACTGCGATTTTGGGTAACTACTCAGGTGGTTTTTGAAGTTTCGGGGAGGAACGAACGTCCGTCCAAGGCTCGGCGAAGGTATTCGAGGACGGGCAGTCCCTGCTTGCGAAGGGTACAGATATAGGATCGGATCCGGACATGGCGGCGGGCGCCCTCCAAGGTGCGAAAGCAGCCGGAGATCTTAATTCGGGTTTTCATGAAGCGGAAGTCGCGCTCGGCTTCGTTATTCGTGAAGGGCAGCTCCCAAGCCCACAAGAAGGCGAGGATGAACTCGTCATAGGCCTCCAGGCGATCCAGGAGGTTCTGCTCCTTGGATTGCTTACGGCAGCGGCCGGTCCTTTGCTCGGAGGTCAGGGGGTTGATCCGGCGTCCGGCTCGTAAGAGTTGGAGGTAGCGTTCTTGCCATCGCTTATATTCGGCTCGGCCCACGGGCGCATCGCGGGCCTTTTGTTCCTGAACATAGCGGAGCATCTCCAGGAACAGGTCGTAGAGGTCTTTGGCCCAGCGCTGCTGGTGTTGCTCGAAGAGGAAAACCAACTCACGCATCAGATGGCTTTTGCAGAAGGTATGGAGGCAGTTTTCAAAGCTCAAATAGCTGGAGAGAAAGTCATGCATCAACCAGCCGGTGAACTGAGGGATGATGCCGATGGCGTGGATGGCCTCTTTGCCGCGGAGCTTTTGGATGCTGAAGAAGGTCAGCAGGGGCGTGCAAATGACATGCAACCAGTGTTTGGTTTTATTGATCGGAAGGCTGGTTTCATCAACATGGAGCACCGGTTCTTGGGGCAGGATTGTTTTCAAGCGCTCTTCAAAGGGCTCCAGGGCCTGAGATTGCTCCTGGCGCGCGCTTTGCAGGGTAGCTTCGCTGACGGCATAGCCGAACATCTCCTCACACATTTGGCGGATGCGCAGACTGGCTCCCAATTGAGCATCGTAGAAGTAGGCCAGTAAGGAGCGAAAGTTCTTCCCATATTGAACCGGGGCGTTGACCGCCTCGGGAAAAGCAGCCCTGACGCGCGTGTGACAGCAGGGACAATCTTTGATTTCGGCGCGATGTTCGGTGCACTCCAGCGTGAGGGGAGGCAGGTCCAGGACTTGGCGGCGTTCAAAGTCCAGGGCAGGCTCTTGGGAAAGATCCTCGCCGCACTCGCACTCCTGCAAGGGATGAATGTGGATGTGCTGGGGATCGTCGCTGAAGAGGAGAGTGCGTCCGGGATGGCCCGGTTGACCGCCGGAGCGACGCCCCGATTTTTTGCGCAGACTCTTGGGCCGGGGTGTTTCGGGGCGGTCCGTCGAAGGCGGGCGCGAACTGTTGTGGCTACTCTGCGCCGCCGCGTCCCGCAGGCGAGCGTTCTCGGCTTGTAACCCCAAGGCGTAGTCCACCAAGCCAGACAAGTCGGCTCGCCCCAACCGCATGAGCCCCGCCCGGTCTTTAACGGCAGAGCGCTCGGTGCACATCTCGGGTTAACCGATAGAGGTAAATGTCCTTACAAGGAGCATGAACCAAGTTGTCTCGCTGCCGCTCATTCTGGCGCGTTCGTCCGGTGGTTTGACCCACCCGGATCCAGTTGGACGCCTGGTAAGCGGTACCCCGGAAACGGTCCGGCTGCACGAAGGTCTCCAGCAGGTAAAGCCGGTGATGGTAGCGCTCTTGCCAGTCGGCGTCGATGCGCCCAGCGATTTGAGAAAGGAGGTGACTTGCCAAGTGGCGCACCTTCACCCAAGGTAAAATTAGAAATCGGCTGTTGTTGGCGATCCCCGCCAAACCCGCCGCTCGTTGCTGGGGCGACCAACCGATCCACCGGTCTCGGGGAGCGCATTGCCAGGCCGCCGCGCCAAAGAGCAAACACGCCAGATCCACCCCCGCGCAACTCCGGATCAGATAGCCCAGGTTCTCCCCAACCGGACCACGATAGCTCAAGTAATGGTGCTGGGCCAAATACCGCTGGAACTGATGATAGTCTGGATGTTTAGCCCGCATATTTCATACTGCTTGAGGTTTTTGGCGTCGGGCGAGGATTGGAGGAGCAAACCTCAGTCGAGGAGAGGTCCTTTTGCCATCCGGCTGCTGAGCCGAGCGCAAAAGCTGGGTAAGTCAACCAAACTAATCGCCTCGGTACGCACGTCTTCCCTGAGTCGTTCCCACAGACGATGCTTTCGGCGTTGCTGCTCAGCCCGTCGGCACTGCCAGTCGCATCAGTCGCCGATGGCAAAGCCGAAAGAGCTCCTGCAGCGGGAAGGCGCTGCTCATCTGCACATAGACCCGGCGCACGCTCACCCGCACCTGGGCCGCTATCTTCAAGAGCTTCAAACGCAGGCTCCCGGCCGTGGCCCGCTCCAACTCGGTCCCCGACAAGCCCTGCGTGCGCAGGCGCTCCAATAACAGAGTAAGCAAACATGGCTTCCCACAACCGGAACTGGTTGCTGGCCAGATACTGCGTGCTCATGCGGTCGGCATGCAAATCCAGCACTTGCTGCTTGAGCTTGTTCTCCATGTCGCCCCGCGCACAATAGAGTTCTTCGTAAAGCCGGGCCGGGCTGAAACGGTCCTCGTCCTCGTCGTGCTTGAACCCCTGGGCCGGCAGATTGGTCACCACAAAGCGCGGATTCTCCCCTTCCTTCATCACCTCCGCCTTGCCGATCACCCGGCGTTCCCGGCTCCAACTCTCCTGGGTCCGATACCGGAACTCGGTGAACTCGCGCACGCTGGCCGCGCCCGTCAGACAATGGCGCGCGCGGGCCGTGGCCAGCGCCGGCCCCAGCTTCTCAATCAAGACGCTGTTCTTGGCCAAGCCCAGACAGTAGTAAACTTCCCGCTGGCGCTCACACCAAGCCATGATTTCCTCCCGGCCAAAGCCGCTGTCGCCCCGCACGATAATGCGCGCCCGGCGGCAACGCCGGCGCAGGGCGGCCACAATCTTCTCCAGCGCGGCCACCGCTCCGTAAGCGGCCTCGTGTTCGGCGGTGCGCAACTGCGCCCACAAGGGAAAGTCCCCCACAAAGGCGTAGAGCGGCAGGTAACAATAATCGTCATAGTAGGCGTTGAAGTGCCGCCCCTCCTGAAAGCCGTGCAGCCGATGGCCCATCGCGTCCAAATCCAGCACGATCTCTTTGGCGTGCTTAGGCAGACAACGCGCCCCCATTTTCAGCAGGCAGGCCTCCACCTTGGCCGGGTCGTGCGGCACTTTATGGCAGCGGGTGTCTTTGTTATTCGATAACTCCAAGCGGTTGAGCGTGGAGGGAGCCGCCAAGGCGATGCCCCGATGCTGCGGCAGCACCCGTTGCTCGCCCAAGGGATCGGTCTTGCCGCAGGCCGCCGCCAGCAGCGGGTCCAGTCGCAGGCGCTGGTGATCATTGACGTCCTCGTAGCCCAGCGCCGTGCCGAAGAGGCGCTGGCAGAGCATTTCCTGCACGGAATGATCCACCCAGGCGGGGGCACGCTGGTCGCAAAAACATTGGGCCAGTTCCGCCGTTAGTCCCAGATGGTTGTCCACTTGGCGCAGCAGCAATGCGCCGGCATCGGTCGAGAGGGTGCCACCGGAAAAATCGGCCACGACTTTGCGTGAACCCAGGTCTTGAAACAGCAACGGTTGCTGGCTACAGTCTGTCGAAGAAGAAGCGGCGAGTGGTGTTTTCATTTGGCTCAGTGTTATCAAGCCTTCTGACGCCTTCGCCGCTTCTTTGTTCAATTCATTATGAATTATGCGG